>CAVXYP010000014.1:397500-544528 GCA_963766035.1 uncultured Actinomycetota bacterium | reverse complement strand
GACGGTCAGCCAGCGCGTGCTCGGCCAGCTGGTCGGCCATTTCGGTGTCGACTTCAGCTTCCTGCGGTACAACGACCACGACGTCCACGCGACGATCTTGATTGCCGAGTGGCCGCTCCGCCCGGAGATCCCCGACCCCGATCCGATCGGGACCGTGTACTTCGCCGACGCGGACCCTGTCTTCGCCGCCGCCGAGACCGCGAAAGAGATCCTGGTCTTCCGTCCGGAGCCTGCGACCGACGAATATCAGAAGACCATCGAGGCGGCCACCAACATTCCCGGGGTGACGATGGCGGTGTGCCGATGCTCTCGGGCGACGTCACCACGGGCTGTCTGGGCTTCGTCAAGATCGGCAACCGCGACTGGATGCCCAAGAGCTCAATGCCCTCAAGGCGATCGCATCGCTGTTCGCACAGCTGCAGGCGCGAATCGTGGCAGAGGACCAGCTCCGCTTTCTCGCCGAGCACGCGACCTGACCGGCCTCACAACCGACGCGCCCTGATCGCCCACCTCGACGAGAGGTTGGCGCCGGGACAGCCGGGCCCGGTCTCCGCGTTGTTCCTCGACCTGGACCGGCTGAAGGCCATCAACGACTATCTGGGCCACACCGCGGGCGACTGGTTCATCCGCGTTTTCGCCAAGCGGCTCGAGGGAGGCGTCGAGGCCCCAACCTGATCGCCCGACTCGGCGGCGACGAGTTCGTCGTCGTCCCGGTGGGCCCGATGTCCGCCGCCGGGGCCGAGACCCTCGCCAACCGGTTGCAGGCCACGCTTCGCGAGCGGGTGTCCATCGACGGCGAGATGCTCACCCGCACGGTGAGCATCGGTGCCGCGTCGGTGTGCCGGGTCGCGACACCCCTCCGATCTCCTACGCCGCGCCGACCAGGCGCTGCTCGCGGCGAAGGGCGGCGGCGGAAACAAGATCGCCGTGTTCTCCGACGACATGTCGCTCAAGGGCGAGTTCCGCAACGACATCGAGCTGCACCTGCAGAGCGCGATCGAGAACGGCGCCCTGATCCTGCACTACCTGCCCGAGGTCGATATGCGCACGGGCGAGATCCTCGCCTTCGAGGCGCTGGTCCGCTGGCAGCACCCGACCCGGGGGCTGCTGTCCCCCAACGCGTTCATCGGCATGGCCGAGTCGATCAACTTCGCGGGCGAGCTGGGCCGATGGTGATGCGCGCCGCCTGCAGCGAGTTCCGCAAGTGGCGGTCGAAGGGGATTGGCCTGACGCGGTGC
The DNA here is from genome assembly GCA_963766035.1 of uncultured Actinomycetota bacterium. Taxonomy (GTDB): domain Bacteria; phylum Actinomycetota; class Actinomycetes; order Propionibacteriales; family Nocardioidaceae; genus Nocardioides. The sequence continues at coordinate 543,290 of CAVXYP010000014.1, read as the reverse complement.
TGCGCATCAACGTCTCCCCTGTGCAGCTGGTCACGGAGGGTTTCGTCGAGACGGTCGCAAGCATCATCGACGAGTTCGGCCTCGACGGCGGTTCGGTATGCCTCGAGATCACCGAAAGCGTGGTCGTCCAGGACATCGAGACGACGCGGATCACCCTTGCTGGCCTCAAGGAGGTCGGCGTCCAGATCGCCATCGACGACTTCGGCACCGGCTACAGCGTGCTGTCGCACCTGAAGTCGTGCGGTCGACACGCTCAAGATCGACAAGAGCTTCGTGCGCGAGCTCGGCACGAACCCCGGCGATCTCGCGATCGTGCGCGCCGTCATCGCGCTGGCCGAATCGTTCGGTCTCGAACTCGTCGCCGAGGGCGTCGAGACCGAGGAGGCCGCACTGACCCTGCTGCGGCACGGCTGCCACCGGGCGCAGGGCTTCCTGCTGTCCCGGCCGGTGGCAGGCGATGCGATGGAGGCGCTGCTCGCACAGCGGCGAATTCCGGTGCACTTCTCCGCAGCGCCGGTCCGCTGACGACGCTCCCGCGTATTTCTCGACGGCTTGATCATTACCTGTGCAAACTATGCGCGGCCCGTGAGATGAATCCATAGCTATTCAATGCACAATTGCCAACATCGAATATTCTCGAATAAAACGCACTCATACTCGGTAATTTCGACTGCAAGTAATTGCTCCCGACGATTATGGCAACAACACAAATGTCCGAGACAGCAATGGGTCGCGCACCGGTCAACAATTAATCGGCCATCGGCGAGTGGCGTCCGCGTTCGCGGACGTCGATTACCTCCAGTTGAGTAACTAGGTTTACTATGTGCTCACCAAGCAGAGGGGACTCCATGGACCTGCAGTGGTCGGATGCTGACACCGCCTTTCGAGACGAGGTGCGCAGCTTCCTCGACGAGAAGCTGACACCGGAGCTGCGCACGGCGGGCCGCCTCATGACAAGCGTGTACGCCGACCACGACGCGAGCATGCAGTGGCAGCAGATCCTGCATGAGCGCGGCTGGGCCGCCCCCGCGTGGCCCTCGAACACGGCGGCTGCGACTGGAGCCTGACGCAGCACTACATCTTCAGCCGGGAATCCACCCTGGCGGGCGCTCCCTCCCTGTCCCCGACGGGGATCCGGATGGTTCGCACGCGATCATCGCCTTCGGCACCGACGCGCAGAAGGACTTCTTCCTGCCCGCATCCTCACCGGCGAGGTGTTCTTCTGCCAGGGCTACTCCGAACCGGAATCCGGATCGGACCTGGCGTCGCTGACGATGGCCGCGGTCGACGACGGTGACGACCTGGTGTGCACAGGCAGCAAGATCTGGACGACACATGCCCGCGAGGCGAACTGATGTTCGGGCTGGTGCGCAACGTCGCGCGGGGAGAAAAAAGCAGCAGGGCATCAAAGGAAAGGTGAGCAGGCCGCTGTCGTTCCACTCGGCCGGGATATGGATGGGCTGCACGGGTCACTCCTTTGCTATCTCCTGGTCACCTAGGTCCATCGCGGTGCCGGGGGCGATCAATCCGGCCGTATCAGTCGCGAACGGATCGTGGATGTCGATGGTTGGGGTGACCTGACCATGCCGGGGGAACATTACCGGCTTCCGTACCTCCTGCGGGTCGGATTCGGTGGGGGTACGCGGTGTTTGCGCAGGTCACGGGCATCCCCCGAGAGTTCGTCGATCAGTTTTGTCCGCATCGTGTCGTCGGCTGGATTCGTTCCGTTGGTGCGACTCCTCGTGCAGGGAAGAGCAACGGCGCGCGCACCGGATCGGACAGATACGCCAAAATTCACCGGCGGCGGCTCTCCCAGGGCGACCTCAGAAGCCGATGCCGACCCCCGGTCCGGCGCCGACCTTGGACCGGGGATCGGGTCTCCGGGTCGCCGCGGGCCGGGTCCGCGGAGTGCTGCGGCCTGCAGGGCAGCCGTGCCGGTAGGCGCACGTCTCGGTCGTGCCCGTGGTCCGTAGCGGTCGATGTCGTCGGCGGCGAGGCGGGCGGCGTGGGCGGGGCCGAGGTCGGCCCGGTCGCGGTTGAAGACCTCGATCCATTGCGACCGGGCGTCGTCGAGGTTGTCGGCGACCAGGTGGGCGACGTTGCGGTCGCGGCCGCGGGTCATGCCGACGTACGCCGCGGCGGCGCCGGTGGTCTCGCCGACGAGGAGGTGAGCGGTACGGACTGTCTCGCCTTGGGCGCCGTGGACGGTGGTGGCGTAGGCGAGCTCGACGTGCTCGCGGACGTACGGCGCAGGCAACACGCGGTCGCCGGCGCGCCCGCGTACATGGAGATTGCCGTCGTGGTCGAGTCCGGTCACTGTCCAGCAGTCGCGGTTGGCGACGCCGAGCTCCGGTTGTTGCGGCGGGTGGCGATCCGGTCACCGGGCCCGAGCCGCTCACCGGCAGCCGTCGTGACTGAACCTGTCGGAGTCGACTGTCCGGTGAGGAGGCGTTGGTCCCGGATGGACGCGTTGACGGCGCTGACCTGCTCGCGGGTGTCGGCGATGATGATCTCCTCTCCTGTGGTGGGCGAGGTGGTGAGCGCCGCGAGCCGCTCGACCTCGGAGGCGTGGACCACGACCTCACCGCGCCGGACCAGCGCGTCGAACACCTCACCGCTGCGTTCACCGGTGCGCATGAGCAGGCTGAGTTCGGCGTACTCCGGGTCGGCGAAGCGGTGCACGGTCTCGAGCGTCAGCGAGGCCTCGGGTCGTGCCCAGCGGGCGGCGTGGTCGAGGACGCCGCCGCGACCGACGGCGGGCAGCTGGTGCCGGTCACCGAGGAACGCGACCCGCGCGTGGGCTTGGTCGGCGATCGTGAGCAGGGCGCGGGCGGTGTCCTGGTCGAGCATGCCGGCCTCGTCGACGAGGAGTACGTCGCCGGGCAGCAGCCGGGCCCGAGCGTCGGGTTGGGCCTGGACGCGGGACCAGTCGCCGTCGTCGCTCCATCGGTAGCCGTGCTGGTGGATCAGCCACGCTGCTGAGAACGCGTCGGTGCCGACCTGCTGCTCGGCGACCCGGGCCGCCTTCAGGGTGGGGGTGACCACGACCAGCCGCCGGTGCTGTCGCTCCAACAGCTCGCGCGCAGCGGCCAGAGTGGTGGTCTTCCCGGCACCGGCAGCGCCCTCGATCACCACCAATCGGTGCGTGCCGGCCAACCCGGCCACGACCTCCCGCTGGGCAGCGTCCAGCCGGAGCCCGGCAATGACGTGGCCGACCCGGTCGGGTGCGCCGTCGTGCTCGGCGCGCGCGACCAGGCGGGCGACGAGGTCGGCCTCGACGTCGAGCACCTCACGTGAGGTGAGTGCACGCACGTGTTCGGGTACGTCGTCGCGCTCCAGCAACGGCTCGCATCGCCCGACGGTCCGATCGGTCAGGTCCTCGGCGAGCTCACGTCGTACCGCGGCCGTGGCGACGATGTCCACCGACGCGATGATCCGTTCGACCTCGCCGCGGATGTCGGCGGCGTTCCAGCTCGACCGGCGTGCACCCAGCCGAGTCAGGACGAGGTCGGCCACCGCATCCCGGTTGACCCTGCCGATCGCCGTACCGGCGTGTTGCTGTGAGCCGGCCGGGGGAGTGAAGCCGAGCTCACCGAGTTCCTCGACCCAGCGGCGGCGGAGCTCGGTGCCGTCCGTGGGCACGACCTTGTCCGGTCGGGCCTTGGCCCAGGCGCGACGGTCCCAGGCGCGCCGCAACGCCGGGCCTGGCTCCTGCCCGGGGTGCTCGGCGCGCCATTCGGCCTCGTATCGGTCGATGTTCCGGGTGATCTGTGCGGCGCGGGCGCTGAAGGCACCTGAGTACGGCGCGAGCTGGGTCACCTCGCCGGTGGCGGCGTCGAGGGTGTAGCCGTGGGTGGCGAGGGCTTGCCGGAACTCGGGATCGCAGGCGACGGCGGCGTGCCCGATCCCGTTGATCGCCTCGATGGAGTCGACCACGCCGACCGAGTGCAGGCCGCGCCACTTGCCGGCGGCGAAGACGCGGGCGTTGATCTGCAGGTGGAGGTGACGGTGCGGGTCCCCTGCGCGGGAGGTGTAGTGCCGCACCACCGCCGCCTCGAGCTTCTCGACCGGCACCTGCACCTGGCCGTCCCGCGGCCCGACCCGGGTGGTGGCGTGCTCGGCCAGCCAGCCGATGATCTCGACCGCGGCGCGCTCCTGGGCGGCGTCGTACGCGGCGGCGATCTCCGGATGCAGCGCAGCTGCCAACGACCAGGTCTTCGGACCGTTGACCACGACCTCGACGAACCGCAGCCCCCGCTCATCGGTGCGCAGCCGGCCCTTGGCCTGCCCCTTCGTGTCGTATCCGGCGACCCACCACTCGTAGGCGTCGCCGTCCAGTGTTCCCCCTTCCTGAACTGCGGCAACGCCCTCGTGTCCCTCCGTCGCAGGGGGATCGGTGGCGACGTACCGGGTCGCGACGCCGGTGCCTTCTGCGAGGTAGTAGTCGTCGACCCGGGAACGGTCCGCCTCCACGTAGGACCGGGCCGCGGCCGCCGAGCCGCGGTAGAACTTGACCCCGCCGTGCACGCTTCGTCACCGCCCGTCAGTCCTCGTCATCTAGCCTTGAAATGACGCTCGGCCCGCCCAAGTGGGCGGACCGATCTACGGACCTTCGTAGCATGCGTGCCGCTTGTTTTGAAGCCCGTTGAGCCGTCGGTCGGCGGTCGGGTTTGGGGCTCGTCAGTTGTCGTCAAAGTGTGGCGATGTCGGGCTTTGCCTTCGCGCGCTTGAGCCTGCATTCAGGCCTGTTCGTCCAGGTTGCGGAGCACACGTCATCCTTTGATTCTTCGCACTGAGCGCCAGGGGCGTTTCAGGTCCGCGCCGCCGACTTGCAGGCTCATGTCGGCGGGGAAAGAGACGCCCAAAGACAGACATCTCAGACGTCGTCCATAACGCGCGACAACTGCGATGAAGACTGTTCCGGGTGCATGGCCGTCATGTCGGAATGGCCCTGGCCCGGCGCTACCTTTCGACGCCGTGCCGGGTTGGGCGGCGGACAAGGTCGCCCCTCATCCGCCAGTGTTCGCAATCGGCAACGCACCCAATCGAAGCGGATGCTTCCTGGGTATACCAACTCCAGCCGTCGACGATCACGCTGATACCTGGCAGTCCGGACCTGGAGTGCAATCTAAGGAGGCACAGCGCCGCCAGCGACGCCGCGAAACCGTTTAGGGCTGCAAGGCTCGGCGCCGGACGTCCGGGATCCGCCCCGTATCCCTCGTCCAGTTCGCTCGCTGCCATCTCGGGCGGGAGATTCTCGGATCTGATCCGTCCCGGATCGAGAACGCCAAGGCACCACAGGCACGGACCGTCAGGTAGAACCGCACGGATCTCGGCTGGCATGCCCGTGACTCCATGAAGGCCGGTTCCAACCGCGCAGCCGGAGTCGATGAGCGCGATGCCATACTGCTGAGCCATCTGATTCAGCACCGCGCGAGACGAATGCGTATCGCTCGTATTGACGATGACATCGACGTCGAGTAAGTCCAGCGCAACACCGTCGTCGCGGATGTCACCACGCTTGCCGTCAACGACAGCGCCGAGGGCAAGCGACTTCAGGTGCTCGGCGACGACATCAACCTTGGGCCGTCCTTGCGCGAGATCCTCAATAGTCGCGCCAATAACCCGCCGGAGATTTGACGCGGTGTCCAATACATCATCATCGATGACGAGGATCCGTGCGACCCCCATACGAGCTAGCTGGTCGCACAGCGCCGATCCGGTGCCTCCGGCGCCGACAACGGCGACTTGTAGGCCACGCAGCACATCATTGCCAAGATCGCCGAGTGCGCGAGTCTGACGGTCGTCAAGATCCTCGTCGATTGATCTGGACCATCTGGTGAGGGACAGGACCTGCCGTCGGCGCTCACCGACGGCCTCCACTCGAGCCGGAATCCTTGCGAGGTCCGCATCGTAAACGACGCCCTCCATGCCCAGGGGTGTCCAAACCAGAGAGGCAAACGGTGAGTCCAGGAGTGGCACAAATGTTGCGGCCCACGCATCGGACGTCTCGACGTCAACGCGGCTTAGGTTCGATGGATGCCGAACATTAGGGTGAGAGTGCACAAAAACCAACGACGCCTTGTCAGCCAGGGCCTCACCCACCGCGCGCGAAACGTACTGCCCGGTCGGACGCAGTGCGTGCCCGTCTCGAATTTCAAAGTCGCCCTCATTCGGAGTTACAGACCCCGAGATCATGAGCCTGACCCCGTGAGGTCCACGACCGAGTGTCCCGAGGAGAAAGAGGCCGTGCTCTGACGGAGAGCGATCAGTCATCTGCGCACTCAACTCACGCCACGTCGACGCAGGGAACACGTCGCGCGCGGCAGCAAGCTCCGCATTCGGACCACCGAGCCCGGCAGCGGCGTCCAGATCTGCCGCAGGCTTCGCGACGCGGTCGCCAGTTTGGCGTCGAATACGTCCAGGTGAGTCAACAGCGAGTGGTGCGCTGGTCTCCACTCGTAGTGGTAACTCCATCGCTACCAGTTGATCCCAGCGAACACGCCGTACTGATCGGCGTTTTGGGGGAGCGCGCCGGAAGTGCACCGCACCTCTGGAAATGTCCAGAACATGTCGAGCACTAAGAGTGGATACTGGAAGTCGGCCATCACCATCACATCCGTCCGATCGGGCTGGTACCCGGGCGGCAACTCGTAGTCACGGACGATGACGTAGTACCTCGAGTCGTCGGGCTCGATGTCTACCGTGAGGCCTCGCGCTCTCAGTTCTTCGACCTCATCCTCGAGCCTTGCTGGCAGCATCACCCGAAGTTTCAGTTACCGGGAATCGCGCGGAAGTGCTGACCAGACTTTAATGCAAACGGCGCATCCAGCCCCACCGGAGTCCCGCCCATCCGGTCCCCCTCGCCCTGAAGCAAGAAGAGATCGTGGTCGGCGCCGATCCCCGCCAGCGCCAAGATCTCCGCGCCGGTAAGTTTGGTTGCGTCGGTACGCACCATCTGACGATTGATGTGCAAAGTAATCACTGGGACCGCCTTCGTCTGTTGCGCTTCTCGATCGTGTGTTGCAGTCTAGCATCATGCTTGTTAGTGATGCCAGGGCGGAACAGTGTTGCTACAGTGCAACCGTGCAGTTCGACGACAAGGCATTCGTGGCCGCGGTCGAGCGACGCAGGCGTGACGAAGGGCTGAGTTGGCGTGAACTGGGTCGTCATCTCAACCTGTCTGCATCGACCTTTTCGCGCATGTCACGGGGTAGCAGGCCCGACATGGACACGTTCTGGAAGTTGCTCGGCTGGCTTGGTCTACCCGCAGAAACCTTTGTGCGGAGCCTCGATACGGGTGGGACCGCGCAGGTGAAGCCGTCACGAGCCGCACTTGGAGTCGTACGCGAGTCACTGCGGGATGACCCGAAGTTGACGCCCGCGACGGCTGCTGCCCTCGACGAAATCTTCACGGTCGCGTACCTCAGCTTCACTGGCGTAATGTCGGCCGAAGCGGAGAATCGGACTGCCTCCGTCGACGACGAGTCCCCGCAGGACTGAAAGGAGCACCGTGACTGACGAGCAATCGACCGCGCCACCTGTGATCGAACGAGCGCTAGCCGAGCAGCTCGCGCAGCACATCGGCGAGTCGGTTGCCGTTGACCTTCAGCAGGTCGTTGGCTCTGGGGCGACAGCTGCCGAAGCGATCGAAAGTGCCTTGGCGGCCGGGCATACCGACCCGCTGGTCTTCCATGTCGCCCGCAATCCCGAGCGCGTTGCCTTCTTCTGAAGCCGCCATGCCCTGGCACGAATACTCAGTCACGCCTTCAGGCAAGACCCTCCCCTACGTCGAGATCCGACTGTGGCATGGAGCGAAGAGCGTCCGGCTCGTGGGCCTGGTCGATTCGGGCGCCGACTGCTCACTGATTGACGCCCAATACGCCGACATCCTTGGCCTCGACCGCGGCAATGCTTCTACGTCACTAGCTGTTGGCGCAGGCGGGAACGGACTGACGACTTTGCGATGGCCAAGCAGCTCCAGTCGAGATGCAGTTCGGTACTGATCGGTTTCCGTTCAAAGGGGTCGTTCATCGATTTTCCGGCAGGTGGGGACGTCATGAACCTGCTCGGGAGGGCCGACTTTTTCGCACGTCACATCGTCCAGTTCTGGGACGCTGCCGAGCTTTTCAACATCGATATCTCTCCCGACTTTCCTAACAGCGCGCCGACCTGACACAGCCGATCGAGAAGCACCGTGCAGGCGGGGCTCCTTCTCGCCAGCGATGGGTCATCGACCGACTCGGCGAGACCGTTCGACGCTATGCCCCCGGCATCGGGTTGCTCGACCGCGCCATCGCATCCTCACCGTCCGACCCGTCGGTCGATTGCGGAGTTCTTTGTGGGTGGTAAAGCAGTACTTTGGAGCGCAGACCCCATGGGGCTTGGTGGTCGCTCACCTTTGGCAGTTCTTAATTCGGCAGTCATGCCTGATGCGCAGCCTGCTCGAAAACCGCACAAGCCGTCCTCAACGTGTGACGGCCACTCGCGAACTAAGCAACATCCGTTGGGAGGGCGTGGGCGTTGACGTCGCGCAGGATGTCGACGATGACCTCGAAGTCGTTCGGGAAGATCACGTCGACGTGCCCGTGGTCGACGTACGGCGACTCGTAGAGGCGGGCCGGCTCCATGATCCCGTTGGCGGTGAGCTCGTCGACGATCAGCGAGACGAACCGGACCTGGTCGACGGAGAACTTCGTGTCGTCAAGGTAGTTCGCAAAGGCCTCGTTCGCCGCAGCGCGGTCGAGCCCGACGAGCGAGCGGATGAACGGACCGAGGGCGCCGGCGCGCTCGGTGACCCAGGCGAGGTCGACCTGCTGGTCACCGCTGGAGGCGATCAGCATCTCCGCGAGTGAGTCGAGGTCTTCGGGCGTGAGTTGCTTGTTGCGGCGCAGCCGCTGAAGCGCGACGTGGTCCTCGTGCTCCTTCAGGTAGGCCTGCGCCTTGGCACGGAACCGTTGCCAGTTCATCCCGGAGGTCACCTGCGGCAGGTCGACCAGCGTCGAGTCCTCGAGGGTGTCCTCGAAGTCGGTGTAGACCGGGTTCTGCCTTGTCTTCTCGACGAACCGGATCAGGCCGCGCAGCCGGAGCCGCATGACCTCGAGCATCGGCAGGGTGACGTCGACCCACCACTCCTCGCCGGCGACCTCGTCGATGAGCGTGAGCTGCTCCGCGACCGAGGGGATGTTCTTCTTCGGCAGGAGCGCGGTCGCGATCGCCTGGATCGTCTCCCGGATCCGTTCGGCCGCGATGGCGTCGCCCTCGAGCTGGGCGAGCTGTCGCCGAAGCACCAGCAGGTCGAACCGCTTGGCGTCCTCGTCGGGATCGCGGACGGTCGAGGGCAGCCCAGCGAGGTGCTCGAGGATCTCTGTCGCGTCCTCCTTCGACACCGAGGCCCACGCATCCCGGCCGGCCCACTTCTCGACCTGCTGGCGATGTGCTCGCACCAGGAAGTTGTCGAGATTCATGCCGGCGACGATCTCGTGCAGCCAGTCGACCGTGGAGTCACGCAGCTCCGGTTCGGCACCGGCGCCATCGAGCGCGACGACGAGTCCGAGGCGCGACTCGAAGAGACGCTGGGTGAGCGACTTCTGCAGTGACCCCTCGGACCCAGGGAGGTCCTGGCTGAAGTAGTCGAGGTTGCCGCAGAAGTCGAAGACGAAGAAGTCCTTCTTGTCCTCGCCGGGTCCGAACAGGTCGGGACGCAGGCGGGTGCCGCGGCCGATCATCTGCCAGAACTTCGACTTCGAGCGCACCATCTTGAAGAAGACGAGGTTGACGACCTCGGGCACGTCGATGCCGGTGTCGAGCATGTCCACGCTGATCGCGATGTGCGGTGCCTTCTCGGCTTGCGCGAAGTTGTCGATCAGACTCTGCGCGTACGTCGTGTGGTACGTGATCACGCGAGCGAACTCGCCGCCGTACTCGGGGTAGGCGACGTTGAAGCGCTTCTCGATGAACTCGGCGTGGGCCTGGTTCTTGGCGAAGACGATCGTCTTGCCGAGTCGGTCGCCTCCCGCGACCTTGTGACCCTCGGTCATCAGGGTGGCGAGCACTTTGTCGACCGTGTCCTCGTTGAACAGGAAGCGGTTGAGCTCCTCTGAGTCGATCGCGTCCGGAGGCCCGTCCTCACCCCAGTCGAGGGCGTCCCACTCGTCCTTCTCCTCCTCGGAGAGCTCGTCGTAGGTGATGCCCTGGCGGAGGAACTTGGTGCCGACGGAGACGCCGAACGGCGGCACCAGGAACCCGTCGCCCACCGCCTCGTCGAGACCGTACGCGTCGGTCGGGACGCCGTCCTCGAGGTGGAAGAGCCGGTAGGTGTTGTGGTCGACCTCGTCCTTGGGGGTGGCGGTCAGCCCGACCAGGTAGGAGTCGAACCATTCGAAGATGGCGCGGTACTTCTGGTAGACCGACCGGTGGGCCTCGTCGATGACGATCAGGTCGAAGTAGCCCGGACCGAAGCGGCGACTGCCGTCGTCGACGTCGTTGATGAGGTTCATGATCGTCGGGTACGTCGACGCGTAGACCCGGCCGTCGGTCGCCTTCTCGGTCACCAGGTTGACCGTCGTGACACCCGGGAGGTGGGTCTTGAACGCGTTGACGGCCTGGTTGACCAGCGCGGTCCGGTCGGCGAGGAACAGCACGCGCTTGACCCAGTTGGCCTTCATCAACTGGTCGACCAGCGCGATCACGGTCCGCGTCTTGCCTGACCCGGTCGCCATCACCAGCAGCGCCTCGCGCTCGCGCTTGTCGAACGCCGCGCCGATCGCCTTGATCGCGCGGGTCTGGTAGTAGCGCTCGACGATGTCGCTGTCGACCGCAGCTCCCGCCAGCGGGAGCCGGGTCTGGCGTCGCTGGATCATCAGCTCCAGCTCGCCGCGGGTGTAGAAGCCCTGGATCTCTCGCGGCGCATACCCGGAGCCGCTGAAGGCGGCGTCGTCCCAGATCCAGTGCTGGTAGCCGTTGCTGTAGAAGATCACGGGCCGGCGACCGAACTCGGCCTCGAGGCAGTCGGCGTACAGCTTGGCCTGCTGCTGCCCGACCTGGGGGCTCTTGGTGGTGCGCTTGGCCTCGACGACCGCGAGCGGAAGTCCGTCCGCGCCCCACAGCACGTAGTCGACGTATCCCTTGCCGTCGTTGTTCGGCATGCCGGTGACCGGGTACTCGCGATCGCGCTCGTCCTCGAGGAGCCAGCCGGCCTCGGCGAGCAGGACATCGATGATCAGCCGACGCGTGTCCGCCTCGGAGTAGTCGTGGTCATCCGGCTTGGTGTTTGCAGCCTGCGCGGCCGCGATCTGCGCCTTGAGCGCCGCGATCTCGGCGTCCTTGCGCCGCCGCCAGGTCGTCACGTTCGGCGAGCGCCTTGGCATGGGCCTCGTCCTGCGCCTTGAACTTCGCCGCCAGTTGGGCGAGCTCCTGACGGGACAGCGGAGCCAGCTTCGCGGCGATCGCCGGATCGAACTGCTTGCTGGTCGGCACGCCCTGCGGGTCCGCCGAGTAGCGATAGGCCGCGAACACGACGACGTGGAAGAGCTCGCGCAGCACCTGCAGCGCGGTCTGCGGCTGGATCGGCCGGCCCTCGTGGGCGGCGGTGTTGCCAACACGGCGGATCAGGTTGAGCTTCTGCGCGATCCCGGTGCCCACCTTGGCCTTGAACGCAGCGTCGTTGATCCGTGCCGCGAGGTCGTTCTGGTACGGCGCGCGGCAGGCCCATCACGTCGTACAGATGACCGACGAGCTGCTCGATCGCTCTGCGGCTGTAGAAGCACGCCGCCGCCGGATCGCTCGACAGGTACGACTCCGCACGCACGCAGTCCGCATGGACGGCCGGCAGGCTCGTCCTGGCGAAGTCGAAGTTGCTCATCGAGTCGTCGCTGTCGATCCCGAAGTGAGCGGCGAGGCGCTCCAGCGTGAACTCCTGGCGGAGCTTGCAGGCGCTGTGCTGGCTCGCGAACATGCCCTTCTCCCAGAAGCGTCGGCCTCGGGCTGGCGTCCAGCCACTCGACAGGCACGACCCATTCGGCGTCGTCGTCGCTTCTCGTGTCGCCAGCGATGGCCGGTAGTTGCCGGTGAGCGCCTGCTCGGCGAGTGGCACCCAGGTGCTGCCGCTCAGCACCTTGGCGTCCTCGAAGCGTGCTGCGGTCGCCAGCGTCTTGCCGACGGCGACGTATCCGGTGCCCGGGACGTTGACCCAGATGCGCGCACCTTCGGCAGCGTCCGCATCGTCTGCGATGTAGAACGTCCCGCCGCCAGCGGACACGAAGCCGAACTTCCGCGCGTCCTCCCACGGCCGATCGCCGCCGAACGAGACGTACCAGTCCAGCCGTTCCACGCGCGCGCTTGCCCTTCTTCGCGCCGGCCGGTTGGCGTGGAGTCCCCTCGTCGGAGGTCGCAAGCCACGATCGCGCGAGGTAGCGGCGGTCGTCGTCCTCGAGGTACGAGAAGAACACTGCGTTGATCGGGACGCCGAAATCCGCGCAGGTAGGTCGACGATGCGCTCGGAGCTGCTGTCCAGATCGGTCGCTACGACGGTGAGCTCGCAGTTCGCCGTTCAGCTCGTCGGGTGGCGCGCTGCCGAAGACGTCTTCGAACGCGGCCTCGAACGGCTCGACAGATGGTCGGACGCGATGTCGATGACTTGCTCGCGGGTCAGGGTCGGCGACCCACGAGCCGTAGTCGAGGACCTGTGCAACGACGTCGCGCGGTGTCTTGTCGCGCTTGAGTTCGAGGACATGCAGGTTGCCGTCGGCGTCGATCGCGAGCAGGTCGATGTACTTCCCGTACGGCGTGCGCACCTGCGGCCGATGACGAGCAGCGCGCATACCGAGCAGGGAAGGATCCTGCGCCAAGAAGTCCTCCAGGGCCGTCTCGCTCGGCAGCACGGCCGTCGTCAGCGGTCGCGGCTCGTCACCGTCGATCCGCCACATCCTCATCTCAACCGGCATCGGTCACAGCTCCCCTCGGAAGGCGCGGGACTGGAGGGAGGCGAAGAGTTCGTCATCGGCCGCATGTGCACGCGAGACGGCCGCGCGCTGGGCGCTCACGGCTCGACCCGCTCGAGCGAACTGGTCGCTGTCGCGAAGTGCGAGCGGCGGCACAGGATCGCTCGATGCTTCGCCTTGTTCAGACGTTCTTGATCGAGCCACCTGTGCCGCTCGACCAGCGTGATCGCGCTGCGATCGCGGTGCCTGAGGAGCAGCGTGAAGAAGGTCGGGTCAAGCTCGCTCAGCTGTCGGCACTGAATGCGCCAGACCTTGTCGGTGCAGAGCGAGATCGCCGGCTGTCGAGTCACGTGCGCGACTGCGCCGACGCGTTCCGCGTCGTTCGCGCGACTGATCAGGATGTCGCCCGGCGCGAACCGGTGATCGCGCGGCAGCTGCTCGTAGTCGGCGGCAGCGAGCTTCGACGTCAGCTGGCTCGAACTGACCGCTCGTGACCGCGCTGATCTTGACGACCCGAGTACGGCGACGTCCGCCGCGAGAAGTCGCTCGTGAGCACGGTTGCGACCGTCCCGCTCAGGATCAGTCACGATCCCGAATCGCACGTGTCTGGTCGCATTGCCGGGTCGCCGAACATGTCGTGGAAGATCGACTGGGTCAGGGAGTCGAGGTGGGCGAGGACCTGGCGGCGCTTGGCGCGGAGGGCGTCGGCGTGGTCGAGGATCGCGGCGATGCGGCGCTGCTCGGCCACGGGTGGAAGCGGGATCTCGATCTGCTCGAGCACTCGTCGACTCGAAGCTTCTTCGTGCCGTGTGCGGCGGCGCTGACCTTGGACAGGATCGTGGCGTGCTGCGCCCGCAGCATCGCGGCGAGGTACGAGGCGTCGAAGTCGCGCTTGGGTATCAGCGCCTTCAGGTCCTGGTTGATCGCCGCGTCGACATCGAGAATCGAGATCGGGACCGTGTGGGCGAGGATCATCCCGTCGAACGACCGATCGCGATGGTCCCGGCGGGAAGCTTGCGCAGCGACGTGGTCTGCGAACACGTCGTCGGAGATGTGGTCCGCTGAGTCGCCGAGGTCGCGGCCGCTTCATGTCCTTGGCGCTGAACCACGGGACGTCGCCGTCCCAGTACGTCGGCTCGCGACTTCGGCGGCGTTCCGCCGCTGTAGAAGTCGACGACGTCGCCGAGGGCGACAGTCGTCACGAGAGCATCGCCTTCAGCTCGGCCAGCCCCTTGGCGATCTCGTCGTCGAGCGCCTCGATGTCGGCGATGATCTCCAGCGGGGCGCGGTGCTCGACCTCGTCGTACTCGATCTCCTTGTAGCGGTTGAGGGAGAGGTCGTAGCCCTGGGCGACGATGTCGGCCTTGGGCACGCAGAACGACTGCTCGGTCCGGGCGCGGTCCTGCTCGGCCTCGAGCGTTCTGCCAGCGTGCGAGCACGTCGGGGAGGTCGTTGGCCTCGATCGGGTTGCGCTTGTCGTCGAGGGAGAAGCCGTCGGCGCGGACGTCGTAGAACCAGACGTCGTCGGTGCCGCCGGAGTTGGTCTTGGTGAAGAACAGGATCGCGGTCGAGACGCCGGCGTACGGCCGGAAGACGCCGGAGGGCAGCTTCACGACGGCGTCGAGCTTCTGGTCCTCGACCAGGATCTTGCGCAGCTCCTTGTGCGCCTTCGACGAGCCGAACAGCACGCCGTCGGGGACGATGACCGCGGCCCGGCCGCCGGGCTTGAGCAGCTTGAGGAAGAGCGCGAGGAAGAGCAGCTCGGTCTTCTTCGTCTTCACGACCCGCTGCAGGTCCTTCGACGTCGCCTCGTAGTCGAGCGAGCCGGCGAACGGCGGGTTGGCGAGGATCAGGGTGTACTTCTCGGCGTCCTCGCTGGCGCCCTCGGACAGGGAGTCGCGGTAGCGGATGTCGGGTGACTCGACACCGTGCAGCAGCATGTTCATCGAGCCGATCCGCAGCATGACGTTGTCGAAGTCGTAGCCGTGGAACATCGAGCGGTGGAAGTGCGCGCGCTGGGTGGCGTCGGTGAGCGCCGACGGGTGGTGCTCGCGGATGTACTCGCTCGCGGCGACCAGGAAGCCGGCGGTGCCGCAGGCCGGGTCGCAGATCTCGTCGGTCGGCTGCGGGCGCGGTCATGTCGACCATCAGCTTGATGATGTGCCGCGGGGTGCGGAACTGCCCGTTCTGCCCGGCCGATGCGATCTTCCCGAGCATGTACTCGTACAGGTCGCCGTTCGTGTCCCGGTTCTCCATCGGGATCGTGTCGAGCATGTCGACGACCTTCGACAGCAGCGCCGGGGTCGGGATGGTGAACCGGGCGTCCTTCATGTGGTCGGAGTACGTCGAGTCGTCACCGCCGACCTGCTCGCCGTACTTCTGCAGGAACGGGAAGACCTGCGTCGCGACGGTCTGGTACATGACGTCGGCGTCGAGGTTCTTGAACCGGCTCCACCGCAGGTGGTCCTGACCGGGCAGGAACTTGGCGTCCTCGATCACGCCTCCGGTGATGCGCGCCTTCTTCTCCGCGATCGTCTGCAGGTCGTCGAGTCGGCGCAGGAAGAGCAGGTAGGTGATCTGCTCGATGACCTCGAGCGGGTTGCTGATGCCGCCGGACCAGAAGGCGTCCCAGACGCGGTCGATCTTGCTCTTCAGTTCACCCGTGATCACGGCAGTAACCCTAGTCACGCGCGGAGTTGTTCGTGCCGACATGGCGGACCTCCTGCTGACGGCCCATCCGCACAGCCGGCGAAGCTCTCACGAACGCCCGACGGATCATCGCCTGCGCCCGTGAAGGCAGCGCCCGGTGGTTTCGAGGCTCGGCCGCGGCGGCCTCGCACCTCAACCAGCGGGCGAGAGACCTCAACCGGCGGGCCAAAAGCAGGACAGGAGCGGCCAGACTGGCCGCTCCTTGTTCCCCGAATGTTCCCCGCTTCAGATTCGGTTTGAACAAAACCGCCTCTGACCTGCGGAAACGTGGTGGGCGATACTGGGTTTGAACCAGTGACCTCTTCCGTGTCAAGGAAGCGCGCTACCGCTGCGCCAATCGCCCTAAGGGAGCTGTGGAGTTGTCGAGGTGGGTACGGGATTTGAACCCGTGTTGACGGATTTGCAGTCCGTTGCCTCGCCTCTCGGCCAACCCACCGTGGAGGTCTGGGTCTGACCTCTCCGAGCGGACGACGAGGCTCGAACTCGCGACCTCAACCTTGGCAAGGTTGCGCTCTACCAACTGAGCTACGTCCGCCTGCAAACACCGTCCGCGCCGGGATTTCACCGGTGCCGTTGATGCGCGTGAGAACACTAGCCGATCCTCCGAACGCCACCAAAATCGGGTGCGTCCGTAGGGTGGCGGACATGCGAGTGTGGATCAACGGTGAGCTGCTGGCCGACCCCAGCGCCCCCGCCGTACCGGTCACCGACCACGGTCTGACCGTCGGCGATGCGGTGTTCGAGGCGGTCAAGGTCGTCGACGGGCAGCCGTTCGCGCTCGGTCTGCACCTCGAGCGGCTGGGGCGGTCGGCGGCGGGCCTCGGGCTCGAGGGCGTCGACGTCGAGGTCGTACGACGCGGGGTGGCGGCCGTGCTCGACGGCGAGCCGATGCCGCTCGGCCGGTTGCGGATCACCGTCACCGCGGGGCCGGCGCCGATGGGGTCGGGGCGGGGGAGCGGTGCCCCGACCGTGATCGTGGCCGCGTCGCCGATGACGAAGAACCCCGAGACGACGACCGTCCTGACGGTGCCCTGGCCGCGCAACGAGCGTGCGGCGCTGGCCGGCATGAAGACCACGTCGTACGCCGAGAACGTGGTCGCGCTTGCCGCCGCCCAGGAGAAGGGCGCAACCGAGGCAGTCTTCGCGAACCTCCAGGGCCATCTCTGCGAGGGCACCGGCTCCAACGTCTTCTACGTCGTCGACGGTGAGCTGCGGACCCCGACGCTCGCCAGCGGCTGCCTCGCCGGTGTGACCCGGCGGCTCGTTCTGGAGTGGTTCGGCGGGGTCGAGGTCGACGAACCGATCGAGGTCGCGGCGGGTGCCGACGAGATCTTCCTGGTCTCGACCACCCGCGACGTGCAGGGCGTGACGCGCTGGGACGACCGCGAGCTCGAGGCGCCTGGGCCGGTGACCCGCGACGCGATGGAGACCTGGCGCTCGCGGGAGCCGGAGCTGCTCGGGCGCTGAGCCTTGGTTTCGAGGCTCGCTTCGCTCGCACCTCAACCAGCGGCGGGGCTTGGTCTCGTGAAGGCCGCCGCGCGACCTCCTGGCCAGCGGCGGGGCTTGGTCTCGTGACGGTCGCTGCGCGACCTCCTCGACCAGCGGCTGCGGCTCGCTGCGTGACCTCCTCGACCGGCGGAGGTCCTGATTCCGGCGGACGGGAAGTGATGCGTTAAAGTCTCCGTCGCATCACAGGGGGCGATTGGCGCAGTGGTAGCGCGCTTCGTTCACACCGAAGAGGTCACTGGTTCGAACCCAGTATCGCCCACCCAGATCCCGCGTTCGCGGCTCGTCAGTCCAGGCAGAACTCGTTGCCCTCGACATCCTGCATGACGAGGCACGACTCGTTCTCCTCGTCGGCAACGAGCAGTTGGACACGTGTCGCACCCAGCGGAATCAGGCGGTCTCCCTCGGCTTCGAGCGTGGCCTGGCGCTCCGCGCCGACCAGGCCAGTGCCGACGCGCACGTCGAGATGCAGCCGGTTCTTGACCACTTTGCCCTCGGGGACGCGCTGGAAGAACAGGCGGGGGCCTACGCCTGTGGGATCGACGCACGCAGACCAGGAACCGTCGTTGTCCTCCTCGACCCCCGGCGGTGCGACGTACCCCAGCACGTCGCACCAGAAGCGGGCGACGCGCTCGGGCTCTGCGCAGTCGAAGGTGACCTGGAACTCCTTGACCGATGTCATCGGGCCAACTTAGGTCGTGGTCCCGCCACGGTCAGCACTACTCGTGGCTCGGTCCAGGAGATCTCCACGAAATCTTCAAGAATCGGCGGCCCATGGCATCACATGATCGGTGAGCTCAATCGTCGACGGTGGTCGACGGCCGTTCTCGGGGACACCCGCCAGCACTGTGGATACTCAGCCATGAAACGACTACTGATCATCATCGCCTGCCTTGCCGCCGGCATCCTCGCCGCATGTGGCGGATCGCAGGATGATGCGCGGCCGGAGGCGGCGCCAGCCGACCTGATCGGTGGCAACTACGTCGGACGAGTGGCCGAGGTCGACGCGCTCGTCGCGGTCGTCGCCGACGGAGAACGGGTACGGGCGTACCTGTGCGACGGGCCGGAGCGTCAGATCGCCGAGTATGCCGAGGGCAGCGCGGACGGGGCCCGGGCGGAGCTCACTTCAGAAGGCGGAGCCGAGTTCGCGATCGATCTCTCCGAAGAAACGGCGACCGGTACGGTCACGCTGCCGGACGGGCGCGAGCTGCCATTCGACGCGCCTGCGGCCGACGGGGTCGCGGGTCTCTACGAGCTCACCTTCAACCCCGACGGGAGCTTCGGCGGTGGCTCCGCGACCGGCGCCGCAGTCGCCGCCCGGGTGACGGACCAGGAGGAGCTCGGGCCCAACCGGATTCGCTACACGGTCGAGGGCACCGTTGTCGCCCCCGACGGGTCGACCGAGTCCTTCGCCCGCTACATCGAGGGCGACAAGGCCATCACGTCGACGATCGCGCTCCGCGAGATCGTCCACACGGACGGCGAGTCGCGGGGGCGGGGCAAGGGCGAGGGTCTCCCCTTCACGGACAAGGACATCGACTTCTGACGCTCACCAGGTTCGCGAGCCGGCCGACCCACGCGCCGTCCGGACGGCCTCGCCGATCGGACCCCGGTGCACCGGGCCGTGTCCGGGCAGGACGACGTCGGCGTCGAGGTCCTCGAGCGGCGCCAGACCGGCGACGTCGTCGCCGTGCTGGAACATCAGGGCCAGCAGCTGCGGGCCGACCGTCGGTGATACCGCGTGCGCCGTGCACAGTGCGTCGCCGGTGGCCACCGCGCCGACGGACTGCACCAGGTAGGCCGTGTGCCCGCTGGTGTGACCGGCAGTGGCCACCGGGCACCGGCAGGCCGGGGAGGTCGATCGGCGCGCCGGGCGTCAGCGGTCGTACGTCGGCGAACGCGACGTCCTTCATCGCGCCTGCACGAGTGATGCGCAGCGACCAGGACAGAACGCCCGGCCGATAGGAGTTGCGCAGCACCTGGGCCGGTGTCGCCTGCTCGAGGTGGTCGCGGCGGACGTGGGGGACCTCGGTCGGATGCGCGAAGACAGGCGTCCCGAACTTCTGGTGAAAGTGTCCGAGCCCGCCGATGTGGTCGACGTGACCGTGGGTGACGAGGATGCCGCGCACGTCCTCGGGCCGGCCGCCGATCCGGCGTACGGACTCCTCGACGAGCGGTGCGTACGCCGGGTAGCCGGTGTCGATGAGAGTCAGGTCCGTGCCCTCCCGGAGGAGCACCCAGTTGACGTCCCGACCGCGGCAGAGGAACACGTCGCTGCCCACCGGGACCACCTCGAGCGCGCTCATGGCGACATCCTCGCCGATCGCCGATCGCCGGCCGGTGATGTAACACGCTGTCCACCGATCTGACACGACGTCCGCCGATCTGACACGACGTCCGCCGATCTGACAGGACGTCGGCGTTGCCTCGGCCCCGATGCAACGGTCTCCCAGCGACGTCAACGTTCTCCCAGATCGGCGAACGGCGTGTTACAGCCGCCACGGCCCCGGCAGAGCGGCGAACGGCGTGTTACAGCGCAGCTGCGCGCGCCGGCCACGGCGGGACCCGTGGTCGGGTACGGAGGTGTGGGTCGAGCAGTCATGCGGACGACTCTCGTCGCCGGCGTCACTGCGATCGAGGAGGGTTGACCGTGGGTCCGAGGGTGGGGTTTTCCCTCCCCTCGCCGCGCTGCGGCGGTAGCGTTTCGCCATGCGCCGCATCGTCTCTGTCTTCGTCCTCGCCGCCGTTGCGGCGCTCTTCGCCGTCGTCGCACCGCCGCAGGCGCACGCGGGTGCGGTGATCACCGGCCAGCTGATCGACTACACGACCGACGACCCCGTGGGGGGTACGACGGTGCGTCTGCACGTGAACGACGGCGGTACGCCGGGCGCGGTCGTCGACACGGAGACCACCAACGCCACCGGCAACTTCACCCTGTCACCGACGACAGATGGCGACTACTGGGTCGAGGTCGTCCGCAACGCACGGGTCCAGGGTGGGTACGTCGCGGACTACCCCGGGACCGAGCCGAGCTTCGTGCAGTACGAGTTCTTCGCCGACGCGACCCTCGTCGCTTCCGGCACCAACCTCGGCCGGACCCTCGACGCGCCGTCGTTCGTCAGCGGAGTCGTCGTCAACGCTGCCAACGGCAACCGCGTCAGCGGGGTCCAGGTGAGCATCCGCGAGCCTGACGCGCTCGGCACCGTCGTCGCCAGCGACACGACCGACAGCAACGGCTTCTTCAAGTTCCCGGTGTTCGGCGAGGAGTGGGGCATGTGGGTCAAGGGCAGGCCACGCGGGTTCGAGAACGGCTGGGTCGGGTGCGGCCGAGGCGTCGTACCGACCTGGGGTCAGGCCTGCTCCCACGGTCCCGGTCGGATCGGGAAGATCAGGCTCGACCGGCTCTGACCTTCAGCAGGGCTCAACTCCCGCGCGTCCACACGGGTCGGTCGATACCCTTGGCGTACGGCGCCGCGCCCGCGGCAGCCGTTCCGCCGTACCCGAAGAGGTCTCCGTGTCCGACATCAAGGTCGTCCTTCTCCCCGCCGACGCGCGCGAGGGCCAGGAGACGACCACGCTCTCCGTCGGAGCGGGCACCAAGGCCTGGGAGCTGTTCAAGGATCAGCCGGACGTCGTCGCGGCTCGAGTCGGCGGCGCCCTGAAGGACCTCGCCTACGAGCTGGCCGACGGCGACGAGGTCGAGAGCGTCGCGATCGACAGCAGCGACGGGCACGACATCCTGCGGCACTCCTGCGCCCACGTGCTGGCCCAGGCCGTGCAGGACCTCTACCCGGCCGCCAAGCTCGGCATCGGTCCGCCGATCAAGGACGGCTTCTACTACGACTTCGACGTCGAGACCCCCTTCAACCCGGACGACCTCGCCAAGATCGAGACCCGGATGCGCAAGATCATCAAGGACAACCAGCGGTTCTCCCGCCGGGTGACCACCGATGACGACGCGCTGGTCGAGCTGGCCGACGAGCCCTACAAGATCGAGCTGATCGGGCTGAAGGGCGGGGCGGCCGACGCAGCCGAGGGCGCAGGCGCGGAGGTCGGCGCCGGCGAGCTGACCATCTACGACAACATCGACCGCAACGGCGAGGTCGCCTGGAAGGACCTCTGCCGCGGCCCGCACCTACCCACCACGAAGCGGATCCCGGCGTTCAAGCTGATGCGCTCGGCGGCGGCGTACTGGCGCGGCGACGAGAAGAACAAGCAGCTGCAGCGCGTCTACGGCACCGCGTGGGAGTCGAAGGAGGCGCTCGACGACTACCTGCACCGCCTGGAGGAGGCCGAGAAGCGCGACCACCGCAAGCTGGGCCGCGAGCTCGACCTGTTCAGCTTCCCCGACGAGATCGGCTCGGGCATGGCGGTCTTCCACCCCAAGGGTGGGGTGATCAAGCGGGAGATGGAGGACTACGTCCGCCAGCGGCACATCGAGGAGGGCTTCCAGTACGTCGGCACGCCCCACATCAGCAAGGAGGGCCTGTTCCACACCTCCGGTCACCTGCCCTACTTCGAGGACACGATGTTCCCGCCGATGGAGATGGAGAGCAGCCGAACTATTTCCTCAAGGCGATGAACTGCCCGATGCACAACCTGATCTTCAGGTCGCGCGGGCGGTCCTACCGCGAGCTGCCGCTGCGGCTGTTCGAGTTCGGATCGGTCTACCGCTTCGAGAAGTCCGGCGTGGTCCACGGCCTCACCCGGGTGCGCGGCATGACCCAGGACGACTCGCACTCCTACGTCACGCCCGAGCAGGCACCCGACGAGGTCAAGCACCTGCTCAACTTCGTGCTCGAGCCTGCTGCGCGACTTCGGCCTCGACGACTTCTACCTCGAGCTCTCCACCCGGGACGAGTCCAAGGACAAGTTCATGGGCACCGACGACCAGTGGGAGGTCGCGACCCGGGTCCTGGCCGATGCCGCGGCCGAGACCGGTCTGGAGCTCGTCCCTGACCCGGGCGGTGCCGCGTTCTACGGTCCCAAGATCTCGGTCCAGGCCCGCGACGCGATCGGGCGCACCTGGCAGATGTCGACGGTCCAGTACGACTTCAACCAGCCGGAGGGCTTCCACCTGGAGTACGTCGCACCCGACGGGACCAAGCAGCAGCCGGTGATGATCCACTCCGCGAAGTTCGGCTCGCTCGAGCGGTTCTTCGGCGTGCTCGTGGAGCACTACGCCGGTGCCTTCCCGCCGTGGCTGGCGCCCGTGCAGGTGCAGGCGATCCCGGTCGCCGACACCTTCGCCGACTACCTCTACGACGTCGCCCGGCAGATGAGGGCCCGCGGGATCCGGGTCGAGGTCGACGACTCCGACGACCGGATGCAGAAGAAGATCCGCAACGCGCAGCTGCAGAAGGTGCCGTTCATGCTGATCGCGGGTGCCGACGACGTCGAGTTGGGCGCGGTCAGCTTCCGCTACCGCGACGGCCGCCAGGACAACGGGGTCCCCGTCGCCGAGGCCATCGAGCGGGTCGCGTCGGCGATCGCCTCTCGCGAGCAGGTGTAGATGGGCGCCGGGGTGCGTCGCACGACGCCGGCCCTGGCGCTCGTCGTACTGCTCGGCGTCCTGACGGCCTGCAGCGAGAAGAAGGACGCCGACGAGCCGACGGCCGCCCCGAGCTCGGAGCCGACCAAGAAGGGCGGCAAGAGGCGACCCGAACGGGCCGCGCAACGGTGACGCGGGCGATCCCGGCGAGGACGCCAGCAGCCTCGCCGACATGGCCGAGGACCTCGCCAACGAGAACCGCGGCACCATCGAGCCACGGCTCGAGCCGGTGCAGGGCGGCGACATCAGCTGGCCGCAGTGCCCGAAGGGGATGGGCATCCCCGAGAAACGGTCCAAGGGTCTGCCGATGCCGGACGACGACGCGGAGTTCGTCGTCCTCGGGCTCACCAACGGCCCGGGCTTCACGCCGAACCCCTGCATCGCCGATCAGGTCGCCTGGGTGGAGGAACGCGAGCTGATGGCAGCGGCGTACTCCGTCGTGAGCTATCCCGACGACGCGACGCTCGAGGAGCTCTCCTGGGACGGGCCGTATGCGGGCGACACCCTCAGGGGGCAGCTGAGGAACGTCGGCTACCAGCAGGCCCGCTACAACCTCGACACGATGATCGACGCCGGCCTGCAGACCCCGGTCATCTGGATCGATGTCGAGCCGGTGCCGCTGTTCGAGTGGAGCAGCAACCCCGAAGCGAACGCCGCGGTGGTCGAGGGAGCTGCCCGCGCCTACACCGACGCCGGCTACGCGGTCGGGATCTACTCGACGCCCTACCTCTGGGAGACCGTCGTCGGCGACCTCCGGCTGGGCGTCGCCGAGTGGCGGGCAGCGGGGGAGACGTCCCGTGCCGAGGCGCTCAACCGCTGCGGCGAGGACTGGTCGATCCAGGGCGGCCCCGCCGTGCTCGGCCAATGGGTCGAGAACGGGCGTGACTACAACGTCACCTGTCCCGACATCGCGCTCGATCTCGGCAAGTGGTTCCACCAATACTGAGTTGAATTGGCCGAGCGTGTCGTCGCTTCGCTCCGACACGCTGCCGGCCCGCGGTTGACGCGGTCTTCGGCGCGCCTGCTTGGCGTCGCACAGTCGGCATCGCGAAAGCACCGGCATCGCTCGTTCCGGTCGCTCCTTCGTCGCTCCCTCCCCTCACTCGCCGCCGTTTTCGCGAACGGCCGACGCTCCCGGTTGCTCGGTTGTGTGCCGTCGCTGCGGGCGAGCGGCGGGCGCGGGACGACCGGCGCCGTTAGGCTTGACGGGTGGCGGACGAGCGGGGCGACCTCGAGTACGGCGGCGACGGCCGCCGGCTGCGCTGGCTGGCGCACAACCAGGCGCGGCGTCGGGTCATCATCGAGGCCGCGATCCGGGTGCTCGAGCGGTCCGAGCCCGGCGAGGACATCCAGGTCCAGCTGATCGCCGAGGAAGCGGGTCTCGCGCGCACCGTCCTCTACCGGCACTTCCACGACCGCGCCGACCTCGACCTGGCCGTCCAGCAGAAGATCTGCAGGGAGCTCGGCAAGGAGCTGCTGCCGGCGCTGTCGTACGACGGCGAGCCGGTCGTGATCATCCGGCGGATGGTCGACGCGTTCGTGCACTGGGCGACCCAGCACCCCACGTTGTTCTGGTTCGTCGAGCTGGAGCTGCCGGGGCCCGGGCCCCATCCGCTGGCGCTGTCGATCGAGGCGGTCGGGGAGCAGATCGAGCGACTGATGAACACGGTCGTCCAGTACCACGGCATGGAGCTCAGCGCGGACGACCGGGCCGGCCTGGACCCCTGGGTGTTCGGCCTGATCGGTCAGGTCTTCGCCAGCGTGCGCCGCTGGTCCTCCCGGTTGGAGATCGCGCCGAGCGCCGACCACCTGGCGACCCTGCTGGCCGAGTCGATCTGGCACCAGATCAGCGGCATGGCGGCGTCGCGGAGCGTCGAGGTGCCGGACGTCCCGCTCAGCGAGCTGCTCCAGGTCCTGGAGCAGACGGACAAGTGAGCTCACCCGACGGACTGGAGCGCCTCTGGCAGCCCCATCGGATGGCCTACGTCACGACGGCGTCCGACGAGGCGGCGACGGACCCCGACCTGCCGACCTGCCCGTTCTGCCGGATCACACTCCGACCCGGACACCTCGCGCGACGACGAGCTGGTCGTCGTACGAGGTGAGACGGCGTACGTCGTCCTCAACCTCTACCCCTACAACCCGGGCCACCTGATGGTGCTGCCCTACCGGCACGTCGCGGACTACACCGACCTCGACGGCGCCGAGACCGCGGAGGTCGCCCTGCTGACCAAGCAGGCGCTGGCCACCATCCGCCGGGTGTCCCAGCCGCACGCGTTCAACATCGGCCTCAACCTCGGCAGTCCCGCCGGCGGCTCGCTCTCCGGGCACCTCCACCAGCACGTGGTGCCGCGCTGGACAGGCGACGCCAACTTCATGGTGGTGCTCGCCGGCACCAAGATGCTCCCGCAGCTGCTCGGCGACACCCGCGACCTGCTCGCCGACGCCTGGGCCTGACCGGCGCCGGTCAGGCGGGCTCGAAGTCGCGAGCATCTCCTCGAGCGCGGCCTGGTCGGGCCCCGACGAACTCCGGGCCGTCCGGCGCCTCGAGCAAGCGTGTCCCACAGATCGCGTCGTGTCCGCCGACCGCCGGCGGCAGGTGGGTGCTGAAGATCGACGGACGGCGCCATCGAGCGCATCGCGCCGACCCGGTCCGGCCACCGCGCTGCGGTCCACCGTAGTGCACCCACGGGCTGTCGACGCTCGCCCACAGCAGCTGGGCCGCCCGGAGGTCGTCGGCCGGCACCGTCGCCACCGATTCGCTGTCGGCCAGGTCGGGCGTCGCGCAGCGGTGCGCCGAAGCAGTCGGACGAGAACAGGGCACCGGTCTTGCGGTCCAGGAACCCCGTCGTGACCGGGCTGTCGAAGAGCGTCGGCCGGAAGCAGGAGAGCTTCCGATCGCCCACGTCGAGGTCCTGGCCGGGATTGAGCAGGTAGACGCGATCCATCGGCACGTCGTACTGGCAGCCGAACATCCCCAGTCCCGCCGAAGGTCGTCACCAGCCGGGCCTGCGGCGCTGCCTCCAGCAGCGCGAGGATGCCGCCCGTGTGGTCGCGGTCGGGATGGGTGAGCCAGATCCACCGCACGTCGGCCGGATCGACCACCTCGGCGAGCTCGGCGACGAAGTCCTTGTCGTCCGTGCTGAGTCCGGTGTCGACGACGACCGGCTGCTCGGCATGGAGGACGAAGGCGTTGACGGGCAGCGAACCCGAGGCCGGGGATGTCGATCCGGTCGTGCAGGACGCTGACGTCCTCGGTGGCGCGGTGGGTCTGCAGGTAGCGGGCCATGACAGTTCTCCTGGGCTTCCGGGCTCAGAAGGAGACCTGGACCGACAGCAGGCCGGGAGCTTCGGCCGCGGCCGCTGACCGCGCGGCAGAAGTCGATCGCGTCCATCTCGATCCGCTCGCCGTCGCTCCCGCGTTGCCAGTGGCCGCCCGCCGGTCCGGTCAGGTCGAGGTCGTACGGCGCCTCGTGGCGGGTCGCCCACTCGGCGACGACGTCGGCGACGATCGACCCCGTCGTGGTCGGACGGTCAGCACCGGGTCGGTGCCGGTCGCCTGCCGCGAGGTCCATCCGGTGCATCCAGGGATCGCGGGTGAGGATGACGTCGCTCAGGAACCCGATCGCCCAGGTCTCGTCGCGGCCGTTGACGTGCTGCGGGTCGGCGAAGGGCCGGTTGCGGATGAAGCGCGGCGTGAGCCGCCGGCCGCGCACGCGCCCGGGGGCCGATGCTCCGCGCGGAGGCGACGATCTTGTCGGTGTTCCAGTCGGCTCGCTCGCTCACCTGCAGCGCGGTGGTCGCGGTCAGCGCGTCGGTGCCGGTGGCCTTGGCGTCCGCGGCGGCCTTGCGCTGCACGCCGCGCCATCTCCCACGGCGTGGCCACCATGGCGGCCATCCCGATCATGTGACAGGCCAGCTCGCGCACGTCCCACGCGGTGCAGGCCGTCGGCCGCGTCCAGTCGTCGGGTCCGAGAGCGCCGCGATGTGCGTCGGCCATTCGGTCGTACTCCGTCGCGGCGAGCCGCATCGCGAGGCGGCGCGGGATCTGCGGGCGGACGATGCCGTCGGTCGACGGCGAGGATGGTGGCGATCATGGCGGGCTCCGTGTGGTGCGGTGGCGGGTGGTCAGGCGGGTGGGGAGGAAGGCCGACGGCGTCGGCCCACATGTCAGCTGGCACGTTCGAGGACAGCGGTGACCCGGGTGCCGCCGGGGTCGTTGGCGAAGTGCTGGTTGATCAGGCCACCCAGCAGCGAGATCCAGATCAGGAAGTCGGCCTCGGAGATGTCGCCGAGGCCGGTCACCGTGCGGTGCCCGCGCTCGAACACGCGCAGCGACGGTGCGTAGGACTCGGTCGCTCGGCTCGAAGCCGGGGATCACCCGCTCGTTCATCAGCTGGTAGCGGGGGTGGTCGGCGA
Source organism: uncultured Actinomycetota bacterium (assembly GCA_963766035.1). Classification (GTDB taxonomy): domain Bacteria; phylum Actinomycetota; class Actinomycetes; order Propionibacteriales; family Nocardioidaceae; genus Nocardioides. Next base: position 516,164 of record CAVXYP010000014.1, on the reverse strand, counting down.
TGGCGTAGTCGTAGAAGTGGTCGCGCCACCTGGTGGAGCGCCGTGCGCGGGTCGGGCGAGAGGGCGGCCTCGAGCTCGTCGAGGGTCGATCTCGTAGTCGCTCCCAGGCTTCGCCGAACATGGCGTCGTAGATCGCCATCTTCGAGTCGAAGTGGGTGTAGAGCGACGGTGCCTGCATGCCGATCCGGGACGGCGACGTCGCGCAGCGTGATCTGGGTGAGCCCGGTCTCGCGGGCGATGTCCCACGCGGCGTCGAGGATCTCCCGTCGTACTGCCCGCACGGCGTTCGGCTTTCCGATCACGAGTAGGTGTTCCTAACACAGTTAGGAGAATGCTCCGCAGGTCGGCCGGATGTCAAGGGTCCGGCCGAAGTTGGATAACGTCTGCGTCGTGCTCGACCGGTTCAAGGACTTCTGGCAGGGCGTCATGCTGATGCCGTTCGTCAAGCTCTTCATCAAGCTCGGCATCAGCCCCGACGCGGTGACGCTCGTGGGCACCGTGGGTGTCGTCGTGGGCGCGCTGGCGTTCTTCCCGCGGGGCGAGCTCTTGTACGGCGTCCTCTTCATCACCGCGTTCGTCTTCAGTGACCTGATCGACGGCAAGATGGCGCGGGTGCTGGAGCGGAAGTCGCGCTTCGGCGCGTTCTGGGACTCCACCCTCGACCGGATCGGCGACGGCGCGATCTTCGGGGGGCTCGCGCTCTACTTCGCCGGCGACGGCTACGACGGCGACGACGGCTACCTCTACCTGTGTGTGTCCCTGTGGTGCCTGGTGATGGGCTCGGTCACGTCCTACGCGCGGGCCCGGGCCGAGTCGCTCGGCATGGACGCCAGGGGCGGGCTGGCCGAGCGCGCCGACCGGCTGGTCTCGATCCTGGTGATGACCGGCCTCAGCGACATCTTCGACCTCCCGATCCTGTTGTACGTCACCCTCTGGGCGCTCGCCGCGGCCAGTGCCTACACGGTCGTCTTCCGGGTGCTGAAGGTCTATCGGCAAGCGGCCGTCCTCGACGCCGCTGTCGCAGCCGACCTCGATGCGGGGGAGAAGCCCCCCGCCACCTAGAATCGGACCCATGAGCGAGCAGCACGCACCGGGTACGACCGCTGGGACCATCGGGGTCAAGCGCGGCATGGCCGAGATGCTCAAGGGCGGCGTGATCATGGATGTGGTCACCGCCGAGCAGGCCAAGATCGCCGAGGACGCCGGCGCCGTCGCGGTGATGGCGCTCGAGCGCGTGCCCGCCGACATCCGGGCTCAGGGTGGCGTCTCGCGGATGAGCGACCCGGACATGATCGACTCGATCATCGACGCGGTCTCGATCCCGGTGATGGCGAAGGCGCGCATCGGCCACTTCGCCGAGGCGCAGGTGCTGCAGAGCCTCGGCGTCGACTACGTCGACGAGTCCGAGGTGCTGACTCCGGCGGACTACACCAACCACATCGACAAGTGGGCGTTCACGGTGCCGTTCGTCTGCGGTGCGACCAACCTCGGTGAGGCACTGCGCCGGATCACCGAGGGCGCTGCGATGATCCGCTCCAAGGGCGAGGCCGGCACCGGTGACGTCTCCAACGCGGTCACCCACATGCGCACGATCCTCGGCGAGATCCGTCGGCTCGGGTCGCTCGCGGACGACGAGCTGTTCGTCGCGGCGAAGGAGCTGCAGGCGCCCTACGACCTGGTGGTCGAGGTCGCGCGCAACGGCAAGCTGCCCGTCGTGCTGTTCACGGCCGGCGGCATCGCGACCCCGGCCGACGCGGCGATGATGATGCAGCTCGGTGCCGAGGGCGTCTTCGTCGGCTCCGGCATCTTCAAGTCGGGCAACCCGGCGCAGCGCGCCGAGGCGATCGTCAAGGCCACCACGTTCCACGACGACCCCGACGTCGTCGCCAAGGTCTCCCGCGGCCTGGGCGAGGCGATGGTCGGCATCAACGTCGAGGACATCCCGCAGCCGCACCGGCTCGCCGAGCGCGGCTGGTAGGTCTCGATCGGCCATTGCGCGGAGCCGCGGGTGGGTGTTCGCTGGGTGCGTGTTCGCGCGTTCCTCCACCTTCCGCGGTGACCCGTCCGGCATCCGCGAGGGCATCGCGTACGTCCAGGACGAGGCCATGGCGACGCTCGCAGAGGTCGACGGCTTCGTCGGCCTGTCCATGATGGTCGATCGCGGTGCGGGCGAGTGCATCGCGACCACGTCCTGGGAGACGGCCGATGCGATGCGCGCCAGCAGCGACCGGATCACCGGCGTGCGCGGCCGGCTCGGTGGGCTGCTGATGGCCCCCGCGACCGTGCAGGAGTGGGAGATCGCGGTCATGCACCGCGCCGAGGCCAAGCCCGCGGAGCGGTGGTGCCGGGTGAGCTGGCTGCGCACCAGCCACGACAACGTGGACCGGGGGATCGAGGTCTACCGCACCGAGCTGCTGTCCCGCATCGAGAAGCTGCCGGGGTTCTGCAGTGCGAGCCTGATGGTCGACCGCGCCCGTGGCCGGTTGTGCTCCACCGCGTCCTTCGACAGCCTCGAGGGCATGCAGGAGTCCAGGGACGAGGCGTGGGCGATTCGCGAGTCCGGGGTCCGTGAGACCGGGGTCGACATCATGGACGCGGCCGAGTACGAGCTCGCGATCGCTCACCTCCGGGTGCCCGAGACCGTCTGAGCGTCGTAGAGCGCCGACCGTCTAGTTCCTGAGCTCGGGGCAGGGGAGCAGCGCCCGGTCTTCGTCCGTGAGCGCGTCGTAGTCGCCGACCAGCTCGAGGACCGAGCCGTCGACGTCGAGGTAGACCCGGAAGTCGTACTGGTCCTGCGCCCACCACAGCTGCGGCTCACCGCCGTCGGCGACGGTGTACTCACCCGACGGCTCACCCATCAACGCGACGATCTGGTCCCTGGTCTGGTCGGGGGAGAGCCGGCACCAGCCCGCCAGCCAGCGGGCCGGCCCGGCAGCGGCGTCGGTCGCGCCGTCGGTACGGTCCGATTCTGAGAACACCCGCCAGTGCGCCCGGTGGTAGACCATCCGCACCGTGCGGTCGGTGGTGCCGGGTCCGGCGGAGCCTGGTCCGAGCCGGACGGCCAGCAGCGCGTCCTCCTCGGTCACCTGGGTGGCCACGACGTCGACGATCTCGCTCTCGAAGCCCGGGTCCTCCCACACCAGCGCCTCGAAGCCGACGCACGGGTCGCCGAGCTCGGCGCGGTCGACCAGGATGGCGTCGTACCGCAGCTGGATGGTGAACTCCGGCGCTTGCAGCGCGCAGGCCGACGGGGCGTCGTGGTCTGCCAGCGCGCCGAGCCAGTCGGCGTAGGCCCGGGCCGGCTCGTCGGCTGCGACATCCTCGGACGCGAGCGGCTCGGTGGTGGAGGTGGCCGGGTCGACGAGAGTACGGCGCTGCGCGGTCGGCTCGGCGTCGTCCCCGCATCCCGCAGTGACCAGGGTCAGCGCGAGCGCCCCGGTCGCGACGCCGATGCGTGCGAATGTCCCCATGACGGCGCCCTCCCGATCGGTCAGCGGAGTGTAGCGACAAGCTCGGGCTGGCACCGCTTAGGAGGACACGCGCCCAGAATCCTCCGGATATCCCGGTTTGGTCTCACATCGGATAACACCCGCGTATCGTCCTAGGTGCGCGTCCGGGGTGGGAGCCCCCGAGCGACCACATCAGCCTGCGGTCTGCAGGCACATCTATGGAGTATGGGGAGACGATCATGAAGAGGTCTACGAAGGGCGCCCTAGCGGCCGGAGCAGCGGCGGTGTTGCTGGCGGGAGGTGCTGGCTCGCTTGCGTACTGGACGGCCGACGACACCCTGGACGGAGGCTCGGTCACGGCCGGGAACATGACCCTCTCCGACGTGGCCTGCGACGCCACCTGGAAGGAAGGTGCGGACACCATCACCCTCATCGTCCCGGGCGACACGATCACCAAGAACTGCACGGGCACGCTGGTCCTGACGGGCGAGCACATCGGGGCCACCGTCGCCCTGGACGCCACCTCGGTCGCCACTGCTGAGGCAGCATTCAACGGCGAGGTCGACATCACCGCGTCGATGACCGCCCCGGCTGCCTCCATCACCACGCCTGGTTCGTACCCCGTCACCGTCGTGCTGTCAGCCGACTTCGACGAGACGATCAACAATGACGAGGCGCTGATGAATGCGACCACGACCCTCAACGCGCTCGTGCTGACCGCGACCCAGACGCACGACACCACCCCCTGATCCAACGAGACGTCGCGCAGTGCGTGCCGCAGCGGGCTGGCTCGGGCAGCTCCTCGCCTGGCTGGTGATCGTCGGTGTGGTCGTCGTGTTGGCGGCCGCGGTCCTCGGGCCGCGGCTTGCCGGCGCGACGCCGTACACCGTGTTGACAGGTTCGATGCGGCCGGACTACCCGCCAGGGACGTTGGTGGTCGTCAAGCCGGTCGCCGCAGACGTGCTTCGGAGCGGTGACGTGGTCACCTATCAGCTCGAGTCGGGCGAGGCAACGGTCGTCACCCACCGGATCGTCGAGGTGGGCACCAACCTGCAGGGCGACGTCACGTTCACCACCCAGGGCGATGCCAACGAGATCCCCGACGCCGAGCCGGTTCGCCCGGTCCAGGTCAAGGGCCGGCTCTGGTACTCGGTGCCATACCTGGGGTACGTCAACAACTTCATGACAGGACGTCAGCGACAGACCGCCGTGCTGCTGGTCTCGGGAGGGCTCGTCGCCTACGCCGCCTACATGTTCGTCAGCGCCGCTCACCGAAGGCGACGAACGCCCGTCACCACACCCACGCACCTCAAGAAGGAAGAAGCCCGGACGTGATCTCCCGCGCGTCACTGCTAGGAGCAGGAATCGCCGTCGCCCTGGTGGCGACGAGCGGGGCTCCAGCGCGCGCGGATGACGAGATCGGGCTCAGCCTCGACGGGCAGACCTGGCACGACGACCTTTCCCAGCCGCTCTTCGACCCGGCCCTCCGCTGGGTCCCGGGCGACAGGGAGGCCGCCTCCTTCTACGTCCGCAACCAAGGCCCGAGTCGCGCCAAGATGACGATCGAGGTGCGCGCCGACGACCGGGACCAGCTGCTCGCCAACGACGACATCGAGCTGGCGGGGCGCACTGCCGGCGGCGCATGGGTGCCGCTCGAGAATGGTGCGGACGCCGCGCCGCTGCTGAGGGACGGCCTCGAGCAGGATGGCAAGGTCCGGGTTGACGTACGGGTGGAGTTCAGACGGGATTCGACGAACCGGTCGATGGTCCAAAGCCTGCCGCTCGCGTTCCGCGTGACCCTGGTGCAGGCCGGAGCTCGTGACGACGGTTCGGACCCTGGGTCGCGCGGGCCGCTGCCGGACACCGGAAACGACGTCGAGCTGTGGCTGGTCTGGCTCGCTGCTGCCCTGGTGGGAGCCGGCGCGGCGCTCGTGGTCGCTGCCCGGCGGAAGGAGGCCCGCGATGGGTAGCCATTCCGCGCCTCGTCGCCAGCGCGGTGGGTGGTTCGGTCACGGACGCACCCGAGCCCTGCTGGCACTGGGTGTCTTCGGTGCCCTCGCCGTGACGTCGACCTCGGCCTACTGGACCGACTCGGGGACGGTGACCGGCGGCACCATCACCTCCGGGACGCTCGACCTCAGGGCCGGCCCCACCACCGGCGACGAGAACCTCCCCGGCACCGGGCCGAACAACTGGAACTCGGGCCTGCTCGGGATCACCAACCTCTTCCCCGGCGAAAGCATCGCGGCGGCCTTTGTCGTACGGAACTCCGGCACCGCGCCGCTCCGGTTCAACGCCAAGGTCCGGTCGACGACCAACGACCTGACATCGGGTTCGGATGGCCTGCAGATCCAGGTCTACGACAACAGCGCGGCCTCGAACACGCCGGTCGCTGGCGTCCGGACGGGCACCTGCACGGGCACCGCGTCCTTCACCGGCTTCGTCTCGATGACAGCGTCAGCCAACGTGTTCGGGCCGCCCGACATCCCGCTGACCACGACCGGCGCTGTCCGCAACATCTGTGTCCGCGCCCTGTTGGTCACCACGGCACCGAACGCGCTCCAAAACAAGTCGACCCAGGTGGTGCTCGACCTTGCCGCGGTCCAGGTGAACGCGCCGTGAGTCATCGCCGGCAGCGGTCACCCGGACGCCTGCGGAGCGCTGCGCTGACGGTCGGAGCCGCGCTCGGAGTGCTCTGCATCGGCGGGGTGCTGGCCGGTGCGGTCCTGGGTATTCGGCCGATGATCGTCACGTCCGGCTCGATGAGCCCGACCATTCCGGCTGGGTCACTCGTCGTCGCGAAGGACACGGCCGCGGCTGACGTCGGTGTCGGAGACGTGGTTGCCGTAGTGGTCGGGGACGGCCGAGTGATGCACCGCGTGGTGGCCGCGCAGTCGGCTGGCGCGGACACGGTGCTGACGCTGCAGGGCGACGCCAACGCCACACCGGACCAGGATCCGTACGTCGTGCGCCAGGTCGCCCGGGTCTGGTTCGACATCCCGCTGCTGGGCTATCCGGTGAGCTGGCTGTCGACGCCGTTGGGCCTGATCGGTCTGGGCATCGGGGCCTGCGGGCTTCTCGTCTTCGCGTTCCGTCCGACGCCTGCCGGTGTCGCTGGACGTCGCCGGGTCGCGGCGTCGGTCGCGGCGCCCGCGAGCGTGTTGCTCCTCGTGACTGGCGCCTCGCCGACCAGTGCCATGTTCACCGATGGCGGCTCCGTCACGTCGGGTGCGATCGTGACGTACACGGTCCCGAAGCCGGTGTGGGTCAGCTGCACTGTCACCGGCGGGCTGCAGAAGACGGCCACGATCGTGTGGCAAGAGGTGTCGTCGCCCTATCCGCTGAACTACGTCGCGCGGATCGTCAGCCCGAACACACCGATGACGGTCACCGACAACGGATCGACCCGGCAGACCCAGTTCTCGGCTGGTCTGCTCTCGACCATTCTCAACCAGACCTACAACATCGAGATCCGCGCCACGCTGCCTGCGCCCAACAGCTCGTGGCAATCGGTGGCGCTCATCCAGCCGGTCACCGTCACCCTGTTGGGACTCGGCATGAGCTGTGGCACCCCGAGTTGAGACTCAGCGGCGCTCGCCTAACCTTCTCCACGTGCCAGCTGTCGGAGTCTTCGCCCTCCAGGGCGACGTCCGCGAGCACCTCGCGACGCTGACGGCGCTGGGCGCGGACGCGTTCCCGGTTCGCCGACCCGAGGAGCTCGCCCGGTGCGACGGGCTGGTGCTGCCGGGTGGTGAGTCGACCACGATGGCCAAGCTGGCGCGGACCTTCGAGCTGCTGGACCCGCTCCGCGACCGCGTGCACTCCGGCATGCCGACGTTCGGCACCTGCGCGGGGATGATCCTGCTGGCCGACCGGATCCTCGACGGCGCTGCCGGCCAGGAGACGATCGGCGGTCTCGACATGACGGTGCGCCGCAACGCGTTCGGCCGGCAGGTCGACTCGTTCGAGGCCGACCTCGAGATCGCCGGGCTCGACCTCCCGGTGCACGCGGTCTTCATCCGCGCGCCGTGGGTCGAGGAGGTCGGTGCCGAGGTCGAGGTGCTCGCCGAGGCCCAGGGCCACCCGGTCGCCGTACGCCAGGGGCACCTGCTGGCCACGTCCTTCCACCCCGAGGTCGCCGACGACGGGCGCCTCCACCGGCTCTTCCTGGATCTGGTGCGCGGGTAGGATTCGCTGGTGTTGTCGAGTTGTTGGAAGAGGGATTGATGTCTGGCCACTCCAAGTGGGCGACCACCAAGCACAAGAAGGCGGTCGTCGACGCCAAGCGCGGCAAGCTGTTCGCCAAGCTGATCAAGAACATCGAGATCGCCGCGAAGATGGGCGGACCCGACCCCGGCGGCAACCCGACCCTCTACGACGCCATCCAGAAGGCGAAGAAGCAGTCGGTCCCGAACAAGAACATCGACTCCGCGGTCAAGCGCGGTGGTGGCCTCGAGGGTGGCGCCGTCGACTACGAGACGATCATGTACGAGGTCTACGGCCCGCAGGGCGTCGCGCTCCTGGTCGAGTGCCTGACCGACAACCGCAACCGCGCCGCGATGGAGGTTCGGACCGCGGTCACCCGCAACGGCGGCACGATGGCCGACCCGGGCTCGGTCTCGCGCCTCTTCACCCGCAAGGGCGTCGTGGTGGTGCCGAAGTCGCAGGAGGGAAAGGGCGGGGTCTCCGAGGTCACTGAAGACATGGTCCTCGAGGCCACGCTCGATGCCGGCGCGGAAGAGGTCTTCGACCTCGGCGAGAGCATCGAGGTGCAGTCCGAGGCCACCGACGTCGTCGCCGTCCGTACGGCGCTGCAGGCCGCGGGCGTCGACTACGACTCCGCCGAGGTGCAGTTCGTCGCGTCGATGGACATCCCGGTCGCCGACCCGGCTGCCGCCGAGAAGGTGTTCAAGCTGGTCGACGCCGTGGACGACCTCGACGACGTGCAGAACGTCTTCTCCAACGCCGACATCCCGGACGAGGTCCTGGAGGCCGTCGACGCTTGATGCTTGACCGTGTCGCGGCCCGCAGCCACATTGAGGGCGTGGTCGACGTGGGCGCGGCGTATGCCGAGGTTCAAGAGCGGTGGGCAGGGCACGCCGGTTCGCTCACCGGCGACGAACAAGCACTGGCCGTGCCGGCCTGTCCGGGCTGGAGCGTGCGGGACGTCGTCGCCCATCACGCCGGCGTGATGGCAGACGCCGCGGCCGGGAGCTTCCCCGAGCTCGGTGACCCGATGCGACTGCTCGACCAATGGAGCGATGCTGATGTCGCCGCTGCTCGCGACGCCACGACGGCACGCCAGGTCAGGGAGCGCCAGGACCGCGCGATGCCGGACCTGCTCGAGGAGTGGGCGACGGCGACGGCCAGGCTCGTGCCGGCGCTTCGTGGCGAGCAGCCGTTCCCCGGCGGGCTACCACCCCTGGTCGCCGCAATCCTGGTCAACGACGTCGTGGTCCACGAGGGAGACGTCCGGGAGGCACTCGGACTCGAGCCGGCGCCGGAGTCCGCGGCACTGTCGCTTGCCCTGGCGGCCTACGCGTTCGGTCTCGACGCCCGCGTGCGCGACCTGGGTATCCCAGCGCTCGTGCTCGCGTACGACGGCAAGCAGCGTCGCTGTGGTGATGGCGACCCGGGCGCCACGGTCCGGGCGAGCAGGACCACCCTGGTTCGGATGCTCGCCTCGCGCCTCGACGCCGCCGCCATCCATGCCCTCGAGTGGCAGGGTGATCCGGCACCGTACGTCGGCGTCGTCGGCGCGTACGGTCCCGCCCGGCCATCCTGATCGGCGTGTCACCCGGAACCTCCCGGACCTCCGCGTTAGCCTGCGAACAGATGTTCGACAGGAAGGTGTGAGCCGATGCGCGTGCTGGGGATCGATCCCGGGCTGACCCGCTGCGGGATGGGCGTGGTCGAGGGCGACGTCGGCCGACCGTTGCGGCTGGTGGACGTCAACGTCATCCGCACCTCGTCCCACCTGCCGGTGCCCGAGCGGCTCGTGACCATCGAGCAGGGCATCGAGGCCTGGCTGGACGAGCACCGGCCGGACGCAGTGGCGGTCGAGCGGGTCTTCGCCCGGTCCGACGTCAGCACGGTCATGGGCACCGCCCAGGCCAGCGGCATCGCGATGGTGTGCGCCGCGCGGCGCGGGCTGCCGATCGCGCTGCACACCCCGAGCGAGGTCAAGGCCGCGGTCTCCGGCAACGGCCGCGCCGACAAGGCCCAGGTCGGGGCGATGGTGACCCGGATCCTCCGCCTCGAGGCGACACCGAAGCCGGCCGACGCGGCCGACGCGCTCGCCCTGGCGATCACCCACATCTGGCGCGGTGGCGCGCAGGCACGGATCGACGCGGCGGTCGCCGCGGCAGGAGGCAGGCGATGATCGCGCACGTCCGCGGCCGGGTAGCCGCGGTGACTCTCTCCAGCGCGGTGCTGGAGGTCGGCGGCGTCGGCCTCGAGCTGATGTGCACGCCCGGCACCCTGGCGTCCCTGCGCACCGGCCGCGAGGCCACGCTGCCGACCAGCCTGGTCGTCCGCGAGGACTCACTGACCCTCTTCGGCTTCGCAGACGAGGACGAGAAGGGCACCTTCGAGCTGGTCCAGACCGCCTCGGGAGTCGGCCCCAAGCTGGCTCAGGCGATGCTCGCCGTGCTCTCGCCTGACGGGGTGCGCACCGCGATCGCCACCGACGACGTGAAGACGCTGACGAAGGTGCCGGGGATCGGGCAGAAGGGCGCCCAGCGGATCATCCTCGAGCTCAAGGACCGGATCGGCGCTCCCACCGGGCGCACCGGCGCGTTCACGGTCGCTCCGTCCGCACCGTGGCGAGACCAGGTGGTCCAGGGCCTGGTCGGCCTCGGCTACAACGCGAAGGACGCCGACAGTGCGGTCGACGCGGTCTCCCTGCAGGCCGGCGACGCTCCGGACGTCGGGCTGCTCCTGCGTGCCGCTCTCCGCAGCCTGTCGAAGGCCTGATCCGTGAGTCTTCCACGAGGACGATCTCGAGGTCGCGGAGGAGTCGCACCTCCGGTCGCTGACCGCGCTCGAGGCGGAGGGCGACGAGCGGGCGGTCGAAGCGGCGCTCCGACCGCGCAGCCTCGACGAGGTCGTCGGCCAGACCCGGGTCCGGGACCAGCTGGGGCTGGTGCTCGAAGCGGCCCGGCGACGGGGGAGGGCGCCCGACCACGTGCTGCTGTCCGGTCCGCCCGGGCTCGGCAAGACGACGCTCGCGATGATCATCGCCCACGAGATGAACACCCCGCTGCGGCTCACCAGCGGCCCGGCGATCACGCATGCGGGCGACCTCGCGGCCATCCTCTCGGGGCTCAACGAGGGCGACGTGCTCTTCGTCGACGAGATCCACCGGATGTCGCGGCCGGCGGAGGAGATGCTCTACATGGCGATGGAGGACTTCCGGGTCGACGTCATCATCGGCAAGGGCCCGGGGGCGACCGCGATCCCGCTCGAGATCCCGCCCTTCACGCTCGTCGGAGCCACGACGCGGGCCGGCCTGCTGCCCGGCCCTCTGCGGGACCGGTTCGGCTTCACCGCCCATCTGGAGTTCTACGAGCCCGCCGACCTCGACCGGATCGTGCACCGCTCGGCCGGCCTGCTCGACGTCGCCCTGACCACCGAGGGATCGGCCGAGATCGCCTCCCGCTCCCGCGGCACGCCCCGCATCGCCAACCGGCTGCTGCGTCGGGTCCGCGACTACGCGCAGGTCCGCGCCGACGGCGTCGTGACCCATCCGGTCGCGCACGCCGCGCTCGACCTCTACGAGGTCGACCAGCTCGGGCTCGACCGGCTCGACCGGGCCGTGATCGACGCGCTGTGCCGGCGGTTCGGCGGCGGGCCGGTCGGGGTCTCGACGCTGGCGGTCGCAGTCGGCGAGGAGCGGGAGACGGTCGAGGAAGTGGCCGAGCCGTTCCTCGTGCGCATGGGCTTCCTCGCCCGCACCCCCCGCGGCCGGATCGCGACCGCGGCCGCCTGGGAGCACCTCGGGCTGGTCCCGCCGCCGGTGCTCACCGAACCGGTCGAGCCGACTCTCTTCGAGGAGTAGCCCGAGTCGGACCGGGCCCTCGCCGTACGGCGATGTGGTCGCGGCATGCCCCACGGCTACACTTGCCCGTCGGCCCGCCCCGGGCTCCGCGCGGCTGCCCGGATCCGGTCGTGGGCCGCGTCCCGGATGCACCTTCGGAAGGCTCTTTGGTGGAAAATTACGCCCCTCTGCTGTGGATCGTCGCCATCGCGGCGATCTTCTGGCTGCTGATCATTCGGCCCGCGCAGCGACGCCAGAAGGAGATCGCCCAGGTGCAGGCGTCCATCGCCCCCGGAGAGACGGTCGTCCTCACGTCCGGCATCTTCGGCACCGTCGCCGAGACCGACGACGGGTTCCTGATGATCGAGGTCGCGCCCGGCGTCGTCGTCAAGGTCGCCCGCGCCGCGGTCGGCTCCGTGGTCCGCGATGACGCGTACGACGAGCCTGCGGACGCCGACGAGGTCGAGCCGGCTCGACGAGGCCGCGGACTCCGACGGGGGCACCCCGGACAGCACCTCCGACAACGAGGAGCGCTGACGTGGCGGCCCGTCGCTACCGGCCCGGCCGGACCCTGATCGTCTTCTTCCTCGGCATCGCCGTGATGTACGGCCTGGTGGCCCTCGCCGGCACCTGGAAGCCGGCGCTCGGCCTTGACCTCCAAGGTGGCCTCCGGATCACACTGACCGCCAACGGCAACCCGTCCGACGAGAACTTCGAGGAAGCGCGCCGGATCATCGACCAGCGGGTCAACGCGACCGGCACGTCTGAGGTAGAGGTCACGGCGCAGTCCGGCAAGTACATCGTCGTCGAGATCCCTGGATCCACCGAGAACCGGCAGCAGATCGAGGAGCTCGTCAGGCGCCAAGCTCAGCTCCGGTTCCGGCTGGTCGCCTGCTCCGACGGCGGCTCCGACCCGTGCTCCACCGGCACCACCCCTCCGCTCGGGCGTGCGCCGCTCTCGCTCGACGAGGAGCCGTCGGACAAGCCGGGCGGCAAGAAGGGCGACAAGAAGGGCGACAAGAACGACCCGAGCGACAAGCCGTCCGACACCGGGAGTCCGACCGACACCGCGAGCCCGACCGACACCGCGGCCCCGACCGACACCGCCAGCCCGACCGACGGGTCCACCGACGTACCGGGCGAGGGTGACGACGACGGCGTCCGCACCGCCGAGGACGAGGTTGCGTGGGCGGCCGCGCCCGACCAGGCGGCGATCGAGCTCTTCAACAAGCTCCAGTGCACCGAGGACGGCACCCTGGTCGAGACCGACGCCAAGGGCGCGAGCGTGCCGGCGCCCCAGGTCGACGACCCCGACAAGCCGCTGGTCGCCTGCGAGATCCGCGACGGCGGGGCGATCAAGTACCTCCTCTCGCGCTCGGTCATCGAGGGCACCGAGCTCTCTGACGCCGGTGCGTCTGCCCCGAACGGACAGGATCAAGTTCAGTGGGCGGTGAACCTCGACATCGGCAACGACAAGGACAAGGCTCGCCCCAAGGGCTCGACCGGCGGCGAGGACGACTTCGAGACCATCTCGCAGGCGCTCGTGGGGACAGAGCGGCAGTTCGCGATCGTGCTCGACGGGATCGTGCTGTCGGCGCCGACGATGGAAGCCGTGATCCACGACGGCAACTCGCAGATCACCGGTGACTTCACCGAGACCGAGGCCATGAGCCTGGGGACCAGCCTCAAGTTCGGCGCGCTGCCGATCGCCTTCGACAAGGACGTGACCACCGAGGACATCGGGCCGTCGCTGGCCGGTGACCAGTTGTCGGCCGGCCTGACTGCGGGCGGCATCGGACTCGCACTGGTCATGATCTACTGCCTGCTCTACTACCGCGGCCTCGGCCTGGTCGTCGTGAGCTCGCTGTTCGTGGCGGCGTCGATCACCTACGGGATGGTGCTGCTGCTGAGCGAGGCGGCGGGCTTCACGCTCACCCTCCCGGGCATCGCCGGTCTGATCATCGCGATCGGCATCACAGCAGACTCGTTCGTCATCTACTTCGAGCGGATCCGTGACGAGATGCGAGACGGCAAGTCGATGCGGGTCGCGGTCGAGTCCGGCTGGGCCCGCGCCCGCGTCACCCGGATGGCGGCCAACACGGTGTCGATCCTGTCGGCGTCGGTCCTCTACATCTTCGCCACCGGTGCTGTGAAGGGCTTCGGTTTCGCGCTCGGCCTGTCGACGCTGATCGACTTGGCCGTGCTGTTCTGGTTCACCAAGCCGCTGGTCTCGTGGCTCGCGCACTTCAGGGCGTTCAACTCGGGCCACAAGCTCTCCGGCCTGAGCCCGGAGACGCTGGGCCTCGATGCGGCGTCACGACGCGCCGCGACGGCTGGAGGGAGTGCCTGATGGGCAAGATGTCGAGGCTCGGAAACGACCTCTACAACGGGCACACGTCGATCGACTTCGTCGGTCGCAAGATGCTCTGGTACGGCGTCAGCATCCTCATCGTCGGCCTGGCGGTCACCGCTCTGTTCGTGAAGCCGTTGAACTTCGGTGTCGAGTTCACCGGCGGCACCGAGTTCCGTGCCGTCGTCGGCGCCGGCGAGGCCAACCAGACAGCCGCCGACGACCTCCGCGAGGCGGTCGCCAATTCCGGGATCGAGCACGCGGAGAACCCGTCGGTCATCACCGCTGGCGACAACTCGCTCGTGGTCACGACCGAGAGCCTGACGGACAGCGGCAAGGACGAGATGGAGCAGCTGCTCCTCGACCAGTTCGCACAGATCGACGAGAACGACGTTTCTCTCCGCGACGTCGGACCGAGCTGGGGCCGGGAGGTCGCCCAACGCGCCCTGATCGGCATCGCGGTCTTCCTCGTGCTCGTCGTCCTCTTCATCTGGGGCTACTTCCGCGAGTGGAAGATGTCCGCGGGTGCCTTCGTCGCGCTGTTCCACGACGTCGCCATCACCATGGGCGTCTACGCGCTGTCCGGCTTCGAAGTGACGCCGGCGGCGGTCACCGGCCTGCTCGCGATCCTCGGCTTCTCGCTCTACGACACGGTCGTGGTGTTCGACAAGATCAAGGAGAACACCACCACGCTGCGCAAGAGCACCCAGTCCTACGGCGACGCGGCCAACCTCGCGGTCAACCAGACCCTGGTGCGGTCGATCAACACCAGCATCGTGGCCCTGATCCCGATCGGCGCGATCCTCTACGTGAGCGCGGTCCAGCTGGGCGCGAGCTCGCTGCAGGACCTCGCCCTGGCGCAGTTCGTCGGCATGGGTGCCGGCGTCTACTCCTCGATCATGCTGGCGCCCCGCGTCGTCGTACACCTGAAGTCGAGGGAGACCGAGGTCGTCGACCAGGCGCGGCGGGCCAAGGCGAGGCAGCGCGCGCTGGCCGACCGCTACGCGGCGGTGCCGGCGGTCAAGGGCAACGTCGCTGACACACCCGACTCGGTGGCCGACGTGTCGTCACGGCCCGCACGGCCCACGGGACCGGCCGGGCCGGCCGACGAGGTGGTCGCCGGCAACACGTCGAGCGTGTCCGACGAGGTGCTGGGCAAGGGTCGGGTCGCCCCGACCCAGCAGCGGCCGGTGAGCCAGAGCAGCAGCTCGGGTCGGCAGCAGCCGGTGCGGCAGACCCGGTCGAAGCGCGGCAAGAAGTAGCCGTCGTGGGGGAGCCCACGGCGGCGACGCGGGCCGCGGCTGAAGCGCTCGACCGGTTGGTCCGCGACGTCGCGGACTTCCCTGCGCCGGGGGTCGTCTTCAAGGACATCACGCCGCTGCTGGCCGACCCCGACGCCTTCGGCGCCGTCGTCGCCGCGCTGGCCGACGCCGGCCGCGGTCCCGACGGCCGCCCGGTCGTCGACAAGGTGGTCGGCATGGAGGCGCGCGGATTCATCCTCGCCGCCCCGGTCGCTCTCGCGCTCGGCGTGGGGTTCGTGCCCGTCCGCAAGGCCGGCAAGCTGCCCGGTGAGACCCACTCGGTCGGCTACGCACTGGAGTACGGCGAGGCCGTGCTCGAGATCCACCGCGACGGGGTCGCGCCCGGCGAGCGGGTGCTGGTCATCGACGACGTCCTCGCGACCGGCGGCACCGCCAGCGCGACGGCGGACCTGGTGGCCGCCTGCGGTGGCACCGTCGCCGGGATGGCATTCCTGATGGAGCTGACGTTCCTCCCAGGTCGTGCGGCCCTCGGTGACGTGCCGCTGACCGCCTTGTCGGTGATCTGATCCGCCACGCCCCGAATAGACTCCGTGCATGAGTGAGGAACGGGCCAGCGACCGGCCGGTTCCCGCGCGCGCGCCAGAGGTCCCGGCGGCGACCAGCGACCTGGCAGGAAGCGGCCGCGGGATGCGGGCGCGGCTGGCCCGGATGGGCACTCGTGCGTCGACCTCCAACCCGGTCCTCGAGCCGCTGTTCCGGGCGGTCCGGGCCAACCACCCCAAGGCCGACCTCGCCCTGCTGGAGCGGGCCTACGTCACCGCCGAGCGGCTGCACGGCACCCAGATGCGCAAGAGCGGCGACCCCTACATCACCCACCCGCTCGCCGTCACCACGATCCTCGCCGGCATCGGCATGACCGAGCCGACGCTGGTGGCCGCGCTGCTCCACGACACGGTCGAGGACACGCCGTACACCCTCGAGGAGTGTCGCAACGACTTCGGTGACGAGGTCGCCCGCCTGGTCGACGGCGTGACGAAGCTCGACAAGGTCGTCTACGGCGACTCCGCACAGGCGGAGACGATCCGGAAGATGATCGTGGCGATGTCGCGCGACATCCGCGTCCTCGTCATCAAGCTCGCCGACCGGCTCCACAACATGCGGACGCTGCGCTACGTGCCGCAGAAGAGCCAGGAACGCACCGCGCGGGAGACGCTCGACATCTACGCGCCGCTGGCGCACCGGCTCGGCATGAACACCATCAAGTGGGAGCTCGAGGACCTTGCGTTCGCGACCCTCCACCCCAAGATCTACGACGAGATCGTGCGGATGGTCGCCGAGCGGGCGCCGTCGCGCGACCAGTTCCTCGCCGAGGTGATCACGCAGGTCGAGAAGGACCTCCGCGAGGCGAAGATCAAGGCCACCGTCACGGGACGCCCGAAGCACTACTACTCGATCTACCAGAAGATGATCGTCGGAGGCCGCGACTTCTCCGACATCTACGACCTGGTCGGCATCCGGATCCTCGTCGAGGAGGACCGGGACTGCTACGGCGTGCTCGGCGTCCTGCACTCGCGCTGGAACCCGGTGCTCGGCCGGTTCAAGGACTACGTCGCGATGCCGAAGTTCAACATGTACCAGTCGCTGCACACGTCCGTGATCGGTCCGCAGGGCAAGCCGGTGGAGATGCAGATCCGGACCTTCGGGATGCACCGACGGGCCGAGTACGGCGTCGCGGCGCACTGGAAGTACAAGGAGGACGGCCGCACCGGCGTCGACACCGACAAGCGCGGCGATGTCGACGACATGAGCTGGGTGCGACAGCTCCTCGACTGGCAGAGCGAGGTCGAGGACCCCGGGGAGTTCCTGGAGTCGCTGCGGTTCGAGATCAACCAGACGGAGACCTACGTGTTCACGCCGCGCGGCGACGTGATCGCGCTCCCGTCGGGGTCGACCCCGGTCGACTTCGCGTACGCCGTGCACACCGAGGTCGGACACCACACGATCGGCGCCCGGGTCAACGGCCGGCTGGTGCCGCTGGAGTCGAACCTCGAGAACGGTGACGTGGTCGAGGTCTTCACGTCGAAGTCGGCGACGGCGGCTCCCTCCCGCGACTGGCTCAACTTCGTCAAGTCCCAGCGTGCCCGGTCGAAGATCAAGCAGTGGTTCACGAAGGAGCGCCGCGAAGAGGCGATCGAGCGCGGCAAGGGCGAGATCGGCAGGCTGATGCGCAAGGAGGGGCTGCCCCTCAAGCGCCTGCTCACCCACGACTCGCTCAACACGGTCGCCGAGCACTTCCGGCTCGCCGACGTCTCCGCGCTCTACGCCGCTGTCGGTGAGGGCAACCTGGGCGCGCAGGCCGTCGTACGCCGGGTCATCGAGATGCACGGCGGCGACGAGGGCGCGCAGGAGGACCTCGCCGAAGCGGTCACGATCACCGGCCGCCGCAGCCGTCCCCGCCGGCTGGCCCCCGGCACCGACGCCGGCGTCGTGGTCAAGGGCACCCCCGACGTCTGGGTCAAGCTCGCGAAGTGCTGCACCCCGGTGCCGCCCGACGACATCCTCGGATTCGTCACCAAGGGCGGAGGAGTCTCGGTGCACCGCAAGGACTGCACCAACGCCACCAACCTCCTCGAGCAGCCCGAGAAGGTGCTCGAGGTCGAGTGGGCCCCGACCGGCCAGACGACCTTCCTGGTCAACATCCAGGTCGAGGCGCTCGACCGCTCCCGGCTGCTCTCCGACATCACCATGGTGCTGTCGGACGCGCACGTGAACATCCTGTCCGCGAACCTCACCACCACCCGTGACCGGGTCGCCAAGACCCGCTTCACCTTCGAGATGGCCGACGCCAAGCACCTCGACACCGTGCTCAAGAGCGTCCGCGGCATCCCTGGCGTCTTCGACGCCTATCGCGTGACTCAGTAGTTCGCGGCCGCCCCTGCAGGAATCCCCGGTCGACCGGGGATTCCTGCGCTTGTCGGCCGTTGCAACACCCGACATGCGCCAGTAACCCTCCCGGAGCTCCGGAAACACGCTCCTATCCACAGGCAAAACTGGGGCTGGTTTGGGTGGCGGCTCAACTCGGGCAACGACTCGGTCATGCGCCTTGAACCGTACGATCCGCGACTCGCCCCCGTCTCCCTGCGCTGCGAGCTGTTGGCGGCGGGCGAATCCGATCGCAGCCTCGCCCGAGCAATCCGATTCGGTGCCGTCGAGCGCCCACGGCGAGGTGCCTACGTGAACGGTCCGCTCTGGCGGTCGATGACGCCCGAGCAGCAGTACGCCGTACGTTCTCGCGCCGCCTACCGCCAAGCCCGCACCGACATGCTGATCAGCCACACGTCTGCCGTCCCGTTGCTCGATGGCCCGTTGTGGGGATTCGACCTCGCCGACGTGCACCTCACCCGCACCGACGGGAGGACCGGCCGGAGGGAGGCGGGGATCCAGCAACACCGTGGCGCCGTCGAGGACGGGGACTTGATTTCCGCCTACGGATTGCAGATCAGTTCCCCGCTGCGCGCGACTCTCGAGGTGACGACCATCGGTTGCGTCGAGGCGGCGCTGGTTGTTGCCAATCATTTCCTGCACCGCGGCGACTTCACCAAGGATGAGCTCCGCGCGCGGTACGACGGCTCGATCGATCGCTGGCCGTACTCGCTCAAGACCGATCTGACGATCAAGCTGTCCGAACCACGGATCGAGTCGGTCGGGGAGAGCCGCACCTTCTATTTCATGTGGAAGTCGCACTTCCCACGTCCCGAGCCCCAGTACGAGGTCTTCGACGAGGGTCGCCTCATCGCCCGTCTGGACTTCGCATTGCCGGAGCACGGGGTCTGGATCGAGTTCGACGGGAAGGTCAAGTACCAGCGTCGTCGCGGCGGCGATGAGGATGACGACGTCACGACGATCGTGCTCCGTGAGAAGCGGCGCGAGGAGCGGATCGCGGAGATCACCGGGTGGAGATGCCTTCGGGTGACGTGGGCAGACCTGGAAAACCCCGCGCGCCTCGCAGCTCGGCTGCGCAACCTGATCGACTCGGTAGCCAGGTCTCGGCGTACCCGCTGATCATCACACGAGCCTCATCGCTCACACCGGACAGGCATTCCTCGCGCTTGTCGGGCATTGCATTGGCCGACAAGCGCAGGAATCACCGGTCGACCGGTGATTCCTGCAGCGGACGTGCGGGACGGGGCCAGGAACGAGGTCTTGGAGCGGCCGAGGCGGGTCAGCGGTAGTCTGCGGACGCCCGCTTGGCCATCTCGAGGAAGGACCGGCGGCCCTCGAGGTTCTCCTCGAGCTCGCGGACCTTCTTGGCGTCGCCGGCGGTGCGGGCCTTCTCGAGCTTGGCCTCGGCGTCGGCGATGGCGGTCTCGAGCTTGTTGACCATGTCGTCGGCGCGGGCGGACTTCTCGGGGTCCGTGCGCTTCCACTGCTCGTCCTCGACCTTGCGGATGGCCTGCTCGACGACCCGCATGCGGCCTTCGAGCTCCTTGATCCGGTCGCGGGGGACCTTTCCGGCCTCGTCCCACCGGTCGGCGAGGTCGCGGAAGGCGCGCTTGATGGTGTCGAAGTCGTCGGAGCTGTCGTCGAGACGGGGCAGGAGCGCCTCCGCCTCGACGATGAGCTGCTCCTTCACCACGGCGTTGGCGGCGAACTCGGCGTCGAGTGCGGCGTTCGCCTCGTCCCGGGCACCGAAGAAGGTGTCCTGCGCGCCGCGGAACCTCTTCCAGAGCTCGTCGTCGATGCCCTTCGGTGCGGGCCCGGCCGCCTTCCACTGGCGCATCAGCTCGCGGTACTGGCCCGCGGTCGGACCCCAGTCGGTCGAGCTGGAGAGGCTCTCTGCCTCCCTGGCCAGCCGCTCCTTCACGACCCGAGCGCCCTCGCGCTTCTCGTCCTGCTCCGCGAAGTGCACCTTGCGCGCCTTGGTGTAGGCCGACCGGGCGGAGGAGAACCGCTTCCAGAGGGCGTCGTCCGCCGCCTTCTCGATCCGCGGGAGCAGCTTCCACTGGTCGAGCAGCTCACGCAGCCGGTTGGCGCCGTTCTTCCAGTCCCGGCCGGCTGCGATGGCCTCTGCTTCGACCGCGAGCCGCTCCTTCTGCTCCTTGGCCTCGGTGACCCGCCGTGCCTTGTCCACCCGCCGAGCCTCGCGATGGGTCGCGATGACGGGACCGAGCTCGTCCAGCCGGCCACCGAGCGACACCAGGTCTCCGACGGCGTGGGCGTCGGCCAGCTGGCCGCGCACGGTCTTGATCGCGTTCGTGGCTTCCTCGGGTGACAGCACGCCTGAGTTCACCCGCTTGTGGAGCAGCTCGACCTCGAGCGCGAGCGCGTCGTACCGCCGCACGTAGAACGCCATCGCCTCCTCCGGCGTGGCATCGGGCATCTGCCCGACCGGCCGTTCGCCGTCGGCGGTCTTGACATAGACGGTGCCGTCGTCGCCGACACGTCCCCACTCGCTCGCAGTCACAATGGGCAATGCTAAGGGAGGCGCGCGCGGCCGATAGGCTGGGTCGGTGCTGATCGCCGGCTTCCCCGCAGGACCCTGGGGCACCAACTGCTACGTCGCGGCCACGAGTGCGGGTGCGGAGTGCATCGTGGTCGACCCCGGCAAGGACGCCGCACCCGGCATCGCCGAAGTGATCCGCGAGCACCGGCTCAAGCCGGTCGCGATCCTGCTGACCCACGGGCACGTCGACCACATGTGGAGCGTCGCCCCCGTCGCCGGGACGTACGACGCCACCGCGTGGATCCACCCTGCCGACCGGCACCTGCTGAGCGATCCCGCTCGGTGGGCATCTCCCGCGAGTCCGCGGCGATGATGCTCGGCATGCCCGAGGGGAAGTTCGAGTTCGCCGAGCCCGACGACGTCCGCGAGCTGGCGGACGGGGTCGACCTCGAGCTCGCCGGTCTGAGGTTCGTCGTCGACCACACGCCCGGGCACACCGAGGGATCGGTCACCTTCCGCACGCCCTACGACGACAGTCGCCGACATCAGCGAGGTCATGTTCTCCGGCGACCTGTTGTTCGAGGGCTCGATCGGTCGCACCGACCTGCCGGGCGGCGACCACCCGACGATGTTGCGCAGCCTCGCCACCAAGGTGCTGACGCTTCCCGACGACATCGTCGTGCTCCCCGGGCACGGCGGCCAGACGTCCATCGGCCGCGAGCGCGCGACCAACCCCTTCCTGCTGGAGCTCCAGGAGCTCGAGCACCGCGGGACGAGTCACCCGAGGACTGTGAACGTGCCGAAGCCGTCGCCGCTGAGCGGCTTCCCGGAGTTCCTGCCTGCCCAGCGGGTGGTCGAGCAGCGAGGTGATCGCGTCGCTCACCCGCACCTTCGAGCTGCACGGCTTCGCGAGCATCGAGACGCGGATCGTCGAGCCGCTCGACCGGCTCGCCAAGGGCGGCGAGATCGACAAGGAGATCTACGTCCTCCGCCGGCTGCAGGCGGCCGACGACGACGCCACCCCGGAGAGACGAGCACCGACAAGCAGCTCGGGCTCCACTTCGACCTCACGGTCCCGTTCGCGCGCTACGTGCTGGAGAACGCCGGGCACCTCGAGTTCCCGTTCCGGCGCTACCAGATCCAGCCGGCCTGGCGCGGCGAACGCCCGCAGGAAGGGCGCTACCGCCAGTTCACCCAGGCCGACGTCGACATCGTCGGCCGCGACGTACCTGCCGTTCCACCACGACGTCGAGGTGATGCGGACGATGGTGGACGCGCTCGAAGCGCTGCCGATCCCGCCGGTCAGCTTCCAGTTCAACAACCGCAAGCTGATCCAGGGCTTCTACCGTGGCCTCGGCGTGCCCGACGTGACCGCGGCGATCCGCACCATCGACAAGCTCGACAAGCTTCCCGAGCAGACCGTCGCCGACCTGCTGGTGTCCGACGCCGGTGCGACGCCCGAGCAGGCGGCCCGCTGCCTCGAGCTCGCCACGATCCGGCGTGCCTGACACCTCGTTCGTCGACCGGGTGCGTGCGCTCGGTGTCACCGACGACCTGCTCGACGAGGGCCTCGCCGAGCTCGCGGCCGTGGTCGAGGGCTGCTCCGCCGGTGACCACGCGAGCGTCACGGTCGAGGCGAACCTGCGGATCGCCCGAGGGCTCGACTACTACACCGGCACCGTGGTCGAGATCTTCATGGCCGGCTACGAGCGGCTGAAGTCCGTCGGCGGCGGCGGTCGCTACGACGCGCTCGCGAGCGACGGCCGTACGACGTACCCCGGCGTCGGCGTCTCGTTCGGCGTCTCCCGCACCCTGGTGCCGCTGGTCGCCGACGGTGTGCTGTCCGGCAGCCGCTCGGTGCCCGAGCGCCGTGCTCGTCGCGGTCACCGACGAGGAGTCTCGCGCGCAGGCCGACGGAGATCGCCGGCCGCGCTGCGCGCCCGCGGCATCCCGTGCGAGGTCGCGCCCTCTGCCGCCAAGTTCGGCAAGCAGATCCGGCACGCCGACCGGCGCGGCATCCCCTACGTGTGGTTCGCCACCACGGACGCCGAAGGCGCCACGGTCCACGAGGTCAAGGACATCCGCAGCGGAAACCAGGTGCCGGCCGACCCGGCCACCTGGGAGCCTCCTGCGGAGGACCTGCGACCCACCATCATCAGCCAACGTCATCAACGAGGAGACAGACCAGTGATCCGCACCCACGACGCCGGCGC
This sequence comes from uncultured Actinomycetota bacterium, assembly GCA_963766035.1. GTDB lineage: Bacteria > Actinomycetota > Actinomycetes > Propionibacteriales > Nocardioidaceae > Nocardioides. The sequence continues at coordinate 493,409 of CAVXYP010000014.1, read as the reverse complement.
CCTGCGCGCCGAGCACGTCGGCCAGACCGTGACCCTCGCCGGCTGGGTGGCCAACCGGCGTGATCACGGCGGGGTGGCGTTCATCGATCTGCGCGACGCCAGCGGCGTGGTCCAGGTGGTGATCCGTGACGAGACGGTCGCCCACGCCCTGCGCGCGGAGTACTGCCTCAAGGTCATCGGCGAGGTCACCGCCCGCAAGGAGGGCAACGAGAACCCCAACCTGCCGACCGGCGAGGTCGAGGTCGTCGCCAGCCGGCGAGCCGCGTGGAGGTGCTCTCGGCCGCGGCGGCGCTTGCCGTTCCCGATCAGCGACCACGTCGACGTGGGGGAGGAGGTGCGGCTCAAGCACCGCTACCTCGACCTGCGTCGTACGGCGCCCGGCGCCGCCCTCCGGCTCCGGAGCAAGGTCAACCAGGCCGCCCGTGCGGTCCTCGACGCGCACGACTTCGTCGAGATCGAGACGCCCACGCTGACCCGCAGCACGCCCGAGGGCGCCCGCGACTTCCTGGTGCCGGCCCGGCTCCAGCCCGGCAGCTGGTACGCCCTCCCGCAGAGCCCGCAGCTCTTCAAGCAGCTGCTCATGGTCGCCGGCATGGAGCGCTACTACCAGATCGCGCGCTGCTACCGCGACGAGGACTTCCGGGCCGACCGCCAGCCCGAGTTCACCCAGCTCGACGTCGAGATGAGCTTCGTCGAGCAGGACGACGTGCTCGCGCTCTCCGAGGAGATCCTCGCCGCCCTGTGGCAGCTGATCGGCTACGACGTCCCGCTCCCGATCCCGCGGATCACCTTCGCCGACGCCATGGCGCGCTACGGCTCCGACAAGCCCGACCTGCGGATGGGCCAGGAGCTGGTCGAGTGCACCGACTACTTCAAGGACACGCCGTTCCGGGTGTTCCAAGCGCCGCTACGTCGGCGCCGTGGTGATGCCCGGCGGCGCCAGCCAGCCGCGCAAGCAGCTCGACGCCTGGCAGGAGTGGGCCAAGCAGCGCGGCGCCCGCGGCCTGGCCTACGTCCTGGTCCAGGAGGACGGCGAGCTCGGCGGCCCGGTCGCCAAGAACCTCTCCGACGAGGAGAAGGCCGGCCTCGCCGCGCACGTCGGCGCCCAGCCCGGCGACTGCGTCTTCTTCGCCGCCGGGCGCGGTCAAGTCGAGCCGCGCGCTGCTCGGTGCGGCCCGGCTCGAGATCGGTCGCCGCTGCGGCCTCATCGACGAGAGCGCCTGGAGCTTCGTCTGGGTCGTCGACGCCCCGCTGCTCGAGCCCGCGTCGGACGCCACCGCCGCCGGTGACGTCGCGGTCGGCCAGGGCGAGTGGACCGCGGTCCACCACGCCTTCACCAGCCCGCAGGACCCCGACGCCTTCGACCAGGACCCGGGCAACGCCGCTGGCCTGGGCCTACGACATCGTCTGCAACGGCAACGAGATCGGCGGCGGCTCGATCCGTATCCACCGCGAGGACGTCCAGAAGCGGGTGTTCGCGCTGATGGGCATCGGCGAGGAGGAGGCCGAGGAGAAGTTCGGCTTCCTGCTCCAGGCCTTCAAGTACGGCGCGCCGCCGCACGGCGGCATCGCGTTCGGCTGGGACCGGATCTGCGCGCTGCTCGCGGGCACCGACTCCATCCGGGAGGTGATCGCCTTCCCGAAGTCGGGCGGCGGCTTCGACCCGCTGACGGCCGCGCCTGCTCCGATCACTCCCGAGCAGCGCAAGGAGGCCGGAGTCGACGCCGTTCCGGAGGAGGATGTCCGGGCGGACGCCTGATCGGCCGACAATGCCCTGCGATCCGCGGCGTCGGACAGGAAGGCGCAACGAGACCAGATCGTTACCGCTCGGTGATCTGCAACACTGTCGCGGCTCGCCTAGAGTCTCCGACGGCGCCGCATCGGGCGGCGCTGCCGAGGTGACTCGGCGCGCGCGTCTGCGGAGGGGATCGGATGGCACTGCCGGCGACCGAGCTCGTGGCTCACGACGATCGCCACCGCGCCCCTCGCAGAGGGCGAACGCAAGGCCATCGCCGGCCGATCTCCGACCCGGATCGCGTTCGACCGCCTGCGCAAGGACAAGATCGCGGTCGTCTGCTTCGCGATCGTGGTGATCTTCATCTTCATCGCGATCTTCGCCGGCCAGATCAACGAGCTCTTCGGCGTCTCCACCGAGACCGTCCGCGCGAGCACCGTGATCGACCTGACGACGCGGCTGCCGAAGATCGGGCCGCCGAACGAGGCTTCACCATGGACCACCCGTTCGGTGTCGCGCCCGGGCTCGGGGACCGACAACCTCGCGGTGTGGATCCAAGGGCTGCCAGACCTCGCTGTTCCTGGCGACGATGGCCGCCGTGCTCTCGACCGTCGATCGGCGTGATCGCTCGGCCTGGTCGCCGGCTTCCTGGGCGGCATCGTCGACTCGATCATCTCCTTCATCACCGACCTGTTCCTCACCTTCCCGTTCCTGCGTCGGCGCCTTGCGCCCTCGCGCCGATCATCAACGAGCGGTTCGCGACCGACCCGGACAAGCTGAAGACCGTCAGCTTCTGGTCGCTGGTCGCGATCTTGGTGATCTTCGGCTGGATGGGCGTCGCCCGCCTGGTGCGGGGTGAGGTGCTCTCGCTCCGCGAGCGCGAGTTCGTCAAGGCCGCGCGGGTGATCGGCGTGCCGACCCACCGGATCCTGGTCCGGGAGATGCTGCCCAACCTGGTCGCGCCGATCGTCATCTCGTTCTCGCTCGGCCTGCCCGGCGTACGTCGCTGCCGAGGCGGGACTGTCCTACCTCGGCATCGGCGTCTTCGGCCGTGAGTCGTGGGGCCGCACCATCGAGGCGCCACGAACTACTGGGAGATCTACCCGCAGTTCCTCCTCGCGCCGGTCATCGGGATCGCGATCCTCGTGGTCGCCCTCAACCTGCTGGGCGACGCGATCCGCGACGCGTTCGACCCGAAGACCCGACGCTAGATCGAAACCCACGAACGTCGGCCGGCGCTGACCGCGTCGCCAACGCAACAAAGAAAGGCTGGACACATGAAACGCAAGAAGGCGTTAGTCGCCAGCGTCAGCGCCGCCGCGCTGGCGCTGACTCTCGCCGCCTGTGGCGGCGGAGACGGCGACAAAGAGCGGCGACAGCGAGTTCGAGGAGTACCGGACGATCGGCGGGCAAGAACCCCGAGGCCGAGGGTCCTGCCCCGGAGATCGAGGGCGCCCAGGACGGGCGGCGAGGTCACCGTTCTCGCGCCCGACCCCGACGACGGTCCGACCAGCCTCGACCCGGCCGGACTGTGGTCGGTGACCGACAACGGCATCGCCCAGGACCTGCTGTTCCGCTCGCTGACGACCTTCCGCCAGAACCCGCGAACGGCGCAGTACGAGCTGGTGCCCGACCTGGCGACCGACCTCGGCACGCCCAACGAGGACTACACCGAGTGGACGTTCACCCTCAAGGAGGGCATCAAGTGGGAGAACGGCGACCCGGTCACGGCCGAAGAGGTCGCGTTCGGCATCAAGCGCTCCTTCGACGCCGACACCTTCGCGACCGGCCCCGGCACGGCGTACTCCAAGCCCTACTTCGAGGGCGGCGAGGAGTACAACGGTCCCTACGCCGAGCGCGCCGACGGAGTTCCCGGCGATCGAGGTCGACGGCAACGACACTCATCACTCAACTTCGGCACGCCGTTCGCCGGAGATGGACTACTACGCGCATCTTCCCGGCGATCGGCCCGGTGCCGCTCGACGCGAACGGCCGCCGACTACGGCAGGCGCCGCTGTCGACCGGTCCCTACAAGATCGAGAAGTACGTCCCGAACCAGGAGCTGGTCCTGGTCCCGAACGACCAGTGGGACCCGGAAACCGACCCGGCCCGCCGCCAGCTCGTGGACAAGTACACGTTCGAGTTCGGTGGCGACCCGACCGGTTGCCGACAAGACCGTCGCTCAGCGACGCCGGCACACCACGATCGTCGACCGCCATGCTGTCGCACGGACTACAACAAGGCGCTCGCGGACGGACTCGACGACCAGATCCTGGTCGGCCCGCAGCCGTGCACGGGCTTCGTGATGCCGAACTACGAGAAGGTCCCCGAGCTCGAGGTTCGTCAGGCTCTGGCCTTCGCCTACGACTACGAGAACATCTGGCGGCCGCCGGCGAGGTACATCCTCGGTGTCACCCTGGCCAACGGTGTGACCGACCCGGACGCTGGGCTTCGGCCTGCTGCCCCCGGGCATGGCCGGCCGCATGGCGTGGAACGCCGGAGATCGAAGGCGAGCGATCAAGTTCGACCCCGAGCACGTCGAAGGAGCTGCTGGCCGAGGCGGGCTTCGAGCCGGGCGAGTACGAGGTCTCGTTCGTCTACGACGCCACCACGCCGGAGGGCGAGGCGCCGCGGAGCAGCGGCAGCTCGGCTACGAGGAGGCCGGCTTCTCGGTCGAGAAGTTACCCCTACACGGCGGGCAGCCTGTACGACGTGTGGACCGACCCGGACAACAAGCTGTACAAGAAGATCAACCTGCTCGGTACCGCGTGGTGCCAGGACTGGCCGTCGGCGGCGACCTTCATGCCGCCATCGTCGGGACCGGTGCAGCCCTACAACACCGGCAAGTTCTCGGAGCCGGTCGGTCGACGACGAGATCGACCGGATCCGGCCGCTCCCGGTCGACGAGCAGGCCGACGCCTGGGGTGCGCTGGAGCAGAAGGTGATGACGGAGTACCAGCCCGTGATCAACACCGGCTACTACCAGAACATCTTCGGCATTCGGTTCGGACATCGGTGGGCTTCGCCAACGACACGTCGGTGGGCGGTGCGCCTGACTACCGCACGATCTACGTCAAGTGACGCTTGCGAGCTAACCGCGCCGTAGGTTCGCACTGAATCACGGTCGGGCGGGGTCCGCAAGGCCCCGCCCGGCCCGTCACCAGCACCGTCGATTCGAAGTAGGTCCCCGATGTTCTCGTTCCTGGTCAAGCGGATCCTGTCCGGATTCCTGATCGTCATCCTGGTCTCGATGATGGTCTACGCGCTGTTCTGGTACGGCCCGAAGAGCCCCGCGCTGGAGCTGTGCCGGCGGGACACCAACAACCGGTGCACGCCCGCCGAAGCTCGACGAGTTACGAGGACCGGCTCGGCTACAACAACTCGATCGTCACCGAGTACGGCAAGTGGGCCAAGGGCCTGGTCGTCGGACCGCACGATCACCCTCGGCACGACCGACCTACGACTGCCCGGCCCCCTGCCTCGGGCTGTCCTTCCGGGACCAGACCCTGGTCACCGACCAGCTCAAGGAACGGTTCCCGGTCACGCTGAGCCTCGCGGTCGGCGCGCCTCCCTCTATCTGCTGATCGGCGTCACGCATCGGCGTGCTCGCCGCGCGAAGACGCGGGACCGTCGCCGACAAGGTGTTGGTCGCGTCGACGCTCGTCTTCAGCTCCATCCCCTACTACCTGGTCGCGCTGCTCAGCTTCCTGCTGCTCACGCATCAGCACCAACGTCTTCCCGGACGTCGCATACATCCCGTTCCTGGACAATCCGCTCAAGTGGGTCATCCGGCCTGCTGCTGGTGTGGCTGGTGATGGGCATGTACGGCGCGACGTCGTACACCCGGTACTCCCGCGGCGCGATGGTCGAGTCGCTCAGCGAGGACTACGTGCGGACCGCCAAGGCCAAGGGCCTCAAGTCGCGCACCGTGGTCATCAAGCACGCCCTCAGATCGGCGCTGGTGCCGGTGGTCACCATCTTCGGCCTCGACGTCGCGTTCCTCCTGTCCGGGACGGTGTTCACCGAGAAGATCTTCTCGGCTCGAGGGCATCGGCAAGTGGGGCATCGACGCGACCTACATCAAGGACCTGCCGGTCGTCCAGGCGACCTCGTCTGATCCTCGCGGTCTCGGTCGTGATGATGAACATCATCGTCGACATCCTCTACAGCGTCCTCGACCCGAGAGTGAGGCTTTCATGACCGAGCCCGAGGCCGACGAGCCCTACCTCGAAGGTCGAGACCTCACCGTCCGGTTTCCCACGGCCGACGGTCTCGTGCAGGCGGTGACCGACCTGTCCTACTCCGTCGAGCTCGGCAAGACGCTGGGCATCGTCGGCGAGTCCGGGTCCGGCAAGTCCGTGTCGAGCATGGCGGTGCTCGGGCTGCACGACGCGCCGCTCCGCGCAGATCGAGGGCTCGATCAAGGTCGGCGGCACCGAGGTCGTCGGGCTGTCCGAGGCGAAGATGCGCGCCGCTGCGCGGCAACTCGGTCGCGATGATCTTCCAGGACGCGCTCGCCGCCCTGCACCCGTTCTACAAGGTCGGCAAGCAGCTCGCCGAGGCCTACCTCGTCCACCACCCGCAGGCGACGCAAGCGCGACGCCCGCAAGCGGGCGATCGAGATGCTCGACCGGGTCGGCATCCCGCAGCCGGACCGGCGGGTCGACCAGTTCCCGCACCAGTTCTCCGGCGGCATGCGGCAGCGCGCGATGATCGCGATGGGCCTGATCAACGACCCGTCGCTGCTCATCGCCGACGAGCCGACCACCGCCCTCGACGTCACCGTGCAGGCGCAGATCCTCGACCTGCTGCAGGACCTCCAGCGCGAGTTCAACTCGGCGATCGTGATCATCACCCACGACCTCGGCGTCGTCGCCGAGATGGCCGACGACGTGCTGGTCATGTACGCCGGCCGCGCGGTCGAGTACGGCGCGTGCAGGGACGTCCTGACGCACCCGGAGATGCCCTACACCTGGGGACTCCTGTCGAGCGTGCCCGACGTCACCGCGGACACCGAGCGCGCGGATGATCCCGATCCCGGGCAACCCGCCGAGCCTGCTCGACCCGCCGACCGGCTGCGCCTTCCACCCGCGGTGCGCGCACCGCGCAAGGTCCCGGGCGACCTGTGCTCGACCACGCTGCCCGAGCTGTTGCCCGGCAGCCGCGGCGCCGCACCACCTCAACGGTGCCACCTGGCCAACCCCGACGCGATCTACGAGGCCGAAGTGCTGCCCGAGATCGCGCCCGACCTGGTGGAGGAGCCCGATGACGACCGAGACCGACCGTGCCGGACCCCGAGCCGACGGCGTCGGCACCGACGTCGCCGAGCCGAGGGCGACGACGCGTCATCGTTCGAGGAGCTGGTCGGCCAGACCCACGCCGCGGCCGAGCTCAAGGCCGACGCCGAGCCGGTCCTCACGGTCGAGAACCTGCGGATGTACTTCCCGATCAAGTCGCCGCTGGTGCGCCGGACGGTCGGCCAGGTCCAGGCCGTCGACGGGATCTCGTTCGTGGTGCCCAAGGGCGGTTCGCTGGGCCTGGTCGGCGAGTCCGGGTGCGGCAAGTCGACGACCGGCCAGCTGATCACCCGGCTCTACAAGCCGACCGGCGGCTCGATGGAGTTCGAGGGCCACGACCTCGCGCAAGGCGAGCAACCGCGAGGTGAAGCCGCTCCGGCGCGAGATCCAGATGATCTTCCAGGACCCCTACAGCTCGCTGAACCCGCGGCACACCGTCGGCTCGATCGTCGGCACGCCGCTGAGCGTGCACAAGGTGGTGCCGCGGAGCGAAGATCCTCCGCCGGGTCCAGGAGCTGCTCGAGGTGGTCGGGCTCAACCCCGAGCACTACAACCGCTACCCCAACGAGTTCTCCGGCGGTCAACGGCAGCGCATCGGCATCGCCCGCGCGCTCGCGCTCCAGCCGAAGCTGATGGTCGCCGACGAGCCGGTCTCGGCGCTCGACGTGTCGATCCAGGCGCAGGTGATCAACCTGCTGCAGGACCTGCAGAAGGAATTCGAGATCGCGTTCCTCTTCATCGCGCACGACCTCGCCGTCGTCCGCCACTTCTGCCCCGAGATCGCGGTGATGTACCTCGGCAAGATCGTCGAGATCGGCGACCGCGAGAGCATCTACGCCAACGCCCACCACCCCTACACCCAGGCGCTGCTGTCGGCGGTCCCGGACATCAAGCAGGCCGTCACCGGCGAGCGCCGGGAGCGGATCCGGCTGACCGGCGAGGTGCCGAGCCCGATCGACCCGCCGTCGGGCTGCCGGTTCCGGACCCGCTGCCCGATCGCGCAGGAGATCTGCGCCCGCCACGAGCCGCCGCTGCTGCAGATCGGCAAGCGGCACAAGGTCGCGTGCCACTTCGCGGGCCGGCTGGGGGAGCACCCGCGCGAGCCGATCACGGCGCGGCTGCTCGGCGTGGACGCCGCCGGCCAGCCCGACCCCGGCGCCAGCCCGGTGACGGACCTGCTCGAGCAGCCCGGCTACGCCGACACCTGGTTCGACCTGGACGGCAAGACGATCGGGCGAGCCTGACCGCCGGTGCCGGTCGGCTAGGCTCGGCGCGTGAGTCCGAGCCGGGCCTCTTCGACGCCCCCGGCCCCGGCCCGCGCCCCTGCGACCGGGGGTTCGCTGAGCGACGCCGTCGCACGCGGCCGCGCCGCTCGCGGTACGGATGCGCCCGCGCGACCTCGACGAGCTGGTCGGCCAGCCGCAGCTCCGGGCGCCGGGGTCGCCGTTGCGGCAGCTGGTCGAGGGCGACCAGGCCATGTCGCTGCTGCTGTGGGGGCCGCCGGGCACCGGCAAGACGACGATCGCGTCGATCCTGAGCCGGCAGACCGACCGGCGCTTCGTCGAGGTCTCCGCGGTCTCCGCCGGCGTGAAGGAGGTGCGCGCGGCGATCGACGCGGCCCGCGCCACCCTGGTCGGCTCCGGCCGCGAGACCGTGCTGTTCGTCGACGAGGTGCACCGCTTCAGCAAGGCACAGCAGGACGCGCTGCTCCCCGGCGTGGAGAACCGATGGGTCACGCTGGTCGCCGCCACCACCGAGAACCCGTCGTTCAGCGTGATCTCGCCGCTCCTGTCGCGGAGCCTGCTGCTCCGGCTCGCAGTCGCTCACCGACGACGACATCCGCGAGGTGGTCGACCGGGCCGTCGCCGACGAGCGCGGGCTCGCCGGCCGGTTCGTGCTCGACGACGACGCCCGCGACCACATCGTGCGGCTCGCCGGCGGTGACGCCCGCCGGGCACTGACCTACCTGGAGGCGGCGGCCGGGGCCGCGCTCCTCGGCGGCTCGGACCGGATCACGCTGGAGACGGCCGAGACGGCGGCCGACCAGGCCGCGGTCCGCTACGACCGGGACGGCGACCAGCACTACGACGTGATCAGCGCGTTCATCAAGTCGGTCCGCGGCTCCGATGCCGACGCCGCGCTGCACTACCTGGCCCGGATGCTCGAGGCGGGGGAGGACCCGCGGTTCATCGCGCGGCGGCTGATGATCCTCGCCAGCGAGGACATCGGGCTGGCCGACCCGATCGCGCTGCCGACGGCGGTCGCCGCCGCCCAGACGGTGCAGCTGATCGGCATGCCCGAGGCGCAGCTGACGCTCGCCCACGCCACCATCGCGCTGGCGGTCGCCCCGAAGTCCAACGCGGTCACGACCGCGATCGGCGCCGCGATCGCCGACGTACGGGCCGGAAAGATCGGGACGGTGCCGCCGCACCTGCGCGACGCGCACTACCCGGGGGCGGCCAAGCTCGGCCACGGCGCGTCGTACGTCTACTCGCACGACGAGCCGTTCGGCGTCGCCGAGCAGCAGTACGCGCCGGACGTGGTCGTGGACGCGGAGTACTACCGTCCGACCGAGCTCGGCGCCGAGGCTGCGGTCAAGCAGCGCTGGGAGAGGGTCCGCCGGATCATCCGGGGTCACCGCCCGGCAGGCTCCGAGGAACGAGGAGGCTGACGAAAGGGCGGGGAGATCGAGTAGGCGAGCGGGAGCGCGAGGAACGAGTGCACCCGGTACTGCCGTATCGAGATCCACGGATAGGCTTGCGTCCCATGACGAGCGCGCTGGTGGTCCCTGGCTTCCTGGCCCTGCTGACGGTGCTCCTCGTCCTCGGCCTGCTCGCCGCGGTCGGGTGGCTGGCCGAGCGAGCTGCGGCGCACCCGCGACGCGGGCGAGGAGGTCCTGGCGAGCACGGCGGCCGACGTCGATGCGCTGCGCGAGGAGCTCGACCTGCTCCAGGCCCGGCTCATCGAGGAGGCCGAGCAGCTCGAGGACGCCCGGCGGACGCTGCGGCTGGCCGACCTGACGATCGTCGACGACAAGGAGTACCGCATCACCGCGCTCGGTGAGCGCCGCGGTGGCGGCCTCTCGCGCTGGTGCCGACCGTCCCCGGCCCCCAGTTCGTCGACGTCCTGCTGCGCGAGAGCCTGATCCGCACCGCGTCGATCGCGGCCGGCCTGCGGCGCGCGCTCGCTCCCGAGGTGCGCAACCGGATCCGCTTCGAGATGAAGCGCGAGGTGAAGCGGTCACGCAAGCAGCGCAAGCTCGGACCTGCGGCAGGCGCGCCGCGAGTGGGAGGCGCGGCAACGCGCCTCGGTCCCGTCGTGAGGCGAGGCTTCTGGTTCGCCGCCGGGGCCGCGGCCGGCGTCTACGGAATGGTGAAGACCAGGCGGGTGGCCGAGGCGTTCACCACCGACGGCCTGCGCGACCGGGCGAGCGCCGCGTCCGTCGGCGTCGCGGATGTTCCGTGAGGAGTTCCACCACGGACGGACGGGTGCCGAGGCCGACCTCCGCAAGGGTTATCCGGTCGCGGCAGCGCCGCACCGCGAACTAGGGTCCGGACCCCGAGCTGCGATCGAAGGATCCGAGACCGAGAGAGGCAACCACTGATGGGCAGCGGCCTGAGCACAGCGGACATCCGCGCTCGTTTCCTGGCGCACTTCGAGGCGGCCGGGCACACCGCCGTACCCTCCGCGTCGCTGCTGCTCGACGACCCGAACCTGCTGTTCGTGAACGCCGGCATGGTCCCGTTCAAGCCCTACTTCCTCGGCCAGGAGACGCCGCCCTACGACCGCGCCACCAGCGTCCAGAAGTGCATCCGGACGCCCGACATCGAGGACGTCGGCAAGACCACCCGGCACGGCACGTTCTTCGAGATGTGCGGCAACTTCTCGTTCGGCGACTACTTCAAGGAAGGCGCCATCGAGCTGGCCTGGGACCTGGTCACCAAGCCGATCGCCGACGGCGGCTTCGGCCTCGACGAGAGCCGGCTGTGGCCGTCGATCCTGCACGGCGACGACGAGGCGCTCGAGCTCTGGATGAAGTCCACCGGCCTGCCGGCCGAGCGGATCGTCAAGCTCGGCAGGCGCGAGAACTACTGGTCGATGGGCGTTCCCGGACCGGGTGGTCCGTGCTCGGAGATCCTCTACGACCGCGGCGCGTCGTACGGACCGGACGGCGAGTTCGCGACGACCGAGCGGCTCGCGATGCCCACCGAGCTCGAGGACCGCTACCTCGAGATCTGGAACCTGGTCTTCATGCAGGACGAGCTCTCCGCCGTCCGCAGCAAGGAGGACTTCGACATCGTCGGGCTCCCTGCCGAAGAAGAACATCGACACCGGCATGGGCCTCGAGCGGGTCGCCTTCCTGCTGCAGGGCACGGAGAACATGTACGAGATCGATGTCATGTTCCCCGTCATCGAGAAGGCCGAGCAGCTGACCGGCAGGAAGTACAAGGGCGCCGACACCCCGCAATCCAGGGCTGACGACGTCCGGTTCCGGGTCATCGCCGACCACATCCGCTCGTCGATGATGCTGATCAACGACGGCGTGACGCCGCACAACGAGGGCCGCGGCTACGTCCTCCGCCGGCTCGCGAGGCGGGTCGTCCGGTCGATGCGCCTGCTCGGCTACGAAGACCCGTGCCTGCCCGAGCTGCTGCCGGTCAGCCGCGACAAGATGGGCGAGACCTACACCGACCTGTTCGCGAACTGGGAGCGGATCTCCACCGTCGCCTACGCCGAGGAGGACGCGTTCCGCGCCACCCTCAAGTCGGGGACGAGCATCTTCGACGTCGCCGCCGGCGAGGTGAAGAAGACCGGTGGCACCGTGTTCTCCGGCGACCGGGCCTTCCAGCTCCACGACACCTACGGGTTCCCGATCGACCTGACCCTCGAGATGGCGGCCGAGCAGGGCCTGCAGGTCGACGAGGAGGGCTTCCGCCGGCTGATGACCGAGCAGCGGGAACGGGCGAAGGCCGACGCCAAGGCCAAGAAGGGCGCGCACCGCAACACCGACTCCTACCGGGCGATCGCCGACACGCATGGGCCGCGCGGTGGAGTTCACGGGCTACGACACGGTCGTCGACGAGGGCACCGTCCGCGGCATCGTCGCCGACGGCGAGGTGGTCGGAGCCGCCCACGAGGGCGACGAGGTCGAGGTCGTTCTCGACCGCACCCCCTTCTACGCAGAGGGCGGCGGCCAGCTCGCCGACCAGGGCGTGATCGAGCTCGCCAACGGCGCGGTGCTCCAGGTCCGCGACGTGCAGTCGCCGATCACCGGCCTGGTCGTGCACAAGGCGAAGGTCCTCTCGGGCGAGGTCACCGCCGGTGTCGCCGCCCAGGCGCTGGTCGACACCGACCGCAGGCTCGCGATCTCGCGCTCGCACACGGCGACCCACATGGTGCACAAGGCGTTCCGCGAGGCGCTCGGCGAGACGGCGACCCAGGCCGGCTCGGAGAACTCACCCGGCCGGTTCCGGTTCGACTTCTCCGCCACCGGGGCGATCCCGCACTCGGTCATGGCCGACGTCGAGGCGCGGGTCAACGCCGTCGTGCTCGACGACCTCGCCGTGCACGCCGAGGTCATGAGCCAGAAGGAGGCGGTGGCCTCCGGTGCGATGGCCCTCTTCGGCGAGAAGTACGGCGACCGGGTGCGGGTCGTGTCCGTCGGCGACTGGGCGCGTGAGCTGTGCGGCGGCACCCACGCCCAGAGCTCCGGCCGGCTCGGCGTGATCAAGCTGCTCGGCGAGTCGTCGATCGGCTCGGGCGTGCGCCGGGTCGAGGCGCTCGTCGGCACCGACGCCTACCAGTTCCTCGCGCGCGAGCACGTCCTCGTCGCGCAGCTCGCCGAGACTCTGAAGGCGCGGCCCGAGGACCTGCCGGAGCGGGTCAACGACCTGGTCGAGAAGCTGCGCGCTGCCGAGAAGGAGATCGAGCGGATCCGGCTCGGCCAGCTCCTCGCCGGCGGTGCCGCGCTGGCGGCCGGCGCCCAGGACGTCGACGGCGTGAAGGTGGTGGCCCACCGGGTCGACGGCGCCGGCGGCGGCGACGTCCGCACCCTCGCCCTCGACGTGCGCGGACGACTTCCCGCTGAGGCGCCGGGCGTCGCGGTGATCATCGGCGTGGCCGACGGCAAGGTCTCCGTCGTCGCCGCGGTCAACGACGCAGGGCGGGCCCGCGGACTGTCCGCCAACGAGCTGGTCCGGGCCGTGTCGCCGTACGTCGACGGCCGCGGCGGCGGCAAGGACGACGTCGCGCAGGGCGGTGGCACCGACGCGACCCGGATCGACGAGGCGCTCGCGGCCGTCACCGCGACGGTGGCGGCAGAGCATCCACGTGAGGCGCCCTCGATGAGACGAGGCGTCCGCCTCGGCGTGGATCCGGGGGACGCGCGGATCGGGGTCGCCCGCTGCGACCCGTCCGGCATGCTCGCCACTCCGGTCGAGACCGTCCGCCGGGGGAAGGGCGATCTCCGTCGCCTGCGGCAGCTGGTCGCCGCCGAAGAAGCCGTCGAGGTCGTGGTCGGCCTGCCACGCTCGCTGTCGGGCGGCGAAGGCCCGGCCGCGGCGAAGGCCCGGGACTTCGCCGGGCGGCTCGCGGAGCGGATCGCGCCGGTGCCGGTGCGGCTGGTCGACGAACGGCTCACCACCGTCACCGCGGAGGCTATGCTCCGCGATCAACGCAAGGGACAGCAGCGACGCGCCGTGGTCGACCAGGTCGCGGCCGTCGTGATCCTGCAGCACGCTCTCGACACGGAGCGCGCGACAGGCAGTGCGCCCGGAGAGGTGGTGCCCGTGACGACGACTGCCGGCGGACCGACCGGGAAGGACGTCGAGGAGACGCATGAGTGACCCGTTCGTCCTGTCGGAGGACTCGCCGCGTCGCCAGGGTGGACGGCGCAAGAAGCGCTTCTCGGGCTGCCTGCCGATGCTCGTGTTCGTCGCCGTCGCCGTGGTGCTGATCGGCGCTCGCCGGGAAGTACGTCGTGGCCCGTGGATCGAGGACCTGTTCGCGGACCCGGAGGACTATCCGGGACCGGGCAAGGGCGAGGTCCTGTTCGTCGTCGATCCCGGGCAGACGATCCAGTCGATGGGCGACGAGCTCGAGGACGTCGGCGTCGTGGCCTCGTCCGAGGCGTTCGTCGACGCGGCGTCCGAGAATGACGACGCGACCGGCATCCAGGCCGGCACCTACCTCCTCAAGGAGGAGATGAAGGCGTCCGACGTCGTCGAGATCCTGGTCGACCCGGGCAACCTCGCCCAGTCGACGGTCACCATCCCCGAGGGCCTCCGGGTCGTCGACATCATCGACCGGCTCGCCAAGGGAACCGACTTCTCCAAGAAGGAGCTCGAGGCCGCGCTCGGCGACATCGATGCGCTGGGCCTGCCCGACTACGCCGACGGCAACCCCGAGGGCTACCTGTTCCCCGCGACCTACACGATCACCCCGGACGACACTCCGGCCTCGATCGCTGCACGCCATGGTCGACCGCTGGGAGCAGGCAGCCGACGACCTCGACCTCGACGCGCCGCGGCCGACACCGTGGGCTACGAGCCGGCCGAGATCATGACGGTGGCCTCACTGGTCCAGGCCGAGGGACGCGGGCGGGACATGGCGAAGATCGCCCGGGTCATCTACAACCGGATCGAGAACCCCGGCACCGCCGGCCAGATCGGCCGCCTCCAGATCGACGCGACGGTCGACTACGCACTCGGGCGCCCGCTCACCGTGGGCCTGACCCAGGAGGAGCGCGAGACCACGAAGTCGCCGTACAACACGTTCCTGCACGCCGGACTGCCGCCCGGTCCGATCGGCAACCCCGGCGAGGAAGCGATCGACGCGGCGCTGCAACCCGCCGACGGCGACTGGTACTACTACGTCACGGTCAACCTGAACATCGGGCAAGACCAAGTTCGCCGAGAGCTACGAGGAGTTCCTGCAGTACCAGGCGAGCTGCGCTCGTGGTGCGACGACCACCCTGACGTCTGCTCGTGAAGTGCGCCGTCCTGGGCGACCCGATCGCCCACTCGCTCTCGCCGGTGCTGCACCGGGCGGGCTACGCCGCGGTCGGCCTCGATTGGGAGTACGACGCCGCCCAGGTGCCGGCCGGCGAGCTGGCCGGCTTCGTGCGCGGCCTCGGGCGCGAGCTGGCGCGGGCTGTCGGTGACGGCTCCGCTCAAGCGCGAGGCGATGATCCTGCGCCGACGTCGTCAGCGACCGCGTCCGGCTCGTCGGCGCGGCCAACACGCTGCTGCTGACCGACGGCGAGGTGCATGCCGACAACACCGACCTGCCCGGTGCCGTCGCCGCCATCCGGGAGCGCTACGACGGTGCGATCGGCGACGCACTGATCCTCGGAGCAGGCGCGACGGCCGCTTCGACGGGCCTCGCGCTCGCCGAGCTCGGCGCCCCCCGGATCGCGATCGCCGCGCGGACGGCGTCCCGGGCCGTCGGACACCGTTGCGGCGATCGCCGGGCACCCGCGCGGCCCGCGGGTCCGGGTCCTCGACCTCGCCACCGTCGAGCTCGCCGACGAGAACGTCGTGGTCTCCACGGTCCCCGTCGTCGCGCAGACGCCCGGCCTGGTCGCTCGCGTCGGCGGCGCCGACGTGCTGTTCGACGTGGTCTACGACCCCTGGCCCACCCCGCTGGCGCGGGCGGCGCGGAGCACGCTGGTCAGCGGCCTCGACCTGCTCGTCCACCAGGCCGCGCTCCAGTTCACCGCGTTCACCGGCCTCGCCGCCCCGCTCGAGGCGATGCGTGCCGCCGGCGAGGCGGCGCTCGCGGAGCGATCGGCATGAACGAGCACCTGGCAGCGGCGCTGGTCGGTCTGGTGGGCTGCGGCATGGCGGGCGCGCTCACGCCGTACGTCATCCGGCGTGCTCCCGGAGCCGCCGCCCGACCCGGAGCCCGAGGAGGGCGTCGAGCTGACCGCGGCCCAGCAGGCGCGCCTCGAGGAGCCGCCGAAGGAGCCGTACGCCGACCTCGGCCGCCGGCCCCGGCTGCCGGTGATCGCCGCGGCGATCTCCGCCGTCGCCGGCGCCGGCATCGGGGCGACGCTCGGCTGGGACTGGCTGCTGTCGCCTGCTGCTCCCGCTGGTGCCGGTCGGCACCCTGCTCGGCATCGTCGACCACCGCACCCGGCTGCTGCCCTCGATCGTGGTGCTGCCCGCGACCCTGGTCGCGCTGGTCTACGGCGGCGTCCGCTGGGCGACCACCGGCGACGCCGACGACCTGCTCCGGGGCGTGATCGGCCTGCTGATCGTGCGCACCGTGTTCTGGCTGCTGTGGTTCATCCGCCAGGCCGGCATGGGGTTCGGCGACGTCCGCCTGTCGGCGCTGCTCGGCTGCGTGCTCGGGTACGCCGGCGGCGCCCCCCTGCTCGTCGGCCTCTACGCGGCGTTCCTGCTCTTCGCCGTCCCCGGCCTGGTGATCGCGCTCGTCCGGCGCGACCGGTCCGTCCTCAAGAAGGCCCGGCCCTTCGGCCCGTACCTGCTGGTCGGCGCCTGGCTGGGCATCGTGGCGGGTGAGCCGCTGGTCGACGCGATCTGGGGCTGATGCCGCTCCCACCCACCTGACATTTCCGGCGCGGATTCCGGCATTTCAGCCCGGAAATGTCAGGTGCGTGCAGGACTGGGAGGATGTGACGCATGTTGCGCTGGCTGACTGCGGGGGAGTCGCACGGGCCCTCCCTGGTCGCGATCCTCGAGGGCCTGCCGGCCCACGTCGAGGTCACGACCGAGGACATCTCCGACTCGCTCGCCCGGCGGCGGCTGGGCTACGGCCGCGGGGCGCGGATGAAGTTCGAGGCCGACGAGGTGCGGATCGTCGGCGGGGTCCGGCACGGGCGCACGCAGGGCGGGCCGGTGGCGATCGAGGTCGGCAACACCGAGTGGCCCAAGTGGGAGCAGGTGATGTCGGCCGACCCGGTCGACCAGGAGATCCTCGACGGGCTGGCCCGCAACGCGCCGCTGACCCGCCCGCGGCCCGGGTCACGCCGACCTGGCCGGCATGCAGAAGTACGACTTCGAGGACGCCCGCCCCGTGCTCGAGCGGGCGTCGGCCCGCGAGACCGCGGCCCGGGTCGCGCTCGGCCGGGTGGCGAGCAACTTCATCGAGCAGGCGGTCGGCGCGCAGATCGTCTCCCACGTCATCGAGATCGGCGGGGTGCGGGCGCCCGCCGGGCTCTGGCCCGCGCCGGCCGACGTCGCGCGGCTCGACGACGACCCGGTCCGCTGTCTCGACCCCGACACGTCGAAGCTGATCGTCGAGCGGATCGACCAGGCCCACAAGGACGGCGACACGCTCGGCGGCGTCGTCGAGGTCGTCGTCCACGGACTGCCGCCGGGCCTCGGCTCGCACGTGCACTGGGACCGCCGCCTCGACTCCCGGCTGGCCGGCGCGCTGATGGGCATCCAGGCGATCAAGGGCGTCGAGGTCGGCGACGGCTTCGAGCTCGCGGCCACGCCCGGCTCGCTGGGCGCACGACGAGATCGTGCCCACCGACGAGGGACTGCGCCGCGTGTCCGGGCCGCTCCGGCGGCACCGAGGGCGGGATGACGACCGGCGAGATCCTGCGGGTCCGCGCCGCCATGAAGCCGATCGCGACCGTTCCCCGCGCGCTCCGCACGGTCGACGTCGTCACGGGCGAGGAGACCGTCGCGCACCACCAGCGCTCCGACGTGTGCGCCGTGCCGGCGGCCGGCATCGTCGCCGAGGCGATGGTCGCCCTGGTGCTGGCGGATGCCGTCATCGAGAAGTTCGGTGGCGACTCGGTCCAGGAGACGCGGCGCAACGCCGAGAGCTACCTGGCCTCGTTGAGGTACAAGTGAGCCAGGCCCATCAACCGGCGGCCGTGCTCGTCGGCACCATGGGTGCGGGCAAGACGACGGTCGGCCGGCTGCTCGCCGACGCCCTGGGCGTTGGCTTCCTCGACAGCGACCACGCCGTCGAGGCGCGGGCCGGCAAGCCCGTCCAGGAGATCTTCGTCGACGACGGCGAGGCCGCGTTCCGCGCACTCGAGCGGGAAGCCGTCGCCGACGCACTCGGCAGCCACGACGGTGTCCTCGCCCTCGGCGGCGGTGCGGTGCTCGATCCGCGGACCCGGGAGCTGCTCGAGGGCCACGCACGTGGTGTTCCTCCGCGTCGGCCTGGCCGACGCCGTCAAGCGGGTCGGCCTCGGCGTCGGTCGCCCGCTGCTCCTCGGCAACGTCCGGGCCCGGGTCAAGCAGCTGCTCGACGAGCGCACGCCGATCTACGAAGGGTCTGGCCCGGATCTCGGTCGACACCGACGGCCGCAGCCCGCAGGATGTGGCAGCCGAGATCACCGCCCTGATCCAGGAGAGCCGCACATGACCGACACCGTCCTGCACGTGGGAGGCGTGCCGCCGTACGACGTCGTGGTCGGCCGCGGTCTCGCCGGCCGGCTGCCGGCGGTCCTGGGCGCGGACGTGCAGCGGGTGGCGTTCCTCTACGCCGAGCCGAGCTCGACCAGCTCGCCGAGCCGGTGCTCGACGCGCTTGCGCGCCGACTACGACGTGCTCGCGCTCGGGCTGCCGTCCGGCGAGGCGACCAAGTCGGCCGAGGTGGCGGTCCAGTGCTGGGAGGCGCTCGGAGACGCCGGGTTCACCCGCTCCGACGCGGTGGTGACCTTCGGTGGCGGCGCGACCACCGACCTCGGCGGCTTCGTGGCCGCGACCTGGCTGCGCGGCGTGCGGGTCGTGCACGTGCCGACCACGCTGCTGGCGATGGTCGACGCGGCGGTCGGCGGCAAGACCGGCATCAACACGAGCGCGGGCAAGAACCTGGTCGGCTCGTTCCACGAGCCCGCCGGCGTGCTGGTCGACCTCGACACCCTGCTCACGTTGCCGCGCGCGGAGCTGGTGGCCGGCATGGGGGAGATCGTGAAGTGCGGCTTCATCGCAGACCCCGTGATCCTCGATCTCGTCGAGGCCGACCCGGCAGCGGCCACCGACCCCGAGGGATCGGTCCTGCCCGACCTCGTCGAGCGCGCGATCCGGGTCAAGATCGACGTCGTGGTCGCCGACCTGAAGGAGACGGGCGGCGCCGACGGGCATCCCGGTCGCGAGGTGCTGAACTACGGCCACACGATGGCGCACGCGATCGAGCGCGCCGAGCGCTACACGATGCGGCACGGCGAGGCGGTCGCGATCGGCTGCTGCTACGTCGCCGAGCTGGCCCGGCTCGAAGGGCACCTCGACGACGAGACGGCCGCCCGGCACGCACAGGCGTTCGCCGCGGTCGGCCTGCCGACGACCTACGCCGGCGCCGGGTTCGACGAGCTGCTCGCCGCGATGCGGGTCGACAAGAAGTCGCGCGGCAACACGCTGCGGTTCGTCGTCCTCGACGCGCTGGCGAAGCCGGTGGTGCTGGCGGGTCCCTCCGAGGAGCACCTGCGGGCGTCGTACGAACTGATGACAGGCGGTGCCTGCGTGAAGAAGGTGCTGGTCCTCAACGGGCCCAACCTCGGGCGGCTGGGCAGGCGCCAGCCGGAGATCTACGGCCCGACCACGCACCGGGAGCTGGCCGAGCTCTGCCGTGGCTGGGGCAAGCAGGTCGGCCTCGAGGCGATCGTGCGGCAGACCAACCACGAGGGCGAGCTGCTGGACTGGCTCAACCAAGCCGCAGACACCGAGACGCCGGTGATCCTCAATGCGGCCGCGTGGACCCACTACTCCTACGCGATCTTCGACGCCTGCGCCCAGCTGACGGCCCCGCTGGTCGAGGTCCACATCTCCGACCCGTCGCAGCGCCCGGAGGTCTTCCGACACACGTCGGTGGTGACACCGCACGCGGTGAAGGTGATCGCCGGCCAGGGGATCGACGGCTACCGGCAGGCTCTCGAATTCATCGCGGCCGAGGCCGACGACTAGACTTCCCCGCTGGCCCCACCGTGGCCACATCGACCCGCTCACTGTTGACATCTGCATAAGAAGGCTGACGCATGGCAACGACGAACGACCTGAAGAACGGCATGGTTCTCAACCTGGAAGGCCAGCTCTGGCAGGTGGTCGAGTTCCAGCACGTGAAGCCCGGCAAGGGCCCGGCGTTCGTGCGCACCAAGCTCAAGCACGTCGAGTCGGGCAAGAACGTCGACAAGACCTTCAACGCCGGCACCAAGGTCGAGACCGCCACGGTCGACCGCCGGACCATGCAGTACCTCTACAACGACGGCACCAACTACGTCTTCATGGACACCGGGCACCTACGACCAGACTCGAGGTCGACCCCGCCATCGTCGGCGACGCCAAGAACTTCCTGCTCGAGAACATGGAGGCGATCGTCGCCACCAACGAGGGCCGCGTGCTCTTCGTCGAGCTGCCCGCGTCGGTCGAGCTGCTGATCACCTACACCGAGCCCGGCGTCGTCGGCGACAGCGCGACCGGCCGCACCAAGCCGGCGACCCTCGAGACCGGCCACGAGATCCAGGTGCCCGCTCTTCGTCGAGCAGGGCGAGAGGATCAAGGTCGACACCCGCGAGCTCGTCCTACCTGGGCCGCGTGAAGTCCTGATGGCCTCAGGCGGCGCCCGCTCCAAGGCCCGCAAGCGGGCCCTGGACCTGCTGTTCGCCGCGGACCTGCGGCGGGAGTCGGCGGCCGAGACCCTCGACCGGTCGATCGCCGAGGGCGCGGCACCGACCAACCCCTACACCGAGACGCTGGTGCGCGGCGTCGTCGAGCACCTGACCCGGATCGACGAGGTGCTGGCGACCTACGCCCAGGGCTGGACGCTCGACCGGATGCCGGCCGTCGACCGCAACGTGCTGCGGCTCGGCGTCTACGAGATGCTCTACGTCGACGACGTCCCCGACGCCGTCGCGGTCACCGAGGCGCTCGCGCTGGTGCGCGAGCTCTCCACCGACGAGTCCCCGTCGTTCGTCAACGGCGTGCTCGGCGCGATCCTGAAGAGCAAGCCAACCTCGGTCTGAGCCCCTTAGTGTTGCTCCCATGAGCGAGAGCATCGACGTCGCCGTCATCGGTCTCGGGCCCGGAGGGGAGCACGTCGCGGCTCAGCTCGCGCAGGCCGGCCTCTCCGTGCTGGGCGTGGAGAAGCACCTGGTGGGCGGTGAGTGTCCCTACTACGGGTGCATCCCGTCGAAGATGATGATCCGCGCGGCCGACGCGCTCGCCGGAGGCACGACGGGTCCCGACGCTGGGCGGCTCAGGTCGAGGTCACGCCCGACTGGACGACCGTCGCCAAGCGGATCTCCGACGAGGCCACCGACGCCTGGAACGACCAGGTCGCGGTCGACCGGCTGATCGACAACGGCGGCCGGTTCGCGCGAGGTCATGGCCGGCTGGCCGGGCCGGGCAAGATCGTGGTGGAGACCGCCGACGGCACCGAGGAGTACGACGTGAGCCGCGGCGTCGTGCTCAACGTCGGGACGTCACCGGCCGCGCTCGCCGATCGACGGGCTCGCCGACACGCCGTACTGGACCAACCGCGACGTCGTGCAGGTCACCGACCTGCCCGACAGCATGGTCGTGCTCGGCGGCGGTGCCATCGGCTGCGAGATCGCCCAGGCGTTCGCGCGGTTCGGGGTGCGAGGTCACGATCCTCGAGGTCGCCGACCGGATCCTCGGCCCGGAGGAGCCGGAGGCGAGTGCCGTCGTGGCGGAGGCGATGACGGCGGAGGGCATCGGCGTGCGCACCGGCGTCAAGGTCGAGCGGGTCGACCACGACCCCGCCGTCCGGGTTCACCGTCTCCCTCGGCGAGGCGAGCAGCTGACCAGCGCGGCGCTGCTGGTCGCGGCCGGGCGTCGTACCAACCTGTCCGACCTCGGCCTCGACACGGTCGGCCTCGACCCGTCGGCTCGGTTCCTCGACACCGACGAGCAGGTGCGGGCCGGCGACGGCCTGTGGGCGGTCGGTGACATCACCGGCAAGGGGCTCTTCACCCACATGTCGATGTACCAGGCGGAGATCGCGGTCCGCTCCATCCTCGGCAAGGACGGCCCGTGGGCCGACTACACCGCGGTCAGCCGGGCGACGTTCACCGACCCGGAGGTCGGATCGGTCGGCCTCACCGAGGCGCAGGCCCGCGAGGCCGGCATCCGGGTCACGACCGGGAGCTATCAGCTGCCGCACTCCAGCCGCGGCTGGATGCACAAGACCGGCAACCACGGCGTGATCAAGGTGGTCGCCGACGCCGACCGCGGCGTCCTCGTCGGCGGTACGACGGTCGGCCCGTCCGGCGGCGAGATGATCGGGTTCATCGCGACGGCGGTGCACGCCGCCGTACCCGTCGCGAAGCTGCGCACCATGCACTACGCCTACCCGACCTTCTACCGGGCGATCGAGAACGCCATCAACGAGCTCGAGGTCTGAACCTCGAATCGGCCCTGTTTGGAGAGTTCTCTCCCGGGTTAGGGTCACGCAGTCGTTCCGCCCTTTCTCGGGAGGTAGTCATGAGCCAGCGCTCCGCCGACAACGGCACCAGTCAGAACACGTCCGACCGCCTGTTCACGCCGGAGGAGCTCGCCGCGTTCGAGCGCCGGCAGGCAGTGGCCGCGACCATCCCGCTCGGGCCGAAGCCGATCGGCCCGCCACCGACCAGCCCGCCACCGACCAGCCCGCCTCCTGCCGGTGCGGCGCCAGCTGCCCCGGCCCGGTCCGCCGGGCCTCAGCACCTGGCGGAGCCGCGTCGGTTCATGACGGCGACCGACTTCCTCGACCGGCGGGCGAACGACCGGCAGCAGGGCCCGGCCGACTGGGGCTGGCGAGGCCGCGTCCGCAAGGCGAGCGGCGGCCTGATCAAGCCGAAGATGGGTGCCAAGGAGCTGGCCTTCCACTCCGACCGGCAGGCCATCCAGAAGGACTTCGCCGGGCCGCGCACCATCGCGTTCATCAACCCCAAGGGCGGGGCCGCCAAGACCACCGGTGTGCTGGCGGCGGGATTCACGTTCGGCACGGTGCGCGGCGGCGGAGTCGTGGCGTGGGACAACAACGAGACGCGAGGCACGCTGGGGATCCGCGGCCAGCGCAGCGGCCACCGCAACACCACCCGCGAGCTGCTCGAGGACCTCGGTCGGTTCAAGGACGTCTACCAGTCGCGCATCGGCGACCTGGGTGCCTTCGTCCGCTCGCAGGGCGACGCCCACTTCGACGTCCTCGCCTCCGACGAGCGCCCGGACGTCACCGGCATCATCCACGCCACCGACTTCGCCGAGGTGCATGCCCTGCTCCAGCGCTTCTACCGGGTCATCCTGGTCGACACCGGCAACAACATGCGGGCCGAGAACTGGCTGGCCGCCGCCGAGGCGGCCGACCTGCTCGTCGTGACCAGCACGATCCGCGAGGACACCGGCTACAGCGGGCTGTGGATGCTCGACGCCCTGCAGGACGCCGGCTACGCCAACCTCAAGCACAAGACGATCACCGTCCTGTCCGACCCCAGCGACAAGGTCGACGCCCGGCTGGCGAGCGACCTGGTGCAGGTCTACGAGCAGCGCACCCGAGGCGTCTACCGGGTGCCCTACGACCCGGCCCTGGTGTCGGGCTCGGTCGTCCCCTACGGCCGGCTCAGCGACGGCGACCCAGCGGTCGTGGCTGGCCGCTTGCGCGGCGATGACGCAGGCGCTCTGACCCGCTGCACGGTTCCGCGCTGCGCGCGGGTCGCTGCGCGGCTGGTTCCGCGCTGCGCGCGGGTCGCTGCGCGGCGGGTCTCACGCCTGGTGGGTGTGTCGGACGGCCGGCCCCGGCCGGCGCCTGGAGGGCTCACGCCGGCGGGGCTACCACATCCGTCCCGCCAGCTTTGCGGACGCTGCGCGCCCGCAAAGCTGGCGCGCCGAAGCCAGACCCAGCCACGCCCCGCCGGCGTGCCCCTCCCTGCGCCGCCCGGGTCCGCCCGGGTCCGCCCGTCCGCGACCCCCACTGCTCTCGAGTCGGGTGGGTGGGGATGGTTCGTGGTCGGTCGCGCTCGGCCGTGGCAGCAGCACCGCGACACATCGAAAAACCCACCCACCTGATTCGGGAGCCGTGGGTGGCGCGGACGTGCGGTGGCGACGCAGGGAGGGGGCCCCGGGGTGGCGTGGCTGGGTCTGGCCGTCCCCCCGGCGCGCAGCGCCCCCCGGACTGGTAGCCGCCCCGGGGCCCCCTCCAGGCGACGCCACCGCACATCCGACACACCCAACCCGGCGCGAGACCCGCCGCGCAGCGCAGCGCGAAGCGCCAGGCTTACAGGATCGCGCCCGGATTCAGGATGCCGTCCGGGTCGAGCGCGTTCTTGATCCGCCAGTTCAGTGCCATCACGTCGGCGCCGAGCTGGTCGGGGAGCGCCGCCTTCTTCGCCCGCCCCACTCCGTGCTCGCCGGTGATCGTGCCGCCGAGTGCGATGGCGAGCGCCATCACGGCGTCGAACGCCCGACGGGCTCCCGCGACTGCCTCGGGGTCGGCGGCGTCGTAGACCACGATCGGGTGGGTGTTGCCGTCACCGGCGTGCGCGACCAGCGCGATCTCGACCCCACAGCCGGCCGCGATGTCGGCGATCCCGTCGACCAGGTCGGGCAGCAGCGGCACGGGGACCCCGACGTCCTCGAACAACGCGGTGCCGCGGTGCTCCAGGGCCAGGAAGGCGTTGCGCCGCGCCGCGACGAACATCGCCGCCTCGTCGGGGTCGGTGGTCGTGAACACGTCGGACGCGCCCTCGGCCTCGCAGCAGCCGCGGATGACGTCGATCTCGGCCGCGCCGGACGAGCCGACCGCGTCGGACTGGGCGATCAGCAGTGCTCCCGTCGCTCGATCGAGCCCGTGGGAGCGCCAGTCCTCGACCGCGTTGATCGTCGTGTTGTCCATCAGCTCCAGCATCGAGCAGCGGACCCGGCCGCGGATCGCCACGACCGCTCGCGACGCGGCGGTCATCGTCGGGAACGTGCTGACCAGGGTCGCGCCGACGGTCTGCGGCGGGATCAGCCGCAGGATCGCCCGGGTGATGATGCCGAGGGTGCCCTCGCTTCCGACGAACAGCTTGAGGAGTGAGAGACCGGCGACGTCCTTGATCTGCTTGCCGCCCAGCCGGACCAGGGTGCCGTCGGCCAGCACGACGTCCATCCCGAGGACGTAGTCGGTCGTCACGCCGTACTTCACGCAGCACAGGCCCCCGGCGTTGGTGGCGAGGTTGCCGCCGATCGAGCAGATCTCGTACGACGACGGGTCGGGCGGGTACCACAGCCCGTGCTCGGCCGCCGCCGCCTTGACCGCGACGTTCAACGCTCCTGGTTCGACGATCGCGACCTGGCACGCCGGGTCGATCTCGACCGACCGCATCCGGTCCAGGGAGATCGTGATCCCGCCGTCGACCGCCGAGGAGCCGCCGGACAGGCCGGTACCGGCCCCGCGCGGAACGACAGGCACCCGGTTCTCGGCTGCCCACCGCACCGCCTGCTGCACCTGCTGGGCGGTCTCGGCGCGCACCACCGCGATCGGAGTGCCGGCCGACCCGTCCCGAGCGAAGTCCTCGCGGTACTTGTCGATCTCGGCGGCACCGGTGACCACGACCCCCTCGGGGAGATCGGCGACCAACCGGGCGATGGCGGGTTCGAGCGTCATCGGGCCCCCTGGTACCAGTCCGGCAGCGGTTCGGGCTTCAGGTCGGTGGGGTCGTCGGGGCGGGTCAGCGTGAGCACCGCGCGGACCACCTCCTCGCGCTCCTCGAGCGCATCGGTGACGGCGGCCAGCCGCGCGGCGACCGACGACTCCGGGTCGTCGCCCCGGATGTCGACGGCCGCGACGAGGAAGACGCGATCGGCCCCGACCCACTCCATCCGGAGATAGCTGACGCGCTCCACCTCGCGATGCTCGAGGAGGGCCTCGAGTGCGCGGTTGCGCGCCAGCGGGGTGACGGACTCGCCGGTGAGGAAGTCCATGTTGCGGCTGATCAGGAAGATGGCGACGGCGCCGAGCAGAGCGCCGACGAGGATCGACCCGATCGCATCGTAGGCGCGTTCGCCGGTGAGCTGGTGCATCCCGATGCCGAGGGTCGCGATGCCGATCCCGACGAGGGCTGCCAGGTCTTCGGCGAACACCGCCCGGAGCATCGGGTTCGACGTCAGGTGCACGTAGCGCAGCGGGTGCAGGCCGCGTCGGACAGCGCCGGCGCGGGTCTGGCGCAACGCCTGGAGGAACGAGATTCCCTCGAGCGCGAACGAGATGCCGAGCACGACGTACGCCCAGACGTACGGCGGCGCCTCGTCCTCGAGCCCGCCCAGGGACTGGATGCCGTGCCAGATCGACACGACGGCGCCGACGGTGAACAGCCCGAACGCGGCGAACATCGACCAGATGTAGCCCGTGCGCCCGTAGCCGAGTGGCCGGTCCTCGTCCGCCGGTTTCGCGGAGTGGCGGTTGCCGACCAGCAGGAACACCTCGTTGCCGGTGTCGGCCCATGAGTGGGCGGCTTCGGCGGTCATCGATGCCGACCCGGTGACGACAGCCGCCACTGTCTTGGCGATCGCGATGAGGAGGTTCGCGACGAACGCGATCGCAACCGTGAGCAGGCTCTCGTCGCCGGACTGGGAATCCTGATCCGCGGTGGCCACGACCCGACCTTAGGACACCTTGAGGGGGTGGTCCTTTGTCTGCTCGTCCGCGCGGGGCAGGATGGCTCACGACGGCCAAAGGAGGCGCAATGGGAGAGATCGACGACCCGGAGGACGACCTGTCGGTCACGCGCCCGAAGACGTGGGCCGCCGGTGTCCCGGCCGTCGGCCACGCGATGCGGTACTCGCTGTCGCAGACCAGCCCGCGGCGTACTGCGCTGGCGCTGCTCAACATCAACCAGGTCGGGGGCATCGACTGCCCGGGCTGCGCCTGGCCCGAGCCGAACCATCGGCACAAGAACGAGTACTGCGAGAACGGTGTCAAGCACGTCGCCGACGAGGCGACCACCCGTCGCGTCACGCGCGACTTCTTCGCGGAGCACCCGGTCGCCGAGCTCGATCTCGGCTCCGACTACTGGCTCAACCAGCAAGGACGCCTCACCGAACCCATGGTCAAGCGGCCTGGCGCGACGCACTACGAGCCGATCAGCTGGGACGACGCCATCGGTCTGTTGGCCGATGAGCTGAACGGGCTGGACTCACCGGACGAGGCGATGTTCTACACCTCGGGTCGGCTCAACAACGAGGGCGCCTTCCTGCTGCAGCTGTTCGCCCGGGCCTACGGCACCAACAACCTCCCCGACTGCTCCAACATGTGCCACGAGTCGAGTGGCTCGGCGCTGGGGGAGACGCTCGGGGTCGGGAAGGGCACTGTCTCCCTCGACGACATCCATGAAGCCGACCTCGTGGTCGTCGTCGGGCAGAACCCCGGCACCAACCACCCGAGGATGCTCACCGCGCTGGAGCGCAACAAGCACAACGGGGGCTCAGTGGTCGCGATCAACCCGCTTCCCGAGGCCGGCCTCAGGCGCTTCAAGAACCCGCAGAAGCCCAGCGGCGTCGTCGGCCGCGGTACGACGATCGCAGACCAGTTCCTCCAGATCCGGTCCGGCGGCGACCTCGCGCTGTTCCAGATGCTCAACCGGCTGCTGCTGGAGGCTGAGGACGCCGCACCGGGCACCGTCCTCGACCAAGGTTTCATCGAGCGCGACACCACCGGCTTCGAGTCCTTCGCCGAGCACGTCCGGCGGACGTCGTGGGACGACGTTGTCGAGGCGACCGGCCTGACGAGGGCCGAGATCGAGGAGCTTCGCGACCGCGTGGTCGCCAGCGACAAGATCATCGTGTGCTGGGCGATGGGGCTCACCCAGCACCGGCACGGGGTGCCGACGATTCGCGAGATAGTCAACCTCCTGCTCCTGCGCGGAAGCATCGGCCGTCCGGGCGCCGGCGTCTGCCCTGTCCGCGGTCACAGCAACGTCCAGGGCGACCGCACGATGGGCATCTGGGAGCGGGTGCCACAAGCGTTCCTCGACGGTCTCGAGAAGGAGTTCGGGTTCACGCCGCCGGCGGAGCACGGCTACGACTCTGTCCGCGGGGTGCGAGCGATGCGCGACGGCAAGGTCAAGGTCTTTGTCGGGGTGGCGGGCAACTTCGTGCGCGCGATGTCCGACAGCGCCGTCACCGAGGAAGCGCTCCGGGCGTGCCGGTTGACGGTGCAGGTCTCGACCAAGCTGAACCGCTCCCACACCGTCATCGGCGAGACCGCACTGATCCTGCCGACGCTGGGACGCAGCGATCGTGATGTGCAGGAGACGGGGGAGCAGTTCGTCACCGTCGAGGACTCCATGAGCGAGGTGCACTCCTCGCGCGGGCGGCTGGCGCCGGCATCGCCGCACCTGCTGAGCGAGATCGCGATCATCTGCCGGCTGGCACGGCGCACGCTGGGTGCGGGCGGGTCCATCCCGTGGGAGGACTTCGCACGGGATTACGGGCTGATCCGTGACCGGATCGCCCGGGTGGTGCCGGACTTCGAGGACTTCAACGAGCGGGTGGCGCGGCCGGGCGGCTTCCGATTGCCCAGCCCGGTCAACCGAGGGGTCTACCGGACCCCCAGCGGCAGGGCCGTCTTCAGCCGCAACGAGTTCGCGATGCTGCAGGCACCAGCCGGACATCTGGTGCTCCAGTCGATCCGGTCGCACGACCAGTGGAACACCGTCCCGTACTCCATGAACGACCGCTACCGGGGCATCCATGACGCCCGCCGGGTCGTGTTCGTCAACCCGGCCGACCTCGAGGACCTCGGCCTCGAGGACGAGGCGCAGGTGGACATCGTCAGCGTGGCGGACGACGGCTCCGAGCGCCGCGCCGAGCAGTTCCGGGTCGTCGGCTACCCGACCGCGCGAGGATGCGCGGCGGCCTACTATCCCGAGGCCAACGTCCTGGTCCCGCTGGACAGCGTCGCCGAGGCCAGCAACACGCCCACCTACAAGGGCATCATCGTGCGGCTCGAGCCATGGGCCGAATAACCGCGCGCCGTCCCGTCGTACGGATCCAGGACGGCGAGGTCTCGCATCGCCCTGACGTGCTCGCAGCCGAGGAGCCGATGGAGATCCGGGTCACCGGCCGGCCGCTCACCGTGACGATGCGTACGCCGGGCGACGACTTCGACCTTGCTGTCGGCTTCCTGGTGAGCGAGGGCGTCGTGCACGCGACGAGCGACGTGGTCGTGGCGCGCTACTGCGCGGGCGCCACGGACGAGGGGACCAACACCTACAACGTCGTCGATGTCCGGCTCGACCCAGCCGTGCCGGCACCCGACCCGTCGCTGGAGCGCAACTTCTACACGACCTCGTCCTGCGGGCTCTGCGGGAAGGCGAGCCTCGACGCGGTGCGGACCGTGTCGGCCTGGTCGGTCGCGGACGACCCGCTGCGGGTGAGTCCGCGGCTGCTCGCCGACCTGCCGGGCCGGCTCCGTGCCGCCCAGCGGGTCTTCGACCGCACCGGCGGACTGCACGCCGCGGGCTTGTTCTCGTCCCAGGGCGAGCTGCTGTGCCTGCGGGAGGACATCGGACGGCACAACGCGGTCGACAAGGTGGTCGGGCACGCGCTGCGCAACGGCATGCTGCCGCTGCGGGAGAAGATCCTGGTGGTCAGCGGCCGGGCGTCGTTCGAGCTGGTCCAGAAGGCGGTGATGGCCGGCATCCCGATGCTGGCCGCCGTGTCGGCACCGTCGTCGCTCGCTGTCGAGCTCGCCGAGGACAGCGGGCTCACGCTGGTCGGCTTCCTCCGCGGCGCGTCGATGAACGTCTACGCCGGCGCCGACCGGATCGGGCAGTGACCGCCAAGGTCCGGCTGCTCGTCGCGATCGTCGTCGGCACCGCCACCGGCCTGGTCGCCGGACAGGTCGGCACGGCTCCGCTCGCGGTCCTGGTCGGCATTGCCTCGACCGCGTCGGTCGCCGTCGTGATCGGATGGCTGACGCTGTGGCCGCTGGGGTCCGCCGACACCGAGCGGAACGCGGCGCGGGAGGACTTCAGCCACGTGGTGGACGAGCTGGTCGTCGTCGTGGCGGCGCTGAGCGGACTCGGGGGGATCGTCGTGCTGCTCCTTCGTCACGACATGGCCGACGGGAGCTCCTCGGCCGCTGTCGCGCTCGTCGGCGTCTTCATGACCTGGGCGGAGCTGCATCTCATGTATGCGTCTCGGTATGCCCACCTCTACTACGACCGGCCCGTCGGTGGGATCGCGTTCGAGGACGACGAGGCCTACCGACCCGCGTTCCGTGACTTCCTCTACTTCAGCTACAACCTCGGGATGACCTACCAGGTCTCCGACACGGCGCTCACGGGGCCGAAGCTTCGCTCTGTCGTGCTCCGGCACTGCCTGTTGTCGTACGCCTTCGGTGCCGCGATCCTCGCGACGACGATCAACCTCGTCGCCGCCGCGTTCACGGGCTGACCGGACAGCGCGGGTTGACCTACGACACATCCAGACCGGATCGGTGTCCACCGATCGGGTACCGGTACGGACGTACGCACATCCGAGCGAGAGGAGACAGGTCATGGGTAACCAGGACAAGCTCGAGAACGCTGCCGACGAGAAGGTCGGCGAGGCCAAGGAAGCGCTGGGCAAGGCCTCGGACGACGAGGACCTCGAGGGCGAGGGCAAGGTCGACCAGACCAAGGCCAACCTCAAGCAGGCCGGCGAGAAGGTCAAGGACGCGTTCCGCTGATCTGATGGCGGCGCAGGCGAGAGGCCCGGTTCTCCGGGCCTCTCGTCATGCGCCCGGACCCTACTCGTTGCTGTTGATGGTCAGCTGGAACGTCTTCAGGGACCCGAGGGTCACCGCGACCGGGTTGGTCAGGGTCAGGGTCGCGGTCTCCGAACCCTCGGCCACGAGATCGTCTGCGACCTCGATCGTGAACTCGACGGTGCGCTGCCCGGCCGGGATGGTCATCTTCGCCGGCGCGAAGTAGTCGGCTCCGGAGGTGGCGCTGCCGGACCTGGTGAGCGAGACCTGCACGGGTTGCCGGCGGCGTCGAAGCGCTGCACGTAGACGCCGAGGTTGCTGCCGTCCTGGTTGAGGCTCTCCCAGACGACGACGAAGTCGCCGCCGGCGTCCATCCCGATGGACGCATTGGTCTGCGTGCTGGTGGTGAAGGTGTTGACCCGCAATTCGGCTGACGCGGGCGGGCCCGCCGCGGCCGGGGGCGCCGTTCCGACGCCGAGCGCCGGGCATCCAGCAGCGACGAGAGCGATTGCGAACAGGCGGCGACGGCGGCGCGAGAGGGTCGTGGCCATGGGACCTCCCGGCAGTTGTGACGAGCCTAGGGACGTCCTTGTGGCACATCGGCCGTCTGGCGGAATCCGCCGAGCCGGAACGCGCCCGGCGTGGTCGACGTCCATTTGTGGAACGCCCGGGTGAAGCTGCTCGCGTCGGCGTAGCCCAGCCGGCCGGCGATCTGGGCGACCGACAGCCGGGTGGTGTTCAGCAGGCGCATCGCCTCGGCACGCCGGGTGGCCTCGACGAGCTCGCGGAACGACGTGCCGTGCTCCCGCAGCTTGCGCTTGAACGTACGGCCGGACAGGTGCAGGCGCTCTGCCACCGTCTCCAGGTCCGGGAGCTCGTCGCGGCTGTCACGCAGTGCGGCGCGGACCTGCGCGACCAGGTCGTTCTCCAGCCCGAACTGCTGCAGCTCGCGACGACACTGCTCCTCGACCATCGTCGCGGTGATCCGGTTGGCCGTCGCGAGCGGGAGGTCGAGGTCGCTGGCGGGAAACCGGACCTGGTTGACGCCCATGTCGAAACGGGTGACCGGCAACCGCTTCTTGAAGCGCGGGTAGTAGTCGGGCTCGGGGTTGTCGAACCACAGCTCCATGTCCTCGAGTCGGCGCGCCTCGTTGACGACCGGTGCCATCCGGGAGACCCCGACCAGGAAGAGGTCGAGGAGACACTGCCGAACCCGGCCGACGGGGGCCGTCACGTCGACCTCGATCACCCCTCGATCGCCGTCCTCCGCCAGCGACATGCTCACCATCGGGAGCCGCATCGGCATGTAACGCTCGCTGAGGCCGATTGCCTGGCGGACCGTCGCCGAGCTGATCAGCCCGTAGCCCATGATCCCGTGCGAGGTGAGACTGCTCCGCAGTCCGAGCTCGTAGCCGAACGCCGGCTCCTCCGCCATCTCCATGGCGAGGTGGAGGAGGGCGCCTGCCTGCCAGGCGGTGAGCCTGGCGTTCGGATCGTCCAGGAGCTCTGCCGGGACGCCTGCGGCGGACAGCAGGTCGCCGGCGGCCACGTCGTGAGTGGCGGCCACGTCGAGGATCAGCTCGGCGTACCCCACGGGAACGGCCGGCCTGTCGAACTCGGCCAGCTTCATCCCGCAGGTCTACCACGACGCTGGCCCAACCTGCGGCCTACTTCGGCCCGCCACGTCATGGATCAGCGGACCCTGGCTGCGGAGGATGGGCGCACACGCCTGCCCGGGAGGAGACCCGATGTCCACCAACCCTGCTCCGAGTCGACGCATGCTGCTCAAGGGAGCGGCCGGCGCGGCCGCGCTGTCCGGCCTGACCTTCTCGGGCCTGGTCACGTCGCGCGCGGTGGCGGCGGGGAACGGCTTCGGCCTGACGATCACCGAGCAGGCCCTCAACGGCCGGCTCAACTACTTCCGGTTCGCGACCAACCAGATCGCATGGCAGCCGGGCGTCAACGTGCTGCTGCCGGACGACTACTTCAGCACCAACTGGCGCAGGTACCCCGTGATGTACCTGCTCCACGGCGGCGTCCAGGACTTCCGCAAGTTCCACATGGAGGACGACATCATCGGCCTCACCGCCGGCCGCAAGCTGATCGTGGTCATGCCCGACGGTGGCCCGGCCGGCTGGTACTGCAACCCGGTCACGTCGAACGCCGGCCCGCACAACTGGGAGACGTTCCACCTCAACCAGCTGCTGCCGTGGATCGACGCCAACTTCCGGACCTACGCGGAGTACGACGGCCGCGCGGTGTCCGGGTTCTCGATGGGCGGGTTCGGTGCACTGAAGTACGCCGCGAAGTACTACGGCCACTTCGCCTCGGTCAGCGCGCACTCGGGCCCCGCCAGCCTGCGCCGGGACGGTGGCCTGGTGGTCCACTGGGCCAACACCAGCTCGGCGTTCGCGGAGCTGAACGGCGGCACCGTGTACGGCGCACCGCTGTGGGACGAGGGGCGGGTCAGCGCCGACAACCCCGTCCAGCGGATCGAGAGCTATCGCAACAAGCGGATCTTCCTGGTGTGCGGTCTCGACGAGGACGTCAACGAGACGCCCGTGCGGGCCGGCCAGCGAGAGTTCCGGGGGCTGCTCGGGCAGGCAGGCATCCCGCACGAGTGGTACGAGCTCCCCGGCGCCCACTTCGTCCGCCGGGACATGCTCCAACGCGACGTCGACGGCGTCGTCGCCCGGCTGCGGAAGGCCTGACCAAGTTCCCGCGTCCGCACGCTGAGAAGCCGGTGCGCCGATGGCGAGCCGGGCTGGACGGCGGGGTAGGGTGAGCGCGATCGACATCCTTTAACGAGCCGTCCCGTGAGGCGGAGAAGGAGGTCCGGCGCGCTGATGCCTGCCGCCCCAACAGCCCCAAGTGCAGGGGCCACCGTCCGCACTGTTCTTGATGCCCGTGACATCGACCGGGCCCTCACCCGGATCTCCCACGAGATCCTCGAACGCAACAAGGGCGCGGGCGACCTCGTGCTCCTCGGCATCCCACGACGCGGCGTACCTCTTGCCCATCGGATCGCCGCGCGGATGTCGACCGTCGAGGACCACGACGTGCCGGTCGGCTCACTCGACATCACGATGTATCGCGACGACCTGCGGATGAAGCCGGCGCGGACCCTGCTGCACACCGAGATCCCGGGCGACGGGATCGACGGCAAGGTCGTGGTGCTCGTCGACGACGTGCTGTTCTCCGGCCGCACCATCCGGGCCGCGCTGGACGCGTTGAACGACGTCGGCCGGCCACGCGCGGTGCAGCTGGCGGTGCTCGTCGACCGTGGCCACCGGGAGCTGCCGATCCGCGCCGACTTCGTCGGCAAGAACCTGCCGACCTCGCTGGCCGAACGCGTGAGTGTCCGGCTCGCCGAGATCGACGAGGGCGGGGGGGCCGACTCGGTCTCGATCGGAGAGTCCGCATGAAGCGACACCTGCTGAGCGCAGCCGACCTGAACCGCGACGAGGCGGAGCTGGTCCTCACCACCGCAGCCGAGATGAGGTCGCTCGCCGACCGCCCGATCAAGAAGCTGCCGGCCCTGCGCGGTCGCACGGTGGTGAATCTCTTCTTCGAGGACTCCACCCGCACCCGGATCTCCTTCGAGGCGGCCGCCAAGCGGCTGTCGGCCGACGTCATCAACTTCGCGGCCAAGGGCTCGAGCGTCAGCAAGGGCGAGAGCCTCAAGGACACCGCGCTCACCCTCGAGGCGATGGGTGCCGACGCGGTCGTGATCCGGCACGGCGCCAGCGGGGCACCCCACCGGCTGGCCCACTCGGGCTGGGTGCGGTCCAGCGTGGTCAACGCCGGCGACGGCACCCACGAGCACCCGACGCAGGCGCTGCTCGACGCGTTCACCCTGTACCGACATCTTGGGGGCGACGACCTCGGCAAGTACAAGCCCGGCGGGCTCGACGGGCGCCGGATCGCCATCGTCGGTGACGTGCTGCACAGTCGGGTCGCGCGATCGAACGCTCTCCTGCTGCAGACGCTGGGCGCCGACGTGACCCTGGTCGGACCCCCGACACTGCTACCGGTGGGCGTCGACGGCTGGGGAGTCGACACCTCCTACGACCTCGACGCCGTGATCCCGAAGATGGACGCGGTGATGATGCTGCGGGTGCAGCGGGAGCGGATGCAGGGCGGGTTCTTCCCGACTCCGCGGGAGTACTCCCGCCGCTACGGCCTCGACGGGCGCCGGATGGCGACATTGCAGGACCACACGATCGTCATGCACCCCGGCCCGATGGTGCGTGGCATGGAGATCACCGCCGACGTCGCCGACTCCGACCGCTCCGTGATCGTCGAGCAGGTGACCAACGGTGTCGCCGTCCGCATGGCCGTCCTCTACCTCCTCCTCGGGGGATCCGAAAGCGAGAGCCCTGAATGACCGGCGTGAGCAGTCCGAGCTTTCTGATCAAGAACGTCTCGATCCTGGGCGGTGAGCCGACCGACATCCTGATCGAGGGCGGAGTGGTCGCCTCGGTGGGTCGAGGTCTCGTGACGGTCGCTAGCGCGACCTCCTCGACCAACGGGGGACACGAGGTCATCGAGGCCGACGGACTGATCGCGCTCCCGGGTCTCGTCGACCTGCACACGCACCTGCGGGAGCCGGGTCGCGAGGACGCCGAGACGGTCGAGACCGGCACCCGGGCGGCGGCGATGGGCGGCTTCACCGCGGTGCACGCGATGGCCAACACCGAGCCGGTGGCCGACACCGCGGGCGTCGTCGAGCAGGTGTGGCGGCTGGGGCGCGAGGCGGGCTACTGCGACGTCTACCCGATCGGTGCGGTCACCGTCGGCCTCCAGGGCGAGCGGCTCGCCGAGCTCGGCGCGATGGCCGACTCGGCGGCGCGGGTGCGGATCTTCTCCGACGACGGGCACTGCGTCAGCGACCCGTTGCTGATGCGGCGGGCACTGGAGTACGTCAAGGCGTTCGACGGCGTGATCGCCCAGCACGCGCAGGACCCGCGGCTCACCGAGGGTGCCCAGATGAACGAGAGCGAGCTCTCGGGCCGGCTCGGGCTGGCCGGGTGGCCGGCGGTCGCGGAGGAGGCGATCATCGCCCGCGACTGCCTGCTGACCGCCCATGTCGGGTCGCGCCTGCACGTCTGCCACGTCTCCACGGCCGGGTCGGTCGAGATCGTCCGCGACGCCAAGCGCAAGGGCTGGAACGTCACGGCCGAGGCCTGCCCCCACCACCTGTTGCTGACCGACGAGCTGGCTGCGACGTACAACCCGATCTACAAGGTCAACCCGCCCGCTGCGATCGGCCGCCGATGTCGAAGCGCTGCGTGCCGGTCTGGCCGACGGGACGATCGACATCGTCGCCACCGACCACGCGCCGCACCCGCACGAGGACAAGGACTGCGAGTGGGCCGCGGCCGCGTTCGGCATGCTCGGCCTCGAGACCGCGCTGTCGATCGTGCAGCACACGATGGTCGACACCGGGCTGCTCGACTGGGCGGGTGTCGCCGAGCGGTTGTCCTACGCACCGGCGCGGATCGGCCAGGTGCCGGACCACGGCCGCCCGATCGAGGTCGGCGCGCCCGCCAACCTCGCGCTCTACGACCCGGCGGCTACCAGAACCATCGACGCCGCCGAGTCCGCGTCTCTCTCCCGGAACACCCCGTACGCCGGCATGGAGCTGCCTGGAAGGATCGAGGCGACGTTCCTCCGGGGACGGCCGACGGTTCTCGACGGGAAGCTGGTCTGATGGCGATCTTGGTGCTCGAGGACGGGCGCACCTTCCACGGCGACAGCTACGGCGCCGAGGGCGAGACGTACGGCGAAGCGGTGTTCAACACCGGCATGACCGGCTACCAGGAGACCCTCACCGACCCGTCCTACCACCGTCAGGTCGTCGTGATGACGGCCCCGCACATCGGCAACACCGGCATCAACGACGAGGACCAGGAGTCCGGCCGGATCTGGGTGGCCGGGTACGTCGTCCGCGACCCCGCCCGCCGGGCGAGCAACTGGCGGAGCCGCCGGTCCCTCGACGACGAGCTGCGCGCCCAGGGCGTGGTCGGCATCAGCGGGATCGACACCCGCGCACTGACCCGGCACCTGCGCGAGCGGGGCGCGATGCGCTGCGGGATCTCCACCGCCGAGACCAACCCGGATGCACTGCTCGAGCGCGTGCGGCAGCAGCCGGAGATGAAGGGCGCCGACCTGGCCGGCGAGGTCAGCGTTGGCGAGGCCTATGTCGTGCCTGCGGTGGAGGAGAAGCGCTTCACCGTCGCCGCCCTCGACCTCGGCATCAAGGGCATGACCCCGACGCTGATGGCCGCTCGCGGCATCGAGGTGCACGTGCTGCCCTCGACGGCGACGATCGCCGACGTCGAGGCCGTGGCGCCCGACGGCGTGTTCTTCTCCAACGGCCCCGGCGACCCGGCGACCGCCGACGTCTCCACCCTGCAGGCGGTGCTCGAGCGCGGCATCCCCTACTTCGGGATCTGCTTCGGCAACCAGCTGTTCGGGCGTGCGCTGGGGTTCGGCACCTACAAGCTCACCTACGGCCACCGCGGCATCAACCAGCCGGTGATGGACCGCACGACGGGCAAGGTCGAGGTCACCGCCCACAACCACGGGTTCGCGGTCCAATGGCCGGATGCTGTGCCGCTCGACGACGGTGTCCAGACGCCGTACGGCACCGCGACGGTGAGCCATGTCTGCCTCAACGACGACGTCGTCGAGGGCCTCGAGCTCCGGTCCGCGGACGGCGACCTGAAGGCCTTCTCGGTGCAGTACCACCCCGAGGCCGCCGCCGGGCCGCACGACGCCGCCTACCTGTTCGACCGGTTCATCGATCTGATGGGGTCTCGTGACGGTCGCCAGAGCGACCTCCTCGACCAGCGGACGGAGGTCGAGGAGGTCGCGCAGCGACCGTCACGAGACCCGGTGAGTCGAGAGGACTCCTGAACCATGCCGAAGCGCGAGGACATCAAGTCCGTCCTGGTGATCGGCTCGGGGCCGATCATCATCGGGCAGGCCTGCGAGTTCGACTACTCCGGCACCCAGGCGTGCCGGGTGCTCAAGGCCGAGGGGCTGCGGGTGGTGCTGGTCAACAGCAACCCGGCGACGATCATGACCGATCCCGAGTTCGCCGACGCGACGTACGTCGAGCCGATCACGGCGGAGTACGTCGAGAAGGTGATCGCCCGGGAGGCCGACAAGGGCATGCCGATCGACGCCGTGCTCCCGACCCTCGGCGGCCAGACCGCGCTCAACACGGCGATCGCGCTGCACGAGAACGGCGTCCTGGAGAAGTACGGCGTCGAGATGATCGGCGCCAGCTTCGACGCCATCCACCGCGGCGAGAACCGCGAGACGTTCAACGCCATCGTCGAGAAGATCGGCGGAGAGGTGGCGAAGAGCTTCGTCTGCCACAACCTCGACGACTGCGAGAAGGCGGTCGGCGAGCTCGGCTACCCCGTGGTGGTGCGCCCGTCGTTCACGATGGGCGGCACCGGCTCCGGCATCGCCTACGACGACGGGGACCTGGCCCGGATCGCCGGGGCGGGCCTCGACGCCAGCCCGACGACCGAGGTCCTCATCGAGGAGTCGATCATCGGCTGGAAGGAGTACGAGCTGGAGGTGATGCGCGACAAGGCCGACAACGTCGTCATCATCTGCTCGATCGAGAACCTCGACCCGATGGGCGTCCACACCGGGGACTCGATCACCGTCGCTCCGGCGATGACGCTCACCGACCGCGAGTACCAACACCTCCGCGACCTCGCCATCGGCATCATCCGCGAGGTCGGGGTCGACACCGGCGGCTGCAACATCCAGTACGCCGTCAACCCGCACGACGGCCGCGTCATCGTCATCGAGATGAACCCGCGGGTCTCGCGGTCGAGTGCGCTGGCGTCGAAGGCGACCGGCTTCCCGATCGCGAAGATCGCGGCCAAGGTGGCGATCGGCTACACGCTGGACGAGATCCCCAACGACATCACCCGCCGAGAAGATGGGCAGAGCACTCCGGCGAGCTTCGAGCCCACCCTCGACTACGTGGTCGTGAAGGTGCCGCGGTTCGCGTTCGAGAAGTTCCCCGGCGCCGATCCCACGCTGACCACGCACATGAAGTCGGTCGGCGAGGCGATGGCGATCGGCCGCAACTTCACCGAGGCGCTGCAGAAGGCGCTGCGTTCGTTGGAGAGCAAGTCGGCGCCGTTCGACTGGCACAAAGAATTCGACGCCGAGCTCGACTCTGCCGACCGGAAGCGCGCCCTGCTCGAGGAGATCCAGAAGCCGCACGACGGCCGCCTCAAGAAGGTCATGGACGCGCTGCGCGCCGGCGCCACGCCCGAGGAGATCTTCGAGGCCACCGGCATCGACCCGTGGTTCGTCGACCAGCTGCTGCTGATCAACGAGACCGCCCGGGGGCTGATCGAGGCCCACGAGCTGACGCCGGCGCTGCTGCGCAACGCCAAGCGGCACGGGTTCTCCGACGTCCAGATCGGCAAGATCCGGGGCATGACACCCGCCGTCGTCCGCGGCGTCCGGCACGCGCTGGGCATCCGGCCGGTCTACAAGACGGTCGACACGTGCGCGGCCGAGTTCGCCGCGCGGACGCCGTACCACTACTCGTCCTACGACGAGGAGACCGAGGTGCAGCCGAGGAGAAGCCGGCCGTGATCATCCTCGGCAGCGGGCCCAACCGGATCGGCCAGGGCATCGAGTTCGACTACTCGTGCGTGCACGCCAGCATGGCGCTGAGCACTGCGCCCACTGAGTTCGGGGGCTACGAGACCGTGATGGTCAACTGCAACCCCGAGACGGTGTCGACCGACTACGACACCTCCGACCGGCTCTACTTCGAGCCGCTGACGCTCGAGGACGTGCTCGAGATCGTGCACGCCGAGGAGCAGGCGGGCCCGGTCGCGGGCGTGATCTGCCAGCTCGGCGGCCAGACGCCGCTCGGCCTCGCGCAGGGGCTCAAGGACAACGGCGTCACCATCGTCGGCACCAGCCCCGAGGCGATCCACCTCGCCGAGGAGCGGGGCGCGTTCGGGCGGGTGCTCGCCGAGGCCAGGCTGGTCGCGCCGCAGCACGGGATGGCGACCAGCTTCGCCGAGGCCCGCGAGATCGCGGACCGCATCGGCTACCCGGTGCTGGTGCGGCCGTCGTACGTCCTCGGCGGCCGCGGCATGGAGATCGTCTACGACGAGGGCTCGCTGGGCGACTACATCTCGCGCGCCACGGAGGTGACGCCCGAGCATCCGGTGCTGGTCGACCGGTTCGTCGACGACGCGGTCGAGATCGACGTCGACGCGCTGTACGACGGCGAGGAGCTCTTCCTCGGCGGCGTCATGGAGCACATCGAGGAGGCCGGCATCCACTCCGGTGACTCGTCCTGCGCGCTGCCGCCGATCACGCTCGGCGCGTCCGAGATCCTCCGGATCCGCGAGGCGACGCTGGCCATCGCGGAGGGCGTGGGCGTGCGCGGTCTGATCAACATCCAGTTCGCGCTCGGCTCCGACGTGCTCTACGTGCTCGAGGCCAACCCGCGAGCGAGCCGCACCGTTCCGTTCGTCTCCAAGGCGACCGGCACCCAGCTGGCGAAGGCCTGCGCCCGGCTGATGATGGGCACCTCGATCGCCGACCTGCGCACCGAGGGGTTGCTCCCGCCCGAGGGCGACGGCGGCACCCTGCCTCCGGACCAGCCGATCGCGGTCAAGGAGGCGGTGATGCCGTTCAACCGGTTCCGCACGCCCGACGGCCGCCAGGTCGACACCGTGCTCGGACCCGAGATGAAGTCGACGGGCGAGGTGATGGGGCTCGATGCCGACTTCGGCACGGCGTTCGCCAAGGCCCAGGCGGGTGCCTTCGGGTCGCTCCCGACCAGCGGCAAGGTGTTCGTGAGCATGGCCAACCGCGACAAGCGGCACATGATCTTCCCGATCAAGGTGCTGGCCGACCACGGGTTCGAGATCCTCGCGACCAAGGGCACCGCCGACGTGCTGCGCCGCAACGGTGTGGAGACCACCGTCGTCCGCAAGCACTTCGAGGGCGAGGGGCCGGCGGGGGAGAAGACCACGGTGCAGCTGATCCTCGACGGCGAGATCGACCTGGTCATCAACACGCCCTACGGCACCACCAGCGGTGGCTCTGCGCGGTTGGACGGCTACGAGATCCGCACCGCGGCGATCCGGGCGAACATCCCGTGCATCACGACCGTGCAGGGGCTCGGCGCGGCCGTCCACGGCATCGAGGCGCTGCGCCGCGGCGACGTCGGGGTCAAGTCGCTGCAGGATTGGGCCCGCCGGTGACGGCTGTCTACGGCACGGTCTTCAAGCACGGCCTGGCGCGGCTCGACGCCGAGGTCGCCCACCACCGCACGTTCGGTGCGCTGCGCGCGGCAGGCCCGGTGCTCCGACGTGCCAAGCGGCCGAGCGGCTCGCCGGTGCAGGCGATGGGCCTGACCTTCCCCAACCCGCTCGGTCTGGCGGCCGGCTTCGACAAGACCGCGCAGGCGTTCGAGGAGCTGGGCGCGTTCGGCTTCGGGCACGTGGAGATCGGCACCGTCACCGCGCTCGCGCAGCCCGGCAACCCGAAGCCGCGGCTGATCCGGCTGGTCGACGACCGGGCGGTCGTCAACCGGATGGGCTTCAACAACGACGGCGCCTCAGCCGTCGCCCAGCGACTCGCGAAGAGGCGGCGCCGCCCGGGCGGGCCGGTGCTCGGCATCAACATCGGCAAGTCGAAGGTGGTCCCCGACGACGACCAGGCAGCGGTCGAGGCGGACTACGAGACCTCGACGAAGCTGCTGGCGCCGTACGCCGACTACCTGGTCGTCAACGTCAGCTCGCCGAACACCCCCGGACTGCGCAACCTGCAGGCGGTCGGGAAGCTGGCTCCGCTCCTGGCTCACGTCCGTCAGGTCGCCGACCGGGCGACCGGCGACGCCGGCCGCGGCCGGGTGCCGCTGCTGGTCAAGATCGCACCGGACCTGGCCGACGACGACGTGCTCGAGGTCGCCGACCTCGCCCTCGACCAGGACCTGGCGGGCATCATCGCCACCAACACCACCATCAGCCGCGACGGACTGCGGTCCGCGCCGGATCTGGTCGAGGCGGCGGGCGCCGGCGGCCTCTCCGGGGCGCCGCTGCGTGAGCGAGCGACCGAGGTCGTCGCGCTGCTCCGCGGCCGGGTCGGCCCCGACCTGACCCTGATCGGGGTCGGTGGCATCTCGACGCCCGACGACGCGCGCGAGCGGCTGGCTGCCGGAGCCGACCTGATCCAGGCCTACACCGGCCTCATCTACGGCGGCCCGATGTGGCCGCGCCGGATCCTGAAGGGAATCTCTTGAATACACCGTTCGGCGAGCGCTTCGCCGCCGCGCTGGCGGAGCGCGGCCAGTTCTGCGTCGGCATCGACCCGCACGCCGCCCTGCTGCACGAGTGGGGGCTCGACGACACGGTCGAGGGGCTGGAGAAGTTCGCGCTCATGGCGGTCGACGCGGTGGCGCCGTACTGCTCGGTGGTGAAGCCGCAGTCGGCGTTCTACGAGCGCTTCGGCAGCCGCGGGATCGCGGTCCTCGAGCGGGTGATCGCCGAGTCCCGCGCGGCGGGTGCGCTGGTGCTGCTCGACGTCAAGCGCGGCGACATCGGCTCGACGTCGCAGGCGTACGCCGATGCCTACCTCGACCCGTCCTCGCCGCTGGCGGCCGACGCGATCACGATCAGCCCCTACCTCGGGTTCGGCTCTCTGCTGCCCTTCGTGGAGACCGCCCGGACGCACGACGCCGGCCTCTTCGTGTTGGCCGCGACCTCCAACAAGGAGGGACCGGAGGTGCAGGAAGCGAGGACCACCGACGACTTCGGCGGTCGGACCGTCGCGTCGGCCATGCTCGACCATCTGCGCGACCTCAACCACGGTGCCCAGCCGCTCGGGTCCTTCGGTGCCGTCGTCGGCGCAACGATCGACGGCGGCGGCCTGGACTTCGCCATCAACGGTCCGATCCTCGCGCCCGGCTACGGCGAGCAGGGTGGCACCGCCGCCGACATCGTCCGGATCTTCGGCGCCGCTGCCCGCAACGTCGTCGCCAGCTCGTCCCGCGGCGTGCTCCGGCAGGGGCCGGATGCGGTCGCGATGCGGAGCGCGGTCGTACGCGCCAACGACGAGCTGCGGAGCCTGCTCGGGTGAGGCGTCTGTCCGCCGTCCGCGTCGGTGTCGTCGCCGTCACCGCGGTGGCGCTGCTGGGTGTCGCCGGGTGCGACAGCCACGAGCCGGACGACCCCTATGCGATCCCGCAGCGGTTCCAGGCGTACTGCGAGGAGATCGAGGCGCACCAGGCGCGGATCAGCGACGCCCTCCAGTCGGGTGGACCGACGAGCGGGTTGATCAAGGCGCTGCCGAGCTTCGAGTCGCTCGCGGAGATGGCACCCGACGACATCGCCGACGACTGGGAGGTGGTCATCGGTCGGATCCACGACCTGGTCGACGCCCTCGACGCCGCCGGCCTCGACCCGGACACCTACGACCGTCGCCATCCGCCCGCCGGTCTCGACCCGGCGCAGCGGGATGCGATCGATGCCGCGGCGGTCGCACTTGTCTCGGACGCGACCGGCTCCGCGATGAACAGCGTGCAACAACAGGCCCGCGACGTCTGCAAGGCCCCCCTGGCCCTCTGACAAATCCGATCGCTGCCCGTCCTGCGTTGCCGGGCCGTCGGCCACCTGACTAGGGTGACGACTGGTGGCCGCACCTGCCGCCCGATGATGTGACAGCCGGCGCTCGACAGAAGGATCCGTTACTCCGTGGCTCTGCCCCCTCTCACCCCCGAACAGCGCCAAGCTGCCCTCGCGAAGGCGGCCGCGGCTCGTCGCGAGCGGGCCGAGGTGAAGAACCGGCTGAAGAACTCGGGAGCGTCGATCCGCGACGTGCTGGCCGAGGGACAGACCAACGAGGTCGTCGGCAAGATGAAGGTCATGGACCTGCTCCAGGCCGTGCCGGGCCTCGGCAAGATCCGGGCCGGCCAGCTCATGGAGCGGCTCGGCATCGCCGAGTCTCGTCGGGTCCGCGGCCTCGGCGCGAAGCAGATCGCCGCCCTCGAACGCGAGTTCGCCCCGGGTGACTGAGTCGGCGCCGAGCCGTCTCGTCGTACTCGCCGGCCCGACTGCCGTCGGCAAGGGCACCGTCGCGGCGGCGGTCCGGGAGGATCACCCCGAGGTCTGGATCTCGGTGTCCGCGACCACGCGGGCGCCGCGGCCGGGAGAGACCGACGGTCTGCACTACCTGTTCGTCGACGACGCCGAGTTCGACCGGTTGGTCGCCGAGGACGAGCTGCTCGAGTGGGCGGTCGTGCACGGCACCCACCGCTACGGCACTCCGAGGCGGCCGGTCGAGGACGCACTCGCGGCCGGTCGGCCGGCGATGCTCGAGATCGACCTCCAGGGCGCCCGCCAGGTGCGGCAGACCATGCCGGAGGCGC
This sequence comes from uncultured Actinomycetota bacterium, assembly GCA_963766035.1. Taxonomy (GTDB): domain Bacteria; phylum Actinomycetota; class Actinomycetes; order Propionibacteriales; family Nocardioidaceae; genus Nocardioides. Next base: position 449,296 of record CAVXYP010000014.1, on the reverse strand, counting down.
TCTTCGTGTTCCTGAAGCCGCCGTCGTGGGAGGAGCTGGTCCGCCGGCTGGTCGGCCGCGGCACCGAGACCGACCAGGAACGCGAGCGGAGACTCGCGACCGCGGTGGAGGAACTGGCCTCGGAAGCGGAGTTCGACGTCACCATCGTCAACCACGAAGTTCACGATGCGGCCGCCGAGTTGGTAGCCTTGATGACGCTCGGTCGCGGCTGACATCCGCCGACCCTGACATCGAGCATTCCTTCTTCCTACCGACCCTGTGAGGCCAACCGCGTGTCTGCCCCGAACATCGACGCCGTGGGTGTGACCAACCCGCCGATCGACGACCTGCTCACCAAGACCGACAGCAAGTACAAGCTGGTCCTCTACAGCGCCAAGCGGGCGCGGCAGATCAACGCCTACTACTCGCAGCTCGGTGAGGGTCTCCTCGAGTACGTCGGTCCGCTCGTCGACACCCACGTGCAGGAGAAGCCGCTGTCGATCGCGCTGCGCGAGATCAACGACGACCTGCTGACCTGCGAGGACATCGACCCGGCCGAGCTCGCCGCCGAGGAGGCTGCTGCTTCCGCCACCACCGGTGCGGCGCCCACTCCAGCGGCCGAGTGATCCGAGCTGACCCATGGCCCCGGTGACACTGCCTCGCGTGGTGCTCGGGGTCTCGGGCGGCATCGCCGCCTACAAGGCCTGTGAGCTCTTGCGTCAGTTCACCGAGTCGGGCCATGACGTGACCGTCGTGCCGACCGCGGCCGCACTGCAGTTCGTCGGCGCACCGACCTGGGCGGCGCTGTCCGGCAAGCCGGTCGCCACCGACGTCTGGAGCGGTGTGCACGAGGTGCCGCACGTCCGGATCGGCCAGCAGGCCGACCTGGTGGTGGTGGTCCCGGCGACCGCCGACCTGCTGGCCAAGGCAGCCCACGGGCTCGCCGACGACCTGCTGACCAACACCCTGCTGACGGCGCGGTGCCCGGTCGTGATGGCACCGGCGATGCACACCGAGATGTGGGAGCACGCGGCGACCAGGGCCAACGTCGCGACCCTGCGGTCCCGCGGCGTGCTGGTGATCGAGCCGGCGGAGGGCCGGCTCACCGGCGTTGACACCGGGAAGGGCCGGCTGCCCGACCCGGAGGAGATCTACGAGCTCTGCCGCGAGGTCCTCGAGCGAGCCACCTCGGAGGAGAGCACGGCCGCCCTCGACCTGTCCGGCCGCCACGTCGTCGTCTCGGCAGGCGGCACCCGGGAGAAGCTCGATCCGGTCCGCTTCCTCGGCAACCGGTCGTCCGGGCGCCAGGGCTATGCGCTCGCCCGTGCCGCCGCCGCCCGAGGGGCCGAGGTCACGCTGGTTGCTGCCAACGTCAGCCTGCCCGACCCGGCCGGCGTGAAGGTGGTCCGGGTCGAGTCGACGGCCGAGCTGCGCGACGCCGTACTCACCAGCGCCGCAGGCGCCGACGCCGTCGTGATGGCCGCCGCCCCCGCAGACTTCCGTCCGGTACACCGCTCCGACACCAAGATCAAGAAGTCCGACGACGGTTCCGCGCCGGTCATCTCACTCGAGCAGAACCCCGACATCCTCAAGGAGATCTCGGCACACCGGCCCGGGGCGGGCACCGTGATCGTCGGCTTCGCGGCCGAGACCGGCGACGCGAGCGGGTCCGTGCTCGACCTGGCCCGCGCGAAGCTGGCGCGCAAGGGATGTGACCTGCTCGTCGTCAACGACGTCAGTGGTGGCGCGGTTTTCGGTGCGGACGACAACAAGGCGGTTATCCTGTCCGCCGACGGCTCCGCGGTCGACGTACCGCGCGGGAGCAAGGGAGCTCTCGCACATGTCATCTGGGACCAGGTCGTAGCGCGCCTGGCTCCTGTGTGAGACCGCCCGACGTCACCTGCCGATCCACGTATCGTTGGATCGGCAATCGGCCCTGATAGCCCCCGTAAGACGCCCGATACGACTGTGCACATTCTGAATGGGAGAAAACAACGTGGCTGGACGCCTCTTCACCTCCGAGTCCGTGACGGAGGGGCACCCCGACAAGATCGCTGACCAGATCAGCGACACGGTGCTCGACTACCTGATCGAGCACGACCCGAAGAGCCGGGTCGCTGTCGAGACGCTCCTGACCACGGGCCTTGTCGTCGTTGCCGGCGAGGTGACCACGTCGGCCTACGCGCCGGTCGCCCAGCTGGTGCGGCAGAAGATCCTCGAGATCGGCTACGACTCCTCCGAGAAGGGCTTCGACGGCAAGTCCTGCGGCGTGATGGTCGCGATCGGCGCCCAGTCGGCCGACATCGCGCAGGGCGTCGACGACGCATTCGAGGAGCGGGTCGGTGGTTCGGCCGACGAGCTGGACCGCCAGGGCGCGGGCGACCAGGGCCTGATGTTCGGCTACGCCTGCGACGACACCCCGGAGCTGTTCCCGCTGCCGATCAAGATCGCGCAGACGTTGGCCGAGCGGCTGACCGCGGTCCGCAAGGACGGCACGCTCCCGTACCTGCGTCCCGACGGCAAGACCCAGGTCACCATCGAGTACGACGAGGACGACCGCCCACTCCGCATCGACGCGGTCGTGGTGTCCTCGCAGCACGCCGAGGACGTCAGCCAGGACCAGCTGCAGAAGGACATCGAGGTCAACGTCATCGAGCCGGTGCTCGAGCAGTTCAAGAGCCTGGTGCCCTCCGACGGCTACAAGCTCTACATCAACCCGACCGGCCGCTTCGTCGTCGGTGGTCCGATGGGCGACGCAGGGGTGACCGGTCGCAAGATCATCGTCGACACCTACGGCGGCATGGCCCGCCACGGCGGTGGCGCGTTCTCCGGCAAGGACCCGTCGAAGGTCGACCGCTCCGCTGCCTACGCCATGCGCTGGGTCGCGAAGAACGTCGTCGCCGCCGGCCTCGCCCGTCGCTGCGAGGCGCAGGTCGCCTACGCGATCGGCAAGGCCGCTCCGGTCGGCGTCTTCATCGAGACGTTCGGCACCGGCGTGATCCCCGACGAGGAGATCCAGGCCGCCGTGCTCGCGACCTTCGACCTCCGCCCGGCCGCGATCCTGCGCGACCTGGACCTGCTGCGTCCGATCTACGCCAAGACCGCCGCCTACGGCCACTTCGGCCGCGAGCTGCCGGAGTTCACCTGGGAGCGCACCGACCGCGCCGAGGCCCTCAAGGCCGCCGCGGGAGTGAGCTGACCAATTCCAGCCGAGGCGGCGCATCTTCGCGCCGGTTCCTCGCCGAGTCGGCGCATCTTCGGTCTGAATCCATACCGAAGACGCGCCGACTCGCGGCGATTTCGGCACGAAGACGAGCCGACTCGCGGAGTCGTCGGGCGTCGCTGATAGACAACGGTCGTGACTGCTGACGAGCGCGACGCCGAGCAGCCGGGGCTGCCCGGGATGGCGCGCGCGGCGGCGCGGAAGTCGGGGGCCGCCGCTCGCGCGCGACGGGCCAAGCAGGCGGCGCCGGTCGCGCTGGCCGAAGCGGAGCCGGTCGCGCGGGTGGTCGTCGACCTGCCGCTGGCCCACCTGGACCGGCCGTTCGACTACGCCGTGCCCGCGTCGATGGCCGACCAGGCCCGCCCAGGGGTGCGGGTGAAGGTGCGGTTCGCCGGCCAGGACGTCGACGGCTACGTGGTCGCCCGCGCCGACGCATCCGACCACGGCGGGCAGCTGGCGCCGTTGCGGCGGGTCGTCGGCGCGGAGCCGGTGCTGACGCCGGCGGTCGCCGAGCTGTGTCGCCGGATCGCTGAGCGCTACGCCGGCGTCAGCGGCGACGTACGCCGACTCGCGGTGCCGCCGCGGCACGCCACCGCGGAGAAGCAGGCCTCGCCGCCCAGCCCGGCCCCGGTTGAGGCGCCCGGGGGAGAGTCGGCCTGGGCGGCCTACCCGACGGCGGCGGCCTTCCTGCAGCACCTGCGCTCCGGGGAGGCGCCACGTGCGGTGTGGGGTGCGGCGCCGGGGGAGGACTGGCCGAGGCTGCTGGCCGAGCTCGCGGCGGAGACGCTCATGGGTGGCCGCGGCACCCTGATCTGCCTTCCCGACCATCGCGACGTCACCCGGGTCGATGCGGCTGTGCTCGAGCGTCTCGGGCCCGACCAGCACGTCACGCTCCAGGCGGAGGCGGGGCCGGGACCGCGCTACCGCGACTTCCTGCAGGTCAGCCGTGGCGCCCGGAGGATCGTGATCGGCACCCGCTCGGCGGCGTTCGCGCCTGTCCACGACCTGGGTCTGGTGGTCGTCTGGGACGACGGCGACGACCTGCACGCGGAGCCGCGGGCGCCCTACCCGCACACCCGCGAGGTGCTGCTCGAGCGGGCCGAGATCGAGGGCTGCGCCGCGCTGGTCGGCGGCTTCTCCCGCAGTGTGGAGGCCGATCAGCTGCTGCGCACGGGGTGGGCCCGCGAGATCACCGCGCCGCGCCCGACGGTGCGGGAGCGGGCGTTGGTCGCGGTGGCCGGCGCCGCCATCGACCGCGACCCCCACGCGGGCGGGGCACGGGTGCCGCGCGAGGCGCACGACGCCGTGCGGTGGGGGATCGAGCGAGGTCCCGTCCTGGTGCAGACCCCGCGCGCCGGCTACGTGCTGCGCCTGGCCTGTGACCGGTGCCGGACGCCCGCCCGATGTGGCGCCTGCAGCGGCCCGCTGCAGCTGACCGGGCCGACGACCCCGCCCCGTTGCCGCTGGTGCGCGACCGAGGTCCCCGGATGGGCGTGCGCGGAGTGCGGGGGCCGCGGGCTCCGGGCGCCGGTGATCGGCGACGCGCGCACCGCTGACGAGCTCGGCCGGGCGTTCGCCCCGGTGCCGGTGGTCACCTCCAGTGGTGACCGGATCCGTGCGACGGTCGACGCCGACCGGCGGATCGTGGTGGCAACACCGGGGGCCGAGCCGGTGGCGGAGGAGGGCTACGCCGTCGTCGTGCTCCTCGACACCTGGCTGCTGCTCGCGCGTGACAGCATGCGGGCCGCCGAGGAGGCCCTGCGCCGCTGGTCCAATGCCGTGGCGCTGCTGCGGCCCGGCGGTCGGGCGTTGGCCGTGGGTGAGGCGGGTGCACCCGCGCTGCAGGCTCTGGTGCGATGGGACCAGGCCGGCTTCGCCGGTCGCGAGGCCGGGGAGCGACGCGAGGCTCGACTGCCACCGGCGACCCGGGTCGCGACCCTGCGCGCCGTGCCCGGAGCGCTCGACGACGCGCTGACCCTGCTCGACCTGCCCGCCGACGCCGACGTGCTCGGCCCGCTCGCCCCGCTTCCTGGCACGCCCGACGACGAGGAGCGGGCGGTGGTCCGGGTGCCGCGGGCGCAGGGTGCGGCACTCTCGGCGGCCCTCGGGGAGCTGCAGCGGGTGCGCTCCGCACGCAAGCTCGACCCCGTCCGGATCCAGGTCGACCCTATGGAGATCTGAGGCGTTGCCCGGCCACTAGACTTTGCCCGTGGCCATCCGACCGATCCGCCTGTTCGGCGATCCCGTGCTCCGACGCCGGGCGATCGAGGTGGTCGACTTCGACACCGAGCTGCGGCAGCTGGTGACGGACCTCACCGACACCATGCTCGAGGCGCCGGGCGCCGGTCTCGCCGCACCCCAGATCGGGGTCGGCCTGCGGGTGTTCACGTGGAACGTCGATGACGAGGTCGGGCACCTGATCAACCCGTCGCTCGACCTGTCCGAGGAGCTCCAGGACGGCCCGGAGGGTTGCCTGTCCCTGCCCGAGCTGACCTACGACTGCATCCGGGCCCTGTCGGTCGTCGCCACCGGCTTCAACATGTACGGCGACCCGGTGCGGATCGAGGGCTCCGAGCTGCTCGCCAGGGCCATCCAGCACGAGACCGATCACCTCGACGGCGTGCTCTTCATCGATCGGCTCGACAGCGATGCGCGGAAGGCCGCGATGAAGGAGATCCGGGAGGCGGACTGGTTCGGGCTCGAGCGGCCGGCCGTGAAGGTGTCACCTCACTCGACCGGCGGCTTCGCCTTATGAGGGTCGTGTTCGCCGGCACGCCCGAGGTCGCGCTTCCCGCCCTCGATGCGATTGCCGGCTCCGAGCACGAGCTGGTCGGCGTCGTGACCCGTCCCGATGCTCCGTCGGGACGTGGACGGAAGCTGACGGAGAGCCCGGTGGCGGCACGGGCGGTCGAGCTCGGCCTCCCCGTCCTCAAGCCCGGCCACCCCCGCGACCCCGACTTCCAGGCGGCGCTGACCGATCTCGCGCCGGACTGCTGCCCGGTCGTCGCCTACGGTGCGCTGATCCCGCAGCGCGCCCTCGACATCCCGACCCACGGGTGGGTCAACCTCCACTTCTCGCTCCTGCCGGCGTGGCGCGGTGCCGCTCCGGTCCAGCACTCGATCTGGGCAGGCGACGAGATCACCGGAGCCACCACGTTCCGCATCGTCGAGGCGCTCGACGCCGGACCGACGTACGGGCTGATGACCGAGTCGGTGCGCCCGACCGACACCGCAGGGGCGCTGCTGGAGCGGCTGGCCGAAGGCGGTGCGGAGCTCCTCGTCGCGACGCTCGACGGGATCGCCGACGGCTCCCTGGAAGCACGGGAGCAGCCCGGCGAGGGCATCAGCCTGGCGCCGAAGATCACGGTGGACGACGCGCGGGTCGACTGGGGAGAGACAGCCGTCGCGACCGACCGCCGGATCCGGGCGTGCACGCCGGGCCCGGGCGCCTGGACCACCTTCGAGGACGAGCGCGTCAAGGTCGGACCGGTGACGCCGATCGGCAATGGCCCCGATCTCGCGCCTGGTGTCCTGGCCGTCGGCAGGTCCGAGGTGCTCGTCGGCACCGCGACCTTCCCGGTGCGACTGGGTGAGGTCAAGGCCTTCGGCAAGTTGCAGATGCCAGCAGCCGACTGGGCGCGCGGAGCCCGCCTCGGTGACGGCGCGAAGTTCGCGTGAGCCGCGTGACGATCCGATGACCGACCCCCGGAGCGGCAGGCGACCGGCACCACCCTCGCGACCCGTCGACTCCGCTCGCAGTGCTGCCCTCGAGGTGCTGCGGCTGGTGCGGACCGAGGATGCCTACACCAACCTCGTCCTGCCGTCGGTCCTCGCCAGGTTCGAGCTCGACACCCGCGACGCCGGGTTCGCGACCGAGCTCGCGTCGGGCACCATCCGCCGCCAGGGGACCTACGACGCGATCCTCGGCGCCTGCATCGACCGGCCGCTCCGCCGGGTCGAGTTCGGGATCCTGGACCTGCTCAGGCTCGGCTGCCACCAGCTGCTCGCGATGCGGGTGCCGGCCCACGCCGCGATCAGCAGCACCGTGGACATCGCCCACAACAGGGCCGGCCCGGGTGCCGGCGGATTCGTCAACGCCGTGCTCCGCTCCGTAGCGCGGCATGACCTGGAGACGTGGATCGCCGAGGTGGCACCGGACCCGTCGGGCTCGGAGGATGCCCGGCTGGAGCACCTCTCGGTGAAGCACAGCCATCCACGCTGGATCGTCGACCTGCTCGACGTCGCCGCGCCGGACGACGACCTCGACGCGATGCTCGCTGCCGACAACGCCCCGCCCAAGGTGACCCTCGTGGCGCGACCGGGCCGGTGCGAGGTCACCGAGCTGCCCGGCACGCCGACGCCGTACTCGCCGTACGGCGTGGTCCTCGACGGCGGCGATCCCTCTCGGATCCCGGCCGTCGCGGAGGGGCGCGCCGGCGTGCAGGACGAGGGCTCGCAACTGGTGGCGCTGGCACTCGCGTCCGCGCCGGTCGACGGCTCCGACAAGATCTGGGTCGACCTCTGTGCCGGCCCCGGTGGCAAGGCGGCCCTGCTGGCTGCGCTGGCCGCGGAGCGCGGTGCGGCCGTGCTGGCGGTCGAGCAGCACCTGCACCGGGCCGGGCTGGTCCGGAGTGCGCTGGGTGGGACGGTCGACGTGCCTGGCCTGATCGGCATCGTGACCGCGGACGGCACGAAGCCGCCGCTGGCCCCCGGCAGCGCGGACCGCGTCCTGGTCGACGCGCCGTGCACCGGGCTGGGGGCGTTGCGCCGCCGTCCGGAGGCGCGGTGGCGCCGGAGCCCCGACGACCTCCTGATGCTGGTGCTGCTGCAGCGGCGGCTGCTCGCCAGCGCCCTGCAGCTGGTGCGGCCCGGTGGGGTGGTCGTCTATGCGACCTGCTCGCCCGTGCGTGCCGAGACCGGCGATGTGGTGTCGTCGATGGTGGGGTCCGGCGACGAGGTGACGGTCGAAGACGTCCGACCGCTGCTCCCCGGCGTGACCGACGCCGACGGCCCGTTGCCCGGCACCGCCCAGCTGTGGCCGCACCGGCACGGCACCGACGCGATGTTCCTCGCGCTGTTGCGCCGGGGGACGACGGGTTCAACCTCCCGAACCTGAGACGGGCTCAGCTCAGGCTCAGTCGACCCACTCGAGACCTTCGCCGAGCTCCTGGATCTCGGCGTTCGTGACGCCCCGGCCGCCCTGGACCGAGATGAAGATCCCGTCGTGGGCCCCTGTCGTGAACACCGCGGGGTCGTCGCCCTTGTCAGGGTCCCCGACCCACGCGGCCCGACCTGCGGCGTCGCGGATCACCAAGCTGGCGAAGCCGCCATCGGCGGCCTCGCACGAGGCCTTGTCGTCCTCGAGGAACCACTCGCACGTCCACCCGTCGGGGGCGGTGACCGGTGCTTCGTCGAGCGTCCCGATCAAGCCGACCGCCTCGGCGTCGGCCACGCTGACGACGACGGTGACGCCCGGGTAGTCGGAGGTCAGCCTGTCGAAAGCCGCACCCCACCAGTCCGGGGACCCGCTGATAACGACCACGAAGCCAGTGCCTGCTCCGTCCAGGGTGCTGGCGCCGAGCTCGTAGAAGCCGGTCTTGTCATCGGCAACCGTGCCGGTCAGCCCGTTGCCCAGATCGAGAGTCTGCCCGACCTGCAACGCAGGTGCCTCGGAGGAGCTGGCCGCCCAGCCGTTGTCCCTGACCTCCGTGGGTGCGTCGTCGCCACCGGCGACGACGACGCCGAGGGCGCTGATTCCGGCGACGGCGCCGAGGCCGACGAGCGCGATGCCGGCCCGGCGGACATGCCGACGGCGGCGTCCCGACGCGATGGCGCCGGCAGCCAGTCGGTCGAGATCGGGCACGGCGTCCTGGAGGTCCGCGTGCAGCTGGGAGGAAAGCAGGTCGTTCATCAGGGAATCCGTTCGACGAGGTAGGGACGCAGCCGTTCGAGCGCCCGCTTGGAGCGGGTGCGCACGTTGGTCTCCGTCAGACCGGTGGCGGCTGCGGTCTCGCTGATCGATCGATCCCCCCAGAAGCGCGCGACCACGATGGCCCGGTCGACTGGCGACAGCCGCGCGATGGCGGCAAGCAGGTCGAGGCGCAGGCTGGGGTCGGCATCGGTGGCTCCCGGGTCGGGGAGCACCTCGGTCGGGGTCTCGCCGCTGCGACGCAGGCGGCGATGAGAGAGGAACGTGTTCAGCAAGATGGTGTGGGTGTAGCCGATGGGGTTGTCGGTGCGCTGCACCCGGCGCCAGGAGACGTAGGCCTTCGCGAGCGCGGTTTGGGCGAGGTCCTCGGCCAGGTGGTGGTCACCAGTCAGCAAGAGCGCGCTCCGGTAGAGCTGCGTGCCGCAACTGTGCACGAACTCGGTGAACTCGCTGTCGGTGGTGCTCACATCTTCTCGACGCTTCGGAGGGCGTTGGGGTGACACTAATCTTCAGATGTGTCCGACGCCGTGGAGATCGAGGTCGACAACCGGGTCGTCAGGGTCAGCAACCCCGACCGGGTCTATTTTCCGGAGGCCGGGGCCACCAAGCTCGACGTCGTCGAGTACTACCTCGCGGTCGGGCCCGGCATCGTCAACGCGCTGTGGGAGCGGCCCTGCATGCTGCACCGCTTCCCCAAGGGGCTGGCGGGGGACAAGGTGCACCAGAAGCGCCTGCCGGCCGGAGCGCCGCCGTGGGTGGAGACGGTCCAGCTCTACTTCCCGCGCTGGGGCCGCACCGCCGACGAGCTGTGCGTGACCGAGCTCGGGGCGGTGATCTGGGCGGTGCAGATGTCGACGGTCGAGTTCCACCCGTGGAACAGCCGACGCGGCCAGACCGAGCAGCCGGACGAGTGGCGGATCGACCTCGATCCCGGCCCGGCGTCGACGTACGACGATGTCCGCAAGGTGGCGCACGTCGCCCATGAGGTGCTCGACGAGCTGGGCGCCGTCGGCTATCCGAAGACCAGCGGCAGCAAGGGGCTGCACGTCTACGTGCGGATCCGCCCGGACGGTGACCACAAGGTCGTCCGACGCGCCGCGCTCGCCTTCGCCCGCGAGGTCGAGCGCCGGGCGCCGGACCTGGTGACCACCACCTGGTGGAAGAAGGACCGCGACCCGGAGCAGGTCTTCGTCGACTACAACCAGAACGCGCGCGACCACACCATCGCGGCGGCGTACTCCGTGCGCGGCCTTCCCGACGCCCGGGTCTCCACCCCGATCCGGTGGGACGAGATCGACGACGCCGACCCGCGCGACTTCACCATCCACACCGTGCCGGCCAGGTTCGCCGAGATCGGCGACCTGCACCAGGACATCGATGACCACGTGTTCGACATCGCCCCGCTGCTGGCGTGGGCCGACCGCGACGACGCGGAGGGCAAGGCCGACGAAGGCGCGGCCGCGGGCAACTGAGCCGACGTCACTAGACTCCGCGCCGTGGGCCACATCCAGATCACGCCGTCGATCCTGAACGCCGACTTCGGCAATCTTGCCGACGAGGTGGGCCGGATCCCCAGCGCGGACTGGATCCACGTCGATGTGATGGACAACCACTTCGTCCCGAACCTCACGTTCGGCCCGACCATGGTCGAGGCGCTCGCTCGGTCGACCGACACCCCGCTCGACGCGCACCTGATGATCAGCGACGCCGACCGCAACGCGATGGCGTACGTCGAGGCCGGGTGCGCCTCCGTCACCTTCCACGTCGAGGCCGCCACGGCCCCCGTGCGGTTGGCCCGCGAGATCCGCGCCGCCGGCGCCAGAGCGTCGATGGCGCTCAAGCCGGCGACCCCGATCGAGCCCTACGAGGACCTGCTACCCGAGCTCGACATGCTGCTGATCATGACCGTCGAGCCGGGCTTCGGGGGCCAGAAGTTCCTCGACCTCTGCCTCCCGAAGATCCGGCGTGCACGTTCGCTGATGGACAAGCACGGCATCGAGACCTGGCTCCAGGTCGACGGCGGCGTCTCGCTCGAGACGATCGAGCGCTGTGCCGAAGCGGGCGCCGACGTCTTCGTCGCCGGCAGCGCCGTCTTCTCCGCCGCCGATCCGGACGCCATGGTCGCGTCGCTGCGGACGAAGGCCGAACGAGTCTCCTTGATCTGATCCCGCCGCGATGCGGACAGTTCTGATTGGTCCACGGACACCACGGTTCGCTGTCTGCTAGCGTCCGACTCTCGCTGGCGCTCGGGCTCCGCTGCACACCGAGGGGGCCCTTGTTGAAGAAGTTGCTTGCCGGCTGCGTCTCCGGGACTGTTCTGAGCATTGCCTTCGCGGTTCTGCCGCCAGATGCAGGAAGCAGCCCACCGCCAGCTGGGCGAACCGTCACGGTGGCACCGGCCCCGGCTCGGATCACTGCGGTAGTCGCGCCGTCCCCGGCGATCCGCGGAGAAGACTACGTTGTCAGCGGACGCGTTCGTCCTGCAGTCAAACGACCGCTGCAGTTTCAGATCCGGCGCGGTGGCAAGTGGCGGACGGTCGCGACTCGCAGCAGCACCCGACGCGGCCAGTTCGCCCAACGCGCCGATGCGCCCTCGGTGCCCGGCCGATACGACGTCCGCGTCTACGCCCCTCCGGCCAACATCGGCGGCCGCGCGCTGGCCGGCGGCTCCTCCGGCAGGCAGGTCCTGAGCGTAGTCGCTGAGCGGCTGGAGCTGCTCGCACCAACAGACGTCAGCGTCAGAGAGTCCTTCGACGCTTCTATCGAGGTCTTCCCGGCGCGCGATGGCCGCCGACTGGAGATCCTGGCGGAGGGGCCCGGCGGCCCGGTCGTCGTCGGCACCGGCAAGGAGGACGCGCTCGGCGTCGCGACTATCCCAGTCTCGCTGGACACCCTAGGTCCGACCAGGTTGCGGGCTCGGACCCTCCGCCCGGGCGGGTCTGTCGGCACCCTGAGCGGCTGGGTCGACCTCACGGTGCGCAGCCGAGCGATCGCACCGAGCAACTTCGTGGCGGTCACGGGCGGCCGATCGGTCGATCTGCAGTGGTCGCAGGGCAGCGCGGCACACCTGACGGGCTACGAGTTGCAACAGGCCCGGACCGTGGCCGGCCCGTGGGCGAAGATCGCGACGCTCGCTCCGACCAAGGCGTCGCATCGCGTGGGTGAGCTCGTAAACGGCAGAACCTACTACTTCCGCATACGCACGCTGGCTGGAGCGGACCTACCGTCGTTCTACTCGACCGTCGTCACGGCAACGCCCAACCGGATCGAGGAGCGCGACGCCGGTGGTCTCCGTAGCGGCGTGGCCGCCCTCGAAGGGGCGGACGTCGTCAGCGCCCAGCCTGCCGAGAACGGCATCGACTTCTTCGTCGAGGTGCCGGTCGCCAAGGCCACCACCATCGGACAGTTCGTCGTCATCCGGCCAGGACCCTATCTGCCTGTCGGCCTCGTGGGCGAGACGACAGCCCGCCACGATCGCGGCGCCGAGTCGACGCTCCGGCTGGCACCGGCGTCGCTCATCGATGTCTTCAATGCGCCCAACCTGCAGTACGACGGCCAGAGCGTCCCGGCGCCGATGACGCTGCCACCATCGAATGGCGGTCGGTCCACGGCCCGTTGGGTGGAGGCATCGGCGATCAAGCCGCAGCGACCGCTCCGGCTGTCCGACTTCGAATGCACGGCCGACGTCGTGGACAAGTTCGACGCAGACCTCGGGCTGGCAAGGACGCCCGAGTTCCACGTGACGAATGAGGTCGCCGGTGACCTGAGCCGATGGACGTTTGGTGTCGACGCGGACGTCGAGGCCACCATCACTGCCGAGGTCCGGGGGGCGACCGAGTGCAAGGTGAAGGCGGCGTCGTTCTACGACACGCGGTTCCTGCACCATCAGTTGCCTATTCGGATCGCCGGGCTCCCGGTCGTGGTGGAGGTCTACCCGGACCCCAGGCTGGCGGTTTCGAGCAGAGGCACGGCGACGTTCTCGACGGTGCGCACGCTCGGCGCCGACATCGTGAAGACGGACGCCGGAGTGTCCTTGGACTTCAAGAATGAGCTCAAGTCGCAGGACGTCCAGGTCGGGAGTTCGTTCGACGGGACCTTGTCGCTCGGTCTCGGCTTCGCCCTCGTTGTCGGCGGCGGCCGCGGCCAAATGAACCTAAAGGCGGGCTTCGACGTCACCGCGCTTCTTGAGGTCCCGGTCAAGGTGTCTCACGGCTGCGCTCAGTGGGGAGTTGACCTCGGGGTACGGGTGGACACGGATACCCGCATCTGGAACAAGCGTTGGCAAAAGACGATCGCCTACAAGACCTGGCCCGTCTACCCTCCGTCCCGTCGTTGTTCCGGCCCGCCGGAGATCAAGACCGATGTGCCGCGAGCCGTTGGCGGCACGTGGTACCAGACCCAGCTGCAGACCAAAGACATCCGTGAGGGCACCTGGAGCCTGGTGTCCGGCGCTCTCCCCGAGGGCCTGTCGCTGAGCCCGTCCGGCGTGATCTCGGGCCACGTCACTCGAGCCGCGACCACCAGGACCGTCACGGTCGGGATCCGGGACCCGTGGGGCAACAGCGCGACTGCGGGGATAGAGATCCCGGTCGACCAACTCGGCGGTCAGGTCGACGACGTCCTGGGCTCGATCGTCCGCGTCGGGACCAGCGCGTGGTACCTCGACAAGCGTGGAGGACTTCACGTGATCCGAGATGGAGGCACGTTCGACTGCATCGCGGCCCAGGGGAAGCGAGTCAACAACATCTCTGCGGACCTGAAGAAACGGTTCCAGGTCTTCGAGGATGCGCAGTGCGTCCGCGCCAACCGGGGAGATGTGGTGCGCGACCCCAACGGAGCGTCGTACCTCATCGACTCCTCCTGGGCCGCCCGTCACATCCTGGACGGACAGACCTACTTGTGTCTGGCCGCCAACCAGCATCCGAAACGCGATGTGCCGAAGTACTGGGTGCTCGATCTTGCTCCGGGTGCAGACTTCCGGTGGGACTGCGTCGACGCCGTGGGCGCAAGGGGTCATGTCATCAAGGTCGATGACTACAGCTCTTGGTACATCGATCTGGCCGGCAACCGCCACCACATCCCGACCGGGGGGACCTTCGAGTGCCTGGTCGCGCAGGGCAAGACGGTCTTCGGATCCAGAATTCCCCGTGAGTCGATCACCCGCTTTGGCCACCCGTCGGAGCCGGCCGCATGTGTGCGCGCCGCCCCTGGCGACATCGTCCGCGATCCGTTCGGCAACGCGCACCTCATCAACGGCGACTGGACCCGTAGCAGAATCCCGGACGGCGGCTCGTTCCTCTGCCTTGCCGCGAACGGCCATCACGTCGTCAATGCCCCCAGCTACTACATCGACGACCTGACCGAAAATCCGGCGCAGGCGACCATGTCGTGCTACGACGCGAACGCCGTGAAAGGGAAAGTCGTCAGGGCGTCCAACGGCAGGAGCTACTACGTCGACGAGCGCGGAACGCTTCATCACATTCCAAACGGGGGCACCTTTGAGTGCATCGCCGAGCAACGCGGCGCCTACCAGCACGTCGTCCCGGCGGAGTGGCTCACTCAGCCCGAGCGCGAGGCCGCTGACTGCGTCCGCGCAGCGCCTGGCAGCATCATCAAGCACCCGACGGACGGGGACGCCTACCTGATCAACCAGGACTGGACACGCAGTTGGATCCCGGACGGCGGATCCTACCTGTGTCTATGGGCCAACGGGCACCATGCGGTGAACGCGCCGCGCTACTACATCGAGGACCTGACGGAGAACCCTGCGCACGCGACGATGTCCTGCTACGACGCCAACGCAGTCAACGGCAAGGTCGTGAGGGCCTCCGACGGCTCGAGTTGGTACGTCGACAAGCGCGCTGGCCGACATCACATCCCAGACGGAGGCACGTACGATTGCATCGCTGCACAGCGGGGTGCCTACCAGCACGTGGTTCCTGTCCAGTGGCTCAACCAGACCAAGTACGAGGACGCCGAGTGCGTCCGCGCCA
The DNA here is from genome assembly GCA_963766035.1 of uncultured Actinomycetota bacterium. GTDB lineage: Bacteria > Actinomycetota > Actinomycetes > Propionibacteriales > Nocardioidaceae > Nocardioides. Next base: position 434,172 of record CAVXYP010000014.1, on the reverse strand, counting down.
ATCCCGGCGACATTATCCGGCATCCCGTGAACGGCGATGCTTACGTCATCAACGCCGACTGGACGCGCAGTTGGATCCCGACCGGCGGCTCGTACAACTGCTTCCGTGCGGCCGGCAAGCTCGTCGTCGGCGCCCCTCGCTACTACATCGAGGACCTCTCGAGCAGCGGGTCGAACGCTGTCTACGGCAACTGCATCATCCGCCGGCCGGACGGTGCGTCGTGGTTCGTCAACAACGAGGGCAGCAGGGAGTGGATCCCTGACTCGCCGACCTGGGACTGCGAGGTCGGCCGCGGCGTGCCGGTCCTCGACGTGAGCGACGGCTTCGTCGGCGGGATCGGTGAGGTGGGATGGCACTACTGCCTGAACAAGGCCAACCTCCGCGGTAAGGTCCTCAGGCACGTAGACGGCGATGCTTACTTCATCCACGGTGACGACACGAAGACGTGGATACCGGATGAGTTCACCTTCAACTGCCGAACGCGCGCCGGTAGCCCCGTGGTCACGACGCGCTGGCGGGAGTACGTAGATGCATTCCCTGGCGCGGAATGGGACTGGTGCTTCGACGTCAACACGTTCAAGGGTCGCTTCATCAGACACCCAGCAGGCGACGCGCACTGGGTCGGCGCGGACGGCGTGCGCCATTGGGTGCCCGACGGAGGTGTCTACAACTGTCTGAAGGCCCGTTACGGAGATCCAGCAACCGTGCGGTGGAGGGAGTACATCAACGCGATTCCCGAGGGCGGTTGGGCATCCTGTCCCTGATGAGGCGGCTCCTCGTCGGGCACCGCGGCGAGGCCGGGAGAATGCGACTGACCGCTGCGGCGCTCGCGACGGCACTGGCGACGGCACTGGCCCTTGCTGCAGGTCATCCCGGCACCGCCGGGGCGGCTGGTGACATCTCTTCCGTGAGGCCCGCGACCACGTCGCCCGAGCCGGCTGCATCGTGGCAGGCCTGGACGTCGGATCCGCACGACCCTACGGCTCGGTTGGTCGAAGCCCCGCTGACGTCCGCGCCGCCAACCCGGGTCCTGGACGTCTTCCCGGCAGACACCAGGCAAGAATGGATCGGGGCCGGAGCTGCGCTCACGGACTCTGCCGCGGGGTTGCTGCAAGCGAGCGCTGCCGCGACTGAGATGTTGTTCGATCCCGACCAGCGGGACGGGGCCCACCTCAACCTCGTCCGGCTGCCGCTGAGCGCTACTGACTTCTCGACGGTCGCCTGGACGTTCGGGTGGAACGACCTCAGCCGTACCCTCACGGTGCCGGACGTCGCTGACAACAGTGCCGCCTTCGTCGTCGACGACCTGATGCGGCTGCGGCCAGACCTCGAGGTCGTGGGCGTTCCTTGGTCAGCCCCCGCGGCGATGAAGACCACCGGCTCCCTCAACGGTGGCGCCCTTCGCGGGGATCGCACGGCGGAGTACGCGCGGCTACTCCTCGCGCAGGCAGACTGGCTGGTCGACCGTGGTGTGGCGCTCCGCGCACTCAGCCTCGGCAACGAGCCGTTCCACAGCGCGAGCGGCCCGGGGGGGTATCCGACGATGTTGATGTCGGACCAGCAGATGGTCGCGCTCGCCCGCGATGTGGCACCGTCGCTCCGCGATCGCGACGTCGACCTGTGGGCCGTCGACCACAACTGGGACCATCGCGTCCACTACGACGTCGTCTCCCAAGGGGCGCCGGGAGCGTTTGCCGCGTCCGCGTTTCACTGCTACGGCGGGAATCCGGCTCAGATGGACGGAGTCGCTTCGCCTCCGGTGATCACCGAGTGCACCGGCACCACCGACGGGTTCGCCGGCACGTTCCGATGGGACATCACCAACCTCGTCGTGGAGCCGATCCGAGCCGGCTCGACAGGGCTCATGATGTGGAACCTTGCATTGGACGAGAACCACGGCCCGCACACGGGAGGGTGCGGGACCTGTCGCGGTGTCGTCGACATCGACACTGCCGACGGCAACATCGTCCGCACCCCCGAGTTCTACACTCTCGCGCACCTCACTCGGGCCGCGACACCAGGCGCCCGCGTCGTCGGCACGACGCCGACGGCTTCGATGCCCTACGCAGCGTTCGTGAACCCTGACGGCCAGGTCGGCATAGTCGGGCACAACGACACGGGCACGAGTCAGGTGATCGCCGTCCGCCTCGGCGGCGGGCTCTCGGCGGCTCGGATCACCGTCGCTCCCGGCAACCTCTTCACCATCCGGGGAACGCAGTCCCTCCCGTCGCCGCAGAACCTTGCGCCTCCCGAGGTCACGGGGACCGCCCGGGTCGGTGCAGTCATCGAAGCCAGCCCGGGGGTGTGGTCGCCAGCAGACGCCTCGATCAGTTTTCGATGGCGGCGCTCGGGTGACCAGATCCGAGGTGCGACCGGCGCGCAATATCGCTGCGTACCCGACGATCTCGGGCACCACCTGTCGGTAAAGGTCACCGCCGAGCACGCCGGCATGACTCCGGAAGCCGTTGTCGTCCAGGTCCCCGACGAGGTGGCTCACGGTCTGATCGAAGTCGCTGCTCGCGGGCGAATTGCGGGCCGACTTCGCCGGGGCCGGACCCTGACGCTCACCGGGCTCAGCGCCACGCCTGCGCCTGCGACGTCCTTTCAATGGCGGCGCAACGGGTCGCCGATCGATGGCGCCCGCCTCGCGACGTACCGGCTACGGGCAGCGGACCGCGGCAAACGGATCTCAGTGCGGGTCTCCCTGCGCGCCGATGGCTATGCCCCGGTGTCCTTCATCCTGCGGCGCCGGAACCCGGTGGGCTGACGGAGCGGCCGATCCCGCTTTCGCCATCACCTTCCATCCGAGACAAGGGTCACCTTGCGGGACCCTCCGTGCAACTATTCATCCACAGGAGCTCGCGTGCTCCGGAGTCGGAGAAGCTCCGAGCCGGCGGTAACGGTCCGCGACGCGATCACAGCCAGTAATCGGTTGGCCAGGTGAAACTCCTGGACGGACGGTCAAAGTCTGGATGGGAAGTGCACGCACGAATGTTGACGTCGGTGGTCCTGCCGCGACATCTCCCGCACCCTGATCCCCGGAGTCCGAGCAATGTACGACGGCGCGCGGCGACCCGGCGACGTGGTGGGTCCTTACAGCCGGTGGCGACCGACGGTCCGCCGACCGTTCCGTCGGACCCGAGCCGGACACATCCCGCCCGCGGGTCGGGGTGCAACGAGGCACGGGGCGATGCCGCGATCTGCAGTGCGCTGCGGATGAAGGCCGGGCCGCGGCGTCCGAATGACCCACTCCGACGAGGTCGCGGCTGCGAAGGAACGGGCCTGGCGCGAGCAGGGGACGATCGACGGCGCGTTCGCCCGTGGTGAGATCGACGACGCCGAGTGGCACCGGCGGGTGCTCGCCATCATCGAACCCGCCTACGTCGGTGCGTCGACACCGCAAGGGCAGTCGGGTCACAGCGGAGACGCGGAGCGATGGGAGCAGGCGCGTCGGCTGATTCTCGACGGGGTCGACCGGGACGGCATTTTCCTCGACGTCGGATGCGCCAACGGCTTGCTCATGGAGTCGCTGGCGATCTGGGCGGCGGACGACGGGCACGCACTGACGCCGTACGGCGTGGAGATCTCGGCCGTGCTGGCCGACCTGGCTCGTCAGCGTCTTCCGGCCTGGGCGGACCGGATCTGGACCGCGAACGCGGCCTCGTTCGTTCCGCCCCACCTCTTCACCTATGTCCGCACCGGGCTGGACTACGTCCCACTGCCTCGGCGACGCGCGTACGTCGAGCACCTGCTGGCCGCGGTGGTCGCCCCGGACGGCCGGTTGATCATCGGGACCTACAACGAGGAGACGGATCGGGACGATCTCGCTGCCGAGGTCGAGCGTTGGGGGCTCAGGCTGGCCGGCCGGACCAGCCGCCCGCATCAGCACCCTCGGCTGTCCTACAAGGCGATCTGGGTCGACGCCGCCACCGCCTGAGCCCTTTTCATCCGTTCGGCTAGCAACGGGCATCCTCGCCGGCACCACCTGGCGGCGTCGCGGCACGGCCCCAACTCCGCCATCGGCGGCTACCGCGGCACCAGCAGCTCGGGAAGCCTGATCGGCAACACCTGCTGTCCGAGACCAGGGACACGTTGCGGGAATACCCCTGCCCTGTGCCACCATTGACCTCAAGAGCTCGCGTGCTCTGGGGTCGGTGAAACTCCGAGCCGGCGGTAACAGTCCGCGACCCGATCACAGCCAGTGATCGGTTGACCAGGTGAAACTCCTGGACCGACGGTCAAAGTCCGGATGGGAAGTGCACGCACGAGTGGTTGACGTCGGTGGTCCTGCCACGACGCCTCCCGCACCCTGATCCCCGGAGTCCGAGCAGAGGACGACGGTGCGGACAGGGGAGAACGGTGGCGGAGCACTTCGCCTGGGAGTACGACGCGATGCAGCGCGCGCTGCAGATCGCGGCATCACCCGGTGTCCCGTTGCATCCCAACCCGCGGGTGGGATGTGTGCTGCTCGGGCCCGACGGAACGGTCGTCGGTGAGGGCTACCACCACGGCGCCGGCTCGCCGCACGCCGAGATCGAGGCGCTGAAGGCGGCGGGAGACCTGGCGCGCGGCGGGATCGCGGTCGTGACGCTCGAGCCGTGCAACCACACCGGGCGGACCGGACCGTGCACGGAGGCGCTGATCGACGCCGGCGTGGCCAAGGTCGTGGTCGCGCAGCGCGATCCCAACCCCCTCGCGGAGGGCGGCCTGGAAGCACTCGCGGCGGCGGGCATCGCGATCGACCACGGCCTGCTGCTCGACGACGCCCGCGCCCTCAACCCGATCTGGACCTTCGCCCACGAGCACGGCCGGCCGTTCGTCACCTGGAAGTTCGCGGCAACGCTCGACGGACGCAGCGCGGCGTGGGACAGCACGTCCCGCTGGGTGTCGTCCCTGCCGGCCCGGCAGGACGCACACCTCCTGCGTGCGCGGTGCGACACCCTGCTCGTCGGCTCCAACACCGTCGAGGTCGACGACCCGCAGCTCACGGTGCGCGACGCCGACGACCAGCCGCTCCCGGACCAGCCGCTCCGGGTCGTGGTGGGGGAGCGCGACCTCGATCCGGATCGCCGGGTGTTCGACGACGCGGCCGAGACCGTCCAGCTGCGCAACCACGACCCGTTGGAGGTGCTCAACAGCCTCTACCGCGACCACGAGCGCCACCACGTGTTCTTCGAGGGCGGCCCGACGCTGGCTGCGGCGTTCCTGCGCGCCGGCGTCGTCGACGAGGTCGTCGCGTACGTCGCCCCGATGCTGCTCGGCGCGGGCAAGTCCGCGGTCGGTGGCCTCGGCATCCGCACGATCAGCAAGGCGCTGCGGCTCGAGATCGCCGACGTGACCGTGGTCGGCGACGGCAGCGAGGCGAACGTCCGGATCACCATGCGGCCGGGGTCTCGTGACGATCGCCAGGACGACCTCCTCGACCAACGAGAGGGGGAGTAGGGATGTTCACCGGCATCGTCGAGGAGCTCGGCACCGTCGCGCGGCTCGAGGAGCACAGCGACGCCGTACGCCTCACCGTCGAGGGACCCGTCGCCACCGCCGACGCGGCACTCGGCGACTCGATCTCCGTCAACGGCTGCTGCCTGACCGTCGCGACCCTCGGCGACGGGACGTTCACCGCCGACGTCATGAAGATGACGCTCGACAAGACCTCGCTGGGTGCGCTCGCGGTCGGCCACCGGGTCAACCTCGAGCGCGCGTGCACACCTCAGACGCGACTGGGCGGGCACATCGTCCAGGGCCACGTCGACACGACCGGCGTCATCCTCACCCGCTCGCCCGGCGAGCGGTGGGAGCTGGTCGAGATCGCGCTCCCCGAGCAGATCCGGCGCTACGTCGTGCTGCACGGGTCGATCACGGTGGACGGGATCTCGCTCACCGTCGCCGAGCTGAACGACGAGAGCTTCGTCGTGTCCCTGATCCCCGAGACCCTCGACCGCACCACGCTCGGCTTCAAGCAGCCGGGCGAGCCGGTGAACCTCGAGGCCGACATCATCGCCAAGCACGTCGAAAGGCTGATCCGAACATGACTGACAAAGTGAGGCTCGACCCCGTCGAGCGCGCGATCGCCGACATCGCGGCCGGGAGGGCGGTCGTCGTCGTCGACGACGAGGACCGCGAGAACGAGGGCGACATCATCTTCGCCGCGGCCAAGGCGACCCCCGAGCTGATGGCGTTCACGATCCGCCACAGCAGCGGTGTGATCTGCGTGCCGATGCCGGGCGCGATGCTCGACCGGCTCGAGATCCCGCTGATGACCCCGCACAACAAGGACAAGATGCGGACGGCGTACACGATCTCCGTCGACGCCCGCGACGGCGTCTCCACCGGCATCTCCGCAGCCGACCGCTCGCACACCGCGCGGGTGCTGGCGGACTCGGCGACCGAGCCGTGGGAGATCACCCGTCCCGGCCACGTCTTCCCGCTGCGCTACCGCGAGGGCGGCGTCCTGGCGCGACGCGGTCACACCGAGGCTGCCGTCGACCTGGCCAAGCTGGCCGGCCTGACGCCCGCCGGCGTGCTGGTCGAGGTCGTCAACGACGACGGCAGCATGAAGCGCGCGCCGGAGCTGCGGGCGTTCGCCGACGAGCACGACCTCGCGATGATCTCGATCGAGGAGCTGGTCAAGTACCGCCGGCGCACCGAGATCCACGTCATCCGGGAGGCCGAGACCCGGCTGCCCACCAGCCACGGCGACTTCACGTCGTACGGCTACACGATCACCGTCGACGGCAGCGAGCACGTCGCCCTCGTGTACGGCGACCCGGCGACCCTGTCCGACGGCGAGCCGGTCCTCACCCGGGTGCACTCGGAGTGCCTGACCGGCGACGTCTTCGGCAGCAGCCGTTGCGACTGCGGCCCTCAGCTCAACGAGGCGATGGACCGGATCGTGGCCGAGGGTCGCGGCGTCGTCGTCTACCTGCGCGGCCACGAGGGCCGGGGCATCGGCCTGGTGGCCAAGCTGCAGGCCTACCAGCTCCAGGACGGCGGTCGCGACACCGTGGACGCCAACCTCGACCTCGGGCTGCCGGCCGATGCACGCCACTACGGCGCGGCGACCCAGATCCTGCGGAACCTCGGCGTCAGCGAGGTGCGGCTGCTGACCAACAACCCGGACAAGGTCAGCAACCTCGAGGACTACGGCATCAAGGTCACCGAGCGGGTGCCCCTCACGCCGCACCCCAACGACCACAACCTGGCCTACCTGCTGACGAAGCGGGACCGGATGGGCCACGTTCTCCCCGACCTCGAGGCAGGAGCGATCTGACATGGCCGGACCCGGCGCCCCCAGCACCCGGCCGACCGACTGCCACGACCTGCGGGTCGCGGTCGTGGCAGCCAGCTGGCACATCCAGGTGATGGACGGACTCCTTGCCGGCGCCGAGCGCGCCTTCAGGGACCACCAGGTCGAGGCGCCGGTCGTGGTGCGGGTGCCGGGCGCCTTCGAGCTGCCCGTGGTCGCAGCAGCGCTCGCCGCGAAGCAGTACGACGCCGTGGTGGCGCTCGGCGTGGTCATCCGCGGCGGCACGCCCCACTTCGACTTCGTGTGCAACGCAGCGACCGATGGGTTGACCCGGGTCGCGCTCGATCATCAGGTGGCCATCGGGTTCGGCGTCCTCACCTGCGACACCGAGCAGCAGGCGCTCGACCGCGCCGGGCTCGACGGTTCCCAGGAGGACAAGGGCTACGAGGCCGCGTCCGCCGCGCTGCTCACCGCTCAGACCCTGCGCAGGGTCAAGCGGCACACGCCGTAGCCTTGCTCCCTGTGAAGACGTTCGACGAGCTCTGGGCCGAGCTGAGCGAGAAGGCGCAGTCCCGGCCCGCCGGTTCCGGCACGGTCGCGGCGCTCGACGCCGGCGTGCACCAGATCGGCAAGAAGCTGGTCGAGGAGGCCGCCGAGTCGTGGATGGCCGCGGAGCATGAGGGCAAGGACCGGGCGGCCGAGGAGATCAGCCAGCTGATCTACCACGCCCAGGTCCTCATGCTCGCCCTCGGCCTCGAGCCGGCCGACGTCTACGCACACCTCTAGGAACAAGATGCCCAGCCTCAAGATCGCGATCCCCAACAAGGGGGCGCTCTCCGCCGCCGCGACCGACATCCTCAAGGAGTCGGGCTATCGGCAGCGCACCGACACCAAGGAGCTCCGGCTCGTCGACGCCGAGAACGACGTCGAGTTCTTCTACCTCCGGCCGCGCGACATCGCGCTGTACGTCGGCGAAGGGACCCTCGACGTCGGCATCACCGGGCGCGACCTGCTGCTCGACTCCGGCGCCAAGGCCGAGGAGGTGATGCCGCTCGAGTTCGGCCGGAGCACGTTCCGGTTCGCCGGGCCGCAGGGCGCCTACGACGACCTGGCCCAGCTCGCCGGCAAGCGGATCGCGACGTCCTACACCGGGATCGTGCAGACCTTCCTCGACACCCACGGGATCCAGGCCCAGGTCGTGCGGCTCGACGGAGCGGTGGAGACGAGCATCCAGCTCGGCGTCGCCGACGTGATCGCCGACGTCGTGGAGACGGGGAGCACCCTGCGGCAAGCCGGCCTCGATGTCTTCGGTGAGGCGATCCTCGAGTCCGAGGCGGTGCTGATCACCCGCGTCGGCAACGGCTCACCGGCGTTCGAGGTGTTCAAGCGCCGGGTCGAGGGCGTCATGGTGGCCCGCGGCTACGTGATGATGGACTACGACATCGAGGAGTCGCGGGTCTCCGATGCGGTCGCCCTGACGCCCGGCCTGGAGGGCCCGACCATCTCGCCCCTGCGACGCGAGGGCTGGGTCGCCGTCCGGGCGATGGTGCCGCGCGCCGGGTCGCAGCGGCTGATGGACGAGCTCTACGACCTCGGGGCGCGCGCCATCCTGCTCACCGACATCCACGCCTGTCGCCTGTGAGCGATCCGGACCTCCCGAGGACCTGGCGACCGCTGGGCCCACGCATCGCCGCGCTGATCTTCGGGATCTTCCTGGTCGTCGCGTTCGCCGGTCTGTGGATCAGCTTCCCGCAGGAGACCAAGGACGCGATCAGCCCGCTGCAGCGCGCGACCGTGGTCATGTTCATCGGCGTGGGCCTGGCCCTGCTCAACGGATTGGCCAGGTCGCGGGTCGTCGCCGACGAAACGGGCCTGACCGTGGTCAACGGGTATCGCAAGCGGCAGCTCGAGTGGGCGCAGGTCGTGTCCGTCCGGATGCCGCCCGGCGCGCCGTGGCCGACGATGGACCTCGACGACGGCACCACGATCTCAGTGATGGGGATCCACGGCTCCGACGGCGCTCGGGCCAGGATCGCTGTCCAGGAGCTCCGCCGGCTCCTTCCGTGAGGCGTAGCGCTCGATCAGGCCGAGCGCGAGGTCGCACACCTCGTCGTACGTCAGCTCCGCACCACGGCGGACGAGGTCTGCCTCCCGGTCACCGAGCCGGACCCGAGCCGCCGAAGGCGTCGCCCTCCCGTCGTTCAGACGCGCGCGCGCCGTCGCGGAGCCCTGGATGTCGCCGAAGAGCAGCGTCACCCGACCGGTGGGGATCATCGCGATCCAGCCTCGTCGTGACCGAGGGTGCCCAGGTCGACCTGTGCCGACGAGCATGCGTGAGCGACCTCGGTGGCGCGCTCGATGAGCTCGTCGAAGGAGAGAGCGAGACCGCGGGCCTCTGCATGGCTGAGCTCGTCGTCCGTCAGCCGGGCTCGTGACTCCGCGAATCCGTCTGTCCAGGCTTGGAGGAACTCACGGTGGTCGCTGCCGGTGCGGCTGCGGTAGATCGCGTTGACGGCGGTGCGAAGCTCGTACGACAGCGCGTCCTCCTGCCGCAGCACGAGGAGCCAGCACAGGGCCTTCACGGCGTTGAGGATGCCGTAGAGCTGATCGCGCGAGTAGGTCAGCAACGCATGCAGGAGCCAATCGGCCGCGGTCACGAGGTCGCCGTCACGCAGTGCGATGTGGAGGCGCTGGGTCGCGGACATCGCCGCGAACCAACCCGCGCCGGTCCCGAGGTCGGCGACGACCCGGTCCAGCACGTCCATCGGAGTGTCGGGCTCCCACCCCAGAGTGTTGAGTCGAAGGACCTCCTCACGCCAGCGCGGATCCGGGATCTGCTGTGCCGTCGCCAATTGCGCAGCGCACCGTTCCCTCACGCCGTCGGTCACCTCCCCGGCCTCGATCGCCGAGAGCGCCATGAAGTTCGCTCGTACCGCCGCTCGAAGGTCACCGCAGGCGAGGTACCCGCGCTCTGCGGCATCGAAGAGGCCCACCTCGGCCGCAGTGTCGGTGGACCAGCGCATTGCGTGGAGTAGTCCGTGGGCATAGCAGATCGCGGCGTCGTCGTAGGTCTCCGCGGTGGACGGTGCCACCAGCGACTCGAGGTCGTCGGCCACGAGCGCCAGCTCCCCCGTCGTGGCCAGGGCAGGTGCGACCAGGCCGACGACGTGCCGGAGATCGTCGGGTGCGTTCATGCGGGTCCAGCCCACGGCGTGCCGGACCTCGGGCAGGGCATCGGCGATGTTGGCAAGCATCCGACGGTGATCGACGAAGATCTGCAGGGCGAGCTCGCTGACCTCGCGTCCGATCAGCTCGGCGTGCTGCCGACGGATCAGGTGCTCGTCCGGCGCCGCGGCGAGGAGCTCGGCCGCATGCTGCCGGACACGCTGGGGCATCGCGAACCGGCCGTCGCCACGCACCGCGACCAAGGAGGCGTCCATCAAGCGGGTCATCGCCGCCCACACGCCGACTTCGTCCAGGTCGCCGGCGACGAGTTGTTCGGCCTCTTCGAGCGACCATGACAGGGCGAACGAGCCGAGGGCAGTGAACGCGGCGCGCTCGGACGGCGACAGCAGAGTGATCGTCCAGTCGAGCGCCGCACGGAGCGTGCGGTGCCGCTCGGGGAGGTCGCGGCCGCCCGCCCCGAGCGCTCCGAGATCTCGCTGCAGCGCCGCGAGCAGGCGCTCGGTCCCGAGGAGTCGCACGCGCGCCGCGGCGAGCTCGATGGCGAGCGGGAAGCCCTCGAGGAGGGTGCAGATCTGGCCAATGTGCTCCATCTCGGCGTCATCCGCCCGGAAGGACCGCTCACGGGCCCGGGCTCGCTCGAGGAACATCTGGACACCGGTCACCAGCGGAGCCAGTCGATAGACCATCTCTGCCGTCAGGTTCAACGGCAGCTGGGCGGTCGCGAGGATCGCGATCTGGGGGCAGCGTTCGAGGATCTGTGCCGTCACGTCTGCGGCAGCCTCGACGAGATGCTCGCAGTTGTCGAGGATGACGAGCATCCGTCGCCGTTCGAGGTGCTCGAGCACAGCAGCGTCCATCTGGCCACCCCGGGGTGCGCCTGTCGCGTCGGCCACGGCTGCAATGACGCCGGAGTCGTCGACCGCCGCGAGCGGTACGAACGCGACCCCGTCCTCGTACGCCGACGCCACAAGCTCGCCGAGTGCGATAGCGACCCGGGTCTTGCCCATGCCGCCCGCCCCGGTGAGGGTCACCAGCCGTCGTCCACCGGCGAACAGCACGGACAGATCGGCCAGGACATCATCACGGCCGATCAGTGGCGTGGAGATCGAGGGCAGGTTCGAGCGGAACGTAGACAGCGTCCGCGGCGCAGCGAAGCGCTCCGGCTGCCCGCCGCTCGGCACCAGCTGGAACAGCTCACGCGGGGTCGGGAAGTCCTTGAGCCCGTGCTGCCCGAGGCTGATCGCCTGATCGACCGGGACGGTCGCTCGCATCGCGGCGCTCATGATCACCTGGCCGCCATGGGCGGCGGAGCACACGCGGGCGGCGAAGTGGACGTCTTCCCCCCAGTAGTCGTGGCCGCGGACCTTGGGCTCGCCGAGGTGGAGACCGATCCGGACCCGCACCGGCTCGCCCCCGGGCCACCGCTGCCTCGGCGAGGCGGCGCTGGACGGTGAGCGCCGCCTCGGCAGCGGCAGCGGGATCGGCGAACGCGGCCCCGAACGCGTCGCCCTCGTTGGAGAACTCGAAGCCGCCGAGCTCGGCGAACACGGTGCGCATGATCTGGTCGTGCTGGTCCAGCACCTCGGCCGTAGGCGTCGCCGAGCCGGCCGAGGAGCGCGGTCGACCCTTCGATGTCGGAGAACAACAGCGCGACCCGCCCGGACGGGAGCGCCTGGGAGGCGACGCTCACGGTTGGAGGTTAGTCGCGCGCGACCAGCCGCGGCGGCTCCAGCCCGGTGCCGTCGACGATGACGTCCGCCCGCTCGGCGGTCCGCTGGCCCGCGAAGTGCGTGTCCTCCTGCCGCATCCAGCCGTCCCACTGGGGCGCGAGCGCCTCGCCGTCACGTGCCAACCCGCGCTCACGGCGCAGCGGTCGGGGGGCGGTGACCCAGACCAGCACCGTGATCAAGCCGGCGAGCTCGGCGCGTCCGGAGCCGACTCCCTCGAGCACCAGCAGCGGCGGCGGCTCGACGTCGACGGTCTCGGCGAACTCGCCTCGGTGCCAGTCGTAGCGCCGGTAGAACCCGGGTTTCCCCAGCGCCAGCGGGCGGACCAGCGTGCTGAGCTGACGCGAGACCGAGCCGAGGCCCTCCCAGCCGTCGTAGAGGTCGTCCATGTGGACGACCGACGAACCGGGCTCGAGCGCGGCGATGGTGGCGGCAAGCGTCGACTTGCCCGAGCCTGCCGGGCCGTCGATCGAGACCAGCCGGGTGTCGCCGAGGGTCGGGGCGCCGGGCCGAGGCGAGGTCCAGCACCAGCCGAGCGGCCTCGCTGCGGCGAGCCCGGGCCGCCGGCGCGCTCAGAAGGCGAGGCCATGTCCCCGGTAGGTCGGCACGCTCTCGACGAGGCGGTCCCCGGACAGCAGGTGCACGGTCGTGGTGTGCTCGAACGGCTCGCCCGACTTGGCGTGGCGGAACCACACCAGGTCACCGACCCGCAGCAGTGCGGCGGGATGACCGGTGAGCGGTGTCTGCACCTCGCCCGCGCCCTCCAGCCCGGTCAGGTGCAGCCCGGCCGGCGCCCAGGGCACCGGCAGCCGGTCGGCACCGTCGGGGCCGCTCGCGATGAACCCGCCGCCGTGCACGGTCGCCAGCTCGGGGGAGGGACGACGGGTCACCGGCAGCCCGAAGAACGAGGCGGGGTGCGGCGTGAACGACCGGTAGTGGTCGAACAGGGCGGGACCAGCAGCCCGGATCCCGCGGTCACCTCGGTCACGACCGGGTCCGCGGTCGAGGACTCGATGGACCCTGATCCACCGGCGTTCCAGAACCCGATCTCGGTGACGTCGCGCAGCGCGTCGGCGATGGCTGGCGCGACGCGCCCGCAGCTGAGCGACCGACGCGTCCTTCAGCCGGCGGACCACGAGCGACTTCGCGCGCTGGCGCGGGACCGCGTCCGGTACGACCGGCGACCTGCCCCTCGTAGGTCATCACGCCGGCGAGCTGGAACCCGGGCCGGTCGACGACCGTGCGGGCGAGGGCGACCACGTCCGGCGCGTCGTACAGCGGGGACCGCTTGGGGCCGACGTGCCGCCCTCCGACGACCAGGCCGGCATCGATGTCGATGGCCACCCGCACCGGGACCGCGGTCGACGCCCGGAGGGCGTCGACGGCGTCGAGGTGCGCGACGTCGTCGATCATCAGCGTGATCCGCGACGCCGCTCGCGGGCGAGGCGACCAGCTGCGGCCAGCGCGACGCGATCGACGGTCGGGTAGGCGACCAGGATGTCGTCGCTGATGTCCTGCTCCTCCAGCCACAACGCCTCTGCGAGGGTGTAGGCAAGGACGCCGTGGAACCCCTCGTGCGACAGCGCGCGCCGGATCAGCGTCGGCACGCGCAGCGACTTCGACGCGACCCGCACCGGCTTGCCGGCCGCCCGCTTGACCAGGTCGGCCGCATTGGCGTCGAACGCGTCGACGTCGACGACGAAGACCGGGGCCGGCAGCGGCTCGCCGTGCGCGCGGACCGCGGCATCGAGGCGCGCGGCGAGGCGGTTGCGCGAGAGCGAGTCGGTCCCCATCCGCGCATCGTTTCACGCAGGGGACGTCGATGAGGGCGAGCGACACCGCGACGCGCGGGATGGGACCATGGCGGGGTGACCGAGCGGCATCCGAAGCAGCGCCTCATCCAGGGCTCGCCGTACGTCGACGACGACGGCTCCGCCGAGGTCGGTCTGCTCACCGCGCTCTCGTCGTACGCCGCCGGCGACCTGCTCTACCCCGAGGTGCTGGCGGCGCTGGCCGGGTCCCGGCTCCTGGTGCCGGTGGTCGCGCTCCTCGGCGAGGTGGAGCACGACGCGACGGGTCTCGCGCACGACAAGTCGAGCGACATGGCCACGGTGCTGCTCACCGGCTCCGACGGCCGGCGGGCGCTGCTCGCGTTCTCCGGCACCGACGCGATGCGGGCCTGGAACCCGGAGGCCCGGCCGGTCCCGGTGGCCGCGCCGCTGGCAGCGGCCACGGCGGTCCAGGAGGGCGCCGACGCGTTGGTGATCGACGTCGGGAGCCGGCACGCGCTCACCGTCGCGGGTGACGATCTCCGCCGGCTCGCCGCCGGCTGGCGTCCGGTCCGCCTGGACGACGGGGGATGGGCCTGGGCGACGATCGATTCCGGGATTCTCCGCTCGGGGAACAACTCGGGTAACATTCCGCGTTGACCGATCCGTCATCCCTGCCCCACCGGATGGGATGGCGAGATCAAGCAAGCGGGGACCAGCAGCATCAACGTCTCCCACCCGCATCGGCCGCACGCCCAAGAATTGGACAATAGGTCGTCGGGTCCGGTCCGTGAACCTGGTCGTGCGCGTGAGCGTGCGGTGATGAGGTTGCGACTGGCTTCCGCTTGGACGAGCGGGAGCCGTTCTTGTTTTTCGGGAGCGGCCGCGCTCCCCACACCGACAACACTGGAGGACACATCAGCACTGAGCTTCGTATCAACGAGCGGATCCGGGTACCCGAGGTCCGACTCGTGGGACCCAACGGCGAGACCGTCGGGATCGTCCCGACCGACCAGGCGCTCAAGCTGGCCCAAGAGGCCGACCTGGATCTCGTCGAGATCGCTCCGATGGGCAAGCCGCCCGTCTGCAAGCTCATGGACTACGGGAAGTTCAAGTACGAGAACGCCCAGAAGGCCCGTGAGGCACGACGGAACCAGACCAACGTCATCATCAAGGAGATGAAGCTCCGGCCGAAGATCGACCAGCACGACTACGAGACCAAGAAGGGTCACGTCGTGCGGTTCCTCAAGGCAGGCGACAAGGTCAAGATCACCATCATGTTCCGCGGCCGCGAGCAGCACCGCCCCGAGCTCGGGTTCCGGCTGCTGCAGAAGCTGGCCGAGGACGTCCAGGAGCTGGGCTTCGTGGAGTCGTCGCCCAAGCAGGACGGCCGCAACATGATCATGGTCCTGGGTCCGAACAAGAAGAAGGCGGAAGCCAAGGCCGAGGTGAAGGCCGCCAAGCAGGAGGCCGCCGCCGAGCGCGCCGAGGAGAAGGCCGCCGAGCACGCCGAGCGTGTCTGCCCACCAGCCCTCGACGCAGCAGCAAGCAGAAGCGCGCGAACGAGGCCCTCGATCCCGACATCGACCTGTAGAGAAGGAACAAAGAGATGCCGAAGAACAAGACGCATTCCGGTGCCAGCAAGCGGTTCCGGGTGACCGGCAGCGGCAAGATCCTGCGGGAGAAGGCCGGCAAGCGCCACAACCTGGAGAAGAAGAGCTCGAAGGTGACCCGGCGGATGACCGGCACCGTCGAGGTCGCCAAGAACGACGTCCCGCGCGCGAAGAAGATGCTCGGTCTCTGACCGGCCTCTCGCACCTGAGCATTCGAAACAAGGAGTAGAAGATGGCACGCGTCAAGCGCGCAGTGAACGCGCACAAGAAGCGCCGGACGACCCTCGAGCGCGCCAGCGGCTACCGCGGCCAGCGCTCGCGGCTCTATCGCAAGGCCAAGGAGCAGGTCACCCACTCGCTGGTCTACAGCTACAACGACCGCAAGAAGAACAAGGGCAACTTCCGTCGCCTGTGGATCCAGCGGATCAACGCGGCCGCCCGCGCGGAGGGCATGACCTACAACAGGTTCATCCAGGGCCTCAACCTGGCCGGCATCGAGGTCGACCGCAAGATCCTCGCCGACCTCGCGGTCAACGACCCGGCCGCCTTTTCGGCGATCGTGGCGCAGGCCAAGGCCGCCCTCCCCGAGGACGTCAACGCCCCGGCCCAGGCCTCGGCCTGACCATCGCAGGTCGAGCCTGTCGAGACCGTGACACCCCTGACCGTGGGTAACACCCGCGTGAAGGACGCAAGGAAGTTGGGCCGTCGCTCGGTGCGATCCGAGCGGCGGCTGTTCCTTGCGGACGGTCCGAACGCCGTCGCCGGTGCCCTCGAGGTGCCGGACCGCGTCGTCGAGGTCTTCGTGACCGCGATGGCGCAGGAGCAGTACGACGCGCTCCTGGCCGGTGTCGACCTCACGGTGGTCGACGACCGGGCGCTCGCGTCGCTCTCCGACTCGGTCAACCCGGCCGGCGTCGTCGCGGTGTGCCGGATGTTCGACGAACCGCTGGACGCCTTGGTTTCGAGGCTCGTCGCTAGCGCTCCTCGCACCTCAACCAGCGGCGAGGCGCTGGTTGAGGTGCGAGCGCAGCGAGCCTCGAAACCAAGCCTCCTCGCCATCTGTGCCGACGTGCGCGACCCCGGCAACGCCGGCACCGTCATCCGGTGCGCCGACGCGGCCGGCGCCGACGGGCTCGTGCTCGCGGGCGCGTCGGTCGACGCCTACAACCCGAAGACGGTCCGGGCGAGCGTGGGCAGCCTCTTCCACGTCCCCTTCGCGGTCGAGCGCGACCCGGCCGCCGCCGTACGCGCCGCCCGGGACGCCGGCCTGGCCGTGCTCGCTGCCGACGGCGGGGGCGAGGTCGACCTGTTCGAGGCCGACGAGCTGCTGGCCCGGCCCACCGCCTGGCTGTTCGGCAACGAGGCCTGGGGCCTGCCCGGTGAGCTGGCGGAGCTCGCCGATGCCCGGGTCCGGATCCCGATCCACGGCCGCGCCGAGAGCCTCAACCTGGCCACGGCTGCCGCGCTCTGCCTCTACGCCAGTGCGCGCGTGCAACGGTCCGCCGTTTCCTAGGTCTCACGGTCTCGATACGCCCGGTCTCGGATGTCGGTGGCGGCTGGCAGGCTGCAGGGCATGACCGAGACTGTTCCCGACCCCCGCCGCTGGAAAGCTCTCGGGGTGCTGGGCCTCATCCAGTTCATGCTCATTCTCGACGTCACTGTCGTGAACGTCGCCCTTCCCGACATCCAGACCGACCTCGACTTCACCGAGTCCGGGCTGGCGTGGGTGGTCAACGGCTACGTGCTGATGGCCGGCGGACTGCTGCTGCTGGGCGGTCGTCTCGCCGACATGATCGGCCGCAAGCGGGTGTTCCTCGGCGGCGTGCTGCTGTTCGGCATCGCGTCCGCGGCGTGCGGCGCGGCCGCGAACGCGGAGATGCTGGTCGCCGCCCGGTTCGTCCAGGGCATCGGTGAGGCGCTGGCCGCGCCGGCCTCGCTGGGGCTGATCGCATTGATGTTCCGCGACCCGCAGGAGCGCATCAAGGCGCTCGGCCTCTGGGGCGGCATCGCCGGCCTCGGCGGCACCAGCGGCACGGTGATCTCAGGCTTCCTCACCGAGCTCGCCGACTGGCGCTGGATCTTCTACATCAACCTCCCGGTGGCGGCCTTCGCCCTGATCGTCGTGCCGAGGCTGGTCGCCGAGAGCAAGATGGAGCGGGTGGCACACCGGCCCGACGTCGCCGGCGCGTTCACCGGCACGGCCGGTCTGATCGCCGTCGTCTACGGCCTGCTCGAGGCGGTCGAGCACGACTGGACGTCCGGCAACGTCCTCATCCCGCTGCTCGGCGGGCTGGGTCTGCTCGCACTGATGGTGTGGATCGAGTCGCGCTCGACCGCCCCGCTGATCCCGCTGTCCTTCTTCCGCAACCGGACGCGCGTCGTGACCAACTTCGTCACCCTGTTCTTCTCCGCCGGGTTCTTCTCCTACTTCTTCCTGCTGACCCTCTACGAGCAGCAGGTCCTCGACTACTCGCCGATCGAGAGCGGCCTGTCCTACCTGCCGTTCGGCCTGACGATCGGTGCCGGCATCGGCATCGGCACCGCGATGATGCCGCGGCTCGGGGTGAAGCGGATCCTCTCCGCGGGGTTCTTGTTCTGCGCGATCGGGCTCGCCCTGACGAGCATGGTCTCGACCGACTCGGCCTACGCCAGCGGCATCCTGCCGGGCATGGTGCTCCTGGCGTTCGGCTCGGGCATCAGCTTCCCGGCGTTCGGCAACGCCTCGCTCCACGAGGTGACCGGTCAGGACTCCTCACTCGCGTCCGGCGTGCAGAACGCCATGCAACAGGTCGGCGGCGCCCTCGGGCTCGCGACGATCGTCACGATCGCACTGCGCCACGCGGACGACCGGATCGCCGAGGGCGTGCTGCCGCAGGAGGCCTTCACCGACGGGTTCACTCTCGGCTGGCGGGTCGCGGTGGGACTGCTCCTGTGCGGCGCGATCCTGGTGATGCTGTTGCTCGAACACGTCCTGGCGGTCCCGCGCAACCCGCTGGTCGAGGAGGTCGCGGCCGAGTCCGGGGAGCCCGAGCCGGAGCCGGAGCCGGTCTAGTCTGCAGCCATGCCGCCGGACGACGCCCTCGACGCGCTGCCCGACGGTGTCGTGCTCGCGGGCCCGGACGGCCGGGTCCTGGTCACCAACGCCGTCGCTGAGCGGATGCTCGGGATCACCGAGGACCTGACGGGCGTGCCGCTCGTCGCAGTGCTGGCGCTGAGCGACCACGACGGCAACGGTTGGGTCGAGAGCAACGATCCCTACGGCGGGCTGACCACCCGCACCGGCGTGCCCGAGCAGTCGTGGCTGCTGCCGGACGGCACCGAGGTGCTGGTCACCGCCCGGCTCCACCGGGAGACGAGGGGCGGCCCGGTCGACACCGTCGCCGTCAGCATCCGATCGGGCCGGTGGCGGGCGCGTCTCGACCGCGAGCGGTCCGACCTGGTCGCCACCGTTGCCCACGAGCTGCGGTCACCGCTGACCGGCGTCCGCGGTTTCGTGCACGCCGTCCTGAATCGCTGGGACAAGCTCAGCGACGATCAGAAGAAGCTGATGCTCACGACCGTGGCCTCCGACGCCGACCGGCTGACCCGACTGATCGCGGAGCTGCTCGACGTGGCCCGGATCGACACCGGCCGGCTGCAGGTCCACCCGCGACCGTGTGACCTGGTCTTGCTCTGCGAGCGGGTGGTGGCGTCGGTCCAGCACGCGACCTCGCGCGTGATCACTCTCGAAGCGGCCGACGTGCCCCAGGTGATGGCCGACCCGGACAAGGTCACCCAGGTGGTGACCAACCTCGTCGAGAACGCCGTACGCCACGGCGAGGGCGAGGTCGAGGTCGGCGTCGCTCTGGATGCGACCGACCCGTCGTCGGTCGCGGTCAGGGTCACCGACCGGGGCGAGGGGATCCCCGAGGAGCTGCGGCAGCGGGTGTTCACCAAGTTCTGGACCGCGAGCTCGGGCGGTGGCTCCGGGCTCGGGCTCTACATCGTCAACGGCCTGGTCCGCGCCCATGGCGGCACGGTCACCATCGCCGATCGGCCCGGCGGCGGCGCGTCCGTGACCGTGACCTGGCCGGTCCACGCCCCTTACCCTAACCGGTTCGCACTGGGGGAGCGCGGCTTCCTAGACTGACGTCTTGTGTCCGGACCCAACACCGACTACGACCCCGTGGAGGTTGCTGCCGTGCAGCCGGAAGAGGTCGACGCGGCCCGCGCCGCGGCGCTCGCCGCCATCGCTTCGGCGGCTGACCTGGAGGACTTGAAGCGGGTCCGGACCGAGCACGCGGGCGACCGATCGCCGCTGGCACTGGCCAACCGGGAGATCGGTGCGCTGCCGCCGCAGGCTCGCAAGGAGGCCGGACAGCGGGTCGGCCGCGCCCGCGGCGAGGTCAGCCAGGCGCTGGCCGCCCGTCAGGAGGTCCTCGAGGCGCAGGACGCGGCCCGGATCCTGGTCGAGGAGACCGTCGACGTGACCCTCCCGACCGATCGGGTCCCGGTCGGTGCCCGGCATCCCATCACCACCGGTTCCGAGCTGATCGCCGACATCTTCGTGGCGATGGGCTGGGAGGTGGCCGAGGGACCGGTCATCGAGGCGGAGTGGCTCAACTTCGACGCGCTCAACCTCGACGCCGACCACCCGGCGCGCACCATGCAGGACACGTTCTGGACCGCACCGTCGGACCGCACCGCCGCCGCGGGCGGTGTTGACGACGTCCACGGAGCCGGCACCGGCGTCGTGCTGCGCACCCAGACCTCGCCGGTGCAGGCCCGCACCATGCTGAGCCAGGAGCCGCCGATCTACATCGTGGCGCCGGGTCGGGTGTTCCGCACCGACGAGTACGACGCCACGCACTCGCCGATGTTCCACCAGGTCGAGGGGCTCGCCGTCGACGAGGGCATCACGATGGCGCACCTCAAGGGCACGCTCGACCACTTCGCCACCCAGATGTTCGGCGACGGAGTGACGACACGCTTCCGGCCGTCGTACTTCCCCTTCACCGAGCCATCGGCAGAGGTGGACCTCACGTGCTTCGTCTGTCTGGGATCGGGCCGCGGGGACGACGGCGCCAGCCTCTGTCGGACCTGCAGGGGCGAGGGCTGGATCGAGTGGGGTGGCTGCGGCATCGTGAACCCGCGCGTGTTCGTCGCGTGTGGCGTCGACGCCGAGCGTTACACCGGCTTCGCGTTCGGCATGGGCATCGACCGGACGCTGATGTTCCGCCACGGCATCGGCGACCTGCGCGCGCTCTTCGAGGGCGACGTCCGCTTCACCACCGCATTCGGAACGGAGCTCTGACCGCCCAGTGAAGGCACCGCTCTCCTGGATCAAGGAGTACGTCGACCTGCGGGCCGAGGTCACGACCGAGCAGCTCACCGACCGGCTCACCGACCTCGGCCTCAAGCTCGAGGCGATCCACAGCGCTGCCGACGGCATCACCGGCCCGCTCGTGCTCGGCCAGGTCCTGACCATGAACGCCGAGCCGCAGAAGAACGGCAAGACGATCAACTGGTGCACCGTCGACGTCGGTGACGCCAACGGCACGGGCGAACCCCAGGGCATCGTGTGCGGCGCCCACAACTTCCAGCCCGGCGACCTGGTGGTCGTGATCCTCCCGGGAGGCGTGCTGCCTGGAAACTTCGAGATCTCCGCGCGCAAGACCTACGGACACGTCTCCGCCGGCATGATCTGCTCGAGCCGCGAGCTCGGCATCGGGGACGACCACGACGGCATCATCGTGCTGCCGCCGGACGCCGGTAAGCCCGGTGACGACGCGTTCAGCGCTCTCGGCCTCCGCGAGGAGGTCATCGAGTTCGAGATCAATCCCGACCGCGCGTACGGCCTGTCCCTGCGCGGCATCGCGCGGGAGGCGGCGCTGGCCTTCGACGCGCCGTACCACGACCCGGCGTTGCGCGACGTGCCACCCGCCAACGCCGACGGCTACGCCGTCCTGGTCGACGACCCGGTCGGCTGCCCGGTGTTCGTCGCCCGCACGGTGACCGGCTTCGACCCGGGCGCGCCCACGCCGGCCTGGATGGTCGAGCGGATCACCCACGCCGGCATGCGGCCGATCTCGCTCGCCGTCGACATCACCAACTACGTGATGCTCGAGACCGGTCGCCCGATCCACGGCTACGACCTGGACAAGCTGCAGGGCCCGATCCGGGTCCGCCGGGCGGTGGAGGGCGAGCGGATGACCACGCTCGACGGCGCCGTGCGGACCCTTGCGAGCGAGGACCTCGTCGTCACCGACGACTCGGGGATCATCGGCCTCGGCGGCGTCATGGGCGGCGAGGCGACGGAGATGTCGGACGCGACGGTCAACGTCCTGGTGGAGGCCGCGCACTGGGACGCGGTCTCGATGTTCCGCACCGGCAAGCGCCACAAGATCAGCTCCGAGGCGGGCAAGCGCAACGAGCGCGGCGTCGACCCGACCATCTGTCCCGCGGCGGCCGACCGCGTGGTCGAGCTGCTCGTCGAGCTCGGCGGCGGCACGGCGGGACCGGGCGTGACCGTGGTCGGCACGCCGCCGGCACCGCCGACGGTCCGGATGCCCTACGACCTTCCGGCGCGGATCAGCGGGATCGAGATCGACTCCGGCACCGTCGTCGGCAACCTGCGGGCGATCGGAGCCACCGTCGACGCCGGCGCCGACGGCGTCACCGTGACTCCGCCGCCGTGGCGGCCCGACATCACCGACCCGTTCGACCTGGTCGAGGAGGTGGTGCGGATCGTCGGCTACGACCAGGTGCCGTCGGTGCTTCCCCGAGAGGCGGCCGGACGCGGGCTGACCCGCACCCAGCAGCTGCGTCGCCGGATCGGGCGCACCCTGGCCGGCGCCGGCTGCGTCGAGGTGGTGAGCTTCCCGTTCGTCGGCGCTGCGACGTTCGACGCGCTCGGCCTGCCGGCCGAGGACCCGCGTCGCAACACGGTGGTGCTGGCCAACCCGCTGTCGGCGGAGGAGCCGGCCTACACGACGACCCTCCTCCCCGGCGTGCTCAGGGCCGCCGGCCGCAACATCGGCCGGGGCGCGCCCGGCGTGGCCCTCTTCGAGACCGGGACCGTGGCGTTCCCTGTCGACCGCGGCCCGGCGCCGATCTACGGCGTCGACCGCCGGCCGGACGAAGCCGACCTGCAGAAGCTCTTCGACGCGCTGCCGCAGCAGCCACTGCACCTGGCGGTCGTGTTGGCGGGCGAGCGCGACCGGGCCGGCTGGTGGGGTGGGAGCAGCACCTTCGGCTGGTCCGACGCCGTCGGCCTGGTGCGGCGGCTCGCCGACGAGCTGGGGGTCGGGATCGAGGTGCGCCAGACCAACCTGATGCCGTGGCACCCAGGCCGGTGCGCGAAGTTCACTGTCCTCGGATCGGAGACGCTCGGGCACGCCGGCGAGCTGCACCCCAAGGTCTGTGCCGAGTTCGGGCTACCCGCCCGCAGCGCAGCCGTCGAGATCGACCTGGACGTGCTGATGGCGCACGCGACCGCGGTCACGCCGGGACCGACGTTGTCGTCGTACCCACTCGCCAAGGAGGACGTCGCGCTCGTGGTCGCCGAGGACGTCCCGGCCGCGGTCGTGGAGTCCGCCCTGCGCGAGGGTGCCGGCGGCCTGCTCGAGTCGGTGCGCCTCTTCGACGTCTACACCGGCGAGCAGATCGGCGAGGGCCAGAAGTCGCTCGCCTTCGCGCTGCGCTTCCGGGCCCCGGACCGGACCCTGACGGAGGCGGAGACCAGCGCGGCCCGCGACGCCGCCGTGGCGAGGGCCGCCGAGGTAGCCGGAGCTGTGCAGCGGTGACGGTGGGTCCCTTCACTCGGGTTTCGCGTTGACTTCGACCGCCATCGCGTACGGGAGGTTGCGTCCGGACGATCGATGACGCGGGCTCCGCCGGCCTGACAGGATGTGGGTCATGGCGCTCCACCTGTCCCTCCGCGAGCTGGTCTCCGTTCGTGGTGTCGGCGTGATCGACGAGGCCGAGGAGTTCCGGGGCGCGCTCGACGACTTCCTGTCCGAGGACGAGGCGACGCTGGGCGAGCTGAACCTGCTCGTCGACGCGGTCCGGCTCGGTGCCCTTCGCCGGGTCCTCGACGTCATGGCCCACGGGGCCGAGCCGGAGGCCGCCGTACGAGAAGCGGGCGCGGCGCTGGCGCGCGACCGCGGCACCGACGACCCGACCCGCTCGTGCTGGGCGCTGGCCACGCTGTGCTTCGCGCTCGGCAAGATCGACGACTCGATGGTGCGGATGTTCCGGGGCGACGCCGGCACCATGCCCGCTGCGGACCGGCCGTCGGGCCCGGCGTCGGTCCTGCCGGGTTTCGGCACCTCCGAGCGTCCGGGGACGCAGCTGCTGGGTGACGGAGCGCCCGAGACGTCCGTGCCAGCGCCGCCGCCGGCCCCGGCGTTGTCGCCGGTCCCGCCGCCTGCGCCAACGGTGGACGTGAGGGTGCAACAGCCTCCGCCGTACGTCGCCCCGATCCCGCCCGTGGTCCCCGAAGAGCGGCCGAGCCGCGCCGGGACCTATCTGCTGGTCGTCCTGGTCGCGCTTCTGTTCGGCGGGCTGGTCGCCGCCGGGATCATCCTGCTCCGGTCCGACGACGACCCCACCGCGTCCGACGGCCCGTCCGACGGCCCGTCCGACGGCCCGTCCTCGAGCAGAGGCGGCACCGGTGGTCCTCGCGCCCTTCCGTTGGTCTCGAACGACGAGATGCTGGTTCCCTACGAAGAGGGGGAGACCTCGATCATCTATCGGGTCGACGTGGTCGACGGAGGCTTCGAGCCGATCACGGACGGACCGCAAGACGGCCTGCCGACGCTCTCGCCGGACCGGCGCACGATGACGTACGAGGTCGCCCCTCCCCGGACCGGCCGCGGCCCTCGGCCGTTGCAGCTGTTCCGTTGGGACCTGGAGACCGCGGGCTCCGACCAGTTCTTCGCCGAACCCGGACCCTGCGACCACGCGCTCCGTCCTGGGTGGAGCCTCGACGGGTCCCGCGTCGCTGTGATCTGCACGGGCGATGACGAGGTGCCGGAAGGCATCTTCCTCGCCGATGCCGACGGCACGCTCGATCCCGACCCGGTCGTGAGCGACGCGCTCCTGCGTGGCTCCCCGACCTGGGTCTCGCCGACCCGGTTCGTCTACGGACGGCAGGACGACGAGTCTGAAGAAGCACCGTTGACCTTCTGGACGGTCGACGTCGACGAGGGGGAGCCGGAGCAGCTGGACGTTGCCATCAACGGGCTCCAGCTGACCCACGTCGACTGGTCCCCGGACCAGCGCAAGCTGCTGTTCCTGGTCAGCCCGCGTGGTGAGCCGGAGGTCGGCGACATCTGGACCATGGACGCCGACGGGAAGAACATCGAGCTCCTCGCCGAGGGCTCCTACGCCCACCCGGTCTGGTCACCGAACGGGAAGTCGATCGGGGTGACCATCTACGAAGACCCCGGGGCCGGTCCGGATAGCGACGTGCTCGGCTACATCCCGGTCGACGACCCCGAGCACCCGGTCGTCGTGGCCGACCCGCCGCCGGGGACCGTCGGCATCCCGGTGTGGGGGACCCGCTGACCCCAGGGGTCAGCGCAGCTGCGCGGCGAGGCCGTCCAGGGCCGCGTCGAGGTCGTGGGCGACGACGAGGCCGTCGACGGTGCGCCGGCTCATGAACTCGCTGTCGGCGAGGCGCCCCAAGGTGTCGACCAACGGGTCCCAGAAGCCGTCGGTGTTGAGCAGGCCGACCGGCTTGCTGTGCAGTGCGAGGGTCTGCCAGGTCCAGACCTCGAAGAGCTCCTCCAGCGTGCCCAGCCCGCCCGGCAGGGTGAGGAAGGCGTCGGCACGCTCGGCCATCATCGCCTTGCGCTCGTGCATCGTCTCGACGACGTGCATCTGCACCCCCGGCTCGTGCAGCCGTCCCCACTCACGCTCGACCATGAACCGCGGGATCACGCCGTAGACCCGGCCACCGCTGTCGAGCACGCCCTGTGACAGCCGCCCCATCAGGCCGGACCCGCCGCCGCCGTAGACGAGCTCGATGCCGCGGCCGGCGAGCTGGGTGCCGACGGCGTAGGCCTCCTCCGCGAAGCGGGGGTCGGAGCCCGCGGACGAGCCGAGGAAGACCGCAAGTCGCTGGATCACGGTGCGACCGTAGCGAGACCCAGGCACACCTCAGTCGATCGGGTGGTCCAGGACCACCCGGGCGTGGTCATAGACCGTCCGGTCGCCCGTCACGGTGATCCCGTCGTCGTCGCCGCGGTGCCACAGCCAGGCGTTGACCGCACCGGCAGTGCCGGTGATCACGGTGTCGGCAGGCAGGCCGGGGTCGGCCACGACGTGCATGTCCTTCTCGTCCGAGATCTCCTCGCCCTCGGGCGGGGTGCCGGAGAAGATGCCGAGCCGGGTCCACACCGAGGTGGCGGTGTCGGTGAGCCGGAACTCGAGGAAGTGCGGCAGGGGTTCGAAGCTTCCCCACGGCGGCAGGCCGCCGTACATGACGTCGAGGACCTCGTTGACGCCGTCGGCGGCCAGGGCCGGGTCGAGCGGGGTCGGATCGCTGGCGACGAGCTCGGCGTCGACGCGGTGGATCAGGGCCTCGTGGGCCTGGCGGCGGTAGGTGAACGCGACGGTGTGGTCGGCCGGGTCCGAGGACCACGACCACGCCGGCTCGGCCGGGTCGGCGGCCTCGAGGGCCGCGACGAACGCGCCGTGCGCGTCGTCGTAGGCCGCCAGCAGCTGGTCGTAGCTGTCGGGGCGGTCGGGCTCGGTGTAGCCCATCTCGTCGGGGGACTGCGGACGGTTGGTGAGCACCGCCCACCACCAGTGCTGGACGGTGCACAGGTGCCACAGCAGGTCTGCCGCGGACCAGTCGGGGCACGACGGGACCCGGGCAGCCGGGTCGCAGGTGGCCAGCACCTCGCGGAACCGGGCCGAGTCGTGGCGGATGTGGGCGAGGTAGGCGGAGTACTCGAGTCGGGGCACGCGGCGACGTTACGAGGCGGGACCGACAATGGCGACCGGGTTTCGGACGGGTTACGCAGAAACATGCAGGTGTCTGTATAGTCATGCACATGAGCAAGGTCAGGGTCGCCGTCGCCGGCGCCAGCGGGTACGCCGGGGGCGAGGTCCTGCGGCTGCTGCTCGGTCACCCCCTCGTCGAGATCGGTGCGCTCACCGCGGGTGGCAACGCGGGGGAGCTGCTGGGTTCTCTCCAACCGCACTTGACGCCGCTCGCCGACCGGGTTCTCGAGGAGACCAGCGTGACGACGCTGGCCGGCCACGACGTCGTGGTGCTCGCGCTGCCGCACGGGCAGTCCGGTCCGCTCGCCGCCGAGCTCGGTGACCTGAACGACGCCGTCCTGGTCATCGACTGCGGCGCGGACTTCCGGCTCACCGACCCGGCGGACTGGGAGCGGTTCTACGGCAGCCCCCATGCCGGCACCTGGCCCTACGGCCTCCCCGAGCTGCCGGGGCAGCGGGAGCTGCTCGTCGGCGCGAAGCGGATCGCGGTCCCCGGCTGCTACCCAACCGTCTCCACGCTCGCGCTCGCGCCGGCGGTGGCCGCCGGCCTGGTCGAGCCCGATGTCGTGGTGGTCGCGGCCTCCGGCACCAGCGGTGCCGGCAGGGCGGCCAAACCACACCTGCTCGGCAGCGAGGTGATGGGCAGCGCGACGGCGTACGGCGTCGGTGGCGGGCACCGGCACACCCCCGAGATCACCCAGAACCTCGGTGCGCTCACCGACGGTCCCGTGAGGGTGAGCTTCACCCCGTTGCTGGTGCCGATGCCGCGCGGCATCCTCGCGACCTGCAGCGCGCCGCTCGCCGGAGCGGTCACGGCCGAGGACGCCTACGAGGTCTACGCCAAGGCCTACGCCGACGAGCCGTTCGTCCACCTCCTGCCGCAGGGTCAGTGGCCGCAGACCAAGTCGGTCGTCGGCTCGAACGCCCTGCACCTGCAGGTGACCGTCGACGAGGCGGCCGGGCGGCTGGTCGCCGTCGGTGCGGTCGACAACCTCGCCAAGGGCACCGCCGGCGCGGCAGTGCAGTGCCTCAACCTCGCGCTCGGGTACGACGAGACCACGGGCCTCACTGCGGTAGGACTGGCCCCATGACTTCCCCCACGATCAACGCCTACTCCCTCGCCCGGTTTCCCGAGAGCCTCGCGATCGTCCAGCTCGGCCCCGGCGCCGAGATTCCTTCCTGGGCAGAGTCCTCGTCGATCTTCTCGGTGACGGCGACCGCCACCGAGACATCGATCGTCTGCGCGGCCCGGAGCGTCCCGGCGAAGGTGCGCAGTCACAAGCCCTACACGGCGTTCGCGGTGGTCCCGGAGGAAGGCTCGGCGGACTTCGATCTCTCCTCCGGCGTCACCGGGGTCCTGGTCGCCCTGCTGTCGCCGCTGGCCGAGGCGGGGGTGAGCGTGTTCGCGCTCTCCACCTTCGGGACGGACTGGATCCTGGTGCACAAGAACGATGCGGACAAGGCCGAGGACGCATGGCGACGATCGGGGCACACCGTCGCCCCCGCCGTCCCCTAGGTTTCGAGGCTCGCTGCGCTCGCACCTCAACCACCGCCATGAGGAATCAAGGAACGTCATGACCGTCACCACCCCCGCCGGCTTCGTCGCCGCCGGCGTCCACTGCGGCCTCAAGGCCAACGGGAACCCCGATCTCGCCCTGGTCGTCAACCAGGGTCCGCACTTCGACTCCGCCAGCGTCTTCACCGCGA
Organism: uncultured Actinomycetota bacterium; assembly: GCA_963766035.1. Classification (GTDB taxonomy): domain Bacteria; phylum Actinomycetota; class Actinomycetes; order Propionibacteriales; family Nocardioidaceae; genus Nocardioides. Next base: position 405,932 of record CAVXYP010000014.1, on the reverse strand, counting down.
ACCGGTGCAAGGCCAACCCGGTCCTGTGGAGCGAGCAGGTCGTCAAGGACGGCGTCGTCAAGGCAGTCGTCCTCAACTCCGGTGGCGCCAACTGCTACACCGGTCCGGAGGGCTTCCAGACCACCCACGAGGTCGCCGAGCGGGTGGCGACCCACCTCGGCATCGGCGCCATCGACGTGGTCGTCTGCTCGACCGGCCTGATCGGTCTCCGCAACGACCGGCCGACCCTGCTCGCCGGCGTCGATGCGGTCCATGCCGCGCTGTCGGCCGAGGGGGGCGACGACGCAGCACACGCGATCATGACCACCGACTCGGTGAGCAAGCAGGTCGTGGTGCAGCGGGAGGGCTGGTCGATCGGCGGCATGGCCAAGGGCGCCGGCATGCTCGCACCGCAGCTCGCCACCATGCTGGTCGTCATCACGACCGACGCCGTCGTACCGGCCGTCGAGCTCGACGCGGCGCTCCGGGCCTCGACCCGCGTGAGCTTCGACCGGCTCGACTCCGACGGCTGCATGTCCACCAACGACACCGTCACCGTGATGGCGAGCGGCGCCAGCGGTGTCACCCCGGGCCCGGAGGCGTTCACGGCCGCGCTCACCGAGGTCTGCTCCTCGCTCGCCCGGCAGCTGCTGGCCGACGCCGAGGGCGCCGACCACGAGATCGCTATCACCACCGTCAACGCCGCGAGCGAGGACGACGCCGTCGACGTCGGTCGCAGCGTCGCGCGGAGCAACCTGTTCAAGGCCGCGGTCTTCGGCAAGGACCCGAACTGGGGCAGGGTCCTCGCTTCGATCGGTACGACGACGGCCGCGTTCGACCCGGCCGATCTCGACGTCGCGATGAACGGCGTCTGGGTGTGCCGGAGCTCGGGCCCGGGGGAGGACCCCGCAGCCATCGACCTGACCCCGCGCCAGGTGACCGTCACGATCGACCTCAAGGCCGGCGATGCCGAGGCGACCGTCTGGACCAACGACCTGACCCACGCCTACGTCCACGAGAACAGCGCGTACTCCTCATGAGCATCGAGAAGGCAGCCACCCTGGCCGCGGCCCTGCCGTGGCTGAAGGCCTACCACGGCAAGGTCGTGGTGGTGAAGTACGGCGGCAATGCCATGACCGACCCCGACCTGAAGAAGGCGTTCGCCGAGGACATCGCCTTCCTGCGGTTCGCCGGCTTCAAGCCGGTCGTCGTCCACGGTGGTGGTCCGCAGATCTCGCAGATGCTCGACCGGCTCGGCATCAAGTCGGAGTTCCGCGGGGGGCTCCGGGTCACCACTCCCGAGGCGATGGACGTCGTGCGGATGGTGCTCGTCGGCCAGGTCCAGCGCGAGCTGGTCGGCCTCATCAATGAGCACGGCCCGCTGGCCGTCGGCCTGTCCGGCGAGGATGCCGGCCTGTTCACCGCCGAGGCGACCAACACCGTCGTCGACGGCGAGGAGGTCGACCTCGGCCTGGTGGGCGAGGTCGCGCACGTGCGTCCTGAATCGGTGCTCGACCTGATCGAGGCCGGCCGGATCCCCGTCGTCTCGAGCGTCGCTCCCGATGTCCTGGGCATCGTGCACAACGTCAACGCCGACTCGGCAGCCGCGGCGCTGGCGATCGCGCTCGGCGCGGAGAAGCTGCTCGTGCTCACCGACGTCGAGGGCCTCTACCTCGACTGGCCCGACCCCGAGGAGGTCATCGGCGAGATCGGTCCCGAGGCGCTCGAGGCGATCCTGCCGACCCTCGCCAGCGGCATGATCCCCAAGATGGGCGCCTGCCTGCAGGCGGTGAAGGGTGGCGTGCTGCGGGCCACCGTCGTCGACGGCCGGCAGCCGCACGCCGTGCTCCTCGAGCTGTTCACCGACGAGGGCGTCGGCACCCAGGTGCTGCCCGGCGTGACGACCAAGACCCGGAAAGCAAGAGAGGTGGGGGCGTGACCACGACCGCGAGCTGGACCGAGCGGTACGCCGACGCGCTGATGAACACGTTCGGTCCGCCCAAGCTGGTGCTCACCCGCGGCGAGGGCGTGCACGTGTTCGACGCCGACGGCCGGGAGTACGTCGACCTGCTCGGCGGGATCGCCGTCAACGCACTCGGCCACGCCCACCCGCGCTTGGTCGCGGCGGTGACCGAGCAGATGCAAACCCTCGGCCACATCTCGAACCTCTTCGCCAGCGCACCCCAGATCGAGCTCGCCGAGCGGTTGGTCGGGTTGCTCGGTGCCGAGGCCCGGGTCTTCTTCACCAACTCCGGGACCGAGGCCAACGAGGCCGCGTTCAAGCTCACCCGGCGCACCGGCCGCACCACGATCGTCGCGACCGAGGGCTCCTTCCACGGCCGGACCATGGGCGCGCTCGCGCTCACCTCCAAGGTCGCCTACCGCGCGCCGTTCGAGCCGCTACCCGGCGATGTCGTCTTCGTCCCGTACGGCGACGTCGCCGCCCTCGAGGCCGCGGTGGACGACGAGACCGCCGCGGTCCTGATGGAGCCGATCCAAGGGGAGGCCGGCGTCGTCGTACCTCCGACGGACTACCTGCCGGCCGCCCAGCGGATCGCCCACGAGCATGGCGCACTGCTCTGGCTGGACGAGATCCAGACCGGCGTTGGACGCACCGGCACCTGGTTCGCCCACCAGCACCCCGACCTGGTCAGTGACCGGGTGACGCCCGACATCGTGACCCTCGCCAAGGGTCTCGCCGGCGGCATCCCGATCGGCGCCTGCATCGCGACCGGCGGTTCCGGCAAGCTCTTCGACCCGGGCAACCACGGCACCACCTTCGGCGGCAACCCCGTCGCCGCGGCGGCCGCGCTCGCCGTGCTCGACACGATCGAGGACGACGGCCTGCTCGACCATGTCGCCCGGCTCGGGGTGCGGATCCGCGACGGGCTCGCCGCAGATCCGCGGGTGACCGCCGTCCGCGGGGCCGGCCTGCTCATCGGACTCGATCTCGCCGAGCCGAAGGCGGCCGACGTCGTCGCCGCCGCCCAGGACGCCGGCTACATCGTCAACGCCCCGACCCCCGAACGGATCCGGCTCGCGCCGCCGCTGGTGCTGACCGACCAGGACGTCGCAGGCTTCCTGGCGGCCTGGCCGGCGATCCTGGACGCCGCCGGCGTCGGGGTCTCCACAAGCTCGACCACCGTGGAGACCGCATGAGGCACTTCCTGCGCGACGACGACCTCAGCCCGGCCGAGCAGGCCGAGGTGCTGGCGCTCGCGGCGACGATCAAGGCGAAGCCGTTCGAGCACCAGCCGTTCGCCGGCCCGCACACGGTCGCGATGATCTTCGACAAGCCCACGCTACGCACGCAGGCGTCCTTCGCCGCCGGGATCGCCGAGCTCGGCGGCTACCCGATGCTGGTCGACGGCAACCTTGCTGGCATCGGCAAGCGCGAGTCGGTCGCCGACGTGGCCAGGGTGCTCGGCCGCCAGGCGTCGGCGATCGTGTGGCGCACCTACGAGCAGAGCCGGATCGACGAGATGGCGGCGTACGCCGGTGTGCCGGTCATCAACGCGCTGACCGACGACTTCCACCCCTGCCAGCTGCTGGCCGACCTGCTGACCGTGCAGGAGCACAAGGGCGCGCTGGCCGGGCTCAAGGTCGCGTTCATCGGCGATGCTGCGTGCAACATGGGCAACTCATGGGCCCTCGCCGGCGGCATCGCCGGGATGCAGGTGGTGTTCGGGTGCCCGGAGGGCTACCTGCCGGCCCACGGCGACGCCGACGTCACCGACGACCCGGTCGCCGCGGCGACCGGGGCCGACGTCGTCGTCACCGACACCTGGGTCTCCATGGGCAAGGAGGAGGAAGCCGAGTCTCGGCGCGCGACCTTCACGCCGTACGCGGTGACGCCCGAGCTGATGGCCCACGCGAAGCCGGATGCGATCGTGCTGCACTGCCTGCCGGCCTATCGCGGCTCCGAGATCGCAGCCGAGGTGCTCGACGGCCCGCAGAGCGTCGTCTGGGACGAGGCCGAGAACCGTCGGCACGCCCAGAAGGCGATCCTGGCCTGGCTGGACGCACGGCGTCACGAGGTGGGGCAATGAGTGAGCACGCCCTGACCCCGCTGACCAAGAGCGCGCGGCTCCAGCTCATCACCGATCTGCTCGGCAGCCGCGAGGTCCACTCGCAGACCGAGCTCGCCGAGCTGCTCGGCGGCAGGGGAGTGCACGTCACCCAGGCCACGCTGAGCCGCGACCTGGTCGAGCTGGACGCGGTCAAGGTCCGGCTCGGGTCCGGGACGCTCGTCTACGCCGTGCCCGCCGAGGGCGGCGACCGCACCCCGGTCCATGGCGACAGCGCCGCGGCATCGCACCGGCTTGCCAGGCTGTGCGCCGAGCTCCTCGCCAGCGCCGAAGCCAGCGCCAACCTGGTGGTGCTCCGCACGCCCCCGGGGGCCGCGCAGTTCCTGGCCAGCGCGATCGACAAGGTCGAGCTGTCCGACGTGCTCGGCACCATTGCCGGCGACGACACCGTCCTGGTGATCGGCCGCGATCCCGGCGGCGGCCAGGCCCTCGCAGAGAAGTTCACCGCATTCGCCGAAAGGAACCAGTAACCGTGTCCAAGGTCCTCACCGCCCTGCCCAAGGGCGAGCGCGTCGGCATCGCCTTCTCCGGCGGCCTCGACACCTCCGTTGCCGTGGCCTGGATGCGTGACAGGGGCGCGATCCCGTGCACCTACACCGCCGACATCGGCCAGTACGACGAGCCGGACATCTCCGGAGTTCCCGCCCGCGCGGTCGAGTACGGCGCCGAGATCGCCCGTGCCGTCGACTGCCGTCGGGAGCTGGTCGAGGAGGGCCTCGCGGCGATGGCCTGCGGCGCCTTCCACATCCGCTCGGGAGGCCGCGCCTACTTCAACACGACTCCGCTGGGCCGGGCCGTGACCGGCACCATGCTGGTCCGCGCGATGCACGAGGACGGCGTGGACATCTGGGGTGACGGCTCGACGTTCAAGGGCAACGACATCGAGCGGTTCTACCGCTACGGGCTGCTGGCCAACCCGGAGCTGCGGATCTACAAGCCGTGGCTCGATCCCGAGTTCGTCTCCGAGCTCGGCGGCCGCGCCGAGATGAGCCAGTGGCTGACCGAGCACGACCTGCCCTACCGGGACAGCAAGGAGAAGGCGTACTCGACCGACGCCAACATCTGGGGCGCCACTCACGAGGCCAAGACCCTCGAGCACCTGGACGTGTCCCTGGAGATCGTCGAGCCGATCATGGGCGTGAAGTTCTGGGATCCGGCGGTCGAGATCATCCCCGAGGACGTCACCGTCAGCTTCGACGCCGGCCGCCCGGTCGCGCTCAACGGCGTGCGGTACGACGACGCCGTTGCCCTGGTGCTCGAGGCGAACGCCGTCGGCGGCCGCCACGGCCTCGGCATGTCCGACCAGATCGAGAACCGGATCATCGAGGCCAAGTCACGAGGCGTCTACGAGGCGCCCGGCATGGCGCTGCTCTGGATCGCCTACGAGCGGCTGCTCAACGCGATCCACAACGAGGACACGATCGAGAACTACCACGCGAGCGGCCGGCGGCTCGGGCGGCTGCTCTACGAGGGGCGCTGGCTGGACCCGCAGGCGTTCATGCTGCGGGAGTCGCTGCAACGGTGGATTGGTTCACTGATTACCGGCGAGGTGACGCTGCGGCTGCGGCGCGGTGAGGACTACACGCTCCTGCGCACCGACGGGCCGGCCTTCTCCTACCACCCCGACAAGCTGTCGATGGAGCGCACCGAGAACGCCGTGTTCGGCCCCACCGACCGGATCGGACAGCTGACCATGCGCAACCTCGACATCGCCGACTCCCGGGCCAAGCTGGAGCAGTACGCCGACCAGCCGATCCACCAAGGGCTGGTCGCCGTCGAGAACGGCGTCCTGTACGGCGAGATCGAGTCGGGCGGCGCCGAGCGGATCACCGCGAACCCGGAGCTGACCGGCGACGAGGAGGCCCTCCTCGAGGATGCCGCCATGGAGTCGGGGACCGACTGATGGGCGCGCCGACACTGCGCCTCGCGGCCCGGGTGCTCCCCGTGAGTCCGGAGGGGCGGGTGCTCCTGCTGCAGGAGCAGAATCCCGCGATCCCGGGCGTTCTCTACTGGGGCAGCATCGGCGGCGCCGTCGATCCGGGTGAGTCCCTCGCCGAGGCCGCCGTGCGCGAGCTGCACGAGGAGACCGGGATCGTCGCCCTCCCCGCCGCCCTGGTGGGGCCGGTGCTGAGGGCCGAGCAGCCCTTCACATGGGCTGGCCGCGACTACGCCAACGACGCGCACTTCTTCGCGTTGCCGCTCGCCGAGTCTGTCGACGTCACGTTCGACAACCTTGTCGAGGAGGAGATGGGCAACATGCTGGGCTCGGCATGGTGGACGCCGCAGGATCTGGAGGAAGACGGCACCGCAGCATCCGCGGAGCTGATCGGCGCGATGCAGCTCGCCATCGACGTGATCGGGCAGCGCACGTGAGCGGCACGAACGCAGGCAAGCTCTGGGGCGGTCGTTTCGCCGGCGGCCCCTCGCCCGAGCTCGAGGCCCTCTCGCGGTCGACCCACTTCGACTGGCGACTCGCCCACTACGACATCGGAGGCTCCCATGCGCACGCCAAGGCGCTCGCCGCCGCCGGCCTGCTCACCCAGGCGGAGGAGGCCGAGCTGCACCGGGGGCTCGACGTCCTCTCCGACGGCATCGCGGCCGGCAGCGTCGTACCCGACCCGTCGGACGAGGACGTGCACGGCGCGCTCGAGCGACTGCTGATCGAGGAGGTCGGCGCCGACGTCGGCGGCAAGCTCCGCGCGGGACGATCCCGCAACGACCAGATCGCCACCCTGTTCCGTTGCTACCTGCTCGACCACTCGCTCACGGTCGGTGGGCTGCTGCTCGATCTTGTCGACGGGCTGGCCGGCCAGGCCGAGAGCCACCTCGGGGCCGTCATGCCGGGGCGGACGCACCTGCAGCACGCGCAGCCGGTGTTGTTGTCCCACCACCTGCTCGCCCACGCCTGGGCGCTGCTGCGCGACGTCGACCGGCTGGCCGACTGGCGTCGACGGGTCGAGGCGGACTCGCCGTACGGCTCCGGCGCGCTCGCCGGCCAGAGCCTCGGCCTGGATCCCGAGCTGGTCGCTCGCGAGCTCAACTTCACCGGGTCGACCGCCAACTCGATCGACGGGACCGCCTCGCGCGACTTCGTCGCCGAGTTCGCCTACGTCGCCGCGCAGGCCGGCGTCGACATCAGCCGGATCGCCGAGGAGGTGATCTTGTGGGCGACCCGGGAGTTCGGCTTCGTGACGCTGCACGACTCGTGGTCCACCGGGTCGAGCATCATGCCGCAGAAGAAGAACCCTGACATCTCCGAGCTCGCCCGCGGCAAGTCCGGTCGGCTCATCGGCAACCTGACCGGTCTGCTGACGACGTTGAAGGCGTTGCCGCTGGCCTACAACCGGGATCTCCAGGAGGACAAGGAGCCGGTCTTCGACTCGGTCGACACGCTCGAGGTCCTGTTGCCGGCCTTCACCGGGCAGGTCGCGACCCTGGTGTTCGACACCGACCGGATGGCCGAGCTCGCGCCTCAGGGCTTCTCGCTCGCGACCGACATCGCGGAGTGGCTGGTCAAGGAGGGCGTGCCGTTCCGGGTCGCGCACGAGGTCGCCGGCACGTGCGTCCGGGACTGCGAGCGCTTGGGCATCGAGCTCCACGAGCTCACCGACGAGCAGTTCGCCGCGATCTCGCCCGCCCTCACCCCGGAGGTGCGCTCGGTCCTGACCGTCGAGGGCTCGGTGTCGTCGCGGAACGGCCGCGGCGGCACTGCTCCCGAGCGGGTGACCGAGCAGCTGGCCGAGCTGCGTGGTCGGGTCGCCGAGGCCCGGAGCGTCTTGGAGGGAGTGCGGGATCGCGCTCGCTGACGTCCTCGACGGCCCGGTCGAGCTGGTCGCCCCGCGGCTGCTCGGCGGGGTGCTGCGGCACGGGCCGGTGGCGGTGCGGCTGACGGAGGTCGAGGCGTACGACGGCGCCGACGATCCGGCCTCCCACGCCTATCGAGGGCGCACCCGCCGCAACCAGGTGATGTTCGGGCCGCCCGGACATCTCTACTGCTACCTGAGCCACGGCATCCACGTGTGTGCGAACGTCGCGGTCGGACCCGAGGGCGTGGCGCGCGGTGTCCTGATGCGCGCCGGCGAGGTGATCGAGGGGATCGAGGTCGCGCGTGCCCACCGCCCTGGAGTCGCCGATCGCGACCTGGCTCGGGGACCGGGACGGCTGTGCCGGGCGCTCGGGATCCGGCTCGACCACAACGGCACCGACCTCACGATCGGCACGATCGGCACCATTGACGCGATCTCCCTGACGCCCGGACCGAGGGCGGTCGGCGTCGCGAGCGGTCCGCGCACCGGGGTGCGGACGGCGCCCGAGCGGCCGTGGCGGTTCTGGATCGAGGGCGATCCGACCGTGTCGCCGTACCGC
>CAVXYP010000014.1:0-395000 GCA_963766035.1 uncultured Actinomycetota bacterium | reverse complement strand
AACGCCGGGAAGTGAAACATCTCAGTACCGGTAGGAAGAGAAAACAATAGTGATTCCGAGAGTAGTGGCGAGCGAAATCGGATCAGGCTAAACCGCTTTCGTGTGATACCTGGCAGGGGTTGCGTGAGTGGGGTTGTGGGAGCATTTGTTCATCAGCTGCTGATGGTGGGCGGAGTTAGAAATCATCATTGAGGTCGAAGTCCGTTGGAAAGCGGTGCCGTAGCGGGTGATAGCCCCGTAGACGTAAGGTGGTGACTCCGTGAGTGTTTCCCAAGTAACATGCCACTCCTGGAATGGTGTGTGAATCTGGCGGGACCACCCGTTAAGCCTAAATACTTCTCGATGACCGATAGCGGACAAGTACCGTGAGGGAAAGGTGAAAAGTACCCCTGGCGGGGAGTGAAATAGTACCTGAAACCATGCGCCTACAATCCGTCAGAGCCTGCGCACTTGTTGTGTGGTGATGGCGTGCCTTTTGAAGAATGAGCCTGCGAGTTAGCGGTGTGTGGCGAGGTTAACCCGTGTGGGGTAGCCGTAGCGAAAGCGAGTCCTAATAGGGCGTACCAGTTCGGTCTTGTGCCGGGTTGGGTAGTCGCATGCTCTAGACCCGAAGCGGAGTGATCTATCCATGGGCAGGTTGAAGCGCCGGTAAGACGGCGTGGAGGACCGAACCCACTTCAGTTGAAAATGGAGGGGATGACCTGTGGATAGGGGTGAAAGGCCAATCAAACTCCGTGATAGCTGGTTCTCCCCGAAATGCATTTAGGTGCAGCGTTGCGTGTTTCTTGCCGGAGGTAGAGCACTGGATAGCCGATGGGCCCGACCAGGTTACTGACGTTAGCCAAACTCCGAATGCCGGTAAGTGAGAGCGTGGCAGTGAGACTGCGGGCGATAAGGTTCGTAGTCGAGAGGGAAACAGCCCAGACCATCGGCTAAGGCCCCCAAGGGGCGGCTAAGTGGAAAAGGATGTGGAGTCGCAGTGACAACCAGGAGGTTGGCTTGGAAGCAGCCACCCTTGAAAGAGTGCGTAATAGCTCACTGGTCAAGTGATTCCGCGCCGACAATGTAGCGGGGCTCAAGCCGTCCGCCGAAGCCATGGCACTCACACAATACCCAAGCCGCCGGCTTTGTCTGGTTGGTTCAGGGGTGTGGGTGGGTAGGGGAGCGTCGTGTCACGGGTGAAGCTGCAGAGTGATCTAGTGGTGGATGTGACACGAGTGAGAATGCAGGCATGAGTAGCGAATCACGGGTGAGAAACCCGTGCGCCGAATGATCAAGGGTTCCAGGGTCAAGCTAATCTGCCCTGGGTAAGTCGGGACCTAAGGCGAGGCCGACAGGCGTAGTCGATGGACAACGGGTTGATATTCCCGTACCGGCGAAGTGGCGTCCATGACGAGCCCGGTGATGCTAACCACCCGAAACCCTAGCTACCTATCCCTTCGGGGTGTGGGGCTGGGGCGGAGCGTGGGATCCGATCCGGTAGTAGTCAAGCGATGGGGTGACACAGGAAGGTAGCCCAACCACGCCGATGGTAGAGCGTGGGTAAGCATGTAGGACGTGGCCTAGGCAAATCCGGGTCGCAGCCGCGAGGCGAGTCTGAGATGTGATGCCGACCCCTGTTGGGGGAAGTGGGTGATCCTATGCTGTCGAGAAAAACCTCTAGCGAGCCGCGAGCCGCCCGTACCCCAAACCGACTCAGGTGATCAGGTAGAGAATACCAAGGCGATCGAGACAACCATGGTTAAGGAACTCGGCAAAATGCCCCCGTAACTTCGGGAGAAGGGGGACCCGAACCGTCACAGCCCTTGCGGTTGGAAGCGGGGAGGGTCGCAGAGACCAGGCCCAAGCGACTGTTTACTAAAAACACAGGTCCGTGCGAAGTCGTAAGACGATGTATACGGACTGACTCCTGCCCGGTGCTGGAAGGTTAAGAGGACCGGTTAGCCACCCTCTACATGTATGGTGGCGAAGCTGAGAATTTAAGCCCCAGTAAACGGCGGTGGTAACTATAACCATCCTAAGGTAGCGAAATTCCTTGTCGGGTAAGTTCCGACCTGCACGAATGGAGTAACGACTTGGGCGCTGTCTCAACCATGGACTCGGCGAAATTGCACTACGAGTAAAGATGCTCGTTACGCGCGGCAGGACGGAAAGACCCCGGGACCTTTACTATAGTTTGGCATTGGTGTTTGGTTCGGCTTGTGTAGGATAGGTGGGAGACTGTGAAGCGGCCACGCCAGTGGTTGTGGAGTCAACGTTGAAATACCACTCTGGTCGTACTAGATGTCTAACCTAGGGCCATGATCTGGTTCAGGGACAGTGCCTGATGGGTAGTTTAACTGGGGCGGTTGCCTCCTAAAATGTAACGGAGGCGCTCAAAGGTTCCCTCAGCCTGGTTGGCAATCAGGTGACGAGTGTAAGTGCACAAGGGAGCTTGACTGTGAGACAGACATGTCGAGCAGGGACGAAAGTCGGAACTAGTGATCCGGCACCACCATGTGGAAGGGGTGTCGCTCAACGGATAAAAGGTACCCCGGGGATAACAGGCTGATCTTCCCCAAGAGTCCATATCGACGGGATGGTTTGGCACCTCGATGTCGGCTCGTCGCATCCTGGGGCTGGAGTAGGTCCCAAGGGTTGGGCTGTTCGCCCATTAAAGCGGCACGCGAGCTGGGTTTAGAACGTCGTGAGACAGTTCGGTCCCTATCCGCCGCGCGCGTAGGAAACTTGAGAAAGGCTGTCCCTAGTACGAGAGGACCGGGATGGACGAACCTCTGGTGTGCCAGTTGTACCGCCAGGTGCAGGGCTGGTTAGCTACGTTCGGAAGTGATAACCGCTGAACGCATCTAAGCGGGAAGCACGTTTCAAGATGAGGTTTCCCCACCCCTTTGAGGGTGTAAGGCCCCCAACAGACTATTGGGTTGATAGGCCGGAGGTGTACAGCAGCAATGCCCAGCCGACCGGTACTAATAGGCCGAACACTTGCCACACAAACCCCCAACACAACCAACAAACTGGATGTGTTGACAGGGAACATGTGTGAATGCGCAAGACACAACGACCCTGCACTGCAAACACGCGTCCACACAATCTTGACCACCCACCGAAACCACGGAAACGGGGGTCCACGGAGGGCAAGCCCACCGTGAATAGAGTTACGGCGGCCATAGCGACAGGGAAACACCCGGACCCATCCCGAACCCGGAAGTTAAGCCTGCCAGCGCCGATGGTACTGCAACCGAGAGGCTGTGGGAGAGTAGGACGCCGCCGGACATCATCCAATATGGGCCGAGCGTGTCGCTAACGCGCCACGCTGCCGGCCTGAACGGGCTACCGACTTCGGTCGGTAGCCCGTTCTGCTTTTTCGGCAGCGCCGGTGGGTATGGGGCCACCATTCGTCCACAGGTCGCCCGTGCACGCCGGCTCTCCACAGGCGGGCTCTCGCCCGCGGGTCGTTGTCGGCACCGATCCGTTTGCTGATGCGCAAAGGAGGTGCCGGATGAGCACGAAGAATGCAGGCAAGGCGACGGTCACTGCCAACGAGGTGCGCCTGGTCGGGACCGTTTCCGGGGAGCCGGAGGTGCGGGTGCTGCCGAGCGGCGACGAGCTGGGTGTGGTCCGGGTCGTGGTCCCGCGGGTGCCGGTGCGGGCGCGGTCCGACGGCCGCCGTCAGCCGAGCGTGGACGTCCTCGACTGTTGTGCCTGGGAGGCACGGCCGCGGCGCGCGGTGAGTGGCTGGCGGTCGGGCGACGAGGTGGAGGTGACGGGTGCGCTTCGCCGCCGGTTCTACCGGGTCGGCGGAGGACTGCCGATGTCACGGGTCGAGGTCGAGGTCAGCTCGGCGCGTCTGGTTCGTCGCGCAGGGAGCGGATGAGGACGCCGAGGCTGGGCTTGGGCTGGAACGATGTGGCCTTCTCCGGGAGCAGCCGGTCGTCCTCCGCGATGCGCTGGACGAGATCCACCGACGGGGCCGGCATCAGCACCGCGATGCTGGTTCGGGGGTCCGCGCTCGCCAGCGCGTCGTCGACCGTGTGGTGATAGCCGATGCTCGACGGACCGTAGGGGAGCGCCGGCACCAGCTGGCGGTGCAGCACCTCGACGGCCGCCCGGTCGGCGGGGACTGCCAGGTCGACCACCACCCATTCCTTACCGTCAGTGGCGGCGAGCGTGCTGGGCCCCAGCGCGGCCACGGCTTCCGGCTGGGTCTGGGCCGTGCAGGCCATGCCGAGGCTTTCGGCGGCGCTACCCAGGTCGGCGAGGGTGGTCCCGGCCAGGCTGCGGTGGATGGGGCCGAGGAACAGCGGAGTGGTGGTCTGGTCGACGAGCATCGCCAGGCCCAGGTCGCAGGGGCCACCGGGTTCTCTTCGTTGCAGCCGTAGGTAGGCGGCGTAGCGGTGGTGGCCGTCGGCGATCAGCGCGCGGGCGTCCTGGAGCTGTTCGGCGATGCCGGCGAGCGTGGCCGGCTCACGGATCGCCCAGATCCGGTGCTGCTGCTCGGAGCGGTCGGTGAACTGGTGGTCCGCCGGGGCGGCGAGCACACCGCCCAGGAGCCTGCCGAGCTGCGGCGTGCCGTTGTGCACCAGCAGGATCGGCGCCGGGTTGAGTCCCATCTCCGCCATCCGGTCGGCGAGGTCGTCGGCCTGGGCCGGATGAATGCCCTCGTGGGGCAACACCGCGCGATCCTCCGGTCTGGTGGCCCGGCGGGAGACGTCGAGGGCGCCGACCAGGCCGCGGATGGTCATACCGCCGGAGGTGTACTCGTGGAGGTAGAGCGCCGCGGTGTCGTCACGGCGGACCAGGCCTCGTGTCTGCCAGCGCACCAGCCGGGCGGAGACGCCGCGGTAGGGCCTGGCGAACGCCCGGCCGGTGGACGGGTCGCCGACCCGGTGCGGTGCGAGCATGAGTCCGGGGAACGGCAGGAGGCGGAGCGGACCGGCGACGTACGGCGGCGTCACCACCTGTCCGGCATCCATCAGGGCATCGTACGGAGGATTGCCTGAGCGACCTGAGAGGCTGGCCCCGTGTTGACCGCATCGACCGACCCGCTGACCGACACCTACGACCTCGCGATGCTCGACCTCGACGGCGTCGTCTATGTGGGCCAGGCAGCGGTCCCTGGTGCGGCCCGACACGTGGCCGCGGTGCGGGCGAGCGGGATGCGCACCACCTTCGTCACCAACAACGCGGCCCGGCCGCCGGAAGCCGTCGCCGCGCATCTGACCGAGCTCGGCGTCGCCGCGGCCACCGCGGACGTGGTCACCTCGGCCCAGGCGGCGGCCCACCTGCTGGTGGAGCGGTTCGGCGAGGGCGCACGGGTCGTGCGGCTCGGCGGCGAGGGACTGGAGGCGGCGCTCCTCGAGGTCGGCCTGACCCCGGTCGGGGCCGACGACGACGCGGCCGTCGTGGTCACCGGCTACGGGCCGGACGTGTTGTGGCGCGACATCATGCGAGTCGCGGTGCGGGTGCGCGAGGGCCTGCCCTGGCTGGCCTGCAACGCGGATCTCACGATCCCGACGGCGTTCGGGGTCGCGCCGGGGCACGGCGTGCTCGTGGAGACGCTCACCAGGTTCACCGGTGTCACGCCCGTCGTGGCGGGCAAGCCGGAGCGCCCGCTGCTCGACGAGGCCGTGCGGCGGATGGGCGGGCAGCGACCGCTCATGGTGGGCGACCGGCTCGACACCGACATCGAGGGTGCGCGCAACGCTCAGGTCGACTCGCTGCTGGTGATGACCGGCGTGACCGGTCTCGCGGAGCTGGTCTCGGCCGGCAAGGAGCACCGCCCGACCTTCCTCTCGGCCGATCTCGGTGGCCTGCTGGCTCCGCACCCGGCGCTGACCGCGGAGGATGCGGGCTGGGCCGTCGGCGGGTGGCGGGCGGCCGTCCGCGACGGCCGGCTCGGTGTGGTCGGAGAGGGATCGGTCGACGATTGGTGGCGCGGTGTCGCGGCCGCCGGGTGGGCGCACCTGGACGCCACCGGGACGGTGGCCGACATCACCGCGCTCCGGATCCCCGACGCGACCGCGGTGGGGCGGTAGCCTCGCTGCCATGACCGAGGAACCTGTGGTCGCGGCCGGGTCGGGCCTGGTCCCTGCGCCGACCGGCATCGCCTCCATCGACGTCGTGCTCGATCTCGTTGCCGGCCTGGACGCCCGGCCGCTCGAGGAGCATGCGGCGGCCTTCGAGACCGCCCACCAGCACTTGCGGCAGGCGTTGGACGAGGCTCCGGAGTAGGACGTGCCGCCGCGGCGTCTGCGGCTCGACGCTGAGCTCGTCCGTCGTGGCCTGGCACCCTCACGTGAGCGCGCCGCACAGCTGATCGCTGACGGCAGGGTGCGGGTCTCCGGCGCGACCGCGAGCAAGCCGGCAACCGGGGTGACGACGGACGTGGCGATCGTGGTCGCGGAGGGCGAGCACGGACCCGACTACGTGTCCCGCGGTGCGCACAAGCTGGCCGGTGCGCTGGCCGCGTTCGGGCCGGCCGGACTCGACGTCGCCGGCCGACGGTGCCTCGATGCCGGCGCCTCCACGGGAGGGTTCACCGACGTTCTCCTGCGCGCGGGTGCCGCCGAGGTGGTCGCGGTCGACGTCGGCTACGGCCAGCTCGACTGGTCGCTGCGACAGGACCCGCGGGTCGTGGTCCACGACCGGCAGAACGTCCGGGCGCTCACCACCGAGGTCATCGGCGGCCCGGTCGACGTGGTCGTCGGCGACCTGTCCTTCATCTCACTCGTGCTCGTGCTCGACGCCCTCGTCGGGGTGACCGGTCCGGACGGCGACCTCGCGCTGATGGTGAAGCCGCAGTTCGAGGTCGGCAAGGACCGGGTCGGCAAGGGCGGCGTCGTCCGAGACCCGGACCTGCACGCCGAGGCGGTGCTCGGCATCTCCACGGCGGCGGCCGAGCGTGGCTGGGGGACGCACGGAGTGACCGTGAGCCCGCTGCCGGGGCCGTCCGGGAACATCGAGTTCTTCCTGTGGCTGCGCCGCGGACCGGCGACCGTGGACGACCACGAGATCGCCGCAGTCGCGCGCCGGGGCACCGGCACTGCCGATGCCTGACGGCGGGATAGGTCAGACTGAGACCGTGACGACGTACGACTCCGAACCCGCACGCCGGGTGCTGGTGCTCGCCCACACCAGGCGCAACGACGCACGCGACGTCGCGCGGGCCTTCGTGAAGGAGCTCAGCGCGCACGGGATCGTCGTCCGGCTCATGCGCGCGGAGGCAGCGGATCTGGGCGTCGAGCCGGCGGCGTTCGACCCTGCTCTCGAGCTCACCGACTCCGAGTCCGATGCGAGCCGCGGCTGCGAGCTCACCGTCGTGATCGGCGGCGACGGAAGCATCCTTCGCGCGGCCGAGGTCACCCACAAGCGGTTGACCCCGGTGCTCGGCGTCAACCTCGGCCACGTCGGGTTCCTGGCGGAGGCCGAGCACGAGGACGTCGCGGCGACGATCGAGGCGATCGTCGAGCAGCGCTACACCACGGAGGACCGGCTCACGCTCGACGTCCGCGCGTTCCACGACGGAGAGCTGGTCTACTCGACGTTCGCGCTCAACGAGGCGAGCGTCGAGAAGGCCGCACGCGAGCGGATGCTGGAGGTCGTGGTCGAGATCGACGACCGGCCGCTCTCGCGGTGGGGCTGCGACGGCGTCGTCTGCGCGACGCCGACCGGCTCGACCGCCTACAACTTCAGTGCGGGTGGGCCGATCGTCTGGCCGCAGGTCGAGGCGCTCTGCATCGTTCCACTCAGCGCGCACGCACTCTTCGCGCGACCGATGGTGGTCGCTCCCTCGTCGGTGATCGCGATCGAGGTGCTGGCGGGCAACCAGGGTGCCGGCGTGCTGTGGTGCGACGGCCGGCGCAGCGTCGACCTCCCGCCCGGCGCCCGGATCGAGGTCAGCCGCGGGCTGCGGCCGGTCCGGCTGGTCCGGCTGCACCAGGCACCGTTCACCGACCGACTGGTGGCCAAGTTCGGGCTGTCCGTCGAAGGATGGCGCGGCAGCGGCGAGCGGCGCCTCCGGGAGCGCGCGGCCGAGGAAGCCGAATGATCGAAGAGCTGCGGATCAGCTCGCTCGGTGTCATCGAGGCCTCCACGCTCGAGCTCGGTCCCGGGTTCACGGTCGTGACCGGTGAGACCGGAGCCGGCAAGACGATGGTCGTCACCGCGCTCGGGCTGCTGCTCGGCGGCCGGGCCGACAGCGGCGCGGTCCGAGCGGGTGCCCGTCAGGCCCGGGTCGAGGGCGTCGTCCGCACCGACGGCGTGGCCGGTCTCGCCGCGGCGGTCGAGGAGGCGGGTGGCGAGGTCGAGGACGACCGGGTGGTGCTCGCGCGCAACCTCAGCGCCGAGGGCCGGTCACGGGCGTACGTCGGCGGGGCGGGGGTGCCGGTCGCCACCCTCGCCGAGGTCGCCGAGCCGCTCGTCGCGGTGCACGGTCAGTCCGACCAGCACCGGCTGCTCAAGGCGACCACCCAGCGTGCCGCTCTCGACGTGTTCGCGGGTGCGGCGGTGGCCTCCTCGCTGGAGCGCTACCGCGACCTCTACGACCAGCTGATCGCGACCGAGGGCGAGCTGGTCGACGTCGTTGCCACCGCCCGCGAGCGCGCCCGCGAAGCGGACCTGCTCCGGTTCGGCGTCAGCGAGATCGAGACGGTGACCCCGCAGCCCGGCGAGGATGTGGATCTCGCCGCGGAAGAGGCACGGCTCGGGCACGCCGACACCCTGCGCACCGCCGCCGAGCAGGCACGAGAGGCGCTCTCGAGCGAACAGGGCTCGCCCGACGCGCTCGGCGCGGTCGCGGCCGCGCGCGGCCAGCTCGACGCTTGTCCGTGAGCACGACGCCGAGGCCGGCGAGCTCGCCGACCGCGTTGCCGAGGTGACCTATCTGCTCTCGGACCTCGCCGCCGACGTCGCGTCCTACGCCTCCGGCATCGACACCGACCCGGCGCGCCTTGCCGGAGTCTCCGAGCGGCGGGCGGCACTCGTCGCGCTCACCCGCAAGTACGGCGACAGTGTCGACGCGGTTCTCGAGTGGGCCGAGCAGGCCTCGAGCCGGCTGCTCGAGCTCGACGCGACCGACGAGACCATTGAACGCCTCACCGCAGCGCGGATCGCGCTGCGTGCCGAGCTGGCCGAGGTTGCCGAGACCCTGACCGCCGGCCGCCGTGCGGCTGCGGACCTACTGGGCGAAGCGGTGTCCGACGAGCTGACCCTGCTCGCGATGCCGGACGCGACCATGGAGATCCAGGTCCGCGACCGCGAGATCCCGGCGCCCCCCGACGCCGGCAACCCGCCGGTGGACGGGCTCGAGGTCGGCGGCCGCTGGCTCCGGCTCCACGGTCACGGCGTCGACGAGGTCGAGTTCCAGCTCACGGCCGACAACGGCTCAGAGCCACGCCCGCTCCACAAGGGCGCCTCGGGTGGCGAGCTGTCGCGGATCATGCTCGCGGTCGAGGTCTGCCTGGCCGACACCCACCCGGTGCCGACCTTCGTCTTCGACGAGGTCGACGCCGGTGTCGGGGGAGCGGCGGCGGTCGAGATCGGTCGGCGGCTCGCAGCGCTGGCCGAGCACGCCCAGGTGCTGGTGGTCACCCACCTGCCGCAGGTGGCCGCTTTCGCCGACCGGCACATCGTCGTCGAGAAGTCGTCGGACGGCACGGTGACCAGCTCCGGGCTGACCACCCTTGACGACGCGGGCCGCGAGCACGAGCTGTCCCGGATGCTCGCGGGGATGGCCGGAAGCGATTCCGCACTCGCCCACGCGCGAGAGCTGCTCCAGATGGCCCGCTCGGGCTGATAGGCTCGAACCCCGTGAAGATGGCGCCACCGAGTGGGACGACGAAACACCTGTTCGTGACCGGAGGCGTCGCCTCCTCGCTCGGGAAGGGACTCACGGCCTCGAGCCTCGGTCGGCTGCTGCGCAGCCGCGGGTTGCGGGTGACCATGCAGAAGCTGGACCCCTACCTGAACGTGGATCCCGGCACCATGAACCCGTTCCAGCACGGCGAGGTGTTCGTCACCAACGACGGCGCCGAGACCGACCTCGACATCGGCCACTACGAGCGTTTCCTCGACACCGACCTCGTCGGCCAGATCGCCAACGTCACGACCGGTCAGGTCTACTCGACCGTGATCGCCAAGGAGCGCAAGGGCGAATACCTCGGCGACACCGTCCAGGTGATCCCGCACATCACCAACGAGATCAAGGACCGGATCCTGGCGATGGGCCGCGGGCCGGACCCGGTCGACATCGTCATCACCGAGATCGGTGGCACCGTCGGTGACATCGAGTCGCTGCCGTTCCTCGAGGCGGCCCGCCAGGTGCGCCACGACATCGGCCGCGACAACGTCTTCTTCCTCCACGTCTCCCTGGTGCCCTACATCGGTCCCTCCGGCGAGCTGAAGACCAAGCCCACGCAGCACTCGGTGGCCGCGCTGCGCCAGGTCGGCATCCAGCCCGACGCCGTGGTCTGCCGCGCCGACCGGGAGCTGCCCGACTCGATCAAGCGCAAGATCTCCCTGATGTGCGACGTCGACGAGGAGGCGGTGGTCACGGCGGCCGACGCGCCGTCGATCTACGACATCCCGAAGGTGCTGCACAGCGAGGGGCTCGACGCCTACGTCGTGAGACGCCTCAACCTGCCGTTCCGCGACGTCGACTGGACCGTCTGGGACGACCTGCTCCGCCGGGTGCACCACCCGAAGGAGGAGGTCGCCGTCGCCCTCGTCGGGAAGTACGTCGACCTCCACGACGCCTACCTTTCGGTCGCCGAGGCGCTCCGGGCAGGCGGGTTCGCGCACGAGACCAAGATCGACCTGCGCTGGATCCCGTCCGACGAGTGCGAGACGCCGGCCGGTGCCGCGAGGCACCTGCAGGACGTCGACGCGGTGTGCGTGCCCGGCGGCTTCGGCGTGCGCGGTCTCGAGGGCAAGCTCGGTGCGCTCACCTACGCCCGCACCCACGGCATCCCGACCCTCGGCCTGTGCCTCGGCCTCCAGTGCATGGTGATCGAGTACAGCCGCAGCGTCCTCGGCCTCGAGACGGCCGACTCGACCGAGTTCGACCCCGACACGTCGGAGCCGGTGATCGCCACCATGGAGGAGCAGAAGGAGATCGTGGGCGGCGAGGGCGATCTCGGCGGCACGATGCGGCTCGGCCTCTATCCGGCCAGGCTCGCCGAAGGCTCGCTGGTGGCTGAGGCCTACGGCGCACACGAGATCGAGGAGCGGCACCGGCACCGCTACGAGGTCAACAACGTCTATCGCGACAAGCTCGAGGACGCCGGCCTGGTCTTCTCCGGGCTCAACCCCGATCTCGACCTGGTCGAGTTCGTCGAGCTGCCCCGCGACGTCCATCCCTACTACGTGGCGACCCAGGCCCACCCCGAGCTGCGCTCCCGGCCGACCCGGCCGCATCCCCTGTTCGCGGGGCTGATCGGCGCGGCGTTGGCCCGCCAGCGCGAGCTGCGGATCCCGATCGACGAGTCCTCCCTGCACCCCGAGCCGGCCCCGGAGTGACGGGGGACGCCCAGCTCTCCGACACGCCCGGGGCGTGGCCGGTCGTCGACACGACCGACCTGCACCGCGACGGCTGGGTGGTCGCGCTGCGCCGCGACCGGATCCACCCACCCGGACGGGACGACGCGGAGTCGTTCGGCCGGCTGGTCGTCGAGCATCCCGGCGCCGCGATGGTGCTGGCCCTCGACGAGCGTGACGGCGTCGAGCAGGTGTGCCTGATCCGGCAGTACCGGCACCCCGGCGGCGCCACCTTCGTCGAGCTCCCCGCCGGCATCTGCGACGTCGCGGGTGAGGACCCGGTCGAGACCGCCAAGCGCGAGCTGCGGGAGGAGGTCGCGCTCGAGGCATCGGAGTGGCGGCACCTGCTGACGACGTACCCCTCCGTCGGCATCACCAGCGAGGTGCACCACCTCTACGTCGCTCGCGGGCTGCGCGCGGTGGAGACCGACTACGTCGCCGAGCACGAGGAGGCCCACCTCGAGGTGCTGTGGGCGCCGTTCGACGACCTGCTGGCGGCCGTCCTCGACGGCCGCGTCCAAGAGGGACCGGTGGCGATCGCCGCGCTGGCCTACGCGGCTACTCGGGGGTAATCGCGGCGAGGTGGCGCTCCGCCGTCACGGGTATATCGTCGCGCTCGTGAGAGTCGGCGTACCCAAGGAAGTCAAGAACCACGAGTACCGCGTCGCGATCACCCCTATCGGGGTGCACGAGCTGGTCGCGCACGGGCACGAGGTGGTGATCCAGCGCGATGCCGGTGTCGGTTCGCAGATCAGCAACGACGAGTTCGTCGGTGCCGGCGCGACGATCGTGGACACGGCGGAGGAGGCATGGGGCACCGACGGCGGCGTCGACATGGTGCTCAAGGTCAAGGAGCCGGTGGCCGAGGAGTACGGCCGCATGCGCGAGGGCCTGACCCTCTTCACCTACCTGCACCTGGCCGCGGACAAGCCGTTGACCGAGGAGCTGATGAACCGCAAGGTCACCGGCATCGCGTATGAGACGGTCCAGCTGCCCTCGGGCGGGCTGCCGCTGCTCTACCCGATGTCGGAGGTGGCCGGCTGCCTCGCGCCGCAGGTCGGTGCCTACTCGCTGATGAAGGCGCAGGGCGGCCGCGGCGTGCTGATGGGTGGCGTCGGCGGCGTGGCCAACGCGAAGGTCGTCATCATCGGCGCCGGCGTCTCGGGCCAGAACGCCGCCAACATCGCGCTCGGCATGGGTGCCGACGTGACCCTGCTCGACACCGACCTCGACAAGCTCCGGATGTCGTTCTGGCGCTACAACAACCGCGTTCACGGCCTGGCGTCGTCGAAGCTGGCGATCGAGCAGCAGGTCATGGAGGCGGACCTGGTGATCGGCGCGGTGCTGATCCCCGGCGCTGCGGCGCCGAAGCTGGTCACCAACGACCTGGTGTCGCGGATGAAGCCCGGCTCGGTGCTGGTCGACATCGCGATCGACCAGGGCGGGTGCTTCGAGGACAGCCACGCGACCACGCACGCGGACCCGACCTACCAGGTGCACGACTCGATCTTCTACTGCGTCGCGAACATGCCGGGTGCGGTGCCGAACACCTCGACGTATGCCCTCACCAACGCCACCATGCCGTACGCCGTGGCGCTGGCCGACAAGGGCTGGCAGCGGGCCTGCCGGGAGGACGACAGCCTCGCGTTCGGCCTCAACACCCACGCCGGACAGCTGACCAACCAGCCGGTCGCCGACGCTGTCGGGATCGACGCCGTGTCACTCGCCGAGGCGCTGGCCTAGGTCCGTGGCCCCGGGACCGATCGATCGGGCGGTCAGGACCTACCTCGACCACCTGAGCATCGAGAAGGGTCTCGCCGCGAACACCCTGTCGTCGTACCGTCGCGACCTGCGTCGCTACCGCGAGTTCCTCGCCGAGCGCACGGTCGGGACGCTCGACGACGTCACCGAGGCGACGGTCACCGACTTCCTGGTGCGCCTGCGGGAGGGCGACCAGGTCCATCCACCGCTGGGTGCGGCCTCCGCCGCGCGGACCGTGGTGGCCGTGCGCGGCTTCCACAAGTTCGCCGTCGCCGACGGGCTCGCCGTCGCCGACCCGGCGGCGGCGGTGAAGCCACCGAGCCCCGCCAAGCGTCTGCCCAAGGCGCTCCCGCTCTCGGACGTGGAGGCGATCCTCGAAGCGGCCGGTGCGCCCGGGACGCCACTCGCACTGCGCGACCGGGCCCTGCTCGAGGTGTTGTACGGAACGGGCGCTCGGATCAGCGAGGCCGTCGGCCTGGACGTCGACGACCTCGACATCGACGCCGGCGCCGAAGGCACCGTCCTGCTGCGCGGCAAGGGCAGCAAGGAGCGGCTGGTACCGGTCGGTTCCTATGCGATCGAGGCGGTGTCGGCCTACCTGGTGCGCGGACGGCCGGTCCTGGTCGCCGAGGGGAAGGGCACTCCCGCCCTGTTCCTCAACGCCCGTGGCGGCCGGCTGTCCCGGCAGTCGGCGTGGGCGGTGCTGGTGAAGGCCGCCGAGCGCGCCGGCGTCACCAAGGACGTGTCGCCGCACACCTTGCGGCACTCGTTCGCGACCCACCTGCTCGACGGCGGCGCCGACGTGCGGGTCGTGCAGGAGCTGCTCGGGCACGCCTCGGTCACCACCACGCAGGTCTACACCCTGGTCACCGTCGACAACCTGCGCGAGGTCTTCGCGACCGCGCACCCGCGGGCAAGAAATGGCTGATCCGTCGGAAGTGGCGTACGACCGGATCACGGAGCACGCCGCGGGACGTGGCATCGATCTCTACCCCCACCAGGAGGAGGCGATCCTCGAGCTCCTCGCGGGCAACAACGTCATCCTGGCCACGCCGACCGGGTCAGGGAAGTCGCTGGTCGCGGTCGCGGCCCACATGTATGCCCTCGCCGACGACCGGGTCTCCTTCTACACCGCCCCGATCAAGGCCCTGGTCAGCGAGAAGTTCTTCGACCTGTGCGAGGTCTTCGGGGCCGAGGACGTCGGGATGCTGACCGGTGACGTGGCCGTCAACCCGGACGCGCCGATCATCTGCTGCACGGCCGAGGTGCTCGCCAACATCGCGCTGCGGGAGGGCGACCGGGCCGACGTCGGCCTGGTCGTGGCGGACGAGTTCCACTTCTACGGCGAGCCCGGCCGCGGCTGGGCCTGGCAGGTGCCCCTGATCGAGCTGCCGCAGGCCCAGCACCTGCTGATGTCGGCGACGCTCGGCGAGGTCACCGAGCTGGCCGCGGACCTGACCCGCCGCAACGGGCGGGAGACGGCGGTCGTCGACGACGCCGTACGACCCGTTCCCCTGACGTTCTCGTGGTCCCTCACGCCGTTGGAGGAGACCCTCGAGGAGCTGGTGACCACCGGCCAGGGGCCGGTCTACGTCGTCCACTTCACCCAGGCGGCCGCTGTCGAGCAGGCCACGTCGCTCCTCGCGGGTCGCGGCGGTCTCGCCAAGCTCGACCGGCAACGCACGGAGCAGATCGCGGAGCGGCTGGCGGACGTCCGGTTCGCCGCCGGCTTCGGCAAGACATTGTCCAAGCTGCTGCGCCGGGGGATCGGCGTGCACCACGCGGGCATGCTGCCGCGCTACCGACGCCTCGTCGAGCAGCTCGCCCAGGCCGGCCTGCTCGCGGTCATCTGCGGCACCGACACCCTCGGTGTCGGCATCAACGTGCCGATCCGGACCGTGCTGTTCAGCGGGCTGGTGAAGTACGACGGCCAGCGCGAGCGCGTGCTGAAGTCCCGCGAGTTCCTCCAGATCGCCGGTCGCGCCGGTCGGGCCGGGTTCGACACCCAGGGCTACGTGGTCGTGCAGGCACCCGAGCACGTGATCGACAACGAGCGCGCGAAGGCGAAGGCGGCGGCCAAGAACGCCGCGATGAGCGAGGAGAAGCGCGCCAAGCGCGGCTCCAAGGCACAGCTGAGGAAGCCGCCGCCCGGCACCGTCGTGTGGACCGAGCAGACCTTCGACAAGCTGGTCGAGGGCCGGCCGGAGGCACTGAAGTCCCAGATGAAGGTCGACAACGCGATCCTGGTCAACGTGCTCTCCCGCGAGGAGGACGCCTTCCCCGTCCTCCGCCGGCTCCTGATGGACAACCACGAGGACCGGCGCACCCAGCTCCGGCTCGCCAGACGGGCAGCCCGGCTCGCGAAGAGCCTGGTGGCGTCCGACGTGCTCACCCGGCTCGAAGATGTCGACGAGTTCGGCCGCCGCTACGTCCTGACCGAGGCGCTACCGGTGGACTTCGCGCTCAACCAGCCGCTCTCGCACTTCGCGCTCGCCGTGCTCGACGTGCTGGACCCGGCGTCGGAGACCTTCACGCTCGACACGGTGTCAGTGATCGAGGCGGTCCTGGAGGCGCCCCGTCCGCTGCTCATGGCGCAGCAGCATGCGGCACGGGGCGAGGCGATCGCGGCCCTCAAGGCCGAAGGGGTCGAGTACGACGAGCGGATGGCCCTGATCGAGGACGTGACCTGGCCCCAACCCCTGGCGGACCTGCTCGAGCCCCTCTACGAGACCTACCGGGAGCGACACCCGTGGCTCTCGCCCGACGCGCTCGCGCCCAAGTCGGTGGTCCGGGAGATGTGGGAGCAGGGGATGGGGTTCACCGACCTGGTGGGTCGCTACCAGGTCGCCCGGTCCGAGGGCCTGGTGCTGCGCTATCTGACCGACGCCTACCGGGCACTGCGGCAGACCGTCCCCGCCACGCACCGCACCGAGGAGCTCCAGCTGCTGGTCGACTGGCTGGGGGAGACCGTGCGGCAGGTCGACTCGTCGCTCCTCGACGAGTGGGAGGCGCTGACCGACCCCGACCACGCGCCCCGCGCCGTGCTCGACCATGCACCACCGCCGCCGCCGCGCCCGCTCAGCCAGCAGGGCCGGGTCTTCGACGTGATGGTGCGCAACGCGATGTGGCGCCGCGTGGACCTCGTGTCGCGCGACGACCTCGCCGCACTCGAGGCCCTCGAGCCCGGCGGCGACTTCACGCGGGAGGACTGGGACCGGGCGATCGAGGACTACTACGCCGAGCACGACCGGGTGCTGACCGACGGCGACGCCCGCGGCCCCGACCTGCTCGCGATCGAGAGGGCCGCCGCGTCGTGGCGGGTCACGCAGACGATCCACGACCCGGAGGACCACCACGACTGGGTGATCGAGGCCGAGGTCGACCTGGCCGCCTCCGACGAGGCCGGCGAGGCCGTCGTGCACACCGTCGCGATGCGACGCCTCTAAGGTGCCCGGTTCCGCGCTGCGCGCGGGATGTGGCGCTGCGCGGCGGGTCTTGCGCCTGGTGGGTGTCGCGCACGGCCGGGTAGTGGCCGCCGACGGGCGGGCTTGCGCCGGCTCGGCAACCACATCCGTCCCGCAGCAGCGCGGTCGCTCCGCTCCCGCGGTGCTGCGCGCCGAAGCCAGACCCATCCACGCCGCGCCGGCGCAACCCTCCCGACGGCGGCAAAGGGTCCGGCCGTGCGCGACCCCCACTGCTCTCGAGTCGGGTGGGTGGTGGATGGCTCGTGGTCGGTCGACCTCGCCAGGGCACCAGCCCCGTGACCCATCGGAAAACCCACCCACCCCGAACCGGGAGCCGCGGGTGGCGCGGACGGGCGGACCCGGCCTGCGCAGGGAGGGGCACGCCGGCGGGCCGTGGATGGGTCTGGCTGCGGCGCGGCAGCATTGCGGGCGCGCAGCGTCCGCAATGGCTGGCGGGACGCATGTGGTTGCACCGCCGGCGTGAGCCCTCCAGGCGCAGGCCGGGTCCGACCGTCCGACACACCCAGCCGGCGCAAGATCAGCCGCGCAGCGACCGCGCGAACGCGCGGAACCCGCCGCGCAGCGACCCGCGCTAAAGGGCGGCCCCTGCCGCGTGTCTCCCCAAAGTCGCTGTGTCGACATTGTTGACTGGATCCACGATCAGTTCAGGGCGGTGGGGAAGCCGCCCGTGACGCGACAGAGGTGACACGGAGTCATGGAGATTCGGCGATGATGGGCGGCTTCAGCTCAGGTTCCAGCGCTCCGGACATGCCGCCTCGAGCGAGAGTCCCCGAGAGGAACGACGTGTCCGACCTGCTTCCCTTTTCCAGGCCCGAGGTGGAGCCGCCCGGGGCGGAGCCTGCCTCGGAACCGGCAGTCGAGACGGCCGTCGAGGCGACAGTCGAGACGGTGGTCGAGACGGTGGTCGCTGAGCGGCCGCTCGGCCCGACGGGCCGGCCGATGCCCGACCTGCCCGACCCCAGGCCGCTCACCGAGCACGGTCCGGCGCGGGTCATCTCGATGTGCAACCAGAAGGGTGGCGTCGGCAAGACGACCACCACGATCAACCTCGGTGCGGCGCTGGCGGAGTTCGGTCGCCGGGTCCTGCTGGTCGACTTCGACCCGCAGGGGTCTCTGTCGGTCGGCCTCGGTCTCAACCCGCACGAGATGGACAAGACGATCTACAACCTCCTCATGGACCGCACCACGCGGCTCGAGGATGTGGTCATGCCCACCGGCGTTCCGGGGCTGCACCTGCTCCCGTCCAACATCGACCTGTCGGCCGCCGAGGTGCAGCTGGTCCACGAGGTGGCCCGCGAGCAGACGCTGCAGCGGGTGCTCGCGCCGGCGATCGCGGCCTACGACGTCATCCTCATCGACTGCCAGCCGTCCCTCGGACTGCTCACCGTCAACGCGCTCACGGCGTCCGACGGGGTGATCGTGCCGCTGGAGTGCGAGTACTTCGCGCTGCGGGGGGTGGCGCTGCTCAAGAACACGATCGACAAGGTGCAGGAGCGGCTCAACCCCAAGCTCGAGGTGGACGGAGTGCTCGGCACGATGTTCGACGGCCGGACGCTGCACGGGCGCGAGGTGCTCGAGCGGCTGGTCCAGGCCTGGGGCGACTACGTCTTCCACACCGTGATCCGGCGCACCGTGAAGTTCAGCGACTCGACCGTCGCGGGCGAGCCGATCACGTCGTACGCCTCCGACTCGACCGGTGCCGAGGCCTATCGCCAGCTGGCGAAGGAGGTGGCGCTGCGGTGTCTCGACGTGTGACCCTGCCCACCGCCGACGACCTCTTCCGACCCACCTCCGACACCGCGGCCGCGGATGAGGCTCCCGCGCCGAAGCAGGCTCCCCGGGTGCGTGCCGTCCCTGACGCGCCGGAGGAGCAGGCTGTCGACAAGCGGCCGTCCGGGCGGGTCAGGCACGACGAGAAGATGACGGTCTACGTCACCTCCGAGGAGCTGATGGAGATCGAGCACGCCCGGCTGCTGCTCCGCGGTCGGCACGGCCTGGCTGTCGACCGCGGCCGACTGGTCCGCGAGGCCCTGAGCCTGGTGCTGGCCGCGTTCGAGGCTGACGGAGAGGACTCCGCGCTGGTCAGGCGCCTGCGTGAGCAATGATTCGTCCGTGACGACAGGCACTGACCAGCGCCCCTTCGAGGTGCGCCTCGACAACTTCGAGGGCCCGTTCGACCTGTTGCTCAGCCTGATCTCCAAGCACAAGCTCGACATCACCGAGATCGCCCTGTCCCAGGTCACCGACGAGTTCATCGCCCACGCGAAGCGGCTGGCCGCCGACGGCAGCGTCGACCTGGAGGAGACCACCTCCTTCCTGCTCGTCGCCGCGACCCTGCTCGACCTCAAGGCTGCCCGGCTGCTGCCGCAGGGGGACGTCGAGGACGAGGAGGACCTGGCGCTGCTCGAGGCGCGGGACCTGCTGTTCGCACGGTTGCTGCAGTACAAGGCCTACAAGCAGATCGCGGGGGTCCTCGACCGGCGGCTCGCTGGCGAGGCACGTCGCTTCCCGCGGGCGGTCGGGCTCGAGGAGCGGTTCGCCAGCCTGCTGCCCGAGGTGTTGATCGGGATCGGGCTCGAGCAGTTCGCCGGCCTTGCCGCGAAAGCGCTGGAGCCGAAGCCCGAGCTGCAGCTGTCCCTCCACCACATCCACGCGCCGGCGGTCAGCGTCCGCGAGCAGGCGGTCATCGTCGTGGAGCGGCTGAAACGGTCCGGGACGATGACGTTCCGCGCCCTGTGCGGCGACTCACCGGACACCCTGACCACGGTGGCCAGGTTCTTGTCGCTGCTCGAGCTGTTCCGCGAGGGGGCCGTTGCCTTCGAGCAGGCCACCGCGCTCGGCGAGCTGAGCGTGCGGTGGACCGGCAGTGACGACGACATCGACGTCGACGACCTGATCACCGACGAGTTCGACGGAGATCCCGAGCCGGCGAGCGAAGCGACGCCGGGCGAAGCAATGCCTGAGGAGAAGACCGATGACGACGACTGACGACGCCCTCGCGGTGCCCATGACCGAGCTGCGCCCCGCCCTCGAGGCAGTGCTCATGGTGGCCGACCAGCCCCTCGACCAGATCACCCTCGCCTCCACCGTCGGCTATCCCGAGGAGCAGGTCGTCGAGGCGCTCACGACCCTTGCCGCGGACTACGACGAGCAGGGCCGGGGGTTCGAGCTGCGCAACGTCGCCGGCGGCTGGCGTTACTACACCCGCGAGGAGTACGCCGCGGTCGTCGAGGCGTTCGTGCTCGACGGCCAGCAGGCGCGGCTCACCCAGGCGGCCCTCGAGACCCTCGCGGTCGTGGCCTACCAGCAGCCGGTGTCACGGGCGCGGGTGTCGGCGATCCGTGGCGTCAACGTCGACGGCGTGATGCGCACGCTCGTCAACCGTGGCCTGGTCGAGGAGGCCGGGCACGACGGTGAGCACGGCGCCACCCTGTACCGCACCACGTCGTACTTCCTCGAGCGGATCGGGGTCGTCTCGCTCGACGAGCTCCCGGAGCTGGCCCCCTACCTCCCGGACATGGCGGACATGGAGGAGGAGCTGGCGACGAGGGCGGAGCCCGAGGTCGAGGCGAGCGCAGAGCCCGAAGCCGCGCCCGAGAGCGACTCGTGACGCGAGACATCGAGACCGACGCCGACGGACTGGTCCGGCTGCAGAAGCTCCTGGCCCAGTCCGGCGTCGCCTCCCGCCGCAAGTGCGAGGAGCTGATGCTGGACGGTGAGGTCGAGGTCGACGGCGAGATCGTCACCCGTCTCGGCACCAAGGTCGACCCGCGCACCGCGGTGATCAAGGTCTCCGGCCACCGGCTGCCGCCGTTGAGCGACCATGTCTACCTGGTGCTCAACAAGCCGCGCGGCGTGGTGTCGACGATGTCCGACCCGGAGGGCCGGCGCACGATCAGCGACGTCGTCGCCGACCGGCTCGCCGCGGACCCCGCGCTTCGGCTCTTCCACGTCGGCCGGCTGGACACCGACACCTCGGGGTTGTTGCTGCTGACGAACGACGGCGAGTTCGCGCACCGGATGGCGCACCCGTCGTACGAGGTCGAGAAGACGTACGTCGCCGAGGTGGTCGGTCGGCTTGCCAAGGGCACTTTGGCCGACCTGCTGTCCGGCGTGACCCTGGACGACGGCCCGGTGGCGGTCAAACGGGCCCGGCTGATCGACGCCGCGGCGAACAAGTCGATCGTGGAGCTGGTCATCCACGAGGGTCGCAACCGGATCGTGCGCCGGCTGCTCGACCACGTCGGCCATCCCGTGCGGCTGCTGAGCCGCACCAGGTTCGGGCCGGTCGACCTGGGGTCGCTCAAGGCCGGGGAGACCCGCGAGCTCAGCAACGACGAGCTGGGCGCGCTGCTGGAGTCCGTCGGCCTCTGAGCGCAAAGTTGGCGGGGCCGCTGGACGAACAGACCTCCTCGGTACATGTACTGGGCAACGGAATCACCAGTCTGAGGAGTAGAGATGTCTTCGTTCGACGAGCAGCTTGCGCTGTCTTCGCCCCCCGTTCCCGCTCGGTCACCGGAACTCGATGCTGAGTTCGTCCACGTCATCGCCCAAGCCGAGGGCGCTGCCGTGTCGCGACGGAGACTTCGCAGCAGGAGCGCGGTGATCGGCAGCGTGGTTGTTCTGGGAGCACTCGGTGCCGGGGGTGCCGCTGCCGCTGCCGGGCTCGTCCCGTGGTTCGAGTCGGCGCCGTCCCACGGTGTCGTGACCACCTCGACGGGCGCTCGATGCACCCTGACGTTCGGTGTGAAGGACCTCAACGATCCTGCCGCTCCCGTCAGTGATGCCGTGCGGGCGCGGGTAACGGCCGCAGCCGACGAGTACCTGAAAGACCTCGACTTCTCAACACTGACAGTGGAAGAGGATGAGGTGGACGCGGTCTATCAAGAGGTCGACCGGCGCCTCGACGCTGAGCTCGTCGCGCAACACCTGCCCGTGACTGCCGTGAGCCTGTCGATGGCCAGCGATTGCGATGGTGACGATCGGTGACTGCCGTGGACCGGGCCACGGCGCGCACCGCGCTTCGTGATGCGTCGAACGATCTGCTCGCCTACTTCGTCCGTCGAGTGGCATCGCCTGAGGATGCGGCAGACCTCTACGGCGAGGTGATGCTGACGGCTTGGAAGAAGATCGACAAGCTGCCGGAGCTCCCCGAGCGTCAGCGAATGTGGTTGTTCGTGATAGCAGCACACACCCTCAGCAACTATCGGCGAAGCGCCACTCGACGGCTGCAGCTGACCGAGCGACTTCGTCATCATGTTGCGGCGACCACGCCTGCGCCGGAGAACGCGTATGCGGTGCGTGATGCCGTGTTGCGACTGCACCAGGCCCAACGTGAGCTGGTCATGCTCATTCACTGGGACGGGTTCACGATCGTGGAAGCGGCCGAGATCCTCGGCTTGAACCCGTCCACTGCACGCAGCCGCTACGCCGCGGCTCGGGAGCTGCTTCGGGACGCATTGATCGACCAGAAGGCGTGAGGACCTCGAAAAGTTCGTATCGCCACGGGCAGCAACATCGCGCACGTAAAGTCCGATCATGCATCGGCTCCCGTCGGGGGGCGCTCGCCGGAACTCGGTCCTGCTGACTGTCCTCGTTCTCACCCTGTTGTCCACCATGACTCCGACGGCACAAGCAGCCGTTGTCCAGACGGCGCAGCTGACGATGCCGGCGACGGCAACGGCCTTCTCCGACGTCACCGCGACCGCCACGTTCACGCCGGCCGATGTCGGAAGGCCGGTGCGGATCCAGCAGAAGAGCGGCGCCTCGTGGGTCGATGTCGCCAACGGGACCGAGAACGCGGCGGGCCAGGTCGTGGTGAACGTGAACGTCGGCAGCGTCGGGGCCAACCAGTTCCGGGCTCGCGCAGAGTTCTTCAACGGCACTCCGTCGGTCGTCAGCCCGGCGGTGACGGTGGACGTCGTGGAGCCGGACACCGAAGCACCCGGCCCGGTCACCGACCCCCGGATCTCTGCCGCCACGACCACCTCGTTGACGCTCGGCTGGACCAACCCGGGCGACTCGGACTTCGCCGGAGTGATGATCCGGCGCAAGACCGGCCCGCTCCCACCGACTGCTCCGGACCAGGGCACCCTGGTGGTCGACACCGGCGCTTCCGCCACGTCATACGTCAACACAGGGCTGACACCCGGGAAGACGTACTCCTACGCCCTGTTCGCCCACGACGAGGTCCCGAACAACGCCTCGCCGGAGACTGTCATCGGCGTCACCGACTCGGGTGGACCGTCGACGACCTCGGATTGGCCACAGGGACGGCAAGGTCCCGAGCACCAGAGCTGGTCGCCGGGCGAGACGGTCATCCGGCCGTCGAACGTCGGCACGATCGCCGAGGAGTGGAGCACGACCGAGACCGGGACGCCGGTGATCGCCGGCACCACCTTGTTCGTCTCCGGCAACGACCCGGACGGCAGCCCCCAGCTCAAGGCCTACGACCTGACCACGGGGGCCACGCTGTGGCGGAAGGACACCGACTCCTGCTTCGGCCAGCCGGCGCTCACGCCGACGTTGGTCGTGCTGAACTGCGGGTCGTCGATCCGGGCCTACCAGCGCGGTGGGACCCACGAGCTGGTGTGGGACACCGACGACACCGACCCCGGCCAGTCATTCTCCGACCTGCTCTTCCTCGGCGACACCGTCGTGGCTTGGGCCACCGACCGGGTGGTCGGCTACCGGCTCAGTGACGGTCAGCGCAAGTGGCAGCAGCTGCTCCCGTCGGGGGCGTCGAACGTCGTCGGAGTCGCCGCGTCCGTCGACCGGGTCGTCGTCGCCTACGGCAACCGGCTCCGCGCGCTGTCGCTCACCAACGGTGCTCAGCTGTGGATCCAGTCGGTGACGGCGAACGACGTCGTCCTCGCCGACGGCTGGGCCTACACCCAGGGCGACGGCTCGGTGCGGCGCTATGCGCTGGCCAACGGCGCCCCCGGGTGGTCCGTGAGCCCGGAGCACGGCGTTTACCGACTGCTCGCGGCCGACGACACCACGGTCTACGTGTGGAGCGCGGTCTTCGACTTCGGCCCTCCGTCCCCGTCGATCCTGCGGGCACTCCGGGTCACCGACGGATCGCAGAAGTGGCAGTACGACGTGCCGTCGCGGGTCGGCACGGTCGCCGTCACCGGGTCCCTCGTCTGGGTCACCTCGACTGACATCTACTCCCAGGGGCACTCGAGCGACCTGATCGCTCTCAACCGCGCTGACGGCGCGAGGCTGAGGCAGGCCAGCTTCCCCGACAACATGTACTCGGGCTACACCGACGTCGCGTTCGGCGACGGCAAGGTGGTCTTCGACCAAGGCGGCAGCTTCGGCGATCCGGCGCCGCGCCGACTACGGGTCTGGGGCCTCGCCGGCACGCTCCCCGACATCACGACGCCGGTGCTACCGATCGGCCGGGTCGGCTCGCCGTTCTCCTTCGACCTCGCCTCCGTCGACGCGCCCGGACCCATCGTGTGGTCGGTCACCGGCGGATCGCTTCCCGCCGGGCTCACCCTGACCGCTGCCGGGCACCTGTCCGGCACACCGACGACGGCCGCCACCAGTCAGGTGACCATCCGAGCCGCCAGCAGCAACGGCCGCAGCGACCAGGTCTCGTTCCCACTCCAGGTCGTGCCCGCCACCTCGGGGACCAACTGGTTCATGGGCGGCATGGCGCGCGCTCGCAACCCGTTCTCTCCCGGCACCGGGGCCCTCGACATCACGGAGTCCGCCGGGTTCGCCTTCCGGTGGCAGACGGCGCAGGACACCGCCACGGCGTCGTACCAACCGAACGTGGTGATCAACGGCAACCGCTTCTACACCGTCGCCGGCGACGGACGCCTCAAGTCCTACGACATCACCGGGTCGTCGGCCAACCGGGCGCCGAAGTGGAGCGCCGGACCTGGCGGCGGGGCCATCTTCGCGGGATCTGTCACCCTGGCCGACGGGATCCTGATCGTGCGGGACACCACCTCCGGCAGGCTGTGGGCGCTGCAGGCGTCCAACGGCGTCAAGCTGTGGTGGAGCGCCACCGGCATCTCCAGCCCGTATGTCGCGCCGGTGGTGGTCGGGGACACGATCGTCGTCGAGGACGAGTCGGGGCGGATCCGCGCGTACGCGCTGGCCGACGGCACCCGTCGCTGGAACGGCACGCTCACCACGCGCACCGGCTGGAGCGAGCTCTCGACCGACGGCGCTCGGATCTACGGGGTGTCGGACTGCGTCCTCTACGCGCTCGACGCGACCAACGGCCACGAGCTCTGGCACACGCCGACGCTCACGCCCGGCGGCGGCAGCTGCAGCGACGAGTTCTACCCACCGGTGGCTCCGATCGTGGTCGGCAACCGGGTCTACGCCACCGAGCCGTTCAGCAAGCTGATCGTGAGCGCAACCACCGGGGCTGTCATCGACCGCTTCCGCTCATCGAGCACCTACCGCGGCGGGAGCGTCGTCGTCGGGGGGATCTGGGTCTACCCGAACGACGGCGACATCGTCGCCCGCGACACCACGACCGGGCGCCGCGTCTGGAAGGCTCGGGTGCCGTCGAACGTCGGCAGCACCGCGTCGCTCACGGCGACCGGCGACCTGATCATCGTCGACGGCCAGTACGGGATCGCCGGGCTCGACCGGCTGACGGGAGAGCTGATCTGGGACGGCGGCTCGATCGAGGGCGGATTCGGCAACGGGCGCGAGGGGGTCGCGATCGGTCAGTCGCGGATCCTGGTGGCGACGCCGACCGGCGTCCGTGCCTACGGCCCACTCTGACGGCGCCGGTCGGGCCCGCCTGTAGCCTTCCGGGGTGCATGAGGTCGAGGGACCGGTCGAGATCGTCGGCGCGGGGTTGATCGGGACATCGATCGCGCTCGCGCTGCGGCGGGCTGACGTCGACGTACTCCTGTCCGACACGTCGGCCGAGCACCTGCGCACCGCGACCGGCCTCGGCGCCGGGCGCGCGAAGTCGCCGGCAGACGTGGCGCGCCTGGTGGTGGTCGCCGTGCCGCCCGACCACCTCGGCGAGGCGATCGCCGCGGCGCTCGACGATGCGGGCGACGACACCGTCGTCACCGACGTCGGCAGCGTGAAGGCGGCGCCGCTCGCCGAGGTGGCCGGCCACCCGGCCGCGTCGCGTTACGTCGGCAGCCACCCGATGGCCGGCAGCGAACGGTCCGGTCCCCTTGCGGCGTCGGCCGATCTGTTCAGCGGCCGGCCGTGGGCGATCTGCCGCCACGACGGGGCGTCGGCCACCGCCGTACGTCGGGTCGTGGCCCTCGTCGAGGTCTGCGGCGCGGTCCCGGTCATGCTGACCCCCGCCGAGCACGACAAGGCCGTCGCGCGGACGTCGCACGTGCCCCACCTGCTCGCTTCGTTGGTCGCGGGCACGCTGGCCGGCGCCGCCCCGGAGCACCTCGCGCTGACCGGCCAGGGCGTCCGCGACGTCACCCGGGTCGCCGCCGGCGACCCGACGCTCTACAGCCAGATCATCGGAGGCAACCGGGACGCCGTCGCGGGCCTGCTGCACGAGCTTCGGAGCCGGCTCGACCTGGCGCTCGATGCGGTGACCACGGGTGACCGGGTCGGCCTCGAGTCGCTGCTCGCACACGGGTTGGCCGGCACCCGGGCCATTCCCGGGAAGCACGGCGGTCCGATGGTGGCGGTCGCACCCGTGCACGTCGCGGTGCCGGACCATCCCGGCGAGCTGGCCCGGCTGTTCGCCGACGTCGGTGCCAGTGGCGTCAACATCGAGGACGTGCGGATCGATCACGACCCTGGCCGACCGGTGGGCCTGGTCGAGCTCGACGTCGCGGAGGGTCGCGCCGAGGAGCTGCTGGCCGCGCTCGAAGCACGAGGTTGGGTGACTCACCGGTAGGCTGGTGGCCCGTGAATGCAGGTGATCTCAGCTCGCTCGTCGTCGCCGTCGACGGCACGTCGGGCTCGGGCAAGTCGAGCACCTGCCGGGCCGTCGCGGAGCGGCTGGGGTTGCGCTACCTCGACACCGGTGCGATGTATCGCGCGGTGGCGTGGTGGATGTTGCGCCACGGCGTCGACGTCTACGACAGCAATGCCGTCGCGTCGCACGCCGCCGAACCCCGGTTGGAGTCCGGCACCGACCCGAGCCACCCCACCATCACCCTCGACGGGGCCGACGTGGCGGTCGAGATCCGCAGCGACGCTGTCAACGGTGCCGTGTCGCCCGTGAGCACGGTGCCGGCGGTTCGCGCGCGCCTGGTCGAGCTGCAGCGGGACATCATCGGCGCCGGCGGCATCGTGGTCGAGGGCCGCGACATCGGCACCGTCGTCTGGCCGGCAGCCGGGCTGAAGGTCTTCCTGACCGCGGATCCCTCCGCCCGGGCCACCCGCCGGGCAGCCGAGGCGGGCACCGCGGACATCACCGCCACCCAGGAGTCCCTGCTCCGCCGCGACCGCATCGACTCCCTGCGGGTCGTGGCGCCGCTGACGATGGCCGACGGCGCCGTCCGCATCGACACCACGGACCTGGCCCTCGACGAGGTCGTCGACCTGGTGGTCGGACTCGCGACCGCACCGGCGGACGTCGCACCATGACCACCGCGACCGCTCACCGTGAGCGGCCGCGCAGCGACGTCGTCCGGCATCCGCGCCGGTGGTTGCTCCGCGGCGGGCGGCCGGCGGCACGCTGGATCATCCGGCGGCGCTACGACGTACGCGTCCAGCACGCGGAGCGGTTTCCCGAGCGCGGTCCCGTCGTGGTGGTCGGCAACCACATCGGCGTGATCGACGGCCCGCTGATGGCGATCTTCGCGCCCCGGCCCGTGCACGCGCTGACCAAGATCGAGATGTTCGACGGTGCGCTCGGGACGTTCCTCGGGCAGTCCGGCCAGATCCCGCTCGACCGGTTCCGCACCGACCCGCAGGCGGTGCGGCTGAGCCTGCGCGTGCTGCGCGACGGTGGCGCGATCGGCGTCTTTCCCGAGGGCACCCGGGGCAACGGCGAGCTGGACCGGTTCCAGCGGGGCGCGGCCTACCTCGCGATGGTGACCGGTGCGACCGTCGTACCCCTGACCTTCATCGGCAGCCGGGAGCCCGGCGGCCACACCAACTCGCTCCCGGCGAAGCGGGCCCGGATCGACATCGTCGTCGGGCACCCGGTGCCGGTCGACGCCGTACCGTGGCCACGGCTGAGCGCCCACGTCGCCGCGGTGTCGGACGGCCTGCGCGAGCGGATGCTGACCGGGTTGAAGGAAGCGCTGGCCGAGACCGGCCGCAGCCTGCCCGGTCCAATCATGAGAGAAGAGCAATGAGCGAATCAGCGGTGCCGGTCCTTGCCGTCGTCGGCCGGCCCAACGTCGGCAAGTCCACCCTGGTCAACCGGATCCTCGGCCGGCGCGAGGCGGTCGTGGAGGACATCCCCGGCGTGACCCGGGACCGGGTGTCCTACGACGCCGAGTGGAATGGCCGCGCCTTCACCGTGGTCGACACCGGGGGATGGGACCCGGACGCCCGCGGCCTCGCCGAGCGGATCGCCGCCCAGGCCGAGATCGCCGTCACGCTCGCCGACGCGACCCTCTTCGTCGTCGACGCGACCGTCGGCATCACCGATGCGGACGAGGAGGTCGTCAAGATCCTGCGGCGCTCGGGCAAGCCCGTGGTGCTGGCTGCCAACAAGGTCGACGACGAGCGCACCGAGGCCGAGGCCTACGGTTTGTGGAACCTCGGGCTGGGGGAGCCGTTCGCGGTCTCCGCCCTGCACGGGCGAGGCTCGGGCGACCTGCTCGACGCCGTGCTCGCGGTGCTGCCGGAGCCGCCGCCCGTCGCCGACAAGGAGCTCGGCGGACCGCGGCGGGTCGCGATCGTCGGACGGCCCAACGTCGGCAAGTCCTCGCTGCTCAACAAGCTCGCGGGCGAGGAGCGGGTCGTCGTCGACAACGTCGCCGGCACCACCGTCGACCCGGTCGACGAGCTGGTCGAGCTCGGGGGCAAGACCTGGCGGTTCGTCGACACCGCGGGGATCCGGAAGAGGGTCAAGGAAGCGTCCGGCCACGAGTACTACGCGTGGCTGCGGACGTCGACGGCGATCGAGCGCGCCGAGGTCTGCGTGCTGGTCCTCGACGGACAGGAGTCGATCGCCGAGCAGGACGTGCGGATCCTCCAGGCGGTGCGCGAGTCCGGCCGGGCGCTGGTCATCGCGTTCAACAAGTGGGACCTGGTCGACGAGGAGCGCCGCTACTACCTCGACCGCGAGATCGAGCGCGACCTGGTGCAGGTGCAGTGGGCACCGCGGATCAACATCACCGCTCTCACAGGCTGGCACATCGACCGGCTGGTGCCCGCGCTCGACAAGGCGCTCGAGGGCTGGGAGACCCGGGTCACGACCGGTGCCCTGAACGCCTTCCTCGGCCGGCTGGTCGCCGAGCACCCACATCCGGTGCGGAGCGGCAAGCAGCCGAAGATCCTGTTCGGCACCCAGGCCAGCACCTCGCCGCCGACCTTCGCACTGTTCACGTCGGGGAAGCTGGATGCCGGCTACGAGCGCTACATCG
Source organism: uncultured Actinomycetota bacterium (assembly GCA_963766035.1). Lineage (GTDB taxonomy): Bacteria > Actinomycetota > Actinomycetes > Propionibacteriales > Nocardioidaceae > Nocardioides. The sequence goes on along the minus strand of CAVXYP010000014.1, from coordinate 365,716 downwards.
AGCGTCGGTTGCGGGAGCAGTTCGGCTTCGCCGGCACCCCGATCGTGATCAACGTGAAGCCGCGGGAGAAGCGCAAGCGCTAACACTTGATTTGTTCGAACAAGTGTTCGAACATGGGTAGGTGAGTGCACTTCCCGTCGAGATCGCCCGCGAGCCGGGTGACGTGGTGGCTGCGCTCCAGCAGCGGATCGAGTCCCTCCAGGGCGCGCCGACGCGGCTGACCATCCCGGTCCACCCGGCGCTGGAGGGGCTGGTGCAGCTGCGCACCGGGGCGAGCTATGCCGTCGACTCGGCCTCGCTCGCGCTCGGACTCGCAGCTGGTGCTTCCCGTTCGGGGGAGTGGGTGGGGTTCGCCGGGTGGGGCGACTTCGGCGCGGAGGCGGCCAGCCAGTGGGGCATCGACCTGCGGCGGACGGTGCTGGTGCCCGACCCCGGCGAGCTCTGGCTCGAGGTCACCGCTGCGCTCGTGGACGTGCTCAAGGTCGTCGTGCTCAAGCCCACGACGCTGGTCGACGCGAAGTCGGCATCGGTTCTCGACGCCCGGCTCCGAGCCCGATCCTCCACTCTCGTCGTCTGGGGTGAGTGGCCACGGGTCGAGGCGAGGCTGAGCGCGGAGCGGGTCGTCTGGGACGGCGTCGGTCGTGGTCGTGGCCGGCTCCAGCAGCGTGCCGTTCACCTCGCGGTCTCCCGCGGCACGCTGAGATCAGCACATGTCGTGCGCTTGCCATGAGGGTGCTCGTCGCCTGGTGCCCCGACTGGTCGGTCACCGCCGGGCTGTTCGAGCTGGCCGAGACCGGCGAGTCGGGCGGACCTGCCACGGACCTGCCGGCCGCGGTCCTGAGCAACAACGTGGTCGAGGTGTGCAACGCCGCTGCCCGCGCGGAGGGCGTACGCCGAGGGCAGCGCCGCCGGGACGCGCAGTCGAAGTGCCCCGAGCTCGTGCTGCTCCTCGCCAACCCCGAGCGGGACGCCCGCTACTTCGAGCCGGTCCTGGCCACGGTCGAGGAGCTGCGACCCGGGGTGTCCCCGATCCGGCCCGGGCTGCTCGCCGTGCCCGCCCCGGGTCGCTACTTCGGCGGGGAGCAGCACGCAGCCGCGCTCGTTGCCGAGCACCTGGTCGAGACCGGGGTGTGGGACTGCCGGATCGGCGTTGCCGACGACCTGTTCACCGCCGAGCAGGCCGCCCGTCAGGCGATGGTGCAGGACTGTGTGGTGGTGCCGTCCGGGAGGTCGGCAACGTTCCTGCAAGCGCTCCCGGTGCAGGCTCTGGCCAGCTTGGACGACGACGCGAGTGAAGGCAGGGCACTGGCCGACCTGCTGCGCCGGCTCGGGTTGCTGACCTTGGGCGACTTCGCCCGGCTCTCCGCGTCGGAGGTGAGCAACCGGTTCGGCGGATTCGGTCTGAGCGTGTGGCAACGGGCTCGTGGTGGCTCTCCGACCGCCCTCGGCTCACGCACGCCGCCACCGGAGCTGGCGTGCGAGGTCGGCTTCGAACCGCCGCTCGAGTCGGCAGAGGCGGTCTGCTTCAGCGTCCGCACCACCGCCGAGCGGTTCGTGCAGGGGCTGGCGGAGCGACAGCTGGTGGCGGTCGCCGTACGCATCGAGGCGGAGGCCGACAGTGTCGTGACGTCGGCACGGACCTGGCTGCACCCGCGCTGCTTCACGTCGCGGGACCTGGTCGACCGCGTGCACTGGCAGCTGCAGGCCGGCACGGCCGGGTCCGGGCTGCGCAGCCGTCAGGACTCCGGGGCGGTCCGGGCGGCGATCGAGCGGGTGCGCTTCCTGCCGGAGACCGTCGAGCCCGCCGCCGACCACGCCGACGGCCTGTGGGGCGGGGGAGCGGACGAGCAGGTGACCCGCGGGGTGGCGCGGGTGCAGGCGATGATCGGCTTCGACGCGGTGCGCTCGCCGGTGCTCCAGGGTGGGCGGAGCGTCGCCGACCGGCAGGCGAGCGTTCCCTGGGGCGAGCGTCCGGTAGGGCTGCGACCGGTGGACCGTCCGTGGCCGGGGCGGATCCCTGGCCCCGCTCCGGCCCGGGTGTTCTCGACACCGCTGGCTGCCGACGTCGTCGACGAGGGCGGCCGGACCGTCGCCGTGACCGATCGCGGGATGGTGACCGGTGAGCCGTGGCGCTACCGGATCGACGCGGCGCCCGACGTCGCCCTCCGACGCTGGACGCCGGTCTCCTCCTGGGCCGGTCCCTGGCCGGTCGACGACGCCTGGTGGCAGCAGACCGACCCAACCTCGGGGCGCGGACGATCAGCTCGCTTCCAGGTCGTGGGCGTCGACGGCCGGGCCTGGTTGCTGGTCTGGCACCGGGACGGCTGGGAGGTGGAGGCAGGCTACGACTAGTTTGTCTTCATGGAACCGGTCACCAAGAACCTCCAGGCACTGAAAGGCGCCCTGGAACACAGCCTCACCATCCAGCGCACCCGGCTCCAGGAGATCGTCGACGACCTGGTGTCACGGGGCTCGCTCAGCCGGACTGATGCGGACGGGCTTCTCAACCAGCTGCTCACCAGCAGCAAGGACTACTCGCAGGCCATCCTCCAGGTCCTCGAGTCCGTCACTGCCGACGCCCGCAGGACCATCGGCGGCAGCATCGAGCCGGTGATGGCAACGGCCAGCAAGGTCGCCGATCGCGTCGCCGACACGCTGCGCCGCGCTCCTGGTGTGCCGGCGAAGAAGCCCAAGTCCGCACCGAAGGCAGCGGCGCCGAGGGCCGCTGCGAAGCCGGCACTTCTCGATCCGATCCCCGGCCTGTCCAGCCTCACGGTCGCTGAGATCAAGCCGAAGCTCACCGGCTTGAGCTCGTCAGCGCTCCGCAGGGTCCGGGAGAACGAGCTCGCCGGCAAGTCGCGCAAGACCGTCATCGGCCAGATCGATCAGCTGCTCGGAGGAAAGTCCTGAACCTCCACGTCATCCTCTGGCCGATCAACGACTGGCCGGTCATGGCCGACACCTGGCGACGGGCGGAGGAGCTCGGGTTCGCCGGCGCCTGGGTCTACGACCACCTCGCCTGGCGGGGGCACACGCCCTGGGACGAGGCGTACTCCAGCCTGGCCGCGGCGGCGGCGATCACGTCTCGGATCCGGCTCGGCACCCTCGTCACTTCGCCCAACTTCAGGACTCCGGTGCCGACTGCCGCCGCCGCCCGGACGATCGACCGGATCTCCGGCGGCCGGCTGACGCTCGGCATCGGCGCGGGCGGGAGCGCCCACGAGTCCGACGGCGACGTCCTCGACCGCGACTGGAGCCCGCGCGAGCGGGCGGACCGGTTCGCCGAGTGGGTCACCCAGCTCGACGCGCTGCTGACCGGGGAATCCGTGTCGGCCACCGGGGAGCACTGGTCGATGCGCGGCGTCACGATCTCTCCCGGCCTGGTGCAGCAACGGCCGCCGTTCTGGATCGCCGCTGGAGGGCCTCGAGGCATGCGGCTCGCGGCCCGGCTGGGCCAGGGCTGGGTGGTCAACCCGGAGACGGACTCGCCGTACGACGAGGTGCGGGGCATGGTCTCGCGGATGGCGGACATCTGTGCGACGGCCGGACGTGACTTCTCGACGATGCCGCGGCTGCTGCTCACTGGTTTCACGGGCGAGCCGTGGCTGACGTCCGAGGCGGCGTACGACGACCTCGCCGGCCGCTACGGGGACCTCGGGATCACGGACGTGGCGATTCACTGGCCCCGGCCTGGCACGGAGTGGGACGCGGACATGGGTGTCTTCGAGGCGATCGCCACCCGGGCTCGCGGCTAGCGCGGCTCCCAGACCGCCGCGTCGTGGGCGAAGACCACGCGCTTGGGGTCGAAGGCCAGCAGCCGGTCGACCCAGCCTGGTGCCGCGGGCAGTGGGCTGGTGTGGCCGAGCGCGCGGGCGGTGACGGCCAGGGCGTCGGCGGTCCACGCCGAGGCGGTGTCGTGCGACTGCCCGGCGAGGACGACCGAACCATCCTCACACTCGACGACCAGCGATTGGTGACCGGCGACGTGGCCGGGCGTCGGGATCACGTGCAGACCCGGGAGCGCCTCGGTCTCGCCGTCGATCTCCTGGTAGTTGCTGCCGGCGTGGTCCAGCAGGTGCTCGAACGTGTAGTCCCCGGCTCGCGCGGTCGCGAGCTCGGTGCGCTGGGCCAGGATCGGCGTACTGCCGAGGAGCGGGTTGCCGCCGCAGTGGTCGAAGTGCAGGTGGCAGTTGATGACCACGTCAAGGTCTCCGATGGCAAGGCCGGCGGCAGCCAGTGCCTGGGGGAGGGGAGTCCGCTGCGGCCGGTACCAAGCGTCGGTCTCGGCGTCGCCCTCGCCTATGCCCGTGTCGAGGAGGACGAGACCGTGGTCGTGGCGCACCAGGTAGCCGTAGACCCCCTCGACCCTCGGGTCGCCGCCGGTCTCCTCGGCAGGGCGGACGAACGTGCCGAGGGTGATCCGGCGGACGTCGTCGATCTGCATGAGGCCAACGTAGGTGACGTCGGGCTCGGTGAAAGGACTACGCCGTGGGCTCGCTCTCGGCCTCGTGCTCGTCGCCGCCCTTGGTCGCCTCGGTCTCGGTGTCCTCGGACTCCTTGGTGTCCAGGGGCAGCTCGTCCGTCTCCGGGTTGAGGTCCGGGTCCGGGTCGTGCGGGATGTTCGAGAAGACGCCATCTCCGCCGACACCGGGCACCGCGTGCGGTCCACCCGGGGACGGCTCCGGAGGCTCGGCCTTGGGTTCCGGCCGGCGGATCTCCCGCTTTTCCTCAGTCATGTTGTCGCTCCCTCGCTTGCTTCGTCATCCTCCTCACCGGAGGTATCCCACGGGAGCGGGTTCATCCGGGGGCTTCACGTGCGTGCCAGGACTTGCTCGACGACCGGCCGGGCGCGTTCGACGTGCGTCACCAGGCTGCCCATCAGCCGGTTGCGGGAGGCGATGAAGCCGGTCGGGCCAAGCCGGTAGAGCAGGGCGCGGACGAGGAGCTGCGGCCAGTCGGTGCCAGTCGCCCATTCGTCGAGCAGGTCCGACGGTGCTCGGCGGAAGGTCACGGCGTCGGTGACCGCGATGGCATTGGCCATTCCGACCGGCCGGTAGTAGAGCGGCCAGTCGATCACCGCCAGAGGGAGCCCGTCTGCTGCGAGCACGTTCGGCAGCATGTCGCCGTGGATCGGCTGTTCCGCGGAGGTGATCGGACGCAGCGCCTCCAGCAGCGGTCCGATCAGCTCGAGGGTCTCCGGATCGCGTGGAGGCTGCGCGGTCTCCCACGCGAGACGGTCGCCGTAGGCCCATGGGTCGTTGCGGAGGTCGAGGAAGTCAGGGCGTGGGACATCCCGAAGATGGTGGTGGAACGCGTCGCTCGCTTCCTTCACCCTGGCCAGCTCGTGGACGAGGTCGAGATCGCAGCCGGGCACGAAGACGTGCGCTCCCCAGCCGTCGACCGACCAGCTGGAGTGGGCAGTGCCGCGCGGCGGCACGGGCACGGGGACGCGGACGTCGGCGCAGTCCCACGCGGCGTACGTCTCGCAGACCCAGTCGTGCTCAGGAACGAAGCCGACCGGTTTCAGGACCACCCGGCCGTCGGTCCAGTTGTAGCCGGCGCCGCCGGGGAGCCGGTCGAGGGAGTCCGCGCGGACCCCGAGCTCGTGGATGGCCCGGGGAGTCGGGCCGCGGTGGCGCCAGGCCAGGTCGGCGTCGTCGTACAGGTGGACGTCGTCGGGATCCTGCTGCCCGGTGGTCATCTCTGAAACCTAATCCGGATCTGGGAATGGGCGGCCGCGCGCGTAGCCGACCGACCCCCGCCGTCAAGGACCTCGCTGCACTCGGCCGCCCTGCGGGTAGCTCGAGCCGAGCCGTCGGCTTCAAGTCGCCGACGCTGGTTGAGGTGCGAGCGAAGCGAGCCTCGAAACCAAGGAAAAAGGGGACTGGCTTCCCTTGATCATCGAACATGTGTTCGATAGAATCAGGACATGTCCTCCCAGCCCATCATCGCAGCAGCGCAGGCAGCCGATCTGGCGGCCGCGCTGCGGGCTGGTGGGCTGCCGGATGACCCCAGTGCGCTGGTCGATCTGATCGGCGAGCTCGAGAGGTTGAAGTCGGCGGTGTGTGCGGTGCAGGCCGATGCGGCCGTTGCCTATGACGCGGACCGCCGGCGAGCTGAGTCGGCAGAGGGTGTCGCTGCCCGCAGACAGGGCAGGGGAGTGGCGGCCGAGGTCGCCTTGGCTCGCAAGGAGTCACCGCACCGCGGTCAGACGCTGCTCGGTCTGGCCAAGGCTCTGTGCCACGAGATGCCGCACACCCGGGCACGGCTGCTCGACGGGACGCTGAGTGAGTTCCGGGCGATCCTGCTGGTGCGGGAGACGGCTTGCCTGAGCGTCGAGCATCGGGGGTTCGTCGACGAGGAGCTGTGCGCGGATCCAGCCGCACTCGACGGCATCGGCACCCGATCGCTGGTGGCGCGGGCCAAGAAGATCGCCTACGAGCTCGACCCGGCGTCCGTCACGCGTCGTGCGAGCAATGCCGAGTCCGACCGTTGCGTGACCGTCCGGCCGGCTCCGGACACGATGACCTATCTGACCGGTCTGCTGCCGGTCGCCCAGGGTGTGGCTGTCCACGCCACCCTCGGCAGGGATGCGGACGCACTCCGAGCACAGGGTGACGCGCGCACCCGCGGCCAGCTGATGGCGGACCTGCTGGTCAGCCGGGTGACCGGTGCTGACCTGGTCGCCGACGCGCCCACGCCGGTGCCGGTGACAGTCAACCTGACCATGTCCGACGCGACCCTCGTCGGCGGGCACAAGCCCGCTCTGGTCGACGCCGACGGCGTCGTTCCTGAGATGGTCCCGGCGGAGGTGGCGCGACTGCTGCTGGCACGAGCACTGACCACCGACGTGTCGAGCTGGATCCGACAGCTCTACGTCGACCACACCGGCCAGCTGGTCGGGATGACCAGCAAGCGTCGCTTCTTCGCCGACGGGCTGGCTGACTTCCTCAGCGTTCGCGACCTCGGCATCTGCCGCACCCCGTGGTGCGACGCGCCGATCCGGCACTCCGACCACGTCGTTGCCGCCACCGACGGCGGAGACACGACCGAGGCGAACGGCCAAGGGTTGTGCGAGGCGTGCAACCACGCCAAACAGTCGCCCGGATGGAGACAACAGCCCGTCGACGACCTGCGGCACACCGTTGAGACGATCACGCCGAGCGGCCATCGATATCGAAGCACGGCACCACCGCCCGTTGGCTGGCGCGAGCCGCGCTGGGTCAAGGAACGACCCGGCGTCGGCGTCTACACGCTCGTCGCCTGAGGCGATGGGTCATGGGTTGGAGCAACCCGCCTGTCCCGTGGCGGGAGATCGAGCGTCGGTTGTCCGGGCGGGTGCCCGGCGTCGAGGACGCACCTGTCTCGCGACGGAAGCGGCCGTCGGTCGACCTGCAGGAGATCACACGTCCGGAGGCGGCGACGCCGTACGCCGAGCTGCACTGCCACAGCCACTTCAGCTTCCTCGATGGAGCCAGCAGCCCCACCGACCTGGTGGTGGAGGCCACCCGACTCGGCCTGAGCGCGCTGGCGATCACCGATCACGACAACTTCGCCGGCGCGCCGCTCTTTGCCGAAGCCTGCGCCGCCTACGGGCTCCCCAGCATCTACGGCGCCGAGCTCAGTCTCGGACTGAGCGGCCCCCAGAACGGGATCCCGGATCCCGAAGGCAGCCACCTCCTCGTGCTCGCCAGGGGAGTGGAGGGCTACCACCGGTTGGCAGCCGCGATGACCGAGGCGCACCTGACCGGCGACGAGAAGGGCAAGCCGGCGTACGACCTCGACGACCTCACCGACCGCGGCCGCGGCCACTGGGTGATCCTCACCGGCTGCCGCAAGGGGATGCGTTCGCCGGAAGCGATCGACGACCTGATCGGCCGCTTCGGCCGCGAGCACGTCGTGGTGGAGCTCAATGGAAGCATCGTTCCTGGCAAGGATGAGGTCACCGACCATCTCTGGGGACTCGCACGGGAACGAGGCCTCCCGGTCGTCGCCACCGGCAACGTCCACCACGCGACACCAGAGAAGCGTCGACTCGCAGCGGCCATGGCCGCGATCCGTGCCCGCCGCAGCATCTCCGAGCTCGACGGGTGGCTGGACCTCTCGGGGTCAGCGCACCTGCGCAGCGGCGCGGAGATGGAGCAGCTCTTCGGCCGCTACCCGGGTGCGGTCAGCCACACCGTCGCCCTCGCCGGCGAGCTCGCCTTCGACCTGCACAAGGCCTCACCGCGCCTCCCCAAACAAGGCATTCCGGAGGGTGAGACTCCAGGCTCCTGGCTGCGGAAGCTCGTCGAGAAGGGATTCGAGGAGCGGTATGCCCGACTCCCGCACGCAGGTGATGCCAGAGCCCGCGTCGAGGCTGAGCTCGAGGTGATTCTCCGCAAGGACTTCGCCGGCTACTTCGTCATCGTCCACGACATCGTCGCGTTCGCGAGGAGCAAGGGGATCCTGTGCCAGGGGAGAGGATCTGCCGCCAGCTCTGCGGTCTGCTTCGCGCTCGGGATCACCGCGATCGACTCCGTCTACTACCGGCTGCCGTTCGAACGGTTCATCTCCGAGCACCGCGAGGAGGAGCCCGACATCGACGTCGACTTCGACTCCGACCGTCGGGAGGAGGTCATCCAGTGGGTCTATGAGACCTACGGCCGGCGCAACGCCGCCCAGGTGTGCAACGTGGTGAGCTATCGGCCACGGATGGCGGTGCGAGACTCTGCGAAAGCTCTCGGCTTCTCCACCGGCCAGCAGGACGCGTGGTCCAAGTCCGTCGACGGCTGGGCGAGCGCAGTCGAGGCCGAGTCCGAGATCCCGCGGCAGGTGGTCTCGCTCGCCGAGGAGCTCCTGTCCGCACCCCGCCACCTCGGCATCCACTCCGGTGGCATGGTGCTCACCGAGCGACCGATCGGCGAGGTCTGTCCGATCGAACGTGCCCGGATGCCTGGCCGGACCGTCCTGCAGTGGGACAAGGACGGCTGCGAGACGATGGGGCTGGTGAAGTTCGACCTGCTGGGTCTGGGGATGCTGGGCGCCCTCGACCACATGATGCGGCTGATCGAAGAGCATTGCGGCAAGCGTTGGACTCTGGAAAGCCTCCCCAAGGAGGAGCCCGAGGTCTACGACATGCTCTGCCGGGCGGACTCGATCGGGGTCTTCCAGGTCGAGAGCCGAGCCCAGATCGGCACCCTGCCCCGGCTCAAGCCGCGCTCCTTCTACGACCTCGCCATCGAGATCGCGCTGATCCGGCCCGGGCCGATCCAGGGCGGCGCCGTCCATCCCTACATCCGCCGTGCCACCGGCAAGGAGCCCGTCACCTACGACCACCCGTCGCTCGAGCCGGTGCTCGGGCGCACCCTCGGTGTCCCGCTCTTCCAGGAGCAGCTGATGGCGATGGCGGTGACGCTGGGGGACTGCAGCAGGGATGATGCGGATCTTCTTCGCCGAGCGATGGGCTCCAAGCGCGGTGTGGAGCGGATCGAGAAGGTCAAGGAGAAGCTCTACGCCGGCATGGCACGCCGCGGCATCACCGGAGACCGGGCCGACGGGATCTACGTGAAGATCCTGTCCTTCGCGAACTTCGGCTTCGCCGAGTCCCACGCCCTCAGCTTCGCGCTCCTGGTCTACGCGTCGTCGTGGTTCAAGCTCCACTACCCGGCCGCCTTCCTCGCCGGGCTGTTGCGCAACCAGCCGATGGGCTTCTACTCACCACAGTCGCTGGTGGCTGATGCCAGGAGACACGGCGTCGCCGTACTCCGCCCCGACATCTCCAAGTCCGCTGCCCAGGCAGATCTCGAGCCGTACGACGACGCGCTGGCAGTGCGGCTCGGACTGGACTCGGTCCGGGGGATCGGCACGGAGCTGGCCGAGAGGATCGTCGCGGAGCGACCGTATGCCGACATCACCGAGCTTTCTCGCAAAGCGGGGCTGACCTCTGCCCAGCTGGAGGCTCTGGCCACCGCCGGTGCGTTCGACAGCTTCGGGCTCGACCGGCGGCAGGCGCTGTGGATGTCCGGCTATGCCGAGTCCGACGGACAGCTGCCCGGCAGCACGCCGACACCCGCTCCACCCACCTTGCCGGGCATGAGCGACGAGGAGCTCACGCTCGCCGACCTGTGGGCGACGAAGATCTCGCCGGAGCGGCACCCCATCGAGCATCTCCGCGCCGATCTGGAGGCGGCGGAGATCCTCCCCATCACCGCGCTCTGGCAGACGGACTCGGGTCGCAGGGTGCGGGTCGCCGGGCTGATCACCCACCGGCAGCGGCCAGGCACGGCCATGGGCATCACCTTCCTCAACCTCGAGGACGAGACCGGCATGCTCAACGTGATCTGCTCACAAGGGGTGATGCGGGCGCACCGCCAGGCTGCCCGCAACCGGGTCGCCGTCATCATCCGCGGCAAGGTCGAGCGCAACGACGGCGTCGTCAACCTGGTCGCCGACCAGGTCCTGCCGCTGGACGTGCTCGTGCCCGGTGCCGGCTCGGCGCTGCAGGCACGGCAGGCGTCACGAGACTTCCGGTGAGGCCGACTCCAGGTCGTCGCAGTTGAACTCGTCGCAGCTCACCAGCCAGTTGCCGTCGACCAGCGTGAGCTCGTACCTGGTGCGGATGTTGACGTACTCCGAGCCGACCACGGCCGTGGCGACGTCACCATCGACGGCGATGTCGGAGATCAGGATGTCGTCCTCGTCGAACTGCGGCTCGACCCACACGTTCATCCGCTCTTCGCAGGCCTCGTCCACCGTGTCGGAGAGGAACGCCAGCTCGAGGAGGTAGTCGTCGGTGAGCAGGTCACAGTCGGGGTCGAGCAGCGACGCCACCAGCGCGTCGCGGACCGCCGCCTCCTCCGGTGGCAGCGTCTCGGTGGGTTCGTCGCTGCCGCTGCTCGTGTCATCACCGTCGTCGCCGCAGCCGGTCAGGGCGAGTGGCAGAACCCATGCTGCGGTCAGGAGTCTGAGCTTCATGTGCGGAGTGAACCGCACGAACCATCGACTGTCAGGCAGTTTCGAACCACGGGTCGCGCAGGTCGTAGAAGGTCGCACCCGCCAGGGTGCTCTCCATCTCTGTCCGCATCGCCTCGGGCATCTCCACCTGCTCGCCCGCCCTGGCCGCTTCCTCACTGGTGAAGCCGATGGTCTCGGTGAAGGTGCCGTCCGCCTCGATGGCGAGCGACCCTCCGATGACGTCGGGGCGCATCTCCCGCAGCGCGTCGGTGTCACCGAGCGTCGCCTTGAGCCGCTCCGGGTCGTCGACGTGGCCGCGAATGATCTGGACGAATCCGGCCTGGTCGGAGCCGCCGTCGAGGAAGAGCGTCACGTCGTCGCAGTCGTGGAACTCCATCTCGCCGTCCATCAGGGCGGCCAGCTTCTCCGCAAACGCGCCCTGCTCGGGCCGTTCGGAATTGGCCATCGCGGCTTCCCGCGAGTCGAAGCGGATCACACCCACGAACATGCCGTCGTCGGTGAAGCCGAAGGTTCCGCCGAGCCAGCCCTCCGCGCCGGGCGCCACGTCACGACGCCAATCGCCCGCGAGAGCGCGGACTTCGTCCTGCCGGGTGCTGTTGCCTTGCACAACTTGGATGAACACGTTGCCTCCTACTGATTCGGGCGGCCGAAGGTCCCTGGGGTAGTGTTCCACCCGCTTCGGACGGCGATCCCGGACGGAGCTTCGGGCTGTGGCGCAGTTTGGTAGCGCACTTGACTGGGGGTCAAGGGGTCGCAGGTTCAAATCCTGTCAGCCCGACTTAGAAATCGGACCCGCGGCACTCGGGTCGTCGGCAGAGGTGAGGCGGCGCAGCTGGGGCAGCAGGTTGTGCCGGTTGGTCTCGGCCAGCCAGCCGTCGGGAAGCGACAGCCGGATCACCTTGTGCCACGCACTCGCCACCTGGCGGACCAGAGGTCGCGAGTTGTAGGGGAGTCCGAACCTGGTGAACACCGCACGCACCCGGGGTGCGATCTCGACGTACCGGTTGCTCGGCAGGTCCGGGAAGATGTGGTGCTCGATCTGGTGGGACAGGTTGCCGGCCATCAGGTGCAGGGCTCGTGATCCGGAGATGTTGGCCGAGCCGAGCATCTGCCGCACATACCAGGCGCCGCGGGTCTCGTGCTCGTCCAGCTCGGCCAGCTCGAAGGCCTGCACGCCCTCGGGGAAGTGACCGCACATGATCACCGAGTGGCTCCAGAGGTTGCGCACCAGGTTGGCGCTCGCGTTCGCTGCGAGCGTCGAACGCCAGCCCCTGCCGGCGAGCGCCGGGTAGAGCACGAAGTCCTTGGTCACCTGGCGACGGGCCTTGTTGAGGGCGGCCCTCACCTCGACCTTCTTCTCTGGCGACATCCGCCGCTTGTCGCGGATGTGATCCCCGAGGTCGAGGTCGAACATCGCGATGCCGTACTCGAAGATGCAGGCCGTCACGAGGTTCCAGAACGGCTGCACGAGGTGGCGCGGTTTCCACTGCTGTCGCTCGTCGACGCGCATGATCCCGTAACCCAGGTCGTTGTCGTGGCCGAGGATGTTCGTGTAGGTGTGATGAGTCTGGTTGTGGGCGCGCTTCCACTGCTCCGGCGGCGAGGCGTGGTCCCAGTCCCAGGTGGAGGAGTGGATCTTGGGATCGCGCATCCAGTCCCACTGTCCGTGGAGCACGTTGTGCCCGATCTCCATGTTGTCCAGGATCTTGGCGAGGGCGAGGGCGGTCGTGCCGGTCCACCAGGCCGCTCGTCTGCGGCTCGCCATCAGCGCGACACGCCCGCCGAGCTCCAGGAGCATCCGCGCCTTGATCAGCCGGCGGATGTACGCCGCGTCACTGGCGCCACGACTGTCCAGGACGTCTTGTCGGATCGCATCGAGCTCCCGGCCCAGCTGCTCGAGATCGGCCTTCGTCAGCGCGACCGGCAATCCGCCGGTGCCCGCGGGTGAGTCGCGATGGGCTGTTGTTGAGATCGGAGCCTCCGGCTGCTCGCTGATGGTGGCCGCCGGGATCCGGGGTGGCTCGTGCCCACCACGATACAGCGCGATCTCGACCTTGGCGGCGTCGACGGTCGCGTCGCCGGACTGCGAGAAGGCCGCGGCGATGATCAGGGGTGAGACGCGCTGACGCCGATCTGCTGCACCGTGCGGACGACGTCCTCGGTCGGCACGCCGCGGCTGTAGTAGAAGCCCTGCATCTCGTCGCAGCCGCGGTCACGGAGGTAGTGCTCCTGCTCGGCGGTCTCGACCCCTTCGGCCACGACGGCCAGGCCCAGCTCGTGGGACATCATGATGATGGCGTCCAGGACGGGGGCGTGATCGGCGCCGCCCAGCTCCTCCACGAACGAGCGGTCGATCTTGATCTTGTCGATCGGCAGCCGGCTCAGGTAGGCCAGGCTCGAGTAGCCCTGCCCGAAGTCGTCGACCGCGATCGCGACGCCGAGCTGGCGGATCGCCTGCAGCGTCTCCGTCGCGCCGAACCGCTCGTCCATCAGGATCGACTCGGTGATCTCGAGCTCGAGCTGCGACGGCCCCAGGCCGGAGTCGTCGAGTGCGCCGACGATCTCCTCGAGCCAGCCGGAGCTGCGGAACTGGTGCGGTGACACGTTCACGGCGACGCGGAGCGGTCGGCCGAGGACCTGCTGGATGGACGCCACGTCCCGGCAGGCCTTGCGCAGGATCCAGCCGCCGAGCTGGACGATCATCCCGCCGTCCTCGGCGAGCGGGATGAACCGGGTGGGGGAGACCTCGCCCAGCTCCGGGTGCGTCCATCGCGCCAGCGCCTCGATCCCCACCACCCGGCCCGTGCGGACGTCGACCTGGGGCTGGTAGGCGATCGACAGCCCGCCGTCGCGCAGGGTCTGGCGCAGCGCCGACGCCATGGTCAGGCCGTCGTCGACGGTGTCGATCATGTCGTCGTCGAACCACTGGAAGTTGTTGCGGCCCGACGCCTTGGCGTGCTCCATCGCCAGGTCGGCGCGCTTGAGCAGGCCGACCGGGTCCGGACCGCCCTGCGAGTGGACGGCACCGCCGATGCTCACTGTCGACGCGAGCTGATGACCGCCGATCAGCACCGTGGTCAGCAGGTCCTCGAGCAGCAGCTCCACCCGCGAGGTGAGGGCATCGGCCCGCTGGAGACCCGACAGCACGATGGCGAACTCGTCGCCGCCGAGGCGCGCGACCATGTCGGTGCTGCGGACCCAGGCGCGAAGCCGGTCGGCGATCCGGACCAGCAGCTCGTCACCGGCCTGGTGACCGAGTGCGTCGTTGACGCGCTTGAGGTGGTCGAGGTCGACGACCAGGACCGCCGCCTCGGTGCCGTCCTGGTCCGCGTTGGCGATCGCGTCAGCCAACCGGCGCAGCAGTCGGGCACGCGTGGGCAGCTTGGTCAGCGGGTCGTGGTTCTCGAGGAACTGCACCTCGGCCTGCGCCTGCCTGCGCTGGGTGATGTCGTAGGCGACGACGAGGTAGCCGGCCGGCGCGGCGTCCGGATCGTCGCCCTGCAGCGGCGTGATGGCCTCACTGACGGGGACCTGCGCGCCGTCCTTGCGCCGGTAGGTCCGCTCGCACTCCGCGCCCACGGGCAAGATGCGGAAGCGGTCGCCGGTCTCGGGCTCCACGTCGATCAGGCGGAGCGAGCCGCCGACCAGCTCCGGCGCGCCGTAGCCCAGGAGGCGTTCGGCCGCCGCGTTGACGCTGACGATCCTCCCGCTCGCGTCAGTGGCGACGATGCTGAACGGCACACTGTCCAGGACCGGGGCAGCCTCGATGACGAGCCTGAGCAGACGCTCGCGCTCGTCCCGCATGACGCATCCCCTTGTTCCCCCGCCGGCCACGCCTGGCCGTGACAACCTCGGATCGAAGTGTAGGAGCCACGGGCGTCGCTCGGGTCGGATTCGGCGATCCGAGCGGGGTCCTTGACAGGTGGCCAAGGAAAGTTGGACCAATGGTCAGCAAAATCCTCAAATTGTCAGTTCTGACAACAGAGCTCGTCGTACGCTCGCTCCGGAGGGAGAAACGAGATGGGGAGGTTCTGGCAGTTCGTATCGGAGTTCGACGCGCCCGTGATCGTGACGATCGTGTCCGCCGTCGGTCTCGCGATCTTCTGTACGTGGGCGGTCACGTTCCTCGACCGCACACGGTGACTACTCGCCTCGGGGCAGTCGCACTTTCGCTCGCACTCGGAGCGTGCGCTCTCGGGACACCGGACGACTCCTCGGCCGCGCCCCGGCACGCCGAGGCACCGGTCGCGGGGTGCTCGGTGTTTCCCGACGACAACTGGTGGCACGCGGATGTCTCCGGTCTGCCCGTCCACCGGAGAAGTGCCGCCTGGCTGCGCCACATGTCGCCCGACAGCGAGCTGCACCCGGACTTCGGTCCGTCGTACGGCGACGGGCCGAACTACGGCATCCCGGTGACCGTCGTCCGCGGTGGTCACCGCAAGGTACGGGTCCGGTTCGACTACGCCGGCGAGAGTGACCGCGCCCCCTACCCGCTGGGCCGCGACACCAGGATCGAGGGCGGCCGACGCAGCGACGGCGACCGGCACGCGATCGTGGTCGATCGCGACCGCTGCCGGCTCTACGAGACCTGGTTGACCCGGCTGCGCGGCGGGCGCTGGCGCGCCGGGTCGGGCGCGATCTGGGACCTGGCGTCCAACGACCTCCGCACCGACGGCTGGACGTCGGCCGACGCCGCCGGACTGCCGATCCTTCCGGGGCTGCTCCGATGGCCCGAGGTCCGCGACGACACCATCGACCATGCGATCCGGTTCACCACCGACGTGACCAGTCGCTACTACCTGTGGCCGGCCCGTCACCAGGCCGGGTCCACCAACGACCGGTCCTACCCGCCGATGGGGGCTCGCTTCCGGCTGAACGCCGACTTCGACACGACCGGGTACGGCCGGCAGGCACGCCGGGTGATCGACGCGTTCCAGACCTACGGCCTGGTCCTGGCGGACAACGGAAGTCCGTGGTACTTCCAGGGTGAGCAGAACGGGCAGTGGCCGGAGCGGCTCATCGAGGAGCTGAAACAGATCCCGGCCGACGAGTTCGAGGCAGTCGACACTTCCTCCCTGCAGGTCGACCCCGACAGCGGCGCCGTTCACTGACGGGGCCGATATCGACCTTCGGCAGTAGCAATCGACTGCAGTATGGGCAGAATGGGCCCATGAGCCTGCCCGGATTCTTCGACGCTCTCTCTGACGATCACCGGGAAACAG
This sequence comes from uncultured Actinomycetota bacterium, assembly GCA_963766035.1. Classification (GTDB taxonomy): domain Bacteria; phylum Actinomycetota; class Actinomycetes; order Propionibacteriales; family Nocardioidaceae; genus Nocardioides. Next base: position 349,538 of record CAVXYP010000014.1, on the reverse strand, counting down.
TGGGCAAGTTGCTGACCGAGGTCGAGTTCGAGCCTGGCACCACGATCTTCACCGAGGGTGACGACGGTGACGCGGCGTACTTCATCGACGCCGGAGACGTCCGCATCGAGCTGGAGCTGCCCGAGGTCGACACCGAGTCGGTGCTTCGCTACGAGGGGCCCGGCTCGACGCTGGGCGAGGTCGCCCTGCTCGACCGGCTCCCGCGCTCGGCGACGGCGATCGCGGACACGACGGTCCGGGCGCGCATGATCACGACCGCCGACCTCGACGAGCTCGCGGTGCGCGAGCCCGAAGCGGCGCTGGCGGTCACCCTCGAGCTCGCCCGGGACGCGACCGCCAAGCTGCGACGTCTCACCGAACAGGCGTCCGACCTGATGTTCGCCGCCGCCCCGGACCCCGTCGTCGACGACCTGGTCGACCGGGCGGTGTCGGCACAGGCCGCCTTCGCCGACTGGCCGGAGGATCGCGTCGACGCGCTGCTCGGCAAGCTGACGGCGGCCTTCGTGGAGCAGGCAGAGCCGCTCGCCGTCGCGACGGTCGAGGAGACCCACGTCGGCAACGCCGGCGACAAGACCCTCAAGAACATGGTGGCGGCCCAGGGCGTCTACGACTCGCTCGTCGGACAGATCGGCTCCGGCCCGCTCAGCACCGACGAGACGACGCAGATCACCGAGATCGCGGCGGCAGTAGGAGTGGTCTTCGGGCTCGTGCCCGTCACCAACCCGGTCGCGACCGCCTACTTCAAGACCCTGGTCTGCCTCAAGTCACGCAACGCGGTCATCCTCAGCTTCCACCACGCCGTGCTCGGCGTCGGAAACCGCGTCGGCGAGCTGATCCGCGGCATCCTCCAGGCCGAAGGTGCTCCCGAGGACCTGGTCCAATGGGTCAAGAAGCGCGGCAGCCGCAAGCTCACCCAGCAGTTCATGAGCCACCCCGGCGTCTCGCTGATCCTTGCCACCGGTGGCGCCGCCATGGTGAAGGCGGCCTACAGCTCCGGCACGCCGGCGCTCGGCGTCGGACCCGGCAACACGCCCTGCTGGATCGCTCCCGACGCCGACCTCGCCGCGGCCGCCGCCTCGATCGTGATGTCCAAGTCCTTCGACAACGGCGTCATCTGCGGGGCCGAGCACAACCTGGTCGTCGACCGCTCGGTGCGCGCCGACCTGGTGGCACAGCTCGAGATCCAGGGCGCCGCCGTCCTCGAGCCGGCCGAGGCCGAAGCCTTCCTCGCGCTCGCGGTCGACCCGGCGACCAACCGCTTCCGCGGGGAGATGATCGGCCAGTCCGCGGCGACGATCGCCGGGTTCACCGGCATCACCAGGCCCTTCGACATCAAGGTGGTCGTGGTCCCGGCAGAGTGGGACGGCGAGGACTCACCCCTGGCGGGGGAGAAGATGACCCCGGTGCTGTCCCTGTTCGACGTGTCCGACGACGACGAGGCGATCGCGCTCGCCCAGCGGCTGCTGGCCTACATGGGGACCGGCCACACCTCGATCGTGCACAGCCGGGACCCCGAGCGGATCGCCCGGTTCGGCGCCACCATGCCGACCAGCCGGATCCTCGCCAACTCACCCGGTGCGCACGGCGTCTTCGGCGTGACGACAGGCCTCGTGCCGTCGCTGACGCTGGGCTGCGGCACGTTCGGCGGCAACTCGACGACGGACAACGTCAGCTACAAGAACCTCCGCAACGTGAAGCGGCTCGCACGAGTGATCCAGCCCGGAGCGAGCGATGCGGACAATCCGGGCTGAGCCGCGCCACGCGGTCGGCGCGCTCTCCGGCTGCGCGGTGTTTCGCGGGATGAACGTCGGGCGGCTCGCCGAGCTCGCGCGCACCATGGAGTGGAACGTCCTCGACCGCGGCGAGGTGCTGATGCGGGCGGGCGAGCCGGGCGACGACCTCTACGTGGTCGCGGGCGGGCGACTGAACGTGTCCCTCGTCGGCGAGGACGGCACGGAGACGATCGTCCGCGAGATCGGCCGGGGGTCGACCGTGGGCGAGGTCGCCCTGCTGACCGGCTCGCGTCGTACGGCGACGGTCCGGGCGGTCCGCGACACGCTGGTGGGACGCCTCAGTCGTGCGCAGTTCGAGCAGCTGATGGAGGAGGATCCCCACAGCGCGCTCCAGCTCACCCGCGTCATCGCCGGCTGGCTGCTCCCCGGCAGTCCACCGCGGCGCACCAGCGCGCCGGCGACCGTCGCCCTGGTGCCGGTGGCCGGCGTGGACGTCCGCGACGTCGCGGCGCGGATCGAGGCGGCGACCCCGGTCCTCGCCCTGGACCCGGCCACCGTCGACGAGGCGATCGGCGCCGGTGCCGCCCGGTCCGCGGCCGGCTCGCCCGAGGAGCGGGCCATCGCCGACTTCTTCGACAACGCGGAGGCGGAGCACCCGCTGATCCTGCTGCTCGCGGACGCGGAGCCCGACTCGCCGTGGACCGATCGGGTCCTCCGGCGGGCGGACCGGGTGCTCGTCGTCGCGCCCAGCGGCGCCCGCCCGGATCGGCAGACCCGCGGCCAGCTGGCCCGGATCGCCGCGACCGCCACCGAAGTGCCGCGCGAGGTGGTCTTCGTCCGCCAGGCGGGACATCCGTCCCGCGGGATCACCGCACTCTGGCGGGATGCGGGTGGCTTCACCCGCCAGTCGCACCTGCTGGCCGGCGTCGAGGACGACTGGCGAAGACTCGCCCGGCACCTCACCGGCACGGCCACCGGACTGGTGCTCGGCGGCGGCGGTGCCCGCGGCTTCGCCCACATCGGCGTGCTGCGTGCCCTCATCGAGTCGGGCATCGAGATCGACCGGGTCGGCGGCAGCAGCATGGGGGCGCTCGTCGGAGGCCTGTGGTCGATCGGGCTCACTCCCGAGGAGATCGTGGAGGCCAACCGGGAGATCTGGCACGAGATACGGCCGCTCAAGGGCTTCACCTTCCCGTTCGTCGCCCTGCACGGCTCGCATCGCAGCCGTACGGCGATGGCCGGATGCTTCGGTGCCCGCCGGATCGAGGACCAGGCCCGTGACTTCTTCTGCACCTCGACGAACCTGACCCGCAACCGCACGATGATCCACACGAGCGGCCCGTTGGCCCGCTACGTGCTGGCGAGCGTGTCGATCCCGGGCATCGTGGCGCCGGTCATCGACCGTGGCGAGCTGCTCGTCGACGGCGGTGTGCTCGACAACCTGCCGGTCGACCCCATGAGCCGCACCGGTGCCGGCACGATCTACGCGAGCGACGTCTCACCGCCGCGGACCTTCTCCGTGGGGCTGCACTGGGAGAACGCGCCCGGCATCGTCGACGTGATCCGCCACCGGTTGCGCCGCGGTGCCGGCACGGCGTTCCCGAGCATCGTGCGGATCCTCGAACGCACGGCGACGCTCGCCAGCGACCGCGCGGCCTCGGCGCAGCGGCTGCGGGGCGATGTGCGCTTCATCGCGCCTCCGGTCTCGGCGTACGACACCTTGGACATGCGGCACCTGGACGCGATCGTGGAGGTCGGCTACCGGTCGGCCCTGGAGACGATCGCCGGTTGGACTGAGGAGAAGGAATGACGGTGGCGGCCACGGAGTCGAAGGGCGCGGGCCCGGTGCGGGTGGTGTGCCTCGGCGGCGGGTGGACCGCGATCTATCTGGCACGCGCGATGAAGCGCGCGATCAACCGTGGCGACGTCGAGCTCACGATCGTCAGCCGCGACAACTTCCACACCTTCCACGGCTTCATCGCCGAGATGCTGACCGGCAAGGTGTCTCCGACCAACATCACCAGCCCGTCCCGGCGGCTGTTCCCGCCGGCGCGCTTCCACAACGCGGAGATCAAGTCCGTCGACGTCGACCAGCGGACGGTGACGACCTCACGGCTGCTGGACGGCAAGGAGCAGGTCCTCGGGTACGACCACCTGGTCCTCGCCCTCGGCTCGATCGACGACCTGTCCCGCTATCCCGGCATCGCCCAGCACGCGTTCCAGCTGAAGACGTTCGCCGACAACTTCAAGGTGCGCAACCACCTGCTCGCGATGCTCGAGATGGCCGAGATCGAGACCGACCCGGTGGAGCGCCAGCGGCTGCTGACGTTCATCGTCGTCGGGGGCGGGTTCGGCGGCGTCGAGGTCGCCACAGAGCTGATGGACTACTTCCGGCGGCTGGCTCGCAAGGAGTACCCGGGGATCGATCCCGCCGAGCTGCGGGTGCTGCTCGTCCACTCGGGCGCGCGGATCCTCCCCGAGCTCGGCGACCGGCAGCCGAAGCTGATCGGGTATGCCGAGAAGACCATCGCCAAGGGCGGCGTCGAGGTGGTCACGGGCACCCGGATCACGGCGGCGACCCGCGACGAGGCGATCCTGTCCGACGGCCAGGTCGTCCAGACCCGTTCGATCATCAGCTCCTCCGGAACGGCGTTGTCGCCGCTGCTCGACCTGATGCCCTACGAGCGCGACGCGCGGGGCCGGGTGATCACCGACGTGAACGTCCAGGTGCCGGGCACCGACAACGTGTGGGCGGCGGGCGACTGCGCCGCCGTACCGCATCCGCAGGGCGGCACCTGCCCGGCGGTCGCGATCTACGCGATGTACGCCGGCCGCCAGATCGGTCGCAACATCCAGCGGCAGATCGACGGCAAGCCGCTCAAGCCGTTCGCGTTCGCCGGGCTCGGTGACGCCTGCTCGCTCGGGCGGCGGAAGGCGGTGTCGCACCTGAAGGGGATGCGGTTCTACGGGTTGCCGGCGTGGATCCTGTGGCGACTGTTCTTCTGGTGGTTCGTGCCGACCTGGGAGCGCAAGGCGGACATCGCGTTCGACTGGATGATGGCGCCGATCTTCGGCCGCGACATCGTGGGGGTGCGGGTGGCCACGCCGTTCGGCCTGCGCCGCGAGCACTACGAGACCGGGCAGGCAGTGGTGCGGCAGGGCGAGGTGGGTCAACAGATCTACGTCATCGCCAGCGGCACCGCCGACATCATCCGTGAGACATCGGACGGAGAGGTGCTGGTGACGACCCTCGGCGCCGGCGACCACTTCGGCGAGAAGGCGGTCTTCGAGCAGACCCGGCGCACGGCGACGGTGCGGGCCACCTCGGCGCTGGAGGTCCTGTCGCTCGGCCAGACCGAGGCGCGGGCCCTGGCGGAGACCATCCAGACGTTCGGGGCAGCCGTCCGGGAGCTGCCGAACGAGCCGGAGCACAACCCGGCGCCGCTGGACGAGCCGGTCAGCCCGGCTGGATGAACAGGATCCTGGTGGCTCCGACGACGAGCTCGTCGCCGTCCTCCAAGGGGCGCGCAGCGGTGAGCCGCTCGCCGTTGACGGTGGTGCCGTGGGTGGATTGCAGGTCGGTGAGCACGAAGCCGGCCGGCGTCCCGGTGATCGCGCAGTGGTGGCGGCTCACCAGGTTGTCGTTGAGCACCAGGTCGTTGTCGGGCATCCGGCCGATCCGCAGCCCGTTCTCGTTGACCGAGATCATCCGCCCGTCCGCCATCATCAGCTCCGCCGCAGCGACCTCGGCCGGCCGGTAGAGGGTGCGCGCCACGGCCGCCGCGGCCGCGCCCGACGTGCCCAGCGACTTGATCCTCGGGAACGAGCTCAACATGCCCTCGCCGTGGATCTGGAAGAGCCGCTCCTCCTCGGCCAGGTCCTTGAGCGGGTGGACGCCGAGGTCGGTGATCTCGAGTCCCTCGGGCCGGCTGGCGAAGCCCTCGACGACGGCCTGGGACACGACGACCTGGCCACCGCTGGCGGTGCCCATCATCCGGGCCGCACGATGCACGTCGTAGCCGACGTAGCTGCCGTCGTACGACGACACCATGCCCACGTGGATGCCCGTCCGCGAGCGGATCGGGCGGCCACCGGGCCAGTCCACGGCGCCGAGCTCGCGCTGCGCCTGCATCGCCGCGGCCACGGCGTCCGCCACCGTGGGGAACACGACGAAGAACCCGTCGCCGGCCGTGTCGACCTCCTCGCCATTGTGGTCCTTCCACGCCCGGCGGCAGGTCTCCCGGTGCAGCCGCAGCACGTCCTTCCACTGGTTGCCGAGCCGATTGGCGTGCAGGGTCGAGCCCTCGATGTCGGAGAACAACATCGCTAGTCGCTGCTGCGAGAGCTCGCTCACGTTCGACATCCTAGAGTTCGGTTCATGGACAAGGTGATAGCCAGTGCCGCAGAGGCGGTCGCGGACATTCCGGATGGGGCGACGGTCTCGGTGGGTGGGTTCGGGTTGTGCGGGATCCCATCGGTCTTGATCGACGCTCTCCTGTCGCAGGGTGCGAAGGACCTGGAGGCGGTCTCCAACAACTGTGGTGTCGACGAATGGGGCCTGGGGCGGTTGTTGTTCGCGCGTCGGCTACGCAGGATGGTGTCGTCGTACGTCGGTGAGAACAAGGAGTTCGCCCGGCAGTACCTCTCCGGCGAGCTGGAGGTGGAGCTGACCCCGCAGGGCACCCTGGCGGAGCGGATGCGTGCCGGCGGGTCGGGGATCCCGGCGTTCTTCACCGCGACCGGGGTCGGCACCCAGGTGGCCGACGGTGGCCTGCCGTGGCGCTACGACGACAGCGGCGCCGTGGTGGTGGCGTCGCCGCCGAAGGAGGTGAGGTCCTTCGGCGGTCGTGACTACGTGCTGGAGGAGGCCATCGTCGCGGACTTCGGGATCGTGCGCGCCTGGAAGGGCGACCGGCACGGCAACCTGATCTACCGCGACTCGGCGCGCAACTTCAACCCGCTGGCCGCGATGTGCGGTCGGGTCACGATCGCTGAGGTGGAGGAGCTGGTCGAGCCGGGGGAGCTGGACCCGAACAACATCCACACGCCCGGGGTGTTCGTGCAGCGGGTCGTCGCCCTGACGCCCGAGCAGGCTGCGGACAAGCGGATCGAGAAAAGGACTGTGACCCCATGAGCTGGACTCGCGAGCAGATGGCGGCCCGCGCGGCGTCCGAGCTGACCGACGGCTCCTACGTGAATCTCGGGATCGGCCTGCCGACGCTCGTGCCGAACTACGTCCCGGACGGGGTGGAGCTGATCCTCCAGTCGGAGAACGGCATCCTCGGCGTCGGTCCCTACCCGACCGAGGAGAACGTGGACCCGGACCTGATCAATGCCGGGAAGGAGACGGTCACGGTCAACCGCGGTGCGTCGTTCTTCGACTCGGCCACGTCCTTCGGGATGATCCGGGGCGGCAAGATCGACGCCGCGATCCTGGGTGCGATGCAGGTGTCCGTCAAGGGTGACATCGCGAACTGGATGATCCCTGGAAAGATGGTCAAGGGGATGGGTGGCGCGATGGACCTCGTCCATGGCGCGAAGCGGGTGATCGTGCTCATGGAGCACACTGCGCGCGACGGCGGGTTCAAGATCGTCAACGAGTGCTCGCTGCCCTACACGGGCCTGCGGGTGGTCCAGCGGATCATCACCGAGCTCGGCGTGATCGACATCGAGCCGGACGGGCTGCACCTCGTCGAGCTCGCTCCGGAGGTCACCATCGACCAGGTCCGCGCGGCAACGGAGCCACCGCTGGTGTCCCACCTACCGTGACGACGTCGCTGCTCCTCCTCGCCCTCGCACTGCTCCTGGTGCTCGCCTGCGGCATGTTCGTCGCCGCCGAGTTCGCGTTCGTCACCGTGGACCGGGCCCAGGTCGACAAGGCCGCGGCCGAGGGGGACGCCACCGCTGCCGGCGTGCAACGGGCGCTCCGGTCGCTCTCGACCCAGCTGTCCGGCGCCCAGGTCGGCATCACGGCCACGAACCTCACCATCGGCTTCCTGGCCGAACCGGCGATCGCGGAGCTGCTCCGCGACCCCCTCGAGGCGGCCGGAGTGACCGAGGGCGCCGTCGGACCCGTCGCACTGACGACCAGCCTGGTGCTCAGCACCGTCCTCACGATGCTCATCGGTGAGCTGGTGCCCAAGAACATCGCGCTGGCGCTGCCGATGCCGACCGCCCGCGCCACCCAGGGCCCGATGCGGGCGTTCACGTCGTCGATCCGACTTCCGATCCGGGTGCTCAACGGAGCGGCGAACGCCGTCGTCCGGTGGTTCGGCATCGAGCCGCAGGAGGAGCTGCGCTCCGCCCGCAGCTCGACCGAGCTGGCGTCGCTGATCCAGCGCAGCGCCGACGTCGGCACCCTCGACGCCGAGACCGCCGAGCTGATGGAGAAGTCGGTCGAGTTCGGCACCCGCACGGCCGGCGAGATCATGACGCCGCGGGTCCGCACCCGCTCACTGGAGGAGACCGACCGGGCCAGTGCGGTGATCGACCTCGCCCGCGAGACCGGGCACTCCCGGTTCCCGGTGCTCGACGACCAGGACACGGTGGTCGGCACGGTCCACGTCAAGAACGCCGTGGCACTGCCCGTCTCCGAACGGGCGACCACCCGGATCAAGCACCTGATGGCCAAGCCGATCGTGGTGCCCGACACGCTCCGGCTCGACCCGTTGATGGCGTTGCTGCGCAAGGACGGATTCCAGATGGCCGTCGTGCTGGACGAGTACGGCGGGCACGCGGGCATCGTCACGCTCGAGGACGTGGTCGAGGAGATCGTCGGCGACATCGCCGACGAGCACGACCGGCTCGGCGCCCGCGGGCGGCTGCGCCGGGACGGCAGCTGGTCGCTGTCGGGCCTGCTGCGTCCCGACGAGGTCGAGGACCTCACCGGCATCACCCTCCCGGAGGGGGAGGACTACGACACCGTCGCCGGCCTGGTGCTGAAGGCCCTCGGGAAGATCCCGACGGCGGGCGACCACGTCGTCGTACCCCTCGCCGAGCCGCAGGACGAGGAGGACGGGCCCACCCGCAACGCCGTACTCACCGTCGAGTACATGGAGGGCCTCCGCATCGACCGGCTGTCCCTCCGGGTCGAGGAGGAGGGGCCGCGATGAACGAGGTCCTCGCCCTCGGGCTCTCGGTCCTGCTCCTCGCCGGCAACGCGTTCTTCGTCGCGACCGAGTTCGCGCTCGTGTCCGCCCGCCGCAGCCAGATCGAGCCTCGCGCACAGGCCGGCTCGCGGTTCGCCCGCACGACCCTGCGCGCACTCGAGCAGATGCCGCTGATGATCGCCGGCATCCAGCTCGGCGTGACGGTGTGCTCGCTCCTGCTGGGCGCGATCGCCGAGCCGGCGATCTCGCACCTGATCGAACCCGCCTTCGACGCCGCCCATGTCCCGCACGACCTGCTGCACCCGGTCGGGTTCGCGATCGCGTTGACCGTGGTCGCGTTCCTCCACGTGGTGCTGGGGGAGATGGTCCCGAAGAACATCACGCTCGCCGGACCCGACCGGGCCGCGCTGCTGCTGGTCCCGCCGATGCTCGCCTTCGTCACCTTCCTGCGGCCCGTGATCGTCGCGCTCGACGCGATGGCGAAGGCCATCTTGCGGATGCTGCGGGTCGACCCCAAGGACGAGCTCAGCTCCACGTTCACCCGCGAGGAGGTCGCGGCGCTGGTCGAGGAGTCACGGGGCGAGGGCATGCTCGCCAAGGACGAGTACGACCGGCTCGCCGGCGCGCTCGGCTTCACCGAGAAGACGGTCGCGGGCGTCATGATGCGGCCGGCCTCGCTCACCACTGTCCGCCGCGGCTCGACGGGTGCCGACGTCGAGGCCGTGTGCGCCGCGACCGGATTCAGCCGGTTCCCGGTCGTGGACGACAGCCCGGACGGCGCCGCGGAGCTGCTCGGCTACCTGCACATCAAGGACGTGCTGGAGCCCGACGAGGATCGCCGCAACCGGCCGATCGCGGACCGCTGGGTCCGGCCGTTCGCGACGGTCGGCGAGGACGCGCTGCTCCACGACGTGCTCGAGCACCTGCAACGCCGGGGCGCCCACATGGCACGCGTCGTGACCGCCGACGGGGAGACCCTGGGCGTCGCCGCGCTCGAGGACGTCATCGAGGAGCTGGTCGGCGAGATCAGGGACGCCGCACACTCCGACGAGGTTGGCGGATGACCACCGCCCTGGGTAACTAGGGTGTCGTCCGTGGCCGGCCCGAGGACGCGAGAGGACCCAGAGTCCAACCCAGAGTCCAACCAGGATTCCAACCAGGATTCCAACGCCGTCTTCACCGTCCCCAACCTGCTGAGCGGGCTGCGTCTGGCCGGGGTGCCGCTGTTCCTGTGGCTGGTGCTCGGCCCGGAGGAGGATGCCTGGGCGCTGGTCGTGCTGATGGTGTCGGGCGTCACCGACTTCCTCGACGGCTGGCTGGCCCGCAAGCTCCACCAGCAGTCGGCGCTCGGGCAGATCCTCGACCCGGTGGCCGACCGGCTCTACATCCTCGCCGTCGTCGTCGGCCTCGCGCTCCGCGACATCATCCCGTGGTGGCTCGCGGTGTCGCTCCCGTTGCGCGACCTGCTGCTCTGGGGACTCGTGCCCCTGCTGCGAACCCGCGGCTACAGCGCCCTCCCGGTGCACTTCCTCGGCAAGGCCGCGACCTTCAACCTGCTCTACGCGTTCCCGCTCCTCCTGCTCGGCGACGGCGACGGCACGGTCGCGACGCTCGCGCAGCTGTTCGGGTGGGCCCTGGCGCTGTGGGGCATCGGGCTCTACTGGTGGGCCGGCGTCCTCTACGCCTGGCAGGTGCGCAAGCTGCTCGCGACCACGGAGCGACGCTGATGTCGGACGCCAGGCAGGACCTCTCCGCGCGGGTGCGCACCCCGCTGCTGGCGCTGATCACCGCCGAGGCCCTGGAGCGCGACTACCAGATGGTCGCGCAGCGCCGTGCGGACCGCAGCGGCCCACCACCTGACGGTGCCCGGGTCGCCGGCCGGGTCGCGGTGATCGCGGTGGTCGCGGTCTTCGGCCTGCTGCTCACCGTCGCGGCCGTGCAGACCTCGGCGAACGCCGACATCGACAGCGCGAGCCGGGCCGGGCTGATCGACCGGATCCAGGCGCGCTCGGAGCGGGTGCAGGAGCTCAACGGCACGCTCGCCGACCTGCGCGAGGCCAACACGGACGCCGAGGCCCGGCTGCTCCGGCTCGGCAACGCCGTCAACGGCGCGGAGACGGCCGCGACCGACCTCGGCGGGCTCACCGGCTTCACCGCCGTGATCGGTGAGGGCATCCGGATCGAGCTCGACAACGGCGAGGTCAGTGACCCGGACACCGAGAGCATCCGCGACTCCGACCTCGCGCTCCTCGTCAACGCCCTGTGGACGGCCGGCGCCGAGGCGATCTCGATCAACGGGCAGCGACTCACCGCGCGCACCGCCATCCGCAACTCGGGCACCGCGATCGAGGTCAACTCCACCGGCATCGCGCCGCCGTACGTCGTGCTGGCGATCGGCAACAACGACACGCTGTCGTCGCGACTGCTCGAGACGACGAGCGGCGCCGGCTTCGCCGTGCTGGCCGGCGACTACGGCTGGAGCTACGACGTGGACAATGTCGACGAGCAGCGGCTACCGGGTGCGCCGCTTCGGCTGCGGCAGCTACGGTCGGCCACGCAAGCGACGAACGACGGACGACTTCCGGAAGGAGACGGGTAGACGTGATCGCGGTTCTCGGTCTGCTCGTCGGTGTCCTTCTCGGTTTCGTGTTCAAGCCAGACGTCCCGCTCGGTCTGGAGCCGTACCTTCCGATCGCGGTCGTTGCCGCGCTCGACGCCGTGTTCGGTGCGCTCCGTGCCTACCTCGACGGCATCTTCGACGACAAGGTGTTCGTCGTCTCGTTCATCAGCAACGTGGTGATCGCGTCCGGGATCGTCTACCTCGGAGACCGGCTGGGGGTCGGCGGCCAGCTCTCGACCGGCGTCATCGTGGTCCTCGGAATCCGGATCTTCACCAACGTCGCCGCCATCCGGAGACATGTGTTCCATGCCTGACCAAGGTCCACCGGAGGAGATTGATCCTGGTCCCCGCCAGCGGATCGTCGACGGGCTGCTGAGGCCGTCTCGCCGCCAGATCGTGGTGGGCCTGCTGCTGGCCGTGGTCGGCTTCGCCGCCGTGACCCAGGTGCGCGTCAACCGCACCGACGACACCTACTCCGGGCAGCGCGAGCAGGAGCTCATCGACATCCTGTCCGCGCTCGCCGGCACCCGGCAGCGCGCCGAGGACGAGATCAACGACCTGGAGCAGGTTCGCGACGACCTCCAGGACGACACGAGCAAGCGGCAGGCCGCCCTCGACCAGGCCCAGCAGGACGCCAACGAGCTCAGCGTCCTCGCCGGGCTGGTGCCCGTGACCGGCCCGGGCATCCGGATCACGATCGTGGAGGAGACCGGGCGGGTCTCCCTCTCCTCCCTCCTCGACACCATCCAGGAGCTGCGCACCGTGGGCGCGGAGGCGATGCAGCTCAACGGCACCGTGCGGATCGTCGCCCAGACGTCGTTCGAGGAGACCGAGGGCGGGTTCCTGGTCGACGGCGGGCTGGTCGAGGCGCCGTACGTCCTCGACGTCATCGGGGACCCCTCCGTGCTGGCCGGGTCCCTGGAGTTCCTGCTCGGGCCACGGGCGCAGCTCCAGGAGGACGGAGCCGCTCTCGACGTCGACGAGCTGACGTCGATCGACATCGAAGCGGTGCGTGAGTCCGAGGAGCCTGACTTCTCCACCCCCGACCCGGGTTAGTAGCCTTCAGCCTCATGACGCCTGACGACCTCAAGTACACCGTTGAGCACGAGTGGCTGCGCACGCCGGGGGAGCAGCCCGGTTCGGTCCGGGTCGGCATCACCGACTACGCCCAGGACGCGCTGGGCGACATCGTCTACGTGTCGCTCCCCGAGGTCGGCACCACGCTCGCCGGCGGCAGCGCGTGTGGCGAGCTCGAGTCGACGAAGTCGGTCAGCGACGTCTACGCGCCCGTGGCCGGTGAGGTCGTGGCCCGCAACGAGGCGCTCGACGCGACGCCCGAGCTGATCAACAGCGACCCGTACGGCGACGGCTGGCTGTTCGAGATCGTCCCGGCCGACGCCGGCGAGCTCGACCAGCTGCTCGACGCGGGCAGCTACGACGCGCAGATCGCAGGCTGAACTCGGCCGGTCCGACTGATAGGTTCGAACCATCGACCTCAACCTCACCCTGAGGGATAAGCTCGAGGAGAACTGATGCCCTTCTGCACCGCTTGCGGTCGACAGAATCCCGACGACGCGCGGTTCTGTTCCCAGTGCGGGACCCGCCTGGTCGCACCCCAGCCGACCAGGGAGCCGACGATCGATCCGAACGACGCCACCGCGACGATCAGCTTCAGCGGCGGCGACAGGGTCGAGACCTCGGACCGGCAGCTCAGCCCGATCGACGCCGCTGCGGTGGACGCGCTCCCGGTGGGCTCGGCGCTGCTCGTCGTCCAGAAGGGTCCCGGCGCCGGCAGCCGCTTCCTGCTCGACCAGGACGTCGTCAACGCCGGCCGCCACCCCGAGAGCGAGATCTTCCTCGACGACGTCACGGTGTCTCGCCGGCACGCGGTCTTCAACCGCTCCGGCGACACCTACTCCGTGAGCGACGTCGGCAGCCTCAACGGCACCTACGTCAACCGCGACCGCATCGAGACGGTCGCGCTGACCGACAGCGACGAGGTGCAGATCGGGAAGTACCGACTGGTGTACTTCTCCGGGCACGAAGACGTCTGAGGGCAGGCAGTCCAGTGGGGGTCTCGCCCGCCGAGCGCCATGAGGCGCTTCTCAACATCGGCCAGGTCCTCGACCTGCTGCGCCCGGACTTCCCGGACATCACGATCCCGAAGATCCGGTTCTGGGAGGACAAGGGGCTGATCAAGCCGCAGCGGACGCCCGCGGGCTACCGGAAGTTCTCCGACGCCGACGTGGACCGGCTCCGCTACGTCCTGCGCATGAAGCGGGACCACTACCTGCCGCTCGGCGTGATCCGCGAGCACCTCGACGCGATCGACCGTGGCCTCGAGCCGCCCCAGGTCGACCCGGTCGTGCCGACCGTCCCGCGGGTCGCGATGAACGCCGACGGCCTTCCGGCGCCGGAGTCCTTCCTGCGCACCGACAAGTTCCGACTCTCGCGCAAGGAGCTGGTGAAGATCGCCGAGATCGGTGACGACCTCCTGGGTCAGCTGGAGGAGTTCGGACTGATCACGGCGCTTCCGACGGGGCACTACGACACCGATGCGCTGGTGATCGCCCAGGCCGCCCGGGACCTCTCGGAGTTCGGGTTCGAGCCGCGTCACCTGCGCGCCTTCAAGACGGCGGCCGACCGCGAGGTCGGTCTGGTCGAGCAGGTCGTCGCCCCGGTCCGGCGCAGCCGTGACGCCACGGCGTCGGCACGCGCCGAAGAAGCGATCAGCGAGATCGCCGCGCTCTCCGTGCGACTGCACGCGACCTTGGTCAAGGCCGGTCTTCGCCGTCTCTGACCAACCGCTGAAGGAGTACGCTCGGATGCATGCGCGAGGTCGACGTGATGGGCGTGCGGGTCGAGATGCCCTCCAACCAGCCCATCGTCTTGTTGCGCGAGGTGTCGGGTGATCGCTACCTGCCGATCTGGATCGGCGCTGTCGAGGCGACCGCGATCGCCTTCGCCCAGCAGGGCGTGGTGCCGCCCCGACCGCTGACCCACGACCTGATGAAGGACATCCTCGCGGCCACCGGCAGCGAGCTCACGCAGGTGCGGATCACCGACGTCAAGGACGGCGTCTTCTACGCGACGCTGGTCTTCGGATCGGGGGCCGAGGTGAGTGCCCGGCCGTCGGACTCGATCGCGCTCGCGCTGCGCACCGGCACCACGATCTACTGCGCGGACGACGTGCTCGACGAGGCCGGCCTCGCCGTACCTGCCGAGCAGGAGGACGAGGTCGAGAAGTTCCGGGAGTTCCTCGACCACGTCTCTCCGGAGGACTTCGAAGCCCACTGACGCGGCTGTCACCCATCCCTCATCCTCTACTTGAGGGTTAGAGTTGCGACACGCCGGGCCGACGTCTTGGACATTGCCTGCTCCGGAGCCGTACCTTGAAGAGTCCCTTCCTGTAGCGGACCCACGAACGACGGAGGAACGCGTGAACGAGCACCAGCCCGACGCAGGCAGCCCGGCTGCCCACGTCGCCGCCGGCGTCGCCGAGGAGCAGGGACTGCTCTTCACCGACGACGTCTCACCCCTCCCGAGCGACCTCGGCTACCGCGGTCCGACGGCCTGCAACGCGGCCGGGATCACCTACCGCCAGCTCGACTACTGGGCCCGCACGGGTCTGATCGAGCCCAGCGTCCGCGGCGCGAGCGGCAGCGGCACGCAGCGGCTCTACAGCTTCCGCGACATCTTGATCCTCAAGGTGATCAAGCGGCTCCTCGACGCCGGCATCTCCCTCCAGCAGATCCGCACCGCGGTCACGCACCTGCGTGAGCGGGGCACCGACGACCTCACCCAGGTCACGCTGATGAGCGATGGCGCATCGGTCTACTACTGCACGAGCAACGACGAGGTCATCGACCTGCTCCAGGGCGGTCAGGGCGTCTTCGGCATCGCCATCGGCGGGGTCTGGCGCGAGATCGAGGGCACCCTCGCGAACCTGCCGAGCGAGCACGCCGCGCCCGAGTCCTCCGAGCTCTCGCCGGGCGACGAGCTGGCTGCCCGACGGGCGGCGCGGACAGCCGGTTGAGCCGGCTCTCCTGATAGTCTCTGCTCGCTGATCCCGCGCGGGAGAGTCTGGGTTCGACCCAGCGCCGAAGGGGCAAATCCTCCCCGGAACCTCTCAGGCACCAGGACCGCGCGGCCGGGCGACTGTGGAACCGCATTGGCGCGGTGACAGAGGGGGAGGGCGACGAGATCGACCGATCCCAGGAGCCTCCTTTGTCCGACCTCCCCACGCTGCCCGAGCTCGACGGCGCCCTCCCGTTCGTCAGTCGCCACCTCGGCCCCGACCAGGCCGGGATCGACACGATGCTCGAGCGGCTCGGCTTCTCCTCGGTCGACGCGCTGATGGACGCGGCCGTCCCGGGCGGCATCCGCACGTCGGCACCACTCGACCTGCCGGCCGCGCTCAGCGAAGCCGCCGTCGCCGCCGAGCTGCGCTCGCTCGCCGCGGCCAACCGCCCCGGCGAGCCCATGATCGGTCTCGGCTACCACGCGACCGTGACCCCGCCGGTGATCCGGCGCAACGTGCTCGAGGACCCGAGCTGGTACACCGCCTACACGCCCTACCAGCCGGAGATCTCCCAGGGCCGGCTCGAGGCGCTGCTCAACTTCCAGACGATGGTCAGCGACCTCACCGGGCTGCCGATCACGGGCTCGTCGCTCCTGGACGAGGGCACCGCGGTCGCCGAGGCGCTGGCACTGGTCCACCGCGCCCGGCGCAACATCGTGGGCCCGTTCGTGATCGACGCCGACGCGCTTCCCCAGACCATCGACGTCGTCCGCACCCGCGCGCAGGCGATGGGCATCGACATCCTGGTCGCCGACCTGACGGACGGGTTGCCGGACGGCGACCTGGCCGGCGTCCTGATCCAGTACCCAGGTGCCTCCGGCCGGGTCCTGGACCCACGCCCGCTGATCGATGTCGTCCACGAGCGCGGCGGACTCGCCGTGGTCGCCGCCGACCTGCTCGCGCTCACCCTCCTCGAGTCGCCCGGCGCGTTGGGTGCCGACGTCGTCGTCGGGTCCAGCCAGCGCTTCGGCGTCCCGCTGTTCTACGGCGGGCCGCACGCCGGGTTCATGAGCGTGAGCGCGGGCCTCGAGCGGCAGCTCCCCGGCCGGCTGGTCGGTGTCTCGCTCGACGTCGAGGGCCGCCCGGCCTACCGGCTCGCGCTCCAGACCCGCGAGCAGCACATCCGGCGCGACAAGGCGACGTCGAACATCTGCACCGCGCAGGTCCTGCTCGCGGTCACGGCGTCGATGTACGCGGTCTACCACGGTCCCGAGGGCCTGCGGCAGATCGCGACCCGGACCCACCGCTACGCCGCGGTGCTCGCCCACGCGCTGGCCGAGGGCGGCTTCACGGCCACCCACGAGCGCTTCTTCGACACCCTGACCGTGCCCGTCACGGGCCGGGCGGCGGAGGTCGTCGCGGCAGCCAGCGACCTGGGTGTGCACCTGCGCCTGGTCGACGCCGACACCGTCTCGCTGTCGACCTCGGAGTGCACGACCCGCTCGACGGTGAGCGCCGTGCTGAAGGCGTTCGGCATCGTGGGTGCGGACATCGACGGTCTCGACCGGACGACGAGCGACGCACTCCCGGCCGAGCTTCGCCGCACGACGGCCTACCTCGAGCACCCGGTGTTCAACACCCACCACAACGAGACGTCGATGCTGCGTTACCTGCACCGGCTCTCGAGCCGCGACTACGCGCTCGACCGCGGCATGATCCCGCTCGGCTCCTGCACCATGAAGCTCAACGCGACCACCGAGATGGAGCCGGTGTCCCTGCCCGGCTTCGCCGACCTGCACCCGTTCGTGCCGGCCGAGGACGCCAACGGTTACCGGCAGCTCGTCGCCCAGCTCGAGGAGTGGCTGGCCGAGGTCACCGGCTACGACAAGGTCTCGATCCAACCCAACGCCGGCTCACAGGGCGAGTTCGCCGGCATGCTCGCGATCCGTGCCTACCACCATGAAAACGCAAGGGCGAACGGTGCCGATGACATTCGCCGGGTCTGCCTGATCCCGTCGTCCGCGCACGGCACCAACCCGGCCTCGGCCGTGATGGCCGGCATGACCGTCGTCGTCGTCAAGGCCGACGAGGACGGCACCGTCGACCTCACCGACCTGCGCGCCAAGTGCGAGCAGCACGCCGACACGCTCGCCGCGATCATGGTGACCTACCCGTCGACGCACGGCGTCTACGAGGAGGACATCGCCGACCTCTGCGAGATCGTGCACGCGCACGGCGGTCAGGTCTACATCGACGGCGCCAACTTCAACGCCCTGTTGGGTTACGCCAAGCCCGGCCAGTTCGGTGGTGACGTCTCGCACCTCAACCTGCACAAGACGTTCTGCATCCCGCACGGCGGCGGCGGTCCGGGTGTCGGGCCGGTCGCGGTGCGCGAGCACCTGGCGCCGTACCTCCCCTCGCACCCGCTGCACCCGGAGGACGCCAAGCGTGACGGCATCGGCGCGATCAGCGCGGCGCCCTACGGCTCGACCGGGATCCTGC
This sequence comes from uncultured Actinomycetota bacterium, assembly GCA_963766035.1. Taxonomy (GTDB): domain Bacteria; phylum Actinomycetota; class Actinomycetes; order Propionibacteriales; family Nocardioidaceae; genus Nocardioides. Next base: position 331,553 of record CAVXYP010000014.1, on the reverse strand, counting down.
CGATCTCCTGGGCCTACGTGCGGATGATGGGCGCCGAGGGTCTTGCCCAGGCGACCGCGATCGCGGTGCTGTCCGCCAACTACGTCGCGGCTCGGCTCGGCGAGCACTACCCGGTGCTCTTCCGCGGCGACTCGGGCCTGGTCGCCCACGAGTGCATCCTCGACCTCCGCGAGATCACCAAGCAGACCGGCGTCAGCGTCGACGACGTCGCCAAGCGGCTGATCGACTACGGCTTCCACGCTCCGACGATGTCGTTCCCGGTGGCCGGCACGCTCATGGTGGAGCCGACGGAGTCGGAGGACGTGGCCGAGATCGACCGGTTCTGTGACGCGATGATCGCGATCAAGGGTGAGATCGACCGGGTCGCGTCGGGCGAGTGGGAGGTCGACGACTCCCCGCTGCGCTTCGCTCCCCACACCGCACGGCACCTGGTGGGGGAGTGGGACCGGGCCTACTCCCGCGAGGAAGCGGTCTTCCCGGCGGGCATCACTGGACCGAACGATATTGGCGACAAGTACTGGCCGCCGGTGGCCCGCATCGACCAGGCCTACGGCGACCGCAACCTGGTCTGCTCCTGTCCTCCGGTGGACGCCTACGCCGAGTAGCGTCGGGTCATGGCTGACGAGTCAATCCTCGACGGGCTCGACCCGTTCGAACTGCTCGACCGCGAGGCCGACCGGGTCCACCAGCTGTTCACCAGCGGGCCCGACTGGTCCCGTCCGAGCCGCTGCGCCGGCTGGACCGTGCGGGACATGCTGGGGCACCTGATGGGCCTGGAGGTCTACACCCGGGCCAATCTCGAGGGCAGGGTCGGCGACGTGTTCCGCGCGGCCGAGGAGGCCGGCGCCCTCGACGTCGAGGCCTTCAACGACTGGCAGATCCGGGGCTACGCCGACGTGCCGACCGACGAGCTCGTCGGCGAGTGGCGCGAGACCCAGCTGGCCAACCGTCGCGGGCTCCGCGAGCGGGGCCGCCACGGGACGGTGGACTCGTCCGTCGGGCAGTACTCGTCATGGCTGCAGACCTTCCACTTCGCCGTCGAGTACGCCACCCACGGTGACGACATCTACGTCCCTGTCCGTGGCGAGGACCGCCACGAGCGGACCCGGTGGCGGGTCGCCTTCGGACGGTTCGTGCTGGAGGAGCTCGACAAGCCGGTCACGGTGACGGCCGGCGACGACCGGATCGCGATCGAGAGCGCCGAGGGGAGCTCGGAGCTCTCACCCGAGGACTTCGTGGAAGCGAACCAGGGTCGCCTCCCGGACACCCACCCGCTGGCGGACCCGCTCAGGGCCCTCCTCTCCACGGTCCCCTAGACCAAGGTCGTACGATCGTGGCTTGACCTCGGGATCTTGGGAGTGCGGGCATGGGCAGGACCTGGTTGCTACGCGGCGGTGCCGTCGCCATCTTCACTGTGCTGGTGGGCGCGTGGGCGGTCGGCCTGGCCGGTGTCGGTGACGACTCGTCGCCGGCAGAGAAGGACCCCACCCCGGTGTCGCGCGACGGTTCTCCTGTGCGCGACATCCATCGCTCGATCGTGGTCGAGAAGGCAAAGCCTCGGCGCACCAGGGACGCGGTCTCCGCCGAGCAGGTGCTCACCGAGCCGAGCTCGGACTCCGCTGCTGACCCGGCCGGCGACGGGACCCCGTCGGCTCCTGACCCCTCCGAGGAGCCGTCGGACTCCTCCCCGCCGCCTCCGAGCAGCCCGCCCAGCAACCCGCCCAGCAACCCGCCCAGCCAGCCGACCGACGACTGCACCGACCTGGTCGAGGTCATCGACTGCGTGCTGGACCCGGTCACCGACCGTCCGTGACCCGCGTCCCGCGGATCGACTACATCGCCTGCGACACGCTCGACATGTTGAAGTCGGGGATCCGCAGCGCGGGGGTGGCCGTCCGGGGGAAGTAGTCGCCCCACTCGCGGCTGAAGCTGCCGGTGGTTGCGGAGGCGTGCGAGAAGCGGCCGAGCAGGTCGACCGGGCTCTCGTTCCAGCGGAAGTTGTTGACCGCCCCTGCGATCTCGCCGTTCTCGACCAGGTAGACGCCGTCGCGGGTCAGGCCGGTGAGCAGCAGGCTCTGGGCGTCGACCAGCCGGATGTACCAGAGGGACGTCACCAGCAGACCGCGCTCGGTGCCGGCCACCAGGTCGTCCACGGTGCCGGTGCCGCCGTCGACCTCCAGCACCAGGTTGTCGACGTACGGCGTCGCGGGCTGGCCGGTCATGGCGGCGGTGTGCCGGGTCTGCACGAGGGCGGCGAGCTCGCCGTCGCGGATCCACTCGGTGCGGGTGAGGGGGAGACCGTTGTCGAAGACGGAGTGGTCGGAGTCGGACGAACCGACGATCGCGAACGGAGCACACTCCACGTCGGTGCGGGTCGGGTCGGACGTGAGGTGGACGCCCCGGGCAGCGATCCGCTCGCCGATCCGGGTGCCGGTCGGGCGCTGGCTGTAGACCGACTGGCCCTCCCAGGCGTCTCGGGCACCGGCGTACCAATAGGTGTCGACCATCAGGTCGGCGACGGAGGTGGGCGGCAGGATCGTGTCGTAGCGGCCGGCGGGGAGGTCGATCCGCCGCTGGGCCCAGCCGAGGCGTCGGGCGAGCTCGTCGTCGAGGGCGAGCGGGTCGATGTCGGTGAAGTCGCGGGTCGCGGCCCCGACCCAGGCACTCGTGCTGAGCGTGGTGTCCTTGGCCGTGCAGGTGAAGTTGCCGCTCGGCTGCGCGTGCCGCAGGCGGAGCCCGGTGCTCGAGCCGAGGTAGGTCGTCGTCACTTCGTGGTCGACGAAGCCGTAGAGGATCCGGCCCGCCGCACCGGCGCGGCCGAAGGCCTCGCCGAGCGCGGGCGCGACGGCATCGTAGACGGTGATGTCGGTAGGGACGGCGGGCTCCGCCCAATCGGGTGAGGTCCGGTCACGGCTCAGCGGGTTGGCGTCCTCCGCCGGCTCGGCCGCGCGAGCCGTCGCGTCGGCGGCCTGCACGATGTCGGCGATCTCGTCAGCCGTGGTGGCGACACCGCTCGTCGACCCCGCGGCCACGCCATCGCCGGATGCGACGAACGACACCGCCGTGACGCTGCGGCTGCTCATCTGACCGTTGGTCGTCAGCGTGTTGTTGGCCCAGCGGAGGTTGGCGCTGGTCGACTCGTGCACGATGACGATGCAGTCGTCGGCAGTGGACGCCGCGAGCCCGTGCTCGACCAGGTCCTGCGGACTCACTGGCCGCCCTCCTCGGTGGTGTTGAGGATCCGCACGTCCCGGAAGAGCGCGGTCGGGCAGCCGTGGCTGACCGCGGCGACCTGTCCGGGCTGCGCCTTCCCGCAGTTGAAGGCTCCGCCGAGGAGCCAGGTGTCGGGGCCGCCGACGGCCTCCATCGACCCCCAGAAGTCCGTCGTCGTGGCTTGGTAGGCCACGTCGCGCACCTGTCCCGCCAGCGCGCCGTCGACGATCCGGAAGAACCGCTGCCCGGTGAACTGGAAGTTGAAGCGCTGCATGTCGATCGACCACGACTTGGCGCCGACGACGTAGAGCCCGCGCTCGACCCGGCCGATCAGCTCCTCGGTGCTCGGGCCGTCCGGCGCGGGGTGGAGCGAGACGTTGGCCATCCGCTGGATGGGGATGTGGCCGGGGGAGTCGGCATAGGCGCAGCCGTTCGACCGGCCGCTGTTGAGGTCCGGCATCAGCGCCGCCATCGGCCGGTCGAGCTGGAACCCCACCAGGATGCCGTCGCGCACGATGTCCCACTGCTGGGTGGCGACGCCCTCGTCGTCATAGCCGATGGTCGCGAGGCCGTGCTCGATCGTGCGGTCGCCGGTGACCTGCATGACCGGGCTGCCGTAGCGCAGGCTCCCGATCTGGTCCGGCGTCGCGAAGCTGGTGCCGGCGTAGTTGGCCTCGTAGCCGAGCGCCCGGTCCAGCTCGGTCGCATGGCCGATCGACTCGTGGATGGTCAGCCACAGGTTCGAGGGATGGATCACCAGGTCGTGGCGGCCGGCGTCGACGGTGGGCGCCTTGAGCTTCTCCGCCAGCAGGTCGGGAACCTCGTCGAGCTCGGCGTCCCAGTCCCAGGCGCTCGCGGCCGGATCTCCGACGACGTACTCCCAACCGCGCGCGACCGGCTGCGCGATGCTGGTCATCGAGTCGAACACCTCGGAGGTGCCGCCCATCGCCTCGAAGCCCGGCTCGAGCCGCACCCGCTGCTGCGTGGTGCGGGTGCCGGCCAGGTCGGCGTAGTACTTGTTCTCCTGCACCGCGAGCAGCGTCGCCGTCGCGTGGTCGACCGCTGACCCTCGACAGAGACGAACCGTCCAGTCCGCCAGGACGGACGTCTTGTCGGCCGTCGAGACCTCGAACGGGTTGACGTCGTACGACGACACCCACGTCACGTCGTCGTAGACCGGCTCGGGCGCGAGCTCGACGGGCCGGGTGGTCATCGCGGCGGCGACCCGAGCCACGGACACGGCGGTCTCGGTCACCCGGATCGCCTCGGCATCGGTCAGGATCACGCCCGACGCGAAGCCCCAAGCGCCCCCGTGCACCACCCGGACCGCGAACCCGACGACGTCGGCGTCGGCAGCGCCCTGGAGCGCGCCGTCACGGATCAGGATCCGCTGCGAGCGATTCCGCTCGAACCGGAAGTCGGCGTGGCTCGCCCCGAGGTCGGCTGCTCGGGCGAGCGCGACATCGCCGAGCCGACGGTAGGGGAGCGCGAGAAAACTGCTGTCGATCCCGGCCATGTGCCGAAACTACCAATGCCGACTGTCAGGCGTGCTTGCGGTCCTCGACGATCTCCGCGTCGACCACCTCGAGGCCGAGCTCGAGCTCCTCCCGACCGAGATCGGCGATCGCCTCGAAGTCCGCACTTGTCAGCGCCCGCGGGGCCTCGTCGATCGTGGCCGGGGTGGGAAGCGCCGACACCGGCTCGGCGGCGTTGAGCTTGCGCGCGGCAGGCAGGACCGACCGCTCGAGCGAACCGGTGAAGGCGTTGTAGTCCTTGACGCTGCGCTGGATCGATCGGCCCAGCTTCTCGACGTGCTCGGCCAGCTTCACGATGCGGCGGTAGAGCACCTGTCCGAGGTCGAACAGCTCTTGGGCATCCTCGGTCAGCGCCTCCTGCTTCCAGGTGAACGCGACCGTCTTGAGCAGGCTCCAGAGATTGGTGGGCGTGGCAAGGACGACGCCGTGCTGGAACGAGTGCTCCAGGAGGGAGGGGTCGACGTCGAGGGCCGCGTTGAGCAGCTGCTCGTTGGGAATGAACGCGACCGTGAACTCGGGACTCACCGGAAGGCCGGTCCAGTAGCCCTTGCGCGCCAGCGCGTCGACATGGCCACGGACGGCCTTGGCGTGGTCGGCCAGAAGCCGCTGCCGCAGCTCCGGCTCGATGCCATCGCGATGGGCGTCCATGAAGGAGTTGTAGGGCGCCTTGGCGTCGATGGCCATCTGCTTGCCCCCGGGCAGCCGGATGACCATGTCGGGGCGTCGGTCGCCGGAGTCGGCCTCCACCGTGTGCTGCAGGTCGAAGTCGACCCGGTTGAGCAGGCCCGCGGTCTCGACGAGGGTGCGCAGCTGGGTCTCGCCCCACACCCCCCTGACCGCGTTGTTCTTGAGCACCGACGAAAGGGTGTCGGCAGCCTTGCGGGACTCCTCGACGGAGACCTGCGTGTGCCGGATCTGGGTGGCGAGCTCGGTGTGCTGAGCGACCCGGGACCTCTCCAGGTCCTCGACCTTGCGCTGCATGGATCGCAGGTGCTCGACGACCGGCGTCAGGGTCTTGAGCACCTGCACCTGGCCGCTCTCCGCCTGCTCGCGCTCCTGCTGCTGGGCCCGGTGCTGGGCGACCAGCTCGCGGTGCTGCTCGCGCGTTGCCGCGAGGCTCTCGCGCAGCTCGTCGACGGTGGCCTGCGCGCCGGCCAGGTCGGTCTGCACCTCCGCGCGCGACTCGGCCTCCTCGCGCCGGGCCCGCTCGAGCTCGATTGCGTGGCGCGAGGTCAGAACCTCGAGATCTCTCGCACGGACGAGCCAGCCGACGACGGTGCCGAGGACGGTGCCGACGACCAGGCCGAGGAGGAGCAGACCGATGGTTTCCATGATGGAACCAGTCAATCAGCAGGGTCCGTCGAAACCTGGGACCCCGCGTTTCCTAACCGGCAGAGTCCTGCGGGAACGCCGCGGCCACCGCTCGCCGCCGGTCGAGATCGTCGACCCGGTCGCGCAGTCGCCGTAGCGCCGCCAGCGGCAGGTCGAGCTCGAGTGCCGCGCGCGCCCGCGCCGTCGTCTCGTCATCGAGATACGTGATCGGGAAGAACGCGTCCACCGCGACGGCCTGGACCCAGCCCTGGTGGTGGGCGACGACCGCCGGGAGGCTCTCGAAGTACGCCGACACGTAGGGCCGCGTGACGGTCAGCTGCTCCGGGCGCCACAGCCCGGCTCCCGCCGCGTCGATCTCGTACATCGCCACGGACACCCGGCCGAGCAGCCGGTCCCAGGCGAACTCCTTGCCCTCGGTCGTCGGCAACGAGGCGACCGCCCGGGTGTGTGCGACCCGAGCATGACCGGTCGGAGCGGCAGCGAGCGCCGCGTCGAGCTCGGTCCGTGTGATCGCACCGAGCTCCGCCAGCCGGCGACGGATCCGCCACCCGAGGTCGGCGTCGAGGTCGACCCCCTCAGGCAGCTCCTCGCCCGCGTTCCATGCCCTCAGTCGCGGGACGTCGGTGCTCGTCGCGACGAGGAACCCGAACGCTGACAGCCGGCGCTCGGAACCGGGCTCCGCCGCCTCGAGTGCCACCGTCAGACCGCCCTGCAGCCGGTCCAGGGTGCCCGGCGGTGCCAGTGGCACGACGGTCCGGAGCACCCAGGGGAGGAGGTGCCGGGCACTGGCGTCGCTGTCGTCGGTGTCCTCGATCGGCGGGGCGACCGCGAGCAGGTCGGCGACGCGCGCCGGATCGACCAGAGCGTTGTCGAAACCCAGCCGGACGCTGTTCCACATGGTCGCGCGCAGCTGCGGACCGAGAGTGGGTGCCAGCAGCGGCAGCGCCGCCATCGTCACCGGGTCCGGCGGGGTGACGGCCCAGGTGGTCTCGTCGGCGTCGAGCAGGACCGCTGCACCCGGATGGGCCGGCGAGAACGGCGTCTCGGGCCCGGCGACGGTCATCGGCGTGCGGGTCCAGCCGTCGGGACCGTGGGTCGCGACGACGAACTGGTGGCGGCGGTCGGCTGGAAAGGCGGCCGGTGGCGTCCGGCGTACGACGCCGGCCTCGCGGTCGAGGGTCAGCACGTCCGGGCCGGGTGTGAGCAGCCAGTCCTGGACGAAGCCGTCGAGGTCACCCGCGCCGATGGTTCCTGAGGAGCCGAGGGACGAGGCGTCTCGAAGGGTGCGGGACCAGCTCTCGAACAGGTCGTGCATCGTCGCGTTGCCGAACCGGTGCCGCTCGAAGTGGTCGCGGACGCCGGCGAGGAACACGTCGTCGCCGAGCCTTTCGGCCAGCTGCCGCAGCACGTTGGACCCGCGGGCGTAGGAGATTCCGTCGAAGTCCTGCAACGCGGCGAGCGCGTCGACGGCCCCGTTGCCGGCGACCGGGTGGGTGGTCGGCCTCTGGTCGGCGCTCAGGCCCCACACCCGTCGCGAGTAGGACATGTCCACCCAGGCGTCGTGGTACTGCGTCGCGGCCGCGGTCACCCGGTAGCCCATGTACTCGGCGAACGACTCGTTGAGCCAGAGGTCGTCCCACCATCGCGGCGTCACCAGGTTGCCGAACCACTGGTGGGCCATCTCGTGCGCGATCAGCGCGGTCCGGAAGGACCGCTCCGCCCGGGAGCTGGGACGGTCGAAGAGCAGCGGGTCCCGGATGGTGATGCAGCCCGGGTTCTCCATCGCGCCCGCGTTGAACTCCGGGACGAACGCCTGGTGGTAGTCGCCGAACGCGTACCGGATCCCGAACAGCCGGTGCAGCTCGTCGAAGCTCTGCCGGGTGAGCGTGAACAGCTCCTCCGCCTCGGCGTCGAGAACCCGCGCGAGGCTCGTCCGCGCGCTCAACGTCAGCCGGATCCCGTCGTGCTCGTCAGAGAGCAGGTGGTAGGGACCGGCAACGAGGGTGACGAAGTAGGTCGAGAGCGGCGGAGTGGGGCCGAGCCGCCACTGCCGCGTGTCGTCCTCGCTGCCGACCTCCTCGGCACGGGCGTTGCCCACCACGAGCCAGTCGGCGGGCGCGGTGACGTGCATCGTGTAGGGCGCCTTGAGGTCCGGCTGGTCGAAGCACGCGAAGATCGTCGGTGCTGCATCCATGAACGACATGCCGTAGATGTAGGCACGGCCGTCGGCCGGATCGACGCTGCGGTGCAGCCCTTCGCCGTCGTTGCGGAACGGCATCGTCGCCTCGACGACCAGCTCGTGGCTGCCGTCCGACAGGGCCAGCGGCAGCCGGCCACCGGAGAGGGTCGCCGGGTCCAGGTCGGCGCCGTCGAGCGTCGCCCGGTGCAGCGCGACCGGCTTGATGTCGACGAACGTGTCCCCGCCGGCCGACACGAACCGTAGGGTGGTGACCGACCGGAACGTCGTGTCGTCGGTCGCGAGGTCCAGCCGGACGTCGTACGACGTCACGGTCAGCAGCGCCCCCCGCTCGACCGCCTCGTCCCGCTTCAAGCTGCGCCACCGACCCGTCATGAGGAATCAGACTAGGCACAAGCACTTCGGCCGGCGCCCGAGGCAACGTTTCGAGTGGCCAGCGCGTCACATCAACAAGACCGCGTGATCCCACGCGGTCATCTCTTGGGAGGAATCACGCAGATGTCTCGATTCGTAGGCCCCGCCGCCCTCGCGCTCGGGCTGGCTTCACTCGCACCGGTCCTCGGGGACGGCGCCGCCCACGCCGATCCGACGCCGGACTGCGCGACCGCCTTCCCAGTGGCAGACGTCGTGGACGGTCAGGCCGTCCATGGGCTCACCGTCAGTCACGGTACGACGCCCGAGCCGTTCACGGGCGAGGTCCTCGGCGTCCTCGAGGACGGCATCGCACCGGGCCTCGACATGATCATGATGCGGCTCGAGTCCCCGGCGCTCGACGAGGCAGGCGGGATCTGGCAGGGGATGTCTGGTTCGCCGGTCTACGACGACACGACCGGCGACCTCATCGGCGCCGTCGCCTACGGGTTGGCGTGGGGCACCACGCCGGTCGCCGGCGTGACACCGTTCGAGGACATGGACGACTACCTCGAGGCGCCGGCGGCCGTTCGCCGGGTCGAGGTCACCCGGGCCGATGCCCGCGCCATCGCGGCGACGGGCGAGGTCACCGTCCGCCAGGCCGCCCAGGGGTTCCGCCACCTGCCGGTGCCGATGGGCATCAGCGGAGTGTCGACCGACCGGCTCGCGGGTGCCGAGCACCGGCCCTACATCACGCGCAACGCGGTGGGCATCGGTCGGGCGAACCCGGCCGCAGCCGACGGCGACACCCTGATCGCCGGTGGCAACCTCGCCGCGGCGTTCTCGACCGGTGACATCACGTCGGCCGGTGTCGGCACCGTGACCTCGGTCTGCGACGGGCGGCTCGTCGGCTTCGGGCACCCGATGCAGTTCGCCGGCGACACGACCTACGGCCTGGCCGCGGCCGACGCGATCTACATCCAGGAGGACCCGCTCGGCGTCCCGTTCAAGCTCGCCAACATCGGCGAGCTGGCAGGGACGATCACCGACGACCGGCTGACGGGCATCGCCGGTTCGCTCGGCGACGCTCCTGCGGCGATCCCGTTCACCTCGGACGTGTCCTTCGGCGCTCGCAACCGGGTCGGCGAGAGTGACGTGCTGGTGGCGGACGCGCTCGCCCAGACCGTCTTCGCCGGCTCGATCGGCAACCACGACCGGGTCTTCGACCAGGCCGGTGCGGGCTCGGAGACCCAGAGCTGGCTGGTCATGGGGACCGACCCGACGGGCGCCCCGTTCACCATCGAGTACGTCGACCGCCTCCAGTCGTCGTTCGACCTGTCCTTCGAGGCGTCGTTCCCGCTGGCGGACGTGGTCTACGTCCTGGGCAACTTCCCCGGCGTCGAGATCACCTCGGTCACCAGCACCTCCGAGATCAGCTCCGACGACGCCACGTTCTCGATCCGCAAGATCGAGCAGCGGCGCGGCGCCCGGTGGGTGAACGTCACCCGGAAGCCCGCACAGGTCAAGGCGGGCACCGCACTGCGGCTCCGGGCCACGCTGGACTCGGGGGACCGCACCCTGACCGTGCCGTTCAAGCTCGACATCCCGCGCCGGCTGGCCGGCACCCGCGGTGCCGTGTCGGTGGTCGGCGGAAACGAGACGGCCATCTCCGACGCCATCTACGAAGCCGAGACCTTCGACGACGCCGTCGCCCTGATCGACAACGCTGTCCGCAACGACCAGATCGAGGCCGAAGCACGCATCGGGCGCGGGAAGAACAAGTTCCGCACCACGATCGCCACCGCGCCGGTGGACCTCGTCGTCAACGGCTCGAGGTTCGTCGCGATCGTCGTGAAGTAGGCGGCTCTCAGGCGGCTGAGCCGGTCGGAGTGCGGTCGCATGGCGCCGGATGTGGAACTCTGTGCGCCATGCGACCGTGGACTGCCGTGCCGCCCCAGCAAGGGCGGCGGTTCGTGATCACAGGTGCCAACAGCGGCGTCGGGTTCCAAGCCGCCCGGATCCTCGGGTCGCGCGGTGCCGAGCTGGTGCTCGCCTGCCGGAGCCTGGAGAAGGGTGAGGCCGCGGCCCGCCAGGTGCCGGGCTACGACGCCGGCCGGGTCGTCGTACGCCGGCTCGACGTGGCCGACCTCGCCTCCGTGCGATCGTTCGCCGACTCGCTGCTGGGTGAGCGCGACGCCATCGACGTGCTCGTGAACAACGCCGGTGTGCTGGGCGCGCCGTTCGGACTCACCGTCGACGGCGTGGAGACCCACTTCGCGACCAACCACCTCGGCCACTTCGCGCTGACCAACCTGCTGCTCCCGGCGATCCGGGACCGGGTGGTCGTGACCAGCTCGCGGGAGCATCGGCGAGGTCGGCTCGACCTCGACGACCTGACCTGGGAGCAGCGCCCCTACGGCGCGTTCGCGGCCTACGCCCAGTCCAAGCTGGCCGACCTGCTCTTCATGTCCGAGCTGCAGCGCCGGCTCACCGCGGCCGGCTCGACCCTCCGCGCCGTGGGCGCGCACCCCGGCGCGTCGGCCACCAACATCACCGGAGGATCCGGCAACCCCGTCGCCACCTGGATCGGCTACCACGGCCAGCGGCTGGTCGCCATGCCCGCCTGGCGCGGTGCCCTCTGCACGGTCTACGCCGGGACCATGGACATCCCCGGCGACACCTACATCGGTCCGCACGGGCGCCTCGAGCTGCACGGCTGGCCGGCACCGGCGCGACGCAGCGCCGCCGCCAGCGACGAGGCAGCGGCGCGGCGTCTCTGGGAGGTCTCCGAGAAGCTGAGCGGGGTCAGCTTCCCACTGGGCTGACGGGTCAGTCGACGGTGGCGGTCTCGAACGTGATCTCGGTCTTCGGGGTCCCGTCCTCCGGACCCATCTGCGGCACGACGCCGGCCTTGGCGGCGTCGGCGATCGCGTCGATGGTGGCCTGGTCGACGGTGCCGAACACCGTGTACTCCGGAGTCAGCTGCGTGTCGCCGAAGCAGATGAAGAACTGCGACCCACCGCTGTTGGGGTCTGCCGCCCGGGCCATCGCCAGGGTGCCGGCCGGGTAGGTCTCGGTGCCGTCCCACTCCGCCGGGATCCCGTAGCCCGGGCCGCCGGAACCGGTGCCGGTCGGGTCACCACACTGGAGGAGCTCGAAACCCTGGCTCACGGTCATCCGGTGGCAGGTGGTGTCGTTGAAGAAGTTCTGCTCCACCAGGGACACGAAGGAGTTGGTGGTGCACGGGGCGCGGTCGCCGTCGAGGGTCAGGTGGAAGTCGCCGATGGTGGTCGTGATCGTCACCCCGACGTCGCCGCTGACCGTCGGCTCGGCCGGAGGCGGCTCGACCCCCGACTCGGTCCCGTCGGGAACGTAGTCGCACGAACCGCCGGCGGCGTCATCGGTCTCGGTGACCGTGGCGGTCTCGGTCGGTGAGGCGGACGTCTCGCTCGGCGAGGAGGAGGTGTCGTCGCGAGCCTCGTCCTTCGGGTCGTCCTCACCGCAGGCAGCGAGACACAGGACAAGGGAGAAGGTCGCGGCCATGATGGCCGGACGGGCGTAGGAGCGCATGAGGGGCATCGTAGACACCCTCCGGTGAGGCTCCCGAGTACGGTAGGCGCCGTGGAACTCGGCGTTCACTACGCGAACTTCTCCTACCCCGGCTGGGAGGACCGCCTCACCGAGCAGCTGGCCGGCACCGCGCGGGCCGCGGAGGCCGGTGGCGCGGAGCTGTTCACCGTCATGGACCACTGGTTCCAGATGGAGAACCTCGGCGGTCCGGCCGAGCCGATGATGGAGGCCTACCTGTCGCTGGCCCACGTCGCGGCGGTCACCGAGCGGATCCGCCTCAGCGCACTCGTGACGGGCGGCACCTACCGGCATCCGGGACTGCTGGCCAAGACGGCGACGACGCTCGACCGGCTGTCCGGCGGCCGGGCCCTGCTCGGCATCGGCGCGGGTTGGTACGAGAGGGAGCACCTCGGGCTCGGCGTACCCTTTCCCTCCACCGCGGAGCGGTTCGAGCGGCTCGAGGAGACCGTGCAGATCTGCCTGCAGATGTGGAGCGACGACGACGGGCCCTACGACGGCGAGCACTTCCGCCTCGCGGAGACGATCTGCGTGCCGCCGCCGCTCGCGCGGCCCCACCCCCCGATCATGATCGGGGGAGCGGGGGAGCGGAAGACGCTGCGCTTCGTCGCCGAGTACGCCCAGTGGTGCAACATCTTCGGCCAGACCCCCGAGGTGATGGCGCACAAGCTCGCGGTGCTGCGCGGCCACTGCGAGACGGCCGGGACGGACTACGACGCCATCCGCAAGACGATGATGTTCGAGGTCTTCGACCCGCTCTCCGACGTCGGCGGCTTCGTCTCCCTGATGGGGGAGTACGCCGCGCTCGGCATCGAGCTGGTCACCGTGATGATCCGGGCCGACGACCCGGTGGCGTGGACCGACCGGATGTGCGACGAGGTGCTGCCGGCGCTGCAGCAGCTGTAGCCGCCGTCGCTGCCGAAACCGGTCCTTCGGGCCACCCGGTCGGTACCTCAGCACGAGGACCGCGGCCCTCCCCGCGATCCAGCATGGAGGCATGCTGACTCCTCCGCGTGCCGATGCGCGCCCGCGCCCGGACAGGCGGATCGAGGGGCTGGACCTGCTGCGCGGCGTCGCCGTGGGTCTGGTGCTCCTGCGGCATGCGTGGCCCACCGCATTCCCGGGTGCCGGAGTCGTCGGCGTGGTCCTGTTCTTCGTGCTGAGCGGATTCCTCATCACCGGGTCGCTCGTCGACCAGGTGCGGTCGACCGGGCGGCTCGATGCGCTGGGGTTCTACGCCCGCCGGGCGCGCCGCCTGGTGCCGGCGCTGGTGGTCGCCGTCGCGGGCTTCGTCGCCGTCACGCTGGTGCTCGACCCGCTCGGCGGCGACCGCGACCAGGTGCCGGCGTCGGTCCTGTGGGCGCTCACGTGGACCGGCGACCTGCCGTTCGGGCACGCGAGCCCGGCGACGTTCCACCTGTGGACGCTCGCGGTCGAGGAGCAGTTCTACCTGTTCTGGCCGTTGCTGCTGGCTCCCGCGGTACGCCGCGGCCGGGTCGGGCTCCTGCTCGTGGTGTCCGGAGCGGTGTGCGCCCTGGGCGCGGTGCTCACCACCGGCTGGCTGCGCGAGGCGCCCGAGCTCGCGTACCCGCTTCCGACGAGCTGGGCCGGCTGCCTGCTCATCGGCGCGGCGCTGGCGACCGTCGCACGGCTTCAGCGGCCACCGTCCTGGGCGATGCCGCTGGCCGCCGCGGGGCTCACCGCCCTGTGCCTGGTGCCGCTGCGCGGTCACGCGGCCACCTACCTGGTCGCCGCGCCGGTGATCGCGCTGCTGTCCGCGGTCCTGGTCCGCGCCGCGGCCCAGCAGCCTCGACTGTCGATGCGGCCGAGCCAGTTGCTGGCCCGGCTCGGTGTGATCTCCTACGGCATCTACCTGTGGGACTACCCGCTGGCCCTCTGGCTGCGTCCTCACGACCCGACCGGTCTCGCGGCTCCGCTGCTGGCGATCGTGCTGGCCGGCCTGTCCTGGCGCTACGTGGAGCGGCCGGTGCTGCAGGGTGCTTGGCGGCGTCGCTCAGGCGGGGCCGACCAGCCCGTGCTCGTGCGCGACGACCACGATCTGGACCCGGTCGCGCAGCTGCAGCTTGCGCAGGATGCCACCCACGTGGGTCTTGACGGTGGACTCACTGGCGAACATCTCGGCAGCGATCTCTCCGTTCGACCGGCCACGGGCAACTGATGCGAACACCTCGCGCTCACGGTCGGTGAGGCTGGCGTAGCCGGGCGGGGGCGGGCGCGGCTCACGGAACTGGGTGTCCAGCAGGGCGATCAGGTCCCGCGGTGAGAGCACGGCGTTTCCGGCGTGCACGGTGCGGATGGCCTCGAGCAGCCGAGCAGGGGTCGCGTCCTTGAGCAGGAAGCCGCTGGCGCCGTACCGGATCGCCGCCGCCGCGCGACCGTCGAGGTTGAACGTGGTCAGCACGATGACGCGCAGCGGCTTCTCGCGGCGTTGCACCCGGTGGGCCGCGAACAGCTCCCGGGTCGCCTCGACGCCATCCATCTCGAGCATCTGGATGTCCATCAGCACGACGTCGGGCGCCAGGTCGTCGACCGCCCGCACCGCCTCGGACCCATCGGCCGCCTGGCCGAGCACCTTCATGTCGGGCTGGGCGTCGACGATGACCGAGATGCCGGCGCGGAACAGCTCCTGGTCGTCGACCAGCAGCACGTCGATCATCGCGGGTCTCCCAGCAGCACGGGCGCCGGCAGCGGCAGCCACGCGGTCGCCGTGTAGGTGCCGCCGGCGGAGTCGGCGAGGAGGCGACCGCCGACCGCATCCAGGCGGCTGCGCATGCCGTTGAGGCCGCGGCCGGACCCGACCGGATCGCGTTCGTGTGCCGGCGCCACGTGGTTGACGACCTCGAGTCGCAGCTCGGGCTGGGTCCAGTCGACGGTCACGTTGATCGGGCTGGCCGGGTCGCCGTGCTTGAGCGCGTTCGTCGTCATCTCCTGCAGCACCCGGTAGGCCGCGACCGCGAGCTCGGGCGGCAGTGGCGGCGGCGCGCCGACGACGTCGTGGCGTACGTCGCGCCCGGCTCGGTCGAGGGAGGCCAGGAGTGCGTCGAGGCGGACCGTGTCGGGGTCGAGGTTGTCCGACAGCACCCGGCCCATGTCGCCGAGCGAGTCGCGGGCGGCGGTGGCGATCGTGCGCAGGATCTCCTTCACCCGCGCCGGATCGTCCTCGGGCACGAACTCAGCCGACTGCGCCTGAGCGAGGATCACGGCCATCGAGTGGCCGACGACGTCGTGCAGGTCGCGGACCAACCGGGCCTGCTCGTCCTTCACCCGGGCCAGCTCCTCGGCCTCGGCCCGCCGGGTCTCGGCCACGGCGCTGCGGGCCTCGGCGGCGATGCGCTCGCTCAGGTTGATCCGCGCCGCCGCTCGCTGGCGCAGGGTGATCCCGAGCAGCCAGGGCACGAGGAGCAGCAGGAAGAAGGTGAGCCCCACGATCAGCTGGGGCCGCGACGTGGGGCGAGCCATCGCGCTGAGGTTGATCACCGCCATGAGCGATGTCCCGTGCAGCCGGACGTGGAGCGCGGCGAGCGCGAGGACGCAGGGCACCGACGCGCCCGCCACCCACATCGTCGCGACCGTGCCCCAGCGGCCGGCGTGGAACAGGACGATGACGACGCAGGCCTCGACGACGAGACCGTCGACGCCGGTCGCGACCTGCACCAGCGCCAGCGCCCAGGTCAGGGCGAGCCCGATCCCCGGTCGCACCGGGCTGAAGCCGGTGGCGAGGGCCAGCAGCAGCACGAGCAGCAAGGCGGCCCCTCGCTCATCTGGCACAAGCCGGTCGAAGACCTCGAGGACGCCGAGCAGGGCGGTGCCGACCCCGAGCACCAGGCCCCGGCGCAGCGAAGGCTGCGTCGGTGCCTCTGTGAGCATGGGGACGTGCGGCGCCCACCCGGATGACTGACGCACGCGAGGATTATGGACTAACGGGCTCCCTGCGCGAACGGAGGTGGGCCACTGCGACACCGAGGAGCGCCAGTGCGAGCGCGATCTCGACGGTGGAGACCACCTGGCCGTAGCTGTCGAACCGGTACCCGGCGAACGGGAGACCGGCGAAAACAGGGGAGAAGTGGAACACCGGCTCGAGCATGCCGGTCACGGCCACGCCCGCCCAGAAGACCGCCGCCCGACCCCGCCGGAGCACGACCCAGTGGTGGACCAGCCCCAGGGCGGCGCCCGTCACCACGGCGACCGTGATCCAGGGGATGCCGCCGGGGACGCCCAGCACCAGGTGCTCCAAGTAGCTGCGCCACGCGACCCGCTCGATGCCCAGCCAGCTGGTGTCCGCCGGCAGGCCCGTGGTCTGGGCCGACACGGTCAGCAGGCCGAGGGCGTTGTAGAAGCCGAGCACCATCGCCACCGAGGCGAGCGCGGCCCGCAGCACCATCCGGTGCACACCCGTCTCACCGAGACAGGCGAACGCCGGCACCACCAGGTACGGCCACGACAGGTTGCCGACCCAGAGGGTGTCGGCGTCGTCGACCCCGCGGACCGAGTGGAACGCGTAGCCGACGACGAAGGAGACGCCGACGACAACGGGCGTGCTGCGCACCAGGCGGAGGAAGGTGGATCGGCTCACGCGGGGTCTCCTGCCGGGCAGTTCTGGGCGACGTCGGTGCGCACCAGCCGCAGCCGGCCCTGCTCTGCGAGCGACAGCTCGCGCTCGACGTACGGCTTCGACTGGGGGTGGAGCACCTCGAAGTAGTAAGTATCGCGAAGCTCGACGAGCCTGGCGACGGCCTCGCCGCGGGCTGGACTGTCCGCGGGCGCCGCGAGCGCCTGCTGTGCCCAGGAGCAGAACCAGTACTGGTCGGCGGCCTGGGTGCCGTAGCCCTCCTCGTAGCGGATCTCGTCCCCGCGGTAGGTCGCCGGGATGGGATCGGCGGGCCACGACCAGCCGGGGGCGAGCTCGAGCCGGTCCGCCTCGGCGTGGTACTCGTCGGTGGTCACGTCGGCTACCGAGTAGGTCGGAGGATCGGGGGCGCTCGCACAGCCGGCGAGACCGGCGACGAGGAGCAGGGCGAGGGGGAGGAGGAGCGCGGGCAGCGCCCGCGACGCCCGGAGGGGCGTCGCGGACGCTGCCGCTGAAGCGATGGTCACGGGTGACAGCTTCTGTCGCTACTGAGCGGTCGGCTCAGTAGTACTCGGAGCCGTCGAAGTTGTAGTTGCCGTGGCCGCACGCGCCGTCGTACTCCTTGAACATGTTGTAGAAGGTGACGCCGCCGCCGACGCTGCTGGCGACGGTGCGGGTGATGCCTTCCTCGGTGCCGGTGAACGAGATCGTGTTGCCGATCTGGTTGCCCGACTGGCCGACGAGCTTCCAGGTGACACCGCCCGGGTTGAGGGTGTTGAACTGGAGCTTGACCGCGCCCGTGCCCGACTTGGTGCGGGGGTTGGTGGACTTGTACCAGACGTTGCCCGAGCACGGGCTGTAGACGGTGCCGCTGATCCCGTGCCAGCTGGCTGCCTCCGCACCCGGCGCCAGCGCGATGCTGCCGGCAGCGGCAACCCCGATGGCGACGCTGAGCAGCTTGGGCATCGACTTCATCTTCATGATTCGTGTTCCTCTCGATGACTGCTCGGCAGGTCAGGACCCCCGAGCGGTGTTACCTGGACGACGCACATCTCATCCGGGACGCACCGGGTCGGACATCGTCCTCAAGTGCCGGTTGGTCGACCGGAGGTGCCGACCTCACCCGCGTGGGGATGGGGTGGTCCATCCGCGCCGTTCGCGATGTCCGTCCCTTCGGCGTTGACGTGCCGGAGGTAGCACATCGGCTCGTCGAGGTTGCCCTGAGCCCCGTCCGCAGCCAGTTGCAGAGTCGCGACCGAGACGGTCCGCGCACTGAACGACAGCACAGCCCTTCGGTACCGGAGGAGTCAGCCGGTCCCCAGGAACGACTCGCCGTGGCCATCATCGGCTTCGCCGTCAACTTCTGGGACTGGGACCGGGTCGGCTGACAGTGCGGTGGCAGACCCCAGGTCGCCGGAGCCCCCGGTGCTCGGCGCAGCCGATCCACTGCAGGGCGATTCCTATGCAGAAGGAATCACTGGACATTGCGCTGCCGCCCCGGCCCCACCCGGAGACGGCATCGACGGCTTCGACCAGCGCGACGCAGCTGCCTCGCACGACGAGCACGGCGGCCATGGAGCACGACCCGTCCGCAGCACGCTGACCGCCGGCTTCGTGCCGGCATCGATCCGGATGAGCACCGAGAACGCCGCGCGAGATAGCAACCGGCCGGTGCCCAAGGGCCGCGCCTCACCGGTCGCCCGGGGGACAACCGATGGGGGTAACGTGATACCATTGGTATGCGACCTGATCACCGTTCGACTCCCGATACTGGTCGCGTACTCGACGCGGTCGAGAGATGCTGGGTCGCGCGCCCTGACCGTCCGCCCTGCGCCTACAGCAGCACCGCGCGGCGAACGGGACGCGCGCATCCTCGAGGAGTCGGGGGACTACGACGACTTCGACGACCTGGTGAGTCACCCGGCGATCGACGACTGATGCGCGACATCCACATCGCCCACCTCGACGAGGCCCGCCCGGTGGTCGTCCTGACGCGCGAACCTGTCCGCGCGGCCATGCGGCGCGTGACGATCGCGCCGATCACCTCGACCGTGAAGGGCCTGAGCACCGAGGTGCCGGTCGGCAAGGTCAACGGACTCGACCAGGATTGCGTTGTCAGCTGCGACCACATCATCACCATCGACAAGGGAGCGCTCGGCCGCCACGTCGGCTTCCTCTTCGAACGCCAGGAACGTGAGCTGGCCGCCGCGATCGTCAGTGCCTTTGCCTTGCGCACCGGCGAGGTCTGAGCACACTTCTGCCCTGTGGTCACCCTCAGCCGTGCTGACCACGAAGCGCCCGAGACGATGTGACCGTTGCATTAGCATCGACCGGTGCCGGTGGAAGTGGTGTCGTACTCGTCGTCGTGGCCGGTGCAGTTCGAGCAGGTTGCCGGAGAGCTCCGACGAGCTCTTGCTGGGTTGACCTCCGCGCGCGTCGAGCACGTGGGGTCGACCTCGGTGCCTGGCCTCGCGGCCAAGCCCATCCTGGATATCGACGTCATCGTCGATGGGGAGGACATGGAAGCGGCCGTGGCCGCCCTGGTTTCCGCCGGATACGTCCACCGCGGGGACCTGGGGGTCACCGATCGGGAGGCCTTCTACCCTCCGGACGAGGATCCTCGCCGGAACGTCTATGTCTGCCGTGCGGGCACGCTCAACGTCCGCAACCACCTCGCGGTCCGGGAGGTGCTCCGCAACCGGGCGGACCTGCGCGACGAGTATGCGGCGGTGAAGCTGGCGCTCGCGGCGGATCCCACCATGGACATCGACACCTACATCGCCCGAAAGTCCACGGTCCTGCAGAAGGTGCTCGGATTGTCGGACCTGACCGACGATGAGCGTCAGCAGATCCTGCGGCTGAACGACCCAACCTCTGACCCCAACGATTCCGACAAGCGATGAGGGTGCGCTGGGCGCCTAGCGCGCGCTTCAGACGAGGGCGCCCGCTTGCCGGACCAGGTCCACGAGGTTGTCGGGGAAGTACTGGACGCTTTCGGCTTGCAGCTCTTCCGTCGTCCACCAACGCCACGTGGTCATTGCAATCTGTTCCAGCTCTGTCCAGCCGCGGTCGTTCAGCGACGTATCGCTCGTCCGCGCCGCGAAGAAGTGCTCGACCTGGTGCTGCGGCTCACCATGATTGAGGAAGTCGAACTCCCGGCGGTGGAACGGGCCGACGAGTCCCAGGTCCGACTGTCCTGTTTCCTCCTGCAGTTCACGGAGGGCGGCATCCTCCAGCGACTCGGTCGCATCGACCCCACCGCCGGCCGTGAACCAGAACCGCACGCTGTCACCTGAGTCGGACAGATCCCGCCCTTCGAACAGCAGGACGCGGGACGAGGAGTCCAGGAGAACGATCCGAACTGCGACCCGCGTCTGACCAGGCATGGCGGGGAATGCTACGGCAGACCCTCGCCGGGGGCGACGGGCGCGAGCGTCGGTCGCTTGGCCAGACGGTTGTCCCCGGTGGAGCGCCCCCGAAGGTGACGGGCGAGCCAGGGGAGCCAGTAGCGCGCGAGCCAGTCGGCGTCCGCGGCGCGGCTCCGCCACCACGGGTGCGGCGAGAGAGGTGGCAGCGGCTCCTGCCATGAGGAGTCGGGCACCACGCCGAGCACGTCGGCGAAGGCGGCGGCCAGTCGCATGTGGCCGGCAGTGTTCAGGTGCAGCCGGTCATGGCTCCACCAGCGAGGGTCGGCGACCGCCGGGTAGGCCTCGAAATCGACGAGGACCACACCGTGGCGTCTCGCCGCATCGCGGATCGCATCGTTCAGCGCCCGCACCCGCGGGGTCAGCCGGCGGGCGATCGCGAAGGTTGCTCCTGGGTCCGGGAAGGTGCAGCCCAGGACCGTCGCGCCGGTGGAGCGCAGGTCGGCGTACATCGCCTCGAGATCAGTCATCGTGCGGTCGAGGTCGAAGGAGCCGAGCACGTCGTTGGCGCCCGCCATCACGCTCACGATGTCGGGCTCGAGCGCGATCGCCGGCGCGAGCTGGTCGGCCCTGATCCTGGGCGTCCGGCGGCCACGGATCGCGAGGTTCGCGTAGAGCAGGTCCGGGTTGTGCTCGGCCAGCATCATCGCGAAACGGTCCGCCCAGCCGCGGATGCCGCCGTGGGCGTCGACGTCGTTCATGCCCTCGGTCTGGCTGTCACCCAGGGCGACGTACCGATGGAATCGCACCGCTCCATGATCCCCGGGGGGAGGGCCGGCCGCAGCGCTTTTCCCGCCCAGGAGCTCCTACGACCTCCACTAGATGACATAATGTCACTTATCGGCGCTTCTCGTCCCTCGCGGGCAGGCGGATCGTTGACGGGACGTCATGCGGAACGCTGGCCCCGGCTGCAGTGATGCATGACGTCCCGCGAGACGTCATGCGCCGGAGCGGGTATGAGTCGAAGAACGTATGACGTCCTGCCGCTGCGCTGGCTCTGGCGAGACTTGGGACCTACTTCTTGGACAGAGCGCCTGTGAACCGGACTATTCAGACGGCAACCCGGCGACGTGCGAGATGTCGGTCTGTGCGAAGTCGTTGCCCTTGAAGAGCAGCGCCGCGCCCGCCACTTTGGCCAAGGCGTAGGAGAAGCAGTCGCCGAAATTCAGACCAGCTGGATGGCGCCCCTTTCCGAAGCGCTGCCACGCGGCGACGGCGACCGACGCGGTCTCCGCGTCGACGGGCACCACCTCGGCGCCGATCTGGTCGACCAAGAGTCGCAGGTCCTGGGCGGCGGCCGGGCCCTGCTTCACCTCGACGACGATGCTCGCCTCGACCCAGGTCGCTGCGCTGATCAGGCAATCGCCCGCGTTCGCAAGCATGGCAGCGGTGAACTGCGCCGCGTCTGACTCTCCGAAGACGACGGCGGCGAGTGCCGAGGTGTCCAATGTGATCGTCACGCTCAGGCCGGCAGTCCGTGCTCGTCGTAGCCCATGACTTCCTCCGCGGTGCGCTCGTCGAGCATCGACCGTGCCCGACCCCGCTGGACGATCGCGTTCAACTCTGCTGCCTGTCCGGCAGCGTCCCGACGGGCGCGGACGCGTGCCAACCGTTCAGCGAGCGCAACGCGTGCGGCTACCGTGATGGACTCGCCTGTCGCCTCGGCCAACTCCCTTGCGAGCCGGTCGGTCTCAGGATCCTTGATGTTCAGCGCCATGCTTCCACCATAACAGGAAGAAAGACGCCTAAGAAGGTGGAACGTCCGGTCGCCAGCGAGAAGCCAGGCCCGGATACTCGACGACCAGCCCGGCCGCGTCGTACTCGAGCTGACAGGCGAAACCGAACATCGGTGAGGCGTAAGCGACGGAGAACCCGTCCGTTCGCTCGTCGACCAGCTGATAGGTCTGATCGAGGCGCTGCACCCGGAGGTCGCCGGCTCTGACGTACGCAGCCGGAACGTCGTGCCGGACCCCTCGGACCAACCCGAGCCGATGAACGGGCAGCGTGTTGGTCACCGCGGACGACTCGAGGTCGACGTCGACGCAGCCGTCCAACAGCGACTCCAGCCGCCCGTCGACGAGCCACCGGCCTTCCGCGGTCCGCTCCAGGACGAGCGTCCGGTCCCCCTCAGCACCTCGCAGGTCGACCTCAGCCCGTGTCGTGCGGCCGACGGCGTCGGTCTCGATCAAGTACCCGACCGTCCATGCCACGCCACCCTCGGCGGCCGTCGTGTGGCCACGGAGTCGAGTTCCGGTCGCGAGGGAGTGCGCGAACATGACCTCGAACCCGTCCCTCACCGACACGTGCCGCCAGGCGGCGAAGGTCGGGAGGGACGCGAGATTCACCGCACGACGCCGCAGTTCGAGGCGTCCCAGTCGAGGGGCGTGCCGATGTCGATGTGCACGTGGTCGTCGTGGTTGGGGTAGCCGGGGCCGTAGATCCGGACGGACGCGTAGCGGGCGGCCTGAGCGATGGTGCAGTACGTCGTGGCGCCGTTGCCGGGCTGCAGGTCGAGGGCGCGGCCGTAGGTGTGCTGACCGGTCCCGCTCCCCCCGACCGACGAGTCGCAGGCCCGGTCGCGGAAGCCGGAGGACACGGTGAGGGGCTGGTCGCCGAGCCGGTGCCGGATCGCCTCCGCCCGCCACATGGCGCGCTTGAGGTTCTCGCGTGCGGTCGCCAGGTCGACCGAGCCGTTGCCGTTCAGCCCGCGCCCGCAGTTGTACGACGCTTCGGCGTACGAGAAGTGGACCGGGGTGCAGTCGTCGTCCTGCAGCGCGTAGATGGTGTTGTAGGTGGCCGGTCCGGCGACCCCGTCCGCGGCCAGCCCGTAAGCGGCCTGGAAGCTCTTGAGTGCGGTCGTGGTCTGGCCACCGAACTGCCCGTCGATGCCGAACTGGACACCGTTGCCGGCCCAGCCGGCGACCCGGATCTGCAGCTGCGTCACGTCGGCGCCAGTCGCGCCGGCGCTGAGGTTGCGGGTCCAGGTGTAGCAGCCGTCGGCGTGTGCCGGCGGTGCGACTGCGGTGGTGGTCACGAACAGGCCGGCAGCCATGGTGATGAGAGTGACGAGCGATCCCGAGAGCTTGCTGCGCACGACTTTTCCCTTCGATCGGTTCCGGCTCCGCCGAGATTCGGCGCCGGCGATAAGGACAGCCAAGCGCAGCCTCGCGGTTCGTTCCACCCCTTTCCCCGCCAATTGCTGGTCATTCCGCAGGTCATTCAAACGCCTAAGCGGTGTCTTGCCGTGCCGCCAGCGCATCGGGATCCTCAAAGAGGAGGTCGCGGCATTCCTTGTCGCGTGGGGTCTCGGGGGGAGGCAGCCATGACACTGACAGCGCCAGCAACCGACGTGCGAGCTCACCTCGACGTCCTTCGCGAGCTGCGACCCGATCTCGCTCCGTGTCTCGATGTGCTGGCCGGCGACAGCCTCCGGCTGATCGAGACCGGGCCCCACCGACGGCTGCTCGACCGGCTCCTCGACGCTCTGGTCGTCGCGCCGGCGACGCCGGACCACGCCTGGCGCGCCGCGGTGGCCGTCAACATGTTCGGGATCGTCGCGCGCGGCGCCGCGGCCGACTACCGCAACGTCGCCGTGCTGGCCGGCTTCGGGCAGCAGAGCGTCGCCGCCGTCCAGGACGAGTTCGACAGCATGCTCGGGAGCCGACCGGACCGGCCGTTCGCCACCGCGGTGATCGTCAAGCTGGCTCGCAACCGCGACATCCAGCGAGTCCTGCTCGACGCCGGCCACCACCGCGCCGATGCCGAGGCCGTCGCCGGCGAGTGCCGCAAGGCCGCGTTCTGGCTGCTCATGGCGGGTGTGGACAGCACCACTCCCGGCCCGCTCCCCCGGTCCCCGCTCGACCTGCGGCTCATCGTCGAGACGCAAGGCGTCACGGCGTGGCGCCGGCTGCTGGCGAACGTGGCCGCGAACCCCTGGGGCCCGGCCGCCAAGAACCTCGCCGACCTCGCCCGCGCGGCAGGTCTCGCGATCCCGGCGCAGGTGGTCGAGGAATGCGTGAGGATCTACCGCCAGCGGGCCGAGGACGCCGAGCGCCTCGAGGTGGCCCAGGACATCCGGCGCATCGTGGCTGCCAGCGGGTTCAGCCAACGCCAGTTCGCGAAGTACATCGGCACGTCCGCGCCGCGGCTCTCGACGTACGTCAACGGCGTGGTGACGCCATCGGCGAGCATGCTGCTCCGGATGCGCAAGGTTGCGGCGACCCTGGCCCAGCCCGTGCCGTAACCCTCTCCGTTATCAACGTATAGCGCACAGGGGGGCTTGCGGCAAGGCCCTGGTCGTGCCGCACAATCTCCGACTCCGGCCCTTCCGCGCCCTCGAATCGGAGTTGATGACGTGTCCTCGGCGACCACGACAGCGTTCGACCTGCCCGCCCACCTCCACCCCAAGGCCGACCCGGCTCTCATCGCCGACGACGAGCGCCACTTCGCCGCCATCGCGGAGAGCCTCGAGCAGACCATCGCGTCCCTGTCCGAGCGCCTCGACGCGGCCCGGTTGGCGCCCGGCGGCGAGGGCCAGGCGGCGATGGATCGTGACTTCGAGATCCACCGGACCTCAGCGCGGTTGCGGACCCTGCGCCGGTTCAGCCTGGACCTGTGCCTGGGCCGGATGGTCAGCGCGGCCGACGGGGAGACGGTCTACGTCGGACGACTCGGTCTCACCGACAGCGAGGGGCGCCGGCTCTTGGTCGACTGGCGCTCCCCGGCCGCCGAGCCGTTCTTCGGCGCGACCCACGCCAATCCGATGGACCTCAAGAGCCGGCGCCGCTACCGCTGGACCGGCGGGCGGATCACGGACTACTGGGACGAGGTGTTCGACGCCGACGGGGTCGAGGGGTACGCCGCGCTCGACGACCAGTCGGCGTTCATCGCCAGCCTGGGCAGCAGTCGCTCGCCCCAGATGCGGGACGTGCTCGGCACCATCCAGGCCGACCAGGACGCGATCATCCGCGCGTCGTCGCGGGGCACTCTCGTCGTCGATGGAGGTCCCGGCACGGGCAAGACCGTGGTGGCGCTGCACCGCACGGCGTACCTCCTCTACTCCGACCCTCGCCTCGGCCACCAGAAGGGCGGCGTCCTGTTCGTCGGGCCGCACCAGCCCTACCTCGCCTACGTCGCCGACGTCCTCCCCAGCCTCGGCGAGGAGGGTGTGCAGACCTGCACGCTCCGCGACCTCCTCCCCCAGGGTGCGGGCGCACCCGAGGAGGCGGACGCGGAGGTGGCCCGGCTGAAGGCCTCCGCCGCCATGGTCAAGGCGATCGAGCCGGCGGTCCGGCTCTACGAGGAACCGCCGACGGAGGGCATGGAGGTCGAGACGCCGTACGCCGACATCTGGCTCAGCCCGTCGGACTGGGTCGAGGCGTTCGGCACCGCCGACCCCGGCACCCCGCACAACGAGGCACGCGACCAGATCTGGGAGGAGCTGGTCACCATCGTGGTGGACAAGGTCGACGACGACGACGTCCCCGCCGACCTGCTCCGCAGGTCGCTGGTCCAGAACACCGAGCTGGTCGCGGCCTTCAACAAGGCCTGGACCCTGATCGACCCGGCGGACCTGGTCGGTGACCTGTGGTCGGTCCCGGCCTACCTGCGGATGTGCGCGCCGTGGCTGGAGCCCGACCAGGTCCGCAGGCTGCAGCGGGCGGATCCGCAGGCCTGGACGGTCTCCGACCTGCCCCTGCTGGACGCCGCCAGGCACCGCCTCGGCGACCCCCAGGCCTCCCGGCGCAAACGACGCCGGGATGCCGTCATCGCAGCCGAACGGGAGCAGATGGCCGACGTCGTCGACCACCTGATCGCGACCGACGACAGCGAGATGCAGGTGATGTCGATGCTGCGCGTCGAGGACGCGCAGACGATCATCGTGGACGAGAGCGCGGTGGCCGATGCCGACCCGGACCTGCTCGCCGGGCCGTTCGCGCACATCGTCGTCGACGAGGCCCAGGAGCTGACCGACGCGGAGTGGCAGATGCTGCTGCTCCGCTGCCCGTCGCGGAGCTTCACCATCGTCGGCGACCGGGCCCAGGCGCGCCACGGCTTCACCGAGTCGTGGGAGGAACGGCTCGCGCGGATCGGGCTGGACCACGTCAACCTGGCGTCCCTCAGCATCAACTACCGGACGCCGGAGGAGGTGATGGCGGCGGCCGAGCCGGTCATCCGAACCGTGCTGCCGGACGCCAACGTGCCGATCTCGGTCCGCAGCACCGGGCTCCCGGTCCGCCACGGTTCGGTCGCCGAGCTCGACTCCATCCTCGCCGGCTGGCTCGAGGAGCACGCCGAAGGGGAGGGCATCGCGTGCGTCATCGGCGATCCCTCGTTCCCGGCGACTTCCCGCATCCGATCGCTCGCCCCCGAGACCGTCAAGGGTCTCGAGTTCGACCTCGTCGTCCTCATCGACCCCGAAAGCTTCGGCGACCGGCATCGAAGGGGCGGTCGACCGCTACGTCGCGATGACCAGGGCGACCCAGCAGCTCGTGATCCTGGCCTCCGGTTGAGACAACTTCGAGCGGCCGGCGGGCGTCGTACCCATGATGGAGCCCGCGAGCCTGACCGACCGACTGCGGACGACGCTGCCCGCACCCGTGGTGCGCCGGCTCGGCCCGGCCTACCGCCGCGCCCGGCGGGAGTGGCAGTGGCGCACCTGCCCGGCGGACCTCGACCTGGCGGTCGCTCCTCGACGCGAGTTCGCGTACGACGTGTCGGCGCACCGCTCGGTGCTCCTGCGGGAGCTGTCCGGGCTCGACATGCAGCTCCAGCACAACAAGGTGGTCAACCTGCGGATCGCGGCCGCCACCCTGGACGGCCGCGTCCTCCACCCCGGCCAGCGGCTGTCGTTCTGGAGGTACGTCGGCCGGCCGACCACCCGGCGCGGGTTCCTCGAGGGACTGGTGCTCGTCGACGGGCGGCTGACCGCGGGTGTCGGCGGCGGCCTGTGCCAGCTGACCAACCTGATCCACTGGATGACCCTGCACACGCCGCTGACCGTCGTCGAGCGGTGGCGGCACAGCTACGACGTGTTCCCGGACAGCGCGCGCACGGTCCCGTTCGCCAGCGGCGCGACCTGCTCCTACCCCTCGCTGGACCTGCAGATCGAGAACCGCACGACGGCGTCGTACCGGCTCGACCTACGGGTCGGCCCCACCGACCTGGAGGGCGCGTGGACGTCGGACGTCGCGCCGACCCGTCACTACCGGGTGTATGAGGCGGCGCACCTGATCACCAACGACGGGCCGGGTGTGCACCACCGCCGCAACCTGCTCCGGCGCCAGGTGCTCGACTGCCAGGGGCGGCTTGTCGACGACGAGTTCGTGTCCCACAACCACGCGCTGATGCGCTACGACCCGGTCCTGGGCGCCGGGCCGGTGCGGCATCAGCTGCCCTGATCCCCAGCACTGACCGCGTGCCGCTGCAGGGTGGTGCCGAGCCGCGGCAGCGCCGCCTCCACGTGGGTCACCGCCTTGCCGCGCAGCGCCCGGTAGACCTTCTTGATCGGCTCCCGGCCACTCCCCTGGACCTTGGCGTCGGTCACCGCGAGCAGGGCGGCTGAGACAGGCACGCCGTGGTCGGCCAGGTAGCAGCCGAAGTCGCGGCCGCCGGAAGCCTGGTAGCTCGACCAGAACGGGTCGAGCGCGGCTGCCAGGTCGGGGAAGAGCTTGTTGAGCCCGCGTTCGGTGAGGTTCGGGACCACCTTCGACGCAGCGCCGTAGCCCGCCTTGAGGGCGGTGCCCGACATGCCCTTCTTCGCCGCCACCTCGCGCTGGACGACCTCGACCAGGTCCGCGATCACGACCGGCCGCTTCTGCTCGGTCAGGAGCTGCTGGGACAACGTCATGGACCGAACCGTAGCCACCGCCGGGTGACGACAGGGATGAGGTTGGTCCTGTCGGGTACCAGATCTGACAGTCTCGGCTAGAAGAACGGAGTTGGAAATGGTCATCCTCGGAGTCATCCTGCTGGTCGTCGGCCTGCTCGCCAGCATCCCGGTCCTCACGACGATCGGAGCCATCCTGATCGTGGTCGGGCTGATCCTGAACCTCGTGCCGATCGGTGGCCAGCGCCGGCTGTACTACTAGCCACTACTAGCCGCGTCTCGTTGGCATCGCCGGGCACGACATCGTCGTGCCCGGCGGTGTCTTCAGTCGAGGCAGAACTCGTTGCCCTCCGGGTCGTGCATGACGATGTGACCGCTGCCCATGGGCGGCGCGGGCTCGAACCGCTGGACTCGCGCAGCGCCGAGGGCTACCAATCGCTCACACTCCTCCTCCAGCGCGGCCATCCGCTCCTCCCCCTCCAGCCCGGGAGCGGCCCGGACATCGAGGTGGACCCGGTTCTTCGCAACCTTGTCCTCGGGCACCTGCTGGAAGAACAGCCGCGGCCCGACCCCGTCCGGGTCCTCGACGGCGGACGCGGAGTTGCGTCGGTCCTCCGGCACGCCCGCGCGCTCGAGGAAGTCGTCCCACGCCGCCAGCGGGTCGGCGCCGTCGGCAAGCTCGACGTCGGGGGCGCCGGATGGATGTAGCCCAGGACGTCGCGCCAGAACGTCGAGAGCGTGCGCGGGTCGTGGGCGTCGAAGGTGACCTGGATGGTGCGACTCATGGCCCCGATCCTGCCCCTCGCCACCGACAGTCCCGCCGACAGCCCACACCGCCAGCAGCCTGCGGCAGCGGGCCGGTCACCGCCCGCCGTACGGCGGCCTGAGTCCCGCGACGGTGTGCGACCAGTCGAGCCGAGCCAGGATGCCGGCGGTCTCGGCGGCCGACGCGGCGTGCGTGATCCCGTCGGCGGTGGACACCCCGACGACACCGAAGCGGAAGGCCACCTCGAGCTCGGGGAGGCCCGCCCGCTCGACCAGCGCGGTGCAGTCCGTCATCGTCGCGCAGCGGTCACCGAGGACGAGCCAATCCCCCAGATGTGGTTGATCCGGCACGGTCAGCCGGATCTTGACGGCGGCGGCGCGGGTCACCTCGGCGTCGCCCTGCTGGTCGAACATGAAGTTGCCCATCGAGTAGACGATGGGCCGGCCCCGGTAGGCCTCGCTGTTCTGGACCCAGTGCGCATGATCGCCGAGCACCGCGTCGGCGCCGGCATCGATCATGCTGCGGTAGAGATCCACCTTGATCCCGATCTCCCGCGCGACGTACTCCAGGCCGCTGTGCGGGAGTGCGAGCACGGGCACCCGCTGCGAGAGCCGGCCCATCCGTGCGATCGCCTCCGGTGGCGGGATCTCGAACACGCCGTGGAAGCCGCAGAGCCCGACCGGAAGATGACCCGCCGTCGTGTCGCCCGAGGCGTGGGCCACCTCGACCCGCAGGCCGAGGACCGAGCAGACCCGGTCCAGCCGGCGAGGGTCCGGGTCGCCGAAGTGGCCGATGCCCGCCCGGCGGAGCGCCCGGCGGGTCGCGGCGACGCCCGCCCTCCCCTGGTTGTCCGTGTGGTTGTTCGCCAACGAGAACACCGAGAACCACTTGCTCGCCTCAGCGAGGTACGCCGGGTCGCAGTTGAAGCTCAGCAGCCGGTCCTGCTCGGCGATGCTCAGGCGGACCCCCGGGACAGTGGGGCACTCGAGCCCGGAGATCCACTCGTCGTAGTCGTCACGGTCCAGGGTGTGCAGACGGCTGAACGGATAGGCGTGGCCCTGGCCGCTCTGCCGTGCCCATTCGTCCACGTGCCTCCCCCAGAAGGTGTTGCCGCTCACCAGGATCCGGCTGCTGGCGCCGGTCGGCGGCGATGGGGCGGCCGGCGCCGATCGGACGACAGGAGGAGGCGGTGGGTGCCGCACCTCCTCCGCGCGATCCGCGGGCGCAGCCGCGCAGGCGGAAAGCGTCGCGGCGATCGCCACCAAGGCGACCGAGAAGGAACCCCTCACACTTGAGGTGACGCTCGGAGCGCGCGTTAGGTTGCGGGCTGACCACAGCGGAATCAGGTTGCCGGGCTAGCCACCCACGTAGTCGGCCAGGTGCTCCCCGGTGACCGTCGACCTCGCGGCGACCAGGTCGGCGGGGGTGCCCTCGAACACGACCTTGCCACCGTCGTGGCCGGCGCCGGGACCGAGATCGATGATCCAGTCGGCGTGCGCCATCACCGCCTGGTGGTGCTCGATCACGATCACCGACTTGCCGGCATCGACGAGCCGGTCCAGCAGCCCCAACAGGTTGTCGACGTCGGCCAGGTGCAGGCCGCTCGTGGGCTCGTCGAGGATGTAGGTGCCACCCTTCTCGGACAGGTGGGTCGCCAGCTTGAGCCGCTGCCGCTCTCCCCCGGAGAGGGTGTTCAGGGGCTGACCCAGCTTGACGTAACCAAGCCCCACGTCCTCCATCCGGGCGAGGATCGCCGCGGCCGCGGGCGTCTTGGCCTCCCCTTCCGCGAAGAACTCGTGGGCCTCGGCCACGGGCAGGTCCAGCACCTCGGCGATGTTGAGTCCGCCGAACCGCAGCTCGAGCACGTCGGCCTGGAACCGCTTGCCGCCGCAGTCCTCACACACCGTCGCGACCGTCTCCATGAAGCTGAGCTCGGTGTAGATCATCCCGTTGCCGTTGCAGGTGGGGCAGGCGCCTTCGGAGTTCGACGAGAACAGCGCGGGCTTCACGTCGTTGGCCTTGGCGAAGGCCTTGCGGATCGGCTCGAGCAGTCCGGTGTACGTCGCGGGGTTGCTGCGCCGCGATCCCTTGATCGCGCGCTGGTCGACCACGATCACGTCGGCCGACGAGGGCATCGAACCGTGGATCAGCGAGCTCTTTCCGGACCCGGCGACCCCCGTGACGACGCACAAGACGCCCAAGGGCACGTCGACGTCGACGTCCTGGAGGTTGTGCGTGCTGGCGCCACGGATCGCGAGGGCGCCGGACGGCGTGCGCACCGACTCCTTCAGCGCCGCGCGGTGGTCGAGGTGGCGCCCGGTGAGCGTGTCGCTCGCCTGGAGCCCCTCGACCGTGCCCTCGAAGCAGACCGACCCGCCCGCCGTGCCGGCTCCCGGGCCGAGGTCGACCACGTGGTCGGCGATCAGGATCGTCTCGGGCTTGTGCTCGACGACCAGCACTGTGTTGCCCTTGTCGCGCAGGCTCCCGAGCAGGCCGTTCATCCGCTCGATGTCGTGCGGGTGCAGACCGACCGTGGGCTCGTCGAAGACGTAGGTGACGTCGGTGAGCGCCGAGCCGAGGTGGCGGATCATCTTCGTGCGCTGCGCCTCTCCCCCGGACAGGCTGCCCGAGGGTCGGTCGAGCGACAGGTAGCCGAGGCCGATCTCGACGAACGAGTCGAAAAGGTGGAGCAGGTTGCCGATCAGCGGCGCCACGCCCGGGTCGTCGATGGTGCGGATCCACTCGGCCGCGTCGGTGATCTGCATCGCGCAGACGTCGGCGATGCTGGTGCCGTTGATCGTCGACGAGCGCGCGGACTCGTTGAGCCGGGTGCCGTCGCACGCGGGACATGCGCCGAACACAGCGGCCCGCTCGACGAACGTCCTGATGTGCGGCTGGAGCGAGTCGACGTCCTTGCTGAACATCGACTTGCGGATCTTCGGGATCAGCCCCTCGTAGGTGATGTTGATCTTCTCGACCTTCACCTTGCGCGGCTCGGCGTAGAGGAACTCCTCGCGCTGGGCGGCCGTAAAGTCCTTGATCGGCACGTCGGGCGGGACGACCACCTTGTAGGGCGCGACCATCCAGCCGTCCGCGGTGTAGCCGGGCACCAGGATCGCGCCGTCGACGAGCGACTTGCTCTCGTCGAAGATGGCGGTCAGGTCGAGGTCGGAGATGCTCCCGCGCCCTTCGCACTCGGCGCACATCCCGCCGAGGTAGATGGCCTGGCGGACCACGTTCTTCTCGACCTTGCCGCCGGCCTTCTCCCTCGACATGACGCCGCTCGCCTTGCGGGTCGGTACGTTGAAGGAGAACGCGGTCGGCGGCCCGATGAACGGCGATCCCAGCCGGCTGAACAGCACCCGGAGCATGGCGTTGGCGTCGGTCACGGTGCCGACCGTCGAGCGGGCGTTGGCCCCCATCCGCTCCTGGTCGACGAGGATCGCCGGGGTGATGCCCTCGAGCACGTCGTAGTCGGGCCGGGACAGGGACGGCATGAATCCCTGGACGAAGGTCGAGTAGGTCTCGTTGATCAACCGCTGCGACTCGGCGGCGATGGTGCCGAACACGAGCGAGCTCTTGCCGGAGCCGGACACTCCGGTGAACACCGTGAGCCGGCGCTTCGGGAGCTCGATGTCGACGTCCTTGAGGTTGTTCTCGCGGGCGCCTTGGACGCGGATCAGGCCGTGACTGTCGGCAGTGGGGCTGGCTGATGGGGAGGTGGCCATGGTGAATATCTATCAGGGACCGGTGCCGGCCCCGGTCAGTCGACCTGCTGGATGCGGACCATGTTGCCGGCGGGGTCGCGGAACGCGCAGTCGCGAGATCCCCACTGCTGGTCGGTCGGCTCCTGGACGACCTCGGCGCTCGCCTGCAGCTTCTCGAAGACGCTGTCCAGGTCCTGGGTGGCGAGCATGATGCTGCCGTAGGTGCCCTTGGCCATCATCTCGGTGATGGTGCGGCGCTCGTCCTCGGTGATGCCGGGGTCGCCCTCCGGCGGGTAGAGCACGATCGAGACCCCGGGCTGGCCGACCGGCCCGACCGTCAGCCAGCGCAGGCCGCCGTAGCCGACGTCGTTGCGGAGCTCGAAACCGAGGGTGTCGCGGTAGAAGGTCAGTGCCG
This sequence comes from uncultured Actinomycetota bacterium, assembly GCA_963766035.1. Lineage (GTDB taxonomy): Bacteria > Actinomycetota > Actinomycetes > Propionibacteriales > Nocardioidaceae > Nocardioides. The sequence continues at coordinate 298,608 of CAVXYP010000014.1, read as the reverse complement.
CCTCGGCGTCGTTGTGCGGGAGGAACGTCGCGTTGATGTTGATGTCCATGCGGACGACCCTAGGTCGGCGGCGACACCGGGCGCTTCTCGATTCCTGATCGGTCCGTTCGACAGCCGCCGCCTCAGCGACCGCTGCCACGAACCCCGACGAAGACGAGAGCGACGCCCAGGCCGGCGATCGCCGGGCCCGCGATCGCCCAGAACTCCACGCCGGACATGGCGCTGCCCCCGACGTAGCCGAGCCCCTGCAGCGTGAACAGCGCGCCGAACAGCACCATCACGCTCCCGATGGCCACGAACGGCGCCTTGCGCATGGGGCGAGTCAACCACGGCCCCGGGCGCGCGTCGTACGGCATCATGCGCGGCATGGCCAACTTCGCCGACTTCAACCTGGGCATCTACATCAACGGGCTGGGCGGCGCCAAGCCGGACCTGCCGATGACCTACGACGAGCTCGAGGCGCGCGCCGGTGTCGGCATGGACCCGGAGCTGCGCGACTACGTCGCCGGCGGCGCCGGCGACGAGCACACCCAGTGGGCCAACGTCAGCGCCTTCCACCGGTGGGGCATCGTCCCGCGGATGCTCGCCGGGGCGGCCGAGCGCGACCTGTCCGTCGAGCTCCTCGGGCGCCGCTACCCCACTCCCCTGTTCATGGCGCCGATCGGCGTCGTCGGGGTGATGCACGAGAGCGGGCACGGTGACCTCGAGGTGGCGCGCGCGGCAGCGGCGTCCGGCGTGCCCGCTGTCATCTCGACCCTGATGCAGGACCCGATGGAGGACGTCGCCGCCGAGCTGGGCGAGACGCCCGGCTTCTACCAGCTCTACCCGCCCAACGATCGCGAGCTCGCCGAGAGCTTCGTCCGCCGCGCGGAGGCGGCCGGGTACGCCGGGATCGTGGTCACCCTCGACACCTGGACCCTCGGCTGGCGCCCGCGCGACCTGAGGCACGCCACCTTCCCCCAGCTGCGCGGCAAGTGCCTGGCCAACTACACCAGCGACCCCGTCTTCCGCAGCCGCCTCGAGAAGGCACCCGAGGAGGACCCGGGCGCGGCCGCGATCGCCTGGGCCATGACGTTCGGCAACCCTGGCCTGTCGTGGGACGACCTGGCGTGGCTGCGCGGCCTCACCGACCTGCCGCTCCTGCTCAAGGGCATCTGCCACCCCGACGACGTGCGCCGCGCCAAGGACGGAGGCGTCGACGGCATCTACTGCTCCAACCACGGGGGCCGCCAGGCCGCCAGCGCGCCGGCGATCGACTTCCTCCCCGGCGTGGTGGCCGCGGCCGACGGCACGCCGGTGCTCTTCGACTCCGGGGTGCGCTCCGGCGTCGACGTGGTCAAGGCGCTCGCGCTGGGCGCGACCGCCGTCGGCATCGGCCGCCCCTACGGGTGGGGCATCGTGCTCGCCGGGGCCGCGGGCGCCCAGCACGTGCTGCAGTGCCTGCTTGCCGAAGCGGACCTCACGATGGGCCTCAACGGCTATCGCACGATCGCGGACCTCACCACCGAGATGCTGGTCAGGATTCCTTGACCCACGCCTCGCTGCGCTGCCACAGCTCGGCGGCCAGCTCGGGCGTGACCACCTTCGACGGGGTCTTCTCGCGCTGGTTGTCGTAGTAGCGGCCGGTCTGCCCCTCGACGTCGGGCGAGGTCGCGCAGTAGAGCGAGGTCAGGGCGCCCTGCTCGATCGACTTCATGAAGAGCTTCATCACGTGGCGGAGGCCGAACGGCACCTCCCGCCACACGTCCGAGGCGATCGCCCCCGGATGGAGGGAGTACGTCGTCACACCCGTCCCCTCGAGCTGTCGGCCCGAGCTCCAGCGCGTGCAGCACGTTGGCCAGCTTGGACACGCGAGTACTCGTCGAACCCCGTCCGGGTGACCGTCGTACGGCGGATCGCGTCCCAGTCGATGCCCTTCGGCCGGTAGTGCGCGGTGCTGGCGACGTTGACGATCCGGCCCGGCCCGCTCGCGACGATGTGGTCGCGGAGCAGCTCGGTGAAGAGGAACGTCCCGACGTGGTTGGTGCCGAACGCGATCTCGAACCCGCTCGTCGTCATGCCGCGTGAGCCGGCCAGGCCGGCGTTGTTGATCAGCACGTGCAGCGGCTCGCCGCTCGCGAGGAAGGTCTCCGCCGCGGTGCGCACCGACGCCAGGTCGGCGAGATCGAGCTGCGACGTAGTCGAGATCGTTGTTGCCGGTGCTCGTCCGCGATCTCCTTCATCGCGGTCCGCGGGTCCTCTCCTCCGAGCGACCCGCCAGCACGACGCGGGCCCCGCGACCTGCCAGCACGCGCGCGGTCTCCTTGCCGATGCCGGTGTTGGCTCCCGTGACGAGGAACGTGCGTCCGTCGAGGTCAGCCATGAGCGCCGGCCCGCTGCCGGACCGGCCGGGTCACCTTCTTGGCGACGCAGGGAGGCATGCCCTCCGTGGCCGCTGCCGCTTCCTCGCGGTAGCGGCTCGGCGACAGCGCCGACCAGCTCGGTGAAGCGGGTGCTGAAGGTGCCGAGCGACGAGCACCCGACGGCGAAGCAGACGTCGGTCACGCTGAGGTCTCCGGTGCGCAGCAGCGCCATCGCCCGCTCGATCCGCCGGGTCATCAGGTAGGAGTACGGCGGCTCGCCGTAGGCCTCGCGGAACTGCCGGCTGAGGTGACCCGCCGACATGTTGACGCCGCGGGCGAGGGCCTCGACGTCGAGCGGCTGGGCGTACTCCCGGTCGATGCGGTCGCGGACCCCGCGCAGCAGCGCGAGATCGCGCAGCCGATGCTCGTCCGCCGAGTTCGTCACGCCAGGAGCCTACTCAACGAGGTACTGGTCGGCCCACGCCGAGATGATCCGGCCCGCTCGCTGCCCCTGACCGGGTCTCGTGAGCAGGTGGTCGGAGCCCTCGAGGGAGACGAAGCTGCGCGGGTGGCGAGCGGTGCGGAAGATCTCGCTAGCGTTCTCGATGCCCACGGTGTTGTCGGTCGGCGAGTGCATCACCAGCAGCGGCCGGCGCAGGGTGCGGATGGCTTCGCGGAGGTCCGCCCGGCGCATGTCCTCGACGAAGGACCGCCGCAGCGTCAGCGCCTTCCCGCCGACCAGCCACTCGGCCTGGCCCTCGGCGAGCACCCGGTCCACGAGCGCGTCGTACTGGTTCTCGGCGTGCGCAGGCTCGATGGGCGCTCCGATGCTGACGACCGCCCGGGTCCCGGACGGCACGGCTGCCGCGAGGACCGCCGCCCCGCCCAGGGAGTGGCCGACGAGCAGGTCGATCGGCGTCCCGCGCTCGGTCATGAACCGCGCCGCCTCGACCGTGTCGGCGACCTTCTGGGTGAACGAGCCGTGGCCCCAGTCACCGTCGGAGTCGGCGAGGCCCAGGTTGTCGTAGCGCAGCATGCCGATGCCGTCGCTCGCGAGCTGCTTGCAGATCCGTGCCGCAGCCGGGCAGTCCTTGCCCAGGGTCAGGCCGTGGACGAACAGACCCCAGCCGCGCACCGGCGTCGCGGGCTCGTCGATCAGCCCCGCGAGCGAGGGGCCGGTGCTGCTCGGGAAGCGGACACGGGTCGCCATGTCCGGCAATCTAAGTTAACTCGCTTCGAGCCAGGAGCCGGTTCGCGAGATGACTACCCGCCGGTGCACGTCGCACATGCCCTGGTCGGTGATCGACTCCCGCTCACACGTCGGAAAACCGCAACCGGCGCCCAGGCTTGCCGGCCCTCCGGCCGGTCCTGCGTCGTACGACGATCCTGCCCCCATGACGTTGCCTTTCCTCGCTGGTGCTCGATCTCATGCTCGCCGACCTGGTGCCCAAACCTCGACGGGCTCTCGTCCACAGGTGTCCTGGTCACGATGGGCTAGGACGGCCTGCGATCGGCCGGTTCGCCGCTCACGCATGTTGGACGCCGATGACGCTCGTTCGGTTGCGCCCGTCGCTCTTGGCACGGAACAGCGCCCGGTCCGCGGCGTCGAGCACGGACACGAAATCGATCGGCTCGCTCATCGGCCCGACCGAGGCGACGCCCACGCTGATGGTGACCGGCAGCGCGGACGGGACCTGCGCCGCAGAGACTCCGCAACGGATCCGCTCGGCGATCCGCGCCGCGTCGTCGGGCGCCACGTCGGGCAGGAACACGCAGAACTCCTCGCCGCCGAACCGCCCCAGCAGGTCACCCGCGCGCAGCTCGGCGCGGATCGCCTCGGCGACGACGGCCAGCGCATCGTCGCCGATCAGGTGGCCCCACGCCTCGTTGAAGGCCTTGAAGTTGTCGAGGTCGGCGAACAGCACGCACCACGGCCGGTTGCGCCGGTAGCAGCGCTCCGCTCCTGCGACCGCGAGCCGCCGCCACGACTCGAACCGGAGGGTGCAGGTCTTGTCGTCGTGCTCGGCCCGCTCGCGCAACGGCTCGTGGAGGGCTGCGCGCTGGGTGACCAGGTAGACCGGGGCGAGCAGCACGACGAACCAGCCGCCGCCGGTCCAGATGGCGGCCGAGAGCCCGCCGACGAGCAGCACGCCCGCCTCGGTCAGGTAGAACGAGCGTGTCGCCAGGGTCTGCCGGAGCCAGGTCTCGTCCGCGGCATGGTTGAGGTACGCGCTGCCGTGGAACAGCACCGTCTCGACCGCCAGGAAGGCCGCCGTCGCGGCCAGCACGGCGAGCAGTCCGACCAGACCGTTGCCGTGCATCAGGTCCGGTTCGCTGCCGAGGACCGCCCACGCACTGATCGCCGCGGCCAGTCCCGCGAGCACGACGTACGCCGCCGATCCGACCCACTTCCACGGCGCGACCCGGAGGCCGCGCCACCAGGCGTGGCTGTAGGTGACCGCGACCACCGGCACCAGCCACCAGGTCGGCAGCAGCAGGGCGGCGGCGAGCGCCCACGCGGAGAGGCCCTTGTGGGGACGCTGGCTGTCGGAGACGCCGCCCTCGAGCACCCGGCCGATCTCCACGTTGAGGATCGAGAGGCCCACCAGGAGCAGCCCGGTCAGCGTCGCGGCCGACTCGTTGGCACCATGGCCGAGGTCCACCAGGAGAACGGGCAGCACGCACGCCCCGACGACCGCGGCGGTCACCCAGAGCCGGCACGCCCAGGTGGTCCGCAGGAACGCGGACTCCTGCGGCAGCGCGCGCACGGAGCCGCGGATGCCGTCGACGACCGCCATAGAAACTCTTCTCCATCCCCCCGACCGCGGCGTCGCCGCCGCGGCCCACTTGCTCCCGGCTACGACGGTACGGCGCTCCCCGCCCGCCGTCCGGGAATCCGGGAATCGGCGCGCCGCAGCCTTCCATCGGCGCTGCCTGGTCATTCGGGCCATGACGGAAATGCCTGCCGCGGATCGACGGCAGACCGGTATCAGACGCCTACCGTCGTATCTGGTTGACGAAACGCCGCGGACAGGGAGAGGACGGTGCTGACATGTGGGAAGACACCCTCATCGCCACCGGGGATGCACCTGTCGCATGACCTGCCCTGCCTGCTGCGGCCACGGCCTCCACACCTACCTGCCCTGCGGAGACAGCTGCGACTGCCCGCCGGTGGTCCTGCCCGGCGATGCGGCCTGAATCCCGGCATCCTCGGTCCGCGCTGTGGGAACCTGACGGGGTGACCCGACGTCTCATCGGCGTGAAGACCATCCTGCTGGCCACGGCGGCCCTTCTCGCCGTCATCCTCACCGGCTGCGGCGACGAGGAGCCCACCTCCACGGCGCGCGACCAGTCCGCAGCAGCACTGTCCCTGGACGACCTCGACGGCCGGGCGTTCGCGTCGGACCGGGTCGACGGACATCGCCTGGTCGCCGACACGCAGATCCTGCTGACCTTCAAGGGATCCGACGTCTCGGCCTACGCCGGCTGCAACCACCTGTCCGGCAAGGCCGCGGTCGACGCCGACACGCTCACCGTCAGCAACCTGGCGGGCACCGAGATGGGCTGTCCCGATGGCCGCAACGATCAGGACGCATGGCTGTCGGCGTTTCTGGCCGCCGGCCCCAGCGTCGATCTCGACGGCGACACGCTCACCCTCACCGGCGGCGACGTCGTGATTGAGCTGATCGCGCAGGAGGTGCCGGACCCTCCGACCGGCGACCCCGACCAGCCGACGTCCAACGAGGGCGACAGCAACGACGGCACCGTCGTCGAGTGACCCTCAGGGCTCCAGCATCACCTTGATCGCGCGCCGTTCGTCCATCGCCCGGTAGGCCTCGGGCGCCTCCGCGAGCGGGAGGGTCAGGTCGAAGACCCGGCCCGGCTCGATCCGACCAGCGACGACGAGATCGAGCAGCTCCGGGAGATAGCGGCGCACCGGCGCGATCCCACCCCGCAAACCGACGTTCTTCTGGAACATCCGCCCGACCGGGAGCTCGACCCCGTGGGGCACGCCGACGAACCCGACCGTTGCCCCCGGGCGGGCGACGGCGAAGGCCGTGCCCATGGAGTCGTCGGTGCCGACGCACTCGAGGACCGCGTCGGCCCCCACTCCCCCGGTGATCTCCTTGACCGCTGCGGCACCCTCGCGGCCGCGTTCGGCGACCACGTGCGTGGCACCGAACTCGGTCGCCAGCTTCTGGCGGTTCTCGTGCCGGGACATGGCGATGATCGTCTCGGCGCCCATGACCGATGCCGCGAGCACGCCGCAGAGCCCGACCGCGCCGTCGCCGACCACCACGACCGAGCCGCCCTCGGTGACGCCGGCGGACACCGCCGCATGCCATCCGGTCGGCATCACGTCCGACAGCGCGAGCAACGACGGGACCAGCGCCGCGTCCGGTGCGCCGTCGGTGGCCACCAGGCTGCCGTCGGCCTGGCGGACCAGGGCGTACTCGCCCTGACCGCTGGTCGTCATGCCGAGGTTCACGCAGGCCGACTGCACACCGGCCAGGCAGTGCGGACAGGTGTTGTCGCAGTGGCAGAACGGCACGACCACGAAGTCGCCCGGCCGGAACCCCGTCACCTCGGCACCGACCTCCTCCACGACGCCCACGCACTCGTGGCCGATGGTCGACCCGGCCTCGATCGGGTTCTCCCCGCGGTAGGGCCACAGATCGGATCCGCAGACGCACCCCGCGACCACCTTCACGATCGCGTCCACGGGGCGCGTGATCGTGGGGTCCGGCACCTCTTCGACGCGGATGTCACCGGGTGCGTGGATGGTGGTGGCGCGCATGTCCGCCATCCAAGCACGCTTGGCCCTATCTCATATATGAGTTACCGTCGTGGCATGACAGTCTCCCCTCCTGTCGAGCACGGCGACACCGACAACGCGGCCGACCATTCGGTCGGCCGTGGCGCCGACTACAAGGGTCGCATCGGCAACCTGATCCGCGACGCGCGCAAGCATCGCGGACTGACCCAGACCCAGCTCGCCGAGCAGCTCGGCACCAGCCAGAGCGCCATCAACCGCATCGAGAAGGGTCACCAGAACTTGTCGCTCGAGATGCTCGCCCGGATCGGCACCGCCCTCGACTCCGAGATCGTCGCCCTGGGCGCCGGGCCCACCCACCTCCGGGTCAAGGGACCGACCACGCTGTCCGGCACGATCGACGTCAAGACGTCGAAGAACGCCGGTGTCGCGCTGCTGTGCGCCTCGCTGCTCAACCGCGGCCGCACGACGCTCCGCAAGGTCGCGCGGATCGAGGAGGTCAACCGGCTGCTCGAGGTGCTCGGCAGCCTCGGCGTCCAGACCCGGTGGATCAACGCCGAGAACGACCTCGAGATCATTCCACCCAAGAACCTCGACCTCACCCGGATCGACGAGGAGGCCGCGCGCCGTACCCGCTCGGTCCTGATGTTCCTCGGCCCGCTGCTCCACCGGGCCGACACCTTCGAGCTCCCCTACGCCGGGGGCTGCAACCTCGGCACCCGCACCGTCGAACCGCACATGTCGGCGCTGCGGCCGTTCGGCCTCGAGGTCAAGGCCACCGACGGCTGGTACCACGGCCAGGTCAACCGGGCGATCGTCCCCGTCCGGCCGATCGTGCTCACCGAGCGGGGCGACACGGTGACCGAGAACGCCCTCATGGCCGCCGCCCTGCACCCGGGCACCACCGTCATCCGCAACGCGTCGTCCAACTACATGGTCCAGGACCTCTGCTTCTACCTGCAGGCTCTCGGCGTCGGTGTCGAGGGCATCGGCACGACGACGCTCACCATCACCGGACAGCCGGTCATCGACGTGGACGTCGACTACGCGCCGAGCGAGGACCCGATCGAGGCGATGTCCCTGCTCGCCGCGGCGATCGTCACCAAGTCGGAGATCACCGTACGCCGCGCGCCGATCGAGTTCCTCGAGATCGAGCTGGCCGATGCTGGAGGAGATGGGCTTCCGCTACGAGCGCTCCGAGGAGTACCTCGCGGCCAACGGGCACACCCGGCTGGTCGACATCCGCACCCTTCCTTCGGACCTGGTCGCACCGCGGGACAAGATCCACCCGATGCCGTTCCCCGGCCTCAACATCGACAACCTGCCGTTCTTCGCCGTGATCGCGGCGGTCGCGGAGGGCCAGACCTACATCCACGACTGGGTCTACGACAACCGCGCGATCTACCTGACCGACCTCAACAAGCTCGGTGGTCGGGTGAGCCTGCTCGACCCGCACCGGGTGATGATCGAGGGCCCGACGTCGTGGACCGGGGCCGAGCTGATGTGCCCGCCCGCCCTGCGCCCCGCGGTCGTCGTCCTGCTCGCGATGCTCGCCAGCAAGGGCACCTCGGTGCTCCGCGGCACCTACGTCATCCACCGCGGCTACGAGGACCTCGCCGAGCGACTCAGCTCGCTCGGCGCCGACATCGAGACGTTCCGGGACATCTGAACCGCATCGAAGGCCGAGATGTACCTGGAGCCGGGGCGGATCCTGGCGTTCGCCCACCGCGGTGGTGCCTACCACCCCGAGATCGAGGGCCTCGAGAACACCCTGGCGGCGTTCCGCCATGCGGTGCAGCTCGGCTACGACTACCTCGAGACCGACGTGCACGTCACCAGGGACGGCGTCCTGCTGGCCTTCCACGACGACGTGCTCGACCGGGTGACCGACCGGATCGGCGCCATCGCCGACCTCACCCTGGCCGACGTGCGCGAGGCCAGGATCGGCGGTCGCGAGCTGGTCCCGACGTTCGCCGAGCTGCTCGACGAGTTCCCCACCGCCCGCTTCAACATCGACCTCAAGTCGCGGGGTGCCGGCGCAGCGCTGGCCGACCTGGTGCGCGAGCGCGACCTGTGGGACCGCGTGCTCGTCGGCTCCTTCTCCCCTTCGCGGATCCGGGAGTTCCGGAGGCTGACCGAGGGCCGGGTCCCGACCGCGGCCCATCCGTGGGAGATCGTGGCGTTCCGGCTGCTGCCGAGTGCCCGGCTGGCCGACCGGATCGCCGGCCGGGACTTCGTCGCGTTCCAGGTGCCGCACCGGCGGCCGGGCATCCGGGTCGTCACGCCGGGACTGGTCCGCCGGGCGCACGCCGCGGGCAAGCAGGTCCACGTCTGGACCGTCGACGATCCCGACGAGATGCGTGAGCTGCTCGACCGCGGCGTCGACGGCCTCTTCACGGACCGCACCGACCTGCTCAAGGATGTGCTCGTCGCGCGCGGCCTCTGGCCGTTTCGGTGGGGAGGGAACCCGATGAACACGACGCCACCGATCGCCGATCTCGGACCACTCAACCGCGCCCGCGAGCAGAAGGCCTGGTTCTTCTACGACTGGGCCAACTCCGCGTTCGCGACCACGATCGCCGGTGTCCTGTTCGCCCCCTACCTGATCACCATCGCGGAGCGGGCCGCGTGCGGGTTCGCCAGCGACGACGACCGCAAGTGTCACGAGACCCTCGACGTGCTCGGTCTCGCGATCTCACCCGGGTCGCTGCCGTCGTACGTCATCACGCTCTCGACCGTCCTGGGTGCGGTCCTCTACCCCCTGATCGGGGCGATGGCCGACCGGACCGCCCGCAAGACCGACCTGCTCGCGGGGTTCGCGTGGGTGGGAGCGGCCGCGGCCGGTCTGTTGTTCTTCCTCAGCGACGAGCGCTGGCTCTTCGGCAGCCTGATCTTCATCGTCGCCAACCTGGCTTTCGGCGCCTCGATCGTGATCAGCGACTCCTTGCTCAACCTGATCTCGGAGGAGCACGAGCGCGATCGGGTGTCGTCGGTCGGCTGGGCCTACGGGTACGCCGGCGGCGGGTTGCTGCTCGCGGCCAACTTCCTGCTCGTCACCTTCCACGACTCGATCGGGCTCAGCACCGAGATGGCGGTGCGGATCAGCCTGCTGTCCGCGGCGATCTGGTGGGCCGCCTTCACGCTGATCCCGTGGCGCGGGATCAGGGACAAGCAGCCGACGGCCGTCGAGGAGGCGGGCGGCGGGCTGGTGGCGCGCTCGTTCGGCCAGCTCTGGGCGACCCTGAAGGACCTGCGCAGCTACCCCGTCGCGGTGACCTTCCTGCTCGCCTACCTGTTCTTCAACGACGGGATCCAGACCGTGATCGCATCGGCAGCGATCTTCGGCGAGAAGGAGCTCGGCTTCGAGACCGGCGTGGTGCTCGGCGCGTACCTCCTGGTGCAGTTCGTCGCGGTCGGTGGGGCGATCGCGTTCGGCCGGGCCGCCGCGAGGTCGGGTGCCAAGCGGGTGATCCTCATCGGGCTGGTGATCTGGATGGTGATCGTCACCCTCGCGCTGGTCGTGCCCGAGGAGAACCTCATCGCGTTCCTCCTCCTCGCGACAGCGATCGGGATCGTCCTCGGCGGCACCCAGGCACTGGCCCGCTCCTACTTCTCGCTGCTGATCCCCCGGGGCAAGGAGGCCGAGTTCTTCAGCCTCTACCACGCCATGGACCGCGGTACGTCGTGGCTGGGCACGCTCACCTTCGGCCTCGTCTACCAGTTCAGCGGCTCCTACCGGCCCGCCGTCTTCGCGCTCATCGTCTTCTTCACCGTCGGCGGACTGCTGCTGCTGCGGGTCGACACCGAGCGCGGCATCCGGGATGCGGGCAACGAGCGCCCCGCGATCGTGTGATTTCGAGACAGTTGCTGCGCAACCTCCTCCATCCAAGGAATTCGCGGTCGTTACCGGAATATCCGCAAGGGTTGAAACCTTTTCGATCCGGGTAGCGTTGAACAAGTAGCGGCTGCGTCGGTCAACAGCGCCCGGGGAGATCCCCCGGCGACCACGACGGCCGGACCCGGGCCAAGAGCAGGGGTCAGGACACGGGAGGAACAACATGGCGGAGCGCACGTTGCGTGGGGCTCGACTGGGCGGCCAGTCGTTCGAGGACGAGCGCGGGATCGAGTTCGCAGCCCGACAGCAGGCCGGTTACCTCTGCCCCCAAGGGCACGCGTTCGAGATCACGATGTCGATCGAGGCCGACGTCCCTGCCGTCTGGGAGTGCCCGCGCTGTGGCGCGGAGGCCGAGAGCACCTCCGGCATCGAGCGCGAGGTCAAGGCCGAGAAGCCGCAGCGCACCCACTGGGACATGCTGCTCGAGCGCCGCTCCGAGAAGGAGCTCGAGGACATCCTGACCGAGCGGCTCGAGCTGCTCCGCGGCGGCGAGATCGGGCCCGCCCACCTGCACCGCACCGGCCGCAAGCGCAAGGCCGCCAACGCCTGAGCGAGCCTGAGGACTAGTCCTCGACGACTTCGCCGCGGACGACGGTGTCCCCTGCCGTCGGACCGCGGCCGCGTGTCCGTCCGACGGCGACCGCGGTGAGCCGCGAACCCAGGTAGGCCGACAGCAGCCTGCGGAAGATCGGCCGGGTGAACGGCAGCACCAGCAGGAACCCGAACACGTCGGTCGCGAAGCCTGGCGTGAGCAGCAGGGTCCCGCCGATGAGGATCAGCGCGCCGTCGGCGAGCTCCCTGGCCGGCGGCCGGTGCGTCTCGAGAGCGGTCCGCAGCGCCTGCCAGGCGCGCCGTCCCTCTCGCTTGACCAGCCACGCACCGAGGATGCTGTCGATGATCAGCAGCCCGATCGTCCACCACGGGCCGATCGCCTGGCCGACCTGGATGACGACGTAGATCTCGACCAGGGGCACCACCACGAACGCAGCGAACAGCAGCAGTGCCCAGCGTCGGCGCGTCGTCCTCGTCACAGATCGAGGGTAGATCAGGTGCGGTGACGCGACGCCCGTGACTGCTCCCAGCGCTCGCGCACGCCCCAGGCGGTGATCCGCTTCAGGGACTCGACCGCCACCTGGCCGTTCATCTTGGACTCGCCGCGCACCCGCTCGACGAACTCGATCGGCACCTCGCGCACGGCCAGTCCGGCGTGCAGGCAGCGAGCGACCAGGTCGGTCTGGAAGACGTAGCCGGTGGAGCGCACCGACGCCAGGTCGATCTTCTCCAGGGCCTCGCGCCGGAACACCCGGTAGCCGGCGGTGGCGTCGCGGACGGCGATCCCCAGCAGCAGCCGGACGTAGAGGTTGCCGGCGCGGGAGAGCGCCTCACGGCGGCGCGGCCAGTTGACGACGCTGCCCCCCGGCACCCACCGGGATCCGATCACGAGGTCGGCGGTGGGGAGCACCTCCAGCAGCCGGTGCAGCTGCTCGGGCTGGTGGGAGCCGTCGGCGTCCATCTCGCCGACCACGTCGTAGCCGGCCGCGAGCGCCCACGCGAAGCCGGCGAGGTAGGCCGCACCGAGCCCGTCCTTCGCCGTCCGGTGCAGGACATGGACGTGTGGGTCCTCCGCCGCCAGTCCGTCGGCTATCGCGCCGGTGCCGTCGGGTGAGTTGTCGTCGACCACGAGCACGTCGATGCCGGGTTGCGCGCGCCGGAGACGACCGACGATCCAGGCCAGGTTGGCCGCCTCGTCGTACGTCGGGATCACCATGACCACACGTTCGAGCGCGGCGGGCCGGGTGCCGCCACCGGACTCGTCGCCGGTCTCGTTCTCAGCCAACAGGAGCCTCGCTCGGGCTCGGGGCCGGATCGGGCGTCGTCTCGTCGTCAGTGGCCGGCTCGGACCCGGCATCCTCCCGCTGTCGACGGTAGGCGATGGCTCCCAGCACGAGGCCGAGCAGCGTCAATCCGGTGAGCACCCTGGACGGCCAGACTCCGAGCCGGGTGGCCGGCGTGAGCTCGGTGCTCAGGCCGACCCGCTCGAGCAGGACCGCAGTCGTCCGGGGCTCAGCCGAGGCCACGACGGTCCCGTCGGGCGCGATCACGCCCGTGATGCCGTTGGTAGCGGCCACGACCAGCCAGCGCCCGGACTCGATCGCCCGCAGCCGGGTGATGGCGAACTGCTGCTCGATCTGGTCGGTGAAGATGAAGCTGGCGTTGCTGGTCTGGACGGTCAGCAGCTCCGCGCCGTCCTGCAGCTGGTCGCGCATCACGTCGTCGTAGGCGACGTCGAAGCAGATGGAGTCGGCGATCGGGATCCCGGCCACGCGGAGCGGCTCGGTGCGGGTGCCGCTCTTCATGTCCCGGCCGATCAGCGCGAGCTGCCCGAACTTGGGGTCCCAGTACCGCCGGAACGGGATGTACTCGCCGTACGGCACCGGGTGCTGCTTGGTGTAGCGGTCGCCGGGGCCGGTTGCCGGGTCCCAGACGATGCCTTGGTTGAGGACGTGGTCGGGACCGTCGTCGACCAGGCCACCGACGACGATGGGGACCCCGATCGCGGCGACCGCCTCCCGGATGCCGGCGTTGACACCGGTGTCGGTGAACGGGTCCACCGCCGTCGAGTTCTCCGGCCAGAGGACGAAGTCAGGTCGCGGGCCGCCGCCGTCGGCCAGCCGGATCGTCGCGTCGACGTGGTTCTGGGTGACGCCGCGGTGGTCGTAGAGGATGTCGTTGCCGGGACCGGGCACGTCGCCCTGGACCGCCGCCACCAGCGCCGAACCCGTCTCGTCGGCGTCGTACGGCGCCACGGCGGGCACCACGAGCAGGGCGACGATCGCGACCGCACCCCCGAGTGCCAGCAGCCGCGGACGGCGTACCGACTCCGCTGCGCGCGGGAGCCAGGTCTCGGCTCCAGCCGCCAGGAGGAACCCGGTCAGCGCCAGCAGGAAGGACATCCCGGTCATGCCGACGTAGGCAACGGCGGGTGCCACAGGGGTGTCGATGACCGCGAAGGAGATCCGGCCCCACGGCATGCCGCTGAACGGCCAGCCGCTGCGGAGGGACTCGACGGCCGTCCAGACCGCGGCGAGCCAGATCGGCCAGGCCGGCAGCCGCCGCACGAGAGGGGCGGCCAGGCCGACCATCCCGTAGAACAGCGACTCGATCAGCGAGAGGGCCACCCAGGCGTCGGGGCCGATCGACTCACGCATCCAGTAGATGTGGGTGAAGTAGAACGCCACCCCGAACACCAGCCCCACCAGCCCGGACCGCCAGAAGGACAGGTCCCTGGTCGCGAGCGCGAACGCCACGATGCCGATCGGGACGAGGTAGGCGATGGCGATCGGCTCGAAGGACGCCGTCAGGGCCAGGCCGCCCGCGATGGCGAGCAGAATGCGGACGAGCACACGGCTCAGCCTAGTGATCACCCGTGAGCCAGCCACGCGGCCACCCGGAGCCGCCAAGCACCGCAACCCAGACCGCGTCAACTGCGGCTCGGCAGCGTGGCGCCCGCGGGCGAAGCCCGCACGGCGCGCCGCCCGCGGCCCGAGCGCAGCGATGGGCCGTGCGGCAAGCGCCGTAGGCGACACGCTCGAGCAGTTGGAACGGAAGGGTCGGCCTCTCCTTCGGACCATCCCGACGTCCGACTGGCTGCCGGGGACCGGGATGTTGTCTAGGGGGAGGGCGACCCTTCCGCGTCGCTCTCGAGGAGCGAACCGACCTCCGCGAACCGGGGCGGGAGGTGTTGGCGCTACACCCCCGTCTGCCGGCCACTCGGACGTCGGTCCGCCGACCACGACCTGCACGAGCAACGGTCACGTACTTTGGCCATCGCAGCGCTGGGTGTCAACCGTCTGCTGACCTGCGGGGATACGCGAAGACGCAGGTCAGAGCGGGGTCGGGCGACCGCGAAATTTCGACGAAAATCTCGCCGCGGGTCGGCGTGTCGCCCGCGACGCGCCGACGAGATTGCCGGTTACGGTACGACGACCGTCCCGGTCGCCGTCGTCGCCACCAGCGGCGGATCGAGCACTTCGGCCGCTCCGGGCCGGTCGGCCGTGGCCGCGCCCCGGGCGACGACGGTCAACGTGAACGCCATGGCTCGCGACCGGGTGCCGGCCCGCACCAGCTCGGCGGTCGCCTCGACGACGTCGCCCGCACGCACCGGGGCGCGGAACTGGACGTCGTCGTACGACGCGAACAGTCCTTCGTCGCCGTCGGTCAGGATGCAGAGCTCGGTGGCCACGTCGCCGAACAGGCCGAGACCGTAGGCACCGTCGACCAGGCTGCCGGCGTAGTGAGCGTGGGAGTAGGGCACGTAGCGACGCTGGGTCACCCGGGTGCCGACGGGCTGTCGCGGGGCAGTCACGATGCCACCCTGTGGACCAGGAAGCTGGCGACCTCTCCCGGCGTCGTGCCACGGCCGAAGATCCGGTCGACGCCGAGCTCGTCGGCCATCGCCTCGTCGAACCGCGGACCGCCGACGACGAGCAGCGGACGCGCCTCGGCGGGGAACGCCTCACCGAAGGCGGCGGACATCTCGCGGGTGTTGAGCAGGTGCGCGTCGCGCTGGGTCACGACCTGGGAGACCAGGACGGCGTCGGCCTGCTCGGCCACCGCGCGGTCGACCAGATGGGGCACCGAGACCTGGGCGCCCAGGTTGACGACCTTGATCTCCCGGTAGTACTCGAGACCCTTCTCCCCCGCGAAACCCTTGATGTTGAGGATCGCGTCGATCCCGACGGTGTGCGCGTCGGTGCCGATGCAGGCACCGAGCACGACGAGCCGTCGGCGGAGGCTCTGTTTGATCGACGCGTTCACCTCCTTCGGGGTCAGCAGCGGGTAGTCGCGCTCGATCACCTCGACCGCGTCGAGGTCGACCAGGTGGTTGACCCGGCCGTAGACGACGAAGAAGGTGAAGTCGGGGCCCATCGGCTTGGCGTGGACGACCAGTGCGGGATCCATGCCCATCTTGGCCGCGAGCTGCTGGGCCGCGCCCTCCGCCCGCTTCGAGTCGCCCCGGAATCGGGGACTCGGCAGGGTGAAGCTGAGCTGCACCATGCCGTCGCCGGTGGTGTCGCCGTAGGGGCGGACGAGGGTGGTCACAGTGGGCTCCGGTCTCGTGACGGTCGCTGCGCGACCTCCTCGACCACCGACAAGATCTCGGTCGCCGGGTTGTAGTAGTCCGCCGCCTTCCGGGCGACGCCCTCGAGTCCCCGGCCGGCGTCGGCCGGGCGGCGCATCAGGCCGAAGGTGCCGTCCGCGATCGCCTCGAGGAGCCCCTCGTCGGCGATCCGGTCGAGCAGGTCGATCGTCTCCCCCAGCACCTGACGGGCTCGGGTCGCGATCAAGCCCTCGGGTGCCGGGTGGAAGTCCTCGCCCAGGCCGCCGGCGGCGTCGAGGACGTAGCGCACGTTCTGCAGCGCCAGGTCGCGGTCGGAGAGCCACGGCGTGACGACGGCCTCGGTCATCATGCCGACCAGCAGGATGCCCTGGCCGGTCATCGCACCGACCAGGTTGAAGAACCCGTCCAGCAGGTAGCCGCGGAACACGTCGCCGGTCATGTGGCGGGTCGGCGGCATCCATTTCAGCGGCGCCTTCGGGAACAGCTCCCGCGCCAGCAGGGCGTGGGCAAGCTCCAGCCGGAACGACTCCGGCACGGCCGGGTCGATCTCGAACGCGTGGCCCAGGCCGAGCTGCCAGTCCTCGAGGCCGGCCTCCTTGGCGAAGTACTCGTTGAGCAGCTGGCTGGTCGTCACCGTGTGCGCTGCCTCGACGGCGTCGGCGGTGGTGAGGTAGTTGTCCTCGCCGGTGTTGATGATGATCCCGGCACGGGCGTGGACCTGCCGGCTGAACCGCTGGTCGACGAACGTGCGCACCGGGTTGATGTCGCGGAAGAGGATCCCGTACATCGAGTCGTTGAGCATCATGTCGAGGCGTTCGAGGCCGGCGAGGGCCGCGATCTCCGGCATGCACAGCCCGCTGGCGTAGTTGGTGAGCCGGACATAGCGGCCCAGCTCCTTGCTCGACTCGTCGAGCGCCGCCCGCATCAGCCGGAAGTTCTCCTGCGTCGCGTAGGTGCCGGCGAACCCCTCCCGGGTCGCGCCCTCCGGCACGAAGTCGAGCAGGCTCTGGCCGGTCGACCGGATCACGGCGATGACGTCGGCACCCTCCCGGGCTGCCTGCTGGGCCTGCGGGATGTCCTCGTAGATGTCACCGGTGGCGACGATGAGGTAGATCCACGGCTGACGCGGCGCATCGCCGTGCCGCTTGATCAGGCGGTCCCGCTCGGCGCGACGACGGTCGATCTGGCGGATGCCCGCGCCGACCTGGCGCCGGCTCGCGGTGCGCGCCCGCTTCGCGCGGGTGCCCTCCGGGATGTCGAACCGCACCGATCCGGCCGATGCCTTCTGGGCGAGGGTGAGCAGGTCCTCGGCCTCGCCGCGGGCGAGCGCGTCCCACACCGGCAGGGCGACGCCGTGCTCGAGGCCGACGTCGGCGCGGACAGCGTCCAGCAGCCGGTTGACCCACGGACTTCCCTCGGCGTCGGCACCGCCCAGGCCGGCCAGCCGCAGCGTGGCCCGCTCGACGGAGACAGTCGTGTGCTGGTGGGCCAGCTTGACGATCGGGCGCCCGGCCTTGCGGGCCAGCGACCGCGCCTTGCGGACGGTCGCCGGATCGAGGTCCAGCTTCGTCGGGTTCGAGGCTCCTCGCTGCGCTCGTCGCACCTCAACCACCGACGCGTCCTTCGAACAGACCGCGTACGCCGTCGTTGGTGCGGAGCAGGTCGAGTGCGTACGCCGAGTGGCCGGGCACGTAGCCGTTGCCGACCAGCATCGTGACGTCGGCAGCGACGCCCTCGGCGCCCAGAGCGGCGGCGGAGAACGAGGTGGCCATCGAGAAGAAGATGACGGTGCCGCCGGGCGCGGTCGCCAGGATCGCACCGCCCTCACAGCCGGGCACGTCGACGCAGACCACGGTGATGTCGGCTGGTCCGCCGGCCGCGGTCACGGCGTCCCGGAGCGCGATCGGGTCACGGGCATCGGTCACGACGACCTCGTCCGCGAGACCGGACGCCTCCAGCCGGGCCGCCTCACCGTCGGTGGGCACGACACCGATGAGTCGACCCGCGCCCTCGGCTCGCGCTGCCGCCAGCGCGAGCGAGCCGGACTTGCCGCCGCCACCGATCACGGCCACGCGCGGCGTCACCCCGCGGTCGGCGTACTGCTCCACGACGCGCGCCGTCAGCGCCGGTGCGCCGCAGACGTCCATGACGGCCAGGCTCAAGCCGGTCGGCAGGTCGTCGGGCAGCACGGCTGCGATCGACCGGCCGAAGAGGACGGCGTAGCCGGCGCACGGCACCTGCTCCGAGCGGCCGTCCCAGTCGGCGAGGCCGTCCGTGATGACCAGCGGCGTGAGGGTGAGCGACACCAAGGTGGCGACGCGTTGACCGACCACCAGGCCGAGGGGCGACTGCGGGCCGACCTCCTCGACGGTGCCGATCAGCATGCCGCCCGAGCCGGTGACCGGGTTCTGCATCTTGCCGCGGTCGGCCACGATCGCCAGGACGGCGTCGCGCACCGCTCCCCCGTCGTTGGCGTGCTCCTGCTCGAGCTGGCGGAAGGACGCCGCGTCGAGGTTGAGCCGCTCTACCCGGATCCGGACCTCGTCGGGCCACAGCTCGGGCCGGGTGTCGAGGCGGCGAGCGGCCTGGGGCAGCACCCGTGCGTCGTCCTGCACCCGGTGCAGACCCGTCGGGTCGCTCTGCTCGATCACCGTTGACACTCCTCCGACAGACACCTTGGGCCCTCCAAGCCACTTTGAACGGGAAATCGTCCGGCGCGTGGATGTTGCAGCCGGAGGATCTTCACGTATTCTGGCACACATGAGCATCGAGACGTCGATCGCGACCGGCATCCGCGAGCCCGCTGGCCAGCCCTATCCTTACCACCGGGTGGACCTGGTGGAGCCGGACTGGACGCGCTTCCCGGGATGGAACGACGTCACCGCCGAGGACTGGGCGTCGGTGCAGTGGCAGCGTGCCCATTGCGTCAAGAACCTGCGCCAGCTGCGGGAGCTGCTCGGCGACCTGGTCGACGAGCGCTTCTACGCCGACCTGGAGCGCGACCAGAACGAACGGTCGACCATGTCGATGCTGGTCCCGCCGCAGATGCTCAACACGATGGTGCCGCACGTCACGCCCTCCGGCCCCGGATCGCTCACCGAGGCGTTCTACGCCGACCCGATCCGCCACTACATGCTCCCCGTCTTCTCCGACCGGCGCACCGACTGGCCGTCGCACCCGCACGCCACCCGCGACTCGCTCCACGAGCACGACATGTGGGTCGCCGAGGGTCTCACCCACCGTTACCCCACCAAGGTGCTGGCCGAGCTGCTGCCGACCTGCCCGCAGTACTGCGGCCACTGCACCAGGATGGACCTGGTCGGCAACTCGACGCCGACCGTCGAGAAGCTCAAGTTCGTGGCCAAGCCGAACGACCGGCTCTCCGACATGCTCGACTACCTCCGCCGTACGCCGTCCGTCCGCGACGTCGTCGTCTCCGGCGGTGACGTTGCCAACATGCCGTGGCCCCGGCTCGAGTCGTTCCTCGACTCGCTGCTCGAGATCGAGAACATCCGCGACATCCGGCTGGCGACCAAGGCCCTGATCGGACTGCCGCAGCACTGGGCCCAGCCCGACGTCGTCGAAGGCGTGGGCCGCGTCGCCGCGACCGCCCGCAAGCGGGGCGTGTCGGTCGCGATCCACACGCACGCCAACCACGCGCAGTCGATCACGCCGGCCGTGGCGGACGCGACGGCCCTGCTGCTCGACGCGGGCGTCCGCGACGTCCGCAACCAGGGCGTCATCCTGAACGGCGTCAACGCCGACCCGCACGCACTCCTCGACCTGTGCTTCGCGCTGCTCGACGGTGCGCGGATCATGCCCTACTACTTCTACATGTGCGACCTGATCCCCTACAGCGAGCACTGGCGGATCTCGGTCGCGCAGGCGCAGCACCTGCAGCACAACATCATGGGCTACCTGCCCGGCTTCGCGACGCCGCGGATCGTGTGCGACGTCCCGTTCGTCGGCAAGCGGTGGGTGCACCAGCTCGCCGACTACGACATCGAGCGCGGCATCAGCCACTGGACGAAGAACTACCTGACCTCGATCGAGGCCGGCGACACCGCCGCTCTCGAGCGCACCTACGAGTACTACGACCCGATCCACACGCTCCCGCTCGGTGGCCAGTCGTGGTGGGCAAGCCACGCCGACCTCGACGAGTCCGCGCTGCGCGCGGCCGAGGTGGCCGAGGCGTCACGCCGTACGGCGGCGTTGCAGGCCCACTGACCGAGCCGCCGTTGGGTTGACGTTTGGTCCCAAACCGCAGGTCCGGCGGCCATTTGGCTGTCGTTTGGGACCAAACGTCAACCCATTTCAGCCGGTGACGGGCCGGTTCTCGTAGTACGTCGACAGCACGATGGTCGTGCGCGTGGACACGTTCGCGGCCGATCGGATCCGGGCGAGGAGCTCCTCGAGCTCCGACGGCGAGTGTGAGCGGACCTTGATGACGTAGGACTCCTCGCCGGCGACGGACCAGCAGGACTCGATCTCCGGGAGGTGCTGGAGCCGCTCGGGACAGTCGTCGGGCTGGGACGGGTCGAACGGGGCGATCGCGATGAACGCGGTCAGCGGCAGCCCGATCTCGGCGTGGTTGACCGTGGCGCCGTAGCCGAGGATCAGGCCGCGCTGCTCGAGCCGCTTCACCCGCTGGTGCACGGCCGAGGTCGACAGTCCGGTGGCCTTGCCGAGGTCGGTGTAGGACATCCGGCCATCCTTGGCCAGCAGTTCCAGGATCTGGCGATCGATGGCCTCAACGGCGGAGGAGCTGCTGCTTTGGCTCACGTCGGCCACCCTAGGGCATTCGTGTCGGACCAGACCCCTACGATCGGGGTTGATGGACACTCCTGCGCCCGGGCGACTGCTGCTCCTCGACACCGCCTCGATGTACTTCCGGGCCTTCTTCGGATCCCCCGAGATCCTGGCCCCCGACGGCACCAACGTCAACGCGGTGCGCGGCATGGTCGGCTACATCGCCTACCTGGTAGAGCAGTACCACCCGACGCACCTGGCCTGCTGCTGGGACGAGGACTGGCGGCCCGCCTGGCGGGTCGACCTGCTGCCGACCTACAAGGCGCACCGGGTCGTCGTACCGGTCGCGGGCGCGCCGGACATCGAGGAGGTGCCGGACCCACTCGAGGCGCAGGTCCCGATCATCCGCGAGGTGCTGGAGGCGTTCGGGATCGCGGTCGTGGGCGCGCGCGGCTACGAGGCCGACGACGTCATCGGGACCCTCGCGACGGGCGCGGGTCAGCCGGTCGACGTGGTCACCGGCGACCGCGACCTCTTCCAGCTCGTCGACGACGCGG
Source organism: uncultured Actinomycetota bacterium (assembly GCA_963766035.1). Taxonomy (GTDB): domain Bacteria; phylum Actinomycetota; class Actinomycetes; order Propionibacteriales; family Nocardioidaceae; genus Nocardioides. Next base: position 277,169 of record CAVXYP010000014.1, on the reverse strand, counting down.
CCGGCGTCCGGGTGCTCTACATCGGGAAGGGTGTCGGGAAGCACGAGCAGGTGGACGAGGCCTGGATCCTCGAGAAGTACGGCGTGACGTCGCGCCAGTACGCCGACTTCGCCACCCTGCGCGGCGACGCGTCCGACGGCCTGCCGGGCGTGAAGGGCGTCGGCGAGAAGACCGCCGCGACGCTGCTCCAGCGGTTCGGCGACATCGACGGGATCGTCGCCGCCGCGGCCGACCCCGCCAGCGACCTCGCCCCTGGTCCGCGGCTCAAGATCAAGGAAGCGGCCGACTACCTCGCGGTCGCCCCGACCGTCGTCGCAGTCGCTCGCGACATCGACCTGCCCCGCGGCGACGCGTTGGCCCTGCCGGCCGCACCGGCCGACCCCGACGCCCTCGAAGAGCTGACCGAGCGCTGGGGGCTCACGACCTCCGTTGAGCGGCTCACCGCGACCCTTCGAAGGTGAGAAGGCGGACAGAGGCGTGCCCGCCGCGCTCGCACCCACGGGTGTGAGCGTGTCTCACCCGAAAGCGAGACTCGACGGGCACGCACATGACCAGTACCCGTTGGCTCAAAAAGGACCCGCAGGATCCGCAGGCTGAGCACCGCGTAAGTCGTTCAACCGTCCAGCACCTCCTTGAGCTTCGCGGCGAATGCGGCAGGCTCGTTGTTCGGCGACCACTCGTTGGCGACGAACCCGCCGTGGTCACCGGGGAACTCGACCGGCTCGACGCCGAGCAGCGCGGCCAGGGCCTCTCCCCCACGTCTCGGCATCCCCGACCCACTGGTGGCGCCCACTGCGGGCACGATCCGGGCGCCCGATGAACGCAGGGCCTCGCCGTCGGGGCGATAGGGAGGGATCGTCATGTTGTAGCCCAGGAGCGCGTCGTCGCGACTGCCGTCGTCGTCGCTGGAGAAGCCAAACTGCTCGGCGGGAGGCGCCGGCTGGTCGAGGAAGTCGTCAGTGAACACGCCGTCGTGCATGGCCACCTGGATGAACTTCGCCATCGCCGGCCCCTGGCCGCTGCGCTGATAGGTCTCGACGATGTCCTTGTTGATGCGCTCGAGCACCTCCCCGTCCTCGAGCAACGCGGTGAGCGGGGGCTCGTGGAGCACGACCGTGCCGACCTCGTCGGGACGGGCAAGCACCCAGGGCAGTGCCGCAACCGCGCCGCCGCTCGACGCGAACACGTCGACCGGACCGAGTCCGGTCTCCGCCACCACCCGGTGCACGTCGTCCCCGTGGATCTCGAAGCTGACCTCGCCACCCTCCTCGAGCCGGCTGCGCTCGGACATCCGCGGGTCGTAGGTGATCACCGTCCGGTCGGCTAGGTGGGGCACCAGCTGCTCGAACCCGGAGGCTCCCATCGGCGACCCGAACACGACGAGCGGGCGGTGCGGGCCGGGCGTCTCGGGCTGGTGCACGTCGTAGGTCACGACGGCGCCGGGGACGGCGAGCTGGTGGGTGGTCGTACTGGTCATGGGTCCTCCTAGGCGTGATGGAGGTGACTGACCGGCCACACGGCCCGGACTCATCGCTCGACGACGCCAGATCCGACGGCGGCTGGCCGGTCCTTTCCGAGTCGGGACAGCGCCTCCGCGTGGATCTCCGGGTCGGACCAGAACCGATCACCGGGCTCCCCGTCGGGCCAGTACACGACGACCTCGTCGAAACCCGCCTGCTCGGCCCGCTCGACGGCCTCGAGGAAGCTGTCCACGCCCTCCACCGGACGCAGTGCCCCGAACCCGATGAGCAGCGACCGCCGCACGGTCCCGGGATCACGTTGCCGCCGCTCGCAAGCGGCGGCGCAGGCAGTGACCTGTTCAGCGACGCGCGTCCAGAACTCGTCGGTCGAGAGCTCCGCGACACCGGGTCCGCCGAACGTGCTCCACCCGTCACCCCACCGGGCGACGAGGTCCAGCCCCCGCGGTCCGTGCGCTGCCAGCAGCAGGTGGGGGGCGGTCACCCCCGGCGGCAGCGGGAGCGTCTCGAGCCCTTCGAAGGCCATCGCGTCGCCGTGCCAGTCGGCTGCTCCGTCCCACACCTGCCGCAGGCCTTCCACCAGCCCCGCGAAGCGGTCCGCCATGTCGCGTGGCGACGGATGAGCTGCCCGGTCGGCGGCCGCGCACGCAGGTGACCCGGCTCCGAGACCGACCACCAGCCGACCCCCGGACAGGTCTGCGACCGTGGCCGCGGCCCGCGCCAGGGGCACCGGCGTGCGGTAGGCCGCGGACGCGACCAGCGTGCCGAGCTCGAGGCGGCGGGTGACGGCCGCTGCGGCTGTGAGCGTGGTGAACGCGTCCCCGAGCCAGCGACCCGGAATCGTGGCGTGCGTCAGGTGGTCGGCAACGTAGGCGACGTCGTAGCCCATCGCCTCGATGCTCTGGAACTCCGGGCCGAGCTCACGCCACGGGCGGGTCTGCAGGACCATCGCACCCAGACGCATGGGTCGATCCTCGCACGGGCGGCCGACACCGGGCGATCAGTTGGCCGATCAGTTGCGCGATCAGTCGGGCGACACGATCCCCCGGCGCAGCAGTGCGATGGCCTCCCGCGCGGTCTTGCGAACCGGCGAGTCACCCGCCGCGTCGGCGATCTGGCCGGCGAAGTCGACGAGCTGCTTCATCTGGCGCACGAAGTCCCCTGCGGTCAGGTCGGCGCGGGTGAGCACCTCGTCGAGCTCGTCGCCCTCGGCCCAGCGGTAGGCGGTCCACGCGAAACCCGCGTCCGGGGCGCGGAGGAACGCGAGCTTGTGGTCCTTCTCGAGCCGCTCGAGCTCGCCCCAGAGACGCTGCATCCCGTCGATCGTCGCCGCTACCGCGCCGCCGGGGACCCGCGGCGCAGACTCGTCGGGACGGCGCGCCTCGTAGACCAGGACCGAGAGCACCGACGCGAGCTGGGCCGGCGACAGGTCGTCCCACCGGCCCTCGCGCAGCGCCTCGGCCGCGACCAGGTCGAGGTCGGAGTAGATCCGCATCAGGCCGCGCCCGCGATCGGTCACCCGGTCGCCGTCGAGGTAGCTCAACGCGTCGAGCACCTCGCAGACGCGATCGAACTCCCGCGCGACCGTGTTGGTGCGCCGCTCGACCCGCCGGGTGAGGGTCTCGGTGTCGCGCTGCAGCTTGAAGTATCGCTCACTCCAGCGGGCGTGGTCCTCGCGCTCGTCGCACCCGTGGCAGGGATGCGCGCGCATCCGTGCGCGGAGTGCGTCGACCTCCCGGGCGACGTCCGGGTCGGCAGGCGTCTTGTCGACCTTGCCCGGTCTCGTCAGCGACAGCGGGAGGTCAGCGACGGCCTGCCGCACCGACTCGGCGACCTGCTTGCGCTGGTGGGGATTGCGCGGCTCGAACTTCTTCGGCAGCCGGACCCGGCCCACCGGCTCGACCGGCACCGGGAAGTCGATCATCGCGAGCCGCTTCGACTGGCGTCCGGCAGTCACGACGAGGGGTCGGTGACCGTGCTCGGACAACCCGGGATCGATGACCGCGGCCGGACCTGAGAACCGCCCGACAGGCACGACGATGACATCGCCCGGCTTGAGCTTCTCGAGCGACAGCTCGGCCTCGCCGCGACGGTCGGACCGGCGGGCCTTGCTGGCCTCCTTCTCGAGCAGACCGATCTGCCGGCGCAGGTCGGCGTACTCCAGGAAGTCACCGAGGTGGCACTTGGCCGCCTCGGCGTATCCCGCGAGCGCGTCCTCGGCCTTGCGCAGCTGCCGGGCAAGACCCACCACCGCGCGGTCCGCCTGGAACTGGGCGAACGACTGCTCGAGCAGCTCCCGCGAGCGGTGCCGGCCGTACTGGTGCACCAGGTTGACGGCCATGTTGTAGGACGGACGGAACGACGACCGGAGCGGATAGGTCCGGGTGGACGCGAGGCCGGCCAGCTCCCGCGGGTTCATCCCCGGCTGCCAGAGCACGACCGCGTGGCCCTCGATGTCGAGCCCGCGGCGACCGGCCCGGCCGGTCAGCTGGGTGTACTCCCCCGGCGTGATGTCGGCGTGCGTCTCGCCGTTCCACTTCGTCAGCTTCTCCAGTACGACGGTGCGCGCCGGCATGTTGATCCCGAGGGCGAGGGTCTCGGTGGCGAACACGACCTTCACCAGCCCACGGACGTAGAGCGCCTCCACGCACACCTTGAACGCGGGCAGCATCCCGGCATGGTGCGCGGCGATGCCGCGGCTCAGCGCGTCGAGGAACTCGTCGTAGCCGAGGACGTCGAGGTCGGCGCCCGGCAGCGCGCCGACGGTCTGCTCGACGAACGAGAGCACCTCGTCGCGCTCCTCGGGGGTGTTGAGCCGGAGGTTGGAGTCGAGGCACTGCTGGACGGCGGCGTCGCACCCGGCCCGGCTGAAGATGAACACGATCGCCGGCAGCAGGGCCTCGCGCTCGAGCCGGTCGATCACGTCGATCCGGCCGGGGATCCAGACCCGGCGGCCGTTGCCGACGCTGCGTGGGTTCTTCGAGGAGCCGGGCTTGCCCTTGCGCGGTGACCGTCGGTCCCGCATCAACCGGGTGCTCGCCCAGTCGTCGCGGGCGATCCGCATCAGCTCGTCGTTGACGGGCGCGCCCTCGCGTACGAAGCCGGCCGACGCATCGACGTCGGAGGACGCGAACAGGTCCAGCAGCCGACGCCCGACCATGACGTGCTGGTAGAGCGGCACCGGCCGCCGCTCGGCGACGATCGTCCGGGTCTCGCCGCGCACCGTCTCGAGCCACTCGCCGAACTCCTCGGCGTTCGACACCGTGGCCGACAACGAGGCTACGGTCACGGACTCGGGGAGGTGGATGATCACCTCTTCCCACACCGCGCCCCGGGACCGGTCGGCGAGGTAGTGCACCTCGTCCATCACGACGAACCCCAGCCCGATCAGGGTCCGCGAGCCGGCGTACAGCATGTTGCGGAGCACCTCGGTGGTCATCACGACCACCGGCGCCTCGCCGTTGACGCTGGTGTCGCCGGTCAGCAGGCCAACCCGTTCCGGCCCGTAGCGAGTCACCAGGTCGTGGTACTTCTGGTTCGACAGCGCCTTGATCGGCGTCGTGTAGAAGCACTTGCGACCGGTCTCGATCGCCAGCTCGACGGCGAACTCGCCCACCACGGTCTTGCCGGCGCCGGTCGGCGCCGCGACGAGCACGCCGTGGCCCTCCTCGAGCGCCCGGCAGGCCTCGATCTGGAAGTCGTCGAGCTCGAACCCGAAGGTCGCCGCGAACCTGTCGAAGATGTCCGACGGGGTGATCATGCGAGCACCTGGATCGCCTGGGGGACGCACTCCACCGTGAGCGGGAGAGCGCCGTACCGCTCGCCGTCGGCATAGCCGACGATGCCCGGGCAGGCGACGGTGACCCGTTTCACCCGGTGGCGGGAGAACATCGGGTGGTCGACATGGGTGCCGCGGAACAGCCTGGGGTAGGTCCGGATCAGCTCGGGCTTGCTCATCGGGCCGATGACCACGACGTCGAGCAGCCCGTCGTCCAGGATCGCGCCCTCGGCGATCCGAAGACCCCCGCCGAACGAGGGGCCGTTGGCCACCGCGACCAGCATCGCCTCGAGCTGGAGCTGCTCACCATCGAGGTCCATCTCGTAGTGCAGCGGCGTGAACGTGCGGAGCTCGGCGAGAGTGGCCAGGTTGTAGCGCATCTGGCCACGCGGCCAGGTCATCTTGTTGGCGCGCTCGTTGACGACCGCGTCGAACCCGGCGGCGAGCACGGCTGCGAACCAGCGGTCGCCGGATCGAGCCAGGTCGATCCGCCGCGGCTCCCACGCGAGCAGCCGGGCAGTGGCAGCAGCGGCGTCGCGGACCGGGATGCCGACCGAGCGGGCCACGTCGTTGCCCGTCCCGGCAGGCAGGATGCCGAGCGGGGTATCCGTCCCCGCCAACACCTGGATGGCCAGGTGCACCAGCCCGTCGCCGCCGCACACCACCAGCGCATCGACCCCGTCGGCGACTGCCTTGCGAGCCAGGTCCGACGCTTCGTCGGCATCGCGACCGACGAGCGGCCGAACCCGCCAGCCGGCGCCGTGCAACAACGGCAGGGACGTGTCCCGCACCCGGCCGGCCCGCCCTTTGCCCGCGGTGGGGTTGGTGAGGAGGACGATCTCGCGGGTCACGACGCCCAACCTATCTATCCGCCTCGGTCCCAGCCCGAGCCGTCGCGGGCGACGCGCAGCCGCACCGCGAAGTGGTCGGGCGGGGCCCCCACCGCCTTGGCCAGCCGGCCGACCGCGTCGAGCACCCGCGGTGCGGTGAAGTCGGTGCCGGGCGCGCCGAGCGTGAGCCGGCCGCCGCGTCGTACGACGTGCACCTGGCCGTGCCGCCACGACTGGTGGATCTGGATGCGGGTGGCCTCGTCGACCACGGCGACCGGGTAGGCGACGTCACCGGCCATCAGGTCGCACGCGAGCTCCTCGTCGCTGTTGTCGCTGCGCAGCACTCCCGGCACGATGCCGAGCTGGAGCCGGCCGACAGCCGCCCAGGTGACAGGGTCCGTGCCGAGCCACTCCGGAAGGTCGAAGGCGTCGACCGTGCTGCAGGCGGTGCCGGGTTCCGGATCGGTCATAGTGGCGAAGCCTCGTCCGGACTCAGCCCGGCGTTGAGGTTGCGGCCGGCGCGCCTCCGGTCGTTGAACCGGGCGATCACCTCGGAGATGCCGAACAGGACGACCATCGGCACCGCCATGAAGGTCATCGTGAACGGGTCGCCCGACGGCGTGATGACCGCGGCGAACAGGAAGGTGCCGACCACGATCCAAGGGCGGTGCGCGCCGAGGGTCTTGCCTTTCACCACGCCCGCGAGATTCAGCATCACGACGAAGACGGGGATCTCGAAGGCGATGCCGAAGGCCAGCAGGGTGCGGATGAAGAAGGTCAGGTAGTCGTTGAACTCGACCAGGTTGGTGAGGTCCGCCGGGGTGAACCCGATCAGCACCTCGAGGCCCTTCGGAAGGGTGATGTATCCGATCGCGATGCCGACGAAGAACAGCGGCCCGGCGATCACCCCGAAGATCGCGGTCCACTTCTTCTCGTTGCGGTGCAGGCCCGGGAGGATGAAGCCCCAGATCTGGTAGAGCCACACCGGGCTGGACCCGATCAGCCCCGCCAGGCCGCACAGCTTGAGGTAGAGCAGGAAGCCGCCGGCGGCCCCGGCGGTCGTGGCCTGGGTGCGCCCCTCGGGAAGGGACTTCTGCGCATCCAGATAGGGATCGAGCACCAGCGAGAACAGCGGGTCGAAGAAGAAGAGCGCGAGCACGAACGCCGCGACGATGGCGAGCGCCGCCTTCAGGATCCGGGCGCGCAGCTCCCGCAGGTGGTCGGACAGAGCCATCCGCCCGTCCGCTCCGACGGGATGGACCGGTCTGCCGACGAAGAGCTGGACGATCCCCGTGACTGACAAGTGCGGATCAGGTGTTGCGCTCGCGCTCGTCGACGATCTCGCCCTCGGCGACCTCGTCGGCGGCGCTCAGCTCACCCTTGGGCTTCTCTTCCTCGTCGTCGGTGAGGCCCTTGGTCTCGGCCTTGAAGATCCGCAGCGCCTGGCCGGTGCCGCGGGCAAGCTCGGGCAGCTTCGCCGCTCCGAACACCAGGACGAAGATGGCGAGCACAATCAGCCACTCCCACCCCGAGGGCATGCCGACCAGGGGAACCATCTGAGACCAACTCTCGAATCGAAGAACGACTGTCCTCACCATGGTACGCCGCCATCAGCGATACAGCGTGAGGGTCTCCTGTGCGGTGGCTGTGAAAGTCTCGGTGAACTCTGCGGGTGCCACGACGACGGCGTACGGCGCGAGCCGCAGCAGCAGCCGCGTCAGCCACCGCGGATCTGCCACCGGCAGGTCGACCTCGAGGACCCCCTCGGCCAACCGGCGCACCTCCTGCATGGGGTAGTACTGCGGCACCCAGTCGGCCTGCGGCTGCAGCACGAGGGTCGCGATCGTGCCGCCGACCGGCGCCTCACCACTCAACAGTCCTTCGTTGACCTCGCGAGGCGGGCGGGGCTCGGTCGCGATGGGCGAGTCGAGCACGGTCGCCTCGGTGATCCGGTCGAGCCGGAACAGCCGCTCACCGCCGGCCGTGTGGCACCACGCGTCGAGGTAGGAGAACCGTCCGTGGACCACGACCCCTCGGGGGTCGACGACCCGCTCCGACAGCTCGTCCCGGGCCGGCACGTGGTAGGTCAGGCGCACCTGTCGCTGCTCGTCCGCGGCCCGCTGGAGGGTGTCGGAGAGCGCGATGAGCGCGACCTCTCCGGACCGGGAGTCGACCGCGATCCGCCGCGACGCCGCTGCTGTCGTCGCCGCGGCCTCGAGCTTGGCGAGGACCGCATCGATGATGACCTGGGTGTCGCTGGTCGACGCGTCCCGGAGGGTGTGGAGGGCGACCATCACGGCGGACGCCTCGGTCGGGCTGAGCCGCAGCGGCCGGGCCAGATAGTCGGCGTTCTCGATGCGGATCACGCCGTCGCTGACCGCGCCACCCTCGTCGGACTCGATCGCGTCGAGGTCGACGTCGATCAGGTCGTCGGGCAGCCCGCCGGGCAGTCCGCACATGAAGAGCACCTTGAGATCGCCCAGCACCTGCTCGGGTGAGGTGCCGAGCAGGTCGGCGGCATCAGCGAGCCGGACCTGGTCGCGGTGGTGCAGGAACGGCACGAGGGTCAACAGTCGGGCGACCTGGTCGCGCGCGCCCGGGGCGGCGGTCCCTGTCGACGCGGTCATCCGGCCACCGCCTCCAGCCGCCCGACCAGCTCGGCCCGCAGCCCCGCCGGCTCCAGGAGCACGACGTCCGGCCCGTGGTAGAGCACCTCGTCGACGAATCCCCGGGCGGGGCGGTCGAGCACGACCCGGTCCCACGACGTACGGGTGTCCGGGCCGACGACCGCCTCGTCGACCCGTGCGGCGCGCCGGCGGAAGCTGTGGCCGGTCCCCCGCCGCACCAGCAGCACGGCGCGCTCGGCCGCGGGCACCGGAGCCAGCCGGTCGATCACCTCGCGGAGGTCGGTGTCAGGCGGCACCTCGTAGGCCCGCGCGGGGCCGATCTTGCGGACCGTGCCCGCGACCCGGTCGAGCCGGAAGACCCGCTCCGCCTCGCGGTCGGTGTCGAAGCCGACGAGGTACCAGCGACCCGATGTCCGCACCATCCCCCACGGCTGGAGGTGGCGGCACCGCGGCTCGGGCTCGTCCGGCCGTTGGTAGTCGAACTCGATGCAGGTGCGGTCGCAGACCGCCTCCCAGCAGGTCGCGAACGCCGGCTCGTCGGCCGTGAGCCGCGGCTGGGCTATCTCCAGCGCGGTCAGGTCGACGTCGATGCCGGCTGCGTTGAGCTTGCGGACCGCGTCGGTCGTGGCCGTGGCCATCGTCGCCTGCTGCCAGACCCTCGACGCCAGGCTCACCACCGCCGCCTCCTCCGGCGTCAGCGAGACATCCGGCAGCGCGAACTGGTCCGGCGGGATCCGGTAGCCGACCTCGTCGTCGAACAGCGGGTCGAGCTGGGCGACCTCGACGGGTACGCCGAGACTGCGCAGCTCGTCCTTGTCGCGCTCGAACATCTTCTCGAACGCTTCCGGGCGCGAGTCGGGATACAGCAGCTCCCGGATCCGGTCCTTGGCGATCGGGCGCCGCTGCACGAGCAGCATGATGAGCAGATTGAGCAGGCGCTCGCTCTTCGGCGCGGGCATGGCCCTAGTTTGCCTGGCTAGCCAACGGCCAGGATGTCGACCACGAAGTAGAGCGTCGAGTTGGGCGGGATGGTCTCGCCGTTGCCCTCCTTGCCGTAGCCGAGCTCCGGCGGGATCCGGAGCAGCACCCGGCTGCCGACCTTCACCCCGACGAGGCCCTCGTCCCAGCCCTTCACGACCGCGCCCACGCCGATGCCGAAGACGGACGGGTCCGGCCGCGAGAATCCGTTGTCGAACGGCTCCTTGCCGCCGTAGACCTGGCCGATGTAGTTGGCGACGATCTGGTTGCCCTTCTCGACCACCGGGCCGGTGCCCTCGATCAGCAGGGCCTTGAGGAGCTCCTTCGACTTCGGGTCGGGCTCCGGCTGGTCACTCGAGTCCAGCGCGGTCGGCTTGCCCTTCTTGACGACGATGTCCGGCGCCCACTGGGGCGCGGGGCTCGTCTTGCCCTTGGGGCCGGCGAGCGGGACGGCTTCGAGGTCGGCGACCAGGACGAACCCGTCCTCGTTGCCGATGCCGAGAGAGCTGAGGTTGAGCGCGACGTCGCCGAACTCCTCCTTCGCGTCGACGGCGAGCGCGATCCGGGTGCCGACCGTGGTCGTGCCGGGGTCGATCTCCTTGTTGATCAGCCCCGTCATGAGGTCGGTGATCTGCGCGGGCTCGGCCTCGGAACCGACGTCGAGCAACACACCGCTCTGGTTGCTGTAGGTCTCGAAGCTGACGTCTTCGCCCACATCGGTCGAGACGGCGAAATTGGTGAGCACCTTGTCGCCCTCTTCGAGGACGGGCCCGTCGCCCTCCTCGACCACCTCGCTCTCGGTCTTGCCGGGCTTCAGCAGGGCCTTCCAGTCGACCTCGGGCACCTCGCCGACCGGGCCGGAGACCGAGACGGCGTCAAAACCCGCGGCGGTCTTCTCGTCCGGGGCGTCGTCGCCGCAGGCGGCAAGCGTGGCGAGGGCACACAACAGGGCGGCAGGGAGCGCCGCGGGGCGGGTCAGTCGGCTGAGCACGCGCCAAACCCTACAAGCCGCATTGGCCGAGCGCGTCTCCGGCGTCGGGTGGGGCAAGCAAGCTTGCGCCGACCGCCTCCCGCCGCGCTGCCGGCAGGACCGGGCTACATCCCGTCGATCAGGCGTTGCACGCGCTCGTCGTAGGCCCGGAACGGGTCCTTGCAGAGCACCGTGCGCTGCGCCTGGTCATTGAGCTTGAGGTGCACCCAGTCGACCGTGAAGTCGCGGCGGCGCTCCTGGGCCTTGCGGATGAACTCGCCGCGGAGCCGGGCCCGGGTGTTCTGCGGGGGCACCGACTTGGCCTCGAAGATCCGCAGGTCGCTGGTGACCCGGGCGACCGCCCCCCGCTTCTCGAGGAGGTAGTAGAGACCCCGGTTGCGGTGGATGTCGTGGTAGGCCAGATCGAGCTGGGCGACCCGCGGGTGGCTCAGCGGCAGCCCGTGCTTGGCGCGGTAGCGATCGATGAGCTTCCACTTGATCACCCAGTCGATCTCACGGTCCACCAGGCCCAGGTCGTCGGACTCGATCGCCTTCAGGCCGCGCTCCCACAGGTCGAGGCTGCGCTCGATGACGGGGGTCGCGATCCCGCGCCGGTCGACGAAGTCGCGCGCCTTCTGGAGGTACTCCCCCTGGATCTCGAGGGCGCTCGCCTCGCGGCCGTTGGCCAGCCGGATCTTGCGGCGGCCGGTGACGTCGTGGGAGATCTCGCGGATCGCGCGGATCGGGTTCTCCATCGTGAGGTCGCGCATCACCACGCCCTCCTCGATCATCCGCAGCACCAGGTCGCAGGACGCCACCTTGAGCATCGTGGTCGTCTCGCTCATGTTGCTGTCGCCGACGATCACGTGCAGCCGGCGGTACTTCTCGGCGTCGGCGTGCGGCTCGTCGCGGGTGTTGATGATCGGCCGACTCCGCGTCGTCGCGCTCGAGACGCCCTCCCAGATGTGCTCGGCACGTTGGCTCACCGAGTACGACGTACCCCTCGGCGTCTGCGTCACCTTGCCCGCCCCGACGACGATCTGCCGGGTGACCAGGAACGGGATCAGCACATCCGCGAGCCGGCTGAACTCACCGGCCCGGCTGACCAGGTAGTTCTCGTGGCAGCCGTAGGAGTTGCCGGCCGAGTCGGTGTTGTTCTTGAACAGGTAGATCTCGCCGGCGATGCCCTCGTCGTGCAACCGCTGCTCGGCGTCGAGCAGCAGCCCCTCGAGGACCCGCTCCCCCGCCTTGTCGTGGGTGACCAGCTCGACGACGTCGTCGCACTCGGGCGTGGCGTACTCCGGGTGGCTCCCGACGTCGAGGTAGAGCCGTGCGCCGTTGCGCAGGAAGACGTTGCTGGACCGCCCCCAGGACACGACCTTGCGGAACAGGTAGCGCGCCACCTCGTCCGGGCTCAGCCGACGCTGCCCCTTGAACGTGCAGGTGACGCCGTACTCGTTCTCGATCCCGAAGATCCGGCGGTCCACGGCTAGAGCCTACGGGTCGGGACCTCGCCGCGGGGAGGTCAGCAGAGAGGCGTGATGGTGAAAATATGGGTGGACGTTGGTTCTGGCAGGGTTTCGGCGGGGGTCGGCGGGCTTTGGGCATGCCGTTTGGTCCCAAACGACATCACATTTGCCGAGAACCATGCAGTTCATGACCATTCGACGACGCCCACGATCCGCTTCCAGCGATTCATCAGGCGCAGCCGACCGCGCTCGCCGTACAGAGATTCGTCGACCATGGTGCGCCATCGTCGGATTCGTCGGAGGCTGTGGGATCGGCCGACGAGCCGATCGAGCTCGTGCATGACGACTATCGGGTGGTTGAGCAGATCATCCAGAGTGAACCCACACCGGACGTACGGCGAGTTCGTCCAACCACGCTCGCGGCGCAGATCGATCGTGTGTTGCTTTCCAGCGCGATGAACAGCTCCGTCGTACTCATGTGCGCGGGGCATCCCCTCGACCAAGAGGTCGACAACACCGATCAGGTTGCCGTTGTAGTCGTAGATCGGCGCCTGCGGCTTCACCGGCACGTCCATGACTCGGTGGAAGATGCGTAGGACCGTCTCACCGCCTGACTCGGCGCGAGGATCAGCCAGCGAATGAGCGTGCCGCAACCGCACGCTCCCGGGCCGCCCGCTGGCTTCGATCACAGCAAGCTTGGCAGGATCGACATGGCCGAGTCGGAGCGCCGAGTCGAACATGATCGCCAGGTCGAGGACCGACAAGTCCCGTGCCGCACGCAGCAGAATCTCCTCGGGTGCATCGATAGGCAGGCCTCGCGCCATGCCGGTGCCGGAGGGATTCTTGAGCCGCGATGCAAGGAGCCCGGGACGTCGAGGGCGGCGATCTCCGCGCACAGCAGCGAAGACCGGAACGACATCCGGGAGGTTGGGAAGCTGCCAGCCGAGCAGACGTGCCGCTGTGACATGGGTGTAGACCGCGTCGTCGGGAAGTATCAACAACCAGGCCGCGAGCTCGCGCAGCCAAGCTTGGTCAACGCTGAGATCTGACCGCTCCGGCTGATAGAGCCCATGACTTACTCGTTCGTAGCCGGCAATCCGCACCTGCCCGCGGATCGCATCCCCCGTGCTCCCCATGGCAAAGAGCATGCAAACCCGCTGCCGTGCACGCCAGAGGCGAATCCTCGGCTGTGGACAGCCCGGCGCCGGGCGCCGCAGGTCGGCATCGGCACAGCCGAATATCCGATCGACGAATGGGCACGAACGACACGTGTGCGGCCGAAAACCGTGCGGTTTGGGACCAAACCGCACTCCTCCGGCCCGCAGCCCTCGACACAGCCAACGCCGGCCCTACGGAGGCGGCGCGATCGGCGGGTCGCCGGACTCGGGGTCCTCGAGAGGGCTGACGTCGCCGCTGACCTGGTCCGTCGGGTCGGCAGGATCATCGGTCGTGGGCGGGACATGGGGTGGCGGCGCGGACGACGGCGAGTCCGGCCCGGCCTCCGGCGTGGCGTGCTCTCCGGGCCCCCGGTCGCCGAGGAGCTCTGCGACCCTGGCCGGCCGGATCCGCACGAACTTGCGGGGCTGGGACCGGGTCCGGTCCAGGACGGCGACCTCGAGGTCGGTCACCGGGATCACCCGGTCGGTCGTCTGACCGCCCTCGGTGGCGTGGCCGAGCGCGGCCACCGCGACCGCGAGCGCGTCGGCGAGCGGAGCGCCATCGGGATAGTGCTCCTCGAGGTACGTCGACACCGTCTCGGCGTCGCCGCCCATCACGGCATAGCCGTGCTCGTCGCCGACCCGGCCCTCGTAGGTGAGGCGGTAGATCTGGTCGTCCTCGGCCCGCGCCCCGACCTCGGCCACGAAGATCTCGACCTCGTAGGGCTTCTCGCCGCCGCTGGAGAAGATGGTCCCGAGGGTCTGGGCGTAGGCGTTGGCCAGGCCACGTCCGGTGACATCGCGGCGGTCGTAGGAATAGCCGCGCATGTCGGCGAGCCGCACGCCTGCGATCCGCAGGTTCTCGAACTCGTTGTAGCGGCCCACGGCCGCGAACGCGATCCGGTCGTAGATCTCGGAGACCTTGTGCAGTGCCTGCGACGGGTTCTCGGTCACGAAGAGCACGCCGTCGGCGTACTGCACCGCCACCAGGCTGCGTCCCCGCGCGATGCCCTTGCGTGCGAAGTCGGCGCGGTCCTTCATCAGCTGCTCGGGCGAGACGTAGAAGGGCATGCTCATCGGGCGACCCCCTCCCCGGGCAGGTCGAGGGGTGCGACCGGGCCGTCGGGCCGGGCCATCCGCGCATCCACCATGCGGTCGGCCAGCACTCCGATCTCGCCGTCGGGAAGCCGGCGGCCGCCTTCGGCCGTCACGACGTGGATGACGGGAAAGATCCGCCGGGTCAGGTCGGGACCGCCCGTCGCGGAGTCGTCGTCGGCGGCGTCGTAGAGCGCCTGGAGCGCGAGCGTGACGCACTCGGTCTCGGTGAGGTCGTCGCGGTAGAGCTTCTTCATCGCGCCGCGGGCGAACAACGATCCCGATCCCACGCTGAAGAACTGGTTCTCCTCGTGCCGGCCACCGGTGACGTCGTAGCCGAAGATCCGGCCGGCGCCCCGGTCCAGGTCGAACCCGGCGAACATGGGTACGACGGCGAGCCCCTGCATCGCCATCCCCAGGTTGGCGCGGATCAGTGCCGAGAGCCGGTTGGCCTTGCCGTCGAGCGAGAGGATGCTGCCCTCGATCTTCTCGTAGTGCTCGAGCTCGACCTGGAACAGTCGCACCATCTCCACCGCGAGGCCCGCGGTGCCGGCGATGCCGACCACGGAGAACTCGTCGGCCGGGAACACCTTGTCGATGTCGCGCTGGGCGATGACGTTGCCCATCGTCGCCCGCCGGTCGCCGGCCATGACCAGACCACCGGGGTACGTCGCCGCGACGATCGTGGTGCCGTGCGGAGCCAGCTCGGCCGCGCTGCCGGCGGGCAGCGAACGTCGTGCCGGCAGCAGGTCAGGCGCGTTCGCTACCAGGAAGTCGCTGAAGGAAGACGTTCCTGGCTGCATGTAGCCCGTCGGGATCCGCGCGTCGTTGGTCATTTTCGGGGTCCCCGCGGAGTTGTTCGGGGGAGCGAAGCGGAGGAGAAGAACTTCGTGGGGTGAATCATTCCCCGCCCTTCTGGATGAACGACTTCACGAAGTCCTCGGCGTTCGACTCGAGCACGTCGTCGATCTCGTCGAGGATCGCGTCGACGTCCTCGTCCATCGACTCCTTGCGCTCGGCGACATCGGACTCGGGCGCGACCTCGGTCGCGTCCTGCTCCTCACCGCTCTTGCGCGGCTGCTTCTGCTCCTGGGCCATACCCAGAGCCTAGCCACTCATCGGCTGAGTGCAGCCACCAGTGCTTCGGCCGTGTCCGACGCGTCGATCAGGGCGCCGACGTGGGCCTTGCTCCCCCGCAACGGATCCATGGTCGGGACGCGCTGCAACGACTCCCGGCCGGGCAGGTCGAAGATCACCGAGTCCCACGACGCGGCGGCCACGTGGGCCGCGTACTTCTCCAGGCAGCGTCCGCGGAAGTAGGCCCGGGTCTGCTCGGGCGGCTCGGTCATCGCCCGCTCGACCTCGGTGTCGCCGAGCAGCCGCTGGATCCGGCCGGCCTTCACGAGCCGGTGGTAGAGGCCCTTCTCGGGTCGGACGTCGGAGTACTGGTAGTCGATCAGCTGCAGCTTGGCGTCGTCCCAGTCGAGCCCGTCGCGGGAGCGGTACTGCTCGAGCAGCTTCAGCTTCGCGACCCAGTCGAGCTGGTCGGCCAGCGACATCGGATCGCGCTCGAGCCGGTCGAGCACGTCCTCCCACCGCGCGAGCACGTCGAGGGTCTGCTCGTCGGCGTCGGCGCCGAGCCGGTCCTCGACGTACTTCTTGGCCAGGTCGAGGTACTCCATCTGCAGCTGCACCCCGGTGAGCCGCCGGCCGTCGGAGAGCGTGATCGTCTGTCGAAGCGTCGGGTCGTGCGACACCGCCCGGAGCGCGGCAACCGGGGTGTCGACGGTCAGGTCGGTGCCGATGAAGCGTTCCTCGATCATCGTCAGCACCAAGGCGGCGGTGCCGACCTTGAGGTAGGTCGCGATCTCCGACAGGTTGGCGTCGCCGATGATGACGTGCAGCCGGCGGTACTTCTCGGGGTCGGCGTGCGGCTCGTCGCGGGTGTTGATGATCGGCCGCTTGAGCGTGGTCTCGAGCCCGACCTCGACCTCGAAGAAGTCGGCCCGCTGGCTGATCTGGTAGCCGTCCTCCCGGCCGTCCTGCCCCTTCCCGACCCGCCCGGCGCCGCAGATCACCTGGCGGCTGACGAAGAACGGCGTCAGGTGCCGCACGATGTCGGCGAACGGCGTCGACCGTCGCATCAGGTAGTTCTCATGCGCGCCGTACGACGCGCCCTTGTTGTCGGTGTTGTTCTTGTAGAGCACGATCGACGGGTTGCCGGGCAGCTGTTGGGCCAGCCTGGCCGCATCCAGCATCACCAGCTCCCCCGCTTTGTCCCACCGCACGATGTCGAGGGGCGTCACGACCTCGGGCGTGGAGTACTCCGGGTGGGCGTGGTCGACGTACAGCCGCGCGCCGTTGGTGAGGATCACGTTCGCCAACCCGAGGTCCTCGTCGGTCAGCTGGGTCGGATCGGCCACCTGCCGGGACATGTCGAAGCCACGAGCATCACGCAGCGGTGACTCCTCCTCGAAGTCCCACCGCGCGCGCCGGGCGCGCACGGTCGCGGACGCATAGGCGTTCACCACCTGCGACGACGCCACCATCGGGTTGGCGGTGGGCACGCCCTGGACCGAGATGCCGTATTCGACCTCGGTGCCCATGACCCGCCGCACGCTCATACATCCAGCGTACGCGGACGCGGCCTGCCGCGACGGGACGCATGGCAGGAGCCGACGGGGGTACTGCCCCAGCGGGAGGGCAGATGACCAGTCAGAACACGGCCGGCGCAGGCGCCGAGAGCAAGGCAGACCAGGCAAGGAACCACCCAGCGCTGGAGTGGCTGGCGAAGATCGGAACGGCGGTCTACGGCGTCATGTACGTCGTCGTCGGCTGGCTGGCCATCCAGATCGCCTTCGGGGAGTCGGAAGGCAAGCCCTCCGGCTCGGGGGCGCTGCGAGAGATGGCCCAGCAGCCCTTCGGCGAGGTCCTGCTGTGGGTAGCCTGCGTGGGCTTCCTCGCGCTGGTCGTCTGGAAGATCTGCGAGGCCGTCGCGGGACACAAGGAGGAGGACGGCGGCAAGCTCGTCTTCGCTCGGCTGTCGTCGGCCGGCAAGGCGATCGTCTTCGCCATCCTGGCGGTGCTCGCCTTCCAGACAGTGACCGGCTCGGCCGGCGGCGGCGGCAGCCAGGACACCTACACCGCCAAGCTCATGAAGCTGCCGTTCGGTCCCGCACTCGTGGTGGCCCTGGGCCTCGCGATCATCGGCTACGGCGTCTACAGCATCTACAAGGGCCTCTCGGACAAGTGGAAGAAGAGCCTGGAGTCCGAGGGCAGCACCGGCGACATCGGCAAGGCGATCACGTTCCTGGCCAGAGCGGGATACTCCAGCCGCGGGTTCGCGTTCGGCGTCATCGGCGGACTCTTCGTCTGGGCCGGCTTCACGCACGACGCCGAGAAGTCCGGAGGGCTCGACCAAGCACTGCTCAAGCTCCGGGACGCTCCGTTCGGCAAGATCCTGCTGGTCGCTGTCGCCATCGGGCTCGCCTGCTTCGGCGTCTTCAACGTCGCGAAGGCGTGGTACCTCCGTCAGCGCTGACCGGTCAGAGGTACTGGCCGGTGTTGGAGACGGTGTCGATGGAGCGGCCCGGCTCGGTGCCCTGCTTGCCGGTGATGAGCGTGCGGATGAAGACGATCCGCTCGCCCTTCTTGCCGGAGATCCGCGCCCAGTCGTCGGGGTTGGTGGTGTTGGGCAGGTCCTCGTTCTCCTTGAACTCGTCGATGCACGCCTGGAGCAGGTGCGAGATCCGCAGGCCCTTCTGGTCGTGGTCGAGGAAGTCCTTGATCGCCATCTTCTTGGACCGGTCGACGATGTTCTGGATCATCGCGCCCGAGTTGAAGTCCTTGAAGTACAGGACCTCCTTGTCGCCGTTGGCGTAGGTGACCTCGAGGAAGCGGTTCTCCTCGGTCTCGGAGTACATCCGCTCGACGGCCGCCCGGATCATCCCGGTGATGGTGGCCTGGCGGTCACCACCGAACTCGGCGATGTCGTCGGCGTGGAGCGGCAGCGAGGTGGTGAGGTACTTCGTGAAGATGTCACGCGCCGACTCGGCGTCCGGGCGCTCGATCTTGATCTTCACGTCGAGCCGGCCCGGGCGCAGGATCGCGGGGTCGATCATGTCCTCGCGGTTGGACGCACCGATCACGAGCACGTTCTCGAGCAGCTCGACACCGTCGATCTCGCTGAGCAGCTGCGGGACGATCGTGTTCTCGACGTCGGAGGAGACACCGGAGCCGCGGGTGCGGAACAGCGAGTCCATCTCGTCGAAGAACACGATGACCGGCGTGCCGGCGCTCGCCTTCTCGCGCGCCCGCTGGAACACCAGGCGGATGTGACGCTCGGTCTCGCCGACGTACTTGTTGAGCAGCTCGGGGCCCTTGATGTTGAGGAAGTAGGACTTCCCCTCGGCGCCGGTCTTGGCGGCGACCTTCTTGGCCAGCGAGTTGGCGACCGCCTTGGCGATCAGCGTCTTGCCGCAGCCCGGAGGCCCGTAGAGCAGGATGCCCTTCGGCGGCTTGAGCTCGTGCTCGGCGAACAGCTCCGGGTAGAGGTAGGGCAGCTCGACGGCGTCCTGGATCATCTCGATCTGGTTGCCGAGGCCGCCGATGGTCTCGTAGGTGATGTCGGGAACCTCTTCGAGGACCAGCTCCTCGACCTCGGACTTCGGGACCCGCTCGTAGACGTAGCCGGCCCGCGCGTCGAGCAGCAGGGAGTCCCCTGCTCGCAGGGTCTGGTCGCGCAGCGGCTCGGCCAGGCGTACGACGCGCTCCTCGTCGGCGTTGGCGATGACGAGAACCCGGTCGCCGTCGGCGAGCAGCTCCTTGAACATGACGACCTCGCCGACCGTCTCGTAGTCGAACGCGGCGACCACGTTGAGGGCCTCGTTGAGCATGACCTCCTGGCCACGCCGCAGCTGGTCGAGGTCGACGTTGGGGCTCACGCTGACCCGGAGCTTGCGTCCACCGGTGTGGACGTCGACGGAGTCGTCCTCGTTGCGCTGCAGGAACGTGCCGAAGCCGGCCGGGGGCTGGGCGAGCCGGTCGACCTCCTCCTTCAGCTTCAGGATCTGGTCACGTGCCTCACGCAGGGTGCCGGCCAGCCGTTCGTTCTGGGCCGTCACCGCTGCGAGCGAGCGCTGGGCGTCGGCGAGCCGGAGCTCCAGCGATCGTGGTCCCCCGCCCGGGACCTCCGTCAGACGGTGGCGCAGGTCGTGGATCTCGGCTTCGAGGTAGCGGACCTGCTCCTCGAGCTCCTCGCGGCTCTGTCGACGGCCATCGGACCCCATGCTGGACATCGGCGCACCTCCTTAGCGTCTGCAACGACCCTACTCGGCAACATGTTGCAGGGAAGAGCATCCACGCGGGGCGTCGGTCACGATTGGATTGCGTCACCCTGCCGGTACCGCGCGGCGAAGTTGCCCAGGATGGTCATCGGGTGGGTCACCGTCACGGCCGCCGCGGCCGCGCCGAGCGCTTCCTGCTCCGACGGGTCGAAGTAGCCGTAGTGCGCGTAGACCTCGATCCGGGTGAGGATCCCGTCGAGGTCCAGCTCGGGATGGAACTGCGTCGCGTAGACGTTCGCCCCCACCCGGAACGCCTGCACGGGCGCCGCCGCGGACGTCGCCAGGGCGACGGCGTGGTCGGGCAGCCGGCTGATCGCCTCCTTGTGACCGCCGTACGCCCGGAAGGCGCGCGGCAGCCCGGCGAACAGCGGATCCGCCATCCCGGCGTCCGTGAGCTCGACGCTCACCGGTCCGACCGGCTCGGGGTAGCTCCGGTCGACGACCGCGCCCTGGTGCCGCCCGATGCTGCCGATGCCGTAGCAGGCGCCCAGGAACGGGAAGTCGCGGGCGATCACGTCGTCGAGCAGCCGCGCCAGGTCGCCCTCTGCCTGCAGCTGCGTCTCAGACTTGGAATCCTCGGGATCGGAGGCGTTGAAGGCACCCCCGCCGAGGATGATCCCCGCCCACCTGTCCAGGTCGATCGGGGGCAGCGGCGCGGTGCCGATCTCGACCCGGTGCAGCTCGCCCTGCGGGAGACCGAGGAACCGGACGAACGCGGCGTACTCGTCGGCCGCGGCGCGCTCCTCGGTGCGGATCGACAGCAGCAGGAACGGCTTCGCGCCGGCGGCCATCATTCCTCGCCGTCGACCGGCTCGGCCCCCGGTCCCGTGTAGTCCGGGCCGTAGGCCCCCGGGGCCGGCCGCCGGCTCTTGCGCGGCGCCCTCTCACCGGGCGCCATCCGCCGGGCCGTGACGAGGAAGGCGGTGTGGCCGATCATCTTGTGCCCCGGTCGTACGGCGAGGCCCTCGACGTGCCAGTCGCGCACCAGCGACTCCCACGCGGTCGGCTCGGTGAACCCCCCGTGCACGCGGACCGACTCGACGAACCGGGACAGCTGGGTCGTGGTGGCGACGTACGCGCACACGATCCCGCCGGCCCTGAGCGCGCCGGCCGCGGCGTCGAGGCACTCCCACGGGGCCAGCATGTCGAGGATGATCCGGTCGCAGCGCTCGCCGGACGCCGGAAGCTCCTCGGCCAGGTCGCCGATCGTCAGCCGCCAGGCCGGGTGCGGATCGCCGTCGGCGCTGCCGAAGAACTGGCCGACGTTGCGCTGCGCGACCTCGGCGAACTCCTCCCGGCGCTCGTAGGAGGAGACCCGGCCGTGGGGTCCGACCGCGCGCAGCAGCGAGCAGGTCAACGCTCCGGAGCCGACGCCCGCCTCGACCACGTGCGCGCCCGGGAAGATGTCGGCCATCGCGACGATCTGGGCGGCATCCTTCGGGTAGACGACCGCCGCGCCACGGGGCATCGACACCACGAACTCCGACAGCAGCGGCCGGAACACGAGGTACTCGCCGCCGGCGGACGACGTGACCGTGAACCCCTCCTCGCGACCGATCATCTCGTCGTGGTCGAGATGGCCGCGGTTCGAGAAGAAGCGCTTGCCGGCCTCGAGGGAGAAGTTGTGCTTGCGCCCCTTGCTGTCGACCAGACGCACCCACTCGCCGGCGCGCAGCGGGCCACGGTGCACGCCGGACCAGGCCTCGGCGGCGACATCACCAGGGTCGCCGGCATCGGGTTGAGTCACCCGCGGAGCCTATCCAGCCCGGACCGCACGCTCCACGTCGGCGGTGGCCAGCACGCCGAACAGCGAGCCGTCCGGCTCGACGAGGAGGTACTCGCTCGCGGGCGTCCGCCGGATCGCGTGCAGCAGCTCGAACCCGGTGATCGACACCGGCAGCCGCAGCCCGTCCTCGACGGTCCGGGTCACGGTGGAGACCGCGACCCAGGGACGCCGGTCCTCGGGCATCGCCCGCATGGCGGCCTCGTCGACGACGCCGAGCGGCCGGCCGCCGGACGACACCGTCACGATGCTGCCGGCCTGGGCTTCCTGGGCCCGCCGGATCGCCTCGGCCAGCGGCAGGTCGTCCGGTACGGCGAGGGTGCGGCGGGCCAGGTCTCGCGCCACGACGTCACTGAGCCGGGTCCGGATCCGGGCGGCCGCGATGGCCTGTGACGCGCCGGACCACAGGAACATCGCGATCACGAACGCGAGCACCATGTCGAGCAGCGTGGTCGGGACGCCGGTCACCGTCTCCTGCAGGAGCGGCCACGTCAGGACCACGACGGCAGTCACCCGCCCGCCCCAGCCCGCCGCGACGACCCCGGCATCCACCCGGCCGGTCAGCTTCCACACCCCGGCCTTGAGCACGCGGCCGCCGTCGAGCGGCAGCCCGGGGACCAGGTTGAGCAGCCCGATGAGGATGTTGGCGCCGGCGAGTCCCTGGACGGTGAGGAGCAGCAGCCCGTCGGGCGTGACGAACCACAGCCCGAGCGCTGCGCCGCCGACCGCGAGCGAGGTGATCGGGCCGACGACGGCGATCCAGAACTCCTGGCGGGGGCTGCGGGCCTCGCCCTCGATCGCGGTCACGCCGCCGAGGAAGTGCAGCGTGATCGAGTGCACCCGGAACCCGTAGCGGCGTGCGACGACGGCGTGCGACGCCTCGTGCAGCAGCACCGAGAGGTAGAGGACGATCGCGAACGCGACGCCGACGACGTACTTCCAGCCGCCCAGGCCGGGCTGGATGTCGTCGACCCGCGGCGCCATCACGAACGCGATCAGCGCCGCGACCAGGAACCAGGACGACGACACCAGCACATCGCTGCCGGCGATGCTGCCGATGCGGAAGGTGCCGCGCGGGATCGGCTCGCGCGCAGGCTGCCGGCCGCTGTCGGGGTCGCTGGGGGACACACCTCGAGGCTATCCAACGCCACTACTGTCGGCGCCTTGTCCTACCGTCGGGCCATGAGCACCCCGACGGTTCCGACCGGCGTCCCTCCGGTCGACCCCTCCGAGCGGGTCGGCACCCGCGTCGACGGTGTCGAGGTGCTCGGCGCGCTGTCGCCGTCCCGGGCCGGTGACTTCCTGGCGTGCCCGCTGCTCTACCGCTTCCGCACGATCGACCGGCTGCCGGAGCCCCCGTCGGTCGACGCGGTTCGCGGCACGGTGGTGCACAAGGTGCTGGAGGACCTGTTCGACCTACCGGCGCCCGACCGGACGCCCGACCGGGCAGCGGCCATGGTGGTGCCGGCCTGGGAGGCCGTGCTGGAGGCCGAGCCGGCGCTGGCGTCCCTGTTCGCCGACGACGAGGACGGCGCGGCGATCGGGTTCTGGCTGACGTCGTGCCGTTCCGTGCTCGCGCGCTACTTCTCGCTGGAGGACCCGCGGCTGCTCGAGCCGGCCGAGCGCGAGCTCTACGTCGAGACCCTCACCGACACCCGGCTGCTGCTCCGCGGCGTGATCGACCGCGTCGACATCGCCTCCGACGGCGCGATCAGAGTGGTGGACTATAAGACGGGGCCGTCCCCTCGACAGGAGTTCGAGGGCCGGTCGCTGTTCCAGCTCAAGTTCTACGCGCTGGTCATCTGGCGGATGCGGGGGGTGATCCCGAAGCGGCTCCAGCTGATCTACCTCGCCAACGCCGAGATCCTGAGCTACGACCCCGACGAGCAGGACCTGCTGGCCACCGAGCGCAAGGTCCAGGCGATCTGGGAGGCGGTCCACCGCGCCCAGGAGTCCGGCGACTGGCAACCGAGCCCCGGACCGCTGTGCAAGTGGTGCGCGCACCAGGCACTGTGCCCGGCCTACGGCGGCACTCCCCCGCCGCTGCCCGTCGTTGAGGTGCCGGTCGTTCAGGAGCCGGTCGTTCAGGAGCCGGCCGACTCCTCCTCCGGGTAGAGCACGCACGCCACCTCGACCCCGCCGGCCCGGCGCAGCGCCGGGTCCACCCCCTGGTGGAAGTGGATGCGGACGCCCGACCCGGCATCGGTGATCGCTTCGACCCCGGTCCAGATCGGGTCGTCGGGCACCTCGCCCCGGACCCGGTCGAGGAACGCGCGCGTCTCCTCGGCCCCACGGAGCCGATCGTCGCCTCGGTCGACGGACTGTCGAGGTGGTCGAGGTCGCCGACGATCGCCCGCTCGGCGTCGTACTCCTCGGCGTGCGGCGGGTCCAGTGCGCCTCGACCAGCGCGCGAAGGTCCCGCGACTCCCAGCCGCAGATCGAGGTCGCCTCGCGGCAGCGAGGATGGAACGCGCAGCCGAGCGGCGGGTCGGCCGCGTCCGGCACCTCACCGCGCGGCAGGTCGCGCGATATCTGGCGGCCGGGGTCGGGATCCGGGATCGCGCGCAGCAGCGCCTTCGTGTACGGGTGCCGGGGGTTGGCGAAGATCTCCTCGGTCGACCCGATCTCGACGATCCGGCCGAGGTACATGATCGCGATCCGGTCGCAGAAGTACTTCGCGCTGGCCAGGTCGTGGGTGATGTAGACGTAGGTCAGTCCGAGGTCCTGCTGGAGGTCGAGCATCAGCTGGAGGATCTTCGCGCGCACCGACATGTCGAGCATCGAGATCGGCTCGTCCGCGACCAGCACGCTCGGGCCGGTGATGATCGCGCGCGCGATGACGACGCGCTGCTTCTGCCCGCCGGACAGGTCGCGAGGGTACTTCTCCAGGAACAGCTCGACCGGCGACAACCCGACCCGCTCGAGCGCGTCGATGACCTTCGCGCGGCGTTCGCTCGCGGAGCGCATGCCGTGCACGCGCAAGGCGTCGCCGACCGCCTCCTCCACGGTCATCGCCGGGTTGAGGGCGGCGTTCGGGTCCTGGAACACCATCTGGATGTGCTTGCGGAGCGCGCGCAGCCGGCGCCGGCTCAGCTGGGCGAGGTCCTCGTTCTCGAACGTGATCGAGCCGGCGGTGGCCGGGGCGAGTCCGAGGAGCGCGCGGCCCAGGGTCGACTTCCCGCTTCCGCTCTCCCCGACCAGCCCCACGACCTCGCCGCGCCGCAGCTGCAGGTTGATGCCGTCGACGGCCTTGATGGTGCCGGTGTCGCTGCCGAGCAGCCGCGCGAGCGATCCCCCGCGGAGCGCGAAGTGCACGGCGAGGTCCCGGATGTCGATGATGGGGTCGGAGCCGGTCGTCGTGACCGGTGCCGCCTCAGGCTTCGTCGGCAACGGCCAGCTCCTCCTGCTTCAGCGGCTCGGTCCCGCCGGGCGGGATCTCGTCCCGCGGACCGACCAGCCAGCACTCGACGCGGCCACCGCTCGGACGCTCGATGTTGACCGGGTTCTTGGTGGCGCAGACGGCCATCGCGACCGGACACCGAGGGTGGAAGCGACAGCCGTCCGGCGGGTCGACCAGGTCCGGCGGAGAGCCGGGGATGAAGTTGAGCCCCGTCGTGCGCAACGAGATCGTCGAGCGCAGCAGCTCCCGGGTGTAGGGGTGCTGCGGGTTCTCGAAGACGTCGGCGACCCGGCCCTCCTCGACGATCCGGCCGGCGTACATGACGGCGACCCGGTCGCACGCCTCGGCGACGATCCCGACGTTGTGGGTGATCAGCAGCAAGGACGTCTGGAAGTTGCGGCGCAGGTCGTTGAGGATCTGCACGATCTGCGCCTCGACGAGGACGTCGAGGGCTGTGGTCGGCTCGTCCGCCACGATGAACGCCGGCTGGAGCACCAGGGCCAGCGCGATCATCAGCCGCTGCCGCATCCCGCCCGAGAACTCGTGCGGGTAGGACCGGTAGCGGGTCGGCGGGATCCCCATCTGCCGCAGCGCATCGAGGGCCCGCTGCTTGATCTGGTCCTTCGTGAGCCCCGGCTCGTGCTGCTTGATGGTCTCCTCGAAGTGCTGGGAGATCCGCATCAGCGGGTTCAGACCGGGTCAGCGGCTCCTGGAAGATCATGCCGAGCTCGACGCCGCGCAGCCGGTAGGAGTCCTTGGCCCGCATCGACAAGATGTCCTTGCCGTCGAACCACACCTCGCCGTCCCGCTTCGCCCCCGAGGGCAGCAGCCCCATCAGCCCGCGGCCGAGCGTCGACTTGCCGCACCCGGACTCGCCGACCAGGCCGAGGGTCTCCCCCGGTGCGAGGTCGAAGCTGACGCCGTCGACGGCCCGGATCGCGCCACGGGTGGTGCCGTACCAGACCCGGACGTCCCGGGCCGAGATCACCGGCTCCGTGCTCATCGGGATGCTCATCGCTCCATCTCCTGTCGCGGCGTCATGACGACCGGCAGCAGGCGTCGGCGTCGCAGCGTCGGGTTGATGGTCTCGTTCAGGCCCTCGCCCACCAGGGTCAGCCCGGTCACCAGCAGCACGATGGCCAGGCCGGGATAGAGGCCCGTCCACCAGACACCGGAGCCGGCGTCCGAGAGGGCGCGGTTGAGGTCGTGGCCCCACTCGGCCGCGTCGGTCGACTGGATGCCCAGGCCGAGGAACCCGAGGCCGGCCAGCGTGAGGATCGCGTCGGCCGCGTTCAGGGTCCCGATCACCGGCACGCTCTGCACGACGTTCTGGAACAGGTAGCGGCGCATGATGACGAAGTCGGACGCGCCGATGGCGCGCGCAGCCTCGACGTACGTCGCCTCCTTCGCGCTCACCGTCGTGTTGCGGACCACCCGGTAGTACTGCGGGATGTAGATCACCGAGAGCGACAACGACACGGCGAGCACGCCGCTGAAACCGCCGCTCGGAAGCTTGTTGGTCAGGAGGAAGGCGAAGACGATCGCCAGCAGGAACGACGGGAACGCGAACAGTGCGTCCATGACCAGCAACAGGATCCGGTCGAACCAGCCGCCGTAGTAGCCCGACACCAGGCCGAGCGGTACGCCGGTCGCGACGCAGATGACGATCGACAGCAAGACGACCTCGATCGCCGTCCGGGCACCCCAGATGGTGCGGGACAGCACGTCGAAGAAGAGCCGGTCGGTCCCGAACCAGTGGTCGCCGCTCGGCGCGTCCCGCCTTGGGGAACCGCACCCCGTCGGCCGACGCCTGCGCGAATCCGTACGGCGCGAGCAGCGGGGCGAAGATCGCGCAGATGAGGAAGATCGCGGTGATGACGATCCCGGCCACCAGCATCCACCGCGCCATGCCGGTGGTCTCGGTGAAGGGCTTCGCCAGCGCTCTCAGGATCTTGCGCATCAGTACCTCACCCGTGGGTCGATGAGCGCGTTGACGACGTCGACGAGGACGCTGATCAGCACGACGGCGATCGCGAAGATGGTGACGATGCCCTGCACCGCCACGTAGTCGCGCTCGTTGATGTAGCCGACCAGCTTGTCGCCGAGGCCGGGCCAGTTGAACGTGGACTCGGTCAGGACGGCACCACCCAGCAGCAACGCGAACTGGAGCCCGATGACGGTGATCACCGGCACCAGCGCGTTGCGGAAGGCGTGCCGACGGGTGACCTTGCCCTGGGAGATGCCGCGCGCCTCGGCCGCCTCGACGTAGTCGGACTGCATGGTCTGCAGGATGTTGACCCGCACCAGCCGGATGAACACGCCACAGATGAGAAGCCCGAGCGTCACTGCCGGCAGGAGCAGGTGCTTGAGGACGTCCTCGATGTAGTAGCTGTTGCCGCTGAGGAAGGCGTCGAACAGGATGATGTGGGTCTTGTTGAGTCCGTCCCGCTCCATGTAGAAGACGGTTTCGACGCCGGCGGCTCCGGAGGTCGGCAGACCCAGCGGCTTCGCGACGTAGGCCTGCAGCAGGTAGCCGACGAAGAAGATCGGCGCGGCATAGCTGAGGATGCCGAACAGCCGGATCAGCACGTCCGGCACGGTGTCGCGGTAGCGGCCCGCGATAAGACCCAGCGGGATGCCGACGAGCAACGCGATCACGAACGCGGTCAGGGTCAGGCTGAGCGTCGCGCCCCCGTTGTCCCGCATCACCTCCAGGACCGGCTGGTTGTCGCTGAACGTGGTGCCGAAGTCCAGGCGGGCCACCGAGACCAGGTAGTCCCAGTACTGGACGATGAGCGGGTCGTTGTACCCGAGCGCCTCACGCCGCTGGTCGAGGGCCTCGGCGTCCAGCCGGTCGCCGAGGGCCGCCGACACGGGGTCGCCGGGCGCCACTCTCAGCACGATGAAGACCAGGGTGAGGATCACCCAGATCATCGGGAGGACGAGCATCACCCGCTGCAGGATGTAGAGCGGCAGCGAGCCGGATGCGAAGCGAGTCATGGCATTCGCCTTCGCGCGTGCCGCGTGGGGAGGAACCTCGCGGTTCCTCTCCCCACGCAGCCGCGCTCGAGCGATCAGGAGCTCTTGCTCACCAACCAGAAGCGGAAGATGAACGCCGGGTCGAGGGTGTCCTCGACGCCGTCCATGCCGGGCCCGTAGACGCCGATGTTCTGGCCGACCCACGAGGGGATGAACGGCACGTCCTCGGCGACGATGCCCTGCAGCTCACCGAACGCCGCTTCGCGGGCGGCCTGGTCCTCGGTGCCCTGCTCGGTGCCGACGAGCTCGTTGGCAGCCGGGTTGCTGTAGCCGTTCTGGAAGAAGCCACCGTCGACGACGAACGGCGACAGGTAGGTGTCAGCGTCCGGGTAGTCGGGGAACCAGCCGAGGATGAAGAGGTCGTAGGCCCCCTCCTTGTAGATCGTCTGGTACTGCTCCCACTCGGTGCTCTTGAGGTCGACGTCGAACAGGCCGCTGTCCTCGAGCTGGCGCTCGACCTCGTTGGCCTCGTCCTCCGTGGCCGGGCCGTAGTGCGTGGGCGTCCAGCCGACGGTCAGCTTGACCGGGGTCTGGATGCCCGCGTCCTCGAGGATCTGCGCAGCCGCGTCGGGGTCCGGCTCGCCGTACTTCTCCTGGAACGCGTCGACCTGGCCGGCGAAGCCCGGCGGCACGATCGAGTACAGCGGGTCGACGGTGCCGTCGTAGGCGTTGTCGGCGATCGCCTGACGGTCGAAGACCTGCGCGGCTGCCTGGCGGATCGCCGCCTGCTTGCCGATCTCGCTGTCGACCTTCCACACCCAGTAGCGGATCTCGGCGCCCTCGCCGGTGGCGACGGTGACGTCGTCGTTGCCCTCGAGGTCGGCGATGTCGGTCGGGCTGAGGCTGCGCCACGCGACGTCGACCTCACCGGCCTCGGCGGCCAGCTTGAGAGCCGATGCCTCGGAGAAGTACTTGACGAACACCTGCGGGGCGAGCGCCACGTTCTCGCCGGTGTACTTCTCGTTGGCCTCCAGCGTCGCCTGGACGCCGGCCTCGTACTGGCTCAGCTTGTAGGGCCCGGAGCCGATGATGTCCTCGTCGGCCTGCTTCACGTCGGCCGGGAAGGTCTCCTCGTCGACGATCGCGGCCGCACCCGGGTAGGTGAGCACGTACTGGAACGTGGTGTCCGGCTTGTCGAGGTGGAAGATCACCGTGGTGTCGTCCGGCGTCTCGATCGCGTCCGGGTTGAGGGTGACGGTGCCGTCCTTGGCGGCGTCGGTGATGCTGCCGAGCAGGTAGATCGCGGCACCGTTGGGGTCCTGGATCGCGATCGAGCGCTCGAAGCTGTACTTCACGTCGGAGGACGTGAGGTCGTTGCCGTTGGAGAACTTCAGGCCCTCGTTGAGGGTGCAGGTGAGCGTCTGGGGGTCGTCGTAGACGCACTCCTTCGCCGCGTCGCCGACGATCTCGTTGGACTTCGCCGGGACGGTCACCAGCGTCTGGTAGAGGTTGTACTCCAGCGTGCTGAGGACCCGAGGTCGTAGGACCCGGCCGGGTCCAGCGCGGTCACGGTGTCGGTCGTGCCGAGTGTCCACGGCACCCCGGTCTCGCCTCCCGCCCCGCCATCGCCTCCGCCAGGGCCGTCGCCGTTGCCTCCGCCGGGCTCGTCGTCACCACAGGCAGCGAGACACACCGCGAGAGCTCCCGCTCCCACGAGTGCGAAGAACTTCTTCCGCTTCACGAGTGTCACCTCAGAATCGCTTCAGGCGGGCACCGCTGGTCGGGAGCCGGACTCCTCGCGGAAGATACTCCGGAGAGCAGATGAGCGGCTAGGGAAGATCCCCCGCGGCGATGTTTCGATCCGGCAACGTTTTCAGCACGGTCGGCGTGATCCCGACGAGGGAGTCCCGGAACGTCCGGCGCTCCCCCGGCGGCACGGCGACATGGTTGGGTACGACGAGCACCTGGCACCCGGCCGCGGCGGCCGAGGTCGCACCGGTCGGCGAGTCCTCGATCGCCACGCAGTCCTCCGGCTCGACCCCGAGTGCTGCGGCCGCGGTCAGGTAGGGCTCCGGGTGCGGCTTGCCGTAGTCGACCTGGTCACCGGTGACGACGACGCGGAACGTCTCCGGGGGCAGGTGCTCGAGGATCGGCGCGACGAACCGCTGGTAGGACATCGTCACCAGCCCGCACGGCACCCCGGCGTCCGTGAAGAGCGAGCAGCAGCTCGCGGGCACCCGGACACCACGGCACCGCGTGCTGGACCTGCGCGACGACACCGTCGAGCAGCCGTTCGACGATCTCCTCGGGGCTCAGCGGGATGCCCATCGTGTCGCGGATGTAGACACCGGACGCCAGCAGGCTGTTGCCGACCAGGTGCTTCGCGTCCTCAGTCGTCCAGGTGGCGCCGTACTCCTCGGCCAGCGCGACCTCGGTCGCCATCCAGTACGGCTCGGTGTCGACCAGGGTGCCGTCCATGTCCCACAGGACGGCCTTCACTGCGGCATCAGTCCTCCGGGTTGTAGCCGAGGTTGGGCCCGAGCCAGCGCTCGGCCTCCTTCAGCGTCCAGCCCTTGCGGGTGGCGTAGTCGGCGACCTGGTCCTGGGCCAGGCGACCCACGACGAAGTACTGCGACTGCGGGTGGGAGAAGTACCAGCCGCTCACGGCAGCACCGGGCCACATCGCCATCGATTCGGTGAGCTCGATGCCGGTGTTCGCGGTGACGTCGAGCAGCTCCCACAACGTCTGCTTCTCGGTGTGCTCCGGGCAGGCCGGGTAGCCGGGTGCCGGCCGGATGCCGACGTACTTCTCGCCGATGAGGGCCTCGTTGCTGAGGTCCTCGTCGGGCTGGTAGCCCCAGAACTCCTTGCGGACCCGCTCGTGCATCCGCTCCGCGAACGACTCCGCGAGGCGGTCCGCGAGGGACTCCAGCAAGATGGCGCTGTAGTCGTCGAGCGCCTCCTTGAACTCCATGATCTTGGCCTGGCTCCCGAGCCCCGCCGTGACCGCGAACGCACCGACGTAGTCAGGGAGGGCCGTCGCCTTGGGCGCGACGAAGTCGCCGAGGGAGCGGTTCGGGATGCCCCCACGGTGCTCGCCCTGCTGGCGCAGGTTGCGGAGGACCGCGCGTACCTTCGTACGCTCCTGGTCGGCATAGACCTCGATGTCGTCGCCGACCGCGTTGGCCGGGAAGAAGCCGATGACGCCGTTGGCGGTCAGCCACTTCTCCTTGATCAGCCGGTCCAGCATGTCCTGGCCGTCCTCGTACAGCTTGCGGGCCGCCTCACCCGAGGCCGGGTTGTTGAGGATGTCGGGGAACTTGCCCTTCATCTCCCAGGCGTTGAAGAACGGCTGCCAGTCGATGTACTCGCGCAGCTCGGCGATGTCGTAGTCGGTGAAGACCCGGACGCCCTGCTGCTGCGGGACGGGCGGGACGTAGCCCTCCCAGTCGATCGGGGTCCGGTTCGCCCGCGCCTTCTCCAGCGTGAGGGTCGGACGTTCGTTCTTCTGCGCGTGCCGCTCTCGCAGGCTGGCGTAGTCGGCCTCGGTCGCCTCGAGCAGGGCGGGGCGCTGCTTGTCGTCGAGCAACGCCGCCGCGACCGGGACGGAACGCGATGCGTCCTTGACCCACACGACCGGTCCCGTCCGCCGCGGAGAGACCTTCACCGCGGTGTGTGCGCGCGACGTGGTTGCGCCGCCGATCAGCAGCGGGATCTCCAGGCCCTGACGCTCCATCTCCACCGCGAAGTTGACCATCTCGTCGAGTGACGGGGTGATCAGGCCGGAGAGCCCGATGATGTCGGCCTCGTGCTCCTTGGCGGCATCCAGGATCTTCTGGGCAGGGACCATCACGCCGAGGTCGATCACCGTGTAGTTGTTGCACTGCAACACGACCCCGACGATGTTCTTGCCGATGTCGTGGACATCGCCCTTGACCGTCGCCATGACGATGGTCCCGTTGGTGTCCTTGCCGGTGGCGAGCTCGGGGCTGTCGCACTTCTCCTGCTCGATGAACGGCAGCAGGTAGGCGACGGCCTTCTTCATGACCCGAGCCGACTTCACGACCTGCGGCAGGAACATCTTGCCGGCACCGAACAGGTCGCCGACGACGTTCATGCCGTCCATCAGCGGACCCTCGATCACCTCGATCGGGCGACCGCCGGCCGCGGAGATCTCCGCGCGGAGCTCCTCGGTGTCCTCCTCGACGTTCGCGTCGATGCCCTTCACCAGGGCGTGCGTGATCCGCTCCCGGACCGGCAGGTTGCGCCACTCGGCAGCAGCCGCCTCCTCCTTGGGGTCACCGGCCTTGTTGAACCGCTCGGCGATCTCCAGCAGTCGCTCGGCCGCGTCCTCGCGGCGGTTCAGGACGACGTCCTCGATCCGGTCGCGGAGCTCGGGGTCGATCGAGTCGTAGGGCACCAGGGCACCCGCATTCACGATGCCCATGTCCAGGCCCGCGTTGATGGCGTGGAACAGGAAGACCGCGTGGATGGCCTCGCGGACAGGGTTGTTGCCCCGGAACGAGAACGAGACGTTCGAGATGCCGCCGGAGAGGTGCACCCCGGGCAGGTTCTCCTTGATCCAGGCGCACGCCTCGATGAAGTCGATGCCGTAGGTCGCGTGCTCCTCGATGCCGGTCGCGAGCGCGAAGCAGTTCGGGTCGAAGATGATGTCCTCGGCCGGGAACCCGACCTCCTCGGTCAGGATCCGGTAGGCGCGGCCGCAGATCTCCTTGCGACGTTCCAGGTTGTCCGCCTGGCCCTGCTCGTCGAAAGCCATCACGACCACGGCGGCGCCGTACTTGCGGCACAGCCGGGCCTCGCGGACGAACTTCTCCTCGCCCTCCTTCATGGAGATCGAGTTGACGATCGGCTTGCCCTGGACGTTCCTCAGGCCGGCCTCGATGACCTCCCACTTGGAGGAGTCGATCATCACCGGGACCCGGCTGATGTCGGGCTCGGCGGCGATGAGCTTCGTGAACCGGTCCATCGCGGCGACGCCGTCGATCATGCCCTCGTCCATGTTGATGTCGATGACCTGCGCCCCGACCTCGACCTGCTGCAACGCCACCGAGAGGGCCGTGTCGTAGTCCTCGGCCTTGATCAGGTTGCGGAACCGCGCGGAGCCGGTGATGTTGGTGCGTTCACCGATGTTGACGAACAGCGAGTCCTCGAAGATGTTCAGCGGCTCGAGTCCCGACAGCCGGGTGGCCACCTCGATCTCGGGAACCACCCGCCGCGGCTTGCCCTCGACGACCTTGGCGATCTCGGCGATGTGAGCAGGCGTCGTGCCGCAGCAGCCGCCGACGATGTTCACGAGGCCGGCCTCGGCGAACTCCTCGAGATAGCTCGCCTGCCGCTCCGGGGACTCGTCGTACTCGCCGAAGGCATTGGGGAGACCGGCGTTCGGGTAGCAGGACACGAAGGTGTCCGCGATCCGCGCCATCTCGGCGATGTACGGCCGCATCTCGGGAGCACCCAGGGCGCAGTTCAGGCCCACCGCGATCGGCTTGGCATGCCGGACGGCGTTCCAGAAGGCCTCGGTCACCTGGCCGGAGAGGGTCCGGCCGGATGCGTCGGTGATGGTGCCGGAGATGACCACCGGCCAGCGGCGGCCGGTCTCCTCGAACAGCGTCTCGACCGCGAAGATCGCCGCCTTGGCGTTGAGCGAGTCGAAGATGGTCTCGATGAAGATCAGGTCGGATCCGCCGTCGACGAGCGCTCGTGCGGCCGTCAGGTAGGCGTCGGCGAGCTGCTCGTAGGAGACGTTGCGGGCGGCGGGGTCGTTGACGTCGGGACTGATCGACGCGGTGCGCGTGGTCGGGCCGAGCGCGCCGGCGACGTAGCGCCGGGTCCCGGTCGCGGCGGCGACCTCGTCGCAGACCCCCCGGGCCAGCCGGGCGGACTCGTAGTTGAGCTCGTAGGCCAGCTCCTCCATGCCGTAGTCGCTGAGCGACACCGCGTTGGAGTTGAAGGTGTTGGTCTCGAGGATGTCGGCGCCGGCCTCGAGGTACTCCCGGTGGATGCCGGCGATGATGTCCGGCTGGGTGATCGACAGCAGGTCGTTGTTGCCGATCAGGTCGGACGGCCAGTCGGCGAACCGCTCGCCGCGGTAGCCGGCCTCGTCGGGCCGGTCGCGCTGGATGGCCGTGCCCATGGCGCCGTCGAGGATCACGATCCGCTCCCGCAGCAGCGCGGTGAGCTCCTCGGTCGCGTCCGGCCGCCAGTGCTGGGTCTCCGCCGCCATGCCACATCCCTTCCACCACGGAAGGCGCCCTTGGAGATCTGCCGAGCGTGGCGGGCCGCCTGGTGCGGTCGGGCCCGTTGCAACGCCTCTCGACACCCACAATCTTAACCGGCGCCACCGACCCGCCCGTGATTTCCCGCATGCTGGCCGGACTAGGCTCGGCTGGGTGATGGAGATCGAGGACACGCCGGACGCTCGTCCGGCCGTTGGTGATCGCTGCGTTCGAGGGCTGGAACGACGCCGCCGAGGCTGCCTCTGGCGTCGTGGACCACCTGCTCAAGGTGTGGAACGCGCGGGTCATCGCGGCCATCGATCCCGAGGACTACTACGACTTCCAGGTCAACCGGCCCTCCGTCGGCGTCGACGAGAACGGCTTCCGCAAGCTGACCTGGCCGAGCACCCACGTCGCGATCGCCTCTCCCCCGGACCTCGACCACGACGTGATCCTGGTGCGCGGCATCGAGCCCAACATGCGCTGGCGAGGCTTCTGCGCGGAGCTGCTCGCTTGCATCGACGACCTCGGCGGAGAGCTGGTCGTGACACTCGGAGCTCTGCTCGCCGACACTCCCGCACACCCGGCCGATCCCGGTCACCGGCACCGCGACCGAGCCCGACCTCGTGGACCGGATGAAGCTCGAGCAGTCGACCTACGAAGGACCGACCGGCATCGTCGGTGTGCTGCAGGACGCGTGCGTCAAGCTCGACATCCCGGCGGCGTCGTACTGGGCGGCGGTGCCGCACTACGTCGCGCAGCCGCCGTGCCCCAAGGCCACGTTGGCGCTGCTGGGACAGATCGAGGACCTGCTCGGCGTCAGCATCCCGCTCGGCGACCTGCCCGAGGACTCACGAGCGTGGGAGCGGGGGGTCGACGAGCTCGCCGAGGAGGACGAGGACATCGCCGACTACGTGCGGTCGCTGGAGGAGACCCGGGACACCGCCGAGCTGCCCGAGGCGTCCGGCGAGGCGATCGCGCGGGAGTTCGAGCGCTACCTGAAGCGGCGCGGCGAAGAACCGTAGGTCAGAGCGACAGGCCCAGCGCGGCGTCCAGCAGCGGCAGCAGCGTCGCTGCGGCATCGGGGTCGCTGGTGTCGGCGAGGCCGTCGGTGCCGAGGGTCGCCGCCACCCA
The DNA here is from genome assembly GCA_963766035.1 of uncultured Actinomycetota bacterium. Lineage (GTDB taxonomy): Bacteria > Actinomycetota > Actinomycetes > Propionibacteriales > Nocardioidaceae > Nocardioides. The sequence goes on along the minus strand of CAVXYP010000014.1, from coordinate 241,907 downwards.
GGCGTCGATCGCAGCGGTCGCTCGCGGTGCGTCGAGGTCGTCGGCGAGGGCGGTGAGCACCTCGGAGACGACCGGCTCGGCCGCGGCACCGGCGCCGAGCGCCAGCGCCCGGCGCCACTGCGCGACGTCGTCGAGCGCGGTCCAGAGCACGTCGTCGGTCCACTCCCAGTCCTCGCGGTAGTGGTGCCGCAGCAGCGCGAGCCGGATCGCCATCGGGTCGATGTCGCTGTTGCGCAGCGCCGAGACGAAGACCAGGTTGCCCCGCGACTTCGACATCTTCTCGCCGTCGTAGCCGACCATGCCGGCGTGCGCATAGGTCCGGGCGAACGGCTCTCCCGTCGCCACCTGGGCGTGACCCGCGCACATCTCGTGGTGCGGGAACGCCAGGTCGCTGCCGCCGGCCTGGACGTCCATCGTCGAGCCGAGGTGCTCCAGCGCGATCGCGGCGCACTCGATGTGCCAGCCCGGCCGTCCGCGACCGAACGGGCTGTCCCACGCCGGTTCGTCCGGGCGTTCGCCGCGCCAGACGACACAGTCGAGGGGGTCGCGCTTGCCGTCGCGGTCCGGGTCGCCGCCGCGCTCCCCGAAGAGCTCGCAGCATCGTCGGGCGGTCGTAGCCCGACTCGCTCCCGAACGCCGGGTCGGCGGCAACGGAGTAGTAGAGGTCGTCCTCGACCTGGTAGATCGCACCGGCGGCCTGGAGCCGCTCGATGAGCGCGATCACGAGCGGGATCGACTCGACCGCACCGATGTAGGCGTCCGGCGGAAGGACCCGCAGAGCCTGCATGTCCTGGCGGTAGAGCTCGGTCTCGCGCTCAGCCAGCTCGACCCAGTCGACCCCGACCTTGGTCGCGCGCTCGAGGAGCGGGTCGTCGACATCCGTGACGTTCTGGACGTAGGTCACGGCGTGGCCGGCGAGCCGCCAGGCACGGTTGAGGAGGTCGAAGCCGACGTAGGTGTTCGCATGGCCGAGGTGGGTCGCGTCGTACGGCGTGATGCCGCAGACGTAGAGCCTGGCCGCGCCCTCGGGCGAGGTGGTCACGAGGCTGCCGGTGGCGGTGTCGTGCACCGCTACCGGCGGGCCGACCACGGCCAGCGTCGGCATCTCCGGAGCGGTCCAGGCGCGCATGCGGCGATGGTATCGGCGAGGGTCACCCGCTCAGAACGGCGGCCACGGGATCGCCGGCCAGCCGCTGCTCGGCCCCGGCAGCCTGCCGCGGGCCAACAACCGCTCGGCGCGGCGTCCGAGGGCGTGCACCTCGACATCGGTGAGGTGCTCTCGGAGCCGCTCCCCCAGGTCGCCCCGCACCTCGGTGAGCACGGCGCCGACGGCCACCCGCTCCTCGTCGGTGAGCGGGGAGCCGGCCCAGCCCCAGAGCACGGTGCGGAGCTTCGGCTCGTGGTGGAACGCGACCCCGTGGTCGACGCCGTAGCGATGGCCGTCGGGCATCGCGAGCACGTGACCGCCCTTGCGGTCGGCGTTGTTGACGAGGACGTCGAAGACTGCCATCCGGCGCAGTTCCGGGGTGTCCTCGTGGACGAGGGTGACGTCCCGGTCACGATCGTCGACCCCGTCGACGACGGCGAACCAGCCGTCCGGCACCCGCCCAGACCGCACCAGGGTCACCGCGTCCTGGTCAGGGTCGACGGTCTGCCACTCCTGGACCATGCCGGGCCCGTGCGGTCCGTCGGTGCACCAGGTGCGCGGCACCAGGTTCCATCCCGTCGTCTCGCTCACCAGGTACGCAGCGATCTCGCGGTCGGCCAGCGTGCCTTCGGGGAAGTCCCACAGCGGACGCTCGCCGGCGATCGGCTTGTAGACCACCTCGCGGCCGTCCACCTCGGCGAGGAAGGTCGCGTTGGACGCCGGCATGATCCGCCCCCGGAGGTCCATCACTCTGCCATCACCTTGCCGTCGCTCTGCCGTCGCTCTGCCGTCGCTCTCCGGCGCTCTACCGTCATTCGGGGCGGCGCTTGAAGCCGTTGGCGCGCACGCAGAGGTGCCCGTCCGGGTCGATCGGCTGCCCGCAGAACGGACAGTCGGGCCGGCCGGCTCCCACCACCCGCTCGGCGCGCTTGACGAAGGCGCGGGCGTGACCGGCGTCGATCCGTACGACGAACACCTCGGTCGGCTCGATCGCCTCGAGCTCGACCTCCTCGCCCACGTCGCCCACGTCGGCGGCGTCGGAGACCCCGACCAGCTCCTCGCCCATGGGGAACACCTCGATGACCACGCGCTCCGCCCCAGGGTCCCAGGACAGGGTCATCGTGCCCGCGCGGAACTCCTCCGCGATGGGCAGGTCGAGCGGATCCTCGTCGGTCAGACCGACGGGTGCGACGGCGGGGATGACCGCCTCGGTGCGAGCCTCGGTCATCACCTCGTCGAGGAGCTCGTCGATCCGCTGTGCGAGCGCGGCGACCTGCTGCTTCTCCAGCGCGACACTGACCACGCGCGCCCCGGCCTTGGCCTGGAGGAAGAACGTGCGCGCACCGGGCTCGCCGACGGTGCCGGCGACGAAGCGCTCCGGCGGGTCGAAACCATGGACGATCGGTGGCATGAATCCAGCCTACGAACCCTCGGTGACGGGGTCCGGTCCGGCACCGCCGCCGACCGTGCCCCCGGACCGCCGGGTCCGCTTCCCGGCCGGCCGCACCAGCCACGACAGGTCTCCGGCGTGGGTGTTGCTGGCCAGCACGTAAGGCCGGTCCTGGGTGTACTGCACGATCGAGATCGACGCCGGGTCGACGTTGATCCGCTGGAACAGGTCGAGATGCATCCCGAGAGCGTCGGCCAGGATCGCCTTGATGATGTCGCCGTGGCTCACCGCCACCCACACCGCGCCCGGGCCGTGCTCGGCCTCCACAGCGGCGTCGTGGCGTCGTACGGCGTCGACGGCGCGGTGCCGCATCGCCACCATCGACTCGCCGCCGGGGAACGCGGCGGCCGACGGGTGCCGCTGGACCGTCGCCCAGAGCTTCTCCTTCGCGAGCTCGCCGAGCTTGCGGCCCTGCCACTCGCCGTAGTCGCACTCGGCCAGCCCGCGCTCGGAGACCGCCTTGGGGTGGGCCGGCAGCGCGGTCGCGATCGCCTTCGCCGTCTGCCGGCACCGCTCCTGCGGGCTGGTGACAAGCTCGGCCACCGGGACGACAGCGATCCGCTCAGCGGCAGTCGCCGCCTGCTTGTGCCCGGTCTCGTCGAGCCGGACTCCCGCCAACCGTCCGGCGAGGATGCCCGAGGCGTTCGCTGTGGTGCGACCGTGCCGCACCAGGAGAACCGTGGCCACGAAGGCGAGCGTAGCCAGGTTTCGAGGCTCGCTGCGCTCGCACCTCAACCACCGTTATGTTTCCAAGCGTGATCGTCGACAGCGCCGTCTACCGCAAGGGGGCTCGTCTCCCCGTCGACTGCCACGTGCACGACTACGAGGCCCTGCGCGCGGCCGCCGCGGAGGGCGAGCACGACTTCGTCTGGGTCGGGCTCTACGAGCCGAGTCATGTCGAGCTCGAGGAGATCGCGCTGGCGTTCGGCCTGCACCCGCTCGCGGTCGAGGACGCCGTCGTCGCGCACCAGCGGCCCAAGCTCGAGCTCTACGAGGGCAACCTCTTCCTCACCGTCAAGACGCTCTGGTACGTCGACGAGGACGATGCCGTCGAGACCGGGGAGATCAACCTCTTCGTCGGCCACGACTTCGTCGTCACCGTCCGGCACGGTCGTGGTTCGCAGCTCAGGGACGCCCGCCACGAGCTCGAGGAGCAGCAGCAGGTCCTCAGCCACGGCCCGTCCGCGGTCGTCTACGCCGTGTGTGACACCGTCGTCGACGGCTACCTCGCGGTCATGGAGGAGCTCCAGATCGACGTCGACGAGGTCGAGACGTCCGTCTTCTCGCAGGAGCGGACCAAGGACTCGGAGCGCATCTACACCCTCAAGCGCGAGCTCGCGGAGGTACGCCGGGCGGTCCAGCCGCTGAAGGAACCGATGCGGCGGTTCTCTGTCGGCGCAGTGCCGGGGATCCTCCCGGACGCAGGCCCGTTCTTCCGCGATGTCGGCGATCACCTCGCGATCGCCTCGGAGGCGATCGACACCCTCGACGCGCTGCTGTCGGCCGCGTTCGAGGCGCATGTCGCCGCGATCCAGGTGCAGCAGAACGACGACATGCGGAAGATCTCGGCCGGCGCCGCGATGATCGTGGTCCCGACCCTGATCGCCGGCATCTACGGCATGAACTTCGATCACATGCCCGAGCTGGGATGGGTCCTCGGCTACCCGTTCGCGCTGCTCTTCATGGCCGTGACCATGGCGGTCATGTGGGCCTGGTTCAAGAAGTCCGGCTGGTTCTGACTGATTTGCCGAGCGCGTCTCCGGCACCCGCCGCGCTGCCGGCTAGGCGGTGAGGACTCCCGCAGCGAGCAGGGCGAGGACCGCGCCGCCCAGGAGCACCCGGTAGACCACGAACGGCACCAGGGTGTGGTGGCTGACGAACTTCAGCAGCCAGGCGATGGCGGCGTACCCGACCACGAACGACACCACCGTCGCGACCAGCGTCGGCGTCCAGCCGTACATGTTCTCGCCGTCGGGGACCTCCTTCAGCTGGTAGATCCCGGCACCGACGACCGCTGGGATCGCCAAGAGGAAGGAGTAGCGAGTGATGGCCTCGCGCTCGTAGCCGAGGAACCGCCCCATCGACAGCGTCGCGCCGGAACGCGACACACCTGGGACGAGGGCCATGGCCTGCGCCGCACCCATGAAGACCGCGTCCCGCATGTTCATCTGCTTGATCCGCTTGTCGTTGCCGCCGATCCGGTCCGCGAGACCGAGGACAAGGCCCATCACGATCAGCAGGGTCGCGACGAGCCACAGGTTCCGGAACTGGGACTCGATCGTGTCCTTGAGGAACACGCCCAGCACGACGATCGGTAGCGAGCCGACGATGACGAACCAGCCCATCCGGGCGTCGATGTGCCCGCGGTACTCGGGCTTGAACAGCGACAGGGTCCAGGTCTTGGCGATCTGCCAGATGTCCTTGCGGAAGTAGACGAGGACGGCGAGCTCGGTGCCGATCTGGATCACGGCGGTGAAGGCGGCGCCGGGGTCACCCCAGCCGAACAGCTCGGGAAAGATCCGTAGATGGGCGCTGCTGGAGATCGGCAGGAACTCCGTCAGGCCCTGGAGCGTGCCGAGAACCAGGGCTTGCAGGAAGTCCTCCACGCCCACGGATCCTACGGAAACATCCTGGGCGAGCCGTCAGCCGCCCCGCTGGGAGGAGGTACTACCTTGGCCCCCATGCAGCAGCGGTACGTCGGCAGCAGCGGACTCCGGGTGTCGCGGCTGGGTCTTGGCACGATGACCTGGGGCAAGGACACCGACGAGCACGAGGCCCGCGACCAGCTGATCGCGTTCTGCGAAGCGGGCGGGACCCTGCTCGACACGGCGGCGGGCTACACCGACGGCCGCTCCGAGCAGCTGATCGGCTCCCTCCTCGCCGATGTCGTCCGTCGCGACGACGTGGTGCTCGCGACCAAGGCCGGCATCGGCCGGCTCCGTGGCGAGCGCGTGACCGACACCTCGCGGCGCGCCCTCCTCGGCGGTCTCGACAGGTCGCTCGAGAGACTCGGAGTCGACCACGTCGACCTGTGGCAGGTCCACATCTGGACCGACGAGGTGCCGCTCGAGGAGACCTTGGCGGCCCTCGACACGGCGGTGGCGTCCGGTCGCGCGACGTACGTCGGCATCTCCAACTACGCGGGCTGGCAGACCGCCCAGGCCGCGACCTGGCAACGCGCCGCCCCGGGTCGGGCGCCGATCGTGTCGACCCAGGTGGAGTACTCCCTGGTCAATCGCGCCATCGAACGCGAGGTGGTCCCCGCGAGTGCCGCGCTCGGGCTCGGCATCCTGCCGTGGTCGCCCCTGGGTCGCGGTGTGCTCACCGGCAAGTACCGCACCGGCATCCCCGGCGACTCGCGCGGCGCCTCTCCGGTCTTCTCCTCCTTCGTCGAGCGCTATCTCGACGATCGCAGCCGTGGCATCGTAGAGGCAGTGGTGCGCGCCGCGGACGGGCTCGACTGGACCCCGCTCGAGGTGGCGCTGGCCTGGGTCCGCGACCGGCCGGGAGTCGCGGCGCCGATCGTCGGCGCCCGCACAGCCGCGCAGCTGAAGGGCGCCCTCGGGGTCGAGGACAAGGAGCTGCCACCCGAGATCCGAGAGGCCCTCGACGACGTATCGGAGCCGGCGTGATGCGCAACGGCTCGGTCGAGTGGCAGTTCGACAAGGTGACCTTCTCGCGCGAGTACCCCCGCACCGTCGTGACCCGACTGCTCGTCGAGCGCGCCGAGCACGGCGGCTGGGAGCTGGTCCGGGTCCGGATCTCCCCGGACGGCACCCGTCGGGTGGTCCTGCGCCGGAAGATCATCCGCGTGGTCCGGACAGGCTGACCACAGCCGCTGGTTGAGGTGCGAGCGAAGCGAGCCTCGAAACCAAGGTGTCCTGCTCAGACCTCGTCGAGGAACCGGTCGAGCACCCGCGCGCCGAACTCGAGCGCGTCGACCGGCACCCGCTCGTCCACGCCGTGGAACAGCGCGGTGAAGTCCAGGTCCTCGGGCAGCCGCAACGGCGTGAAGCCGTAGGTGCGCATGCCGAGCTTGCGGAAGTGCTTGGCGTCGGTGCCGCCGCTCATCAGGAACGGCGCGACCAGGGCGTCGGGGTCCTCGGCGAGCAGGCTCCGGGTCATGGTGTCGACCAGCGCGCCGTCGTACGGCGTCTCCCACGGCTCCTGGTTGGAGACGTAGTCGATCTTGATGTCCTCGCCGCACAGCTCGGCCAGGGTCTGGAAGAACTCGTCCTCGTAGCCGGGCAGGGAGCGGCCGTCGATGTGGGCGGTGGCCTCGGTCGGGATCACGTTGACCTTGTAGCCGGCGCTGAGCATGGTCGGGTTCGTCGTGTTGCTGAGCACCGCCCCGAGCATCCGGGTGGCGCCGCCGAACTCCTCCACCAGGTCGCGGGCGTTCTCCGGTGTCACGTCGGTGCCCGCGAGCGCCCCGACCGTGCCCAGCAGCGTCCGCATGGTCGGCGTCAGCCGGACCGGCCACTGGTAGGCGCCGATCCGCGCCACTGCCTCGGCGATCCGGGTGACCGCGTTGTCGGGGTTGATCATCGAGCCGTGGCCGGCGCGACCGCGGGCGGTGAGCCGCATCCACGCCATCCCCTTCTCCGCCGCCTCGATCAGGTAGAGCCGGCGCCCGCGGACCGTCGTGCTGAAGCCGCCGACCTCGCCGACGGCCTCGGTGCAGCCCTCGAACTCCTCCGGGTGGTCGCGGACCATGATCTCGGCTCCGAGGTGGCCGCCCGCCTCCTCGTCGGCGGTGAAGCACAGCACGATCGGGCGAGCCGGGATCCGGTCCGCGCGCTGCCGTGCCCGGACGACGGAGAGCAGCATCGCGTCGAAGTCCTTCATGTCGACCGCACCGCGGCCCCAGACGCTGAGCCCACCTTGCTGGCAGTCCTGGACCTCTCCGCTGAACGGGTGCACGGCCCAGTCCTCGGCGGCCGCCGGGACGACGTCGAGGTGCCCGTGCAGCAACAATGCGTCGGTCCGGGATCCGTCCCCTCCCCAGCGGGCGAACAGCGACGTCCGCCCCGGGGTGCTCTCGTAGAGCCGGGACTCGATCCCGACCTCGTCGAGCAATGTCGCGACGTGCTCCGCCGCCTTGCGCTCCCCTGGCCCGTCGTCCGACCCGTAGTTCGACGTGTCGATCCGGATCAGGTCCCGGCAGATGTCGACGACCTCGTCCATGCAGTCATCCTCGCACTAGCGGCGCGACGCCGCCGTCATGAGTAACGTCGTCGTGTGGTCGAGAACGTCACAACACACGACGAGGAAGGCTTCGCGGCGGTCGGCCGACTGCTGCACGACTTCAACACCGAGTACGACGAGCCCTCTCCCGAGCCGGGCGAGCTCGCCGCGATTGTGCGCCGACGGGTTGCCGACGGGCAGGCGACCGTCCTGCTGGCCCGTGACGCGGCGAGAGCTGCGGTCGGGGTCGCCGTCGTACGACTCCAGCCGTCGCTGTGGAGCGATGCCCAGGAGGCCTACCTGGCCGAGCTGTACGTCGTGCCCGCCCGTCGGGGCCAGGGATTCGGTCGCGAGCTCCTGGTCGCCGTGCTCGACACCTCCCGTGCCGCGGGCGCCGACTATGCGTTCCTGATCACCAGCGAGGACGACCACTCCGCCCAGCGTGCCTACGAGGCGGCAGGATTCCGGCGCACCGAGGGCGAGGGCGGGCCGCTGATGCTCGCCTACGAGCGTGATCTATGACCTGATGGTCCTCACGATCACGTCGCGGACCAGCATGGACGGGCTCGCCAACTCGCTGGATTCGGGCGCACCGAGCGTCGCAGGCACGCTGCAGAGGTCGCCGTCGAGCCCGAGGTGGCTGAAGACGCGCCGTCGGAGCCCGTCCGGCTCGGATCTCACCTTGTCGACCCTGAAGGTGGCGAATCGCCGAGGGGCGAGTGCGGACCAGATCGCCACCGTGCGCCGCTGCCGGTCCAGCTCTTCGATGCCGTTCTCCTCGAAGTGGGTGGCCAGTCGCAGCGGATCGTCCAGGACGGCCCGGTCGACCTCGCCAGCGGCCACCCGACGGTTCACCGCCTCCCACGCCAGCCGTACCGGGCCCCTGGTCAGGCAGACGAAGCGGGTGCGCCGCAACGTCCTGACGAGCGTCTCCACGGCCGCTTCATCGAGTCCTGCGTACTCCGGCGCCACGTCGCCGCTCGCTGACCCACCGGCGAGAGCGAACAACCGGCGATACGCGCTCGTCTGGCCGATCTCGTCGTCGCCCAGTACGAAGCAGACCTGCCGCAGGAACTCCCCGTCGCGGAGGTCCTGGTCGGCACCGAGCCACGCCTCGGCCAAGTGGGTGTCGAGGCGATCGAGAGCCTCACGCTGGACGTTGGTCCAGTCCCCGGCGAAGAACCGCAGGTCGGCGATCGGCGGCATCCAGACATCGGGATGGCTTCCGACCTGGGTCTGGAACCACCGGGCCGCGCCAGCGTCCATGCCGATGCACACGAAGTGCGGGTGCCCGAGCGGACCACGCAGCCCGGCCGGCGGTGTCGGATCGGCGGTCACCGGAGGCTCATCCGATCCCTCGATCCGGTGCGCCGTGGGCGGCGAGCGCGTTCTCCAACCGTTCGGGTTCGTCGCCGAGGAACTCGACGATCCGCGTGCGCAGCTCGTCGGTGAGCACCGGCTTGGGACGGCCGCTCTTCTTGTTGTGGTCGGCCGCGATGGTGCAGAGGTCACCGTTGACCCCGAGATGCTCGAACACCTGGCGGCGGAAGTGTCCCGGTGTGGCGATCATGTCGGACATCCGGAACACGGCGAACCGTTCGCCGGCACCTTCGGCCCACCGTTCGACGGTGCCCGACTGCACCGACAGCTCCATGACCGAGGGCCGACCGAGGAACTCAGACAGCGCGTCGACGTCACTGACGACCTCCGGCGGGCAGGCCTCCCAGTACACCGCCATGCAGGCAGCCGACCAGAGCCGGGAGACCGGCTCCCTGACCAGATAGAGGAACCGGCTGTCCGGGAGACTGTCGACCAGAACCCTGACGTCGGGGAGCGCCAGCCGGGCGTAGGAAGGCGAGATGTCACCGGTCAGGGAGTCGCCGGCGACGTCGAACATCCACCGGTAGGTGTCGATGTCGGCGACGGTGCCGGGGGTGGTGCTGAACCGGACCCGACGGAGGAACTCGAGGTCTCGCGGGTCGACTTCCACCCCGAGCCAACGAGCCTTCATCAACGTATTGATCTTGCGGTGGGCAAGAGCGCGGCTTCGATGCCACTTCCCACTGAAGAATCGCACCTCCTTGATCGGAGGCATCCACATGTCGGGGTGACTTGCGGCCTGGTCGTAGAGCCACTGCGTCCCGGCCTTCTGCGCGCCCACGCAGACGAAATGCGCGGGCGGGGTCATGGCGGCACAGAATAGATCTCAGAGCCCGAGCGATCCCACATTTGCGCAGACTGGCCTGTCATCCGCAGCTGATCGGCCCGGGGTCCGCGCCGTCCACGTGCGCGGCGGGATCGGTTCCGGTGCCGCAGTCGACCGTCCAGTCCGACTCGCCGTCGGCCGCGTCGAGATAGTCGGCGCCGCCGCTGCCGTAGAGCTTGTCCCGTCCCGGGCCCCCCACCAGCTCGTCGTCGCTCCCGCCGCCGTAGAGCTTGTCCCCACCGTCGCCGCCGCAGATCCGGTCTCCGCCCCCCAGGCCGGAGATCGTGTCACCGCCTCCGAGACCCACGATCGTGTCGGGGCCGGCCGTACCGGTGAGGGTGTCCGCCTTCTCGGTCCCGATCAGGGTCGGCACCCGGCCACGGCAGCCGTTCCGCTTGCCGGCCGTGAGGAAGTCCCAGATCCGTTGCTCCTGGCCGCCGATGACGTGCCCGCCGTTGGTGACCAGGATCAGCTGATAGCTGGCACAGGCCGGACCGTGGCCGGTCAGGTCGTAGACCCGCGCCGTGCGGCCGCCCACCTGGTAGGTCTCGCGGAGCTTGCCGCTGTCGTTGGGATCATCAGGGTCCTCGGCGCTGCACCCGTGCTGCAACGACCAGTACTTCATCGGCCAGAACACCCGCCAGTCGACGCTCCAGTCCACCGGGTGGTGGTAGGTCGCCGTCGGCGGCGGCGCCACCGATGTGTCGTTGGTCCCGTGCAGGTGGATGATCCGGGCGGCGCTGGAGTGCAGAACCGGGTCGGAGGTCTCGGAGCACTCGGGGTCGTCGGCTTGGCAGTAGAGCAGGCCGGCGTTGACCGCGATCCCGGCGATCAGGTCACGCGTCGAGGACCGCATCAGCAGGTAGTAGGGCATGAACGCGCCTCGCGACGCGCCCCCGACGAAGATCCGGAACTTGTCGACCGACGCACACGTGCGGAGCTGTGCGATCACCTTGCTGAGGAACTGGCTGTCGTACGGCGTGCCCGGCACGTCGCCCGCCCGGTGGTTCCAGGTCTGCCCGGTGCCGTTGGGCGTCACGATGATCGCGCCGTCGGGGTCGGTGACGGGCCAGAACGAGCTGGCCAGGCCGGCGCCGGTGCCGCCGTCGCCGTGCAACCAGATCAGGACCGGTCGGCCGCCCGCCGGGGCCGGCGTCGACGGGATCCGCCAGTAGTACTTGTGGTTCGCGCCGTCCGACGTGCCGATCGTGGTCTGGCCGTTCGCTGCCGCCGACCCGCATACCGGTGCCGGCGCGAGCACCGCCGACCGTTGCTGGTCGAGCTTGTCGAGACCCTGCTCGACCGGCACCACCGCGGTCCCCGGAGTCCCGGTGCCCAGCAGCCCGATCGACGCGAGCGCCGCGGCGAGCGACGCCCGTCGTACCCGGCGCGGGAGACGCTCTTTCATTCCAACGACGTTAGCCGCCGCGCCGCTGTGGCGGATCGGCCGGACGGCGGATCTTTCCCGTCTCCCGGAAGCCTGCAGGGTTCCGCAACGAAGGTGCGCAGGCGCCCGTGGGGAGCCGATGTCATCGGCTCGGCCCATGGCTGGGTCCTGCGGGCGAACGCCAACGTGCTCACGACACGATCAGACAGGCTGACCCTCCGCACCACGAGGTGAAAGCGGTGTCGGTGGACACTGGTCCCCGCCCAGCAACCGCTTGCGCGTGTCCTTCGCTGGGCTTGCCTGACGACCACCCGGCTTCCGGCGGCCTGCCTGTTGTACCTGATCGCCATCGTGGGTGTCCCGTCGATGTGGCGCTCCCACGGGGTCTCGACGAGCGTGACGAGGCCCTTCGTCAACGACGTCTCGACGGTGACCTCGGCCCGACCGTCGTTGACGTCGATGGCGGGAGTCCCCCAGCCGTTGCCTTCGCTGTCGTATCCGAAGAGGAACAGCTGGCACCCGGCGCAATTCGGGACGACATAGATCAAACGGGTCATCGGCTCCTCCGGGTCACCCACCGGTTGCGTCGCCCGGAACGCGTCGATGGGCGGCAGCGCCGCCGTCGGGCTTCCCGTGGACATGACCAGGCAGAGGGCGACCAACGCCACCACGCATTTCGAGAACGACCGCACGCCGCAGTATGTCGCGGTCCGCCGCCCAACACTGCGTAACGAGCAAGGCGGCGTTGGCGCGGGACGTCATACGCGCCACTGGCCCCTGCCGCAAGGCCGCATGACCTTCCGCGGGACGTCATGCGGCAGATGAGCTCTGACCGCAGAGGCGCATGACGTCCTGCCGGCCGGTGGCCTGGTACGCCCGGAAACAAGAAGAACCCCAGGTCATCCCGGGGTTCTCGCTGTGTCCGAGGGGGGACTTGAACCCCCACGCCCTAATACGGGCACTAGCACCTCAAGCTAGCGCGTCTGCCAATTCCGCCACCCGGACGAGTGCGGAGAGAGATTAGCAAAGGACGACCCTCGGGCCCGCATCGGGACGTGGCTCGAACGGCGGCTGCCTGAGCCAGCTGGGACAGACTCAGGGGCGAATGCCCCAGTCGGCCAGCGCGACCTCGGGATCGATCGGCTCACCGCTGACGCGCACCTCGAGGTGGAGGTGCGGGCCGGTGGTGTTGCCGGTCGACCCGACCGCGCCGATCACGTCGCCGGCGGACACCTGGTCCCCGACCGAGACGCTCTGCGCGGACTGGTGGCAGAACCAGAGCTCGGTGCCGTCCTCGAGACGGACGACGGTCTTGTTGCCGTAGGCACCGTCGTAGGCGACCTCGGTCACCACGCCGTCGGCGATGGCGCGGATCGCGGTGCCCTCGGGGGCGGCGAAGTCCAGACCGGTGTGGTCGGCGGCCCAGAGGCCACCAGAGCTGCCGAACCGGGCGGTCAGGCGATACCCCTGCACCGGAAGCACCCGCACCTCCGGCTTCGGCCGGACGGTGATGCCGCGGACGACCTTCATCGGATGTGTCGTGACATCGGCGCTGACCAGCCACGGCGCCGACGACTCGGCCGCGGCTGCGTCCGGAAGGAACGCTGAGCACGCGAGCACACCGATCAGTGCGGGGCCGGTGACGGCCTGGCGGACTCGACGGGTGATGTTGTGGTTCACAGCGCTTCCTCTGGTTTGCGGATGCTTGCTTTTGCAAGCACGCACCAGTGAGCCAAAACCACGCGCTGGGACACAAGTTGAGCGGGGCCACGTTGTGGCCCCGCTCACTAGAACTGGTTCTCGTTACCGCTCAGTCGCCCGTCATTCAGCGACCGACGTCACACACCGCTCAGCGGCGGTGACCCCATGCCGTGACCTCGATCCGGGTCGGCACCCACGGCTCGAAACGGAGCCGCATGCCGGCCTCCCGCGGGGTGCGGTTGCCCTTGCGGCTGTTGCACCGTCCGCACGCGGCCACGGTGTTGGTCCAGGTCCAGGTGCCGCCGCGGGAGCGGGGCACCAGGTGGTCGATCGTGTTGGCGTGGGCGCCGCAGTAGGCGCACCGGTGCTGGTCACGGCGGAGCACCGCCTCGCGGCCGTACGCCGCCGGGCGATACATCCACGACGCGACGACGTAGCGGACCAGGCGCAGCACCTTCGGCCACGGGTGCGGGCCGATCCGCCGGTCCTCGTCGGCCTCGTGCACCACGGCGACGCCCCGGAAGAGCATCCTCACCGCGTGCGGGAAGGAAACGACGTCGTGAGGCTCGTAGGACGCGTTGAGCAGCACAACGGGACCATGGGTTGCCACGGGAATCGCCTCCTTCCGTCGCAGAACCCTAAGCACGCACAACGGCGCGGCAAACAGAGTTTCTCCATTGTCGCCGAAAAATTCTGGCTCAGTACTCTGGCCGCGTGCATCGGCTCCGCATCGCCTTCGTGCCCGGCGTGACACCCGACAAGTGGGCGCGGGTGTGGCGCGAGCGGCACCCGGAGATCCGCCTCGAGCTGCGGCCCATCGAGGAGGAGGAGCAGCGAGCCGTCCTCGACGACGGTACGGCGGACCTGGTCCTCGCCCGGCTCCCCGTCGATCGCGAACACCCGACCCCGCTGCACTGCGTGGTGCTGTACGAGGAGGTGCCGGTCGTGGTCGCCGGGGTCGACCACTTCGTGGCGGCCGCCGACGAGGTGAGCACCGATGACCTGGCGGACGAGCAGCTGGTGCTGCCCGAGCGGTCCGGGTGGCGTCCGACGGCTGACCAGCTCGACTTCCCGCCGATGACCGCGAAGGACGCCGTCGAGGTGGCGGCGGCCGGCAGCGGCGTGGTCGTCCTACCGATGGCCATCGCCCGGCTGCACCACCGCAAGGATGTCGTGCACCGCCCGGTCGTGGACCTGCCGCCCAGCCAGGTGGCGCTGGTGTGGCGGACCGAGGACGACGGTCCGGTCCACCAGGACTTCGTCGGAGTCACCCGCGGCCGCCGCGCGAGCAGCGGCCGCGGGACCTGATCCTGAAAGCACCTCAGAGGGCGTAGAAGTAGTCGCACCCGGCGAACTCGTCCCCGGGGTCGATGCTGTCGTAGTAGACGGTGTCGTAGCCAGGACCGCACTTGATGTAGTCGGCGTTGCCGTCGGCGTAGACGTAGACGTAGTCATCGCCGTAGCCGCCCCGCACCTGATCGGGCCCGAACCCCGGCACCAGGTTGTCGATGCCGGCGTTGCCGTAGAGCCTGTCCGCCGAGCCGCTGCCGTCGAGGTAGTCGTCACCGGGGCCACCCTTGAGCACGTCCTTGCCGTCGGCGCCGGCCAGGTAGTCGTAGCCGGGGCCGCCGAGCAGGAGGTCGGCGCCGCTGTAGCCGTAGAGCGAGTCATTGCCCTCGAAGCCCGTGATCGTGTCGGCGTACGACGTCCCGTAGAGGTAGTCGTCGAGCTGACCGCCGGGGATGTTCGCGGCGGACGCGGGGCCGGCCGAGAAGGCAGCAACGCCGGCAGCGGCCGCCGCGGCACCGAGGGCGAGGATTCGAATGGAAGGCATGATGTCTCCTGGGGTCTGGGGCCAGCCCCTGCGGCCGGCCTCATCCACCGGATGCGCTCACCGGCCCTCTCAGTTCCCGGATCCCAGAAGATTTCCTGTCGTTCTAGGACCAGCTCCACGCCTGCTTGGCGAGCAGGTCGCGAGCCCGGGCGATCCGCGAGCGCACGGTGCCGACGGGCACGCCCAGCCGCGCCGCGATCTCGTCGTACCCCAGCTGGTCGAACTCCCGCAGGATCAGTGCCTCGCGGTAGGGCTCGGGCACCCGGTCCAGGGCCTGCCGAACGGCAACCTCGTCCGCGACGACCGAGCTCAGCCGGCGGGCGAACTCCCAGTCCTCCGGCACGTCGTCACCCGACGGTTCGGCCTTGCGCTGCTTGCGCCGGAGCACCTGCAGTGCCTCGTTGCGAGCGATGGCCCGCACCCAGGTCTGGAACCGCGAGCGGCCCTCGAACTGTGCGATCTTCTCCATGACAGAGATCAGGGTCAGCTGGGCCGCGTCCTCGATGTCCGCCGGGTCGACGAGGAGCGACGTGATCGCGGGCTGGGCGATCCGGTGCTTGTGCACGAGCTCGAGCACCAGCTCGGTCGCGGCGACCGCGCCGCCCGCCCCGAGCGCGCCGAGTCCGTCGAGGATGGCGATCCGGTCGTCCGGTCCGGCGGCGGCGAACTCCGTCACCACCGCGCTGCGCGCAGCGTGGTCGCCGCCGGCCGCGGCCCTCAGCAGCGCCGGATCGGTCATCGCGAGCCTCCGGAGTAGTCGTAGGCCAGCACGACCGCGATCGCGACCAGGATCACCCCGGCGACGAGCGCGCCCAACAGGACCGGGCCGCCGGGGAAGAAGAATCTCCGTGCCGGGGCCGTCGGCTCGTAACGGACGGCGGGCACCGGATCGGAGCCGGTCGGCGCGACCGCCGTCGCCGGCGGAGCGACCGGCTCGGCGGGGGTGTAGACCGTTGCCGGCGCCAAGTTGCGGTCCAGCGCGGCGACGAGCTCGCGCGCCCACGCCCGCGCGTCCGGGTGGCGGTCGTCGCGGTGGGCGGCCCGCCCCCGCTCGACCACCAGCCCGACGCCGGCATCGAGGGTGGCACCGGTGAGGTCGAGCAGCTCGGCGATGACGACCGAAGCCGCGAAGATGTCGGCGCGCCCGTCGACGGGCGCACCGATCGCGGCCTGTTCGGGCGCCATGTAGGCGGGGGTGCCGACGGCCGCCGTCACCTGCCGCGTCGAGTCGAGCGCCTTGGCCAGCCCGAAGTCCGTGAGGACGAGGAAGTCGTCGTCACGCAGGAGTACGCCGCCCGGGTAGCCGTCCGGCAGCTGCCCCTCCGCCGCGGGACGGATCAGGATGTTCGACGGCTTGATGTCGCGGTGGACGACCCCGCGGTCGTGGATCGCCGCCAGCGACGCACCCAGAGCGGCGGCGACGGCCCGGACATCACGCACGGTGACCGCCGCGGCGCGCTGCTCGAGCTCGCCGAGCCGGTCCCCGAGCGTGCCCCGCTCGGCGAGCTCGAGCACCAGGTAGGGCCGTCCGTCCGGGAGCTGCGCGACGTCGTAGACCCTGGCGGTGCGCACCGAGTCGATCCGTCGCATCAGCCGGGCTTCCTTGATGAACCGGGCCCGGCCGTCCGGATCGAACGCCACCTGCGCCGACAGGACCTTGAGGGCGACCAGCTGATCGAGCACCGGGTCCTCGGCACGGTAGACCGCGGCGTGGGCGCCGACGCCGATCCGTTCGAGGACGATGAACCGACCGATCGCCTCCACGTCGCCATCTTGTCAGAATCGGCGTCCCGGCCGGCTCACCGAGAGGCGAGCCACTCCCCCAGCGCCCGGGCGCTGCGGTCGACCATCGTCGGCCAGTCGAGCGCCGACTCGTCGGCGTGGTCGGAGACGTGCTTCACCAGCTGCACCGGCACGTCGAACTGTCGGGCGGCGTAGACGACGGCGTAGCCCTCCATGTCGACCAGGTCCGCCCGCGCCGCGAGCCGCGCCCGCACGACGGGGTCGGTCACGAAGACGTCGCCGGTGGCGAGCACCGTCTCGCCCGGCCCGCACGTCAACCGTTCCTGCGGGTCGTAGCCCAGCGCGCGAATGGCGTCGGCATTGATGTCGTGGTTCAGCACGATCCCGGGCTCGTGCAGCCCCTCGTGGTGGGCGTGCAGGGCGCCGGCGGTGCCGATGTTGAGGAGCTCGAGCCCGCTGAGGTCGTCGTACGACGCGAGCGCGCGAGCCACTGCCGTCGCCGCCGCGGTCTTGCCGATGCCGGTGATCAGCACCGGAAGCGAGGCCGGGACGTGCGCCGCCTCCGCGCGGGTCGCCGCGACGACCAGGTATCGGGTCACCAGCTGGTGGCCAACGGGCGGCCCTCGTGGAAGCCGGCGGCCGACTGGACGCCCACCACCGCGCGCTCGTGGAGCTCGGCGAGCGACGCCGCGCCGGCGTAGGTGCAGGCCGACCGGACGCCGGCGCTGATCTCGTCCAGGAGGTCCTCGACGCCGGGGCGCGCGGGGTCGAGGTACATCCGGGAGGACGAGATGCCTTCCTCGTAGAGCCCCTTGCGTGCTCGGTCGAACGCGGACTCGGACGCGGTGCGACCGGCCACGGCGCGCGCCGACGCCATCCCGAAGGAGACCTTGAACGGCCGCCCGTCGGCGTCCTGGAGCAGGTCGCCCGGGGACTCGTGGGTGCCGGCGAACCAGGACCCGATCATCACCGAGGACGCGCCCGCGGCGAGGGCCAGCGCCACGTCGCGCGGGTGCCGCACTCCCCCGTCGGCCCAGACGAAGGCGCCGAGGTCCCGGGCGGCAGCGGCGCAGTCGAGGACCGCGGAGAACTGGGGCCGGCCGACGCCGGTCATCATCCGCGTGGTGCACATGGCACCGGGACCCACGCCGACCTTGACGATGTCGGCACCGGCTTCGACGAGCGCGCGGGTGCCGTCGGCGTCGACCACGTTTCCGGCCGCGACCGGCACCGCCGGGTCGAGCGAGCGGACCGCCTGGAGCGCCTCGACCATCCGGTCCTGGTGACCGTGCGCGGTGTCGACGACCAGGCAGTCGACGCCGGCGTCGAGCAGTGCCCGGGCCTTCGCGGCCACGTCCCCGTTGACGCCGACCGCGGCCGCGATCCGCAAGGATCCCGCGTCGTCGACGGCGGGACGGTAGAGCGTGGCGCGGAGGGCGCCGGTGCGGGTCAGCACACCGACGAGTCGCCCGTCGGCGTCGACTCCGACCGCGAGGGCGGCGCGAGCATCGTCGAGCGCGTCGAAGGCCTTGCGCGGCTCCGTGGCCGCCTCGACGAGGACCTCGACCGGCCGCATCACCTGGTGCGCCTGGGCGAACCGGTCGACCTCGACGCAGTCGTCCTCGAGCACCACCCCGACCGGGCGCCGCTGGTCGTCGACCACGACCGCACCCCGGTGGGAGCGTTTCGGGATCAGCGAGAGCGCCTCGGCAACGGTCTGGTCCGGGCGAAGCTGGATCGGCGTGTCGAGGACCAGGTGCCGGGTCTTGACGAACGCGACGACGTCGGCAATGACCGACGCCGGGATGTCCTGCGGGATCACCACCAGACCGCCCCGTCGAGCGACGGTCTCGGCCATCCGCTTGCCGGCGATCGCGGTCATGTTGGCCACGACGATCGGGATCGTGGTCCCGGTGCCGTCGGCAGTCGCCAGGTCGACGTCGTAGCGACTCGCCACGGACGATCGGCGCGGCACCATGAAGACGTCGTCGTAGGTCAGGTCGTGGGCGGGGACGCGGTCGTCGAGGAAGCGCACGTCCCGAATCTACCGCCGGGGTGCGGGTAAAGATGAGGGGTGACCTCCGCGACCGCCCGTGCTCCTGGCCGGGTCAACCTGATCGGCGACCACACCGACTACAACGGCGGGCTGTGCCTCCCGTTCGCGATCCCCGAGGTCACGACCGCGACCGCCCGACCGCGCGGCGACGACCGGGTCCGGATCCGGAGTGCTGCCTTCCTCGACGGATGGACCGGGCACCTGGACGACATCACGCTCGAGGGCCGCGATGCCTTTCCGGACTGGGTGCGCTACGTCGCAGGTGTGCTCTGGGCAGCGCGGGACGACGGCTGGCCCCTGCCCGGCCTCGACCTGCTGATCGAGAGCGAGATCCCGCTGGGGGCAGGACTCTCGAGCTCGGCCGCGCTCGAGTGCTCCGTCGCGCTCGCGGTCGGGACCCTGGTCGACCGCCCGCTCGATCCCGGCAGCCGGCAGCCACTCGCGGAGCTGTGCCGCCGAGCGGAGACCGAGTTCGTCGGCGCGCCGACGGGCGGCATGGACCAGCTGGTCTGCCTGCTCGGCAAGCAGGACCACGGCCTGCTCATCGACTTCACGGACACCAGCGTCCGGCAGGTCCCTCTCGCCCTGCGCGAGGCCGGGCTCGTCGTCCTGGTCACCGACACCGGTGCATCGCACCGCCTGGCCGATGCAGACGGCGGCTACGCCCGACGGCGTGCCGAGTGCGAGGCCGCGGCCGCCGCGCTCGAGCTCCCGCGGATCGGCCTGGCCTGGCCGGAGGACCTCGGTCGGCTCGACGACGACGTGCAGCGGGCCCGGGCGCGCCACGTGCTGTCGGAGAGCGCCCGGGTCGAGGACACCCTGGCCGCGGTGGCCGCGGACGACTGGCCCGCGGTCGGCGCGATCCTCTCCGCCTCGCACGCGTCGTTGAAGGGCGACTTCGACGTCTCGACTCCCGCGCTCGACCTGGCCGTCGCGACGGCCGTGGACGCCGGCGCGCTCGGAGCGCGGTTGACCGGCGGTGGGTTCGGCGGCTCGGCGATCGCACTGGTCGCCGACGACTTGGCGGAGGCCGTGCAGAAGGGGATCGACGAGGCGTTCGTCGACGCCGGACACCCGGCACCGGCTCACCGCACGGTGCTGCCGTCCTCCGGAGCGTCCGTCATCACGTCGCGCTAGCGACTCGGACGGGGACGCGTCAGACTGCAGACATGGCTGTGCGGATGCGACACCATCTCGGGGCGGTCATGCCCGAGCTGCGGTGGGAGCCGGTGCCCATGCGCGTGCGCGCCCTGGTCGGCGAGGACGTCGTCGTCGACTCGCACGCGGCACTCCTGGTCTGGGAGCCTCGCCGGCTGGTGCCGGTCTACGCCGTACCGATGGCGGACCTGACGTACGGCGCGACGCCCTCCTCGTCGCAGCCGGACCCTCCCGACCTGGCGTCGCTGCCGCCGATGTTGCCGCCGACGGACTTCGTGCACACCTGTCCCGGCATCGCGCTGGACGTGGCGACCGGCGACGGATCGCTCCCGTTGGCCGGGTTCCAGCCCGACGATCCGGACCTGCACGGCGCCGTCGTCCTCGACTTCAACGCGTTCGACTCCTGGCTCGTCGAGGACCAGCCCCGGGTCGCCCATCCGCACGACCCGTTCAAGCGAATCAGCATCCACGCCTCGAGCCGTCACGTCGAGGTCGGCCTCGACGGCACCGTCCTGGCCTCGTCGGACCGGCCTTTGATGCTGGTCGAGACCCACCTGCCGGTCCGGTGGTACCTCCCGGCGGAGGACGTCCGCACCGACCTGTTGATGCCCAGCGAGAAGACCACCACCTGCGCCTACAAGGGCCACGCGTCCTACTTCTCACTGCGGTCGGGAGAAGCCGACATCGCCTGGACCTACCGAGCCCCGCTCGACGACGCGCTGCGCGTCAAGGACTACCTCTGCTTCTGGTCGGAGCGCACCGACCTCACGCTCGACGGCGTCGCTCAGGAGCGACCGATCACGCCGTGGTCGAGGCCCGACGAGCAGCGGCGCGCCTCGGCGGATCGGCTCGAGTTCGGTTGATGCGGCTTCCCGATCCGGCGCTCGTCGTGCTGGTCGGCGCCTCGGGGTCGGGCAAGTCGACGTGGGCCGCGGAGCGCTACCGCCCGCAGGAGGTGGTCTCCTCCGATGCGCTCCGTGGCATCGTCGGCAGCGGGGACCACGACCTCGATGCGTCCACCGATGCGTTCGCGATCCTCGAGCAGGTCGTCGCCGCCCGCCTCGGCCGGGGGCTCTGCACGGTGGTCGACACCCTCGGCCTGGATGCCGTACGACGCGCCGGCTGGCTCGCGAGCGCCCGCGAGGCGGGGCTCCCGGCAGTCGCCGTGGTGCTGGCGACGCCGGACGACGTGTGCCGGCGTCGCAACGCCGGGCGCGACGTGCCGGTGCCGGCTCCGGCGCTGTCGGGTCAGCTCCGCCGGATGCGATCGATCGCCGAGGACCTGGCCGCGGAGGGCTGGGACGTCGTCATCGCCGACGGCACCGCGGCCGCGACCGACGGACTGGCTGACGCGCCGCCAGATCGGTCCCCCGCGGCCGCACCGGGCGAGCGGCGTACGTCCGCCGGCGTCGAGGTGGTGCTCCAGGTGTCCCGGTTCCCGTGGGGCGAGGACCCGGCGGCGTGGTTGACCGCGATCGCGCTCGAGGCCGACCGACTCGGCTTCGCCGGTCTCGCCCTGATGGACCACCTGGTCCAGATCCCGCAGGTCGGCCGGGCGTGGGAGCCGATCCCGGAGCCCTACGTGACGCTCGGCCTCCTCGCGGGCCTCGACACCCGCCTGCGACTCGGCACCCTGGTGACGCCGATGACCCTGCGGCCGGCCGGCGTCGTCGCCAAGGCGGTCGCGACCCTCGACGCGCTCACCGGCGGCCGCGCCTTCGTCGGCGTCGGCGCGGGCTGGTGGGACCGGGAGCACGCCGGCTTCGGGGTGCCTTTCCCGGGCGCCCGGGCGCGTCTCGACCTGCTCGAGGACGGCATCGAGACCATGCGCGCGCTCTGGGCGCCCGGGACGAAGGAGTGGCAGGGCACCCGGGTCTCGCTGCCGGAGACCACCTGCTACCCCCGGCCGGTCGGGCCGGTGCCGGTCATCGTGGGCGGGTCCGGCGAGCGACGCACGCTCCGCATCGCTGCCCGCCTCGGCGACGGCTGCAACCTGCCGTCGGATCCCGAGCTGCTGAGCACCAAGGTCGCCGCCCTCCACGCGCACTGCCAGGACGTCGGCCGCGACCCGGCCGAGGTGGCGGTGACGGTGCTGGACCTGCCGGTCGTGGGGCGGGACCGCGACGACGCCTGGCAGCGGGTGGAGCGGCTCCGCGGCCGGACGGCCGCAGCGTCGTACGCCGCCCGGCACCACGCCGGTCCCGCGCCCGACCATGCCGAGCGCTACGCAGCGCTGGCCGAGCAGGGCGTCACCACGGTGTTCCTCGGACTGCCCGACCTGGCCGACGCCGAGGACCTCCAGCGGCTGGCGCCCCTGCTCGCCTGAATCTCCGCGAGTCGGGCGGCCGCGCGGTAGCCGCCGTTGGTCGCAAAAGCGCCACTTTCGTGCGGGTTGGGGCGTATCTGCGACCAACGGCCGAAGTGGTGCCCGCGCTGTGCGGGGCGGCGCGGCGAAGCCCGCCGCCCGTGCGCCGTCCAGCCGATCGCGCGAGGCTCGGCGTCAAGGACGGCCGCAGGCCGCCGCGCAGCGGGGCCGAAGGCATCCTTGACGGCGAGACGCGATCGGCTACCCGCGCGGGCACCACCACACCGACCACGAACCGTCGGCTTCGGCAGCTGCTGGACCAAGGTTGCTATTTCAGCTCTGCGCTCGAGAGGCCGAGGATCCGGCGGGCCACGATCAGCTGCTGGATCTGCTGGGTGCCCTCGAAGATGTCGAGGATCTTGGAGTCCCGACCCCACTTCTCCAGCAGCTCGGACTCGCTGTAGCCGATCGACGAGCAGAGCTCGACGCAGCTGAGCGTGACGTCGGATCCCACGCGGCCGGCCTTCGCCTTGGCCATCGAGGCCTCGAGCGAGTTCGGTTTGCGGTTGTCGGCCATCCACGCGGCTTCGAGGGTCAGCAGCCGCGCGCCCTCCCAGTCGGCCTCGAGCTGGAGGAACTTCGCTGCCGCCGCGGACTGCAGGTAGGCCGGCTTGTCGTAGTCGATCTCGACGCCCGCCTCCTGGAGCAGCTCCCGGGTGAGGTCGAGCGACGCCTGGGCGCAACCGACCGCCATCGCGGCAACCAGCGGCCGGGTGTTGTCGAACGTCGCCATCGCGCCGGCGAAGCCCTGCTCGACGTTGACCTCGGGAGAGCCCATCAGGTTCTCCTTCGGCACCCGGCAGTCGGTGAAGGTGATGACGGCGGTGTCGGACGCCCGGATGCCGAGCTTCTCCTCCAGCCGCTCCACCTTCATGCCAGGCGTGCCCTTCTCGACGACGAACGACTTGATCGCGGCCCGTCCGAGCGCCTTGTCGAGGGTGGCCCACACGACGACGCAGTCGGACCGCTCGCCGGAGGTGACGAAGATCTTCTCGCCGTTGATGACGTACTCGTCGCCGTCGAGCACGGCGGTGGTCGAGACGGCGGCGGAGTCCGAGCCGAACGCCGGCTCCGTGATCGCCATCGACGCCCACTTGCCCTTGAACCGCTCCAGCTGCTCGTCGTTCGCGACCGACGCGATCGCCGAGTTGCCGAGGCCCTGGCGCGGGAACGACAGCATCAGTCCGACGTCGCCCCAGCACATCTCGGCGATCGAGGTCACCGACGCCATGTTCGCGCCGTTCTTGACGGTGTCGTCGTCGGCGATGCCGTCACGGCGTACGCCGGCCGCTCCGGCTCCCTCGCTGGAGCCGGACTCCTCCAGGCCGTCGATCATGGCCGCGAGGAGGTCGAGCTCCTTGGGATACTCGTGCTCCGCGATGTCGTACTTGCGGGAGATCGGTCGCAGCATGTTCATCGCGACCTGGTGAGCCTGGTCGATGAGCGTGCGGTGCTTCTTGGGGATCTCGAGGTTGATGGCCATCAGACAAGCACCGTCCCTTCCATGATTCCGATGGCACGCAGGTCGCGGTACCACCGCTCGACCGGGTGCTCCTTGACGTATCCGTGGCCGCCGAGCAGCTGGACGCCGTCGAGGCCGATCTGCATGCCCTTGTCGGTGCACAGCTTCCGCGCGAGCCCGACCTGCTTGGAGAAGTCCTTGCCGGCGGCCGCACGGGCGGCGGCGCGGTAGGTCAGCAGCCGCATGGCCTGCAGCTCGATCGCGATGTTGGCGACCATGAACGCCACCGACTGGCGGTGGGCGATCGGCTCGCCGAACGCCTCGCGCTCCTTGACGTAGGGCGTCACGTAGTCGAGCACCGCCTGCGCCGTGCCGACCGCGAGCGCGCACCAGGCGAGGCGGGACAGCCGCACGCACTCGGCGTACGTCGATCCGTCGGTCTCGCCGAGAACCGCATCGGCGGACACCTTGGCGTCCTTCAGCGTCAGCTTGGTCATCGACGCGGCGCGGACACCCATGGCCGGGTCGCCCTCGATGGCGAGACCCTCGGTCGAGGACTCGACGAGGAACAGGACCGGCTTGCCGTCGAGGCTGGCGCCGACGACGAACAGCTCGGCCTGGTCGCCGCGGGCGACCAGGCTCTTGACGCCGTTGAGGACGTACCCGCCGTCGACCTTCTTCGCGGTCGTCGCCGGGCTCAGCACGTCGAACAGCACCGTGGGCTCGTTGAGCGCGAGCGCCGCCGCCGGGACCTCGTTGCCGGTGAAGGCCGGGAGGTAGGTCTGCTGCTGCTCGTCGGTGCCCCAGAGGCCGATCGCGGTCGCAACGGATCCGGGAGCGAGGGTGGCGACGGCGAGGCCCATGTCGCCCTTGGCGAGCGCCTCGGCGACCAGGGTGCCGGCCATCGCCGAGCGCTCCTCGGACACCCCGCCGAGCGCCTCCGGCAGGCCGAGGATCGGCAGCCCGATCTCCAGGCTGGACTTGAGCAGCTCATCGGGGGCGGCGCACGCGTGGTCGGCCGCGGCCGCGGCCGGCCGGACGATCTCGGTCGCGAACTCGGACACGAGGTCGACCAGCATCTGCTCGTCCTCGGTCGGCGTCAGGTCGAACTGGCCGGTGCCCGCCGTCGCGGCCGGACGGGTGCCGGGAGCACCCTTCTTGCCGGACCGGGCGAAGGTCCGGCTGGCGTTGGTGATGGTCTTGAAGCCGGAGCGGGTCACGTTGAAGACGACCTGCTCGGTCTGCTTGCGCAGGCCGATCTTGTCGATGAGGTCGCTCTGGGCCAGCCGGTTGAGCCCCGCTACGAGGAAGCCGATCGGATCACGGCGCTCGGCGTTCGGGACCCCATGCTTGCCACCTGGCTTGAGGTTGCTGATGAGGGACATGAGAGCAAATGTAACTGCGAGTTACACTTTGCGCTACACCATGTCCCGCAAATCGGGCCGTGCCGCGCGTCACACCGGCTGCGAGCACGCCCGAGCGGGCTTCTATGATCGCTGGCCATGTCAGTCAAGGGCCCCGCCGAGCCCGTCCACGCGCCGTACGGCCCGCTGCCCCGCGGCGGCACGGTCCGCCCGATCACCCGCTGGGGCACGCCGGTCATGCACAAGCCCCAGCGGCCCGTCACGTCGTACGACGACGACCTGCGGGCCCTCGCCGCCGACCTGGTCGCCACGATGTACGCCGCCGACGGGGTCGGCCTGGCCGCCTGCCAGATCGGGGTCGACCTGGCGGTCTTCGTGTTCGACTGCCCTGACGAGAGGGGCGAGCGCTCCGTGGGCGTGGTCTGCAACCCGACGATCACGGTGCCCGAGGCTCGCGGGCGCCAGCTCGACGACGGCGACGAGGGATGCCTGTCCTTCCCCGGCGCGTTCTGCCCCTGCGCCCGGCCGGCCTTTGCGACCGTCGCCGGCTTCGGCCTGGGCGGCGAGCCGGTGCGGTTCGCGGGCGACGGGCTGCTCGCCCGCTGCCTCCAGCACGAGACCGACCACATCAACGGCACCGTGTTCGGCGACCGGCTCGCGACGCGGGCGCGGAAGAAGCTCCAGAAGCAGCACGACGCCGCGGCCGCCGACTACCCGGCCGGGTGGCCCGCCTGACCAACCCCTCGCAGCAGGTCCTCAGGGCACGTTGTCCAGCAGGTCGCCGCTGTCCCAGGTGCCGTGATCGACGCCGTCGCCACCGTAGAGCTGGTCGTTGCCCGAGATGCCGTCGGCGAACTTGTAGTAGTCGGCGCCGGCGCTGCCGTAGCCGATGTCGAAACCGGGCCCACCTTTCAGGCTGTCGGCGCTGCCGTAGCCCCAGAGGGTGTCGTCGCCGTCGCCGCCGTCCAGCACGTCGTACGACGAGTCCCCCACGAGCTCGTCGTTGCCGGCACCGCCGTAGACCTTGCCCTCGCCGAGCCAGCTGTCGACGTAGTCGTTGCCGCCTCCGCCGCAGATGACGTCCTTGCCGTCGCCGCCGTTGATCGTGTCGTTGCCCAGGCCGCTCCAGATCACGTCGTCCCCGCTGGTGCCGGTGATCGTGTCGGCCCACGACGTCCCCACGATGGTGGCCGGCAGGCCGACGCACTTCACGGCCGGAGCCCAGGTCGGCCACCGCAGGTTGGCGCTCGGGTCGGTGACGACCGCGACGTCGGAGAGGCCCGTGGCCGCGTCCGCGGCCCAGATCTGCGAGCGACCTGCGACCGACCGCTCGTAGGCGATCTTCGTGAAGTCCGGCGACCAGGTCGGTGCCCACTCGTAGTCCGCACTCCCAGCGATCGTGACCGTCAAGTCCCAGGTGCTGTTCTTGACGACGATGTCGTTGTCGCCGAACTCCTCGGTCTCGATGGCCGTCAGGCCCTGCGCCGGGTTCGGAGCGGGGAAACGCTCCTTGACCCCCGCAGGGGTCTTCTTGGTCCACCCGCCGTCGAACACCCAGATCGCCCAGCCGTTGGTGGCGATCGTGTGCTCCGCCATCCAGTACCGCGACGCCGTCTCGTGGTGGACCTGCCACTCCCGGACCGACGGGCCGTCCGGGACGACGTGGACCGGGACCTGGCTCTCGGAGCGCGACACCGCGACGTCCCAGATGTCCACCGAGCCGTCCTCGTCGGCACTGAAGGCGACCCGCCTGCCGTCGGGCGACCAGCTGGGGTCGCGCTCGTTGCCCGCCATCCCGTTGGTCAGGACAGTGAGGCTCGACCCGGGCCCGGTCTGGTTGATGGTGGTGATCGTCACCATCGCGATCTTGTCGTCCTTGCGGACGCGATGGGGGCAGTTGTAGGTGAATGCCACCCGCTGGCCGTCGGGGGATGCCGCGGGGGTGTCGACCCAGCACGTGGAGTAGGGCGTGCCCGTCTCGCCCTTGACGAGGGTGTTGACCCAGCCGGTCGGCCACCAAGCCTTGAGGTCACTGCCCTCGATGCTCGGGTTGTCACTGACGTAGATGACCGGGCCGTTCGGACCCCCTGTCGGAGGTGCCGCCCGCGCCACTGTGGTCGCACCGCCGACCAGGCCCGCACCGAACACGCTCGAGCAGCCGATCATCACCATCGCGACGGCCAGCGACCGCCCACCTCGCTTCGCCATTTTTCCAAGGTCCTTCCGCCACGGTCCCGGGAGCAGGGACCCGTCAACCGAGCATCCGCTGACGCAGTGCGACGGGCAAGAGGGATTGCCCGTGATCAGCGCCACGTGCGACCCGGGACCCATCCCTCGACCCTGGTGCCGCCGCCCGGTGTCGACACGACCGTCAGGTCGCCACCGACCGCACGGACCCGGTCGCGCATGTTCTCGAGGCCGTGTCCCTCGGACGCGATGGCGAAGCCGGGCCCGTCGTCGTGCACGGCGAAACCCAGCCGTTCGCCGTTCGGGGTGAGGGCGAGGGTCACGGTGGCATCGGGTCCGGCGTGCTTGGCCGCATTCTGGAGCGCTTCGTTGCAGGTGAAGTACACCGACGACTCGCACGCCGGATCGAGCCGCCCGACGCCCGGGCTCTGGACCTGCACCGGCATCGGCATCCGCTCGGCGGCTGCCGCGAGCGCGGCGTCGAGACCCGCGTCGGTCAGCTCGGCCGGGTAGACGCCGCGGGCGAGCCGGTTGATCTCCATCTCCGTGTCGACCACGGTCATCAGCACCCGGGCACAGAGCCGGTGGAGGTCCGGTGACGCCGCCAGGTCTCCGGCCACCTCCGACACGTTGTTGCTGATCTGCTCGAGCCGGGCGAGGACCCGCAGTCTCAGGTCCCGCTCCATCCGCTGCCGCTCGGCGTCCGCGATCGAGGCCAGCCGGGCGCGCGACGCCCGGAGCGCGTCGTCGTCGCGTGCGAGTCGCTCGGCCATCCGGTTCAGGCTGACCGCAGCCTCGTCCAGCTCGTCTCCGGCACGCACCGACACCCGCACCCGGTAGTCGCGGTCACCGATCCTGACGAGTGCGGCCTTGAGCTCGGAGACCCGCATGAAGATCGAGTGCGAGACCAGGCCGGTGATGATGCCGCCGAAGGTCACCGCCGAGCCGAGCGTCGCGCCGACGGCGATGAGCAGGACGACGTCGCGGTCGCGGCTGGCCGCGACCAGGCTGGAGACCGCGGCTCCCGTGTAGGCCATGGCCGACGCGGACGCGAGCGCGCTCCGACGGCTGAGCGTCAGCCAGCTGCTGCCGGCGTCGAAGTCGGCCGGGAGGAGCGGCTGGACCTCGCGGAGGAGCGGACGGAACGCGACCTCCCAGATCAGGACGAAGAAGAAGCCTGCTGCTGCGGTGATGAGGCACGCGACCAGCCACCCGCCGAGGTAGCCGACGGGTGCGAAGCCGCGCGCCGCTCCCACGAGGATCACGGCGGGGATGTTGCCGCCGAGGCAGAACGCACCCGTGCAGACCACCGCGACGACCGGCATCCGGCGGACCGCGGCGAACCACACGTCGGCCGGGTCGACCGGCTCGCCGCGG
Source organism: uncultured Actinomycetota bacterium (assembly GCA_963766035.1). Lineage (GTDB taxonomy): Bacteria > Actinomycetota > Actinomycetes > Propionibacteriales > Nocardioidaceae > Nocardioides. The sequence goes on along the minus strand of CAVXYP010000014.1, from coordinate 213,283 downwards.
AGGAAGCGGATGACCGGCCGGAACGGGACCCGCGCGATCCAGGTCATCAGCGCGATGACGATCACGACGCCGATGACCATCGTCACGACGAACGCCTGCCGGTCTCCGTCGCCCGGACCCCACAACGGGAGCAACGTGAAGAACTGCGTCGGCCACGCGACCAACAAGATCCCGGCGGAGCTCGCGGCGAGCCAGGTCTCGACGTACCTCCCCCGCAGCCGCTGGTAGGCGCGGGCATAGACCCGGTCCAGCCAGGGGCGCTCCTCGTCCGTCAGACCGGTCACCGGGTCGGCACCTCTCCCACGAAGGTGACCTCGAGCGCGCCGACCGAGGTCATCAACGTGCCGCCGACCGCGCCGAGCCGGTCCTCGAGGAACTGCGACAGGTCGGCGACATGGCCGTCGGACGGGATCGGCTGGACCGCCAGCTCCACCGTCGCCCGTTCCGCCCCGCCGATGATGCTGATCGCGACCGCGGGATCGGCGGCGTGCTCCAGGCGGGCCCGCTGGAGGACCTCCCAGCAGCAGAAGTAGACGGCGGACTCGACGGCGTGGCTCCAGCGGTGGTCGGCGGCGACGTCGAGGCTGACCATCACCTCCGACTCACGGGCGGCGGCGCGCAGCGCCGAGTGCAGTCCCTCGGCCTCCAGCGAGGCGGGGTAGATCCCGTGGCCGAGCGCCCGCATCTCCACCACGACCGCAGTCAGGTCGCCGCGGATCACCTGCACCCGATCGGCCAGCTCGGGAAGCCGCGCACACCCGGCCCCGAGCTGTCCGAGCTGCATGCTGAGCAGCGCGAGGTTCTGCTGGGCACCGTCGTGGAGGTCGCGCTCGATGTGCCGCCGGGTCGCGTCGGCAACCGCGACCAGCCGGGTCCGGGACGCCCGCAGCTCCTCGTCGTGACCCTCGAGCAGGTCCACCATCGAGTTGAAGGCCCGCCCGGCATCGTCGAACTCGTCGCCGGACGTCGGCAGGATCCGCATGGGTACGGCGCCGCGGGCCACCCCGTTCAACGCGTCGGCGAGCTCGTCGACCCGCCGGGTGACACCGGCGGAGACCAGGCTCAGCATCATGCCGACGTAGGTCCACACCAGGCCGACGGTCACGAGCACGACGACCCACGACCGCTCCATGCCGACCAGGCCCACGGACAGGCCGGCGGCCTCGCACCCGACCGTGAACGTGATCGCCGTGTTCAGCAGGGTCAGCCGTCGCCGGCCGGTCACCGGCGACTTCTCCGCGAAATCCGGGGGCAGCTCGCGGGCGACCTCCCGCGCGATCGGGAGGAGCGCAAGCTCGAAGATCATCAGGTAGAAGGCGCCGGCACCGATGCTGATCAGGGCGTGCGAGGTGATCGCGGTGACGAACGTGAGCGGGCCGAAGTGCTCGATCCGTCCGACCACGAGCACGCCGACCACTCCGACGAAGCCGCCCCACGTGACCGTGGTGAGCGCGGCCGACACGGGCAGCCGGGTCACACAGTCCCGCCAGACCGCCAGCGGGTCCACGTCGCCCCCACGGAGGTGGGTGATGACCGCCCGGTGCCGCCCGATCACCACCAGGCCGAGCACCAGGGGCGCGGAGACCGCGGTCAGGGCGCCGAAGACGAAGATGTAGCGCCACCGGTCGAAGTCACCGGTCCACAGCGGGACCTGGGAGAGGTTCTGGATCGGGACGCTGACCGTGATGACGAGGACGCACGTGAGGATGACGAGCCAGTGGAAGTACGACCGGCCCAGCCGCCCGTGGGCCAGCCGGACGAGTGCCTCGAGTCGGCCCTGCACCCTGCGGGAAGTCCCGGGGTACGGCGCGGTTCCGGTCGCCATCGTCGCGATTCTCACACTCGGTTCGACGCTCCCACAATGCGTGGATCCACGGATCCCGTCGGCACCCCCTCGTGAGAGGCTCCAGCTGTGACCGTGCTCATCGTCGACGACCATGCGGGGTTTCGTGAGTTCCTCCGCTCGGTCCTCGAGGACGACGGGTTCGACGTCGTCGCCGACGTCGCCGACGGAGACCAGGCCGTCGCCGCTGCCGCCGTGTCGCATCCCGACCTGGTGCTCCTCGACGTCCACCTCGGCGACGGCCCCGACGGGTTCGAGGTCGCTCGGCAGCTCGCCGCGCTCCCGTCACCACCGGCGGTGATCATCACCTCGAGCCGCAGCCGGTCGGCGTACGACGACCGGATCCCATCGGCCCCCGTGGTGGGGTTCCTGCCCAAGGACGAGCTCAGCCCGGCGGCGATCCGGCACCTGGTCTCACCGCCGTCCACGACGGTGGCGATCGCCGAGGACTCCGTCCTCTTCCGCGAGGGCATCGTCCGGGTGCTCGGCGACCTGGGCTTCGAGGTCACCGGTCAGGTCTCTGACGGCGACGAGCTGCTGGCCCTGCTCGCCAGCGGGTTGGTCGACGTGGTGATCGTCGACATCCGGATGCCCCCGTCCTTCACGACCGAGGGCATCGCCACCGCGCGCGAGATCGCCGAGCGCTATCCGTCGGTGGGCGTGATGGTGCTCTCCCAGTTCCTCGAGCCGGACTACGCCGTACGCCTGCTCGAGAACGAGCGCACCGGGCGCGGCTACCTGCTCAAGGACCGGGTCGGCGACCTGCCGAGCTTCGCGGCCGCGCTGCACCGCGTCGCCGCGGGCGGGCTCGCCGTGGATGCGGGAGTCGTCAGCATGCTGATGGAGGGCGCCACCGATCCGCTGCGGTCGCTGACCGACCGTGAGAACGACGTGCTCAGCCTGATGGCGCAAGGGCTCTCCAACGACGGCATCGCCGCCGAGCTCTTCGTCAGCCACCGCACCGTCGAGGCGCACGTCGGGCGGATCCTCGACAAGCTGGGGATCGAGCGCGGCACCAGCCAGAACCCCCGCGTGGGGGCGGTGCTGCACTTCCTCAACCAGCAGCCAGGTCAGCGCCTCTGACCTGACGCGCCCGCCGCGACTCGACCCGCTCGACGAACCGCGAGACCTCGCGGAGCGCCTCGCGCGACTCGGGGAGCGGGCGGATCATCTGGAACACGTGGAACAGGCCGCACCACACCTGGACCTCGCACACGCCACCCGAGGCGAGCTGGGCGGCGGCGAACCGCTCGGAGTGGGCACGGAGGTGCTCGTGCTCGCCGACCTGCAGCAGGATCGGCGGCAGGTCCGGCCCGACGACCTGGATCACGTCGAGCCGCGGGTCAGCGGGGTCGGCCTCGTGGGAGTACATCGCAAGGAACCGTCGGGCGGTCGCCCGCTTGAAGAACCCGTCCTTCGGGTCCCGGTCGGGTCTGTCGAACTGCTCGAAGGTCGGATCGACCAGCGGGGAGAACGCGACGACGGCAGCCGGCATCTCGACGCCCAGCCGACGGAGCTCGCCGAGCAGCGCGAGCGCCAGGTGTCCGCCTGCGGAGTCACCCATGACGGTGATGGCGGCGGCGGCGTGGCCACGGTCGAGCAGCCAGAGGTACGACGCCAGCACGTCGAGGTGTGCCGCCGGGAACCGGTGCTCCGGAGCGCGGCGGTAGCGAACGACGAACGCCGACTGGCCGAGCCGCCGGCAGAGCTCCGACACCAGACCGCGATGGGTCCCGGGCGAGCAGCCGACGTAACCGCTGCCGTGCAGGTAGAGAAGGATCGGCTCGCCCGGCTCGGGGACGTCGCCGACCCATTCGCCGCGCACCGTGCCGGCACCGCCCTCGGTGTCGACGAGCGTCGCCGGCAGTCGTGCGTGCAACCCGCTGTGGCACGCGACGTTGAAGGCCACCCGGACTGCGGTGACGCCGACGAGGTTGGCCGGCAGCAGGGCGCCGACGGGGCGGAAGGTGAGCCGGAGGCCGGTCTGCAGCAGTCGGGCGGGGTGCGATGCCCGTGTCTGCCGTGACCCCCCAGTCCTCACGGACTCATTGAAACATGTCGGATCCGGCATCGCGCGGACGACCCGGTCAGTTGACCTGATCCACTTTCGGGACCTCGCGACCGATCCGGCGGGGCACCTGCAGGAACCGGACGACCTCGGGATAGAGGGCCGCCTTGCCGGTGGTGATCATCGCGACCGACAGCGCCCGCGCCGGGTCCGTCCAGCTCAGGATGTTGATCCAGCCCAGGTGACCGAACGCGCCCACGGTGTCGCCGCCGAACAGGCTGGCCCGACGGCCACCGAGCATGTAGCCCATGCTGAAGCCGATCGGCAGCCCGAGACTCAGATCGACCTCGAGGTGCGACTGCTCGACCGTTGCCCGCCGGATCGTGCGCGGGTCCATCACGCGCACGCCGTCGAGCTCGCCCTCGTTGCGGAGCAGCTCGTAGAACCGGCTGAGCTCGTTGGCCGTGCTGACGCCGTTGGCGGCCGGCATCACGGCCTGTAGGAACCGCGGGTCGTTCGAGACCCGCGTCGCCTCGTCGGGGTGGAGCCCCAGCGCCCGGGTGAGCATGGTCGAGACCGGCGGCATCAGCACCGGCCCGGTCGGATAGTTGAGCCCGACCTTCTCCACGTCGTCCGCACCGACGCCGTAGTTGGTCCACTGGAAGCCGAGCGGGTCGAGGATCTCCTCCGCGAGGACCTCGCGGATGCTCTTGCCGGTCGCCTCTCGGACCACCTCGCCCAGGATGTTGCCGCCGCTGACGGCGTGGTACGCCTGCCGCTTGCCCGGTCGGTGGATCGGCTTGGCCTCGTACATCAGCTCACGAACGGCCTCCCAGTCGTCGACCCGGTCCAGGTCGAGCGCGTCGGGCGGCAGGTTCGGGATGCCGGCCCGGTGCGAGAGCACCTGACCGATCGTGATGCCGGCCTTGCCGTGCCGGGCGAACTCCGGCAGGTACTCCGCGATCCGGTCGCCGACGTGGAGCACGTTGCGCTCGTCGAGCAGGTGGATGACCGCGGCGGTGACGCCCTTGGTCGCCGAGAAGATGCAGAGCGGCGTCTCCGGCGTGACCAGCACCTTGTCCGCGTCGCGGCCGTCCTTCGGCCCGTTGCCGCGGGCGTGACCGATCGCCCGGTCGAGCACGACCGCTCCGTGGCGTCGGACGCACAGGGTGAGCGCGGGGTGGATGCCCGAGCGGTAGAGGCTGCGGGCGTCGTCCCAGATCCGCTCGACGCCGTCCTTCGTCAGCCCGACGTCCGCGGCTTCGACCTCGGGTCCGATCGTGGTGATCGCGTCGAGGTCGCGCGGCACCCGGCAGCGCCGCATCGGGTCCGGCACGACCGGGAGGCGTGGTGTCTGCATCCGGCTATCGCTGCCGGGGCGGCGGCGACGACCCCGGCTCGTCGTCGAGCATGTCGTTCCACCGCTCGTCCCTCGGCTGCGGCTTGCGCCTGCCGCTGTCGCCCTTGCGCCTGCCCATGTCGAGGCGCACCTTCTGGCCCTTCGGCTTGCACCGCACCGGCACCTCGTTGCCTTGCACGGGGTCGTAGACCGAGTTCTTGCAGGTTGCGCGGTAGCGCGGGCTGCCGTCGCCGGGACGGACGTCGAGGATGAACTCGAACTTGCGTCGTTTCCCGCCCGCACTGGACTCGGTGTGCGGGTCGCGCCACTCCTTGATCAGGCGACGGGCGACGACCGTCGCTGTCCCCTGCTGCCAGCCCCATCCGAACATCAGAGTCTCCTCTCGACGACCGCATCCTTGCACTGCCGCGGCCCGACGTGCGCGGTCCGTCAGCGGCGGGCGGTGACGTAGCACGCCACCGCCGACGCGGCCGCGACGTTGAGCGAGTCGATGGCAGCGGCCATCGGGATGATCGCCCTGCGGTCGGCCGTCTCCTCCCAGCGTGCGGAGAGCCCGTGACCCTCCGAGCCGAGCACCAGCGCTACCTTGTCGAGGCCGGCGACGGCCTGCTCGACCGGTAGGGCGTCGGCGGCGAGGGTGAGGGCGACCGTGGTGAAGCCCGCCGCCGACACAACGGGGAGCGCGTCGTGCCAGTCGGGCAGCCGGGTCCAGGGCAGGCTGAACACCGCGCCCATGGCCACCTTGATCGATCGCCGGTAGAGCGGATCCGCGCAGCGTGGTGCGAGCAGCGCGGCGTCGAAGCCGAGGGCGGCTCCGCTGCGGAAGATCGCACCGACGTTGGTGTGATCGACGATGTCCTCGAGCACCAGGACCGACCGGGCCCCTGCGAGGACGTCGGCGACCGGCGGCAGCGGTCGCCGTACCAAGGAAGCGAGCGCGCCACGGTGCACGTGGAAGCCGGTGACCTCCTCGGCCAGCGCCTCGGGCATCACGTAGCAGGGCGCGTCGGTCGTGGCGAGCACGTCGCTGAGGCCGTCGAGCCAACGCGGCGCCATCAGGAACGAGCGCACCGGGAAGCCGCCTTCGACAGCGCGGCGGACCACCTTCTCCCCCTCGGCGAGGAACAGGCCGTGCTCGGCCTCGAGGTGCTTGCGCAGCTGGACGTCGCGCAGGTCGCGGTAGTCGCCGAGCCGTGGGTCGTCGGCCTCGGTGACCTCGACCAGCTCAGCCATCAGCGGGGAATGCCTCGGGGAAGGCCACCCGGACCACGTCGCCGATCACGATGATCGCCGGCGGCTGCACCCTCTCGTCCACGATCGACGCACCGAGGGTGCCGAGGGTGGCGAGCACCGTCCGCTCGGTCGGCATCGTGCCGTCGCAGACGACGGCGACCGGCGTGCCCGGCTTGCGCCCGCCGGCCACCAGGGCGTCCGCGATGGCGGGCGCGTTCTCCACCGACATCATCAAGATCACGGTGCCGCGCATCCGGGCCAGCGCGGCGTAGTCGACGAGCGACTCGGGGTGGCCGGGCGGCAGGTGTCCCGAGACGATGGTGAACTCGTGGGTGACGCCGCGGTGCGTCACCGGGATGCCGGCGATGGCCGGTACGGCGACCGGGCTGGTCAGTCCCGGGATCACGGTCACGGGCACGCCCGCCTCGCGGCACGCGATGATCTCCTCGTAGCCGCGGCCGAACACGAAGTTGTCACCACCCTTGAACCGCACCACCCGCTGCCCGGCCAGGGCGCGCTCGACGATCAGGCGGTTGATCTCGGCCTGCTGGGCGCTTCGTCCGCGCGGCAGCTTGGCGACGTCGATCAGCTCGACGTCGGCGGGCAGATCGCCGAGCAGCTCGCGCGGCGCCAGCCGGTCAGCGACCACCACGTCGGCCTCCATCAGCGCCTTGCGGCCGGCGATCGAGATCAGCTCCGGGTCGCCGGGTCCACCGCCGACGAGGGTGACGCCAGGTGATCGGTGCCGCTGGTGCGGTGCCGCAATGCTCCCCTCCCGCAGCGCCTCGACGATCTCGTCGCGCAGCGCGGCGGACCGGCGCGGCTCGCGGTTCCCGAGCACCGCCACGGTGACGCCGTCGTGCCGGCCGACGGCGGGCGTCCACGCGGTCCCCCGCGTCGCGTCGTCGGAGCGGACGCAGAAGATCCGCTGCTCCTCGGCGAGCTCGCTGACCCGGTCGTTGACGGCGAGGTCGTCGGTCACCGCGATGACGTACCAGGCGCCGGCGAGGTCGCCGTCCTCGAACCCGCGCCGGTGCCAGGTGATCTCACCCGAGCCCATCAGCCCCTCGAGCGCCGGCGTGACCTCCGGCGACACGACGTGCACGTCGGCGCCGACCGCGATCAGGTGGGGCACCCGCCGCTGGGCGACGCTTCCGCCACCGACGACCACCACCCGCCGTCCGTCGAGGCGAAGTCCCGAGGGGTAGGGAGGAAGCTCCATGGGGACATCATCGACGGGGTGGGTTGCGCCCCTGTCCACCACCCACCCACCGGACTAGATTTGCGGCCATGTCTCTCGAACGACCGGTCACGCCCGATCCCTACGAGCTCCTCCCCGCCGTACCGTCCTTCGGCGTGAGCAGCGCCGACGTCACCGACGGCCAGCCGCTGAAGGACAGCCAGGTGGCTGCGGAGGGCAACACGTCACCTCAGCTGTCCTGGGAGCCCGGCCCCGACGGCACGGCGAGCTACACGGTCACCTGCTTCGACCCGGACGCGCCGACGCCGAGCGGCTTCTGGCACTGGGTGCTGGTCGACCTGCCCGCCGACGTCACCAGCCTGGATGCGGGCGCGGGGGCCGAGGGCGCGTCGCTTCCCGGCAACGCGTTCATGTGCCGCAACGACGGCGGCCCGAAGGCGTTCATGGGAGCAGCACCGCCGGAGGGCGACCAGGTGCACCGCTACTACTTCGTCGTGCACGCGGTGAAGGAGCCCGCTCTCGGAGTCGACTCCGATGCGTCGCCCGCGGTGGTGTCGTTCAACCTGGCCTTCAAGACCCTCGCGCGCGGCATGGTCGTCGGCACCTACCAGCACTGAGACGTGGCCTGACACGGTGAGGAAGGTCCTCGGTCGGGTTGCGCTCCTGCTCGGGGTCATCCTCGTCGGCGCGGCCGGCTGGTGGGGAGCCGTCACGCTCCTCGAAGACGGCGGAGACGACGACGCGCACGATCGGTCGACGATCAGCGGGTGCGAGGCCTCCACGCCACGCCAGGCTCGGGCAGCGCTGCGGGAATTCGAGCGGACCTACTTGAAGCGCGACGTCCCGCGATGGTTCATCGGAGTCGGCGTCAGTCACACCGACGTCCTCGACCGGATCGACACCTCCACCCAGGTCTCCGGGAACGGCAGCTTCCTCGTCGTGAGAAGGCGCGAGGGCGCCAAGGCCCCGGACCTGCCGCCGTGTCTCGAAGACGTCCCGATCGTGGTCATCGCGAGCGGCCCGTTCCGGTTCGACTGACCTCCGGGACGTTCAGACTCTTGTGGTCGGCCGCACATCGGAGTTACGTAGGCCCATGGCCGACAAAACCCTCAGAAAGGCCAGTGACCAGGACCTTGCGGCGCCCGGGCCCGACCGGATCCGCAACATCGTGCTGGTCGGGCCCACCCAGTCAGGTAAGACCGCCCTGGTCGAGGCACTCACGAAGGTGACCCTCGGAGAGGCCAGGTCCGTCTCGCTCTCCGTCGCCCCCGTCGTCTTCGAGGGCACGAAGGTGAATCTCATCGACACCCCCGGCTACGCCGACTTCGTGGGTGAGGTCCGTGCCGGCCTCCGCGCCGCGGACTGTGCGCTGTTCGTGGTCGCCGCCAACGAGGGCGTCGACGACGGCACCCGCGAGCTGTGGCGGGAGTGCGCGGCCGTCGGCATGCCCCGGGCCGTGGTCATCACCAAGCTCGACCATGCCCGCGCCGACCACGACGGGGTGGTGCGTGCCTCCCAGGCAGCCTTCGGGGAGAAGGTGCTCCCCGTCCACGTGTTGCGTGACGGCAAGGTCGAGAGCCTGCTCGGGGCGGGGTCCGACGACCCGCGCCGCGGCGAGCTGATCGAGGCGATCATCGAGGAGTCCGAGGACGAGACCCTGATGGACCGCTACCTCGGCGGCGAGCAGATCGACGAGAAGCTCCTGGTCGAGGACCTGGAGACGGCGATCGCCCGCGGCGGCTTCTTCCCCGTCATGCCGGTGTGCGCCCAGACCGGCACCGGCCTCAACGAGCTGCTCGACCTCTGCGTCCGCGCGTTCCCGTCCCCACCCGAGCACGTCCCGCCCGACGTCTTCACGCCCGAGGGCAAGACCGCGGAGCCGGTCACCTGCGACCCCAACGGCCCCCTCGTCGCCGAGGTGGTGAAGACGACCAGCGACCCCTACCTCGGCCGGGTGAGCCTGGTGCGCGTCTTCTCCGGAACCCTGGACCCCGACGTCGCCGTCCACGTCTCCGGTCACTTCTCGAGCTTCGGCACCGACGGTCACGAGGACCACGACGAGGACGAGCGCATCGGGGCGCTGGCTTTCCCGTCCGGCAACCAGCAGGTGCTGGCCCCCCGGGTGCTCGCCGGCGACATCGCTGCCGTGGGTCGGCTGTCGCGTGCCGAGACCGGCGACACCTTGTCCGCACCCGACTCCCCGCGGGTCCTTCGCCCGTGGTCGCTGCCCGAGCCGCTGCTCCCGATCGCCATCGAGGCAGCGACCCGGTCCGACGAGGACAAGCTCTCCGCCGCGCTCACCCGCCTCGCTGCCGAGGACCCGAGCCTGCGGGTCCACAACAACGGCGAGACGGGGCAGCTCGTCATCTGGGTGATGGGCGAGGCGCACGCCGACGTCGCGCTCGAACGGCTCAAGGAGCGCTACGGCGTGTCCGTCGAGCAGCGCGAGCTGGTCATCCCGCTCCGCGAGTGCTTCGTCGGACCGGCGAAGGGGCACGGCCGCCACGTCAAGCAGTCCGGCGGCCACGGCCAGTACGCCGTCTGCGACATCGAGGTCGAGCCGCTCCCCGAGGGGTCCGGCTTCGAGTTCCTCGACAAGGTGGTCGGTGGGTCGGTGCCGCGCAACTTCATCCCGTCGGTCGAGAAGGGCGTGCGCGCGCAGATGGAGCGCGGCGTACGACTCGGCTACCCGGTGGTCGACATCCGGGTCACCCTCACCGACGGCAAGTCGCACAGCGTCGACTCGTCCGACATGGCGTTCCAGGCAGCGGGAGCCCTCGCGTTGCGGGAGGCGGCCGAACAGGCCGGGATCTCGCTGCTGGAGCCGTACGACGAGGTCTCGGTGCTGGTGTCCGACGAGCTGGTCGGCGGCGTGATGAGCGACCTCTCCTCGCGGCGTGGGCGCCTGCTCGGCACCGACCAGGTCGGCGACCGGGCCCTCGTGAAGGCGCACGTGCCCCAGCGAGAGCTGACCCGCTACGCCATCGACCTCCGGGCGTCCTCGCACGGCGCCGGCACCTTCACCCGGTCGTTCGCCCACTACGAGCCGATGCCGGAGGATCTCGCGAAGCAGGTCACCTCCCGCAGCGGAGGCTCAGCGCACTGAGTCGCCGCCGGCCTCGCGGAGCAGCTGCTCGAACGGCGTGACCGGCTCCGCAGCCGGACGGGCCGGCGGCGTCGTACGGCTGGCGCCGCCCGTCACCAGTGCGGCGAGCTCTCCCGCCGCCCGCTCGATCCGCTTCTCGAGCCCGCCGTCGTCCCCGAAGTCGTCGGTCGCGGCGAAGACGCCGGTCGGAACGACGACGGCGTGCAGGTAGTTGAACAGCGGCCGGAGGGCGTGGTCGAGCACCAGCGAGTGCCGGGCGGTGCCGGCGGTGGCCGCGACCAGCACCGGCTTCCCGTCGAGCAGGTCCGGGTCGAGGACGTCGAAGAACGTCTTGAACAGGCCGGAGTACGACGCCGCGAACACCGGGGTGACGACCACGAGACCATCGGCTCGGTGGACGTGGTCGATCGCCTCGGCGAGGTCGCCGCTCGGGAAGCCGGTCAGCAGGTGGTCGGCCAGCGCGTGGGCCAGCGGCCGCAGCTCGATGGTCTCGACCTCGACCTCCGCGCCCCGCGCCGCGACCGCCCGCTCCACGGCATCGCCGAGCAGGTCGGCAAGCAGCCGGGTGGACGACGGGACGCTGAGGCCAGCGGTGACGACGACGATCCTCCTGGTCATGAGCTGACCTCCTCAGGAGTTGCTGCCTCCGCGACGAGCGAGGCGTGGGTGGGGGCGTCCGGGACGTGCGCCGGACGGCCTTCGTCGAAGCCCTTGCGGAGCTCCGGCAGGATCTCACCGAGCAGGTCGAGCTGCTCGAGGACGGTCTTGAGCGGCAGTCCGGCGTGGTCGACGAGGAAGAGCTGGCGCTGGTAGTGGCCGGCGTACTCCCGGAACGACAACGTGCGCTCCAGCACCTGTTGCGGCGAGCCCACGGTCAGCGGGGTGTCCGCCATGAAGTCCTCGAGCGACGGGCCGTGGCCGTAGACCGGGGCGTTGTCGAAGTAGGGCCGGAACTCATCGATCGCGTCCTGGCTGTTCCTGCGCATGAAGATCTGCCCGCCCAGGCCGACGATGGCAGCGTCCGCCGGGCCGTGCCCGTAGTGCTCGTAGCGCTCCCGGTAGAGGGAGACCAGCTGAGCCGTGTGCGACGCCGGCCAGAAGATGTGGTTGTGGAAGAAGCCGTCCCCGTAGTAGGCGGCCTGCTCGGCGATCTCGGGGCTCCGGATCGACCCGTGCCAGACGAACGGAGGCACGCCGTCGAGGGGGCGCGGTGTCGACGTGAACCCGTGGAGCGGCGTCCGGAACCTGCCTTCCCAGTCCACGACGTCCTCGCGCCAGAGGCGGTGCAGCAGCGCGTAGTTCTCGATCGCCAGGTTGATCCCCTGCCGGATGTCCTTGCCGAACCAGGGGTAGACGGGCCCGGTGTTGCCGCGCCCCATCATCAGGTCGACGCGGCCGTCGGTGAGGTGCTGGAGCTTGGCGTAGTCCTCCGCGATCAGCACCGGGTCGTCGGTGGTGATCAGCGTGGTCGCGGTGGACAGGATGATGTGGTCCGTCTGGGCCCCGATGTAGGCCAGCGTGGTCGTCGGCGCGGATGCGATGAACGGCGGGTTGTGGTGCTCCCCGGTCGCGAACACGTCGAGCCCGACCTCTTCTGCCTTCTTCGCGATCGCGACGGTCGCCTTGATCCGCTCGTGCTCGGTCGGCGTCGCGGCCGGTCGTGGGATCGGTCGTCACGTCACCGACGGTGAAGATGCCGATCTGCATGGTGCACTCTCCCCTTGGTCTGCCCGCTGTCGGGCCTCGTGTCGTTGCCATCGTAGTTGACATGGCAACCACTCGTCACAACCGGCGACCGCGGGGCCCTATTCCCGGGCGAGCACGAGCACCGCGCGGTCGTCGTCGCCGCGCGACACCTGCTCCATGATCCTCGCCGGGACGGCGATGACCGGCCACTCCGCGATGACCGCGCCGACCTCGCCGAGCAGCCAGGTGATCCCCGAATCGATGTCGGCGTCCGGTCGCTCGATGACGCCGTCGGTGTAGAAGATGAGCGCGTCGCCCGGTGCGAGGACGCCGTCGCTCACGTCGAGCTGCGGCTCGTCGACCACGCCCAGTGCGGTGCCGCGGGCGTTGTCGACCGTCCAGCTCACCAACGGCTGCCCGCCAGTGCAGGACGGGTGGGTGGCCGGCGCTCCGGATCGCGTAGCCTCCGGTCCCGAGGTCGATGACCACCTGGACCGCCGTCGCGATGCTCTCGTCGGACGGCTGCCGGAGCAGGAACGTGTTGGCTGCCGGCAGCAGCTGCTCAACCGGCACGCCGACCAGGAGGCCACGGAGCGCGCCCGCGAACTGCACCGCTTCGGGCAGGGCGGTCTCGCCCTTGCCGCAGACGTCCACGAGCACCATCGACAGGCTGGAGCCGTCCTCCGGGATGGCGACCAGGTCGGCGACGAAGAAGTCCCCGCCGTACTCGAATCCGTGCGCCGACAGCATCGCCGACGCGCAGCTCCATCCGACGGGGAGAGGTGGGATCCGGCACTGCTCCTGCAGCAGGTCTCTCAGCCCACCCAGGAAACCCTCGTCCATTCCGTCACCCTAGTTGCCACGCCCATCGGGACAGGCCGGGCCAACCTGCCAAACCGACCCGTTTCGCCATTGATCGGTGCATGCTCGGGGAATGAGCCGTCCTGCCCAGCACCCGTCCGTCGAAACCAAGCGCCGCTTCCCCCGCCGGTTCTTGCTCGCGGTGCCCGGAGGTGCCGCCATCGCCGGCCTCTCGGACGCCGCCGTCTCGACCCGCGCGTCCGCCGCGCCGGGAACCGCTGCCTGGAAGCTTGGTGGCAACGGGCATGTCTCCACCGACGGCAGCAACTGGCTCGGCACCTTCAATCCCGCCCCGGTCATCATCAAGACCACGCCGACCACGGGCGGAACCCCGGCCGAGCGGATGCGGGTGCAGGCTAACGGCCGGATCGGCATCGGCACCAACGCCCCCGGCACCCCGCTCGACATCCGAGGTTCGGCGACCGGCGAGGGGCTGGTTCGCGCCACCAACACCGGGAGCGCCACCGCCGGGGCGTTTCGCGGCATCGCGACCAAGGGCGGTGGCTTCGGCGGCTGGTTCACCGGCCCGGCTGGCGGCGTCTGGGCCCAGGGCTCCGGGAGCGCCACGCAAGGCGTGTTCGCCTCGGGCACCTACGGCGTGCGGGCCTTCGGCACCGACATCGGCGTGCGCGGCTCCGGCCCCATCGGCATCCAGGCCGTGGGCACGGGGACCGACTCGAGCGGGATCGAGGCTCGAAGGCGACCAGTACGGCGTCTTCGGCAACGGCTTCTACGGGGTTTACGGCAGCGGCGAGATCGGCTGCTACGGCTCGGGTCACCAGTACGGTCTCTACGCCCTCAGCAGCGACACCGGGATCTTCGCGGACGGCAACCCCGCCGGCTACTTCGACGGCAACGTGAACGTCACCGGCACGGTGACGCGGAGTGCCGCGGCATCGCGGATCGACCACCCGCTCGACCCGGAGAACCGTTGGCTGACGCACGCCGGCGTCGAGTCGCCCGAACGCAAGAGCGTCTACGACGGCACCGTGATCCTCGACGAGGATGGAGAGGCGACCGTCGCGCTCCCGCCGTACGTGTCGAAGCTCAACGCCGACTTCCGCTATCAGCTCACCTGCATCGGTGGCCATGCGCCGGTCTACGTCGCCCGCGAGATGCGCAACGGCCGGTTCCGGATCGCCGGCGGCAGAGCGGGGCTGAAGGTCTCCTGGCAGGTCACGGGAGCCCGGCGCGACGACTACGCGCGCGCCCACCCGGTGGAGGTCGAGACCGCCAAGACCGGCGACGAGCGCGGCACGCGCATGTTCGTCCCCGCCGGGTCCGGTGCCCAGCGGATGCCCACCGGCAAGGTCCGCCGCAACAAGTTGCTGGTCGACCCGCGGAAGGTCTCGCGGCCGTCCTAGGGGCACGATGCGCCGCAGGCGCTAGGGCTAGGCGGGTTCTTGATCGCCCCACACGATCGGGGTGCCTGGGTAGATCTCGCCGGTGATGGTGCCGTCGCGGGCTCGGATGAGTTCGATCTTGCGGGTGCCTCGGGGGGTGACGATGCGGGCGAGGCCGTGGGGGGTGAGCCAGCGGTAGGCGCCCAGGGCGAGCTGTCGGACCTGGTAGCCGTCGTGGGTCTTGGCGCGGTGGTGGAGCCGGGTCAGGGGTGCGTCGTTGTGGTCGCCGGTCTGGCCGGGTGGCCCACCGTCGGCGGCGGGACGTAGGGCGTGGGATGGTCGTGGTCCAGCCGGCTGGTGGCGCGACTGGTGCTGTGGGGGAACACGTCGTAGACGGTGCGCAGCCGGGTGCGGAGCTTGACCGCGGTGGGGTGCTCGTAGCCGTTGACACTGCGTGCGTGGTTGAGGTCGATGACCGGTTGGACGGTGATGTCACGGTGCTGGACCAGGTCGGCGACCTGTTCGAGCAGCATCGGACCGATCCCCTCGACCCGGGTGAGGCCGTCGTGGTGGCCGGCCAGGACCTGGTCGGTGACATGGACGACCACGGTCGCCGACCGCCGCTTCCTTCTTCGACCGGTGCGGGTGCTGGTTCCTCCGCCGAGGGCGGGCTGTCGAGCCCGTTGAGCAGGGCACCGGCGGCGTGCGGGTCGGTGACCAGCAGCGTGAACGCCTGGACCCGGAGCTCGTCACGGGACGGCAGATCCTCGTCGGTGTCGTGGTCGCCGTGGATGGCGAGGGCGTCGGCGACGTCGTCGATCATCTCGTTGGCCTCGACCGCATCGGCGGCGGGCAGCTTCGCCGAGACCCGCCGGGTGCCGGGCTCGCCCTGATCGGCTCGACCAGGTCACCGGGCCGGGGTCGCGACAGCCACACGCCGGTGCTAGCGGCGTCTTCGGCCAGCCGGGTCCGGTAGCCCTCCAGGTCGGCCTCGATGGTCTTGGCCTCCGCGATCCCCAGGATCCGCCCCGGCGACTCCTCCATCGCTTCGACCACCGCGGTGTCGACGAGCGCGGCCTGGTCACCGGTCAGGTCGCGGGTCATGGTGGCGACCTTCTGGGCGACCCACGGCTCGACCCGCAGCTCCTGCACCGCGGTCCACAGCAGCGGGAGCCGGTGGCGCAGGTCCAGGGCTTGGCCGGCCTGGTTGCGCACCGCGATCACTCCGGAGGCCAGGGCGATCGCGAGCTCGGCCCAGCACAGCTCCGAAGCCTGCGGGGTGCCCTGCCCGCCGAGGTGGATCAGCCGGTCCCCGCCCCTGCTGATCGGCACCGCCCCCGGCTGGGCTTGCGGGTCCTCGGAGTGCAGGTCGGCCCAGTGCAACACCAGCAGCAGCCGGTCCCGACCCTGCCGGCGGCGGGCAGCAACCTCGTCCTCGGCCAGCGCCAGGGTGGCGGTCGCGTCGAGGTCGGCGAGGTTGGGATCCATGGCACCTATTCAACCCGGCACCACCGACACAACCCGGGTTGCTCAGAACCCGCCTGTGGACAGCGAATTCTCGATGTGCCTTGGTTTCGAGGCTCGCTCCGCTCGCACCTCAACCAGCGGGCACAGCTCGCTCCGCTCACACCTCAACCAGCGGCCCCACTGACTCCGAGCGGCCGGTAGCGGCGGCGCGGGCGGGGGTCTCGTGACGGTCGCTGCGCGACCTCCTCGACCAACGACAACGGTGCGGCGCCCTCATCCTTAGGTGCCTTGGTTTCGAGGCTCGCTTCGCTCGCACCTCAACCAGCGGCACAGCGCGCTGCGCTCGCACCTCAACCAGCGGGCCCCACTGACTCCGAGCGGCCGGTAGCGGCGGCGCGGGCGGGGGTCTCGTGACGGTCGCTGCGCGACCTCCTCGACCAACGACAACAGTGCGGTCGCTGCGCGACCTCCTCGACCAACGACAACGGTGCGGTCGCTGCGCGACCTCCTCGACCAACGACAACGTGCGGTCGCTGCGCGACCTCCTCGACCAACGACAACGGTGCGGTCGCTGCGCGACCTCCTCGACGAACGGGAGCAACAGGCCCCGCCAGGGTCACCTCCTCGACCAACGGGAGGAACAGGCCCCGCCAGGGTCACCTCCTCGACCAACGGGAGGAACAGTGCGGCCGGCACCAACAACCACCGGACGCGGGTGCTGGTGCACACTTTCCCCATGACCGACGAGACCGTCGCAGCCGACGCCATCGCCGAGACCGACGCAGTCCCCCACACCGTCACGGACGTCCTCGGCCCGCCCTGGCAGGCCGAGACGATCACTTTGCCGGCCGACAACGAGGGCGAGGTCGTCGCGACCCTGGTGAGCCGGAGCGCCGGGACACCCACCGACCGCGCGGTCCTCCACGTGCACGGCTTCGCGGACTACTTCTTCCATGACGCGTACGGCGCGTGGTGGCTGGAGCGCGAGCACGACATGTACGCGCTCGACCTGCGCAAGTACGGCCGGTCGATCCGGCCGCACCAGACGCCGACGTACGTCGCCGACCTGGAGGAGTACTTCGCCGAGCTCGATGCGGCCTGGCAGCGGATCACCGAGCGCGACGGGCACACGAGGGTCATCCTCTCCGGGCACTCGACCGGCGGGCTGATCATCTCCCTCTGGGCGGACGCACGCCAGCCCGAGGAGCTCGCCGGCATCGTCCTGAACTCACCCTGGCTCGACCTCCAGGGCGCGGCGTGGATGCGAACGCCGGCGGCGACCGCGCTCCTCGACCGGATCGGCCGGCTCCAGCCGATGCGGATCTTCCCGCGCACGGTGAGCGGCGTCTATGCCCAGAGCCTGCACCGCGACCATCAAGGCGAGTGGGACTTCGACCTGACCTGGAAGCCGCCCGAGTCGTTCCCCGTGCGGTTCGGCTGGTTGCGGGCCATCCGCGCCGGCCACGCCCAGGTGCACCGCGGCCTCGACATCCGCTGTCCCGTGCTGGTGCTCTCCTCCGACCGCACCGTCTTCACCACGGTCCTCGACGACGATGCGCACAGCACCGACATCGTCCTGGACGTCCGGCAGATCCGGCAGTGGGCGGGCTCGCTCGGCCGCCACGTCACGTCGGTCACCATCCCGGGGGCGATCCACGACATCGTGCTCTCCCGGCCAGAGCCCCGGGACCGCGCGTACGCGGAGATCGAGCGCTGGTTGTCGACGTACGTGTCGTAGGGGCCGCTAGTCTCCCCGGCATGGATCCTGTGCTCGGCCTCTCCCTCGGCCGCATCGCCATCGGCGTCGGCTCGATCGCCTCCCCCACCTTCACCGCGAAGCTGTTCGGGTTGTCCCCTGCGGACAACCCCCAGATGGGTTTCTTCACCCGGATGTTCGGCGTCCGTGAGATCGCCCTCGGCGGTCTCACCCTGCTCGCCAAGGGCAAGGCCCGGCGGACGATGGTGCTCGCAGGCATGGCGGTCGACGGCGGCGACGCCGCGACCGGCGCGATCGCGCTCGCTCGCAAGGAGGTCCCCCTGCTCGCGGCCGGCGGCATGATCGCCGTCGCGCTCGGCGCGGTCGGGTCCGGCGCCGTCGGGTTGGTCCAGGGCCAGGGTCAGCTGCAGAAGTAGGTGCCCAGGCCGCACCGAGGTCAGGTGACCAGGATCGCGACGACCGCGACCAGCCCGACCACGACGATCACGGCACGGAGCACGACCGGCGGCAGCCTCCGACCGATCGACGCGCCGAGGAACCCGCCGACGACCGCGCCCACGCCGAGGACGACCACGACCAGCCAGTCGATCTCGACGTCGATCCCGAACAGGTCGAGCTGTGCGACGAGCACGAACACCAGGCTCGCCATCGCGTTGACACAGGCAGCCAGGACGTTCTTGACTCCGTTGAGGCGCTGGAGGGTCTCGTTGATCCCGATGCCCAGCACGGCCATCAGCAGCACGCCCTGAGCGGCTCCGAAGTAGCCGCCGTAGACGCCGGTGACCAGCACCGCGGGCCACACCCACCACGCACCGTCCCTCGCCGGCGCAGCGCCGGCGGCCTCCCGGGCCTCGGCGCGGGCGGCCACTGCCTTCGACAACCGGGGCTGCAGGATCACCAGCACGACGCCGAGCAGGATCAGGACAGGAACGATGGCCTCGAACGAGTCGGCCGGGAGCACCAGGAGGAGCCCGGCACCGATCAGGCCGCCGACGAACGCCGCGGCGAGCAGCCGGGTGACCCGCGCGCGTTGACCTTCGAGCTCGCGGCGGTAGCCGACCGCGCCCGCGACCGAGCCTGGGATCAGGCCGATGTTGTTGCTGATGTTCGCCGTCACCGGCGGCACGCCGATGGCGAGCAGGGTCGGGAAGGTGATCAGCGTCCCCGACCCGACGATGGTGTTGATCGCGCCCGCCCAGACGCCCGCCAGGGCCACCGCGGCGATCTCGAGCAGAGACAAGCTCAACCCCGGTGCAGGCGTCGTCGGGCCGCGTAGCGCCCGTCATGATGCTCGAGGACCAGGGGCATCCCGAACGTCGCCGACAGCGCCTCGGGTGTGAGCGTGGACTCCATCGGCCCCTGCGCGATCACCTGGCCCTCGCGCAGCATCAGCACGTGCGTGAAGCCCGGCGGGATCTCCTCGACGTGGTGCGACACCAGCACCGTCGCCGGCGACGACGGGTCGTAGGCCAGCACCGACAGCGTCGACACCAGGTCCTCGCGGCCGCCGAGGTCGAGGCCGGCGGCCGGCTCGTCGAGCAGCAGCAGCTCCGGGTCTGTCATGAGGGCCCGCGCGATCTGGACCCGCTTCCGCTCGCCCTCGCTGAGCGTTCCGAAGGTGCGGTCCGCGAGCTTGTCGGCACGCACCTCACGGAGCAGCGCCCGGGCGCGGTCGTGGTCGAGGTCGTCGTACTGCTCGCGCCACCGGCCCACGACGGCGTACGACGCCGACACGACGACGTCGCTCACCTTCTCCTCACGCGGGATCCGCTCGGCCAGCGCGGCGCTGGTCAGCCCGATCCTGGGGCGCAGCTCGAAGACGTCGACGGTGCCGATCAGCTCGCCCAGGACGCCGATCGCGCCCGACGTGGGATACATCTGGGCGGCCGCGACCTGCAGCAGCGTGGTCTTGCCGGCACCGTTGGAGCCGAGGACCACCCAGCGCTCGCCGTCCTTGACCACCCACGTCACCCGATCCAGCAGCACTGCGTCGCCGCGGCGGATGGTGACGTCTGCGAGCTCCAGCACGGCGGACATGTCGGCCACCCTATCGACCGGCAACACACGTCCTGATGCCGATATCGTCACGCGTCGTGGCGATCGAGATGCCGGTGGCCGGCCGGGTGGCGTGGTGGGGCACGGCGTTCCTCCGCGGCCTCGTCGGCCCCGACGAATACGTCGACGCGGTCCTGGCCGACACCACCACCCAGGTCTTCGGCGACCCGACCGGTCAGCGATCACTGCTCGAGGCGACGGCGGCGGTCCGGCAGGCAGGCGCGACCGCCTTCGGCGCCGCGTTCCCGGTGCCCGGCGACGCCCACGGGCTCTCCGGACCGACGTCCTTCTCGGTCGCCGCGACGGAGGTCGGAGAAGCGGTCGTCGCTCTCGGCGTGCGCACGGAGCCCGGCATCGGATGGGTCCCGGTCCAGGTCGGCCAGGCCGTCGAGTGGACGACGTACGACGCCCGCCGGCGGCTGCCGCCCGACCTGGGCGATGCCGATCGGACCCTTCGCAGCACCCTGCTCGACTCCGCCGACGGCCTGGCCCGCCTCGACGTGGCCCACTGGCGACCCGAGGTCGCCGACGCACTGCACGACCTGCGAGCCGGCCATCCGGTGGTCGCGCCGCCGGCGGTCCCTGCCCGCGCCGCCGACCTCGCGCGGCGGGCACTGCACCTGATGGAGGTCGTCGACCTCGCGCTCGACAGCGACGGCGGCGCCCTCAGCGCCAGCGAGATCGCCGCGCGCCGCGCCGTGCTCCTCCCCCTCGGCAGTGCCGCCCGGCATGCGCTCACGGCGGCTTGCTCACCGGACGGTTGGCCCGATGGCTGACCGTGTCCACTAGCCTCGGGACGACATGACCAGACCTGCCGACACGCTGCTGATCACGCTCACGGGCAAGGACCGGCCCGGAGTCACGTCCGCGATCTTCAGTGCCCTCGCCCACGCGGGCGTCAACGTGATCGACCTCGAGCAGATCCTGCTCCGGCGGCGGCTGGTGCTCGGTGTGCTCGTGACCGCGCCGCGTGAGGTGAAGCGGCTTCGTCAGTCCGTGGAGCAGGTCGCGGGCGACCTCGGGATGACCGTCGAGATCGAGCAGGGCATCGGCGACAACCGGGCCCGCCGCGAGGGTCGCTCGCACGTGACGGTCATCGGGTCACCGCTCAAGGCGGCAGCGATCGCCGCGATCGCCGGCCGGATCGCCGACCTCGGCGGCAACATCGACCGGATCGAGCGGATGGCGCGCTATCCGGTGACCGCGCTCGAGCTCGACGTCTCGGGCGCCGAGCCGCTGGCGCTGCGCCGACTGCTGGCGCGCGAGGCGGCGACCCTCGGCATCGACGTCGCGGTCCAGCCCGCCTCGCTGCTCCGGCACGCCACCCGCCTGATCGTGATGGATGTCGACTCGACGCTGATCGAGGGCGAGGTGATCGAGATGCTGGCGGCGCACGCCGGTTTCCAGGCCGAGGTGGCCGCCGCTACCGAGGCGACGATGCGGGGCGACCTGGACTTCGAGACGTCGCTGCGCGCCCGGGTGCGACTCCTCGCCGGCCTCGACGCGGCCGTGATCGACAAGGTCTACGACGCCATCGTCGTCAACCCCGGCGCCCGCACCCTGGTGCGGACGCTGCGCAGGCTCGGCTACCGGTTCGCGATCGTCTCCGGCGGCTTCAGCCAGATCACCGACCGGCTCGCGGAGGATCTCGGCATCCATCGCGCGCGGGCCAACACCCTCGAGATCGTCGACGGCAAGCTGACCGGCGAGCTCGTCGGTGAGGTGGTCGACCGGGCGGGCAAGGCCAGGGCCCTCCGGGAGTTCGCCGCCGACCTGGGCATCTCGGTGGCTGCGACGATCGCGATCGGCGATGGTGCCAACGACCTCGACATGCTGGAGGCCGCCGGTCTCGGCATCGCCTACAACGCGCGGCCCATCGTCCGCGAGCAGGCCGACACCTCACTCACCATCCCCTACCTCGACGCGATCATGTATCTCCTCGGCATCAGCCGCGAGGAGATCGAGGCCGCCGACGCCGAGGAAGGCATCGTCACCCCCGCGCCGCCGATCTAGACCGGCTCGTTGGCCCGACCCACGTGGTAGTGGGTCAGCCGCGCCCGCCCCATCGCGGTCCGCGCCCAGGTGGCGGGCAGCTCGAAGACCGCGGTCGCACTGGTCGGGTAGCCCTGCATCAGGCGGTCGACCGCGTCCGGCGGACCCTCGCCGTCGTCCAGCAGCTGGGCGAGCAGGCCCATCGTGGGGTTGTGGCCGACCACGACCAAGGTGCCGACGCCCTCGTCGGTCAAGCGGATCAGGTCGAGGACGCCGTCCTCGTCGGCTCCGTAGAGCGCGCGGTCGAGGACGGGCTCCACGGTCCAGCCGGCCGCCTCGGCCACGATGTCCCAGGTCTGGCTGGCGCGGACCGCCGCGGACACCAGCGCGGCGTCGGCGCCGACCAGCTCCTCGGCCAGCCAGGACCCGGCCGCAGCCGCGTCGGCCCGACCGCGCGCCGCGAGCTCCCGATCGAAGTCGGTCGGGCCGTAGCCCTCGGCCTTCGCGTGCCGGACCACGACCAGCCGGTGCGGGGTGCTGACCATGACTGAAGCGTAGAGGCAGGATGAACGGGTGTCGTCGTACGGGCCAACGCATCTCGTGCCGCTGCTGATCTTCCTGATCGGGCTGCCCGTCGCGGTGCTGCTCGGTCGGCGGCACCGCGCGGCGGACGGACCGACCCGGTTCAGCCGCGGGGTGGCGCTGCTGGTCGGCGCCGTCGGCTGCTACCAGGTCGTCGACTTCCTCGTCGACTTCGACATCGACGTGTCACTGCCGCTCCACCTGTGCCGGCTGACCTGGGTCGCCGCCGCCGTCGCGTTGTGGACCCACCGGCCGTTTCCCGTGGCATTGACGTTCTTCTGGGGGCTGGTGCTGTCCACCCAGGCGATCCTGACGCCGTCGCTGGGCGAGGACTTCCCGGATCCTCGCTACCTGATGTTCTGGACCCTGCACCTGATGGAGGTGTGGGCGGCGGCTTACCTGGTCTTCGGCGTGCGTCTGGTGCCGCGCTGGCGCGACCTCACCGCGACCGTTGCGACCACGCTGGTGTGGGCGGTGGCCGCCATGTCGTTCAACGCGGCAGCGGGCACCAACTACGGCTACCTGCAGCGGAAGCCGAGTGGAGGCTCGATCCTCGACCTGCTGGGCCCGTGGCCTTGGTACGTCGTCGCGGAGATCGCGCTCGTCGTGGCTGGTGTGGGCCGGCATGACCTGGGTCGCTCAGAAGCTGGTTACGCGCCCATCGCGTGGAAGCCGCCGTCCACGTGCACGATCTCTCCGGTCGTAGCGGGGAACAGGTCGGACAGCAGGGCACCGACGGCGCGGGCGGTGGGCTCGGTGTCGGTGTTGTCCCAGCCGAGCGGGGCTCGTGTTCCCCACATGTCCTCGAGGTCGCCGAACCCGGGGATCGCCTTGGCGGCCAGCGTCCGCAGCGGACCCGCGGACACCAGGTTGACCCGGATGCCCTGCGGACCGAGGTCGCGAGCGAGGTAGCGCGAGCAGGACTCGAGCCCGGCCTTGGCCACGCCCATCCAGTCGTAGGCCGGCCACGCGACGGTCGCGTCGAAGGTGAGGCCGACGATCGAACCGCCCGTCGACATCAGCGGCTGGCAGGCGACGGCCAGCGACTTCAACGAGTACGCCGACACCTGCACCGCCTGGGCGACGTCCTCCCACGGCCCGTCGAGGAAGTTGCCGCCGAGCAGCGTCTCCGGGTTGCCGTAGGCGATCGAGTGCACGACGCCGTCCAGCGAGGCGTCCGCACCGAGGTGCTCGCGCACCATGTCCGGCAGCGCCGCGAGGTGGTCGGGGTCCGTGATGTCGAGCTCGAGCACCGGCGGCGTCTCCGGCAGTCGCTTGGCGATCCGCTTGGTGATGCCCAACGCGCGCCCGAAGTTGGAGATCAGGACCGTCGCGCCCTGCTCCTGCGCGAACCGGGCAACGGCGAAGCCGATCGACGTGTTGTGGGTGACGCCGGTGACCAGGATGTTCTTGCCCTCGAGCAGAGTTCCAGCCATGTCAGTGCCCCATTCCGAGTCCGCCGTCGACCGGGATCACGGCGCCGGTGACGTAGCCCGACGCAGGGTCGGCCAGCCATGTCACCGCAGCGGCGACCTCCTCGGGCCGTGCGTAACGGCCGAGGGGGATCTGCGCCCGGATGGCGTCCTTCTGGTCATCGCTGAGCACCGCGGTCATGTCGGTCTCGACATAGCCGGGTGCGACGACGTTCGCGGTGATCGACCGGGAGCCGAGCTCGCGGGCGAGGGAGCGCGCCATGCCGACCAGGCCGGCCTTGGACGACGCGTAGTTGACCTGGCCGGGCGACCCGAGCAGGCCGACCACGCTCGAGATCAGGATGATCCGGCCGCGCCTGAGTCGCAGCATGCCCTTGGCCGCACGTTTGGCCAGCCGGAACGAACCGGTCAGGTTGGTGTCGATGACCGACGACCAGTCCTCGTCCGACATCCGCAGGACGAGCGTGTCGGCGGTGATGCCGGCGTTCGCGACCAGCACCTCGACCGGCCCGTGCGCCTCCTCGGCCGCGGCGAACGCCGCGTCGACGTCGGCCTGGTTGGTGACGTCGCACTTGATCTCGAGCGCACCCGCGGGCGCGCCGCCGCTGCGCGAGGTCACGGCGACCTTGTCACCCTGGGCGAGGAAGGCCTCGGCGATCGCGCGGCCGATGCCACGGTTGCCGCCCGTGACGAGGACCGAGCGCGGCTCGGGGACGGTGTCGGGGACTGGTGCGGAGTTCACGCCTATGACGCTAGCCGTCCGGGTCCAGACGCTCGCGTCGGGGGCCCAGCAACTTCGGTGTCCTGTTTTGTGAAGGTTCCACAAAACGAAGGCGTTGCGGCTATCCCTCGTCCTCGAGCCGGAAGCCGACCTTCATGGTGACCTGGAAGTGCTCGACCTGGCCGTCCTTGATCTGGCCGCGCGTCCCGATCACCTCGAACCAGTCCAGGTGGCGCAGTGTGAGGCTGGCGCGCTCGATGGCGTTGCGGACGGCCTGGTCGACGCCGTCGGGCGAGGTGCCCACGATCTCGGTGACGCGGTAGGTGCGGTTGCTCATGCCGGTCACCCTAGTCCCGGCGGCCGGAGCCCGTCGGCGGACATGCAGGCGTAGGCTGCAGGTATGTCCGATGCCCCGATCCGGATCACCACGGCCGGATCCAGTCCCGAGGCCGACCTGGCCCGGCGGCAGCGGCGCTACATCATCTCGATGTCGATCCGGACCCTCTGCTTCATCGGCGCCGCGATCGCCGGCATGGCCGGCATCACCTGGCTGTGGCCGCTGCTGATCCTGGCTGCCCTCGTGCTCCCCTACGTCGCGGTCGTCAACGCCAACGCCGCCACGACCCGCACCGACGGCCTGCCGCTCACGGGCGGTGGACGGAGCGACCGGCAACTGGGCCAGAAGTGACGGACGCGCCCGCCGAGCGCGACCCGGATTTCTGCTCCGCCAAGGGCTGCCGCGCGGACGCCTCGTGGCGGCTGCTCTGGAACAACCCGCGGATCCACACCCCTGACCGGCGCAAGGTCTGGCTCGCGTGTGACGAGCACAAGGAGTCGCTCGAGACGTTCCTCGGCGCCCGGGGGTTCCTAAAAGAGACGAACCCCCACACGCTCGGCTGAGGGCAACTAGGGTCGGCGGCGTCGGCTGCCTCGGGCTCTTGAGATTCGGTTCGCTGGGGGATTGCCATGTCACGCGTCGCAAGGCTGCTCGGGGCGTTCGTGTTCTTGCCGGCCGCGGTTGCCGGCACCTACGCCGTGCCACCTCCGGCGGGCGCGGTCGGCCCCACCGTCGGGGTCGCGGACTCCGTCACGGTGATCCGGCCGACGATCACCCCGACCGGACTTGCCTCCTCCGTCGACCTGGTCGCGGCTCGCGGGGAGTACGAGTCGGTCCAGCTGGTCGTGACCGGTCCGGCGACCGTCACCGCCGTCACGGCCGGCCTCGGCAGCTGGGGCGAGGCCGAGGTCTACGCCGAGCGCGCCTACACCGTCGTGGACGACGCACCGGGCGACGTCGTCGCCAACGACCACGTCTATCCGGGCGGCGTCCGCCAGCCCACCGATCCCGAGGCCCGCGGGCCGGGCAACAGCTGGAACCCCGCGGGCGGCTGGTTCGACGCACTGGTGCCCGAGCAGGACCTGATCTACGACGAGCCCCGCAATGCGTTGCCCATGACCGTGGCACCCGGCGAGTACGGCGCGATCTGGGTCGACATCTTCGTGCCGACGACCGCAGCCGCCGGTGTCCACAGCGGCAGCATCGCGGTCGCGAGCGGCGGCGACACGACGACGGTGCCGGTGAGCCTGGAGGTCCTCAACTGGACGATGCCGGCGACCTCGACCCTCCCGAACGTCTTCATGATGCAAGGCACCGGCAACAAGGTGTGCGTCGCGCACGCTTGCACCGGGACCGTGGCGCAGAAGCGGCAGGAGCAGCAGCTGCTGAGCTCGCTGTACGCCCGGACGGCCGTCGAGAACCGGATCAGCCTCGGCAACGGCTTCGGCCTCGACTACAGCCAGGGCCCGGACGCGCTCTACACCGACGCCGAGTTCGAGGCCAAGGTCGAGGGCCCGCTGTTCGAGGGCGGGCCGCCCTACCCGGCGACCGCCGGCTTCCACCTCACCGGCGCCCGGCAGACGGTCGTGTCGTCCTATGCGTACTTCGACCACTGCCGCACCGCCTGCGCTGCCAGCTGGAGCGCGGCCGGCACCGGTGAGACCTGGGCGCCGCGGTTCTACTGGTACGGCTGCGACGAGGCCAAGCCCGACGGCTCGGGACAGCATCCCCAATGGAGTGAGTGCGCGACCTACCTCGGGGAGGCCGAGGCCGCATGGAACCGCCCCGTCGTGATCTCCGGGTCGTGGCAGAACTGGGCGAGCAACGGCGGCACCGCGAGCGGGCTCCGCCCGGCGACCGGCACCGGGCCGGCGATGCAGATCGACGCCATCGCGCCGTACTTCGACCAGATCGTGCCCAACAACGACCGCGACAACCTGACGGGCACCCGTCCGCAGTACGACGCGTTCCTGGCGGCGAACCCGGCCCACCAGGCGTGGCTGGTGACGGCGTGCAACGCCGGTGCCTGCGGCAACGTGAACTGGGAGTACGCCCCGAACAACTACACCGGGTCGCCCGGCTACGCGATCGACGCGCCAGCCAACCAGGCGCGCGCGATGTCCTGGTACGTCGACCGCTGGGACATGGACGGCGAGCTGCACTGGGCCGCGAACCAGACGCTGACCACGGCGTGGACCGCCGGCGGCCAGTACGAGTCGGGCATGAACGGCGACGGCAACCTCTTCTACCCCGGCAACGCGGACGACCCGAAGGTCGGCGGCACCCACGACATCCCGATCGAGTCGATCCGGCTCAAGCGGATCCGGGACGGACGCGAGGACTGGGAGTACCTCCACTTCCTGCGCGAGCACGGCCATGGCGCCGAGGTCGACGCGATCGTCGACGGCCTCTACCACCGGATGTACGACGCAACCTGGGCCAAGGACGGCCACGGTGCCGGATCGCTGCTCGCCGCACGCCAGCAGCTGGTCGCCCTGGTCCGTGCGGCGACGGTGGAGGCGACGCCCGAGGGCCGGATCGCCTACAGCCGGAAGGTCGACGGTCTCTCGGAGATCTTCACGGTCGCCACCGACGGCACCGACGACCAGCGACTCACCACCAACAGCGTGCCGGACGGCTTCCCGGCCTGGTCCCCCGACGCGACCCGGATCGCGTTCTCCCGGGGCACCCAGGCCTCCGGCGAGGACCTGTGGGTGATGGCGGCCAACGGCAGCAACCCGGTGCGGCTGGTCGACAGCCCGGCCGGCACGTCGGCGAGCAAGCCGGCCTGGTCGAAGAACGGCAAGTGGCTGTTCTACGTCCGCACGACGGCCGGGGTGAGCCAGATCCTCCGGATCCCGTCGGGCGGCGGAGCCGCGGCGACGATCGTGACCGGCTACGACCCGTCGATCCATCCGGACGGACGCGTCTTCTACAGCCACGCGATCTTCGGCGGTCAGCACGTCTACGCCAAGACCACCGGAGGGCTCGACGAGGAGATCACCTACGGCCCGGTCGACGAGGCCGTCGACGTCAGCGGCGACGGATCGATGATCACCTACAGCAAGACGAACCTGGACTACTCGGCCGACTACCAGGTCTACGTCCGTGACAGCACTGCCGGACCGGGTGACGGCGCCGCCGTCGTCACCGTCGCCGGCAACGCCTACCAGAGCGCGTTCTCCCCCGACGACTCACAGCTGGTCTACGTGTCGGACGCCGGCGGCTCCCAGCTGTGGCGCGCCCACGTCGACGGCTCGGAACCGACGAGGATCACCGACACCAATGGCCTCAAGCAGGATCCCGACTGGGCCCGGCCCTCGCTCTGCAACGGCCTTCCGGTGACGGTCAACCTCGCCCGCGGGCAGGTCCCCACCAGCAGCGACGACGTCATCCTCGGCACCACCGGCGCCGACACCATCGTCGCCGGCAACGGCAACGACGTGATCTGCGCGGCCGGCGGGGACGACGTCGTCGAGGGCGGCGCCGGCAACGACGTCGTGATCGGCGGCTCAGGATCCGACGCCGCCAGCTTCGCCGCGGCGACCACCGCGGTGATCGCGTCGCTGGCCACCCCGGACGCCCAGTACACCGGGACCGGAACCGGCACGGACACGATCCGCTCGGTCGAGAAGCTGTACGGCAGCGCGCGCGGCGACAAGCTCACCGGCAACGGCCAGGACAACGTGCTCCTCGGTGCCGACGGCAACGACCGCCTCATCGGCAAGGGCGGGACCGACCAGTGCGACGGCGGTGCCGGGACCGACTCGACCACACAGTGCGAGAACGTCACCGGGGTGCCCTGACCGGGCCGCGGAGTCGCGCGGTCAGCCGCCGATCGCCGACATCGGCCGGTCGGGCTGCAGGAACGTGACGTCGTCGATGCCGTGGCCGGCCGCCTTGCCGAACATGGCGGTCAGCCAGCGGCCGGCGAGCTCCTCGTCGGACGCGCCGCCGCGCATCGCCTCGCGAAGGTCGGACTCCTCGCGCGCGAACAGGCAGTTGCGGACCTGGCCGTCGGCGGTGAGCCGGACCCGGTCGCAGTCGCCGCAGAACGGACGCGTGACCGACGCGATCACGCCCACGGTCGCCGGGCCGCCATCGACCAGGAACAGCTCCGCCGGCGCGCTCCCGCGTGGCTCTGACGCCGGCGACAGCGCGAACTCGCCCTCGAGGTGAGCGAAGATCTCGTCGGCGGTCACCATCGCGTCGCGGGTCCAGCCGTGCTGGGCGTCGAGCGGCATCTGCTCGATGAAGCGCAGCTGGTAGTCGCGCTCGAGGCACCACCGCAGCAGCTCGGGAGCCTGGTCGTCGTTGATGCCGCGCAACAGGACCGCATTGACCTTGACGGGGCCCAGCCCGGCGGCCTCGGCCGCGGCCAACCCCGCGACCACGTCGTCGAACCGGTCCCGCCGGGTGATCTCGCCGAACGTCTCCGGCCGGACGGTGTCCAGGCTGACGTTGACCCGGTTGAGCCCCGCCTCGGCCAGGGCGCCGGCCATGCGCGCAAGACCGATGCCGTTGGTCGTGATCGACATCTCGACGCCGGCGTCGAGCGCGCGGGTGCGCCGCACGATGTCGACCAGACCCCGGCGGACCAGCGGCTCGCCGCCGGTGAACCGCACCTCGCGCACTCCCAGCCGTCCGACCGCGATCCCGATGAGTCGCACCACCTCGTCGTCGGCGAGCTGGTCGTCGGTGGGCATCCAGTCGAGCCCTTCGGCCGGCATGCAGTAGGAGCAGCGCAGGTTGCAGCGATCGGTCAGGGATACCCGGAGGTCGGTCGCCACCCGGCCGAAGCTGTCGATGAGGGGCTGCATCTGTCCAGGATAGGCCGGTCACTACGGTGGTGCCGTGGGTGAGTGGCTGGCGTCGTGGCGATTCCTGCTCAGCCGCCGCTGGTTCCTCTTCTTCGGGGCGGTCCTGCTCCTCGCCTACGGCACCTGGTGGCTCGGCGAGTGGCAGTTCGGTCGGCTCGACGACCGTCGGGCGCTCAACGCCGTCATCGAGGCCAACGCGCACGACGACCCGGTGCCGGTCGACGACGTGCTGGCAGCGGGCGACCCGGTGGCGAAGGACGAGGAGTACACGGTCGTCGAAGCGACCGGCACGTATGACGTCGAGAACACCCTCGTCGTGCGCTACCGCACCCGCGACAGCGCTCCCGGGGTGGATGTCGTCGTACCGCTGATCACCGGCGACGGCACGGCGCTGGTGGTCGACCGCGGCTGGATGCCGTACGACGGACCGACCGAGGACGCCGCTGACCGGGCGCCGGTGCCGCCGCCCGGCGAGGTGACGATCACCGGCTGGGTGCGCGCCGACGGCGAGGGCGGCAGCACCGAGGTCTCCGACGGCGGGATGCGGGCCATCTCCAGCTCGGCCGTCGGCGAGGCGGCGGGTCTGGAGGTGTACGGCGGCTTCGTGGAGGTGCTCGCCGAGGATCCCGCGCCGGCGGAGTCGCTCGAGCCTCCTGAGGATCCCGACACCAGCGAGGGCCCGCACTTCTTCTACGGCCTGCAGTGGTGGTTCTTCGGCGTGCTGGCGGCGGGCGGCTTCGGCTACCTGGCGTGGGACGAGCGGAAGCACGGGCCCCGGGGCGAGCGTCGCCGAGCCGTCACCGAGTCAGAATGAGCGCAGCATTCCGCCGTCGACGGGCACCATCACGCCGGTGACGAAGGAGGCGGCCGGCGACAGCAGGAAGGCCGCGACCCGGCCGAACTCGGCGGGCGCGCCGTACCTCCGCAGCGGGATCCGCTCCTTCCACTGCTCACGCGCCGCGTCCGCGTCGCCGGTCGAGTCGTCGAGCTCCGCGACCCGTTCGGTGCCGACGCGCCCCGGGAGCAGTCCGTTGACCCGCACCCCACGCGGACCGAGCTCGTCGGCGAGGTCCTTGGCGACCATCGCCAGACCCGGGCGCAGGCCGTTGGACACGGTGAGGCCCGCCACCGGCTCGCGGACGCTCGTCGAGAGGACCAGCGCCAGCGCGCCGTCCTCGCCGAGGGCGGCGCCGATCTCACGGGCGAGCCGGACGCTCCCGAGGAAGACCGACTCGAACGCCGCGGTCCACTGCTCGTCGGTGATCGCGTCGATCCGGCCAGCCTGCGGCCCGCCGACACTGATCAGCGCGCCGTCGAGGCGGCCCCACCGGTCCTGGGCAGCCGCGATCAAGCGCCCCGGCGTGGCCGGATCCGCGTTGTCGGCGGCGACGCCATACGCCAGGTCCTCCCCCAGCACGCCGAGCGCGGTCACCGCCGCGTCCACGTGGTCGGGTGACCGACCCGAGACGACCACCCGTGCACCCTCGGCGGCCAGCGCCTCGGCGGTCGCCCGGCCCAGGCCGCGGGTCCCGCCGGTGACGATGAACACGCGGTCGCGGAGATCGAGGTCCATGGAGCGAGGTTACGACGTACGCTGTCCGGCATGTCCCGCGGCCTCCTGGCCGGCCGGGCGTCGGTCTCGGGCGTCGCTGTCGTGCTGGCGCTGCTCACCTCCCTGCTGTGCCCAGCCCCCGCGGACGCCGCCGGCGGCATCCTGCGAGGCACCCTCACCGGACCGGACGGCGCCCCGTTCGAGTACTTCCAGATCGACGTCTACCAGGCCGACGGCCCCGACGCGTGGGAGCACGCGATCCCGCCGAAGACGATCACCTCCTGGGACACCGGGCTCCCCGTCGGTGAGTTCGAGGTCGCCCTGCCTGCGGGCAGCTATCGGGCCTGCTTCCGCGCGCTCACCTTCGAGAGCATCGAGAACACCGGCCAGGGGTGCTGGCAGGGGGCGCTCGACGTCTTCGGCGCCACCGACATCGTCGTGACCGAGGGTGGGACGACCACCATCACCCCCTCGCTCCCCCGCGAGGCTCGGCTGCATGGGCGGATCACCGGCGCGGGTGGTGCGGGCGTCTCGGCCTACCTGGCGCCGTACCGGCGCGCCCCCGACGGGACCTGGACCCTCGGCTACGGCGCTCAGAGCATCGCCGACGGCTCGTTCGTGCTGACCGACCTGGACCCCGGCACCTACCGGTTCTGCCTGCTCGACGTCCCGCGGGAATACCTCTCCGAGTGCTGGGAGGAAGCGGGCTCGCTGGCCGACGCGACCGAGGTCGTGGTGCCGGAGAACGGCAACCTGCCGTTCTACTTCCGACTCGCCCGCCGCGCCAACATCTCCGGCACGGTCACCCGTCCGCCCGGCTCGACCGAGGGCATCGGCGTCATCGCCCACTGGTGGCGGAACAACCGCTGGGAGCCGGTCGTCTTCGCCGGTGTCGACGTCGACGGCAGCTACCGGCTCACCGGGCTCGACGCCGGGACCTACCGCGTGTGCGCCAGCGGGGTGGACGTCGTGCAGACCTGTTGGCGGACCGGGCCGCAGGTGTCCGGGGCCACCGACATCGTGCTCGCCACGGGTCAGTACAAGGGGAACGTCGACCTCGCCCCGGGCCCGGCCGGATTCGTCACCGGCACCCTCCCCGACGTCTACCTCGGCGCCCAGGGCTACCCCAACGTCACCGCCTGGCGGAAGACCGCCACCGGCTGGGAGGGGACCGCGACCGGCGAGGCGGTCCCGACCGGCATCAACAACGACTGGACCTACCGGATCGGGTCCCTTCCGACCGGGTCGTACGTCGTGTGTGTCGATCACGCCGATCCCGAGTTCGTGCCGGCGTTCCCCCACACCTGCCACGGCAACAGCCCGACCCCGCAGGGCGGGATCGCGGTCGACGTCGTGGCCGGCGCCACGACGACCGGCGTCGACATCACGACCGGCCGCGCCGGGGAGATCCGCGGCCGCGTCACCGGTGC
This sequence comes from uncultured Actinomycetota bacterium, assembly GCA_963766035.1. GTDB lineage: Bacteria > Actinomycetota > Actinomycetes > Propionibacteriales > Nocardioidaceae > Nocardioides. Next base: position 180,536 of record CAVXYP010000014.1, on the reverse strand, counting down.
AGCGCCGGTGCGGGTCGACCTGTTCACCGCCTCAGGCCGGTTCGCCGACAGCCGGATGACCGACACGAACGGCCGCTACCGGTTCCGGGAGATCCCCTCCGTGGACTACTACGTCGGCTTCCACCGGGCGCCCTCATCGACGTCGCTGGCCGCCGAGTGGTGGAAGAACCGCAACGACGGGGTCGGCCCCGCCGGCGCGACGCCGGTCACCGTCGATGGCGCCGTCGTAGCCGGGATCAGCGCCACCCTCGACCCCGGCGGCGTCCTCACCGGCCGCGTCGTCGACGGGTCGGGCAACCCGGTGGCCGGATGCCAGGTGCTGGCCCGCGGGCGTGACGTCGCACTCGCGGTCCGGCAAGCCGTCACCGACGCGGCCGGCGGGTTCGCGATCGGCGGGCTGAGCACGGCGTCGTACCTCGTCCAGATCGCGCAGCGCTGCAGCGGTACGCCGACCGGGATGTTCTTCGACGCCGAGTCTCCGACCTCCACCACCGCCCGGGTCTGGGAGGCGGAGACGGTGGCGGTCACCCGCGGCCTCACGGTGGCGATGCCCGCCGACCTCGAGACGGGCACACCGCCGATCACCGCGACGTCGCGGCCCACCATCACCGGTGTCCCCACGCTCGGCAACACCCTCACCGCCCACCCCGGCGGGTGGCTCCCCACGGGCGGGCTGGCCTTCGCCTACCGCTGGTACGCCGACGGCCTCCGGGTGCCGGGCGAGACCGGGCGCACCCTCGTCCTGACCCCGGACCTGGTGGGATCGCGGATCCGGGTGTACGTGATCGCCAGTGCCCGCGGGTGGGCGGGTGCCATGGCCCGGTCGGTGGCGGTCGGCCCGGTCAGCTGACGACGTCGTCGATCGAGTCCGCGACGTGCGAGACGGGCACCACGTCGGGCGCGCCCTTGCGGGCGGCGTCGGCGGTGTGGTCGTCGGTTTGCCGTTGACTCTCCCGCTCGGCCTCGACCCGCTTGAGGTAGTGATCGACCTCGCGGAGGCGCTGGTCGGCATCCCAGCCGAGGTAGCCGCCCCCCAGGTCGGCGACGTACGGCGCCGCGCCGGCACCGCGGTCGAACGTCTCGATGGAGACCCGCAGCCGCCGGGTGAGGACGTCGTCGAGGTGCCGGGCACCCTCGTGCGTGACCGCGTAGACGGCCTCGGCCTGGAGGTAGTCCTCGGCGCCCGGCAGCGGATCGGCGAGATCGGGCTCGGCGGCGATCAGGTCGAGCACCTCCAGCACCAGCGAGCCGTAGCGCTCGAGCAGGTGCTCGATCCGGTTGATCGCCAGGCCCGACTGGGTGGCCAGCGTCCGGCGCTGGTTCCACAGCGCGTGGAAGCCGTCGGCGCCGACCAGCGGGATCTGCTCGGTGACGCACGGTCCGACGGTCTTGCCCAGCACGACCTCGAGACCGCGCACGGCCTCGTCGACGGCGTCGGCGGCCATCACCCGGTAGGTCGTGTACTTCCCACCGGCGACGACCACGAGGCCCGGCACCGAGTGGGCGACGGCGTGCTCGCGGGACAGCTTGGAGGTCGCGGCGTCCTCGCCGGCGAGCAGCGGCCGGAGACCGGCGTAGACGCCCTCGACGTCGTCGCGGGTCAACGGCACCTCGAGCACCCGGTTGACGTGCTCGAGCAGGTAGTCGATGTCGATCGAGCTGGCTGCCGGATGATCCTTGGAGAGCGACCAGTCGGTGTCGGTGGTGCCGATGATCCAGTGCCGCTTCCACGGGATCACGAACAGCACCGACTTCTCGGTGCGCAGGATCAGCCCGGTCTCGCCGCGGATCCGGTCGCTCGGCACGACCAGGTGGATGCCCTTGCTCGACCGGACGTGGAACTGCCCGCGCTCGCGAGCCATCGCCTGGGTCTCGTCGGTCCACACCCCGGTCGCGTTGATCACCTGGGAGGCCCGGATCTCGAACCGGACGCCGGTCTCGAGGTCGATCACCTCCGCTCCCACGACCCGCTCGCTCTCCTTGATCAGCCCCAGGACACGGGTGCGGCTGGCGACCGCGGCGCCGTAGGTCGCGGCGGTGCGGGCGAGGAACATCGTGTGCCGCGCATCGTCGACCTGCGCGTCGTAGTACTTGATCGCCCCGACCAGCGCGTCCTTGCGCAGCGACGGGAACGCCTTGCGGGCGCCGTGACGGGTCAGGTGCCGATGCACAGGCGTGCCGGCGCCGTAGCCGCTGGCCTTGGCCAGCGCGTCGTACATCGCGACGCCGGAGCCGGCGTACCAGCGCTCCCAGCCGCGGCCGGTGAGCGGGTAGAGGAACGGCACCGGGCGGACCAGGTGGGGCGCCAGCCGCTGCATCAGCAGGCCGCGCTCCTTGAGGGCCTCCGCGACCAGGCGGAAGTCGAGCATCTCGAGGTAGCGCAGCCCCCCGTGGATCAGCTTCGAGCTGCGGCTCGACGTGCCGGACGCGAAGTCGCGGGCCTCCACCAGGCCGACCTTCAACCCGCGGGTGGCGGCGTCGAGCGCGCAGCCGGAGCCCACGACGCCGCCGCCGATAACGAGCACGTCGAAGTGCTGGGTCGAGAGCTGCTTGAGCGCCGCGGAGCGCGCGCGGGGCGAGAGCGCGGCCGGGGTCATCGTGTCCTCCAGGTGTGCGGGCGGGTCCGCTCAGTCTTCCCGATCCGATTGCGGGTGCGCTCCGACCATCCACTCGGCGAATCCCGGAATCGCGAAGCGCAACACGCGACCCTCGGTGAAGATCGTGCCTCTTTGGATCAGCCGGTCGCGCAGATAGGACAGCTGGCGAGGTGTCTTGCCCAGACGTTCCGCCACCGCGGCGCCGGTGGCAGACGCGCGGCTGATGGTGATCTCGGCCAGCGCCGACAGATAGTCCCGCTCTAGCTCGGTGGCGTCATCCCAGCGCGACGCGTACAGCCCCTCAGTGAGCTCCAACTGCGCTTCCTGCACTGCGGCCTGCGCGGCCGAGGCGTCGATGCGGGTCGCGCCGGTCGACACCCGCCAGGCGTGGTGTCCCATCAGCTGTACGGCGTAGGGATAGTCACCGGAGGCGTCGGCCAAGATCTGTGCGGCGTCGTCATCCAGGGGGCGCCCGGCCGCCTCGGCCGGCCTCCGAAGTGCCTCCAGCGTCGCCACTCGGCTCAGCAGTCCGACGCTGTGCCACTCGCCGCGCTCGAGGTACGTGACACCGCGTTGCGTTCCCCGGGCGTTCGGCAGGCCCGCCAGCAACACGACCAACGGCCAGTTGTCGGGCACGTGCTGCTGCAAGGCCGCCGCGAACTCAGCAAGGTCGGACTTGCTTGCCAGTTGCAGCTCGTCGACTGTCACGAGAACGCCAGCCCGATGCTCCTCTGCCGCCGCGCAAGCCTCAGCGAGGGCGGACTCGAGATGCACCGGTTCCTCGGCGGCCCGGTTTCGGGTGAGGACGACCTCACCGCCGACACCGAGCACGCTGGCACGGACGGTCGCGCCCGTCACCTCGACCCGCGATCCTTTCCGCGTCTGGCGGTAGAGGTCCCGGACGGCGACCAAGCGCTCGATGAGCTGCGGAGTGAACGGCTTCCCTGAGCGGACCTCGACAGGTGCGGTGAGCCACGCGTGATTGTCCGCGACCCGCGCCGCCGCCTCGCCGAGAATCACCGTCTTGCCGACGCCGCGCGGTCCAGTGAGGACGATCGGACGCGGGGTGCGGCCATCAAGTCCAGCGACGGCGAATGCCTCGTCGATCGCGCCGAGCACGCGATCGCGACCGCTGAGGACCAGGGGCGACTGGTTGAACCCCGGACGAAAGGGATTCGGTGCGCGGACCGCCATGACCGCGACGCTAGCAACTTCGAGCAGCTCTAGCAATGTCTAGCAGCTCTAGCAATGTCTAGCGATCGACGTCGACCCAGTCCAAGGTTCGCTCCACTGCCATCTTCCAGCGTCGACAGCCGTCCTCGCGCTGTGCCTCGTCCCAGGTCGGCTCCCAGCGGGTGTCCTCGGCCCAGTTGGCCCGCAGCTCTTCGGTGCCGGCCCAGAAGCCGACCGACAGGCCGGCGGCGTACGCCGCACCGAGCGCCGTCGTCTCCGGGACGACCGGCCGGCTCACCGGCACACCGAGCACGTCGGCCTGGATCTGCATGCACAGGCTGTTGGACGTCACGCCGCCGTCGACCTTGAGCACCTCCAGCTCGACACCGGAGTCGGCAGTCATCGCCTCGACGACGTCGCGGGACTGGTAGCAGATCGCCTCGAGGGTGGCCCGGGCCAGGTGGGCGTTGGTGTTGAATCGCGAGAGGCCGACGATCGCGCCGCGGGCGTCGGAGCGCCAGTACGGCGCGAACAGGCCCGAGAACGCGGGCACGAAGTAGACGCCGCCGTTGTCCTCGACCTGCCGCGCCAGTGCCTCGGACTCCCCCGCGCCGCTGATGATGCCGAGCTGGTCGCGCAGCCACTGGACCGCGGAGCCGGTGACGGCGATCGATCCCTCGAGCGCGTAGACGCAGGGCTCGTCGCCGAACCGGTAGGCCGGCGTCGTGAGCAGCCCGGCCTGGGAGCGGACGATCTCGGTGCCGGTGTTGAGGAGCAAGAAGTTGCCGGTGCCGTAGGTGTTCTTGGCCTCCCCCGGCTCGAAGCAGACCTGGCCGACGGTCGCGGCCTGCTGGTCGCCGAGGATCCCGGTGAGCGGCACCTCGCCGCCGAACGGGCCGTTGGCCCGGGTCACCCCGAACGGCCCACCGGCTGCCGAGGCCGACGACTCCCGGATCTCCGGCAGCATCGCGCGCGGGACGTCGAAGAACCCGAGCAGCTCCTCGTCCCAGTCGAGGGTCTCGAGGTCCATCAGCATGGTCCGGCTGGCGTTGGTGACGTCGGTGACGTGCGCCCCGCCGTCCGGCCCGCCGGTCAGGTGCCACATCAGCCAGGTGTCCGCCGTACCGAACAACGCGTCGCCGCTCTCGGCCGCGGCGCGCACCCCGTCGGCGTGCTCGAGGATCCACTGCAGCTTGCCGCCGGAGAAGTACGTCGCGGGCGGGAGCCCGGCGCGGTGGCGGATCACGTCGCCCCGACCGTCGCGGTCGAGCGCGGCAGCGATCGCGTCGGTGCGGGTGTCCTGCCAGACGATCGCATTGTGGAGCGGTCGCCCGGTGCGCCGGTCCCACACGAAGGTGGTCTCCCGCTGGTTGGTGATGCCGACGGCAGCGAGGTCGTCGGGACCGAGCCCGGCCTTGCCGAGCGCCGTCTGGACGACGGCCGACGTCCGCTCCCAGATCTCGACCGGATTGTGCTCGACCCAGCCCGCCCGCGGCAGGACCTGCTCGTGCTCGAGCTGGTGCCGGGCCACCTCTGCGCCCGCATGGTCGAACACCATGAAGCGGGTGCTGGTCGTGCCCTGGTCGATGGCCCCCACGAATTCCGCCACGGGGCCACCCTTTCATGTCACGGCACGTCAGTCCGGCGAGATCAGCGCGAAATGCAGCGCGGCGGGCGCGGAGTAGCCGATCCCCACCTCGTTGAGCACGTAGTCGTCCCCGAGGTCACGATAGGTCTGCTGTCGGGTGTCGAAGTCACCGAGGGTGAGGTCGTCCGCGCGGTTGTCGTTGATGGACGACAGCGGCGCCGGACCACCGACGACAGCGCCGGGGAGATCACCGGGGAGATCGCTGCCGACGGACTGGATCCAGTGATAGGGGTTCTCGATCCCGCCTTCTCCTGCCTGCCACCGCAGCCCCCACGGGTTGACGCCGAGGAACCAGCCGGTCGCCCGGTCCAGCACGGGCTCCGCGTCGTCGAGGCCGGCCCGGGCCGCCAGGGCGAGCACCGCCGCTCCCGCGGCGTTCTGGCGCACCGTGCCCCATTGCGCCCAGCCGGCCCGGCCGAACGCCGTCTCCGACCCGGAGACGTAGATCCACGCCTCGCCGCCCGCGCGAAGGATCCGGCAGGCCGGGCGTCGTAGGTCCCTTGGCGCCGCGGTGTCGCCGGGCCGCAGCACCCCGCACAGCTCCGCCGCCGCGATCCCGGACATCTCGTAGCCGTCGGCCCCCACCAGCCAGTTCTTCTCACCGTTCGCGGTCGCGCGCCGCAGCGACGCGAGCGCGTCGACGGCGTACGCCCGCCTGCCGGTCGCGCGCCAGAGGGCTGCCTGGGCGACCGCGAGGTCGTCCCGCCAGCTGTCCTGCTGGTAGCAGCAGTTGTGCCACACGTCCCCGAGCGCCTTCGCCTCCGCCAGCCAGGCGCGGGCACGGCGGACCAGCCGTGCCCGCCGCTCGGGGGCGACGCGGACGGCAACGTTCGCCAGCGCCGCGGCGGTGATCGCGGCGACGTCGGAGCCGCCGGTGCCCCGGGTCAGGACGTACGCCGGCCGGTGGCTGCGGCGGTGATCGGCGCTGGTGTCGTCGACGGTCGGGTCACGGAAGCCGGCATTGTGGTCGGCGTCGGTGTGGCCGACCTGAGCGACGAAGATCCCGGGTCGGGGATGTGCCTTGCGGAGCCACCGGACCCCGATCGAGGCCACTCGCGTGATCTCGTCGGCCAGGGCCGGCTGGTTCGCCGAGGCGATCTCCAGCAGCAGGGTCGAGTATCCCGTCGTGACCGTGAACTTGAGCTGGTCACCGGCATCCATCCACCCGCCCTCGACGTCGATCCGGTCGCCCCGGTGCGGCCCGTTCGCGATCGGGGAGCGCCGGTCGTGGAGGTGGCTCGGCTCGTGCCATGAGGACGACTCGTCGCCATCGGCGTTGACGTCGAAGATCGAGAGCGTCGAGCCCAGGACCTCGCGATAGCGGTGATCGCCGGCCTCGATGACGGCAGAGGTCGTGGCGCCGACGACGACCTGGTAGTCGCCGGGCTCCGTGATGGCCGACAGGTCCGCGAGCGCGGCGTACTGCCAGGGCTTCGGCGGCCCCGCCACCGGCTCGAGGTCGCCGGTGTGGACGACGGCGCCGCCGTCGTTCACGTCCTCGACGGTGTAGGGCGTCCCGGCAAGCGACGAGTCCGAGGCCACGACCGCCGGCGGCACGTCCCCCGGTTCCGCGACCAACGGGACCCGGACCGTCGGCGACGGGGCGGCCCGGCTGGGTTCGGCGGTGGGGGTCGTCTGGGTGGCAGCGGCTGTTCGCGGCGGGCTCGCGGGCTCGGAGCAGGCGCTCACCACCACGAGCACCGCCCCGAGGGCGGAGGTCGCTGCCCGGCGCCAGGTCATGCGTCCATCGTGCCCCGCCCACCGGCGCCGTGGCGAAGGAATTCCGGACTCTTTCCGCATCGGGCTTGACTTCAAGTTAACTTCAAGTTTCACGATGGTCTCGTGACGGTCGCCAGAGCGACCTCCTCGACCAACGAAGGACATCTCGTGACGGTCGCCAGAGCGACCTCCTCGACCAACGAAGGACACCTCGTGAACACTGCACTCGTCACCGGCGGCAGCGCCGGACTCGGCCGCGCACTCGTGGCCGCACTCAGCGACCAGGGCTGGCACGTCGTCACCGACGGCCGCGACCCCGCCCGACTCGACCACCTCCGCACCCTTCCCGGAGCCGACCGCATCACCGCCCTTCCCGGAGACGTCACCGATGCCGACCACCGCGCGGCCCTGCTCGCCGCGGTCGACGGGCTCGGCGGGCTCGACCTGCTCGTCCACAACGCCAGCGCGCTCGGGCCGATCGGCGGCGACAGCCGTTACCGACTTCTTGCGGACACCACCCCGGAGGACCTCCAGTACGTCTGGCGCCACAACGTCGGAGCCCCGCTGGTGCTGACGTCTCAGCTGCTTCCCGCGCTCGCCGCCTCCCGCGGCGTGCTGCTCTCGATCTCCTCCGACGCCGCTGTCGAGCACTACCAGGGCTGGGGCCTCTACAGCGCGTCGAAGGCGGGTCTCGACCACATCACGCTGACCTTCGCCGCCGAGAACCCCGAGATCACGGCGTACGCCGTGGACCCCGGCGACATGCGCACCCAGATGCACCAGGACTGGTTCCCCGGTGAGGACATCTCGGACCGGCCACTGCCCGAGACGGTGGTTCCGCACCTGTTGGCGCTGCTCGCCAGCCGGCCGCCGTCGGGTCGCTACCGCGCCGCCGACTTCCCCGCGCTCCGCGCCACCGAGAAGGCGGGTGCCTGACATGCCGCTCCTCGACGAGCGACCGGCCACCAGCTTCACGGCCCCCCGGAGCGTGTTCGCGCCGGCGCCTGCGGAGCGGCGCGGCGTCGCGCGGGACCGGGTCCGGCTGCTGGTCGCCGACGGCGAGCGCGGACTCACGCACACCCGGTTCGCGCACCTCGCCGAGCACCTGCGTCCCGGTGACGCGGTCGTGATCAACGACTCCGCGACCGTGGCGGCGCAGCTCGACGCCCTCTCCGACCGGCACGGCCCGGTCGTCGTCCATCTGGCGGCTCCGCTGGCGGACGGCGGCTGGGTCGTGGAGGTACGACGCGCACCCGATGCCGATCGAGCGGTGCTCGACGCGGGGCGGGACGACGTGCTCGAGATCGCCGCGGGCGCGGCCCGGCTGCGCCTGGTCGCGCCCTATCCCGAGGCAGGCTCCTCCCCCACGGGCACCGGCAACCGGTTGTGGCGCGCCGAGGCCGACGGCGACCTGGCGGCGGCGGCGCGACGCTACGGACGCCCGATCTCCTACGGCTATCTCGCCGACCGCTACCCGCTCAGCGACTACCAGACCGTCTTCGGCCGCCGGCCCGGAAGCGCGGAGATGCCGTCCGCGGGCCGGCCGTTCACGACCGACCTGGTGACTCGCCTGGTCGCGGGCGGGGTGATGGTCGTCCCGGTCACCCTCCACACGGGCGTGTCCTCCCAGGAGGCCGGCGAGGCGCCGCAGGCGGAGCGGTTCGAGGTCACCCCCGCCGCTGCCGCAGTCGTCAATGCGGCCCGGGCCGGAGGCGGCCGCGTGATCGCCGTCGGCACGACCGTCACCCGCGCACTCGAGTCCGCGGTCGAGGCCACGGACGGCGGGAACCGGTTGGTCCCTGCCCGTGGCTGGACGTCCCGGGTGGTCACCCCGGCAGACCCCCCGCAGATCGTCGACGGCCTGATCACCGGCTGGCACGACCCGCATGCCTCGCACCTGCTGCTGGTCGAGGCGGTCGCGGGGCGAACGCTGACCCAGCGGGCCTACGCGGCCGCGGTCGAGGCCCGCTACCTCTGGCACGAGTTCGGAGACTCGGCGCTGCTGCTGCCCTGACCAAGGGACCTCTCAGGGCATATCCCGATGCGGTCGCTACCGGGCATCGGGCAGGGTGGGCGCATGACGAGCGAACCCCCCCGCCCGCAGGCTGTCGGCACGGCCGCCCGAGCCGTTGACGTCCGCAAGGTCTACGGCTCCGGCGAGTCGGAGGTGCACGCTCTCGCCGGTGTCACCGTCGACCTCGATGCCGGCCGGTTCACCGCGATCATGGGCCCTTCGGGCTCCGGAAAGTCGACCCTGATGCACTGCCTGGCCGCCCTCGACACCCCGACGGCGGGGACGATCGAGGTCGACGGCACGTCCCTGGCCGGCCTCAGCGACAAGGCACTCACAGCGCTGCGCCGGGAGCGGGTCGGATTCGTCTTCCAGGCGTTCAACCTGATCCCGACGCTCACCGCGCAGGAGAACATCCTGCTCCCCCTCAACCTGGCCGGCGCGAAGGTCGACCGGGCGTGGTTCGACACCGTGGTCGACGCGGTCGGCCTGCGGGACCGGCTCGGTCACCGGCCGAGCGAGATGTCGGGCGGCCAGCAGCAGCGGGTCGCGTGCGCCCGGGCGTTGGCCAGCAAGCCCTCGATCGTCTTCGCCGACGAGCCGACCGGCAACCTCGACAGCACCTCGGGCGCCGAGGTGCTCTCGTTCCTCCGCCGCAGCGTCGACGAGTTCGGCCAGACCGTGGTCATGGTGACCCACGACGCCGTCGCGGCGTCGTACTGCGACCGGGTGATCTTCCTCGCCGACGGCCTGGTCGTCGACGAGATCAGCTCTCCGGAGCGAGACCAGATCCTCGAGCACATGACCGCGCTCCAGACGCTGGCGGCCGCCGCTCCCGGGACCGTCTGACGATGTTCAAGCTGACCCTGCGCAACCTGCTTGCGCGCAAGCTCCGGCTCGTCATGAGCGGGCTGGCCATCGTGCTCGGAGTCGCCTTCCTCTCCGGCGTACTGGTCTTCAACCATGGCCTGTCCGCCACCTTCGACGGCATCATCTACGGCACCACACCCGACGGAGTCGTTCGACCGCAGGACTCGGCCGAGTTCGACGCCGGCTTCTCCGGCACTCCCACTGCCGTCCTGACGCCCGACGTCGTGGCCGACCTCGAGGACCTTCCCGAGGTCGACCGCGCCGACGGCGACGTGACCGGCTTCGGCATGAACCTGCTGGCGACCGACGGCACGGTGGTCGGAAGCACGGGCGCGCCGACGCTGGCCTTCAACTACCACGACGGCCCCAACATGGCCGGCAGGTCGATCCTCAAGCTGGAGCACGGCCAGTGGCCGGACGGCTTGGACGAGATCGCGCTCGACACGGGCGCGGCCGAGGCGGGCGGCTACCAGCTGGGAGACGAGGTCAAGCTGCTCGCGCCGTACGGCGAGATCGCGCGCACCGCGACCCTCGTCGGCATCGCCGACTTCAACAGCGGCGGCACCGCTGGCGCGACGCTGTTGATCTTCTCCACGGAGGCGGCCCAGAAGATCTTCCTCGGCGGCCAGGACGCCTTCAACCGGATCAGCCTGACCGCGGCCGACGGCGTTTCCCAGCAGCAGCTGGCCGACGCCGCCCAGGCGGTCGTGCCCGAAGGCTTCGAGGCGGCCACCGGCGACAAGGTCGCCGATGAGCAGCAGACCGAGGTGGGCGAGTTCCTCGGCATCATCTCGGTCTTCCTGCTGATCTTCGCCGGCATCGCGGTGCTCGTCGGCGCCTTCATCATCCTCAACACCTTCTCGATCCTGGTCGCCCAGCGCGCCCGCGAGATGGCGCTCTTGCGCGCTCTCGGCGCCAACCGGCAGCAGGTCACCCGGTCCGTGCTGCTCGAGGCGCTGGTGCTCTCGGTCGTCGCGACCACGCTCGGCATCGGCCTCGGCTGGCTGCTGGCGCGGGGACTCGCCGCTATCTTCCGTGGGATCGGGCTCGACATCGCCGGCAACGCGCTGGACCTGACGCCGGCCGCGATCATCGCCAGCTACCTGGTCGGCATCGTCGTCACGATGGTCGCGGCCTACTTCCCGTCCCGCCGGGCCGGCCGGGTCGCCCCGGTGGCGGCCATGCGCGCCGAGGAGCCGCACACCAACACATCCCTCGGTCGCCGAACCGTCATCGGCGGTGCCCTGCTGGCCATCGGCGCCGTGCTGGCGGTCGCGGGCGTTGTCGGCGCGCGCGGCAACGACGCGTTGTGGGTCGGTGCCGGAGCCGTCATCTGGATCATCACGGTCGCCGTGATCAGCCCGATCATCGGCAAGCCGGTCCTGGTCGCGGCCCGCGGGATGTTCGCCCGGCTGTTCGGCAGCGCCGGCCGGCTGGCCGGAGAGAACGCACTGCGCGATCCGCGGCGCACCGGCGCCACGGCCTCCGCGCTGATGATCGGCCTCGCCCTGGTCTCCACGATCGGTGTCCTCGCGGCGTCCCTGAACGCATCGATCGACGACGTTGTCGACGAGGAGTTCACCGCTGACTTCCTGGTCCAGACCACGACCTTTCTGCCGTTCTCGACCACGATCGGCGACGCGATCGAGGACGTCGACGGCGTCTCCGTCATGAGCCGGCAGCAGTGGGTCGAAGCCAAGGTCGACGACGACAACGTGTCCGTCGCCGGCAACGACGCAGCCTTCCCCGAGGTCTACGACCTCGACATCACCGAAGGCACGACCGAGCTCAGCGGCCGGCAGGCCTTCGTCTCCGACGACTACGCCGAGGACCACGACGTCGCGCTGGGCGACCCGCTCGACCTGCACTTCCCGGGTGGCCACGAGCTCGAGGTCGAGATCGTCGGCATCGTGAGGTCGTCGGAGGTCACGGCGCCGGTCAGCGTTCCGCTCGACCAGCTCGCGGACGCGGGACTGGCGCGCCAGGACACCACCATCAGCGTCCTCCTCGCGTCCGGCGCCGACGCCGGGACCGTCAAGGACGACCTGGAGAAGGCTGCTTCGGAGGTGCCGATCGTCGCCGTCTACGACAAGGACGGGTTCCGCGACTCGATCCGCGAGCAGGTCAACCAGCTGCTCTACATCATCTACGGCCTGCTGGCGCTCGCCATCGTGATCGCGGTCTTCGGCATCGTGAACACGCTGGGGCTGAGCGTGATCGAGCGGACCCGTGAGGTGGGCCTGCTCCGGGCGATCGGCATGAGCCGCGCCCAGCTGCGCCGGATGATCACCCTCGAGTCGGTCACGATCGCCGTCCTCGGTGCCGTGCTCGGACTCGGGCTCGGGCTGGTGATCGGGGTGACATTGCGGCAGACGCTCAAGGACGACCTGACCAGCCTCGGTCTGCCCATCACCCAGCTCATCGTGTTCTTGGCGATCGCGGTCGTGGTCGGCGTCCTCGCCGCCGTGCTTCCCTCGGTCCGGGCCTCCCGGATGAACGTGCTCGAGGCGATCGCGACCGAGTAGCGCACGCACCTGACCCCTATGTCGAGTCTTCGGGCTCCTGTGGCTGATCGTGGGTTTCGTTCGTGGTCGGTGTTGTGGTGCCCGCGCGCGTAGCCGATCGCGTCTCGGCGTCAAGGAGGCCTTCGGCCCCGCTCGCGGCGCCTGCGGCGTCCTTGACCCCGAGCCTCACGCGATCGGCTGGGCGGCGCACAGGGCGGCGGGCTTCGCCACGCCGCCCGCGCAAGCGCGGGCACCACGGCGGCCGTTGGTCGCAGATACGCCCCAAACCTGCACGAAAGTGGCGCTTTTGCGACCAACGGCGGCTCTCTCGGCCGCTGGCCCAGCGTTGCCGCAGCCAGCATGCGCGGTCATCGCTGCGCGTGCGCTCGCATCCCAAGGAACACGCCGAACCCGACGACGGCCGTCAAGGACAGGACGCCCCCGAGCCCGAAGCCGAGAATGCCAATGAGCATCAGGGTCTGGTTACCTGCCTCGACCACGACTCCGGTGGGGTCCGGCCCGTCCTGTCGAACGCGGAGGGTGTCGTGTGGAAGGTCATGCGACTGAGCAGTCACGGCTGCAAGGACGTATGACGTCCTGCCGCGCGGCGGTCGCTCAGCCTCAGGCGAGGGCCACGAGGTCGGCGTAGTCGACGTTCCAGAGGTCCTCGACGCCGTCGGGGAGGATCAGCACCCGGTCGGGCTCGAGCGCGTGCACGGCGCCCTCGTCGTGGGTGACCAGCACGATCGCGCCCTCGTAGGAGCGGATCGCGGCCAGCACCTCCTCGCGGGATGCCGGGTCGAGGTTGTTCGTGGGCTCGTCGAGCAGCAGGACGTTGGCCGCGGAGACGACCAGGCTGGCCAGCGCCAGGCGGGTCTTCTCGCCGCCGGAGAGCACACCGGCCGGCTTGTAGGCGTCCTCGCCGGAGAAGAGGAACGAGCCGAGCACCGACCGCGCCTCGGTGTCGGTGAGCTGCGGCGCGGCCGACTGCATGTTCTCCAGCACGGTGCGGTCGACGTCGAGGGTCTCGTGCTCCTGAGCGTAGTAGCCGAGCCTGAGTCCGTGGCCCGGCACGACCTCGCCCGTGTCGGCGCGGTCGATGCCGGCGAGGATCCTCAGCAACGTCGTCTTCCCCGCGCCGTTGAGGCCGAGGATCACGACCCGCGAGCCCTTGTCGATCGCCAGGTCGACGTCGGTGAACACCTCGAGCGAGCCGTAGGACTTCGACAGCTCGGCCGCGGTGAGCGGCGTCTTGCCGCACGGAGCGGGCTTCGGGAACGCGATCCGGGCGACCTTGTCGGACTGCCGCTCACCCTCGATGCCGGCGAGCATCCGTTCCGCGCGCTTGAGCATCGACTGCGCGGCCTGGGCCTTGGTCGCCTTGGCCCGCATCTTGTTGGCCTGGTCGGTGAGCGTCTTCGCCTTGGCCTCGGCGTTCGTCCGCTCGCGCTTGCGCCGCTTCTCGTCGGTCTCGCGCTGCTGGAGATAGGCCTTCCAGCCCATGTTGTAGGTGTCGATGGCCGCCCGGTTGGCGTCGAGGTGCAGCACCCGGTTGACCGTCGTCTCGAGCAGGTCGGTGTCGTGGCTGATGACCACCAGGCCGCCGGTGAAGGCCTTGAGGAAGTCGCGCAGCCAGACGATCGAGTCGGCGTCGAGGTGGTTGGTGGGCTCGTCGAGCAGCAGCGTCTGCGCGTCCGAGAACAGGATCCGCGCGAGCTCGACCCGGCGCCGCTGGCCGCCGGAGAGCGTCTTGAGCTGCTGACCGAGCAACCGGTCGGTGATGCCGAGGCTGTGCGCGATCGTCGCCGCCTCCGACTCCGCGGCGTAGCCGCCGCCCGCGTGCAGCTCGGCGTCGGCGCGCTCGTAGCGCCGCATCGCCCGCTCCCGCATCGCCGGATCGTCACTGCCCATCTCCACCTCGGAGGCCCGCAGCCGTCGTACGACGTCGTCGAGACCGCGCGCGGAGAGGATCCGCTCGCGGGCGAGCTGGTCGGGGTCACCCGTGCGTGGGTCCTGCGGCAGGTAGCCGACCTCGCCGTTCGCCGTCATCGAGCCGCCCGCGGGAAGCGCCTCGCCGGCGAGGATCTTGGTGAGGGTGGTCTTGCCGGCGCCGTTGCGGCCGACCAGACCGACCTTGTCACCGGCTGCCACCCGGAAGGTGACGTCCTCCATCAGGAGCCGGGCACCGGCTCTGACCTCAAGCTGGTGAACCGTGATCATGACGTGGCTGATTCTCCCACGGCGCGGACACCCGAGCCCAAACGGGACGGTGCCCTAGGGTGCTCATGTGGTGCGATTCAATCCGAAGGCTCGGCTCGACAGGTCTCGCGTCAAGGACGTCGGTGGCAGCGGGGGTGGCTTGGGCGGTGGCTCCGGCATGCGCATCCCCATCCCCGGCGGCATCGGCGGCAAGGGGGGCATCGGCGGGATCATCCTGATCATCGCGCTGGTGATCCTGACCCAGTGCACGGGCATCGACCTGCTCGGCGGCGGCAGCCCGGGCAGCAGCGGCGTCTACTCCCCCAGCCGGTTGAGCGACACCAAGGACACGGGACGCTATGACGACTGCGAGACCGGCGAGGACGCCAACGAGAGCCAGGACTGCGCCCGCGTCGCCGTCGAGAACTCACTCACCGACTACTGGGACTCCGAGCTGGGTGGCAAGTTCCACCCGGAGGACGCGTTGATCACCTTCTCCGGGTCGGTGGACACCGGGTGCGGCGGAGCCGACTCGTCGGTCGGCCCGTTCTACTGCCCGTCCGACGAGACCATCTACCTCGACACCACGTTCTTCGACCAGGTGCTCGAGCGCCAGCTCGGTGGCCCGAAGGGTGGTTTCGTGGAGGACTACGTGATCGCCCACGAGTACGGCCACCACATCTCCAACCTGCTGGGCTTCATGGGCAAGGTCCGCACACAGGAGACCGGGCCGACGTCGCCCGGCGTCCGGCTGGAGCTGCAGGCCGACTGCTATGCCGGCCTCTGGGCGAATCACGCGACGACCACCGAGGACGCCTCCGGTGAGGTGCTGATCCTCGACCTGACGCAGGAGGACATCGACCTGGCCCTCGAGGCAGCGTCGGCCGTCGGTGACGACTACATCCAGCGCAAGACCCAGGGCCAGGTGACCGAGGAGTCGTGGACCCACGGCTCGTCCGCCCAGCGCAGGCACTGGTTCACGGTCGGCTACGAGACCGGCAAGCTCGACGAGTGCGACACGTTCGCCGCCTCGGAGGCCGAGGTCCTCGGCGAGGACTGACCTACCGCTCGTACCACCGGATCCGCGTCACCAGCGGGCGGTGGTCGGACGCGAACCCGTCGAGCGACCGATGCTGCACGAACTGCCCGCTCCCCGGGTCGTCGGCATCGATCCGCAGGCTCTGGTCTGCGATCCAGACGTAGTCGATCCATCGTGAGCCACGCGTGGGCACCACACCGTCGAGCCCGAGGACCTGGTACGACGACGTGGCGTGCCCCTGCTGGGTGTCCCAGATCCCGCCTTCGGGGCGGGCCGCGAAGTCGTCGCGGAAGTCGAAGTTGAAGTCGCCGGTCCCGACGACCAGGTCGCCGGGCACGGTGTCCCATACGTCGGCCAGCAGCAACAGGTGCTGCTTCGCGTAGGACGCGTTGACGGTGTCCGTGAAGCCATCGCCGGTCTCGATGCCCTGGTTCAGGTGGGTGTCGATGACGGTGAGCAGCCGCCCGCTCTCGCGGTGCCGCAGCGTCACGACGACGTAGCCGCGCGGCGGGAACGGAAGGTCGGTGCGCTGCGGGCCGGCTCCCCCGTGGGCCTCGGTCCACGCCCCGTCGACCAGCGAGAAGGTGTCTCTCCGCCACGACACCGCCAGCCAGAACGGACCATCGGGCTGCCAGAGCTGCCAGGTGTCCCAGCCGTGCCGTGCCAGCCGGCGTCGTACGTCGGGGAAGTAGTCCGCCCGGGTCTCCTGCCAGCCGATCACGTCGATCTGGTCGTTGCCCGTCAGGCGCAGCGCGTCCGCCATCGCCTTCCGCCTTGGCAGGTGCCGGTAGACGTTGAACGACGCCACCCCGAGGGTGTCGATCACCGGCCCCGGGAGAGCGGCGACCGGGCTCGGCGGTGCCGCGGACGCGTGCTTCGGCTCGTCCGTCGTGCGGCCGGGCGAGCTGGAGCACGCCGCCAGCAGCAAGGTCGCCGCCATCAGCCATGGCAGCCGGCTCACAGCTTGATCAGCACTTCGATGTGCGGGAACTGTCGCTGCAGCGTGCGCAGGTGCGGCGCGACCGAGGGGTGGCGGTACTTGGAGGCCAGTGCCCCCTCCCCTGTCGCCGCCCGCGCCAGCGCCCACTCGGCGCGACTGAGGGCGGTGTAGACGGAGACGATCTGCGCACCGAGGACGACCTGGTCCCGGTCGGCCTCAGGGAAACCGAGCAGGTAGGCGTCGAGCAGGGGCTCGAAGCCCTCGCGCGACGAGAGGGACAGATAGCCGAGGTCACCGCCGACCGGGCCGGTGCCCAGCGTGCCCCAGTCGATCGCGATCGCCTCGTCGTCGACCCGGCCCGGCAGGTTCGCGATGGTCGGGTCGCCGTGCTGGGGAACCTGCGGCAGGCCGTCCAGCAGGTCGAGCATGCCGTCCCGGTGCCGCCACAGGTGGTCGGCGACGTCGGCGACGGTGGTGCGCTCCAGGGTCGGCCAGCCCCCGCGCCGGGCGACCCGGTCCATCCGGTCGCGCATCAGGCTGCGGGCGAGGAACCGGGGATGCGGCAGGTCGACGGTCGCGAACCGGCCCAGGCTCAAGGCCAGGAACAGTCCGCTCGACGCGGCGTCCTCCACCCAGTCGCGGACGATCGTGACCCCGTCGGAATCCTCCTCGACGGACGCCGTCGCACTCCGCAGCCCGTGCGTCAGGTCCGTGAGCCCGGTGAGGATGACGTCCGCCTCGCGGCGCCAGTAGCCGCTGTGCCCCGGTTCGCTCAGTGCGGGCGGGTCGCCGAACTGGGGAGCCGCGAGCCGCTTGACGACGACCGGCCGGCCGCCGTAGGCCGTGCGCCAGACGCCGACGGTGGACGTCCCGGACCCACCCGGGAGCTCCACCCAGTCGGGCTCGGGCTGCCACATGAACCGCAAACTAACCGATGTCACGCTCCGTGAACCGCCACCACGCCACACCCAGCAGCGCGGCGGCAACGGTGAGCAGCGCACCTTCGGCGCCCCAGTCCCAGGTCGCGGCCGGAAGCTGCGGGACGTGGGAGTACGGCGAGAGACCGTCCACCCAGGCCGGAAGCTCGAGCAGCTCGGCCAGCAGAGTGAGCACCAGGAACAGCAGCGGCCACGCCCACCCCAGCACGGTCCAGCCGGGTCGCAGGGCGAAGCCGAGGACCGCGAGCCCGACCACCACCCACACCGCGGGCGCCCAGGCCAACGCCGCGCCGACCAGGCTGCCGACGCCAGGACCCGAGGCGGCGGCGTAACCGATCTCGAGCCCGACTCCCGTGACCAGCAGCAGCCAGGACGCTCCCACCAGGGCAACGAGAAGCGTCGCTGCCAGCCAGCGGGAGCGAGACGTTGCCGTGGCCAGCACCAGCTCGGTGCGCCCGGTCGCCTCGTCGCTGCCGGCGCGGGCGACCACCGCGATCGCGAAATAGCTGATGACGACGGCGATCATCGAGAGCACCGCGGCCACCAGGAGCCCGCCGAGCTTGTCGACGATGTCCTTCGCGACACCGGTGTCGAGCAGGTCCCCGATGCCGGGTGCGATCATGCCGAACGCGACACCGAGCACGCCGACGGCGGCGGTCCAGACGACGATCGCCGTGCCGTGCACCTGGATCGCCAGCGTGATCGCGTCGGTGAGCCGCCAGGAGCCACGCGCGGGCCCGGGTCGAGCGGCCACCAGGCCGGACCCGAGGTCGCGCCGCTTGCGGAGGGCGACCGCGCCGCCGGACAGCGCGACCGCCAGCGCCGGATAGAGGAGGAGCACCCACCAGCGCGGGTCGGCGTAAGCCCGCGCCTGCGTGTTCCACCCGAAGGGCGTCAGCCAGCTCAGCCAAGTGGGACCGCTGTCGCCGATAGCCCGCAGCACGTAGAGGCCGCCGACGGCTCCTGCCGCGAACGCCCCGCAGGTGCGGGCACTGGCCGACACCTGGGCGGCGACGGCGGCGACGCCGGCGGCCACCAGCGCGCTGCCGGCCCAGACGATGCCGAACGCGACCGAACCGACTGGATCGAGGCCGGCCGCCGTGTTGGCGGCGACGACCAGCGCGCCGAGGACCGCCGCGAGCAGCACGGCTTCGACGATCGCTGCGGCCAGCGGCGCGGAGCGCCCGGTCGCAGCGGCGCCCACGAGCTCGGTGCGACCCGACTCCTCCTCGACGCGGGTGTGCCGACGCACCAGGACCACGAACAACGCGGCCACGAAGACGGCGTACAGCACCGTCATCTTGGTCATCGCCAGCTCGCCCTCACTGCGAACGTCGAGGATCGGCCCGTAGAGCGCCACGATCGCCGGGCCGTCGTTGATGGCTTCGGCGGCGCGGACCCGGGCCGCCTCATCCGGGTAGAGCCCTGGCGTCGCCGCCGCCGAGGCGTAGCAGACGACTACCAGCGCGGCGATCGACACCGTCGCCACCAGCCGGTCGCGACGGAGGGCCAGGCGGGTCAGCAGGCCGGTGCCGGCGAGGGTGCCGGTCATCGTCCGACCCCAGCGGGCTGGCGGTAGGCGTCGAGGAAGAGCTCCTCCAGGCTCGGCGGCGAGCTGGTGAGCGCGACGACGCCGGCAGCCGTGAGGGCGGAGAGCACGGCGGGGAGCGCGTCGGGATCGACCGTGCAGCTCACGTGCCGCCCGTCGGCAGTCACGTCGTGGACGCCCGGAGTGCCGGCCAGGTCGGGAGGGACTCCCGACACGGTCGCAACGACCTTGCTGCGGTGCAGGTGGCGCAGCGACTCGAGCGTCCCGGACTCGACCGCCCGGCCGTCGCGGATGATGGTGACCCGGTCGGCGAGCCGCTCCACCTCGCTCAGGATGTGGCTCGAGAGCAGGACCGTCGCCCCGCGCGCCGTGTGCTCGGCGACGCAGTCGTTGAACACCTGCTCCATGAGCGGGTCGAGGCCGGACGTCGGCTCGTCGAGCAGCAGCAGGTCGGGGTCGGTGGCGAACGCGGCGACGAGTGCGATCTTCTGGCGGTTGCCCTTCGAGTAGGCGCGGGCCTTCTTGGTGGGGTCGAGCGCGAACCGCTCGACGAGCTCGTCCCGGCGGGAGCTGGCCGGGTCGCCGTGGCGCATCCGGATCAGCAGGTCGATGGTCTCGCCGCCGCTGAGGTTGGGCCACAGCGCGACGTCCCCGGGCACGTAGGACAGTCGACGGTGCAGGGTGGCCGCTTCGCGCCACGGGTCGCCGCCCAGCAGCCGGACCTGGCCGGCGTCCTTGCGCAGCAGCCCGAGCAGCACCCGGATGGTCGTCGACTTGCCGGCGCCGTTGGGCCCGAGGAAGCCGTGCACCTCCCCCGTGGCCACGTCGAGGTCGAGCTGGTCGAGGGCACGGAACGCCCCGAACGTCTTGACCAGTCCGTTGATCTGGATCGCAGAATCCTGGGTAGTCGGCACGGGCTCAGCCTACACAACTTTCAGATATTTCTAAAATATGTGAGAATGCTCCCATGCCGACCGACCCCCATGCCGACTTCGTCGAGAGAATGGGCGCCGCCCTCACCTCCGCAGGCCTCGCCCGACTGCCCGCGCGAGCGTTCGCCGTCCTCCTGGTCGACGACGACGGCCGGATGACTGCGGCCGAGCTGGCCGACCGGCTCCAGGCGAGCCCGGCTGCGATCTCGGGGGCGGTCAAGTACCTCGACAGCGTCGGCATGATCCGACGTGAAAGGGAGCGCGGCTCGCGCCGCGACATCTTCGTGGTGGACGACGACGCGTGGCACGGGTCGATCACGCGGGCGGACCAGATCTACGCGCCGATGGTCGCCGCGCTGAGCCGGGCCCTGACCGACCTCGACCCCGAGGATCCCGCCTATCGAAGACTGCGGCTCTCCCAGGAGTTCCTGCGCTTCCTGCTCGCCGAGATGGCCGGCCTCAACGATCGCTGGACCACCCACCTGCGCGAGCTCGGGCTCGACGACTGACAATCGGGGCATGCAGATCCTCGTCGACGACCCGCTGCGCCCGGACGTCCTGGCGCTGCTCGAGGAGCATCTCTTCGACATGCACGCGACCTCCCCGCCCGACAGCGTGCACGCGCTCGACGCCGCGGCGCTGTCCGGACCGGGGATGACGTTCTGGACCCTTCGGGACGACGGCGTGCTCCTCGGGACGGCCGCACTCAAGGAGATCGACCCCACCCACGGCGAGATCAAGTCGATGCGGACCGCGGCCGCCGCCCGCCGGCGGGGCGTGGCCGCCCTCCTCCTCGACCACCTCTTCGCCACCGCGCGTCAGCGCGGCTACCACCGGCTGAGTCTCGAGACCGGGACCCAGGAATTCTTCGCACCGGCGCGGGCCCTCTACGCATCGCGAGGCTTCGTCGAGTGCGGGCCGTTCGCGTCGTACGTCCTCGACCCGCACAGCGTCTTCTTCACAACCCGCCTCAGCGAAGCGCCGATCCAATAGCATCTGCCGCATGCGCACTCCCCGCGTCGCCCTGGTCGCGACCCTGCTGAGCCTCACCCTCTTCGCCGGCTGCGGCGGCGACGACAAGAAGGACTCCGACTCCGCCGACGACAAGTCCACCGACGCGACGTCGGAAACCACGTCCGCCTCCGCGTCTCCGACGGAGACGACCCCGGTGGAGACGACCCCGGCGGAGACGTCGACTCCCCCGATGCCGACCGAGGGCGACGTCACCTCGGAACAGCTCAACGCCGCACTGCTGACCCCCGCCGAGATCGCGCCCGACTTCGCGCTCGGCACCTACACCGACGAGGACTCACCGCCGCCGTGCGACCCGAGCGGGACGCCGGTCGACGAGGTCGTGCCCCCGCAGATCCAGGGCGGGACCGAGATCGACCACGTCGACGGCATCGCCGCGGTGCAGGAGGAGATCGCGGTCTACGAGACCGAGGCGCTCGCGACCCAGGCGTTCGGGCTCGCAGTGGCCGGCCTCGCCTGTGCCGAGGGCAGCATCGCCGGCTCTCCGTTCACCATCGGCCCACCCCAGGACGTCACCGCCCAGGTCAACACGAGCGGCATCGGCACCAGCACGGCGTGGGAGGTCTCGAGCGAGGGCTTCAAGGGCGTGATCGTGGCGACACTGGCCAGCCGGCTGATCCTGGCAACGCAGTTCGGAGCCACTCCTGACGCCGACACGTCAGCACTCCCGAGCCCGGTCGACATCGCCGCGGCAGCGTTCGCGAAGGCCCTCGCGAACTGAGCACGGTGGATCGAGGCTGTGCAGCGTCACGGTCGGCCGAGCCCGGCGTCGCGGGCCTTGACGATCGCCTGGGCCCGATCGGCGACCTGGAGCTTGGCGAAGACGTTCGAGACGTGGTTGCGCACGGTCTTCAGGCTCAGCACCAGCTCGTCGGCGATGGCTTGGTTGTTCCTGCCTGACGCCAGCAGCTCGAGCACCTCCCGCTCGCGCTCGGTGAGCTCCGGGAAGGTCGTCGCGGGCGGCGCGGCGAAGTAGCCGAGCAATCGCGCGGCGACAGCGGCGCCGAAGACGGCTTCGCCGGCAGCCACGGTGCGGATCGCGCGTTCGACGTCGTCCTGGCCCGCGCCCTTGAGCAGGTAGCCCCGCGCGCCTGCGCGCATCGCGGCGAACACCGAGTCGTCGTCCTCGAACATGGTGAGGACCAGGACTCGGACGTCCGGCGCCTGGCGGACGATCTCCCGCGTGGCCTCGATGCCACTGCGTCCCGGCATCTGGATGTCCATGAGGACGACGTCGGGCCGCAGCTCCAGCGTCAGCGTGACCGCGAGGTTCCCGTCCGCTGCCTCGCCGACGAGCTCGATGTCCGCGAGTGCGGTGAGTGAGTTCGCGATCCCGCTGCGGAACAACGGGTGGTCGTCTGCCACGAGCACACGAATCGTCATTGCTGCACAGCTCCCACCGGCAGCAGGGCCAGGACCCGGGTGCCTCCGCCTTCGCGGTCGCCGACCGCCAGCGATCCTCCGAGCTCCCGTGCACGTTCCCGCATGGACTGCATGCCGACGCCCGACGCGGACTCCGGGGCGACGCCCGCGCCGTCGTCGGCGATCTCCAGCTCGAGTCCGTCGTGAAGGTCGAACTGCACCGTGCAGCGTCGTGCCTGAGCGTGCCGCTGCACGTTGTTGATCGCCTCCATGGCGATCCGGTAGGCAGCGACCTCGACGGCCGCAGGGAGCGCCGGCAGCGCGAGCGGCGACTCCACGTCGACCCTGAGGCCTCCGGTGTCGTCGGAGATCCGCGCGGCGTGCTCCCGCAACGCACCCACCAAGCCGAGCTCGTCGAGGGCTGGTGGACGCAAGTCGTAGACCAGGCGCCGGACGTCCGCGATCGCGTCCTGCATCTGGGTCCGCAGATCGACGAGCAGCTCCTCGGCACGCTCCGGGTCGTCGGCGACGGCGTGCCGGGAGGAATCCAGGCCCAGGACGGCCGCTGCCAGCGTCGGACCCAACCCGTCGTGCAGGTCGCGACGGACCCGACGGCGTTCCTCCTCGCGAGCCGTGATCAGCCGCTCCCGCGAGTGCTGGAGGTCGGCGGTCAGACGAACGGCGTGCACAGCCACGCCGGCCTGCACCGCCAGGTCGTCGAGCAGACGCTGGTCGGCGGCCGTGAGCTCACGTCCGGCCGGTACGCCGACCACCAGCTCCGCAACGACCGCGTCCCGGTAGTGCAACCGTCGCCGCTCCGGAGTCGCGCGACCGAGCGTGCCGTAGACGGCCGCGGCCTCTGCTTCGCCATCGCGGGTGAAGGTCACCGCCACGTAGGGCACGCGCAGCGCATCGGCGACCGATCCGACGATTGTCTGCAACACCTGGTCGGGGGCCAGCGCCGCCTGCAAGCGATCCCCCAGCAGGTGCAATGCCTGATAGGGGTCGGACCGGTAGCCGTAGAGCCACCGGTCGACTCCGCGTTGCAGTCGCTCGCGCAACGGCTGGACGGCAACCGCGACTGTCCCTGCCGCGATGACCCCCGCCCAACCCCGCGATCCGAGGAGAGCGTCCAACCCCGCCACCAGCCCGACGTACCCCCCGATCACCACCAGCGTCAGCGTTCCGTAGACCAGGGTCCGGTTGATCACGATGTCGATGTCATAGAGCCGGAAGCGCAGCAGTGAGATCGCGATCGCGCAGCAGAAGCCAGCGACTGCCAGGCCGGCCACGACCTGGGTGGCGACCGCCGGCGAATGCCCCGTCGCGGTGCTCTCGATGGCCCAGGTTGCGAGCGTGACCGGGAACAGCACGGCCGCGTAGGCGACCCACTTGAGCTGGGTCCGCACCTCCCTCGTGGCGTGGCGGTACCGACTCACCATGGCGAGGACGATCAGGACCAGGACCACGGTCATGCCGGTCATTCCGACGGCGAACATCATCTCGGTGATGCTCGGCGGGAAGACCCCGAACGGCTCGACCTCCTCCAGGGCTTCGATCCGTTGCTCGTCTCCGAGGAGGCCGCCGGACAGGGCCAGCGCCGTCGCGGCAATCCCGGCGAAGGCCACCGGCCGCCACCGCCGCGATGGGAGCCTGCCGTCCGGCAGGAGGAAGACGATCGCGGCCAGCATGGCGAACCACACCGGCGGCCATGCGTGCACCCAAGCCCCGGCGAGGCGAACTCCGGGCAGATCAGCGTCGTGGTCCACCGAGTACCCGGCGTAGGCGCCGGCAGCGCCGTCGAACGTCATCGCTGCGGCAAGGCCCACCAGGAGCCAACCGATCGGATTCCGCGGGACCTTGAGCGCGAGCGTGAGCCCGACGGCGAGGAACATCAGCAGGGCGGAGTAGTTCCATACGATCTCCACCGCTCCGTAGCCGTGCTCCCCCGCGCTTGACTCGACGAGAACGATGACGGGGAGGGCGATGACGATCGCTGTCGCAATGCACCAGGCCAGTGCCCTCGAACCCCTCATGGCGCAGCCACCGGCAGCCGTGCCATCACGCGAGTGCCGCCGCCGTCGCGCTCATCGATCGCCAACGTTCCGCCGAGCTCGCGGGCGCGTTCCCGCATCGACTGCATGCCAACCCCCGACTCTGTCCCGGACGCCACACCCTTTCCGTCGTCGGCGATCTCCAGCTCGAGCCAATCGTCGAGCTCGAACTGCACGGTGCATCGTCTGGCCTCGGCGTGCCGCTGCACGTTGTTGATCGCCTCCATGGCGATCCGGTAGGCCGCGACCTCGACCGCGGCCGAGAGAACCGGCAGCGCCTCCGGTGCGTCGACCGCGACCCTGAGGCCACCGTTGGGGTCGGAGATCCGCGCCGCGTGCTCGCGGAGCGCGCCCACCAGGCCGAGCTGGTCGAGGGCCGGTGGACGCAGTTCGTAGACGAGGCGGCGAACGTCGGCGATCGCGTCCTGCATCTGGGTGCGCAGGTCGCCGAGCAGCTGCTCGGCGCGCGCCGGGTCGTCGGCGACGGCGCGGCGGGAGGTGTCCAGGTCGAGGACGGCGGCGGCCAGCGTCGGACCGAGCCCGTCGTGCAGGTCGCGCCGGACCCGACGGCGTTCCTCCTCGCGAGCCGTGACCAGCCGCTCGCGCGAGTGCTGGAGGTCTGAGGTCAGACGTACGGCGTGCACGGCGACGCCGGCCTGCACCGAGAGGTCGTCGAGGAGCCGCTGGTCGGCGACGGTGAGCTCGCGGCCGGCGGGTACGCCGATGACCAGCTCGGCGACCACCTCCCCTCGGTAGTGCAGCGGCCGGCGCTCGGGCCTCGAGCGGTCGAGCGTTCCGTGAGCGGCCGCCGTCTGGTCCTCGCCGCCACGGGCGAAGCTCACGGCCGCGTAGGGGACGCGGAGGGCCTCGGCCACCGATCCGACAATGGTCTGCAGCACCTGGTCCGGGGCCAGCGTGGCCTGCAGGCGGTCGCCCAGGAGATGCAGCGCCTGGTAGGGATCGGACCGGTAGCCGTAGAGCCACCGGTCCACGCCGCGCTGGACCCGCTCGCGGATCGGCTGCACCGCCACCGCGAGCGTCCCGGCGGCGACGACCCCGGCCCAGCCACGCGACCCCAGGAGAGCGTCCAGCCCGGCCACCAGCCCGACATAGCCGGCGACCACGATCAGGGTGAGCGTTCCGTAGACGAGAGTCCGATTGATCACGACCTCGATGTCGAACAGCCGGTAGCGCATGATCGCGAAACCGATCGTCCCCGGGAGCACGATCAGGAGGGTCAGGAGCACACCGAGAGTGACCCTGCCGGGCTCGCCAGAGCTGCTGTAGGCCACCTCGACGACGCCGATCACGATGGCCAGCGGCACGAGGGTCGACGCGTACACGAGCCACTTCAGCTGGGCGCGGGTGACCGCGTCCCCGTCCCGGAACCGTCGGCGAATGCTCCACGCCGCGAGCCCGAAGGTGACCACCATCCCGGCGAGGCCGACCACCTGCAGGGCGCTTGCGACGCTGGCCGGCAGTACGGCGTACGGCTCGATCTGCGCGAACGGCGCGCCCAGCGGGTCGCCGGCCAGCGTCTCGGTGACGATCACCATCGCGAAGGACAGCGCTGCACCCCACGCGACCAGCCGCCACCTCCGGATCGGGGGCGGGCCCTCAGGGAAGAGGAAGACGATCGCCACGACGGGCGCGAAGATCAGCGACCAGGATCCGCGGTCCCAGTTCGCGATCATCCGGTCCCCCGGGAACGAGCCGCCCTCGGAGAGTGAGAAGGCGACGTAGGGCTCCATGACCGCGTAGTGCCCGATCACCACCGCGAGGGCCAGGAGGATCCAGCCGATCGGGTTGTCGCTGCGTCGCGTGGCCAACAGGACACCGATCCCCGCTGCTGCGACCGTGGCAGCAACCCCGGTCACCCAGTCCACGGCGGTGCTCGTCTCGTAACCAGACACGTGCAGGTCCAACCAACCACCCAGCGCGAGCGCAGCGACCGCCCCGAGGGCTGCCGTCCAGGCAACCCACGCGGGTGCGATCGGTCTGGGCGCCATAGTCGCGATTGTGACCCCGCCGGACGGTGCTGTCTGTAGCGAGCCTGGAATTCCCGACACGCCGGGACGAGGTTCCCGATCAGGTCAGGACTCGGTGCCGATGCGGCTTGGGACGCATGCCGTGCATGGTCAGCGCTGGGGGAACTGGCGAAAGGACCGCCAGAGGCTCTCGGGGTCTCCCTCCCGCTGCACAGGAGCCACGATGGACCACCAGGAACTCTCCGAGAAGGTTGATCGCCTCGAGGCTGAGCTCACCCGGCTCCGCGAAGAGCGGATCCCCCACGTCGACCAGTCCAGCCGACGGCGCGACCAGCGGCTCGGCGGGGCGTTCGTGCTGATCGCGGTTGCGGCAGTGGGTCTCGCTGGTCTGGGATCGGCCTCCGCCCTGCCCGGGACTGACACCGTGTTCTCGGACGACATCGCCGACGGCACGGTCTCCAGCTTCGACGTGAAGAACAACGCGATCATCACCTCGGACATCAAGGACGGCTCCATCGCGAGCAGAGACATCGCCGATGGCAGCATCGGCAATTTCGACATCAGCGACGGCACCATCGGCAGCGCCGACATCGCCAACCTGTCGATCACAAGTGACGACATCCACAACAATGCCGTGGACAGCTATCACATCGCCGACGACAGCGTCGGCAGCACGTCACGGCCGCGAGCATCGCGAGCCTCAAGCTCTTCAACGACAACCAGTGCACCGGTGAGACCGTGCTCGGAACGGCCGCGATCAATGCGGATCCCGCCGTGCCTTCCACCTACAACTCCGACTGGGTCGGCTGGGCCCACTCCTGCACGGGCGAGCAGGTGCGGGTCGCCCGGTTCGGCAAGGGCCAATACAAGGTGGACTTCGGCGATTCGAGTCCCGCACAGCTCGCCATAGCCAGCGCTTCCGTTCCCAACGGCGCTCCCGCGGGCATCACGGTGTCGAACTACGATGTCGGCACGTTCACGGTGTTCCTGCACGACGGTAGCGGGCACGAGGTCGACGCCGACTTCTCGATCCTGGCGTACTAGTCATGGCCGGCCGTCGAACGCTTGCCCTGCTCGCCAGCCTGGCGTGCAGCACCCTGCTCAGTGTCGCGCCGATCGGTGCAGAACAACCGGCTGGCGCTGTCGTCGTGGCCGCCCAGCCGGAGCGGTCGATCGCTGCGGCTTCGGTCGAGACGATCGCCGCCACCATCACAGCCGGAAGCCGCCACGCCTGCGGCCTGCGCACCGACGGCACCGCGCAGTGCTGGGGAGACAATACGAACGGCCAGGCCGCGGCGCCTACCGGAACATTCACCGACCTGGCAGCGGGCGTCAGACACACCTGCGGCCTGCGCACCAATGGCACCATCTCATGTTGGGGCTTCAACGGCGACGGCCAGACCGACGCACCGCCCGGGACGTTTACCGTCGTCACAGCCGGCGACCACCACAGCTGCGGGCTGCACACCGACGGCACCGCCACCTGCTGGGGACGAAACGACTTCGGGCAATCCAGCGTCTTCTACCCCGAAGCCACCTTCACCACCCTTGATGCTGGCGCCGGCCACACCTGCGGGCTGTTTACCGACGGCACCGGCACCTGCTGGGGCGACAACACCTACGGCCAGTCGGCCGTTCCTGCTGGCACCTTCACCACCCTCTCCGTCGGCGGCTTCCACAACTGCGGCCTGCGCACCAACGGCACCGCCACCTGCTGGGGACGAAACGGGGATGGCCAAGCCACCGCACCTGCCGGCAACTTTGCCCTCATCAGCGCTGGCAACTTTCACACCTGCGGCCTGCGCACGAATGGCACCGCCATTTGCTGGGGCATCGACGTCGAAGGGCAGGCCACTCCACCTCCCGGTACCTTCACCACCCTCGCCGCAGCAACCGTCTTCACCTGCGGGGTTCGCACGAACGGCACAGCCGCCTGCTGGGGATACAACGGCAACGGCCAGACGAAGCCCCCCGAGGACGACACGTTCATCGTGTCTGTTCTGAGTGCCGGGACCGACAGCACCTGTGGCATCCAGACGAACTCGACGGTGCTCTGTTGGGGCGCCGACAGCAATCCGATCGTTCTGAATTCCCCGAGCGGCACGTTCGCGTCGATCAGCAACGGTGGCGGCCACGCCTGCGGCATCCGTACCTCGAGCGTGCTCCGGTGCTGGGGCACCAATACCAACGGCGAGGCCACGCCACCCGCCGGCACCGTTGCGTCGGTCAGCGCCGGCGGCGACCACACGTGCGCCGTCCGCACCAACGGAACCCTCGCCTGTTGGGGACTGAACACAGGCGGGCAAGCCACCCCACCAGCCGGATCGACGTACGTCCAGGTGAGCGCTGGCGCAAGTCACACCTGCGCGTTGAAGGTCAACGGCGTGGTCGCGTGCTGGGGCAGCAACGCATCGGGGCAGAGCACCGTCCCCAACGGAGCCTTCACCACCGTCAGCGCTGGCACCGCCCACACCTGTGGGCTGCGGCCCGAAGGCGGCCTCCGGTGCTGGGGCTCCAACAGTGCCGAACAAGCCGACCCTCCGACGGGAACCTTCACGTCACTCAGCTCCCGCGGCAACCACAACTGCGGCGTCAGCACGACGGGATTCCTCGTCTGCTGGGGCGCGGGCGGGTTCGGCAAGGCGTCACCCCCGGCCGGACGTTTCCGCACCGTGACCGTGACCACCAACCACAGCTGCGGCATCCGCGTGACCGGACCTGCCGTCTGTTGGGGCCGCAACAACGTCGGCCAGACCACGATCCCCGGCTCGTTCAGCTGATCAGAGGAATCAACCATGGGCACAACATCTCGTCATCCCCGGGACCACCGCAGCGCCGTCGTTCGGCTCGCAGCCATCGTGCTCGTCGTCGTCGGCGCGGTCATGGCCGTCCCCACGCAACCAGCTGTCGCGGCGCCGGTCGTCGTCCAACCGGAGCGGTCGAGCAGCGCAGGTCCGGTCGAGACGGTCGCCGCCAGCATCGACAGTGGCCAGCTCCACACCTGCGGCATCCGCACCGACGGCACTGCCACCTGCTGGGGCAGCAACACCGACGGCCAGAGCACCGTCTTCTACCCCAACGCCGCCTTCACCACCATCACCGCCGGCGGGCACCACACCTGCGGCGTACTCAGCGACGGCACCGCCACCTGCTGGGGAAGGAACAGCGACGGCGAGAGCAACGTCCCTGCCGGCACCTTCACCACCATCACCGCCGGGTACGCCCACACCTGTGGCGTCCGCTCCAACGGCTCCGCCGCGTGCTGGGGCAGCAACAACGACGGCCAGACCACCGAGCCCGCCGGCGCCTTCACCACCCTCAGCGCCGGCGACTTCCACACCTGCGGGTTGCGCACCGACGGCACCGCCACCTGCTGGGGAAACAACGAAAACGGTGAATCCACCGTGCCGACCGGCACCTTCACCACCATCGCCGCCGGCGGCAACCACACCTGTGGACTCCGCACCAACGGCACCGCCACCTGCTGGGGCGACGGCAGTATCGGGCAGACCACCGCACCCGCCGGCGCCTACGCCAGCCTCACCGCCGGGTACTTCTTCACCTGCGGCCTCCGCACCAACGGCACCGTCACCTGCTGGGGCAACGCCGGGAGCGACCAGACCACCGTGCCCTCCGGCACCTTCACCGCTGTCTCCGCTGGCTCAGACCACGCCTGCGGTGTGCGCACGGACGGCACCGCAACGTGCTGGGGCAACAACGTCGCTGGTCAGACCAACTCGCCCGCGAACGACGTTTTCAGCGTGCCTGCTCTGAGCGCCGGCACCGACAGCACCTGCGGCATCCAGACGACCGCGACGGTGATCTGCTGGGGCGCCGACAGCAACCCGATCGTTCTGGACTCGCCGAGCGGGACGTTCACATCGGTCAGCACCGGCGGCGGTCACGCGTGCGGCCTGCGCAGCTCCGGAATCGTGCGGTGCTGGGGCAACAACGCCAACGGCGCGGCCACGTCGCCCAGTGGAGCCTTCACCTCCGTCAGCGCCGGCGGCGCCCACAGCTGCGCCGTCCGCACCAACGGCACCCTCGCCTGCTGGGGTCTCAACACCAGCGGGCAGGCCACCCCACCCTCCGGCAGCACCTTCGTCCAGGTCAGTGCCGGCGGCCTCCACACCTGTGCGCTGAAGGTCAACGGCGTGGTCGCGTGCTGGGGCAGCAACGGATCGGGCCAGACCGTAGTCCCGAATGGGGCCTTCATCGCCCTGAGCGCCGGCACCGCCCACACCTGCGGCCTGCGACTCGAAGGCGGGTTGCGGTGCTGGGGCTCCAACAGCGTGGAACAGGCCGACCCACCGGCCGGCGGGTACCGGCAGCTGAGCTCCCGCGGAAACCACAACTGCGCCGTCGCGTTCCCCTCCGGGTCCGTCACCTGCTGGGGAGCCGGCGGGTACGGCAAGGCGTCCCCGCCGCGCGGCAAGTTCCGCACTGTCACGGTCGGCAACCAACACACGTGCGGCATCCGCGTCGATGCCTCTATCGCGTGCTGGGGCCGCAACAACGTCGGCCAGACCGCGATCCCCGGCACGTTCAGCTGATCAGAGGAATCAACCATGGGCACAACATCTCGTCATCCCCGCGACCACCGCAGCGCCGTCGTTCGGCTCGGAGCCGTCGTGCTCGTCGTCGCCGGCGCGGTCTTGACCGGCCCCACGCAACCTGCTGGCGCGGCGCCGGTCTCAGTCCTACCGGAGCGGTCGAGCGGTGCAGCTCCGGTCGAGACGGTCGCCGCCACCCTGGCCGCCGGCGGCTCTCATGCCTGCGGTGTCCGGACCGGTGGGACCGCCGTCTGCTGGGGCTTCAACGGGTACGGGCAGGCCACCCCACCGGCTGGGACCTACACTTCGCTCGCCGCCGGTGACAACCACACCTGCGGGCTCCGGACCAACGGGACCGCCATCTGCTGGGGCGACAACACCCATGGGCAGGTCACGGGAGAGCCTCACTACGTCTTCACGACCCTCGCGGCCGGCAGCAACCACACCTGCGGGATCCGGACCGACGGCACCGCCAGGTGCTGGGGCGCCGACGGCTCCGGGCAGAGCACCGTCTTCTACCCCAACGCCACCTTCTCCAGCCTCGCCGCCGGCCGCGATCACAGCTGCGGGATCCTCACCAACGGCACCGCCACCTGCTGGGGCGCCAACGGCTACGGCCAGTCCAGCGCCCCCGCCGGCACCTTCACCACGATCGTCGCCGGCGCCTACCACACCTGCGGCTTGAGGCCCGCCGGCACCGCCATCTGCTGGGGCGACGACATCGGCCCGGCTCCGACCGGCACCTTCACCAGCCTGGCCGCGGGTGAGTCCCACAGCTGCGGGATCCGAACCGACGGCACCGTCACGTGCTGGGGTTACAGCCTGTACGGCGAGACCCACCCGCCGACCGGCACCTTCGTCACCGTCGACGCGAGCCAGTTCTACACGTGTGGGATCCGCACCAACGGCACGGCCGCCTGCTGGGGCAACAACGCGGAGGGGCAGTCCACGCCCCCCGAGGACGACACCTTCACCCTGCCAGCCGTCAGCGCCGGCACCGACAGCACGTGCGGCATCCGGCCGAACGGCGGCCTGGTGTGCTGGGGCAACGACGGAGACCCCGTCGTCGCGAGTTCCCCGGGCGGCACCTTCACCTCGGTCAGCGACGGCAGCGGCCACGCGTGCGGCATCCGGACGTCCGGAATCGTGCGGTGCTGGGGCACCAACACCAACGGCGAGGCAACGTCGCCCTCCGGCACCTTCACCTCGGTCAGCGCGGGCGCCGATCACACGTGCGCGGTTCGCACCGCCGGCACGCTCACCTGTTGGGGGCTCAACACCAACGGACGTGCCACGCCACCCGCAGGAGCGACGTACGTCCAGGTCAGCTCCGGCGCCACCCACAGCTGCGCCCTGAAGATCAACGGCGTCGCCGTGTGCTGGGGCAACAACGCCTCCGGCCAGGCCACCGTCCCCAACGGGGCGTTCACCACCGTCAGCGCCGGAACCGCCCACACCTGTGGCCTACGTCCGGAAGGCGGCCTCCGGTGCTGGGGATCCAACACAGCCGATCAAGCCGACCCGCCCGCCGGCGACTACGTCCAGCTCAGCTCGCGCGGCAACCACAGCTGCGCCGTCGACCCCACCGGGTTCCTCTCCTGCTGGGGTGCCGGTGGCTACGGCAAGGCGGCCCCGCCGCTCGGAAGATTCCGAACGGTCGCGATCGGCGCCAACCACAGCTGCGGCATCCGGGCCAACGGCACCGTTGCCTGCTGGGGCCGGAACAACGTCGGCCAGTCCACCGTCCCACTGGCGTTCTCATGATCGCCTACCAGCGCTTGAGCGCGACCACCGCACTGCTCCTGGCCCTCGCTGTGGCGGCCGGGCCAGCGCCACCCTCCGCCGCGCTCAGCGGGACCGGCCAACCGGGACAATCGATCGATGCGGCTCCGGTTGAGGCGATCGCCGCCAGCATCGACGGCGGCGGATCACACACGTGCGGCATCCGGGCCAATGGCACCGCCGTCTGCTGGGGTGACAACACGTACGGCAAGGCCACTGCGCCCGCCGGCACCTTCACCGCGATCACCGCCGGACAGTCCGACCCCCCGGCCGGCACCTTCACCCAGCTCAGCTCACGGAGCAACCACAGCTGCGCCGTCGACTCCACCGGCTTCGTCGCCTGCTGGGGTGCCGGCGGCTTCAGCAAGGCGCTGCCGCCGAGCGGCAGGTTCCGCACGGTCTCCGTCGGCAACAACCACACCTGCGGGTTCCGGGTCACCGGGGTCGTCGCGTGCTGGGGCCGCAACCACGTCGGCCAGCTCACCGTCCCGCCCTGGTTCGGCTGACCCCGACCGCACCAACCCCCCATCACAGGAGCCCACCATGGACCTTCCGACGAGACACCTGTCGAGACTTGTCGCAGCGCTCGCCGCGGGAGCTCTGACGGCCGGGATCACGCTGGCCGCCGGCATGGGCCCGGCGCAGGCCGCCAACGGCACCCTGAGCGGGACGGTGACCGAGCTCGGCACCGGTGCGCCCCTCGGAGGCGTGACGGTCGAGGCATTCTGCTGGAGCGTCACTGGGACTCCCCCTGGTGAAGTTTGCGGGACGACGGTGACCGCGGCCAACGGCAGCTACTCGCTGTCCCTGGCCCCCGGCATCTACAAGATCTCGTACGACGACTGGCCGGCGCACGCACGACAGTTCTACGGCGGCGGCACCACGATCGGCGACCCCAGTTCGGCAGAGGTCACGGTCCCGAGCGGCGGGAGCGTCACCGGCATCGACGTTGCGCTCGTGCTGTTGCAGACGGTCAGCGGCACCGTCACCGGGACAGGTACGCCGATCGGTGGCATCAACGTGACCGCGTACGAACACGCCGCCGGTCCACCTCCCTCCTGGGAGCCCGCTGGAGACGCCGTGACCGAGATCGACGGCACCTACGCCCTGCACGTTCCGGACGGGACCTACCGCGTGGGCTTCTCGGACGCCCACGGTCCGTACCAAACGTTGTTCTATGACGGAGCGACCACGGTCGAGGCCGCCGATGACGTCGTCGTTGACGCCGACGTGGCCGACATCGACGCCGACCTGGAGCGCGGCTTCCCGATCACTGGCTCCGTGACCGTGGACGGCGTCGACATGCCAGCAGTCACCGTCACGGCCTACCAGGCGACCGCCCCCGGGGTCTGGGACGCCGTCAAGTTCACTGAGACCGGGTTGGACGGAAGGTACGCCCTCTACCTGCCGAACGGGACCTACCGCGTCTCCTTCCAGACCTGGCAAGGCCGTTTCCCGACGCAGTTCTACCCGTCGGCCGACACGATCGAGCAAGGTGCGGACGTCGTGGTGGCCGGCGCCGAGGTGCCCGGCATCAGCGCAGCGATCGTCAGCGGCCCGGTCGACACCGGGCCGGCGATCAGGGGGACCGTCACCGAGGCCGACGGCGGCGCGCCGGTCGCCGGTGTAAGCGTCAGCACCTGGCGGTTCGAAGTGGCCTTCGGATCCTGGGTCCAGGTCCGCGTGAAGCAGACCGGTCCCGACGGCACCTACGCGGTCTACGTGCCGGAGGGGACCTATCGGGTCGGGTTCACCGACTATGCGAACAGGTATCAACCCGAGTTCTACGACGGCGCCGCCACCGTCGAGGACGCCGACGACGTGGTGCAGGTGACCGCAGGTGTCACGGGCATCGACGCCGACCTGGTCGCGAACAGCAGCATCTCCGGCGTGGTGACCGCCGATCCGGTGCCGGACCTGCCACCGGGCCCACCGCCCACCGAGGTCACGGCTTGGACCTGGGACAACTCGGCGCTGGACTGGGTATCGACGACCAGTGCGTACGCCGGGCCTGACGGCCGGTACCAACTCTTCGTACCAGACGGCACCTATCGGATCGGGTTCAGAACCGACATCGACGGCTTTGAGCAACCCCTCTTCTACGACGGCACCGACAGCGTCGGGCAGGCAACGGACGTGGTCCTCGACGGTGCCGATGTGACCGGTATCAACGCCCACTGGGTCGTGGAGAGCGGCGAACCACCTCCAACCTGGTCACCCACCCGCACGCTCTCCATCGAGGGGAACGACGCTTGGGATCCGCGGGTCGCCGTAAGTCCACGAGGCACCGCCATCGCCGTCTGGTCCGATCGGGGTAGCGGTCGGGTGCAGGCGAGCACCCGGCAGAAGTCGGGGTCCTGGAACGAGCCGTTCTTCCTCTCACCTCCCCGCGAGGACGCCTTCGACCCGCGGGTGGCCATCGGCCCTCACGGCAGGTGCGTCGTCGTGTGGCGCCGATGGGACGGCACTCACTACCGCGTGGACGCCAGGACCCGGCCCCAGAGGCAGAGCTGGTCTGCCCGGGTGACACTGTCGGGGGCGGCCGCAGACGCGTGGGACCCGCAGGTGGCGGTGGGGCGTGGTCGAGCAGTGGTCGTGTGGCGCAGCGCGGGCGATGCCGGGTCCGACGTACAAGCGAGCGCTCGCGACGCGAGGGGCGCCTGGTCGGCACCGGCGACACTGTCGGGCGACCAGGACGCCTGGGATCCGCAGGTGTCCGTCGCAACCGACAACTCCGCCGTCGTCGTGTGGTCGCGATCGGGTCCGGCGCACCTCCGGGTGCAAGCGATCGGGTTGTCGAAGGCGGGTGGCTGGTCGCTGACCAGGACCCTCTCGGCACCCGGTCGCGACGCGGAGGACCCCCAGGTGGCGGTCACACCCCACGGTGCAGCCACGGTGGTGTGGCGTAGCAGCGGCGGGCCCGTCGAGCGGATCCAGGCCGTCCGGCACGGGTCGGGGGGTCGATGGTCGAAGCCGGTGGCGCTCTCGGCTGTGCACGGGGACGCCTACGATCCCCAGGTCGCCATGGATGCCGGCGGGACGGCGACCGTCGTCTGGTCCCGGTGGGACGGCAGCAGCGACCGGGTGCAGGTCTCGTCACGAGCTCCGGGCCGGAGATGGTCGACGCCCGAGACGCTGTCGGACGGAGGTTGGGACGGAACCTCTCCGCAGGTCGCGGCAAGCCCGGACGGGAAGACGGCCGTGGTCTGGCATGAGGCGGTTCCCGGGAGTGAATACGTCCTGGCAGCGATCTCGTATCCCGGCTGGACGTGGTCGGCGCCGACCGTTCTGGCGACGAGCGATTCGGCGGTCTCCGGTCCTCATGCCGCAGCGGGAGTGGACGGCACCGTCGCCACCGTCTGGGAGCGCCGGATCGACGGCATCGATCGGGTGCAGGGCGCCGTACGGTTCGACCCCGGGGGCCTTGACCACTGCCACAACGTTTTCGGAGTCGACCTCAACATCGTCTTCGGCGTCCCCGATCAGTTCGTGGACTATGTCTGCCGGACCGTCAACGGCGGGTCGAGGTGGCGGCCACTCACGCTGTGGATCATGAACACGGCGTTCGAACAGGTGCCGCCAGACTTCGTCCCCGCCGGGGCCACTCCACTCGAAGACCTCCTTGCGAAGCTGGAGTCCATCACTGTCGTCATCGATCCGGGCACCCGGAGCAAGAAGGTCGTCGTCTTCTCGCCGGCCAGGGCCTTGCGCACCGATCGCACCTTCGCCGAGTACGACCCCTCTGCAGAACCACTGCCGCTAGCGGCGAGCCTGCCGAGGCTGGGACCGCTGCCCCTGGGGAAGCACACCGTCAAGGTCATCTGGTCGCTCAACGCCCAGCACTGTGACGGATCCGGCCTGGTCGAAGCGGACAACTGCCTGGCGGCAGGAAACGTCCCCATGTGGACGCGGGTCATCCGAGTGAGGAGGCGGTGATGGGCATGCCATCAGCAGATCGAGGCGCCGCGTGGACGAGGCGAGGATTCCTGGGCGCCGCGAGCGCCGGACTGGTCGGGGTAGCCAGTGCCCCGGCAACGGCACGATCGTCGGAAACGTCGCCTTCGCGTGCCACCACGGATGCAGACCTTCTGCGCGGCGACGCGGCTCACGCCTGGCTGAGGGCTGTCTACGACGTCGTCTGGCACGGTGGCAGCAGCACGCCGACCAATGCCGCGCGGATCTACTGCTACGTAGCGATCGCGATGTACGAAGCAGTCGCGCCTTCCTCGGACACCCTGCGCGGCCTGTCCGGCCAGCTGACCGACCTCCGGCCGTTGCCGGGATCGCCGAGGGGCAGGACCGACCCGGTCTGCGTCCTGGCCGGCGCGGTCCGCACGCTGACCGAATACCTGTTCCGCGCGAGCCCGTCCGGACCGCCCGCTCCGTTCCTCGGCCCCCTGGCTGAGACTTTCGATCGTCAGCTGCGGATCCGTCGAGCCGCGGGCGTGCCGGCCGGGATCGTCAGCACATCGATCGAGCACGGCATACGCCTCGGTCGCGACCTGGTCGCCTGGGTGTCCACCGACGGCTACGAAGGGTCGCTGCGTCCCTACGCGCCGCCCGTAGGCCCATCTCGGTGGCGCTCGAGCCCGCCGAACTTCGGCGACGCCATCGGACCCTTCTTCTCGGAGGTGCGCCCGATGGTGCTCCACCGGGCCGACGAGGTCCGGCCCGTCAAGCACGTGCCCTTCTCCACCCGCGAGGGTTCGGCCTTCTGGGACCAGGCCAACGCGACTTACCAGACCGGTCTCGCGCTGACCCAGACGCAGCGGGAGACGGCGATGTTCTGGCGGGACAACCCCCACACCTCGGGCCTGCCGTCAGGCCACTGGATGCAGATCACCCGGCAGGTGTGCGAGCAGCAGCGGCTCACGCTCGCGGAGTCGGTCGAGGCCTACGTCCGGGCCGGGATCGCCCTGCACGACGCTTTCCTGAACTGCTGGACCTGGAAGTACCGCTTCAACCTGATCCGGCCCGTCGACTACGTGCACGACCACATCGACCCGAGCTGGCAGACGTGGGTGGCCACGCCGCCGTTCCCCGAGTACACCTCGGGCCACTCGGTCGCCTCGGCCGCGGCGGCCACCGTGCTGGAGGACCTGCTGGGTGATGTCAGGTTCAAGGACGTCAACGCGGTTCCCGAGTGGGGCACCCGCAAGTTCGCGTCGTTCCGCGCGGCGGCCGAGCAGGCGGCCACCTCGCGTCAGTACGGCGGCATCCACTACCCGATGGCGATCGAGTTCGGCATGGACCAGGGTGACGCCGTCGGCGCGGTGGTCATCGACCGACTTCACACCCGGCGATAGTTCAGCCAGCGTTCTCGACCTCGATCAGGAGGGAGTCACCGTTGTGGCGGCGGGGCCTCCGGCGTACGGTCGCCAGCAGGACAGCGAAGATCTGGCGGGGTAGGCCGCCCTTCTCGTGGTTCGCTTCGCGCGGGCAGGAGCCCAGCATGGACCACGCAGACCTGATTGAACGTGTTGCTCGCCTCGAGGCCGAACTCGTCAGGCTCCGAGAGGAGCGGATCCCCAGCGTCGACCGATCGAGCAAACGGCGCGATCAACGACTCGGCGCGGCGTTCATGTTGATGGCCGTCTTGGTACTGGGCCTCGCAGGTCTGGGTTCGGCCTCCGCCCTCGACGGCAGCAATACGGTCTTCACCGACGACATCGTCAGCGGCGCCGTCACGTCGGGCAAGATCATGGACGGCACGGTAGGCGGCGTCGACGTCAAGGACGGGACCATCACGACCACCGACATCTACGACGGCACTGTCCGAGGCACTGACGTCAAGAACGAGACCCTCACGGCCGCCGACCTCGCCGCCGGCACCGTCGGCAGCTCCGAGATCGCCGACGGAACCATCAACAGCGCAGATGTCGCGAACGGCGGCCTCACGGGTGCGGACATCGACCTCACCAACGACAACCAATGCAACGGTGAGACCGTGCAGGGGACGGCGCTCGTCGACGCGGACCCCAACGTGCCCAACGCGTTCACGACGAACTGGCTCGCGTGGCAACACTCCTGCTCGGGTGCACAGGTGGAGGTCAGGCGAGTCGGCATCGGCTGGTATGAGCTCGACTTCCACTCGCCTTCGCGCCTCGCCGTGGCCACCGGCGGCCCCGCGAACCTTGCCTTCGCCTCCACCGCCAACACCGTTGCCGGCCAGTTCTACGTCTACGTGAGTGACGCGTCTGGCGCCCCGCAGGACTACGACTTCACTGTCCTCGCTTACTAGTCCTCGCCGACGTTCTCGACCTCGATCGCCACCGCCTGGGCGTCGGCGATCGCGGCGTCGAGCACGCCTCGCCTCGGATCGGGTACGGCGAGCCACGGCTCGACGATCGAAAGGGCGGTCAAGCGCGGGTCGGCCATGACAGCATCCGCGGCGGCATGGTCGCCGCCGGCCACCACCGGCCCGTGGAGCCCGGCGAGGATCCGGGCGGCGTGATCGGCAGCGGCGGCGTACGCGTCGCGCGCCTGGTTGTCGCGGCGCCGGGCGAACCGCTGCTGTGACTGGCCGCCTGCCTTGGTCCGCCCCTGGACGTGCCGCTGGCCGACCTTCGACTCGACCAGCCGCTCCCCCGCCAGCCGGGCGACGGCGAAGCCGCCCTTGCGGACCAGCAGCACGCCCCAGTCCCCCGGCGGCGTCGAGGCTGCGAGGAACGCGCTTACCTCCGCCACGTCGTCGTACGACTGCTCGAACGGGACGTGCGCCAAGAACCAGGAGCCGTCCTCGGCGTCCCCCCGTAGCGCGCCGCCGACGACCGTGAGCGAGGTGGCACCGTGGCGGGCGCCGAAGTTCTCGACCCAGCGCGGCACCCGCGCAGGAGGGACGAGCAGCCGGGCCATGAGACCCGACGCTATCGATCAATCGTTGTCCTAGGGTGACCGCGTGCCCACGATGCATCCGTGCCGGCCGATCGGCCTCGACTTCCTCGAGACCGCGCCGCACTCGTTCTCCAACACCATCGACCTCGCGATCACGCCGGAGCAGCTGTTCGAGGTGTTCGACGACGCCGACAGCTGGCCGCACTGGGTCAAGCTGATCCGGAAGGTCACCTGGACCACGCCGAAGCCGCGCGGCATCGGCACGACCCGCACCGTGACCATGCACGGGCTGACGGTCGACGAGGAGTTCCTCGCCTGGGAGGACGGCCGCCGGATGTCGTTCCGGTTCAACGCGACGACGAGGAAGGCGATCCACGCGTTCCTCGAGGACTACCGAGTCGAGCCGACCGCTGAGGGCTGCCGGCTGACCTGGTCGATCGCGCTCGACGCCGGTGGTGCGCTGGGCTTCGCGTCGCCGATCGCGGTGCCGATCGTGAAGCTGAGCTTCGCCGGGTTCCTGAAGAAGCTGCGGCGCTACACCGACGAGAGGTACGGCGCCGTCGTCTGATCAGTGACCGACGGCCGGATCTTTTCCGGTCCGAGCGGGAACCGGAGGCGGCGGTCGCGCGTGTGATGAGTGTGCGCATGGATCCGACGGACGAGGTCGCCGAGCTCTACGCCTCGGCCTGCCCGCGGCTGATCGGGTTCCTCACCGTCGTCGGCGGCAGTCGCGCGGACGCCGAGGAGGTTGCACAGGAGGCGTTCGTCCGGCTCCTCCAGAAGTGGTCGAAGATCCGTGACTACGACGACCCCGAGATGTGGCTCCGCACCGTCGCCGTGCGCCTCCTCATCTCGCGCCACCGGCGGCACCAGGTCGCGCGGCTCGCACTGCCGCGTCTCGCGCGTGCCGATCGGTCCGACCCTGACGGCGCCGACGACCGCGTGGACCTGGACGCGGCCATCGCTCGCCTGCCCCTCGACCAGCGCGCGGTCGTGGTCCTCCATCACCTCGACGACCGTCCGGTCGACGAGGTCGCCCGGATCCCTGCGGGTTCCGGTCGGCACGGTGAAATCGCGCCTCGCCCGCGCACGTGCCGCACTGGCCCCGCACCTCCTCGACTCGGAGCACCTGTCATGACCGATCCCATCCGTGACGCCTTGGCCCGCACCACCGCGGCGGCGACGCCCGACACCGCGCCTCCCTTCGAACGCGTGCTGGACCGGCGCGACCGCCGCCGGCGCCGCACGCGCGGCGGGATCGCGGTCGGCGCCGCGGCAGCGATCACCGCTGGCGTGGTCTTCGCCACCACGACGGGCGGCGCCCGCAACGACCGGACTTCGCCACCGGTCGCCAGCGACGCGACCAGGGCGCCGGCGCCCCCGACGCTGACACCGGACGCCTTCTCCGGGAACCGCCCACCGCTCCTCGTCCTCGGCGGTCCGAGCGGTCCCGTCGACGCCCTTCAGGGGTCGTACTGCTGGGGCAACGGGTGCGTCGACTCCGTGGTCCCGGGCCCGGCCGCAGTGCCCGACCTCGGCACCGTCTCACCCTTGAGCGCCGCGTTCCCCCGATCCGACCAGCTGTCGGCAGACTCCGTTGCGTCCGACAACCGGCCCCGGTGCGCGCGATACCCGACCCTCGTCGAGACCGACGGCGGCGGCGACGGCACCCAGCTGCTGCTGACCCCCAGCGGGCCGGCGGGTGACCGGCTCGCGAGCTACTTCTCCTACCTCGGTGGCGGCGACACGTCCGGTTTCTGGCGGTGGACCGTCGAACGCGACGGCGTCCCCCTGTCCTGGGTCACCCTCAGCCAGAACTCACCCCGTTCGGGCGGGAACGCACGACTCGCCGTCATGGTCGACGACGCCGCGGTGGACGGTGACGTCTCCGCGGCCGTCGAGGTCGTCGCGGCGGACGGGACCCGGACGGAGATCCTGCCCACCCGGGTCGACCAGCGCTGCGCCGGCGACGGGTTCGTCGAGCTGGCGACGCCGTACGACTATTCCCAGCGCCGCATCGACGGGCTCGGACCGGCGCCCTACGACTACACGGTCGACCTCGAGATCGACGGCAAGACGTACGTCGGCACCGGGACCTGGTCCGACGAGACCAGCCAGTACGGCGGAGACGCCCGGCTCACGTTCGAGCCGGCGCTCCCGGTGCTGCAGTGATCAACGACCGAGCGCCGGGTCGCTCGTCGACGGGCGGCCGTCCTCGAGGTGGCCCGCGAAGGTGCGGCTCCAGCCGGTGCCGGGGACGGTGACGGTGACGTCGTACCACCCGCCGGCGGCGGTGGTGTCGAGCTTCGCCTCGCCACCCCTCAGCTTGAGCCGACCGGCGTAGGCGTCGTCGACGACGACCTCGACACCGCGCGGTGCCGACACCGCGACGACCAGCTTGCGGCTGCGGCCCTTGTGCCCAACCTCAGCCGTGACCCGGTCGTGTCCGAGGTCGCCCGCCAGCCGGCGGAAGAACCCGTTCGGG
Source organism: uncultured Actinomycetota bacterium (assembly GCA_963766035.1). Lineage (GTDB taxonomy): Bacteria > Actinomycetota > Actinomycetes > Propionibacteriales > Nocardioidaceae > Nocardioides. Next base: position 138,327 of record CAVXYP010000014.1, on the reverse strand, counting down.
CCGTGCAGGTGGACGTCGTAGGCACCGGTGACCGGCCAGGTCGTGGCCAGTGAGTCCCGGGCTCCGATCGTGTAGCTGTGCGGTGCCCGCTCCGGCTCGAGGAACCGCGCCTGGACGTGCGCGCCGATCCTCCCGTCGTTGACCAGCTCGACCCGCAACCCCGAGGGCCGCCGATGCTCGATGACCTCGAGGTCGTAGCCGGTGGGCCGCGCCGGGCGGGTGCCCGGCTCCTGGCTCGGCATCGTGCCCGCCGCAGGGGCCGTCGGCCGGTAGTCGGGGTGCCGCTGGTCGTCGGCCGGCGCCCAGGCCGACGTGTCCGGCAGCGGCGGGACGACGGCCTGCGTGCGGGAGAAGTCGAACGCCGAGGTGAGGTTGCCCGCCACCGCCCGCCGCCATGGCGTGATGTTGGGCTCGTGGACGCCGAAGCGCTCCTCCATGAACCGGATGACCGACGTGTGGTCGAAGGTCTCGGACGAGACCCAGCCGCCCTTGCTCCACGGCGAGATGACGAACATCGGCACCCGGGGACCCATGCCGTAGGCGCCCGAGGGATAGGCGGCGTTGCCCGGCTTGCCCGGGTAGTACTCGTGGTCGATCGGCACCGTCGACGCGCCCGGGATGTCCGGGTTGTTGGCGTGCGGCGGGACCAGGTGGTCGAAGAAGCCGTCGTTCTCGTCGTAGGTGATGAAGAGCGCGGTCCTGCTCCACACGTCCGGGTCCGCCGTCAACGCATCGAGGACCCTGGAGATGTACCAGGCGCCGTAGTTGGTCGGCCAGTTCGAGTGCTCGCTGAAGGCCTCGGGGGCCGCGATGTAGCTGACCTTCGGCAGCCGGCCGTGCACGACGTCGTTGCGCAGGATCTCGAAGTAGTCCTGACCGTCCAGGGCCTTCGTTCCTCGCCGCGCCTTCTCGTACAGCGCGTCACCCGGCTGCGCGTTGCGGTAGGTGTTGAAGTAGAGCAGCGAGTTGTCGCCGTAGTTGCCGATGTAGGGATCGCTGGTCCAGCCCCAGTACTGGTCTCCTCCGCCGAGGCCGATGCCCTCGTCCTGGTAGACCTTCCATGAGATCCCGGCCGCCTCGAGGCGCTCCGGATAGGTCTTCCAGTCGTAGCCGAGCTCGTCGTTGTAGAGCACCGGGCCGCCACCCTTGCCGTCGTTGCCCGTCCACCCGGTCCACAGGTAGTAGCGGTTGGGGTCGGTGTTGCCGATGAACGAGCAGTAGTAGGCGTCGCAGGTCGTGAACGCGTCGGCCAGGGCGTAGTGGAACGACGCGTCCGGCCGCTCGAGGTAGGCCATCGACACCGGAGTCTTCGCGGGGATCCACTGGTCGTAGACACCCTTCGCAAAGGCGTGCTGGCTGCCCACCCAGGTGTGATCCAGGCCCTGCAGGAACTGCGCGCCGAGGTCGTCGGCCGTGGGGTGGAACGGCAGGACGTCCCGGGCACCGTCGGACTGGTGCCAGACCGTCTTGCCGCTGGGGAGTACGGCGGGGTGCGGATCCCCGAACCCGCGCACGCCCCGCATCGAGCCGAGGTAGTGCTCGAACGAGCGGTTCTCCTGCATCAGGACGACGATGTGCTCGACGTCCTTGATCGAACCGTGGGCGCGGCTGGCCGGGATGGCGGCCGCGCGCGCGATGCTCTGCTCGAGCATCGTGACGGCGGCGGCGCCGCCGGCGATCTTGAGAAAACGTCGACGGTCGACATCGACCATGGCGATGCTCCTGGGGTTCGGTTCCGAGTGGCCGAAGCGACCCTCTCACTTCCGCGTGAACAATGCACGGGCCGGCGATGACCTTCACCCGTCACGGAGCCGACCGAGTCGCAGTAGGTTTCGACACGGCGGACGCAGCCACCTCCAAGCTCGGTGCCTGCTGACCTCAGACGTTGAAGCCGAGGGCGCGGAGCTGCTCACGGCCGTCCGGGGTGATCTTGTCCGGGCCCCAGGGCGGCATCCAGACCCAGTTGATCGCGACGTCGTTGACCAGGCCCTCGAGCGCGGACTCGGTCTGGTCGGTGATCACGTCGGTCAGCGGGCAGGCCGCCGACGTCAGGGTCATGTCGAGCACCAGGTTGGTCTCGTCGTCGAGGTGGACGTCGTAGACCAGGCCGAGATCGACGACGTTGATCCCGAGCTCGGGGTCGACGACGTCCTTCATCGCCTCGGTGACGTCCTCGACGGTCGTGGTCGCGCCGACGCCGCCCGCCTCCGGGACCTCCGGCAGGTCGCCGTGATCGATCTGGCTGTGCTGGGTCTGGTCAGTCATTGTTTCCTCCGGCTTGAACGGTGGCGTCTTTCCACGCCATCCACGACAGCAGGGCGCACTTCACGCGCGCCGGGAACCTCGCGACGCCGGCGAAGGCGATGGCGTCCTCGAGCACGTCCTCGTCGGGCTCGACCTCGCCCTTGCCCTGCATGAGGGTCAGGAACTCCTCGTGGATCGCCATCGCCTCGTCGACGGACTTGCCGACGACCAGGTCGTGGAGGACCGATGCCGACGCCTGCGAGATGGAGCAGCCGAGCGCGGCGTACGACACGTCCTCGACGACACCGTCGTTGAGGTGCACGCGCAGGGTCACTTCGTCGCCGCAGGTCGGGTTGACGTGGTGGACCTCGGCCTCGAACTCCTCACGGAGTCCCTTGCCGTGGGGGAACTTGTAGTGGTCGAGGATGATCTCCTGGTACAGGACATCCAAGCTGTGCTGATTTTCTGGGGTGGCGGTCATCATCAACCCAACTTGAAGTACGAGCGGGTGTATTCCAGGCCGTCGACCAGGGCGTCGATCTCGGCCGGCGTCGTGTAGAGGTACGACGACATCCGGGTCGAGCTCTGGACGCCGAACCGGGCGTGGGCGGGCTTCGCGCAGTGGTGGCCGGCGCGTACGGCGATGCCGCGCGAGTCGAGCACCTGAGCGATGTCGTGCGGGTGGACGCCGTCGAGCTCGAACGCGATCGCACCGCCGCGCTGGGCAGCGTCGGTCGGGCCGAGGATCGTGAGACCGGGAACGGTGGCCAGCCCCTCGAGCGCGTAGCCCGTGATCGCCTGCTCGTGCGCGTGGACCGCGTCCATGCCGAGGTGGCCGAGGTACTCGACCGCGGCACCGAGGCCGATCGCCTCGACGATCGGCGGCGTGCCGGCCTCGAACTTGTGCGGGATCGGCGCGTAGGTCGATCCCTCCATCCGGACGGTCTCGATCATCTCGCCGCCACCGAGGAACGGCGGCAGCTGGTCGAGGACGGAGCGCCGGCCCCAGAGCACGCCGATGCCGGTCGGTCCGACGACCTTGTGGCCGGTGAACGCGATCAGGTCGGGTCGCTCGTCGTCGGGCATCGCCGCCAGGTCGATCGGCAGCTGCGGCGCGGCCTGCGAAGCGTCGACCACGACCAGGGCGCCGACCTGGTGCGCCCGGCGGGCGATCTCGGCGATCGGGTTGATCGTGCCGAGCATGTTGGACACCCAGGTCAGCGAGACCACCTTGGTGCGCTCGGTGACCAGGTCGTCGATGTTCGACAGGTCCAGCTGGCCGTCGTCGGTGATCCCGAACCAGCGCAGCGTCGCTCCGGTGCGCTGGGTGAGCAGCTGCCACGGCACGATGTTGGAGTGGTGCTCCATCTCGGTGATGACCACCTCGTCACCCGGGCGCACCTGCCGCTCTCCGGCCCAGGCGAGCGTGTTGGCGGCGAGGTTGAGTGCCTCCGAGGCGTTCTTGGTGAAGATCACCTCGTCGCGCTCCGGGGCGCCGATGAAGCCGGCCACCTTGTCGCGCGCCGCCTCGAACGCCACCGTCGACTCCGCACCGAGCTGGTGCATCGCGCGCGCGATGTTGGCGTTGTGCCGCTCGAGGTGGTCGACCATCGCGTCGATCACCACCTGGGGCTTCTGTGAGGTGTTGGCGCTGTCGAGGTAGACCAGCGGCACGCCGCCCGCGAGCGTGCGCTCGAGGATCGGGAAGTCCTTGCGGACGACCTCGAGCTCCGGAAGCAGGCCCGGGAGCCTCAGGACAGTCATGTCAGGCCGTCACACCCAGGTACTTCTCATAGCCGCTGGCCTCGAGCTCCTCGGCGAGCTCGGGGCCGCCCTCGTCGGCCACCCGGCCGTTGACGAAGACGTGGACGTAGTCGGGCTTGATGTAGCGCAGGATCCGCGTGTAGTGCGTGATCAGCAGGACGCCCTTGCCGTCGCGCTCGCGGAACCGGTTGACGCCGTCGGCGACCACCTTGAGCGCGTCGATGTCGAGACCGGAGTCGGTCTCGTCGAGGATCGCGACCTTGGGGTCGAGCAGGTCGAGCTGGGCGATCTCGTGGCGCTTCTTCTCACCGCCGGAGAACCCCTCGTTGACCGAGCGCTGCGAGAACGTCGCGTCGAGGTTCATCCGCTCCATGACGGCGTTGACGTCCTTGACCCAGGTGCGCAGCTTGGGGGCCTCGCCGTCGATCGCGGTCTTGGCGGTGCGCAGGAAGTTCGCGACCGAGACGCCGGGGACCTCGACGGGGTACTGCATCGCGAGGAACAGGCCGGCGCGGGCGCGCTCGTCGACGGTCATCGCCAGCACGTCCTCGCCGTCGAGGGTCACCGTGCCCTTGGTGATCTCGTAACGCGGGTGGCCCGCGATCGAGTAGGCCAAGGTGGACTTGCCGGAGCCGTTGGGGCCCATGATCGCGTGCGTCTCGCCGTCCTTGATGGTCAGCGTGACGCCCTTGAGGATCTCTTTCGGGCCGTCCTCGGTGTTGACCGAGACGTGCAGGTCGTTGATCTCGAGGGTGCTCATGCGGGCTTGACTCCGTTCAATGTGGTGGTGACATCGACATAGAGCTCGTCACCGCGGATCTCGACAGGGAAGGTGGCGACGGGCTCGGTCGCGGGAAAGTGGGTGGGCTTGCCGGTGCGGAGCTCGAAGCACGAGCCGTGCAGCCAGCATTCAATGACGCCGCCGGTGCCGTCGTTCGAAACTTCGCCCTCGGAGAGCTCGACCGCGGCGTGCGAGCACTGGTTCTGCAGCGCGAAGAACTCGTCTCCGTCACGCGCCACCGCGACGTCGTACTCGCCGATGGTGACGGCCAGCGCCTCGTCCTTGGGTACGTCGGAGAGCGCGCAGGCCCGTTCGAAGCTCATGAAAGCTCCTTGAGGACGTTCTTGGCCAGCTCTGCCTCGACCGTGGTCGTCAGCTGCTCCTCCAGCTCCGGCACGCCGATCTTGCGGATCAGGTCGTCGAAGAAGCCGTGCACGACCAGCCGCTGCGCCTCCTTCTCGGAGATGCCGCGCGAGCGGAGGTAGAACAGGTGCTCGTCGTCGAAGCGCGCCGTGGCGGACGCGTGGCCGGCTCCCTTGATCTCGCCGGTCTCGATCTCCAGGTTGGGGACCGAGTCGGCGTGGCAACCGTCGGTGAGCACCAGGTTGCGGTTCTCCTCGAACGTCTCGATGCCCTCGGCGACCTTGCGGATCAAGACGTTGCCGATCCAGACCGTGTGCGCCTTCTCGCCCTGCAGCGCGCCCTTGTAGACGACGTGGCTCTTGGTGTTGGGCGCGGTGTGGTCGACGAAGAGCCGGTGCTCGATGTGCTGGCCGGCGTCGGCGAAGTAGAGGCCGAGCATCTCGACCGAGCCACCCGGGCCGGAGTACTCGGCCGTCGTGTCGTGCCGGACGACGTCACCGCCGAACGTCACGTCGACGTGCTTGAACTCCGCGTCGCGGCCGACCCGGATGTGGCGGTGGCCGATGTGGACGGCGTCGTCGGCCCAGTCGTCGATGCTGACGACGGTCAGCTTGGCGCCGTCCTCGACGACCACCTCGACGTTGTCGGCCAGCGTCATCGAGCCCTCGAAGCGGATCACGACGATCGCGCGGCTGAACTTCTCGGCCCGGATCACGGCGTGGGTCGCCGTGGCCTCGTCGGTGCCGGTGCCCTTCAAGGTCACGAACACCGGACGGTCGAGCTCGGTCTCGGCCGGGATGGTGACGGCCAGGGTCGTCGCCGCCTCGGCGAACGCACGGGCCGAGATCCGGTCCCAGGGGACCAGGCCGCTGACGCCCTTGAGCGAGTCGCCCTCGACCTGCTCGATGCGGACGCCCTCGGGCGCGTCGTAGGCCGGGGAGTACGACGTGCCGCCGAGCGGTGCGTCCTGGTGGAGACCCTTGAGCCGCTTCAGCGGGGTGAACCGCCAGATCTCCTCGCGGCCGGTCGGCACCGCGTGGTCGTCCACGTTGAACGAACCCTCCGGGTGCAGGTGGGAATCGACCCTCGTCATCTCGAGGGCCTCTGCAACTGCCGACATCAGCCGACGGCTCCTTCCATCTGGAGTTCGATGAGTCGGTTGAGCTCGAGGGCGTACTCCATCGGGAGCTCCTTGGCGATGGGCTCGACAAAGCCGCGCACGATCATGGCCATCGCCTCGTCCTCGGCCATGCCGCGGGACATCAGGTAGAAGAGCTGGTCGTCGGAGACCTTCGAGACCGAGGCCTCGTGGCCCATGGAGACGTCGTCCTCACGGATGTCGACGTAGGGGTAGGTGTCGGAGCGGCTGATCTGGTCGACCAGCAGCGCGTCGCACAGGACGTTGGACTTCGAGCCGTGCGCACCCTCGTTGATCTGGATCAGCCCGCGGTACGACGTACGGCCGCCGCCGCGCGCGACCGACTTGCTCAGGATCGAGCTCGACGTGTTGGGTGCGGCGTGCACCATCTTGGCGCCGGCGTCCTGGTGCTGGCCCTCGCCCGCGAACGCGATGGACAGTGTCTCGCCCTTTGCGTGCTCGCCCATCAGGTAGATGGCGGGGTACTTCATCGTCACCTTCGAGCCGATGTTGCCGTCGACCCACTCCATGGTGGCGCCGGCCTCGCAGACCGCACGCTTGGTCACCAGGTTGTAGACGTTGTTGGACCAGTTCTGGATGGTCGTGTAGCGGCAGCGACCGCCCTTCTTCACGATGATCTCGACGACCGCGGAGTGCAGCGAGTCGGACGAGTAGATCGGCGCGGTGCAGCCCTCGACGTAGTGCACGTAGGCGTCCTCGTCGACGATGATCAGGGTCCGCTCGAACTGACCCATGTTCTCGGTGTTGATCCGGAAGTAGGCCTGCAGCGGGATGTCCACGTGGACGCCCTTGGGCACGTAGATGAACGAGCCGCCCGACCACACCGAGGTGTTGAGCGCGGCGAACTTGTTGTCGCCGACCGGGATCACGGTACCGAAGTACTCCTTGAAGAGCTCCGGCTGCTCCTTGAGCGCGGTGTCGGTGTCGAGGAACAGCACGCCCTGGGCCTCGAGGTCCTCACGGATCGAGTGGTAGACGACCTCGGACTCGTACTGCGCGGCGACACCGGAGACCAGGCGCTGCTTCTCCGCCTCGGGGATGCCGAGCTTGTCGTAGGTGTTCTTGATGTCCTCGGGCAGGTCGTCCCAGGTGGCCGCCTGCTTCTCCGAGGACCGCACGAAGTACTTGATGTTGTCGAAGTCGATCGCCGACAGGTCGGAGCCCCACGTGGGCATCGGCTTGCGGTCGAAGAGCTTGAGCCCCTTCAGCCGGAGGTCGAGCATCCACTGCGGCTCGGACTTCAACGACGAGATGTTGCGGACGACGTCCTCGTTGAGACCACGCTTCGCATCGGCGCCGACGTCGTTCTTGTCGGACCAGCCGAACTCGTAGCGACCGATGCCCTTGATCGTGGGGTTGAGGTCTTCAATGCTGGTCATGACACTCCTTCGGTGGTCGAGGAGCTCGCGCTAGCGAGCGTCACGAGACCCTTGTTCTCTCTGGCGGTCGAGGGGGTAGCCGGGATGCACGTCGTGCAGACGCCGTCGCCGTGGGCGATGGTCGCCAGTCGTTGGACATGGGTGCCGAGCACACGGCCGATCGCTTCGGTCTCGGCCTCGCACAGCTGCGGGAACTCGTGGGCGACGTGGGAGACCGGGCAGTGCTGCTGGCACAGCTGCTCCCCCACGACCGGAAGCTGCCGGACCGACGCGGCGTAGCCCTCGTCGGTGAACACCAGCGCCAGCACCTCGGCGGGCGATGCCTCGGGATGCTCGGATGCGACCTGCGGGAAGCGCTTCTCGATGAAGGAGGCCCGGCGCTCCGCGAACGCCTTGACCGCGTCCGGACCACCCATCTCGGCGAGGAACCGGAGCGCCTCGTTGGCGAGGTCGTCGTACTGCGCCTCGAAGCCGTCACGTCCGCGCTCGGTGAGGGCGAACGCCTTGGCCGGGCGTCCGCGCCCGCGGTGACCGGCCTGTCGCTGGTCGCGCGCCTCCACAGCACCCTCCTCGACCAGGTGGTCGAGGTGCCGTCGTACGGCGGCCGCGGTCAGGTCGAGACGCTCAGCGAGCGCTGCTGCGGTGGACGGACCGTTGACCAGGATCGACCGTGCGACGCGCTGGCGCGTCGTCTGATCGGTGTCGGTCACGATTTCCACAACACCAGTGTGCCGTTATTGCTTCCAGCCCTTCAAGCAAGGTCACCCTAAGTCGCCACTACCCAGGTCGCGGCGGCGTCCGGAACCAGTCGGAGAACTTCGACCACCGACCCCACCCGTACTCGTTGTGAGCCCGCTCCTGGCAGTGGTAGCGGTGGCCGGCGAGGAGCCGCTTGACCACGATCGCCCTCACCCGGGTCATCGCGCCCGGTGCGCTGTAAGTCTTGAGCACCCGGACCGGCACCTCGAACCTTCCTCCCGGCTCGACGATGGTGATCCCCGACGCCGTGACGGTACGTCGATCGCGACGCGGTGGGCGTCGAACTGCCGATCCGGTCAGCGCAGTTGACTGGCTCGCGTGTGCCGCAACCAGGCCAGCCCGGCGAAGGGCAGCACCAGCGGCAGGAAGCCGTAGCCCTGGCCGAAGTGCGACCAGACCGTCTTGTCGGGGAAGAGGTCGGTCGCGGCGTAGCTGAGGGCGCCCACCGACAGGACGCCGATCAGCTCGACGGACACCGCGACTCCGGCGACCCGCCAGCCGGTCCTCCCACCGAGGAGGAGGGCGGTGGTGGCGACCAGGTAGACGGCCGCGGCCCACAGCGAGAGGCAGTACGCCAGTGGGGCGTTGTCGAACTCGGTGCTGATCTGCAGCACCGACCGGCCGGTGGCGGCCACGGCGAAGACGCCGTACGCGAAGACGAGCGCACGGCCCCAGCCCACCGCCAGTGCGTCCGTCCGCTCGCCGCTCACCCGGCTCATGCGGCGCCTCCCCAGATCGCGTCCAGGCGGACTTCGAGCGCCGCGACGGTCAGCACGGCCAGGAGCACGACGGCGGTGCCGGCCCGCGATCGCTCCGCGAGCGACCAGAACGCCCCGATCGGCAGCACCAGGGTCACGCCGACGAGGTAGCTCACGAACAACGTGCCCTCGACGCCGCGGTCGGTGTGGCCCAGGGCGACGCAGCCCCCGACCAGCTGGCCCAGGAGGACGACCTCGGTGACGCCGCTGAGGACGAACATGCCGTCCTCAGCGGCCCGGTCCTGGACCAGGTGGACGACCAGGAGCACCACCGTGATCCCGCAGAGCACGAGGACCGCGCCGAGGATCCAGGAGCTCACGGCGGCCAGCGTAGCCACCGTCCGTGGTCGGGCCCCCTTGGTGGTCGAGCCCCCTTGGAGGTCGAGCTTGTCGAGACCCCGTTGTTACCGAGTCTGACAACACCGGTGTCGCCCCTTGTGCCCTCCGGCTGACAGCGTCGGCCGCGGGGCACTACGATCCGACATTGATGACAACCGCCGACTCCGCTCCGTCCAGCGCGAGCGCTTCCGGATCTTTCGCCGAGGAGCTCCGCTCGCTCTACGAGATGCGCCAGCGCGCGGAAGCGGAGATCGCCGACGCCCTCGCCACCCGTCGCCAGGCGCTCAGCGAGGCCGACCAGATCGTGGCTCAGGCTCAGGAGGCGGCTGAGGTCGTCTCGTCCGAGGCGACGTCGAGGGCGTCGCTCGCCTCCGCCGAGGCCCGCGGCCGGGCCGAGCAGATCATCGCCGAGGCCCAGGACGCCGCCCAGTCGATCATTGCCGAGGCCGAGACGGATGCCGACCGGATCCGGCGCGAGGCCGCGGTGGCGACGACCCGCGCGGAGGAGCTCGAGGCGTCGGCCACCGAGCTCATCGACACCGCCCGCCGGATGGCCGAGTTCGAGCGGGAGGCCTCCGCCCGAGAGACCTCCGACCTTCGGGCGGCGACCCTGGCCACCGTCGCCACCGAGAGCAACAACGCGCTCGACCACCTCGAACAGGTCGCCGCCGGCCTCAACGACGCCGTCAGCGCATCGGCAGCGCGTCTCTCCGACATCGTCGCCGCCCTCGCAGCCGCCCGGGAGTCGATCCCCAGCCTCGATCGTGAAGAAGCCACCGAGGACTGAGGGTGATAGGTACCCTGGGCCCGTGACCACACCCTCGGGCGGCGGAACCGCCGACCTCGTCGCAGAGCTGCGAGCTCAGGCGGAGGCTGCGCGCGCCCGCGCGGCCGAGACCAACGAGCAGGTGGCCCGCGAGGTCGTCGAGGTTCTCGAGCAGGCCAAGGCCGTGGCCGGGGCCCTCGAAGCCGCGGCCCGAGGTTCGGCCGAGCTGGCGAGCGCCGAGAGCCAGCGATCCGACGACTCCCTGATCGCCGAGGCGCGCGCGGCGGCCGCGGCGAAGATCGCCGAGGCCGAGGCCACGGCCGCGAGCATCCGGGTCACCGCTGCGGAGTCTGCGGAGGAGGCCACCGCCGCCCTGGCGCGGGCCGAGGTACGCCGCGAGTCGGCGGCGGTGCAGGCGGACGCGCTCCGACTGACCGCTCGCCGCGAGGCGGGGATCCAGCGCCGCCAGCTGCTCGAGGAGACACACGACGCCGCCCACGCCTCGATCGACGGTGTCTCGGGCACGATCGCTCGTCTCGGCGGCACCCTCGAAGACCTCGGCAACGCCCTGAAGGACCTGCCTCCCGCGACGACCCGGCTCCGCGCCGAGCTCGCGGCGGGCGAGCTGGCCGGCGCGGCTGACCGCTCGCAGGAGCAGGGCGCTGATCCGTCCGGTCCTAGCCCCAACGGACAAGGCCACCGGTCACGGTCTCACATCTGATTACCCGAAATTCTCCCGCGCGGGCCGTTGTGTACGAGAATATCGAGGTTAGGCACCGCAGGCTTCCTGCGCGTCCTCTCGCTCCACACGTCACAATTGATCCGATGGGGGACCAATGACCGAAGCGAAGCAGACCGGCTCCGCTGGCTCGAAACCGACCGCCGAAGAGATGCGCGAGGTGTTCGACCTGAAGCGTCGCGCCGAGCACGACCTGTCGGAGGCGGCCGAGATTCGACGCACCGCGCTGAACGAGGCCGATGCCATCGTGCTGCAGGCCCAGCAGATCGCCGACGGCGTCGCCTCCGACGCCGAAGGACGCAAGACACTCGCGGCCGCGGAGGCCAAGGGTCGTGCCGAGCAGATCATCTCGGACGCCCAGGCCCGTGCGGACGAGATCAAGGCCGCTGCCGAACAGAACGCGAAGGAAGCCGCCGAGGCGGCCGCTGCCGCGCTCGCTGAGGCAGCCGAGGCGAAGGCGACCGCCGAGCAGCTCCTCGCCGAGTCCCGCCAGGCGGCCGAGACCGATCTCGCCCAGGCCCAGGTCGAGTCGCAGGCGCTGATCGACTCGGCGACCGCCGACGCCGCCGTCCACGCCGACAGCGCACTCCACGACCTGGTGGCCATCGCCTCCTCCCTGCGCGACTCGATGGCTGCCGCCTCGATCCGGCTCGGCGACGTCCTCGACCAGCTCGGCGATGTGACGGACAAGTTCGCGGCCGCCCGACAGAGCGAGCCATCGGGGTCGTCCCGCTTTCGCCGGTGAGCCCCCAGATGGGCAGCATGCTCGAGGTCGCCGTCTACTCGGACACGACGGCCGATGAGTCCGTCGACGGCGTCGAGGGCTTCAACTTCCGCGCGCTGAGCGCCGGCATCACGCCCGAGGACCGGCGACGCATCCGCGAGGAGCTCCTCCACCGGGTGCATCCGACGTGGAACCACGACCACGACGAGCTGGCTCATCCCCCGACCTGCGCCCACACCCGGCGTGACGGCCGCCACTACCTCGCCCGTGGGCAGTCCACGGGGCTCACCCTCAGCGGCCGGCCGGGCAACCTGGTCACCCAGGTCGTCGTGACCGATGACGTGGCCGGCTTCGGCGGCTTCCGTCCGGCGCAGCTCTACGGAGCCGCCGGTTGGACGCTCGCCGAGACGCCCAGCGGCGACCTCGAGCCCTGGCCGGTGCCCGACTCGGTCCGGGCCGACTTCGAAGCCGGAGCGCTGCTGGCGATGCTGGCCGACGACCCGTGGGCAGTGCGGGTCCTCCCCCACTACCTGACGATGCTCGAAGGCGCTGCGAGCGACTCGCCGCGACGACTGGTGCTGATCCATCGGGACCTGGACGTCGTGATGCGGTGGATCGCGGCCGGGTCGTTGCTGCTGGACGAGCACCGCGCCGCAAGGTTGACGTTCCGCGCGCTCGTCGACGACCCCGCACGGACCGATGCCGCCGTCGTCGGTGTCAGCCCGGAGTTCGAGCTCGAGCCGATCGTCGGCTGCAACGTGGTCGACCTCGAGCGACGGACCGTCAGCGACCTGCAGCCGAGCGACAGCAGCCTGGCGCGGGTCGCCACGCTCCTCGAGGACCTGCCGCCCACCGAGCGCCCCGCTTTCGACCTCGCAGCGCGATGGGAGGCCATCATCGGCGCCGAGCTCGCCGCGCGAGCGGCATCGGCGCTGCACGGGGAGATTCCGACCACCGAGGCGTGGACGCTGGCCCTGGAGCTCATCACCGCGCTCGACGCCAGCGGCGCGAGCGGGGCCCTGCTCGACCCGGAGCCCTCCATCAACGCCGCGCTCGCGGCCTGGTCACCCAACACCGTCGACGAGATCCGCACCGCCCGGGACACGCGCGACCGGATGCGGCAGATCCGGGCGACCGACCTCGCGTCGGTGCTCGAACGGGTCTCCCGCGACGGCCTGGAGCGGCTGGTGGCCAAGCTCGCCGGCGAGCTCGAGTCCCACGACCGCGCCGCAGAGCTCGCGGTGGTCAACGGCACCTGGGACTGGCTGGCCGAGGAACCCGAGGCGGCCACCATCCATCCGTGGCTCGAAGCCGCCGTCATCGGGCAGCTGCCGCGCGAGCAGCGGGCCGAAGCGCTGGCGAGCGCCCACCTGAAGATCGAGACCTGGCCGATGGCGATCGGCCGCCCGATCCTTCCGCGGGACAACCTCCTGGTCGCGGCCTGGCTGCGGCACCAGGGCATCGACGCGCGGCTGGCCGCCCTCGTGCGCAACGCCGTGGTGGCCCTGCGCAACGGGCAGGGGTCGACCGACGCGTCGTACGACGAGCTCCTCGACGCGATCCTGCACGCGCCCTACCACGGCGCCGACTTCCCCGACGAGGACCTCGCCGAGCTCACTCTCGAGTACGCCGCCGTCCACGAGCGCATCGAGGCCGCCCAGGCCCGGGTCTCGGACCGTGCGAACGCCACCATCAAGCCCCTGCTCGCAGATCTCGAGGAGTGGGGTCCGGCGGTGGCGCCCTACCTGGGCCACTGCCTGCTCGACGCCGTCGACCTACGCGCCGTCGAGTACGTCGCGGGCGAGGCCGGCACCTGGGCCGGGGAGGGCGTCAGGTCCGCGCTGCGGAGCAAGTTCGCGACCGACGCCAAGGCCACCGTCGTGCTCCGTGCCGTGAAGATCGCCGACGGTCCGCACGCCACGATGGCGAACGGGGCGGTGGCTTTCCTCACCGAAGACGTGAAGTCGACCACCCTCACCAGGATCCGCGCACAATGGGAGCGTCCGGAGCGAGATCGCCTGGATGCCGTGCTCCGCTCAGCGCGCCCCGAACGTCGGCCTCGCACCGGGCGCCGGTTCGGCAAAGCAAAGGGAGCCTGACGTGCTGTTCGAGAGCATCGCCACCTGGTGGGCGGCCGCGGCGATCATCGCCCTCGTCGCCGGCGTTCTGGCCGGCGTCGCGCTTCCGCTGCTGAGCTACGCCGGCCGCATCCCCGGCCCCGACATCACGACGCCGGAGGCGGTGGCCGAGGGTCGCGTCCTGCGGACCGTCGTCGGCTCGGGCAACCGGTTCGGCTGGGACCGGGCGTGGCCGCTCTACCTGCCGCACCAGGGCCTGCGGGACGCTGCTGCCGTCCGCGCCGGAGCGTTGGCACTCGGCAAGCAGGTGCTCACCTTCGCCCGCACCCTGTGGTGGCGGCCTGGCGAGGGAGGTGCGCGCACGGCCGTGTCGATCGCGACCGGCGTGGCGTGGGTCGTTGTCGTGCTCCCGGTCCTCGTCGGCGTGCTGATCGGCATCGGGGTCTCGGTCGGTGCCTGGCACGTGGTGCTCGCCGTCGCCGGTGGTCTGCTCACCGTGCTCCAGTCGCTCGCGACCGGGATCCGCCGATCCGTCGAGACGACCCTCCGCACGCAGAGGCGGACCACCTCGAGGTGCCCGCGGTGCTACGCGGTCACGCCGACTCCCAGCTACCTGTGCACCAACACCGGCTGCCTGGTGATCCACCGCGACCTGACCCCCGGCCCACTCGGCATCTTCCGCCGGCGCTGCGCGTGCCAGACGACCATCCCGGCGACCGTCCGCACCGGGGGCCAGCACCTGGTCGCGGTCTGCCCGACGTGCCGACGCGAGCTCCCGAAGGGCAGCGGCACCCGGCAGGTCATGTTCCTGCCGGTCATCGGCGCCGTCGCCTCGGGCAAGACCCAGTTCCTGTCCGCCGCGGTGATGAGCATCGCCGACCAGGTCGACGCCCACGGTGGCGAGTTCACTCCGATCTCGCCGGTGGCGCGGGCGTTCCTCAAGGCTGCCGAGGCTGCCATCAGGACCGGTCGGCGGGTGGCGAAGACCCCGTGGGACGACCGGCCCGAGGGGCTGCCGTTCCGGTTGAGCCAGGGCGGGGTCGACAAGGAAGTGCAGCTGATGGACGCCGCCGGTGAGGCGTTCGCGGACGAGGACCGGTCCCGCGCGCTGTCCTACTTCGACACCGCCGACGTGATCTTGCTGATGCTCGACCCGTTGGCCCTGCCCAAGGTGACGCCCCTCTACGCGGCCTCCGACCTCGCCGGCTCGGTGTCGGTTGCCGACGGCGACCCGACGCGGGCCTACTCGAGCGTCGTGGAGCGGCTGAAGGCGGAGAACGTCGACCTCTCGGACAAGCATCTGGGTGTCGTCGTCACCAAGGCCGACATCGTGCACGAGCTCATGGGCAACGACGTCCTCGACGCGGGCGACGGCGCCGCCGTACGCCGTTGGCTCTCCAGCCGGGGCCTCGACGCGTTCGTGTCGAGGATCGAGGGCGACTTCGGCACCATCGGCTACTTCGCCGTCGACTCCTACACGCAGCGCGACCAGGACGACCCGCTGCACCCGTTCAACGTCTTGGACTGGGCGTTCCACTCGGCCGGGTTCTGGGTCGAGGCGATGTCCCGGCAGGAGCCGGACAGCGAGCTGGAAGGCGTCTTGAAATGACCACTCCTCGTGACGACCTCCCTCCGCACTACCACGCGATGCGGGCCCTGTGGACGGTGCTGCAGATCGTGCTGCTGGTCGTGGTCCTCCTGCTGCTGGCGAAGGCCGTCCCCCCGGGCGACCTGATCGGCGACGCGGGTGACTGGGCCGCCGACCTGCTCTGACCCGCACTCTCGGCGCTCCGTAGACTGCGCGCGTGCCGGCCGCCGTTGAGATCACCGATCTCCGCATGACGTACGGCGGCAGGCCGGCCGTCAACGGGCTGTCGTTGGAGGTCGCGAGCAACACGATCACGGCGGTGCTCGGGCCCAACGGCGCCGGCAAGACGACCACGTTGGAGACCTGCGAGGGCTACCGCCGGCCGCACGAGGGCAAGGTCCGGGTGCTGGGCCTCGATCCCCGCGCTGACCGTCGCGCCCTGATGCCCCGGATCGGCGTGATGCTGCAGGCCGGTGGCGCGTGGAGCGGGGTCCGCGCCGACGAGATGCTCCACCACATCGCCCGGCTGCACGCCCACCCGCTCGACACCGGGCTGCTCATGGACCGGCTGGCGCTGCACGAGTGCGGGCGGACGCCCTACCGCCGGCTCTCGGGTGGCCAGCAGCAGCGGCTCGGTCTCGCGCTCGCCCTCGTCGGGCGACCGGAGCTGGTCTTCGTCGACGAGCCGACCGCCGGACTCGACCCGCAGGTGCGGCGCACGGTCTGGGAGCTGCTCGAGGAGCTCCGGTCCGACGGGGTGACCGTGGTGCTGACGACGCACTACCTCGAAGAGGCCGAACGGCTGGCCGACCAGGTGCACATCCTCGACAAGGGCCGGCTGGTGGCCAGCGGCTCGCCGCTCGAGCTGACCCGCGGCGGCACCGTCGCGACGATCAGGCTGGTCGTGACCCAGCCGTTCCCGCCCGGCGCGCCCGCGGCACTCGCTGCCGCGCTCGGTCCGACGACCGAGCTCATCGTCCTCGACGAGCACAGCCTCCAGGTCTCCGGACCCGCCGACGGCTCCACCCTCGCCGTGGTCTCGCGCTGGTGCGAGGAGCACGGCGTCCTTCCCGAGTCGCTGACCCTCGGCCAGCGCAACCTGGAGGACGTGTTCCTCGAGCTCACCGGACGGGAGTCGGCCACGTGACCGCCGGGACGTTCGCCCCGGCACCGGGTGCCGCGCCGCTCCCGCGGCAGGTGCTCGCGCAGACCGCCATGGAGGCGCGGCTGATGCTGCGCAACGGCGAGCAGCTGCTGCTCGCCGTCGTGATCCCACTCCTCGTCCTGATCGGCGCGGTCCGCGGCGCCCCCCGACTGGACCTCGACTCGCCGCACACGTCGGTCGACGTCCTCACTCCCGGCGTGCTCGCGCTGGCCGTGATGTCGACGGCGTTCACGTCACTGGCGATCGCGACCGGCTTCGAGCGTCGCTACGGCGTCCTCAAGCGGCTCGGCACCGCTCCCCTGTCCCGCGGCGCGCTGCTCGGCGGCAAGATCGGGGCGCTGCTCTGCGTCGAGGTGCTGCAGTTCCTCGTGATCGGGGTCGCCGGCCTGCTGCTCGGCTGGTCTCCGGACTTCTCGGTGGTGGGGATCCTGCTCGCGGTGCTGCTCGGCACCGGGGCGTTCGCCGGCCTCGGCATGCTGCTGGCCGGCACCCTGCGTGCCGAGGCGACCCTGGCCGCGGCGAACCTGGTCTACCTCCTGCTGCTCGCGGGCGGCGCCGTCGTGCTCCCCGCGGCGGCGTACGGCGGGCTCGGCGACGTCGTGTCCTGGCTCCCCTCGGGTGCCCTTGGCGAGGCCATGCGCTCGGCGTGCGAAGGCGCCGTCGCCGGCCGTGACCTCGCGGTGCTCGCGGCGTGGGCCGTCATCGGCGGCGCCGCGGCGGCCCGGTGGTTCCGATGGGAGTGACGACGCTGGTCCGCACCGCGCCGTCCCCTGCCCTGGTCCGGCTGGGCTGGGCCAACCTGGTCGCGAACATCGCGATCGTCGTGACCGGCGGCGCCGTCCGCCTGACCGGCTCCGGACTCGGGTGCCCGACCTGGCCCCGCTGCACCGACGAGTCGTACGTCGTCCACGGCGAGCTCGGGCTGCACGGCGCGATCGAGTTCGGCAACCGGATGCTGACCTTCGTCCTGGTCGTGATCGCCGTCGCCTGCTGGGTGGCCGCACTGGTCCCGATCCTCCGCGACCGCGAGGGTGCCGACCGGCGCCCCCTGGTCGTCGCGACCGTCATCGCGCTCGGGATCCCGGCCCAGGCGATCATCGGCGGCGTCACGGTCCGGACCGACCTCAACCCCTGGGTGGTCGCGCTGCACCTGCTCGTGTCGCTGGCGATCATCGGCGCGTGCGTGCTCCTGGTGGACCACCTGGCCGGTCGGCCGCGTTCCCGGGCGGCGTCCCGGTCGCGCCTGGCGGCGCTCGCGACGTTCGCCGTCGGGTGGGTCGTCCTCTACCTCGGCACCGTGGTCACCGGCTCCGGCCCCCACAGCGGTGACGAGGACTCACGCCGGACCGGGCTCGACCCCGGGACGATGTCGCACCTCCACGCCTGGGCGGTCTACGCGCTGGTCGCGCTGACGATCACGACGCTGCTGCTCGCCCGCCGCGACGGCAACGTGCCGCTCCGGACCGCTGCGCTGGCGCTGCTGGCCACCGAGTGCGTCCAGGGAGTCATCGGCTACACGCAGTACTTCCTGGACCTGCCCACCGCGCTGGTGCTGCTCCACATGCTGGGAGCTGCCCTCACCGCGGCCGGGCTGGCCTGGGTCGTGCTTTCAACCCGGGCACACCAACCAGCGCACTCAGCCTGAGTCCTGCACCACCTCGGGACGTCGGCGTTGGAGCGCGCCGACGTCCCGAGGGTGCGAGGGAGGTACTGCTCGACGGGCTAACGGGGACACGAGTCGCCTGTCGAGCGAGTGTTCCCGATAACACCTGTCATGATCGAACCAGCATTTCGGGGATGTCGGCACCCCTTTGATTCACGTCGCGACCACATCCGATATCGGAACTTTCCGGGGCGCGAGAGATCCGGTTTCGGCACCCGGCGTGCCGAACCCCGAGGATCAGGTCAGTGCACGAGTGGATCGATCGCGACCGCGACGAACAGCAACGAGAGGTAGAGGTTGCTGCTGTGGAACAGGTGCATCGGGCGGATGAGCGCCAGGTCCTCGGTGTCGCGGGCGCGCCGCTCGAGCTGGTGGGCCTGCACCAGGAAGACGGCGCCGAGGACGGTCGCGGCGACGGGGTAGAGCAGCCCGGTGCGGGCCACCGGCCAGAGCAGCAGGCTGGTCGCGACCATGACCCAGCTGTAGCCGACGATCTGCCGGGCGACGACGCGTGCCGAGCGGACGACCGGCAGCATCGGCACGTCGACCTGCTTGTAGTCGTCGCGATAGCGCAGCGCCAGCGCCCAGGTGTGCGGCGGCGTCCAGAAGAACACCACGCCGAACAGCACGATCGGCTCCCAGGCGAGCTCGCCGGTGACCGCGGTCCAGCCGATCAGCGCCGGGAAGCAGCCGGCGATGCCGCCCCACACGATGTTCTGGGCGGTGCGCCGCTTGAGCAGCATGGTGTAGCCGAAGACGTAGAACGCGTTGGCCGCCACCGAGAGCTCGGCGGACAGCGGATTGACCCAGGCCCAGAGGATCACCGTCGACACGATGCCGAGGACGAAGCCGAACACCAGCGCCGCGCGCGGGCTGATGATGTGGCGGGGCAGCGCCCGGCGGCGGGTGCGGCGCATCTGCTCGTCGATGTCGCGGTCGTAGACGCAGTTGAAGACCGAGGCCGATCCGGCGGAGAGCGCGCCGCCGAGGACGGTCGCGACCACGAGGCCGAGGTCCGGCACCCCACCAGCGGCGAAGAACATGACCGGCACCGTGGTGAGCAGCAGCAGCTCGATGACGCGTGGCTTGGTGAGGCCGACGTACGCCAGGAGGACGTCGCGCGCGGACGCCCGCTCGCGGGTGTCTCCCGGCTCGACGACACCGTTCACTCCGACGACCAGCGGAGCGGCTGGGCGGTCAGGGTCGACGGTCGTCACAAAGGAACCTCACGGCGAGGGATCAGGCTAGGCGAGTGTATCGGTGTTCACGCCCAGTTCCGCCATCTGGCCCCTGTCAGTGGGTGGTGGGCGCCGACTAGGCTCGGACGCATGATCCCGGAGCTGGAGTGGACCGATCTGGACCGCAAGGCGGTCGACACCGTACGGGTGCTGGCGATGGACGCCGTGCAGAAGGTGGGCAACGGCCACCCGGGCACCGCGATGAGCCTGGCGCCGGCGGCGTACCTGCTGTTCCAGAAGGTGATGCGGCACGACCCGGCGGATCCCGACTGGATCGCTCGTGACCGGTTCGTCCTGAGCGCCGGCCACAGCTCGATCACCCTCTACATCCAGCTCTACCTCGGCGGCTTCGGTCTCGAGCTCGACGACCTCAAGTCGCTGCGGACGTGGGGATCCAAGACCCCGGGCCACCCCGAGTTCGGCCACACCGCCGGGGTCGAGGTGACCACCGGCCCGCTCGGTCAGGGTGTCGGCAGCGCCGTCGGCATGGCGATGGCTGCCCGTCGCGAGCGAGGTCTGCTCGACCCCTCAGCCGAGCCCGGTGAGTCGCTGTTCGACCACCACGTCTACGTGATCGCGTCCGACGGCGATCTCCAGGAGGGCGTCAGCGGTGAGGCATCGTCGATCGCGGGCACCCAGGAGCTGGGCAACCTCACCGTCATCTACGACGCCAACCGGATCTCGATCGAGGGCGACACCAACATCGCCTTCACCGAGGACGTCGCCCAGCGCTACGAGGCCTACGGCTGGCACGTCCAGACCGTCGACTGGACCAAGGGCGGCGACCACACCAACGGGACCGACTACCACGAGGACGTCCCCGCGCTCCACGAGGCGATCAAGGCCGCCGACGGCGTGATCGACAAGCCGTCCATCATCGTGCTCAGGACGATCATCGCCTGGCCGGCGCCGAACGCTCAGAACACGGAGGCGGCGCACGGCTCCGCGCTCGGGGCCGACGAGGTGGCTGCGACCAAGGAGCTGCTCGGGTTCGACCCGGCGCAGACCTTCGACGTGCCGGACGACGTCCTCGAGCACACGCGGTCGCTGCTCGAACGCGGCAAGGCCTGGGGTGCCGAGTGGGACCGGCAGTACGACGCCTGGGCCGGTGCGCACCAGGAGCAGGCAGCCCTGTTGCACCGGATGAAGGCGCGGGCGCTGCCCGAGGGCCTGGAGGCGGCTCTCCCGACGTTCCCTGCCGACGCCAAGGGCGTCGCGACCCGCGCGGCTTCCGGTCAGGTGATCAACGCGATCGCTCCCGTCATGCCGGAGCTGTGGGGCGGCTCGGCCGACCTCGCCGGCTCCAACAACACGACGATCAAGGGCGTCCCTTCGTTCCTGCCGACGGACCGCTCGGTCGAGGAGTGGCAGGGCGATCCCCGCGACGGACGCGTCCTCCACTTCGGCATCCGCGAGCACGGCATGGGCGCGATCATGAACGGCATCGCCGTCCACGGCGGCACCCGGGTCTTCGGCGGCACGTTCCTCACGTTCTCCGACTACATGCGCGGCGCCGTACGCGTGGCGTCGCTGATGCAGGCACCGGTGACCTACGTCTGGACGCACGACTCGATCGGCCTCGGTGAGGACGGCCCGACCCACCAGCCGGTCGAGCACCTCTGGGCGCTCCGTGCCATCCCCGGCCTCGACATCGTGCGGCCGGCCGACGCCAACGAGACCGCCGCGGCGTGGTTGCAGATCCTCAAGAACACCGACCGGCCGGCGGGACTCATCCTCACCCGGCAGAACGTCCCGACGTTCCCGCGCGGCGAGCAAGGATTCGCGACGACCGACGACGTCGGCAAGGGCGGCTACGTGCTCCTCGAGGCCGAGGGAGGTCAGCCCGACGTGATCCTGATCGGCACCGGGTCCGAGGTGCAGCTCGCAGTCGGGGCGCGCGAGCAGCTCGCGGCCGACGGCATCAACGCCCGCGTGGTCTCGATGCCGTCGATCGAGTGGTTCGAGCAGCAGACCCAGGCCTACCGTGACCAGGTCATCCCGCCCATGGTCAAGGCGCGGGTCAGCGTCGAGGCCGGCATCCGGCAGGGCTGGCGCGAGTACGTCGGCGACGCGGGCCGGATGGTGAGCCTCGAGCACTTCGGCGCCTCGGCCGACGGTGCCCGGATCTTCAAGGAGCTCGGTTTCACCCCCGAAGCGGTCACCCAGGCCGCCAAGGACAGCATCGAGGCAGCCACGCGGTAACCCCCGCGGCCGGCTTCACGACTCACGAAGGAGAACCCCATGAGTGACGATCGTTTGAAGGCACTGGCCGACGCCGGTGTGTCCATCTGGCTCGACGACCTGTCGCGCGAGCGGATCGAGACCGGCAACCTCGCCGAGCTCGTCGCCGAGAAGCACGTGGTCGGAGTGACGACCAACCCGACCATCTTCGCGGCCGCGATCAGCGATGGCGAGCGGTACGACGAGCAGGTCCGCTCCCTCGTGGCGGAGGGCGCCGACGTCGAGCGGGTGGTGTTCGAGCTGACCACCGACGACGTCCGCAACGGTTGCGACATCCTCGGCTCGGTCGCGGCTTCCACCGCCGACGACGGCCGGGTGTCGATCGAGGTCGAGCCGACGCTCGCCAACGACACCGACGCGACCATCGCCTCCGCGAAGGCGCTCTGGGCGGCCGTCGACCGGCCCAACGTGCTGATCAAGATCCCCGCCACGCTCGAGGGCCTGCCGGCGATCACCGCCGCCATCGCCGAAGGCATCAGCGTCAACGTGACCCTGATCTTCTCGACCGAGCGCTACGAAGCGGTCATGGACGCCTACCTGACCGGTCTCGAGCAGGCCAAGGACAACGGCATCGACCTCGGGACCATCCGCTCGGTCGCCTCGTTCTTCGTGTCGCGCGTCGACACCGAGATCGACCCCCGCCTCGACAAGATCGGCACCGACGAGGCTCTGGCGCTCCGCGGCAAGGCAGCGGTGGCGAACGCCCGGCTGGCCTACGCGGCGTTCGAGAGGGTCATCGCGTCGGACCGGTGGCAGGCGCTGGCCGCGGCGGGAGCCCACCCGCAGCGGCCGCTGTGGGCGTCGACCGGCGTGAAGAACCCGGACTACCCCGACACGCTCTACGTCACGGACCTGGTCGTCGCCGACACGGTCAACACGATGCCGGAGAAGACCCTGCTCGCGTTCGCCGACCACGGCGAGGTGACCGGCGACCAGGTGACCGGCAAGGCCGCGGAGGCGCAGGCGCTCTTCGACCAGCTCACCGAGGTCGGGATCGATCTCGACGACGTGTTCGAGGTCCTCGAGACCGAAGGCGTCGACAAGTTCAAGAAGTCATGGCTCGAGCTGCTGGAGACCGTCAAGGGCCAGATGGGCTGACGGTGGACCCGACGACGACCGACGCGTGGGCGCGGCTGACCGAGCTCGCTGCCGCGGGCACGCCCGACCTGCGCCAGGTGTTCGCCAACGACCCGGGGCGGGTCGAGCGACTCACCTACAACGCCGCCGATCTGCACGTCGATCTGTCGAAGAACCTCGTCGACGACCACGTGCTCGGCGCCCTCCTCGCGCTCGCCCGCGAGGTCGGGCTCGAGGAGCGCCGCGACGAGATGCTCGCCGGGTCGCACATCAACGTCACCGAGGACCGGGCGGTCCTCCACACGGCGCTGCGCGAGCCGGCCGGCACCCGGCTGGAGGTCGACGGCCAGGATGTCGTGGCCGATGTGCACGGCGTCCTCGAGCAGGTCTACGCCTTCGCCGAGCGCGTGCGATCGGGCGCCTGGGTCGGCGCGACCGGAGAGCGGATCCGAACGGTCGTCAACATCGGGATCGGGGGTTCCGACCTCGGTCCGGTCATGGCCTACGAGGCGCTCCTCCCCTACCGGCACGAGGAGATCGAGTGCCGCTACATCAGCAACATCGACCCGACGGACGCGGCGCAGAAGCTCATCGGTCTCGACCCGGCGACCACCTTGTTCATCGTCGCGAGCAAGACCTTCGGGACGCTCGAGACCCTCACCAACGCCCGCCTGTGCCGCACCTGGCTGCTCGAGGGGCTCGGCGGTGACCCGGGCGCGGTCGCGAAGCACTTCGTCGCGGTGTCCACCGCGCTCGACAAGGTCGAGGCGTTCGGGATCGACCCGGCCAACGCGTTCGGCTTCTGGGACTGGGTCGGCGGGCGCTACTCGGTCGACTCCGCCATCGGCCTGTCCCTGGTGATCGCGATCGGCCCGGAGCGCTTCGCCGAGTTCCTGGCCGGCTTCCACGCGATCGACGAGCACTTCGTCGCGGAGCCGCTGGTCCGCAACGTGCCGGCCCTCATGGGCCTGTTGAACATCTGGTACGTCAACTTCCTCGGGGCACAGACGCACGCCGTACTCCCCTATGCGCAGTCGCTGCACCGGTTCCCGGCCTATCTCCAGCAGCTGACCATGGAGAGCAACGGCAAGAGCGTGCGCTGGGACGGCTCGCCGGTGACCACCGACACCGGCGAGGTGTTCTGGGGCGAGCCGGGCACCAACGGCCAGCACGCGTTCTACCAGCTCATCCACCAGGGCACCCGGTCGATCCCGGCCGACTTCATCGCGTTCGCCAACCCGGCGCACCCGCTGCAGGACGGCGACGTCGACGTGCACGAGCTGTTCCTCGCCAACTTCTTCGCGCAGACCAAGGCACTGGCGTTCGGCAAGACCGCCGACGAGGTGCGGGAGGAAGGCACACCGGACGCGATCGTCCCCGCCCGGGTCTTCACGGGCAACCGGCCGACCACCTCGATCATGGCGCCCGGGCTCTCGCCGTCGGTCCTGGGTCAGCTGATCGCGCTCTACGAGCACATCACCTTCACCCAGGGCGTCGTGTGGGGCATCGACAGCTTCGACCAGTGGGGCGTCGAGCTGGGCAAGCAGCTCGCACAGCAGATCACGCCGGCGGTGGCCGGCGACGAGAAGGCGATCGCAGAACAGGACGCCTCGACCCGCGCGCTCATCGACTACTACCGGACGCACCGGCGATGACCTCGACGGCGGACCGGCCGGAGCCCCTGGTCGAGGTCCACCCCGACCCGGAGACCCTCGCCACCGCCGTGGCGGGCGAGCTGCTCAACCGGATCGCCGACGCCCAGGCGGCCGGGCACGTCCCGGACATCGGCCTCACCGGCGGGACCATCGCCGACGCCGTCCACCGGGAGGTCGCCCGGATGGCCCCGGCTTCGGGCGTCGACTGGGGCGCGGTGCAGTTCTGGTTCGGCGACGAGCGGTTCGTCGCCGCCGACTCCCCCGACCGCAACGCGGTCCAGGCCCGCGCTGCCTTCCTCGACGAGGTCGGCGCGACCCGCGTGCACGAGGTGCCGGCCGCCGATCAGGTGCCGGACGCCGAGGCGGCCGCGACGGCGTACGCGACGACCATGCGAGCCGAGGGCGGTGGCGGCTTCGACGTGCTCATGCTCGGCGTCGGCCCCGACGGCCACATCGCCTCGCTCTTCCCGGGCCACCCGGGCCTCGACGTCACCGACGCCATCGCGACCGCCGTCCACGACTCCCCCAAGCCGCCGCCGGACCGGGTGACCCTCACCTTCGAGGCCTTGAACCATGCGCACGCCGTGTGGTTCCTCGTCTCCGGCGAGGCCAAGGCCGACGCCGTCGCCCGCGCCCTCGCCGACGACGGCACCATCACCGACACCCCCGCCCGCGGTGTCAGGGGGATGACCGAGACCACCTGGTTCCTCGACCACGAGGCGGCGGCGCGGCTCTGACGGCGGCTGCAGGTTCATCACGGTATGTCGCTGAACCTGCACCTCCCACAGGTCATAGCCCGTGGGAAGTGCAGCTTCGGCTGCATCCCGTGGTGAACCTGCGCGGCGCGGCGGCGTACGCGACGCGAGCGCAGATCCAACTCAGAAGATGATCTCGCCGGACTTGCGACGGGAGCGCAGGAGCTGGATCGCCTCGTCGAGGATGACCTCGGCCTCCTTGTCGGAGCGACGCTCCTTCACGTAGGCGAGGTGGGTCTTGTAGGGCTCGATCTTCGGTGCCGGCGGGGCGTTCTCGGAGTCGAGGCCGGCCGGGAGGCCGCACTTCGGGCAGTCCCAGGAGTCGGGCACGACGGCCTCGACGGAGAAGGCGATCACGGAGCGATGTCCGTGCGCACAGAAGTAGGTCACGGCCTGGCGCGGCGCGGCCTCACCGCGCTCCGCCTCACCCATCGGGCCTGCGCCTACGCGACTACCGCGGATCGCGTTGCCACCACCAGCCAACGGACTCTCTCCTCAGCTCGGTCCGGCGGGCCGGACGCGTTGGTCAGTCTTGGGGGACGGTCAGCTCTGATAGGCCAGGAGCAGGCCGAGGGCGATGACGCAGGCGAACCAGATCACGCCGATGCCGATCGTGAACCGGTCGAGGTTTCGCTCCGCGACCGACGATCCGCCCAGGGAGCTGGAGACTCCACCACCGAACATGTCCGAGAGCCCGCCGCCGCGCCCCTTGTGCAACAGCACCATGAGGATCATCAGCACGCTGGTGAGCACCAGCAGGACAGTGAATACGGTTTCCAGCACGGAGGGATCCTACGTCAGCACCGGTCGCTGACCGAAGCCGGGCACGCTGATGGACGACAGCATCCGTCAGAGGGCCGGCATGTCGTAAAACCGGCAGATCCCACCGAACTCGTCGGCCTGCAGGCTCGCCCCGCCGACCAGGCATCCGTCGATGTCGGGTTGGGACATGATCCCGGCGACGTTGGCGGCCTTGACCGAACCGCCGTACTGGATGCGTACGACGTCCGCGACCTCCGCGCCGAAGGACTCCTTGAGCTGCGCGCGGATCGCCGCACAGACCTCCTGCGCGTCGTCCGGCGTCGCCACCTCTCCGGTGCCGATGGCCCACACCGGCTCGTAGGCGATCACCAGGCCGGCGACCTGCTGCGCGGTCAGTCCTGCCAGCGACCCGACGACCTGCGCGGTGCAGTAGGGCACGTGGGTGCCCTCCTTGCGGATGTCGAGGCCTTCGCCGACGCAGACGATCGGAGTGATCTTGGCGCCCAGGGCGGCCGCGGCCTTCGCCGCGACGATCTGGTCGGTCTCGGCGTGGTACTGACGCCGCTCGGAGTGCCCGACTGTCACATACGAGCAGCCGAGCTTCGCGAGCATCGCGGCCGAGATCTCCCCGGTGTAGGCACCGGACTCGTGCATGGAGACGTCCTGCGCGCCGTACCTGATCGAGAGCCGGTCGCCGTCGACGACGGTCTGGACGGACCGGATGTCGGTGAACGGCGGCAGCACGACGACCTCGGCCTTGCCGTGGTCGTGCCGCTTGTCCGACAGCGTGAACGCGAGCTTCTGGACCAACATCACCGCTTCCTGGTGATTGAGGTTCATCTTCCAGTTGCCCGCCATGATCGGCGTGCGCCCGGTGGAAGTGGTTGCCATGTGTCAGCTCTCCTCGAGGACCGTGATGCCGGGGAGTTCCTTGCCCTCGAGATACTCGAGGCTGGCGCCGCCGCCGGTGGAGATGTGACCGAACGCGGCCTCGTCGAAGCCGAGCGCGCGGACCGCGGCCGCGGAGTCGCCGCCGCCGACCACGGTGAGCCCGTCCACCTTGGTCAGCGCCTCGGCCACCGCCTTGGTGCCCGCCGCGAAGGCGGCCACCTCGAACACGCCCATCGGCCCGTTCCAGAAGACCGTGCGCGCGTCGGCGAGCACCTTCGCGTAGGCCGCGGCGGTCCTCGGTCCGATGTCGAGACCGAGGCTGTCCTCGGGGATCTCCGAGGACGGCACCACTCCGGGGGCCGGCGTCCGGTCGCCCGACGGGAACTCGGTGTCGACGACGACGTCACTCGGCAGGAGCAGCTCCACACCCGAGTCGTGGGCCCGCCGGAGGTAGTCGCGGCAGACGTCCAGCTGGTCGGCCTCGAGCAGGCTCTTGCCGACCTCGTGCCCCTGGGCGGCGAGGAAGGTGAAGACCATCCCGCCGCCGATGAGCAGCTTGTCGGCCTTGCCGAGGAGGTTGTCGATCACGCCGAGCTTGTCGGACACCTTCGAGCCGCCCAGCACGACGACGTAAGGCCGCTCGGGGTCGACGGTCAGCCGCCGGAGCACGTCGATCTCCGCGGCCACGAGGCCGCCCATCGCGTGCGGCAGCCGCTGCGCGACGTCGTAGACCGACGCCTGCTTGCGGTGGACGACGCCGAACCCGTCGGAGACGAACGCGTCGGCGAGGGACGCCAGCTGGTCGGCGAACGCGCCGCGCTCGGCGTCGTCCTTGCTGGTCTCGCCGGCGTTGAAGCGCACGTTCTCCAGCACGGCGACCTCGCCGTCGGCCAGCGCCGCCACGGTCTCCTGGGCGGACGGGCCGACGGTGTCGGTCGCGAACGCGACAGGCCGGCCCAGCAGCTCGCCGAGCCGCCCGGCCACCGGAGCGAGGGAGTACGCCGGGTCGGGCGCGCCCTGGGGACGCCCGAGGTGGGCCGCCACGACCACGCGAGCCCCGGCGTCCGCCAGTGCCTTGATGGTCGGAACGCTGGCCCGGATCCGGCCGTCGTCGGTGATCGAGCTCTGCCCGTCTTCTTGGCGATCGAGGGGCACGTTGAGGTCCGACCGGACGAGGACCCGCTTGCCGCTGACCTCGCCCAGTCCGGCGTACTCCGCCATATTGGTCGGCCCGACCGTCAAAGAGTCGCGCCGACGTGGACGATCAGGTCCGCGAGGCGGTTGGAGTAACCCCACTCGTTGTCGTACCAGCCGGCGACCTTGACCTGGTTGCCGATGACCTTGGTGAGCGGCGCGTCGAAGATGCAGGACGCCGGGTCGGTGACGATGTCCGAGGACACGATCGGGTCGGTCGAGTAGCGCAGGATCCGGCCGTCCGCGGCCGCCTTCACGATCTCGTTGACCTCCTCGACGCTGGTCTCGCGCGCGGCCTCGAAGGAGAGGTCGGTGAGAGAGCCGGTCGGCGTGGGGACGCGCAGGGCGTAGCCGTCGAGCTTGCCCTTGAGCTCGGGCAGCACCAGGCCGATCGCCTTCGCGGCACCGGTCGAGGTGGGCACGATGTTGAGTGCGGCGGCGCGGGCCCGACGCGGGTCCTTGTGGATGTTGTCGTGCAGGTTCTGGTCGGCGGTGTAGGCGTGGATGGTCGTCATCAGGCCCTTGTTGATGCCGAGACCGTCGTTGAGCGCCTTCGCCATCGGGCCGAGGCAGTTGGTGGTGCAGGACGCGTTGGAGATCACCGTGTGCTGCTCGGCGTCGTAGAGGTCGTGGTTGACGCCCATCACGATGGTGATGTCCTCGTTGGAGGCGGGCGCCGAGATGATGACCTTCTTGGCGCCACCGCCGTCGACGTGCGCGCGGGCCTTGGTCGCGTCGGTGAAGAAGCCGGTCGACTCGACGACCACGTCGACGCCCAGGTCGGCCCACTTGAGCATGGCCGGGTCGCGCTCGGCGAACGCCTTGATCTCGGTGTCGCCCACGACGATCGCGTCACTGGTGGAGCTCACGTCGGCGTCGAGCCGACCGAGGATCGAGTCGTACTTGAGGAGGTGCGCCAGCGTGGCGTTGTCGGTCAGGTCGTTGACGCCGACGATCTCGATGTCGAGCCCACTGGCTCGCACTGCGCGGAAGAAGTTGCGGCCGATCCGGCCGAAGCCGTTGATGCCTACACGAATGGTCACAGCATTGCTCCTTGTCTCGGTGGTGGGCGTTCGGTCGCCCGCCTTGACTGGAATGCGGGCGTTCAGTCACCCGCGTCGACCACCCTACAAGCGGCTCCGGGCACGCCACCGGACAGTCCCGCCGTACGTCCCGGTAACAACGGTCACCGGCGTCGGGCGGCCCTCAGGACGCCGGTACGACGTGCGCGTCCGCACCGGGGAACGTCAGGGCCTCGTGGCCGTCCTCCCAGCGGACGAGGTACGGCGGTGCGCCGTTCTCTCCGCGCACCTCCAGCACCTCGGCCTCGCGCCGGTGCATCGAGTCGGTCCTGCCCTCCACGACCAGTCGGTCGCCCACGTTCGCCTGCATGTGCCCACGATGCTCCGCCCCGCGCTGGGAGACAAGGGGCCGGTCACCGCAGGTGAACGCCGGATCAGGACTCGGCGAGCATCTCGGGCGTCAGCGACGCCTCGGTGTCGGGAACCCCGAGGTCCTCGGCGCGCTTGTCGGCCATGGCGAGCAGCCGGCGGATCCGGCCGGCGATCGCGTCCTTCGTCAGCACCGGCTCGTGCAGCTGGCCGAGCTCCTCCAACGAGGCCTGCTTGTGCTCCAGCCGGAGCCGACCCGCCATCCGCAGGTGGTCGGGCACCTCGTCGCCGAGGATCTCCATCGCCCGCTCGACCCGGGCGCCCGCGGTCACCGCCGCCCGGGCTGATCGGCGCAGGTTGGCGTCGTCGAAATTCGCGAGCCGGTTGGCGGTGGCCCGCACCTCGCGCCGCATCCGGCGCTCCTCCCAGGCCATCAGCGTCTCGTGAGCGCCGAGCCGGGTCAGCAGCTGGCCGATCGCGTCGCCGTCGCGGATGACCACCCGGTCGACGCCGCGGACCTCGCGGGCCTTCGCCTGGATCCCGAGCCGACGGGCGACGCCGACGAGGGCGAGTGCCGCCTCGGACCCCGGGCAGGTGACCTCGAGGGAGGACGAGCGACCGGGCTCGGTGAGCGAGCCGTGCGCCAGGAAGGCACCCCGCCAGGCGGCGACCGCGTCGCACCCGCCGCCGGAGACCACGGCCGGCGGGAGCCCGCGGACCGGGCGACCGCGCTGGTCGAGCAGCCCGGTCTGACGGGCCAGCGCCTCGCCGTCCTTGACGACGCGCACGATGTAACGGCTGCCCTTGCGGATGCCGTTGCCCTGCACCATCACCACGTCGGACGACTGGCCGTACATCTCCGCGATGTCCCGCCGGAGCCGCCGCGCGGCCGCTCCGGTGTCCAGCTCGGCCTCGACGACGATCCGGCCGGCGACGATGTGCAGGCCACCTGCGAACCGCAGCGTCGAGGCGACCTCAGCCTTGCGACAACACGCCTTGGTGACCGGGGTGCTGGCCAGTTCCGCCTTGACCTGAGCCGTCATCGCCATAGGGCTGATCCTGCCACGTCGGTCAATTACCGATCGAGCCACGCGCGCGCCCGGAGTCGCGGTCGGCCAACTCAACTCTGCATGATGCGGGCGTATGCGGCCGCGAGCAGCGCGGGGTCGTGCCGCGGGGTGCCGTCACCCATCGCCACGTCGTCGATCACCAGCCTCGCGCCGAGGGCGCTGACCACCGCCAGCAGCTCCTCGGCGTCGTCGCCGACACTCTCCCGGTCGGCGAGGACGGTGTGGACGACGAGGTCGGGCGCGTGCTCGGCGAGCACGGCCAGGTGGTCGGCCGGACCGAAGCCCCCGGTCTCGCCCTGCTGCTCGGCGAGGTTGAGGACGACGATCAGCCGGGCCTCGGTCGCGACCAGCGCATCGCGCAGCTGCGGCACCAGCAGGTGCGGGATCACCGAGGTGAACCACGATCCCGGACCGAGCACCGCCCAGTCCGCCTCGTCGATCGCCGTCAGCGCGGCCGGGCTCACGGCGGGGTCGGGCGGTTCGAGGACGACCTCAGCGATGACACCGTCGGTCGTCGCGACCTCCACCTGCCCTCTGACCACCGTCAGCTGGTCCGGGTCGTCGGCCAGCCCCCGAACCTCGGCCGTGATGTCCATCGGCGTCATCGCCATCGGCAGCACCCGACCCTTGGCGCCGAGCAACCGGCCGACCCAGTCGAGAGCGTCGACGTCGTCACCCAGCAGCTCCCACAGACCCACGATGAGCAGGTTGCCGACCACGTGCCCGCGCATCTCCCCGTCGCCCTCGAACCGGTGTTGCAGCACCCGGGCCCAGGTGTCGCCCCACTCGTCGTCACCACACAGGGCTGCGAGAGCCATCCTCAGGTCGCCGGGCGGGAGCACGCCGAACTCGCCCCTCAGCCGTCCCGACGAGCCGCCGTTGTCGGCGACCGTCACGACGGCCGTGAGCTCGTCGACCGTGAGGTCGTCGACCAGCATCCGCAGTGCGGTCAGGGAGGCGTGCAGACCGTGCCCGCCCCCGAGAGCGACGACCGCCTGCGCCCGTTCATGGGCAGGGGGCGGTCGGTGGGGACGAGGTGTCGATCTTCGCTGCGTCACTCTCGCCCCAGGTCCCGGTGGAGGGCCCGGGCGACGTAGCCGCGCTCCTGCATCCGCCGGGCGACCTCCTCGCTCATCGCAACGCTGCGGTGCTTCCCGCCGGTGCACCCGATCGCGACTCGCATGAAGCGCTTGCCCTCGCGGAGGTAGCCCTCGGCCACACCCGTCAGGAGCGGCACGAACTGGTCGAGGAACTCCTCCGCGCCCGGCCGGCCGAGGACATAGTCGGCGACGTCCTGGTCACGGCCGGTGTGCGCCCGGAGCTCCGGCACCCAGTGCGGGTTGGGCAGGAAGCGCATGTCGGCGACGTAGTCGGCGTCGGCCGGGATGCCGTACTTGAAGCCGAAGCTGATCGTGGTCACCCGCAGCCGCATCGTCTCCGGTGTGCCGAACGACTCCGCGATCCGGTCGGTGAGCTGGTGCACGTTGAGGTTGGTGGTGTCGATGACCAGGTCCGCGTCGCCCCGCAGGTCGGCCAGCACCACCCGCTCGCGCTCCAGTCCGTCGAGCAGCCGGCCGCCCTCCTGGAGCGGGTGCGGCCGGCGGGCGGCTTCCTGCCGGCGCACCAGGACCTCGTCGGTCGCGTCGAGGAAGACCAAGGTGGTGTCGCGGCCGGTGACGCCGTGCGCCAACGCACTGCGGAGGCCCTGGAAGAACGAGCCGGACCGGACGTCGACGACGACAGCGACCGGCTGGGTGCGCCCCTGGCTCTCGTCGACCAGCCGAACCACGGCCGGGAGCAGGTTGGGCGGCAGGTTGTCGACGACGTAGAAACCCAGGTCTTCGAGCTCCTTGGCCGCGGTGCTCCGGCCGGCACCGGTCATCCCGGTGACCACCACCAGCTCTCCCGGCGGCGGGAGGGTCGGTCCGGCAGTCATGTCGCCGTAGTCTTCCGTGTCTCGCGGGTGCGTGTCGCGTCCCCCGCCGCGACGGCAGCCTTGATCGCCTCCGCGGTGCGCGGGCCGATGCCCGGGACGAGGGCGATCTCGTCGACTTCCGCCTCCCGGAGCTTCTTCAGCGACCCGAAGTGGCGCAGCAGCGTCTTGCGCCGCACCTCCCCGAGCCCGGGTACGTCGTCGAGCAGGCTCTCGACCATCGACTTCGACCGGCGCCCGCGGTGGTGGGCGATCGCGAACCGGTGGGCCTCGTCGCGCACCCGCTGGAGGAGGTAGAGCCCCTCCGAGCTGCGCGGCAGGATGACCGGGTCGTCGGCCCGGCCGGTCCTGGCCGGCAGCCACACCTCCTCGAGCCGCTTCGCGAGGCCGCAGACCGGGATGTCGTCGATGCCGAGCTCGTCGAGCGCCCGCTGGGCGGCGGCAACTTGCGGAGCGCCGCCGTCGACCACGACCAGCCCGGGGGCGTAGGCGAACTTCCGCGGCCGACCGGTGTCGGGGTCGACCAGCATCGGACCGTCCTCCCCCATCCGCTCCTCCGACCTTGCCTGTTCGTCCAGCAGCCGTCGGAAGCGGCGGGTGATCACCTCGTGCATCGCCGCCGTGTCATCAATGTTGTCGGACCCCGCAGTTGTTTCCAGACCGCGGATGACGAACCGGCGGTACTCCCCCTTGCGCGCGAGCCCGTCCTCGAACACCACCATCGACGCGACGATCTCGGTGCCCTGGATGTGGGACACGTCGTAGCACTCGATCCGCAGCGGTGCTTCCTCGAGCCCGAGCGCGTCGGCGATCTCGGCCAGCGCCTGGTTGCGGGTGGTCAGGTCGCTGGCCCGCTTGGTCTTGTGCAGCGCGAGCGACTCCTTCGCGTTGCGGGCGACGCTCTCCTGCAGCGACTTCTTGTCGCCACGCTGGGGCACCCGGATCGCCACCTTGGTCCCGCGGAGGTCGCTGAGCAGCTGCTCGAACGTCGCCCGGTCCGGCGGGAGCTGGGGCACCAGGATCTCCTTGGGCACCGCTTCGGGCTCGCCGGCATAGAGCTGAAGCAGGAAGGTCTCGACCAGCTCGGAGGTGTCGGCGTCGTCGGTGCGGTCGGCCACCCAGCCGCGTTGGCCGCGGACCCGGCCGCCGCGAACGTAGAACACCTGGACGGCGACCTCGAGCGGGTCCTCCGCCAACGCGATCACGTCGGCGTCGGCACCGTCGCCGAGCACCACGGCCTGCTTCTCCAGCGCCTTCTGCATCGCACCCAGGTCGTCGCGGAGCCGGGCTGCCCTCTCGTAGTCCTCCGCCTCGCTGGCGGCGTACATCTCCTGCTGGATGCGCTTGATGAACGGCTTGGTGCGGCCCGCCATGAACTCGCAGAAGTCGTCGACGATCGCGCGGTGCTGCTCCTCGGTCACGTTGCCGACGCAGGGCGCAGCGCACTTGTCGATGTAGCCGAGCAGGCACGGCCGGCCGATCTGCTGCGATCGCTTGAAGACGCCGTTGCTGCACGACCGCATCGGGAAGACCCGGAGCAGGATGTCGACGGTCTCGCGGATCGCCCACGCGTGGCTGTAGGGCCCGAAGTAGCGGGTGCCCTTGCGCTTGGCTCCGCGGCCGACCATCACCCGCGGGAACTCTTCGCCGACCGTCACCGCGAGCCACGGGTAGGACTTGTCGTCGCGGTACTTCACGTTGAAGCGCGGATCGAACTCCTTGATCCAGGAGTACTCCAGCTGCAGCGCCTCGACCTCGGTCTTGACGACCGTCCACTCCACCGACGCGGCGGTCGCGACCATCGTCGCCGTGCGCTGGTGCAGGTTGCCGATGTCCTGGAAGTACGACGACAGCCGGGCCCGCAGGTTCTTCGCCTTCCCGACGTAGATCACCCGCCGCGTCTTGTCGCGGAAGCGATAGACACCCGGCTCCGTGGGGATCTCGCCCGGCTTCGGGCGATAGCTCTGCGACACGCTTCCACCCTACGGACCGGCACCGACTGACGCCGGTTGACACCGGTTGACACGGTGAACGGGAGACGCGCGCACCGATGATGTCGACGGAGGTGGCCTCTCGGGAGAGACTGCTGCCATGGGTTGTCGGGACGACTACGGCTATCCGCTGACCACGAGCGACGCGGCAGCGGCGGCGTACGTTGCCGGCGTCCGCGACCTGCTCCGCCTCCGTCGCGACGCTCACGTCAGGATCGCGGCATCGCTCGCGCACGACCCGACGTTCGCCCTCGCGCACGCCGACCTCGCGCTGCTCGGCCACGAGATGTGCGTCGACGTCGACATCGCGTCCCGGCTCACGGACGCCCGGCGGCACGCTGACGGGGCGAGCGAGCGGGAGCGCAGCCACGTGCACGCGGTCGACCGGCACCTCCAGGGTGACCACCGACCCTTGCTCACCCACCTGACGACCTACCCGCGCGACGCCGTGCTGCTCTCGGTCGCGATGCCCACGATCGCCTTCGCCGGTGTGACCGAGGTGCCCGCCGAGGCATGGGCGATCGTCGAGCGGGCGGCGCCGTCGTACGGCGCAGACCCGTGGTTCCTCGGTCTGCTCGCGTTCGTGCGCCAGGAGCAGCGGCAGTACGACGACGCGATGACGCTCTCGTGCGAAGCACTGGCCGCGGACCCCACTGCCGGGCACGCCGCCCACGCCCGGTCTCATGCTCACTACGAGACCGGCGACCATGTCGCGGGTCTCGCCTGGATGGACGCGTGGGTGACCGGCGAGGGCTCGGAGACCGAGAGCCTCACCCACTTCTCCTGGCACGCCGCGCTGCACGAGCTGTCCCTCGGCGACCTCGACGCGGTGCGGCGTCGCTACGAGACCCAGCTCCAGCCCCGGCACGCGGTCGGCTGCCGGGCGCTCGTCGACACGGGGTCGATGCTCTACCGCTGGGCGCTGACCCCCGACGCCGAGGACGTGCCCGACCTCGAGGAGGTCGCCCGGGTGACCGGGCGGGGCGGGTTGGAGGCTCCGGCCACCGCGTTCCTCGGCATGCACGCCGCAGTGACCCTGTTGGCCCTCGACGACCTCGACGGCCTCCGCCGACTGGCCGCCCGCAGCGCGGGCCACTTCCACGCCGCCCAGCGCGAGGTGGTCGCCCCGCTGGCCGACGCACTGTGGGTGCTCGGCTCGGGTCGCGCGTCCGAGGCGGCCGACCGGCTCGGTGCGCTGGCGCCGGTGTGCTGGCGGCTCGGCGGCTCCGACGCGCAGCGCGAGATCGTCGAGGAGACGCGGATCGCGGCGCTGCTCCGCGCCGAGCGCTACGACGACGCCCGGTTGTTGCTCGACGCCCGCCTCGACCGGCGCCCCTCGCCGCGTGACGAGCGCTGGCGCTCGGCTGCCGTGCCGATCCCTACGCCTTGACGATCTTGTCGCCGTCGACCTTGATCGCGATGGTGGCCAGGGGCTCGGCCGCCGGACCCTGACTCACCTCCCCCGACGCGAAGTCGAACTCGCTGCCGTGGTTGTTGCAGTGGATGACCCCGTTCGCCACCTCGGCCACCAAGAGGTGCTGGTGGGTGCAGACGGCGGTGAAGGCCATGAAGTCACCCTCGGACGGCTGGGTCACGACGACCTTGTCGTCGACCAGCACGATGCCGCCGCCGACGGGGACCTGGTCGGTGGTCGTCAGCTCGGTCCCCGGCGCGACGTCCTCGGCCTCACCGCCGTCGTCACCGCCGCCCGCGCAGCCTGCCAGCGCGGCAGCGACGCCGAGCGCTCCGAGTCCATGGAAGACGATCCGCCGCGAGGCGAGCAGGTCGACCGTCGCTCCTCGCCGGCTCAACCTCTCAGCCACCCGTCCCGATGCTCGGCTTGTTCCAGGTCCGGTTGCTGCTGCACGTGTCAGCTCCATCGTCGGAGCGGCACACGGCAAATCTCAGCTCGGCGTGGCCGTTGAAGTAGATGTCCTCCTGGACCGCCACGGGATTGTCGTAGAAGACGCACGCTTCTCCTCGCCGCCCCGTCGCAGCAATGGAACCGTCGGCTCGGATCCAGCGAACACGCAGGTACACGCAGCCGACGTCGGCCGCGTGGTCGTGAACGGTGACGTTGGTGTCGAGGTGCGCGTTGGCGCCGACACCTTCGACGAAGACGTGGCCGTAGGCACACCCACCCGTCGTCTCCTTGCGGAAGTTCCACGTCCCTTCGGTGCAGGTGGCTGAGGCATTCGACGGGCCGGCGGCGAACACCACGGGACACGCAGCAACGAGCAGTGCGACGATCAAGATGCGCTTGAGCACTGGGCAAACTCCCGAGATCGGTGGCGTGACGGAGCGAAAACTAGCAGGAACGACTCTTGCCCCAAGGCGCTTTCGCGACTTGCAGGCATTTCTGCATCCGGCTCATCCGAGGATGATCCTGCCGCTGGAGATCGTGAGCTCGACAGCCGCGAGCGGGGCTGCCGCCAGGCTGTCGGACGTCGGTTCACCGGTCTCGATGGCGAACCTGCTGCCGTGGCACGGGCAGGCGATGAACCCGTCCTCGACGGAGGTGACCGGGCACCCCATGTGGGTGCAGATGGACGAGAACGCCTTGAACTCACCCTCGTTGGGCTGAGTGATCACGACTTCCTCGTCCGCGACCACGATGCCGCCGCCGACCGGCACGTCCGAGGTAGGGATCCCGTCAGCCGCGGGGGCCGAGACGGTCTCAGACTCCTCCGTCGGTCCTGTCTTGGTCGGCGTCGACGACGGGCCGGCCGTCGACGAGGTTTCGGTGTTGGCCGACGGGGTGTCGGTCTTGGTGGACGATGACTTGCTGCTGTCGTCGCCGCACGCCGCCAGCAACGGCACGCTCACGCCAGCGGTCGCCACGCCGGCCAGAGCCCGGCGCCTCGAGATGGTGGACCTCTTGATCGTCATGGCTGACTTAACGGATCCGGCGGGCGTGTGGTTCAGACCCGCTGGAAATTTCAGCCAACCCTCAGCGGCGGGCCGTGCTCCGGGCCTTGGTGGTGCGCGTGGTCGCTGCGGCGGCTCGCTTGCGCTTCGGCTGGGCGGCGGCGCGGCCCTCGAGAAGCGGCCGGAGGAAGTCGCCGGTGAAGCTGCCCGGGGTCGCGGCGATCTGCTCGGGCGTACCCTCGGCCACGACGGTGCCGCCCCGCGAGCCCCCCTCGGGACCCATGTCGACGATCCAGTCGGCGGTCTTGACGACGTCCAGGTTGTGCTCGATCACGAGGACCGTGTTGCCCTTGTCGACCAGGGAGGAGAGCACGCCGAGCAGCTTGCGGATGTCCTCGAAGTGCAAGCCCGTGGTCGGTTCGTCGAGGACGTAGACGGTGCGGCCGGTGGATCGCTTCTGCAGCTCGGTGGAGAGCTTGACGCGCTGGGCCTCACCGCCGGACAGGGTCGTCGCCGGCTGACCGAGCCGGACGTAGCCGAGGCCCACCTCCACCAGGGTCTTCATGTGCCGCGCGATCGCCGGGACCGCGCCGAAGAACTCGAGCGCCTCCTCGATCGGCATGTCGAGGACCTCGGCGATGGTCTTGCCCTTGTAGTGGACCTCGAGCGTCTCGCGGTTGTAGCGCGCGCCGTGGCAGACCTCGCACGGGACGTAGACGTCCGGGAGGAAGTTCATCTCGATCTTGATCGTGCCGTCGCCGGCGCACGCCTCGCACCGCCCACCCTTGACGTTGAACGAGAACCGCCCCTGCTGGTAGCCGCGGATCTTCGCCTCCGGCGTGGAGGCGAACAGCTTGCGGATGTGGTCGAACACCCCGGTGTAGGTCGCCGGGTTGGAGCGCGGAGTCCGTCCGATCGGCCCCTGGTCGACGTGGATCACCTTGTCGACGTTGTCGATGCCGGTGATCTTCTGGTGCCGGCCGGGGATCGTCCGCGCGCGGTGGAGCTCCTTGGCGAGCGACGTGTAGAGGATGTCGTTGACGAGCGTCGACTTGCCGGAGCCGGACACGCCGGTGATCGCGACGAACATCCCGAGCGGGAAGCTGACGTCGAGGTTCTTGAGGTTGTGCTCGCGAGCATCGTGGATCCTGAGCTCGCGGCCTACGGTGCGTGGGCGGCGGATCGCCGGCACCGGGATCTCGCGGCGACCGGAGAGGTACTCGCCTGTCATCGAGTCGGGGTGCTCGAGCAGTCCCTTGACCGTGCCGGAGTGGACGACCTGGCCGCCGTGCTCACCGGCACCGGGCCCGATGTCGACCACCCAGTCGGCGACCCGGATCGTCTCCTCGTCGTGCTCGACCACGATCAGGGTGTTGCCGAGGTCCTTCAGCCGGAGCAGGGTCTCGATCAGCTTCTGGTTGTCGCGCTGGTGGAGGCCGATCGACGGTTCGTCGAGGACATAGAGAACGCCGACCAGGCCGGCGCCGATCTGGGTCGCGAGCCGGATCCGCTGCGCCTCGCCGCCCGAGAGCGACCCGGACGGCCGGTCCAGGCTCAGGTAGTCGAGCCCGACGTCGAGCAGGAACTGCAGTCGCTCCTGGATCTCCTTGAGAACCCGCTCGCCGATCTGACGCTCACGCGCCGAGAGATCGACGTTGCGCAGGTAGTCGGCGGACTCGTTGATCGGCATTGCGCAGACCTCGGCGATGTTCTTGCCGCCCGCGTCCTTGTCACCGAGGGTGACCGACATCGACACCGGCTTGAGCCGCGACCCCCCACACACGGGGCACGGGACCTCGCGCATGAAGCCCTCGAACCGCTCGCGGCTGACGTCGCTCTCGGCCTCGCGGTGCCGGCGCTCGATGTAGGAGCGGACGCCTTCGAAGTCGGCGTAGTAGGACCGCTGACGGCCGTAGCGGTTGCGGGTGACGACGTGGACCTTGGTCGGGTGGCCGTCGAGGACCGCGCTGCGGGCCTTGACCGGGAGCCGCTCCCACGGCGTGTCCATGTCGAACCCGAGCTCCTCGCCGAGGGCCTGGACCAGCTTCCCGAAGTAGTCGGCGACGTGCGCGTGGCTCCACGGCTGGAGCGCGCCCTCGGCCAGGGTCGCGCTGGGGTCGGGGACGACCAGCTCCGGGTCGACCTCCATCCGGGTGCCGAGGCCGGTGCAGGCGGGGCAGGCGCCGAACGGGGAGTTGAAGGAGAACGACCTCGGCTCGAGCTCGTCGGTGTCGATCGGGTGCTCGTTGGGGCACGCCATCTTCTCGCTGAACCGCATCTCGCGGTGCGGGTCCTTCTCAGGGAGGTCGACGAAGTCGAGCACCACAAGACCGCTGGCGAGGTTGAGCGCGGTCTCGACCGAGTCGGTGAGGCGTCGCTTGGCGGTCGCCTTGACCGCCAACCGGTCGACGACGACCTCGACCGTGTGCTTGACCTTCTTGTCGAGCTTCGGAGGGTCGTCGAGGTTGTGGATCTCTCCGTCGACGCGGGCCCGGCTGAAGCCCTGGGTCTGCAGCTGTCGGAACAGGTCGACGAACTCGCCCTTGCGGCCGCGGATCACGGGGGCGAGCACCTGGAACCGGCGCCCCTCCTCCAGTGCGAGCACCCGGTCGACGATCTGCTGCGGGGTCTGCCGCTCGATCGGGGCGCCGCAGGTCGGGCAGTGCGGGCGGCCGGCGCGGGCGTAGAGCAGCCGGAGGTAGTCGTAGACCTCGGTGATCGTGCCGACCGTCGAGCGCGGGTTCTTGGACGTGGACTTCTGGTCGATCGACACCGCGGGCGAGAGGCCCTCGATGAAGTCGACGTCGGGCTTGTCCATCTGGCCGAGGAACTGGCGGGCGTAGGCCGACAGGGACTCCACGTAGCGGCGCTGGCCCTCGGCGAAGATCGTGTCGAACGCCAGGCTCGACTTCCCGGAGCCGGAGAGCCCGGTGAAGACGATGAGGGAGTCGCGGGGCAGGTCGAGCGAGACGTCCTTCAGGTTGTGCTCGCGGGCACCGCGAATGATCAGCTGGTCGGCCACGTCGCCAGACTCTCACGCGCCGCCGACAGCCGAAATTTGCCGGGGGCATGATGGGACCGTGACCGATCAGATCTCGGCCGCTACGGAGCGGCTCATGACCACCGTCGACGCACTCGCCGACGATGCCTGGAGTGCCCCGAGCGTGTGCGCCGGGTGGTCACGGGCGCATGTGATCGCGCACCTCGCGCTGAACGCCGAGGGACTCGGCGGCGCCGTACGCGGCCTCCTCGACGGCCGGCCGACGACCATGTATGTCTCCAACGAGCGCCGCGACGAGGACATCGTCGCGCTAGCCGCCGCGCCGCCTGACCAGGTCCGCGACCGGGTCCGGAGCTCGGCCGTCCTGTTCGCCGACGCCGTCACCGGACTGGCCTCACTGCCGGAGGGGACGACCTTCGAGCGGACGCCGGGCGGTGTCGTCGTGCCGGCTGCCGTGGTGCCGACGCTGCGGCTGCGTGAGGTCGAGATCCACCACGCCGACCTCGACGCCGGCTACGGCCACGCCGACTGGCCGGCGGAGACCGCGGAGGCGTTCCTCTCCCGCGACGCGGGGAGGTACGACGGCGCCGGCTTCACCGCGCACGCCACAGATCTCGACCGGGAATGGTCGCTCGGCTCCCCCGCTGCCGACGCTCCGGTCGTGTCCGGCCCGGTCTCGGCTCTGGCGTGGTGGATGACCGGCCGTGATCCCGGTGGCCAGCTGACCAGCTCGACCGGCACACTGCCCACCATGGAGGGACGATGACGATGTCTACTGACTACACCGGAGCCGTGACCCCGGGGGGCGACCCCGACGTCCGTGAGCTGCCGCAGCTGATCATCACCAAGGTGGCGGTCGACGAGCAGATGTCCAACAACGCCTACGTGCTGGAGTGCCGGACGACCAACGAGAAGGCACTGATCGACGCCGCCGCCGAGGCGGACACGCTGATGACGGTGGTCGACACCGGCCTGAAGACCGTGATCACCACGCACCAGCACTGGGACCATCACCGGGCCCTCGCCGAGGTCGTCCGGATCACGGACGCGACCGTCGTCGCCGGCGAGCCGGACGCCGCGGCGATCACCGAGCAGACCGGCGTCCCGGTCGACCGCACCGTCACCGACGGCGACGTGATCGAGGTCGGCGAGTGCCGGCTCGAGGTCATCCGGATCACCGGCCACACCCCCGGCTCGATCTGCCTGCTCTACCGCGACCCCGACGGCCACCCGCACCTGTTCACCGGCGACTCACTGTTCCCGGGCGGGGTCGGCAACACCTTCGGCGACAGCGCGGCCTTCGCCACCCTCATCGACGACGTCGAGGCGAAGCTCTTCGGTGCGCTCCCGGACGACACCTGGTTCTACCCGGGCCACGGCAACGACTCAACCCTCGGCACGGAGCGTCCAGGACTGGCCGAATGGCGGAAGCGCGGCTGGTGACCGGCTCGAGGAGCCGTCCGAGTCTTGACCAGTGGGCAGCGCGCCGGAGACGCGCTGGACCAGTCACAACGACGAACGGCCCCCACCCGAAGGTGGGGGCCGTTCGCTACAACGAGCTCGCTCAGAGAGGGCGAACGTTCTCAGCCTGCAGACCCTTCGGGCCGCGGGTGACGTCGAACTCGACCTTCTGGTCCTCAGCAAGCGACTTGAAGCCCGAGCCGGCAATGCCGGTGTGGTGAACGAAGACGTCGCCGTCACCGCCGTCCTGCGCGATGAAGCCGAAGCCCTTGGTGTCGTTGAACCACTTGACGGTTCCGGTG
Source organism: uncultured Actinomycetota bacterium (assembly GCA_963766035.1). GTDB lineage: Bacteria > Actinomycetota > Actinomycetes > Propionibacteriales > Nocardioidaceae > Nocardioides. The sequence goes on along the minus strand of CAVXYP010000014.1, from coordinate 96,228 downwards.
GCCATTCTGTTTCTCCTTGTTGGTTACTGCTGTCGAGACGCGCAGACGATGGTGCCTGCCGCGCGGATGAACACATCTTCGTGGAACCTCGACGGCAGCCCGAACGACAGGCCGCAAGGAAACATGTAGATGAACCGACGCCCTGCAGTGCGGCGCCGGGGGGACCCGTGCGTGACGGGCTCCTTCAACTGGGAACCAGTCTAGCGGTCCAACCGCAGATCGTCGCTTCCTCACCCGCCACGACCCCGGAACAGTATTCGGTACATCGTGTCCCGCGAATCACGGCGAGGTTGCTTGACCCCGCGATCCGCCGCGCCCTACGTTCACGAAATGGGCACCTTCGTGGCGGCCGCCGAGACTCCCCCGGCAGCCGGCGCCGCTTTCAGCGAGATCATGATCGCCGGCGGGATGGCCGGGGTCGTCATCCTGTTCTTCGGGTGGGTCGTGCTCCGCGAGCGGGCCGACAAGCCCACCTTCGTCAGCCGGTGGGCCGACTGGGCGGCCGAGCTGGTCAGACTCCCGCGCTGGGTCGCGCTCCCGGCCGCTCTCGGCCTCGGGTCGGCCGCGCTCGCCGGGTGGGGGGTCTGGTGGGACGTCCCGATCCACATGCAGAACGGCCGCGACCCCGGCCCGCTGGCGAACCCCAGCCACTACCCGATCTTCCTGGGCATCCTCGGCTTCTGCCACGCCGGGATCCTCAGCATGGGTCTCGCACGTGACCCGCTGCCCCGGCACACCATCAAGCTCTCCAAGAGCTGGCGGGTGCCCCTGGGCTCGGTGGTGATCACCGGAGCCGGCCTGATCGCGCTGGTCGGCTTCCCCGCCGACGACCTGTGGCACCGGTTGTTCGGCCAGGACGTGACCGAGTGGGGCCCGACGCACGTGATGATGATCGGCGGCGCCGTGACGTTCGTGCTCGGCATCCCGCTGCTGCTGGCCGAGGCGGCCCAGGTGAGCGCGCCGCGGACCGAGGGCGTCATCGGCCGCGTCCTCGGCGCCCTCGGGATCACCGTCTGCGGTGTGCCGTTCGCGTTCCTGATGGAGTTCGACCTCGGCGTGCCCCAGTTCCCCGCGGTCACCCAGTTCCTCATCTTCGCGTTCCTCGTCACCTGGATCGGCTGCGCCGTACGACTCTGGCTCGGGCCGGGAGGCGCGCTCCTGGTCGCCGGAGCGTTCTGGGTCGCGCACCTCTTCCTCTGGGCCACCGTCTGGGTGCTGCCCGACGTGCTCACCGCACGCTTCCTGCTGCTCTGGCCGTCGGCCGTGATCATCGAGCTCGTCGCCGCGCTCCTCCAGCCCAAGCGCAAGGACCGGCAGGTCCCGTTCGTGCTGGTGTCCGGGCTGCTCGTCGGCTCGCTCGGCATGTACGGCGAATGGCTGTGGTCGAAGTTCTTCATGCCCCTGCCGCAGCCGTTCAACGCCGACGCCCTGCCGTTCCTCCTCGGCGTCAGCACGATCGCCGGCATCGGCGGCGGGTGCATGGCGGTCTGGATGCTCAGCCGGCTGACCCTGGCCGGTCGCAGCACACCGCCCGAGCCGGGCCGGCCGCTGCCCCGCCGCTGGTACGGACTGGCTGCGTTCGTCGTCTTCGTCGGCCTGATGGGTGCGTTCGCCGTGCCCCGGGCGCCCGAGACCTACGCGGGTGTCGTCAGGTTCAGCGACGTCACCAGCGGTGCCGCGTCCTGCGCCGGCGGCGAGACCCAGTGCCTGGCGACGATCACCATCCAGATCGACGAGAAGGACCAGGACGCGGTCGACGGAGCCGTCTGGTTCTACGCACTCGCCTGGCAGGGCCGGCCGAAGGGCTCGCCGGACGACGTGCCGCGTGACCCCGTCGCCGACGTGCCCGGCATCGTCCGCAGCGCGCTCGAGCCCACCGGCAACCCGGGCGAGTACCGCACCGAGGACCCGGTGCCGCTCTACGGCAACTGGAAGACACTGCTCCGGCTCCACATCGCCCCGAGCGAGATGATCTCGTTCCCGATGTACGCACCCGACGACCCGGCGATCGAGGGTGCCCAGGGGCGGGCGGTCGTCGTCGAGAACGGCGCCGACGGTCCAGACCGTTCTCGAGAGCAAGTTCCTCCAGCGGGAGAAGAAGGAGGACGTGCCGACCTGGTGGTGGACGGTCGGCTACCTCACCGTGATCGCCGCCTGGCTCGCACTGATCCTCTTCTACGGCTGGTGCTACAACCGCGCCGCCCAGCCGGCCGCCCCCACTCCCGCAAAGACCAAGGAGCCCGTATGAGCAACACCCCACGACGTTCTTCTCCTCCGCTTCGCTCCCCCGAACAACGTCGCGGGGACCCCGAAAAACCGCTCGAAGGCCAGGTCGTCCTGATCACCGGCGGAGCTCGCGGCATGAACACCGACCCGGCCGCCGCAACGTGGTGAACTCCGCCGCCGGCGCCCGGACCATCCTCCGCTTCGTGCCCGACCTGCTCCCCCGGATGGACGCCAACGAGGCCAACCCCGCCGCCGCACTCGACCCCAAGGAGTGACCATGACCGAGGCCACCCACCTGGAGGTGCTGATCGTCGGGGCCGGCCTCTCGGGCATCGACGCAGCCGTCCACATCAGTCGGGCGTTCCCGGCGAAGAACTACGCGGTCCTCGAGCAGCGCGGCGAGCTCGGCGGCACCTGGAGCCTGTTCACCTATCCCGGCATCCGGTCGGACTCCGACATGTACACCCTCGGCTTCGGCTTCCGCCCCTGGGACGGCAAGGACGCGATCGCCGACGGCGCCGACATCCTTCAGTACCTGCGCGACACGGCCGCCGAGTACGGCGTCGACAAGAGGATCCGCTACCACCGCAAGGCCACCACGTTCGAGTGGTCGTCGGACGACCAGCACTGGACGGTGGTCACGGAGAACACCGAGACCGGCGAGACGGAGACGCTGACCTGCGACTTCCTGTTCTCCACCAGCGGCTACTACAACTACGAGGCCGGCTACACCCCCGACTGGCCCGGTTTCGCGGACTTCCAGGGCACCGTGATCCATCCCCAGCACTGGCCGGACGACCTCGACTACACCGGCAAGCGGATCGTCGTGATCGGGTCCGGCGCCACGGCCGTCACCCTGATCCCGTCGATGGCCCGCGACGCCGGGCACATCACGATGCTCCAGCGCACGCCGACCTACATCGTCAGCCAGCCGAAGATCGACCCGATCGCGCAGACGCTGAAGCGGACCATGCCGGCGAAGCTGGCCGCCAAGGCGATCCACGCGCGGTACGCCGCGGTGACCATCGGCTTCTACGAGTTCTGCCGGCGCAACCCGAAGGCGGCGAAGGCCCTGCTCAAGCGGTGGGCCAAGCTCCACCTCCCCGACGACTTCGACTACGACACGCACCTGACCCCGCCGTACGCCCCCTGGGACCAGCGGCTCTGCGTGGTGCCCGGCGCCGACCTGTTCAAGGCGATCCACAGCCACAAGGTCGACATCGTGACCGACCACATCGAGCGCTTTTCCCACGACGCGATCGTGCTGGCGTCGGGGCAGGAGCTGAAGGCCGACATCGTCGTCACGGCTACCGGCCTCGACGTGGTCCCCATGGGTGGCGCGGAGCTCGTGGTCGACGGGGCGAAGGTCGACCTCGGCACCACGTTCACCTACAAGGCGCTGATGCTCAGCGACGTCCCCAACTTCGCGTTCATCATCGGCTACTCCAACGCCTCCTGGACGTTGAAGGCCGACCTCGTCTGCGAGTACGTCGTGCGCCTGCTCGAGCACATGGACCAGCACAACCTGAAGGTCGTCACCCCGCGTGTGCAGGAGGGGCTCGAGCCGGCGCCGGTCTTCGACCTGACCTCGGGCTACCTGCAGCGCGCGGCGGGCAAGCTGCCCGTCGCGGGTGACAAGGACCCGTGGCGGCTCAAGCACAACTGGTACTTCGACAAGAAATTCATCAGATCCAGCAAGCTCGACGACGACGCCGTCGAGTTCAGTGCTTGAGGAGCGGACATGACCTTCACGCCCCGCGAGCGCGAGGCCATGCGCCTCATCTGCGACACCTTCGCGCCGGGTGACGGCTCCGGTGCGCCGTCGGCGAGCGAGGCAGGCGCGGTCGACCTCACCCTCGAGGTCGCGGCGGCCAACCCGAGGAAGGCCGAGGTCCGGCAGCTGCGCCTGCTGCTCCGGGCCTGGAACACGAGGGCCCTCGGGCTGGCTCTCACCGGACGGGCACAGCGCTTCTCCCGGCTCGACCAGGCCGGCCGCGAGCAGTTCCTGCTGGCGCTGTCGGACTCCGACGCAGGCGCGAAACGGGCGCTCTTCTCCGCCCTCAAGGGTGCTGCGCTGCTCCCCTACTACATCAAGGGTGGTCCCGCGCTGTGGGACGCGCTGGGCTACTCAGGACCGCTGGGCACGCGCGACGACGTACCTCCCGCTGAGCTGACGCCGCTGCAGGCGACCACCGACACCGACCTGACCTGCGACGTGGTCGTGGTCGGCTCAGGAGCCGGCGGCGGCACGGCGGCCGGCGTGCTGGCGGCAGCGGGGCTCGACGTGATCGTCCTCGAGGCGGGTGACTACCACGACGAGCGCTACTTCGACGGCGGCGAGGAGACCGGGTTCCTCAACCTCTACGCCCTCGCGCCCCAGGCGACGGCCGAGGGCCAGATCGGGCTGCTCGCAGGGCGCGGTCTCGGCGGCGGCACCGTCGTGAACTACACGACGTCGTTCCGCACCCCCGACCACGTGCGTCAGGAGTGGGCCGACCTCGGGGCGAAGCAGTTCGTCACCGAGGAGTACGACGCCGCGCTGGATGCCGTCTGCGGCCGGCTCGGCGTCAACACCGACCACGACCGGGCGGCGCCGCGTGATGCCGTCCTCGAACGCGGCGCCACCGCACTCGGCTGGAGCTCCGCCGCGATGCCGCGCAACGTCCTCGGCTGCGACCAGGACGTCGAGTGCGGGCGGTGCGGCATGGGCTGCCGGATCGGGGCGAAGCAGTCGGTCGCGAAGACCTGGCTCGTCGACGCCGCCGCTGCCGGTGCCCGGATCTACACCGGCGTCACGGCCCGCCGGGTGACCCAGGCCGTCGGGCGGGCAACCGGTGTCGAGGCGATCACGGCAGACGGGCACCGGGTCACCGTCCGCGCTCGGGCGGTGGTGGCGGCGGCCGGCGCGATCCAGACGCCCGCCCTGCTCCAGCGCAGCGGTCTCCGCAACCCGAATGTCGGGAACCACCTCCGCCTGCACCCGGCGACCGCGGTCTGGGGCCTGATGGACGAGCCGGTCGAGCCGTGGGTCGGAGCCATGCAGAGCCGCTACGTCAACGACCTCACCAACCTCGACGGCCAGGGCTACGGCATCCTCTTCGAGACCGCTCCGATCACGCCCGCGTTCGGCACGGGGTTCATCAACTGGCGCGGCGCCGACGCGTTCCGGCAACAGATGATCGAGCTGCGCCACAGCCTCGGCGTCGCGGTCATCCTGCGCGACCGCGACTCCGTCGGCACCGTCCGCACCGGTCGCGACGGCGAGCCGGTCGTCCGCTACCTGCTGTCGGACCACGACTCCGAGCACCTCCAGCAGGGACTGGTCGGCGCGGCCAGGATCGCCGAGGCGGCGGGCGCCCGGCGGATCACCACGACGCATCACCAGACCGTCGGCTACCAGCCCGGGGTCAGCGGATCGCTCACCACCTTCGAGGCCGACCTCCGCGCCGCCGGCACCGACCCCGCCAGGCTGGCACTCGCGGCGCTCCACATCATGGGATCGGCCAGGATGGGCGGCTCACCCGCGACCTCGGCTGTCGATCCCGACGGCCAGACCTGGGACCTGCCCGGCCTGTACGTCGCGGACGGGTCCTGCTTCCCGACGTCGTCCGGCGTCAACCCGATGATCTCGATCGAGTCGATCGCCTACATGAACGCGACCCGGCTCGCGGCTCGGCTGAGCTAGGGCCGGACTCAGTTGTAGGTGACCTTCAAGGTGTCGGTCACCGGGAGGGACTGACAGCCGAGCCGGATGCCGTCGGCGAGGTCCTCCGCATCGAGGACGTCGTTGTGCAGCAGCCTGACCTCACCCTCGAGCAACCGGATGGCGCACGCCGAGCACTCTCCCTCGCGGCAGGAGTACGGCGCCTTCACACCCTTGCTCTCGAGGAACTCGAGGAGCTTCACCTTCGGGTCCCAGTCGTCGAAGGTGTAGCTCTGGCCGTCGAGCTCGACCTCGACCTTGACCGGGCCGACCGGGCCAGCCAGGCCGTCAGCCTCCGTCGCGGAGTCCGCTTCGTCGGACTCGGCCTCCGCGATCTCGCGCTCGGCCTCCTGCATCTCCTCGATGTCACCGAACGGGTTGCCGCCGAGCGAGACGAACTTCTCCTGGTGCCGCCGGTCGCGCGGGAACTCCAGCTCGCGCAGCACGGTCGTGACCATCTTCATGTAGGGGGCCGGGCCGCACACGAAGGCGTCGTACGCCAGGTAGGGCTCGACGAACGCCTTGATCTGCTCCGGCGACGGGATGCCCTGCACCGACTCGAGCCAGTGGACCACCTGCAGCCGGTCGGGGTTCTCGGCGGCCAGCCGGGTGAACTCCGAGGCGAAGATCACCGAGGTCTCGTCGCGGTTGGCGTAGAAGACCACGATCTTGCCCGTGCCCTCGTCGAGCGCGGTGCGGGTGATCGACATGATCGGGGTGACACCGCTGCCGCCGGCGAACAGCAGCAGGTCGGCGTCGATCGAGGCGGGTGTGAAGATGCCCGACGGCGGCAGCACGCGCAGCGTGTCGCCGACCTCGAGGTTGTCGCAGATCCAGTTCGACGCGTAGCCCTCCACCGTGCGTTTGACGGTGACCGTCAGCGGACCGCCGTCGTGCGGGCTGCTGGACAGCGAGTAGCACCGCGCCGCGATGCCCGTCAGGTCGCTGGGCACCGCCACCGTGAGGAACTGTCCCGGCTTGTAGACGAACTTCTCCGGCGCGTCGGCCGGCACCTCGAAGCTGATGGAGCGGGCGTCCGCCGTCTCGTCGACGATGTCGACGACGGGTAGCAGGAAGGACTCGATGTCCACTCAATCATCTCTCTAGTAACCGTCTTCGGCGCCGACGGGGATCTGGCCGTCTCGTACGGCGGCGTCGATGCTAGCCAGCAACCGGGGGCACCCCCGGTGCCCGTCCCGCGTAGCGGATGCTCCGGCCCGCCGCCCGAGCACCGGGCAGGCGGCGCCCGCTTCGGCGCTCCACTGGATGGACGTGTGGTGGTCGCTGTTCTTCTTGACGCCCACCGTGGCCAGGCAGTCCAGGCACGCGACCTCGACCATCCGGGCCTGCGTGTAGAGCCGCTGCTCCTCGAGGGTGTCGGCGCTGGTCGGGACGAAGGACGGCATCAGCGCTTCGCGAGGTTCTCGGCGACCTCGGCCTGCCAGTACTCGTTGGCCTTGGTGGTGTCCACCTCGAACTCGAACCGGTCGGTCATCTCGGGCTTGATGTCGGCGACGTCGGTGTAGAACTGCTCGTACCACCGGCGCAGCTGGTAGACGGGGCCGTCCTCCTCGCACAGCAGCGGATTCTGGACCGGCACCTTGTTCTGCCAGATGTGCACGTCCTGGAGGAAGCCGCTGCCGAACATCTCGCCGTACTTCTTCGCGATGTAGTCGGCGGTCTTGTCGTCCATGCCGTCGGGCTTCTTGACCGTGATGCCGTACTGCAGGGTGAACGAGCTCGGCCCGGTCGGGATGTGGCAGTTGATGAGGATGACCTCGGTCTCGAAGCCCTTGTAGTCGACGTCGAGCCAGTTGATCATGTACGCCGGTCCGTAGTAGGTCGCCTCGGACTTGAGGAAGAGCTCGGCGTCGCCGTAGCCGCCGGCCTTGTCGGGCCGTCCCTTCGACTCCATGAACTGAGTGGCCTGCGTCCCCTCGAAGATGTTGCGGAAGCTGGTCGGGAACGAGAAGTGCACGTAGTAGAAGTGCGCCATGTCGGCGACGTTGTCGATGAGCTCGCGGCAGTGCGAGCCCTCGATCGGGACCGTCTCCCAGCTCCAGTCGGTGTAGGACTCGTTCGCCTCACCGAGCAGCTGTCCGACCCCGGGGAGCTCGGGCGGCAGGATGTCGTGATCGGCCGCGGACCCCTCGGGGTCGTTCCAGATCAGCAGCTGACCGTTGCGGACGGCCGTCTCGTAGCGGTGGGTCCGGGCTCGCAGCGGGACGCGCCGGGCGTAGGGGATCTCCTTGCACTTGCCGTCGCCACCCCAGCGCCAGTCGTGGAACGGGCACGCGATCTGGTCGCCCTTGACCTCGCCCTGGGTGAGATCGCCGCCCATGTGCCGGCAGTAGCCGTCGAGGGTGTTGAGGTTGCCCTGGCTGTCCTGCCAGACCACGAGCTTGGTGCCGAAACCGTGGATCGCGTGCGGCTTCCCGTCGGCGAACGTCGAGGCGAGCCCGAGACAGTGCCAGCCGCGCGCGTAGCGGAGCGGCGTCGTCCCGTGGTCGAGGCTGCGCACATCGGGCCTAGGCGTGTCACTCATGTAGAACACGTTACAGTTTTGCGGGTAGTCTGACAACGAACGCCCCGCATGACCCGTCCCACATGGAGGCCGCGTGCACGTCGAACTGGAGCCGCAGCAAGTCGCGCTGCGCGAGGAGCTGCGGGAGTACTTCGCCGCCCTGGTCACCCCGGAGATCCGCGCGGGGCTGTCGTCGGCCACCGGCGAGTTCGGCGAGGCCGGCGTCTACCGCGACGTGATCCGCCGGATCGGCCAGGACGGCTGGCTCGGCATCGGCTGGCCGAAGGAGTACGGCGGGCAGGACCGCTCGATGATCGAGCAGCTGATCTTCACCGACGTGGCTGCCGTCGCCGGCGTACCGATCCCCTACCTGACCCTCAACACGGTCGGCCCCACGATCATGCGGTTCGGCACGACTGCGCAGAAGGAGCTGTTCCTCCCGAAGATCCTCGCCGGCGACCTCCACTTCTCCATCGGCTACTCCGAGCCGGGCTCCGGCACCGACCTGGCGTCCCTGCAGACCAAGGCGGTGCTCGACGAGGGCGCCGGCGAGTGGGTGATCAACGGCCAGAAGATGTGGACCTCGCTGATCCAGTACGCCGACTGGATCTGGCTGGCCTGCCGCACCGAGCCCGACCAGCCCCGGCACAAGGGGCTGTCGATGATCCTGGTGCCGGCCGACTCCCCCGGCTTCTCCTACACGCCCGTGCACACGGTCGCCGGCGTCGGCACCTCCGCGACCTACTACAGCGACGTCCGCGTGCCGGCCGGCAACCTGGTCGGCGAGCGCGGCGGCGGGTGGGCGCTGATGACCAACCAGCTCAACCACGAGCGGGTCGCCCTCACGTCGGCAGCACCTCTCGTCCACTCGCTGCAGCTCGTGCGCAGCTGGGCGACCGAGACCCGCAACCCCGACGGCAGGCGGGTGATCGACACGGAGTGGGTGCAGATCGCCCTCGGCAAGGCACACGCCCGGGTCGAGGCGCTCTCCCTCATCAACTGGAAGCTCGCGGCCGACGCCGACCACGGCGTCGCACTGTCCCCGGCCGAGGCGTCGGCGACCAAGGTCTACGGCTCCGAGCTCGCGACCGAGGTCTACCGCACCCTCATGGAGATCGTCGGCCCGCACGCCGGCATCACTGCCGACTCCCCCGGCGCGGCGATCGCCGGCCGACTGGAGCGGTTCCACCGCTCGTCGCTGGTGATGACCTTCGGCGGCGGCACCAACGAGATCCAGCGCGACATCATCGGCTACGTGGGCCTCGGCCTCCCGGCCGCCAAGCGATAACCGTAGGTCGAGGAGGTCGCTCTGGCGACCGTCACGAGACCGGAGACTGCAGGAGACACCATGGACTTCTTGTTCACCCCCGAGCAGGACGAGGCCGCGGCGCTCGCGGCCGAGATCCTCAAGGACAAGGCGAGCAACGAGAGGATGAAGGCGGTCGAGGCGGGCGGCGACCGGTTCGACCGCGAGCTGTGGGCGACGCTCGGAGACGCGTTCGACTGGACCGAGCTCGGCCTGCTCGAGCTCGCCCGGGTCCTGGTCGAGGTGGGCCGCACGGTGGCGCCGGTGCCGCTCGCGGTGCACGGCGCCTGCGTCGCCTTCCTCACCAGTGCCGGCCGGCCGGTGGGCACGTCGCTGTACGCCGCCGCCGTTGCCGAGGAGCGTGACCACCTTCCGGCCTCGCCGACCGTGGTTGCCGACGCGCAGGGGGCGCTGACGGGCACCAAGACGCTGGTCCGCGCCGGGATGGCCGCCGACGCACTGCTGGTCACAGCGACAGCGCCTGACGGAGTCGGCGTCTACCTCGTCGAGGGCGCGAGCCTCGACCGGCGCCCGCAACACACCAGCGACGGCGACGTCGCCGCACAGATCGTGTTCGAGGCCACCCCCGCCAAACGGATCGGCGCCGCGACGGCCGCCGTGCATCTGGCCGAGCTGCTCATCGCGTGTTCCGCGGCGGAGCAGCTGGGGGTGACCGAGGGCGCGCTCGCCCTCACGTCGGCGTACGCCAAGACGCGGGAGCAGTTCGGCCGCCCGATCGGCACCTTCCAGGCGGTGTCGCAGCGACTTGCGGACGGCTTCATCGACGTGCTCGGCCAGCGACTGACCCTGTGGCAGGCGGTCTGGCGGCTCGAGCAGGGGCTGCCCGCCGCCACCGAGGTCGCCGTCGCCAAGCTGTGGGCGGCCGACTCCGGTCACCGGATCGCCCACACCACTGTGCACGTGCACGGCGGCGTCGGCATCGACCTCGACGGCGAGGCGCACCGCTACTTCACGACGGCCAAGCGGTTCGAGTTCCTGTTCGGCGGCGCCACCGACCAGGCCCTGGCGATCGGTCGCTCGTTCGCCTGAACCGCCGGGTCGATCAGATGCCGGCGATGCCGTCGAGCTTCTTGACGGTCGCCTCGAACTCGGCGACCAGGTCGGCCATCACCTCGGCGACGGGACGCACCTCGTTCATCCGGCCGACGATCTGGCCCACCGGCATCGAGATCACGTCGGGATCGCCGGAGGCGTTGATCCGGTTGTGCGCGTCGGCCACGAGCAGGTTCTGCAACGGCATCGGCAACGGAGCCGGCGCGTCCTGCTCCGCCCAGGCCTCGGTCCACTTGGTCTTGAGCAGCCGGGCCGGCTTGCCGGTGTAGATCCGCGTGCGCACCGTGTCGGAGGAGGTGGCCCGCAGGAAGGCCGTCTCCCATCCCTTGTTGCCGGCCAGGTTGCGGTACTCCTCGGTGCCGAGCCAGATCGAGCCGGTCCACACGCCCTGGGCACCCAGCGCGAGCGAGGCAGCGATCTGACGGCCCGAGCCGATGCCGCCGGCCCCGAGCACAGGAACGTCGGGGCCGACCGCATCGACGATGTCGGGTGTGAGCACCATCGACGCGATCTCGCCGGTGTGGCCGCCCGCTTCGTAGCCCTGCGCGACGATGATGTCGACGCCGTTCGCGATGTGGCTCACCGCGTGCTTGGGTGCGCCTGCGAGCGCCGCCACCTTCAGGCCGGCCGCATGGCACTGCTCGATGACATCGTTGGGCGGCGTGCCCAGCGCGTTGGCGATGAGCACCGGCCGGTGCTTCAGCGCCACGTCGACGTGGGAGCGGGCCATCGAGTGCAGCCAGCCGAGGACTCCCTCCCGGCCCTCGCCCTGCGGCAGCGGCGGCACGCCCAGCTTGAGCAGTGTCTCGTCGACCCACTTCTTGTGGTCGGCGGGGATGTACGTCGACAGGTCGGTCGAGGTGCCCTCGGTGGGGATCTTCATCGGCATGACCACGTCGACGCCGTACGGCTTGCCGTCGGTGTTGTCGTCCATCCAGTCCAGCGCCTTGTCGAGCTCCTCGGCGTCGTTGAAGCGGACGCAGCCGAGGACGCCGAGGCCGCCGGCGCGCGACACTGCTGCTGCGACGTGCTCGGACGGGGTGAACGCGAAGATCGGGTAGTCGATGCCGAAGGCGTCGCAGAGTGCAGTCTTCATGGGGCGAGTGCGCATCAGGCCGTCACTCCGTTCGCAGGGGTCTGACTGGACGAGACTTGGGCGGTGCCGGCGTTCTGGGCGCTCAGCGCCATCTCCTTGGCAGCGGGGTACTGGGCCTTGCCGGTCGCGTTGCGCGGGATCTCGTCGACGAGGGTGAGCACCCGCGGGAGCTTGTAGCCGGACAGGTGGGTGCGGAGGTAGGTCCGCAGGTCCTCCAGCTCGACCTTCTGGCCCTCGCGGGGCTGGACGACAGCGGCCACGGTCTGGCCGTACTTCTCGTCCGGGAGACCCACCACGAGCACGTCGTAGACGGCGGGGTGTCCCTTGATCGCCATCTCGACCTCTTCGGGGTAGACCTTCTCGCCGCCGGTGTTGACGCAGTTCGAGCCGCGGCCGAGCAGGGTGATCCGGTTGCCCTCCTCGAGCCGGGCGAAGTCGCCGGGGACCGAGTAGCGCACGCCGTCGATCTCGTAGAACGTGCGGGCGGACTTCTCGGGATCCTTGTAGTAGCCGACCGGGACGTTGCCCGCTCGCGCCGTACGGCCGACCTTGCCGACGTCCTTCACCGGGTCGAGGACGTGGCCCTCGTCGGAGATGACGGCGGTGTTGGCACCGATCGACACGACCGGGCCGTCGGTCGACAACGCGCTCGCGTCCTGCAGCCCGGTGCCCTGGAAGCCGGTCTCCGACGAGCCGATCGAGTCGGTGAAGACGGCGTTGGGGAACTGCGCCATCCAGCGTTCCTTGACCGCCTTGCTGAAGATGGCCGCACTGCTGGCGATCGCGAACAGCGACTGACCGCTGAAGCTGCCGTCCTCGTAGGCCTCGATCAGTGGCCGCGCCATCGCGTCGCCGGTCATGAACATCATGTGGCACTGCTCGCGGTCGATGATCTGCCAGGTGCGGACCGGGTCGAACCTGGGCTCGAGGATGGTGAGCTGCCCGGCGAAGAGGTGCATGAGCAGGCTGGCCTGCGCACCGCCGTGCATCAGCGGGCTCAGCGGGAAGGTGATCAGACCCGGCTCGGTCGCCTTCTTGGACTGGTCGAACTCGCTGAGCGGCTCGCCGGTCATGAAGTCGATCCCGCCACCGAGCACTCGCCAGAAGTCCTCGTGGCGCCACATGACGCCCTTCGGATAGCCGGTGGTGCCGCCGGTGTAGATGATGTGGATGTCGTCGGGGCTGCGCTCGCCGAAGTCGCGGGCGTCGCTCTGGTCGGCGATCGCGTCGGAGAGCACCACGCCGCCGTACGACGAGGGGTCGCTCGTGTCCTCCGGCTCGAGCGGGTCCGGCAGCACGACGAACGTCTGCAGCTGCTCGTGCTTGGGGGCCACCTCCGCGACGAGGTCGCTGTAGACCCGGTCGAGGACCAGGCCCTTGAGGTCGGCGTTGTCGAAGATGTAGTCGAGCTCGCCGGCGACGTAGCGGTAGTTGACGTTGATCGCCACGGCTCGGACCTTGAGGATCGCCAGCAGGGCGATCACGTGCTCGATGCTGTTCTTGGCGTAGAGCCCGACGTGGTCGCCCGTGCCGATCCCGCGCGAGGACAGGAAGTGCGCGAGCTTGTTGCTCTCGGACTCCAGCTCGGCGTAGGTGATCGTGCGCTCGCCCACCTTCACGGCAGGCTTGTCGGGGGCCGCGTCGACGGCGTGTTCGAAGAGGTCGGCGATGTTCAAGGCCACACCCCGAGACTAGAACACGTTCCAGTTTTTCGCTAGCGTGGCTCGCATGACGACCACGGATTCCACCGACCCGCACTGCCTCGTCGAGCTGGTCGGCCACACGCTGGTGGTCACCATGAACCGGCCCGAGGTCCGCAACGCGCTGTCCGGCGAGATGCTCGCGATCATGGAGCAGGCCTGGGACCGGGTGAACTCCGACCCCGAGGTGCGGGTGTGCATCCTCACCGGCGCGGGCGGCGCGTTCTGCGCGGGCGCCGACCTCAAGTCGATGAACAAGAAGCCGCCGACGGAGAGCTTCGAGTCGGGCGACTACGACCCGTCGGTGATCAAGGGACTGCTGAAGGGCTTCCGTCTCACCAAGCCGCTCATCGCCGCGGTCGAGGGCCCGGCGATCGCCGGTGGCACCGAGATCCTCCAGGGCACCGACATCCGGGTCGCCGGGGAGTCGGCGAAGTTCGGGGTCTCCGAGGCGCGCTGGAGTCTCTACCCGATGGGCGGCTCCGCCGTACGACTCCCCCGTCAGATCCCCTACACGGTCGCCGCCGAGCTGCTGCTCACCGGCCGCCACGTGCAGGCGCCCGAGGCCAAGGAGATCGGCCTCATCGGGCACGTCGTCCCCGACGGCCAGGCGCTCACCAAGGCGCACGAGCTCGCCGATCTGATCGCGGCCAACGGCCCGCTCGCCGTCCAGGCGATCCTGAGGACGATGCGCGACTCCGAGGGCAAGCACGAGGACGACTGCTGGGCCGACGACGCCGAGGTCGGCGCCGCCGTGTTCGCGTCCGAGGACGCCAAGGAGGGCCCGCGGGCGTTCATGGAGAAGCGGAAGCCGGAGTTCAAGGGCCAGTAGCGGCGCCGTCGCCGTACGCTCCGGGTGTGGATCTCCTGGAGCGGCAGCCGTACCTCGCTGCGCTCGAGGAGTACGCCGGCGCTGCTGCGGCGGGCAGCGGCCGCCTGGTGCTGCTGTCCGGGGATCCCGGGATCGGCAAGACCGCACTGGTCGATGCCTTCCGCGACCAGCATCCCGAGTTCACCTGGCTGTGGGGCGCCTGCGACGCCAGCTTCACCCCACGACCGCTGGGACCGCTCTTCGAGATCGCGACCGCGGCCGGTGGGGAGCTCGCCGACCTGGCGCGACGCGAGCCCGACCGCAACGAGCTGTTCGCAGCGTCGGTGGCGCACCTGAGTGCCGCCGGGCCGGTCGTGATCGTGGTCGAGGACCTCCACTGGGCCGACGAGGCGACGCTCGACTGGTTGTCCTACCTCGGTCGACGCGTGGGGCGCACGCGAGCGCTGGTGGTGGTCACCTATCGGCATGCCGAGGCTGCCGCCGACCCGGTCCTCACCGCGGTCATCGGACGGATCGCCACCCACGGGTCCACCCGGCGGATGCTCCTGCCACCGCTGTCGGCCGCAGCGACCGGACGGCTGGCCGTCGAGCAGGGGCTGGACCCCGAGCAGGTGTTCCGGGTCAGCGGGGGCAACCCGTTCTACGTGCGCGAGCTGCTGTCGGATCCCGGACGGAACGTCCCGACCTCGGTGTCGGACGTGGTGCGGGCCCGGGTCGGCCGGCACTCCGCTCCTGCCCAGCGGCTGCTCGCGGCCGCCGCGGTCGTCGGGCGCCCGGCTCCCGCCGACCTCCTGGCGGCGGTCGCCGGCGTCGACAGCGCGGCGATCGACGAATGCGCCGGATCCGGGACCCTGGTCGCCGAGGACGGTCGCTATGCGTTCGACCACGAGCTGACCAGACTTGCGGTCGTCCAGGAGCTGCCGGAGCACCAGGCGACCGAGCTCCACCGGGCCGCCTTCGCGCTCCTCTCCCAGGCGTCGGGTGACCATGCCGAGCTCGCCCATCACGCCGAGCGCACGGGCGACGCTCGAGCGACCTTCGACCACGCCCTGGCGGCGGCGCGGGACGCGACCCGGTTCCACTCCGTGCGGGAGGCTGCCGCCCAGCTCGAGCGCGCGCTCGCGGTCGCGGACGCGGTGGACCTCGCTCCTGCCGAGCGTGCCGACATCCTCGACGACCTGACCCGCCTCCTCGGCCTGTCGGACCATGCGGAGGCCGCGCTCGCGGTGAACGTGGAGGCGGTCCGCATCCGCCAGCGGGCCGGCGACGCCCGCGCTCTGGCCGCCACGCTGACGAACCGCGTCACGTGCCTGCGCCAGCTCACGCGCTCACGCGAGGCCCGCGCGGCCGCGAGCGACCTGCTGGCCCTGACCACCGACCTGCCCGGGACGGCCGAGCGCGGCTGGGCACTGGCCCAGCACGGCTACGTCGGCGGCAACGACCTCGACGCCCGCGTCGAGGAGCTCGACGAGGCCATCCGGCTGGGCCACGACCTCGGCAATGCCGACATCGTCGCGCACGCCCTCCAGACCCGCGGCGCGCTGCTCGAGTCCCGCGGTGACGCCGGCATCGCCGACGTCGAGCGCGCCTTGCGCATCGCTCGGGGATCCGGCAGCGATGCCCAGGCTGCCCGCGCCTTCGCCAATCTCTACGACCTCGCCGTGGCCCACCTGCAGCACAACGCGTACGAGTGGGTCTGGGCGGAAGGCATGCGCTGGTGCGAGGAGCACCAGATGCGCACCTGGGGCCTCGGCCTCTCGGCGACCCGCACCCAGGTCCTGCTGCGGCGTGGACGCCTCGACGAGGCCGTCGCCCTCGCCCGGCGGCTGCTCACCCAGGAGATCTCACCGAACAACCGGATCCGACTGCTGGCGCCCTACCTCACCAGCCGGGTACGGCGCGGGCACGCCGGCGTGCTCGAGGACCTGGTCACCGCCCGCGCCCTCGCTGCCGGGTCGGGAGAGGCCAGCCTGCGGCTACCTCTGGAGACCGCTCGGTGCGAGCTGGCCTGGCTCGCCGGCGACCCGAGCCTGGTGGACGAGAGCGTCCTTCACACCTACACCGACACCGACGGGACCGAGCCCTGGTTGCGGGCCGAGCTGGCGGTCGCCCTGGCGAGGCTCGGGCTGCTCGGCGCCCCGCCGGCCGACCCGCCGTCGCCGTACCGTGAGGAGATCCAGGGTGAGCACCGTGGCGCTGCCGAGACGTGGGGGAAGCTCGGGTGTCGCTATGAGGCGGCGATGGCGCTGGCCGCGGCAGACGATCCGGCCATGCTGGAGGAATCGCTCGCGACGTTCGTCGAGCTCCGGGCCGAGCCGGCTGCCGCGGCCGTGCGGCGGCGGCTGCGCGAGACCGGCGGTCCGGTCATCCGCGGTCCTCGACGGTCGACTCGTTCGCATCCCGCTGGACTGACGGCACGCGAGGCCGAGGTGCTGGCGCTCGTCGCCGAGGGCCTCACGAACGCCCAGATCGCCGAGCGGCTGGTGCTGTCGCAGCGGACCGTGGACCATCACGTCAGCGCGGTGCTCGCGAAGCTCGGTGTCGACAACCGCGCGGACGCCGTACGCCGGGCAGCGAACGCGAGCCCCACAACGTAGGCAGCCAGCGCGCCGAACCTAGGTATCCGTCGCCGATGCCGCCAGCGGTCCGTGGCACCTAGCGTCAGAGCGTCAGTTCAACCCTTCCCAGAACCCGAGGAGCACACCATGGCTCTCTTCATGGACGTCCACAACATCGAAGGCGGCGTCGGCATCGACGACGTCGTCAAGGCCCACCAGGCCGACCTCGCCACCCAGGGCAGCTACGACGTGCAGTACCTGCGCTACTGGGTCGACGAGTCCGCCGGCAAGATCTTCTGCCTGGTCGACGCGCCCGACGCCGAGGCGGCCAACACCGTGCACCGCGAGGCGCACGGGCTGGTTGCCCAGGAGATCTACCCGGTCCAGGAAGGCGTCTGACCGAGGTCCCAAGGGCCGCGCCGTCAGCCGACAGTGCGGCCCTGACCCTCCCAGTACTGCGCTCGGAGCGCCTTCTTGTCCGGCTTGCCGAGCGCGGTCAGCGGCAGTGCGTCGGCGACGATGACGTCCTTCGGGACGTGGACCGAGCCCTTGCGTTCCTTGACCGCGGCCTGGATCTCCTCCGTCATCCGCGCGATCGCGTCGTCGTCACCCTCCGCGTCAGGACGGAGCACGACGATCGCGGTGACCGCCTCTCCGAACTTCTCGTGCGGCGTCCCGATGACACCGACCTGCGCGACCATCGGGTGCTCGGCGACGACGTCCTCGACCTCGCGCGGGAACACGTTGAAGCCGCCGGTGACGATCATGTCCTTGGTGCGGTCGACGATGTACCAGAAGCCGTCCTCGTCCTCGCGGGCGACGTCACCGGTGTGCATCCAGCCGTCGCGGAACGTCTCGGCGGTCTGCTCGGGCAGCTGCCAGTAGCCGCCCGCGAGCAGCGGGCCTGCGACGCAGATCTCCCCCGGCTCGCCCGGTGGGACCGGCTGGCCGTCCTCGCCGAGCAGCGCGGTGCGCAGGAAGGCGGCCGGGCGGCCGCACGACGTGAGCCGCTTCTCGTAGGGCTTGCCGTCGGCGTCGACGTGGTCGCCCTTCGGGAAGTAGGTGATCGCCATCGGCGCCTCGGACTGGCCGTAGTACTGGGCGAAGATCGGGCCGAACCGCTCGATCGCCTCCTTGAGCCGGACCGGGTTGATCGCGGACGCGCCGTAGTAGACGGTCTCGAGCGACGACAGGTCGCGGGTCCGCGAGTCGGGGTGGTCCATCAGCGCGTAGAGCATCGTCGGGACGAGCATCAACGAGTCGATCTTCTTCTCCTCGATCGTCGCCAGCACCTCGGCCGGGTCGAACCGCGCGGAGACGAAGAGGGTGCCGCCCTTGATCACGACCGGCACGAAGAACGCCGCGCCGGCGTGCGACAGCGGGGTGCACATCAGGAACCGCGGGTTCGCCGGCCACTCCCACTCGGCGAGCTGGACCTGGCTCATCGTGTTCATCGCCTGCACGGTGCCGATCACACCCTTCGGCTTCCCCGTCGTACCGCCGGTGTAGACGAGGGACACGATGTGGTCCGGCGGCAGCAGACGGGCCTGCAGGGGCACCGGGTCGAAGGTCGCGGCGACGGCTGTGAGGTCGGAGCCCACTGCTGCGAGCGAGTCAGGAACCGGCCCGATGGTCAGCACCTGCTTGAGGCCAGGGCACTTGTCGAGCAGCTCGAGGGCGCGGGCCTCGAAGTACGGATCGATGATGAGCGTGTTGATGCCGGCGTCGTTGATGACGTAGGCGTGGTCGTCGGCCGAGCCGAGCGGGTGGAGCGACGTGCGCTGGTAGCCCTGGGTCTGCCCGGCGCCGAGGATGAAGAGCACCTCCGGGCGGTTCAGCGCGAGCAGCGCACCGGGCGCGCCGGTGCCGGCGCCGAGCGACTCGAACGCCTGGACGTACTGGCTGATCCGCTCGGCCACCTGGCCGCCGGTCAAGGTCACGTCACCGAGGTGGATCACCGGTCGGTCCTTGTGCCGCTTCAGAGCGGCCACCATCAGGTGGCCGTTGTGGGCGCCGATCCGCAGGGTGTCGTCCATGGGTCCAACACTAGAACGTGTTCTAGTACTGGGCAACCGTCAGCCGATGGCCTCGAGCGGAACCTGCAGAGGACGTACGCCGCCGAGCCGCCGCTGGTAGCGCACGTGATCGCCGTGCACCTCGAGCGCCCGCCACAGTGTCTGATGAGCGGCCCACGGCAGTGGCTCGGCGTCGTCGTACCAGCTCTCGCCGAAGCTGATCCACACCGGCGTCCACGTTGCCGCCACGTCCCACGCCCCGCGCTGGCGCATGACCAGCGTCCGACGGATCTGGAAGGCCGTGCGCCGCCCGTCGGCGCAGATCGGTGCCGTGGCGACCGGCCACACCCGCAGATCGAGCTCCATCAGCTCCAGCTCCAGGTCCGCGAGCACGCGCGGGTCCACCAGGACCGTGGCGACGTTCTCGTGCGGCAGCCGCATGCCCGCACGTTAATGGCTCTCGAGCCGGCTGTCAGGCGAGTAGTTCGGCCACCTGGCGGACCTCGTCGGCGTTGCGGCAGCTGAGCAGCAGCGTCGTCACGCCGGTCTCCTCCCAGGCTGCGACGCGGTCCTTGACGTACGCCGCGTCGCCGATGATGTGCATCTCCTCGACGAGCTCGTCGGGGATCAGGGCGGTGGCCTCGTCGCGCTTCTGCGCGAGGAACAGCTCCTGCACCTGATCGGCGATGGCGGCGTAACCCATCCGCTCGAAGACGAACTTGTGAAAGTTCTGGTCCTTCGCTCCCATGCCGCCCATGTAGAGGGCGATCACCGGCTTGATCCCGTCGATGACGGCGCGGCGCTCGTCCTCGCCCTCGGTGATCTGGAGGTGGCAGGTCGCGGCGATCTCGAAAGACTCACGCGAACGGCGCGCACTGTCATCGGTTTCCTGGCGACGCGCGAAACCCTCGTCCAGCCACGGCTGGTACATGCCGGCGCTCTTCGGCGTGTAGAAGATCGGGATCCAGCCGTCGGCGATCTCCGCGGTCTGGGCGACGTTCTTCGGGCCCTCGGCGCCGAGCCAGATCGGGATGTCGGCCCGGAGCGGATGGACGATCGGCTTGAGCGGCTTGCCGAGCCCGACCGAGCCCGGGCCGTTGTAGGGCAACGGGTAGTGCGGGCCGTCGTTGGTCACGGGCCCCTCGCGGGCCAGCACCTTGCGGATGATGTCGACGACCTCGCGGGTGCGGGCGAGCGGCTTCTGGAACGGCTGGCCGTACCAGCCCTCGACGACCTGCGGGCCGCTCACGCCCATCCCGAGGATGACCCGGCCACCGGTGAGGTGGTCGAGCGTCAGCGCGTGCATGGCGATCGACGTCGGAGCCCGTCCCGACATCTGCACGATCGAGGTGCCCAGGCGGACCCGCGAGGTCTCGCGACCCCACCACGCCAGCGGGGTGAACGCGTCACTCCCCCACGCTTCCGCGGTGAAGATCGCGTCGAAACCGGCGTCCTCCGCGGCCGCCACCAGCTCCCCGACACCCTGCGGGGGCTGCGCGCCCCAGTAGCCCAGCTGCAGTCCCAGCTTCATGCGACACATCATGCCGTACTTGATGCGGAAACTAGAACGTGTTTCACTTTCGCCCATGAGCCGCACCCTGCAGGCGCCGGTCACGGTCGCCTTCGACTACACCCGCTCGACCGGTCCCGTGATCGGTCGCTTCCTCACCGGTCTCCGCGACGGAGTGGTCGTCGGCGGCCGGACGTCGACAGGCGAGGTCGTGGTGCCGCCCCTCGAGTTCGACCCGGTCACCCATGAGGCGACCACCGAGTTCGTCGAGGTCGCCTCGGTCGGGACCGTCACGTCGTGGACCTGGGTGCCCGAGCCGGTGAAGGACCAGCCGTTCGACCGGCCCTTCGCCTTCGCGCTGGTCACCCTCGACGGTGCCGACGTCCCCCTTCTGCACGCGCTCGACGTCCCCTCGCCGGCAGATGTCAGCACCGGCATGCGGGTCCGGGTGCGTTGGGCGGCCGAGCGCACCGGCGCCATCACCGACATCGAGGCGTTCGAGCCCCTCTCGCAGGTCGAGGAGGTCGCGCAGCGACCGCCACGAGACCAAGAGGCCGACAACCCCGTGACCGGGGTCGTCGTACCGGTCTCGCTCGACTACAACTACGCGGCCTCGCCCGAGGAGTCGCTGTTCTACCGCGGCCTCAACGAAGGCCGGATCATGGGCCAGCGGTGCCCCACCTGCGAGAAGGTCTACATCCCGCCGCGCAGCGCCTGTCCCGCCGACGGGACGCCGACCGAGGAGGAGGTCGAGCTCTCGCAGACCGGCACCGTGACGACCTTCTGCATCGTCAACGTGCCGTTCCTCGGGCAGAAGATCACCCCGCCGTACGTCTCGGCGTACGTCCTCCTCGACGGGGCCGACATCGCCGTCCTGCACCTGATCCTCGGCGTTCCCGCCGACGAGGTCCGGATGGGCATGCGGGTCAAGGCCGTGTGGAAGCCGAAGGACGAGTGGACGTTCTCGCTCGAGAACATCGACCACTTCGCGCCCACCGGCGAACCGGACGCGGACTACGACACCTACAAGCACCACCTCTGAGACGGGAGCACTTGCGAGATGCGTGATGTCGCCGTCGTCGGGTTCGCCCAGCGACAGATGCCCGAGTTCGACGGGTCACCGACCTGCGTCGAGCTCCTCGTGCCGCTCTTCAAGGAGTGCTACGAGCAGACCGGCTGGACCCGCAAGGACGTCGGGTTCTGGTGCTCCGGTTCGTCCGACTACCTGGCCGGCCGGTCGTTCTCGTTCGTCCAGGCGGTGGACGCGATCGGCGTCATCCCGCCGGTCAACGAGTCGCACGTCGAGATGGACCTCGCCTGGGCGATGTACGAGGCCTGGATCAAGATCCAGACCGGCGAGGTCGACACGGCACTGGTCTACGCGTTCGGCAAGAGCTCGGCCGGCGTGCTCCGTCGTACGCTCGCGCTGCAGCTCGAGCCCTACACGATGACGCCGCTGTGGCCCGACACCGTCTCCCTGGCGGGGCTGCAGGCCCGGGCCGGCATCGACGCCGGGCTCTGGGACGAGCGCGCGATGGCCGAGGTGGCCAACCGGTCGCTGACCGACGCGGAGAAGAACGAGTACGCGATCCGGAAGGGCGGCTCGTCGGTCGAGGAGCTGCTCGCGCGGCCGATGTACGCCGACCCGCTGCGCAAGCACGACTGTGCCCCGGTGACCGACGGCGCCGCGGCGATCGTGCTCGCCGCCGGCGACCGCGCCCGCGAGGTGCGCGACCGGCCGGCTTGGCTGACCGGCATCGCGCACTACGTGGACCCGATGGGGATGGGTGCCCGCGACCTGACCCGCTCGCCGTCCGCGCAGCGGTCGGGCGCCGCGCTCGACCTCGACGGGATCGAGGTGGCCGAGCTGCACGCGCCGTTCAGCCACCAGGAGCTGCTGCTCCGGACGGCCCTTGGACTTCAAAGTGACGTGATCATCAACCCCTCCGGCGGCGCGCTGACCAGCAACCCGATGTTCTCGGCGGGCGGCATCCGCGTGGGCGAGGCGGCCAAGCGGGTCTGGTCCGGCGAGGCCACCAGGGCCCTGGCCCACGCGACCAGCGGCCCGGCGCTCCAGCAGAACCTCGTGTGCACGTTGGCTGCATCTGTTGAAGGGGAGAGCATCTGATGGGCAAGCAACCCGCCGCGATCATCGGCGTCGGCCAGACCCACCATCGCGCCAAGCGCGAGGACGTCTCGATGGCCGGCCTCTGCCGCGAGGCCATCGACCGCGCGCTCGTCGACGCGAACCTGACCCTCGACGACATCGACGCCATCGTGGTCGGCAAGGCCCCGGACCTGTTCGAGGGCGTGATGATGCCGGAGCTGTTCCTGGCCGAGGCCCTCGGCGCCGCGGGCAAGCCGCTGCTGCGGGTGCACACGGCCGGCTCGGTCGGCGGCTCGACCGCCATCGTCGCGTCGTCCCTGGTGCAGGCCGGCGTCCACAAGAGGGTGCTGACCGTCGCCTACGAGAAGCAGTCCGAGTCCAACGCGATGTGGGCGCTGTCGGTCCCCCTGCCGTTCAACATGCCGGTCCACGCCGGCGCCGGCGGCTACTTCGCCCCGCACGTCCGCTCCTACATCCGTCGCTCCGGAGCCCCGACGCACATCGGCGCGATCGTGGCGGCCAAGGACCGCAACAACGCGCTCAAGAACCCCTATGCCCACCTGCACAACGAGGGCACGACGGTCGAGTCGGTGATGGCCTCCCAGATGCTCTGGGACCCGATCCGCTATGACGAGACCTGCCCGTCGAGCGACGGCGCGTGCGCCCTCGTGATCGTCGACGAGGACACCGCCGCGTCGTCGCCGAACCCGGCGTGGATCCACGGGACGGTGATGCGGTCGGAGGCGACCACGGCCGCCGAGCGCGACCAGGTCAACCCCCAGGCCGGCCGGGACGCGGCTGCGGCGCTCTGGAAGCAGGCGGGCATCACCAACCCGTTCGAGGAGATCGACGCGGCGGAGATCTACGTGCCGTTCTCGTGGTTCGAGCCGATGTGGCTGGAGAACCTCGGCTTCGCTGCCGAGGGCGACGGCTGGAAGCTCACCGAGGCCGGGGAGACGGCGATGGACGGGAAGCTCCCGGTCAACTGCTCGGGCGGCGTGCTGTCGTCGAACCCGATCGGCGCGTCCGGCATGCTCCGCTTCGGCGAGGCGGCACTCCAGGTCCGCGGCGCGGCAGGCGAGCACCAGGTCGACGGCGTACGACGCGCGCTGGGGCATGCCTATGGCGGCGGGTCACAGTTCTTCGCCATGTGGGTGGTCGGCTCGGAACGGCCCCAGAATTTGACAGGGGCGAGCAGCTGATGAGCTTCGTCGAGGTCGACCGGCCGCGTCCCGAGGTCGCGGTCGTCACCCTCAACCGCACCGAGCGGATGAACTCGATGGCGTTCGACGTCATGGTGCCGTTCCGCGACGAGCTGCGTCGGCTCGGCGACGACAACGAGGTCCGGGTCGTCATCCTGACCGGTGCCGGACGGGCGTTCTGCTCCGGCGCCGACCAGAGCGGTGAACGGGGGCGGATGCCCAACATCGGCGGCCTCACCGGCGTCACCGTCGCGCTGCGCGCGATGGAGCTGCTCGACGACATCATCGTCACGCTCCGGCGACTTCACCAGCCGGTCATCGCGGCGGTCAACGGCCCCGCCATCGGCGGTGGCCTGTGCCTCGCCCTCGCCTGCGACGTGCGGGTCGCCGCGGAGTCGGCGTACTTCCGCGCCGCCGGCATCAACAACGGCCTGACGGCCAGCGAGCTCGGCCTCAGCTACCTGCTCCCCCGCGCCATCGGCACGTCCCGCGCGGCGGAGATCATGCTGACCGGGCGCGACGTCGACGCGGTCGAGGCGGCCTCGATCGGCCTGGTGTCGCGGGTCGTGCCGGACGACCAGCTGCTGGAGAGTGCCCTGGAGACGGCGGCGTCCATCACCCGCTGGAGCCGGCCCGGCATCGAGCTGACGAAGCGCACCCTTCAGGACAGCCTCGACGCCGCCAGCCTCGAGCAGCACATGCACGCCGAGGGTGTCGGCCAGCTGCTGGTGCGGCTGATGACCCAGAACTTCGAGGAGGCGGTCGCGGCCCGCAAGGAGAAGCGCGAGCCGCGGTTCCTCGACTGACGCCGCTGGTTGAGGTGCGAGGGCCGCGAGCCTCGAAACCAAGGCGTCCTCGAGGCGCCGTACCCTTGACCGCGTGATCGAGCTCCGCACCCCGACCCAGATCGAGCAGATGCGCCCCGCGGGCCGTTTCGTGGCCTCGGTGATCAGCGCTCTTGCCGAGAAGGCCGACGTCGGGGTCAACCTGCTCGAGCTGGACGAGCTGGCGCACCGGATGATCAAGGACGCCGGCGCGACCTCGTGCTACATCGACTACCACCCGTCGTTCGGCGCGATGCCGTTCGGCAAGGTGCTCTGCACATCGGTCAACGACGCGGTGCTGCACGGCCTGCCGCACGACTACGCGCTCCAGGACGGCGACCTGCTCTCCGTCGACTTCGCGGTGGCGGTCGACGGCTGGGTTGCGGACTCCGCCCTCTCCGTCTGCGTCGGCACCCCCCGGCCCGAGGACCTCTGGCTGATCGACGTCGCTCAGCGGGCACTCGACGCCGGCATCGATGCCGCCCGGTCGGGCAACCGGCTCGGCGACATCTCGCACGCCATCGGTGCCGTGGCGCACGCCGCAGGGCTCAGGGTCAACCTGCAGTTCGGCGGCCACGGCGTCGGCCGCACGATGCACGGAGACCCGCACGTCCCCAACGACGGTCAGGCGCACCGCGGACTCAAGCTCCGGCCGGGGCTCGTGATCGCGATCGAGCCGTGGTTCCTGCACGGGACGGACGAGATCCGGTTCGACCCGGACGGCTGGACGATCCGCAGTGCCGACGGGTCCCGCGGCGCGCACGTCGAGCACACGGTCGCCATCACGGATGGCGACCCGATCGTGCTGACCGCCCGGGGCTGAGCAGCGTCCCCTGGACCGATGAGAAGTGGCCGATCGTGCGGTCAGACCAGCGTCCGTCGACGGATCAACTGGAGGCACGATGAGCGACATCAGGGTGTTGGTGACCGGAGCGAGCATCGCGGGTCCCGCGCTGGCCCACTGGCTGTGCCGGCGGGGTGCCGAGGTGACCGTCGTGGAGCAAGCACCCGGGCTGCGTCCGGGTGGTCAGGCCGTGGATGCGCGCGGAGTGGCCAAGGACGTCATCCGGCGGATGGGCCTGGACGCCGAGGTGCGGGCGGCCTGCACCCACACCGCCGGCGCCTACACGGTCGACGCGGACGGCAACGTGCTGGAGACGTTCCCCGCGGACGAGAACGACGGCGACGGGTACATCTCGGAGATCGAGGTCCTGCGCGGAGACCTGTCCGAAGTGCTGTACGACGACACCCGTGACGCTGTCGAGTACATCTTCGGCGACCGCATCGCCGAGCTCACCCAGGACGCGGACGGGGTCGACGTCACCTTCGCCAGCGGCGACCGGCGGCGCTTCGACCTGGTGATCGGCGCCGACGGGCTGCATTCGTCGCTGCGCGCGATGGTCTTCGGGCCGCGGGAGCAGTTCGTCCGCCATCTCGGACTCGTGCTCGCCTTCTACGGCGTGCCCAACGAGTTCGGACTCGACCGCTGGTTGCTCGACTACCGCGAGGCGGGACGCTGGGTGGGCCTGCGGCCGATCCACGACGCCACCCGGGCGATCGCCATGCTCTCTTTCCCCTCCCCCGACTTCGACATCGACCATCGAGACGTCGAGGCCCAGAAGCGGTTGCTGCGCGAACAGATGGCCGGCACCGGCTGGTTGACGCCACGCATCCTCGCGCACCTGGACGACACTCCCGACTTCTACCTCGACCAGGTCGCCCAGGTGGTGATGGACCGCTGGCACAGCGGGCGGGTGGGTCTTCTCGGAGATGCGGCGTTCAGCGCGTCGCCGATGTCCGGGGCGGGCACCGGACTGGCCCTGGTCGGCGCCTACCTGCTGGCCGGAGAGCTCGCCACCGCCGACTGGGACCCGGAGGCCGGCTTCGCCGGCTATCAGGAACGGATGCGCTCGTACGTCGAGGACAACCAGGAGATCGGCCGGATGCATGTGCAGATGCTGACCGCTCCCGAGGCGGACGCCGCGCCGCGCCCCGGAGCCCGACATGGACGCGTTCATGGCCCTGGTCGAGCGCGCGGTCGCAGGCCCCGAGCTGCCCGACTACGAAGGCGTGCCGGACTCCCGGGCTTCCGCCCAGCGCTCGCGGCGCTGATCGCTTTCGCTGCACGTTTGCCCACAAGGGCGGCCGACGGAGTGTCGCATTGCGCCCGAAGCGGCTGGCCCGTTCGCCGCCTGTCGGTGCGCTCGATGCGTCCCCTACCGCCGAGTTGCGAGCGTCGGTATTTGCAGGGAGCCCGGCTCTCGGGCCGGTCGGGTCGACTTCGTCACTTTTGTGACGGTGGCGCTGCGGAATCTGTGACGATGCGTGAACCATTTATGGATCATGGGGTCCCCACGATGAATCAGGTCTCGCGTCTCGCCGGCACTGTCCTAGCGGCATTCGTTCTTCTTGTCGGCGTATTCGCGGCGACGCCTCCTGGTGCGGGAGCTACCCCAGTGGGGGGCGGCGCTGTAGGCGCCGGGCCGGTGGTGGCAGCCGCCAACGGGCTGGTTACCCGGATCGACGCGGGTCAGGACCACACGTGTGGTCTGCGTTCTGACGGCACCGCCACCTGCTGGGGTCTCAACAACTACGGTCAGATCACACCCCCAGCAGGGGCGTTCACCACCCTGACCGCCGGCGTCTCCCACACCTGTGGATTGCGCCCTACCGGCACAGCCACCTGCTGGGGCGACGACACCTATGGCCAAAGTAGTCCAGGGTATCGCGCTGGCGCCTTCATCGCCCTTGAGGCTGGCGGCTACCACACCTGTGGGCTGCGCTCGGATGGAAATGTCAAGTGCTGGGGTGACAATGGTGTCAACCAGACGGTTTCACCTGCCGGGTCCTTCACCGCCCTCAGTGCTGGCAGGTACCACACCTGTGGGCTGCGCACCAACGGCACCGCCTCCTGTTGGGGATACAACAATAAGGGTCAGATCGCCGCTCCTGCCGGGACCTTCACCGCCCTTGCTGCCGGCGCCGACTTCACCTGTGGGCTGCGCACCAACGGCGTCGCCGTGTGCTGGGGTGGAAACGCAGAGGGGCAGTCCACACCGTCCGCCGCGGCGTTTACCTCTCTCACTGCTGGCAGCTTTCACGCCTGTGGCCTGCGTTCCAACGGAACCGTCATTTGCTGGGGATACAACAACGACGGCCAGACGTCCGAGCCATCCGGGACCTTCACCACCCTCAGTGCCGGCTCCGCTCACACCTGTGGTGTGCGCACCGACGGCACCGCTACCTGCTGGGGCGCCAACTACGATGGACAGACTGATGCGCCCCTCGATGTATTGACCGTCCCGGCGATCAGCGCTGGCGCGGAGAGCACCTGTGGGCTTGGCGGCGGCGCCACGGTGACGTGTTGGGGTGCTGATGGTGACCCGGTGGTTGCCGACACGCCCGGCGGCGCGTTCACCTCGCTGTCCGACGGCGGTGGCCACGCCTGCGGGGTCCGTGTCAACGGAACGGTGCGCTGCTGGGGGATCAACACCAGCGGTGAGGCCACCCCGCCGCTCAACCTCGCCGCCACACAGGTCTCCACCGGCGGCAACCACACCTGTGCCCTGCGCACCAACGGCGCGGCGGTGTGCTGGGGCGCCAACGCCAACGGCCAGTCCACCGCACCCACCAATGCCTTCACCCAGGTCTCCGCCGGCGGCAACCACACCTGCGCCCTGCGCTCCAACGGCACCCTCGCCTGCTGGGGCCTGAACGCCAGCGGTCAAGCCACCGCACCGGCTGGCACCGACTGGACCCAGGTCTCTGCGGGCACCAACCACACCTGCGCCCTGACGGTGGCCGGCACCGTGAGGTGTTGGGGCGCTAATAATCTTGAGCAGCTCGACGTCCCAAACAACACGTTCATCTCGATCAGCGCTCGGGGCAACCACACCTGCGCCATCAAGGCTGCCAGCAACTACCTCCTCTGCTGGGGTGCCAACGGTTACGGCAAGGCCAGTCCGCCGTTCGGGGGCTTCCTGTCCATCAGCGTCGGCACCAACCACTCCTGCGGTGTCCGAGTCACCGGCACACCGGTGTGCTGGGGACGCAACCACGTCGGCCAACTCACCATCCCAGCCTGGCTTGCATGACCTCAGAGGCACCGTCGGAGACGTCGCTCTTCGGCCGCCATTCGTCCGCTAATCAGCGTGACGCGCTTTGCGTCAAGAGCGGTTGGGGGCCCTGGCTCATCGTCAGTCCCTGCATCGTGCTCGCGGAGCAGCACGCTTCTGCCGCACCTCGCGCGCGCGCGCTGATGCCGATGATCTCCCAGGCTCGCCTGTGCCTGCTTGTATCGGTTCATGGGCAACGACTTCTGCTTGAAGCTCGTCAACGATCGTGCCGCGTGCGACGTCGCTCACGTCCACCGTCTCTCACGGGCTTGGTACTACGGCACCCCAACCGGACCCCGGCGACGGGCGAGAAGCGATCTGGACGGACCTGATCGGCCAGCCTGATCGAATCACATACCTCGCAGAATCTCTTGGCGTCGCCGCGGGAGGTCACCCCTCCAGCAGATCGAGGTCGCGCACGCAGAACCCGTGGTGCGCCCACTCCTCGTTCAGGACCACGTGCAGACACTCGAGCACCGTCTTCCCCGCGGCGTACGGCGGCCAGCCGGGTCCGGCAGGCACCGGCGCGACCGCCGCCAGCTCATCGGCCGTCACGCTCGCCATCCATCGCTCCAGCTCGGCGGCCTGCTCGTCACGCACCGACAACACTTGGTCGAGGTCAGGTGCCGCAGCTCGATCCAGGCCTTGCTCCTCCTGGTCGGGCACGAAGTCCGTTGCCAACCCGATGGCGGTGAAGGGCTGAGGTGATCCCAGGCAGCAGCGACGGAACCATGAGTCGTGCACGAAGACCAGATGGCGCAGGGTCTCCACCGCCGACCATTCGCCGCCGACCCGCTGATGCTCCAACCCCTGGGCGGTGCTGCGGAGGCGCGCGATCGTTGCCGCCCAGCGGGCCCGGAGGTCCCGCTCGGCTTTCCGCAGATCGGCCGGGTCGGTCGATCGCATCAGCGGCCGCACCGGATGCCGCCGGTCCAGCTCGGCCTCGACGTACGACATCACCTCGACCCCGTTGACCACCAGATTGCTGACCAGCCCGTCGATGACGGCATCCTGCATCACGACCCCGATCAGACGGGCCCGAGTCAGGTCGCACTCGCGGAACTCGGCGTCCGTCAGGTCTTGATCCTCGAATCTCGTCATGCCGGACAGTCTGCATCGGCGTGCGCTCAGGTCCTGAGGTGGAACTCGATCCGAGGACCGTCGTAGATCTCGCCCATGACGCGGCCGCCGGGATCTCGGAGGATCTCGATCCGCCTGGTCCCGCTCGGGGTGACGATCCGGGCCAGTCCGTGGGGGCTGATCCAGCGGTAGGCGCCCAGGGCCAGCTGCCGGCACTCGTAGGGCAGGTGCGTTTTCGCCCGATGGTGCCGGCGGGTCAGGGGTGCGTCGTTGAGGTCGCCGGTCTGGCCGGGCGGTCCCTGCGGGTCGTAGGGCGTGGGGTGGTCGTGATCGAGCCGGGCCAGGCCGCGGTTGGTGGAGTGGGGGAACACGTCGCCGTGGGTGCGCAGCAGGGTGCGTTCCTTGACCGCGGTGGGGTGCTCGTAGCCGTTGACCGCCACGACCTTGTTGAGGTCGATCACCGGCTGCACCACCAGCTCCCGGCCATCCAGCAGCTCAGCAAGCTGCTCGAGGAGGACCGGGCCGATCTCCTCGACCCGAGCGACACCGGCAGCGCCCCCCAGGACCTGGTCGGTGAGGTGGACCACGATGGTGGCGGGCTTGCGCTTGCGGCGCGGCTTGGTCGCGGCAGGAGCGGGGTCTGCTGATGGATCGACTGCGGGATCGACTGCGGGATCGGCGGTGGGATCGGCGTCCAGCGAGGCCAGGAGGTCCGCTGCCTGGCTGGGATCGGTGATCAGCAGCTCGAAGGCGGATGCCCGGCACTCGTCGCTCGAGGGCCGGTCGCCGTGCTCGTCGGGCGGGGTGCTGTCGAAGATCGCCTCGGCCAGGACGTCGATGGTCTCCTTGCCACGCAGCACCGCACCACCCGACAGCTTGGCGCTCATCCGCAGAGTGGCCGGCTCGCCGGTGAGGTCGTCGACCATGTCGCCAGGACGGGGTCGGGATGTCCACACTCCGGTGCGACGGGCGTCCTCGGCCAGCTTGGCCCGGTGCAGCTCGGGGTCGGCCTCGATGACCTTGGCCTCCGCGATCGCCAGCAGCTTGACGGCCGGCTGGTGCACCGCCGCGCTGACGGCCGCGTCGACCACCGAGACCTGGTCCTTGCCCAACTTGCGGGACATTCGCGCGACCTTCAGCGCCACCCAGGCATCGAGCTGAAGCTGATGCAACGCTGCCCACACGCCGGGCAGCCGGTGTCGCAGGTCCAGCACGTCAGCCGCATAGTGCTGGGTGGCGATGTCACCGGACCGACGAGCGATCGCGAGCTCCTCGAAACAGAGCTCGGCCACCTCCGGGCTGCCCTCGCCCCCGATCTGCAGCAGCCGGTCGCCTCCCCGACTGCGCGGCGCTGCGCCCGGCACCGCCTGCGGGTCCAGCGAGTGCAGGTCGCACCACTGCGCCACCAACAGCAGGTCCTCGATCTCGCCCGTCCGCCGCGCACGCACCCGCGCCTCGACGGCGGCCAGGGTGCCGGTCGCATCGAGAGCGGTCAGGTCGTCGGGCTCCATGCTGACATTCTACTCGAACGCCAGTTCGAATGTCACTAATCGATCGGCAACTTGTGGAGAAGTCGCGCGACTCGCCCCAACTAGTTGGAGAGGCCGTGGATGAAGCCGAAGACGCCGAACGCGACACCGATGCCGACGATGAGCCAGAGCGAGACCCACGCATAGGTGTGCATGGTGTGCTGGTAGCGGTTCTCGGAGTATCCCGGGAACTTCTCGGTGTCGGTGTCACTCATGACGCGGCTCCTGAGGGGCTGACGGATCTGCGACCAACGTTAGCGCCGCGGACCGCTGTCGACCACCAACACGCGAGTACGTCGGGCCGGTCAGCGTGGGCTGACCATGTGCCAGGTCTGGCCCGCGTCCTAGGCGTAGCGGACCTGGAGCTCCTTGATCCCGTTGATCCACCCGTGCCGGAGGCGCTTCGGCTCGGCGACCTTGGTGATGTCGGGTGCCAGGTCAGCGAGCGCGTTGAAGATCAGCCTGATCTCCTGGCGGGCGAGGTTCGCGCCGAGGCAGTAGTGGGCGCCGTGGCCGCCGAACCCCACGTGCGGGTTGGGGTCGCGCAGGATGTCGAACCGGAACGGGTCGTCGAACACGGTCTCGTCGAAGTTCGCCGAGGCGTAGAACAGCCCGACCCGCTGTCCCTCCTTCACCGGCACTCCCCCGACCTCGACGTCGGTGAGCGCGGTGCGCTGGAAGACCGTGACCGGCGTGGCCCACCGGACGACCTCGTCGATCATCGTGTCGGGCCGCTCGCGTTTCCACAGGTCCCACTGGTCCGGGTTGTCGAGGAACGCGTTCATGCCGTGACTGATCGCGTTGCGGGTGGTCTCGTTGCCGGCGACCGCGAGGATGATCACGAAGTAGCCGAACTCGTCGTCGTTGAGCCCACGACCATCCTTGTCGGCCTCCAGCAGCCGGGTGACGATGTCGTCCCGCGGGGCGGCCTTGCGGTCGGCGGCCATCGCCATCGCATACATGAGCACCTCGGCGGCGGACTCCTGGCCGTCGACCTCGGCGAAGTCGGGGTCCTCGTTGGCCAGCATCTGGTTGGACCAGTGGAAGAGCTTCTTGCGGTCCTCCTGGGGTACGCCGAGCAGGTCCGCGATCGCCTGCAGCGGCAGCTCGGCGGCCACCTCCTCGACGAAGTCACCCGAGCCGCGTTCAACCGCCTCCGTGACGATCCGGTGCGCGCGGTCACGCATGACCTGCTCGAGCTGTGCGATCGATCGCGGCGTGAACGCTCGGGACACGATGTGCCGCATCGCCGTGTGCTCGGGCGGATCCTGGTTGAGGATCATCACCCGCTGCAGCTCGATCGACGCCCGGTCCATGCCCTCGGGGAACCGGATGATCGCGCCGTTCTCGGCGTTCGAGAATCGCTTGCTGTCCTTGGAGACGGCGGCCACCTCCGCGTGGCCGGTCAGCGCCCAGTAGCCAGAACCCGAGGCGGACGCGAAGCCGTCGTACGCACCCGGTCGCTGCTGGACCCACGCGACGGGCGTCGTACGACGCAGCTCGCGGAACCGGTCGTGCGGAACCGCCGCCCAGTTGACGTCGGGATCGGTGAAGTCGAAGTCCCTGATCTCCTGATCGGCGGCCATCACACTCCTACTTGTAGGCGACCTGAAGATCCTTGATGCCGTGGATCCAACCATGGCGCAGGCGACGCGGCTCCGCGAGCCTGGTGATGTCCGGGACGTGGTCGGCCAGCGCGTTGAACATGAAGCTGACCTCCTTGCGCGCCAGGTTGGCGCCGATGCAGTAGTGGG
Source organism: uncultured Actinomycetota bacterium (assembly GCA_963766035.1). Lineage (GTDB taxonomy): Bacteria > Actinomycetota > Actinomycetes > Propionibacteriales > Nocardioidaceae > Nocardioides. The sequence goes on along the minus strand of CAVXYP010000014.1, from coordinate 63,073 downwards.
CGCCATGGCCACCGAAGGACAAGTGCGGGTTCGGGTCGCGCAGGACGTTGAACGAGAACGGGTCCTCGAAGACCTCCTCGTCGAAGTTGCCGCTCGAGTAGAAGATGCCGACGCGCTCGCCCTTCTTCACCGCTGCGCCACCGAGCTCGACGTCCTCGAGCGCCGTGCGCTGGAAGCAGAGCACGGGGGTCGCCCAACGGATGATCTCGTCGATCGCCGTCTCCGGCCGCTCCCGCTTGTAGAGCTCCCACTGGTCCGGGTGGTCGAAGAACGCGTTCATGCCGTGCGTGATGGCATTGCGGGTCGTCTCGTTGCCCGCGACCGCCAGCATGATCACGAAGTAGCCGAACTCGTCGTCGGTCAGGCCGCGCCCGTCCTGGTCGGCGGTGATCAGCTTCGTGATGATGTCGTCGCGCGGCGTTGACTTCCGCTCGGCAGCCAGGCCCATGGCGTAGCCGAGGATCTCGGCGGCAGCCACGTCCGGCTCGCCGTCCACCTCGGGGTCGTCGTAGGACATCATCTGGTTCGACCAGTGGAAGAGCTTGTGGCGGTCCTCCTGCGGCACGCCGATGAAGTCGGCGATCGCCTGGAGCGGCAGCTCGGCTGCGACCTCGTCGACGAAGTTGCCGGTGCCACGCTCGCTGGCGTCCTTGACGATCTGCACGGCGCGCTTCTGCATCAGCTCGTCGAGTCCACCGATCGCGCGCGGGGTGAAGCCACGGCTGATGATGCGGCGGAACACTCCGTGGTCGGGATCGTCCTGGTTGATGAGCATCACGCGCTGCAGCTCGACCTGGTCGCGCTCCATGCCCTCGGCGAAGCGGATGATCGCGCCGTTCTCCATGTTGGAGAAGCGCTTGGAGTCCTTCGACACCGCTGACACGTCGGCATGCTTCGTCACGGCCCAGTAGCCCGTTCCGGCGCTGGGCGACATGCCGTCCCGCGAGCCCTGCGGCTGCTCGACCCACCGCACCGGCTCGCTCTGACGGGCTGCCTTGAACTGCTCGTGGGGGATGCCGCCCGCCATGATCAGGTCGGGCGAGGTGAAGTCGAAGTCGGTGGGCAAGGAGTTGACAACGGTCACGTCGGTGGAACCTTTCGATCGCTCGGGTCAGCATGGGGCGGACCCGGTGTAACACGTTCTAGCGCGAGACTACAGAGCATCGGACAAATACGAAAGTGTTTCGTATCGGCGATTCTGTGGTGTTCGCCGCACAACAAGAACGTGTTCTAGTTTCCGCTATGATGGCGGCATGGGCAACCCCGTGATCATCGACGCCGTCCGCACGCCCCTCGGCAAGCGCAAGGGCTGGCTGGCCGGTCTGCACCCGGCCCAGCTGCTCGGCTCCATGCAGGAGGAGGTTCTCCGTCGCGGGAGCGTGGACCCCGAGCTCGTCGAGCAGGTCATCGGCGGCGTCGTCACCCAGGCCGGCGAGCAGTCCAACGACATGGTGCGCCGGGCGTGGCTCTACCAGGGACTCCCCCAGCACACGGGCGGCACCGTCATCGATGCCCAGTGCGGCTCGGGCCAGCAGGCCGCACACCTGGTGCACGACATGATCGCCGCGGGCAGCATCGACGTCGGCATCGCCTGCGGGGTCGAGGCGATGTCGCGGATCCCACTGGGCGGCAACGTGCCCCCGGGCCTGGGCGACCCGCGCCCCGACGACTGGTCGATCGACATGCCCAACCAGTTCGAGGGTGCCGACCGGATCGCCAAGAACCGCGGCATCACCCGGGCCGACCTCGAGGCGTTCGGGCTCGCGTCGCAGCAGAAGGCGCGGATCGCGGTCGACGAGGGTCACTTCAAGCGCGAGATCGCCGCGATCGAGGCTCCCGTGCTCGACGAGGAGGGCAAGCCGACCGGCGAGACGCGGCTGGTGGACACGGACCAGGGCCTGCGCGAGACCACCCTCGAGGGTCTGGCCGGGCTGAAGTCGGTGCTGCCCGACGGCCTGCACACGGCCGGTACGTCGTCCCAGATCTCCGACGGCGCGGCTGCCCTGTTGATCATGGACGAGGACCGGGCTCGCGAGCTCGGGCTCAAGCCGCGCGCTCGGATCAAGTACCACTGCCTGGTCGGCTCCGACCCCTACTACCACCTCGACGGTCCCGTCGACGCCACCAACCGGGTGCTCGCCAAGACGGGCATGTCGATCAGCGACTTCGACCTTTTCGAGGTCAACGAGGCCTTCGCCTCGGTCGTGCTGTCCTGGGCGGGAGTGCACCAGGTCGACCTGGACAAGGTCAACGTCAACGGGGGCGCGATCGCCCTCGGTCACCCGGTCGGTGCGACCGGCGTCCGGCTGATCACCACCGCGCTCCACGAGCTCGAGCGCCGCGACGCCTCGACCGCCCTGATCTCGATGTGCGCCGGCGGCGCGATGGCCACCGGCACCGTCATCGAGAGGATCTAGCTCCTCAAGTCAGCCGGCCTCGCCGGGCTCCCTCGGTCATCGGATGCCCGGCGAGCCTGACAGCTGATGCCTCAGGGGATGTCCCCCGCAAGGTCGCCGCACTCCTCCTCGACGGCGTCCGCGAACTCCTTCTCGTCGCCCTCGACGTCCTTGTTGTCGTCGGCCCACTCCAGGAGCGCGTCGGTCGCGTCCTGCACCTTCTCCGGGTCGCCCGATTCGATGGCCTCTGCGTTGTCCTTGAGCAGGTCGCAGTACTCCTTGGCGAGCTTGCCCTCGTCCTCTCCGCCGCACGCGCTCAGGGAGAACGCGGCCGCCAGAGCGATGCTGGCGAGACCAAGCGTGGTCCTCTTCATGGTTCTGCTCCTCTGTTCCTGGAAGTGATCGAGGTTGGATCATCTCCGGGGAACCGACTCAACGAGCGTCGAGATGGGGCCAACCGCCAAGGATCCTCCCACAGCGCGGCCCGGTCTGCTGGGAAGCGCAGGGCCTCACGCGCCGTAGACCGGCTCCGGGGTCGGCGCCTCAGCGAGGAGCTTGCGCAGCGCGGGGCCGACGTCGGTGGCGACCCACCGGGCGTCCGCCCGGGCGGCCGGGCCGTGAGCCCAGGCGTTCTCGACGGTCAGCAGCGACCCGTCGATCTCGATGATGCGGCCGGTGACGTCACCGGCCTCGTCCGATGCGAGCCAGGCCACGATGGGCGAGTTGTCCTCGGGCAGCGCCATCTCGGAGGTGTCGAAAGCACCCTCGGTCATCCGGGTCTTGGCCACCGGGGCGATCGCGTTCACGGTCACCCCGACGCGACCGAGCTCGGCTGCCGCGACCAGGGTCATGGTCGCGATCCCACCCTTGGCGGCGGAGTAGGCGACCTGGCCGATCGAGCCCTGCAGACCGGCACCCGACGTCGTGTTGATCACGCGAGCGACTCGCTGGCGGCGTTCCTTCGACTCCGCGCGCCAGTACGCCGCAGCATGCCTCAGCGGCGCGAAGTGGCCCTTGAGGTGCACCCGCATGACGGCATCCCACTCGTCCTCGGTGGCGTTGACGAGCATCCGGTCCCGGACGAACCCGGCGTTGTTGACCAGGATGTCCAGACCGCCGAAGGTGTCGATCGCCTGCTGGACCATTGCAGCAGCCTGCTCGAAATCGGCGACGTCGGCGCCGTTGACCACAGCCTCGCCGCCCACCGCCTCGATCTCGGCAACGACCTCGTGGGCCGGCGAGTCGGTCTTCTCTCCGTTGTTGGAGACGCCGAAGTCGTTGACGACCACTTTGGCGCCGTGCCGGGCGAGCTCCAGGGCGTGCGCGCGGCCGATCCCTCGTCCGGCACCGGTCACGATCGCAACCCGGCCCTCCAGCAGACGACTCACAGTGCTTCTCCGTTCCGTTGGTTCTGTGCGATGTACAAGAAGACCGGCAGCTCGCCGCCGCCATGGCAGGCGACCGTCGCGCCCGAGACGTACGACGCCAGGTCGCTCGCGAGGAACGCGACCAGCCGCCCGATCTCGGCAAGGTCGGCCATCCGGCCCAGCGGGATGGTGCGCTCGATCTCGGCGACGGTCGCGTCGCCGCCGTAGTGGTCGGCGGAGTCGGGCGTGCGCACCAGGCCGACGTCGACCGCGTTGACCCGCACCTTCGGGCCCCACTCCTGGGCCAGCGAAGTGGTCAGCGCGTCCACACCGGCCTTCGCCGCGCCGTACGCCGCGGTGCCGGGCGACGGCCGGTTCGCCGACACCGAGGAGATGTTGACGATCGCGCCGCCGCCCAGGGCTTGCATGACCCGGTTGGCGGCCTGGCTGACCAGCAGCGACGACATCAGGTTGAGGCCCACGATCTTGTCGTGGAACCGCGGCGACGCCTCGCCCGCGAGTGCGTACGGCGCTCCCCCGGCGTTGTTCACGACCACGTCGAGTCGCCCGTGGTCGGCGACGATCGCGGCCACCAGCGCGTCGACCGACTCCGGCTCGCGCACGTCGCAGAGCACGTGGGTCGCTCCGGCGGGTGGATCGGCAACGGACCGGCCGCACGTCACAACCGTCGCCCCCGCCTCGAGCAGCACCTCGGTGATGCCGCGGCCGATGCCCCGCGCGCCACCGGTGACCAGCGCGACCCGGCCGGCGAGGTCGATCGTGAGTGCCATGCGATCACCCTACCAAGCATTTGCTTGGTATGGTTCGGGCATGACCATCACCAGCGAGCTGCGCGACGACGGGATCCGCGTCGTGACCATGAACGCTCCCCCGGTCAACGCGCTCACCGTCCAGGGCTGGTTCGACGTCGCCTCGGCGCTCGACGAGGCGGGCCGCGACCTGGCGACCAAGGTCGTCGTGCTCCGGGCGGAGGGCAAGGGTTTCAACGCCGGCGTCGACATCAAGGAGATGCAGCACACGACCGGGTTCGACGCGTTGCTCGGCGCCAACCGCGGTTGCTACGCCGCGTTCAAGGCCGTCTACGAGTGCGCCGTGCCGGTCGTCGCAGCGGTCAACGGGTTCTGTGTCGGGGGTGGGGTCGGGCTGGTCGGCAACGCGGACTGCATCGTTGCCAGCGACGACGCCTACTTCGGCGTGCCCGAGGTCAACCAGGGCGCGCTCGGCGCGGCCACGCACATGGCCCGGCTGGTCCCCCAGCACATGATGCGGACCCTCTACTTCACTGCGCGCACGATCAAGGCCGCGGACCTGGTGCAGTTCGGCTCGGTGCTCGAGGTGGTGCCGCGCGACCAGCTCGACGACGCGGCCCTCAAGGTCGCCGGCGAGATCGCCGCCAAGGACGGCCGGGTGATCCGGGCCGCCAAGGCCGCCCTCAACGGCATCGACCCGATCGACGTCAACAAGAGCTACCGCTTCGAGCAGGGCTTCACCTACGAGCTCAACCTGATGGGCGTGAGCGACGAGCTGCGGGACGAGTTCGCAGGGACCGAGGTTTCGAGGCTCGGCCGCGGGCGGCCTCGCACCTCAACCACCGAGACGGAGGAATTGTGACCCGCAAGCCGCGCGACAAGCGGATGTCGATCGACGACGTGATCGGCACCCTCGAGAGCGGGATGACGATCGGCATCGGTGGCTGGGGGCCGAGGCGAAAGCCGATGGCGCTGGTCCGAGCGCTCTACAGCTCCGACCTCACCGACCTGACCATTGTCAGCTGGGGCGGCGCCGACGTCGGTCTGCTGTCGCGAGCGGGGAAGATCCGCAAGCTGGTCTACGCGTTCGTCTCGCTCGACTCGATCCCGCTCGAGCCGAACTTCCAGCGCGCCCGCCAGGCAGCGCCCGATTCGGGGGAAGCGATCCCCGAGATCGTCGAGCTGGACGAAGGCATGTTCCAGACCGGTCTGCGGGCAGCGGCCCAGCGGCTGCCGTTCCTGCCGATGCGGGCCGGGCTCGGCTCCGACGTGCTGGTCAACAACCCGTGGATCAAGACCGTCACCAGTCCCTACGACGACCGCGAGGAGCTGGTCGCCGTACCCGCCCTCGAGCTCGACGTCGCTCTGGTCCACCTCAACCGCGCCGACGAGCACGGCAACGCGACCTACCTCGGCCCGGACCCCTACTTCGACGACCTGTTCTGCATGGCCGCGAAGCGGGCCTACGTCAGCGTCGAGCAGGTGATCGACACCGCCGGCCTGACCGTCGACTCCCCCGTCCAGCGGCTGCTGCTGAGCCGGATGATGGTCGACGGCGTCGTCGAGACGCCCAACGGTGCGCACTTCACGACCTGCACGCCCGACTACGAGCGCGACGAGAAGTTCCAGAGGGCGTACGCCGCCGCGGCCGGCGGGTCCGACGAGGACTGGCAGGCGTTCCACGGCCGGTTCCTGGCCGGCGACGAGGCGTCGTACCAGGCCGCAGTGACGGCGTTCCACGAGGAGCAGGCATGACAGGCTCGACCACCGGGGTGAGCAGGGCCGACGTCTGCGCGGCCGCCATCGCCGACGCGTTCAAGGACGACGGCGAGATCTTCGCCAGCCCGATGGGCCTGCTGCCGATGCTGGGTGTGCGGCTCGCCAAGCTCACGTCCAACCCGGACCTGGTCATCAGCGACGGGGAGTCGCTGTTCCTGGCCGGCGTGCCGCCGCTGTTCGCCAAGGCCGATGTCGTGGAGGGCTGGATCCCGTTCCGCAAGGTCTTCGACGTGGTCGCCTACGGCACCCGGCACGTGATGATGGGCGCGACCCAGGTGGACCGCGACGGCAACCAGAACATCTCGGCGATCGGCGACTTCGCCCAGCCGAAGCGCCAGCTGCTCGGCTCCCGGGGCGCGCCCGGCAACACCGTCAACAACCGGACGTCCTACTGGGTGCCCCGGCACTCCCCGCGCGTCTTCGTCGAGCAGGTCGACGTGGTCTCCGGAGTCGGTCCGCGGCGGGCCAAGGCGGCCGGACCGGCCGCCGCGCGCTTCAACGACATCCACCGGATCGTCACCAACCTCGCGGTCTTCGACGTGAAGGGTCCCCAGGACACCGTGCGACTGGTCAGCGTCCACCCCGGCGTGACCGTCGAGGAGGTGGTCGCCGAGACCGGCTTCGAGCTCTCCGTCCCGGACGACGTGCCGACCACCCGCGAGCCGACCGCTGAGGAGCAGGTCCTGATCCGCGAGGTGCTCGATCCCAAGGGGTTGCGGTTCAAGGAGGTGCCCCATGATTGAGCAGCTCCTCCGAACGCCGCTCACCGACCTGGTGGGCGTCCGGCACCCGGTCGTGCAGACCGGGATGGGCTGGGTCTCCGGGCCCCGCCTGGTGTCGGCCACTGCGAACGCCGGCGGCCTCGGCATCCTCGCCTCGGCGACGATGACCATCGAGGAGCTCGAGAAGGCGATCGTCAAGGTCAAGGGACGCACCGACCAGCCGTTCGGCGTGAACCTGCGTGCCGACGCCGGCGACGCGTCGGCCCGCTGCGACCTGCTGATCGAGTACGGCGTCAAGGTCGCCTCGTTCGCGCTGGCCCCCAAGCCGGAGCTGATCGCGAAGCTCAAGGAGCACGACATCGTCGTGATGCCGTCGATCGGCGCCGCCAAGCACGCGACGAAGGTCGCCGCCTGGGGCGCCGACGCCGTCATGGTGCAGGGAGGCGAGGGCGGCGGCCACACCGGTCCGGTGCCGACGACGCTGCTGCTGCCCACCGTGCTCGACGCCGTCGACATTCCCGTGGTCGCGGCAGGTGGCTTCTACGACGGCCGCGGCCTCGCCGCTGCCTTGTCGTACGGCGCCGCCGGCGTCGGCATGGGCACCCGGTTCCTGCTGACCTCCGACTCAGCCGTCCCCGACGGGGTCAAGCAGCTCTACCTGGAGCGCGGGCTCACCGACACGGTCGTCACCGCGAAGGTCGACGGGATGCCGCACCGGATGCTGCGCACGGCCCTCGTCGAGGAGCTCGAGGGCACCAGCGCGATCAAGCGGATGGGTCCGACCCTGCGCCGCACCATGGAGTTCAAGCGCGACTCCGGCATGTCCTGGGTCGAGCTGGCCAAGGACGGCCGGGCGATGAAGAAGCAGCAGGGGCGCACCCTCGGCCAGATGGCCCTGGCCGCGAACACCCCCACGATGCTGAAGGCCGGCCTGGTCGAGGGCGACACCTCGGCCGGCGTGCTCGCCAGTGGGCAGGTCGTCGGTGTGATCGACGACCTGCCCAGCTGCGAGGAGCTGATCGAGCGCGTGGTGACGCGTGCGGCGGACGAGCTGCGGCGCGCGTCGTCGTACGTCGTTGCGGGTGGGTGAGCGGAGCACCATCGCTTCGCTCACCCACCCACGGCTGGTTCAGCCCAGCGTCAGCCCAGGTTCAGCCCAGGTTCAGCGCCGTGTCGTCGACGACGAAGCTGGTCTGCAGCGAGCTGTCCTCCGTTCCCGTGAAGCTGATCGAGACCGTCTGGCCCGCCAGCGAGGACACGTTGAACGACTTGAGCAGGTAGCCCGAGGCCTTGTTGAGGTTCGAGTACGTCGCCAGCGTCGTCGAGCCCGCCTTCACGGTGAGCTTGTCGTACTGCGTCGAGGTCGTCGTCTCCGCCGAGTCGATGTGCAGGTAGAACGACAGCGTCGCGTTGCACCCCGCGGGGATGGTGACCGACTGGCTCAGCGTGTCGGTGTGGGTCGTGCCGTAGCCGTCGAGCCACGCCTTGTAGCTGCCCGAGTGGGCCGCCTGGCTGGAGCTGTTCGTGATCACTCCGGCGGTCGCGCTCCACGAGGCGGAGCCGGACTCGAACCCGGGGTTGAGCAGCTTCTGGCCCGAGCATCCGCCACCGCCACCGCCCGTGATCGTCCACGTGAACGTGGCCGACCCGGATGCACCCGTGGTGTCGGTCGCCGTGACCGTCGTGGAGTAGGTGCCCGCGGTGGTCGGGGTGCCCGAGATCAGGCCGGTGGAGGCGTTGATCGACAGGCCCGGCGGGAGACCAGTGGCCGAGTAGGTCAGCGTCTGGCCCGATGCCGAGTCCGAGGCCGTGATCTGCAGGCTGGTCGCCGTCCCGACCGTGCCGGACCGGGAACCCGGGTTGGTGACCGTGACGGTGTTGCCGCCGCCGGTCGAGCAGGTCGGGTCAGCGGTCTGCGCCGGGACGCTGACGGCGTTCCACGCCGCCTTCACCACGTTGAACTCGGCGCATGAGCCGGGGTAGAGGTTCTTGGCCGCGGTGAGCGTCCAGGTCCGGTACTTCAGGTACGACGACGACGAGGTCTTCATCAGCATCGCGTTGTACATGATCTTCATGGCCTTCTGGATGCCGATCCCGGCGACCGTGCTGCCGTTGCAGGTCGGGCTGGTCGGCTGGCCGTTGGTCGGGTTGGTGCCCTCCGCAAGCAGGTAGAACCAGTGGTTGCCCGGCCCGGCCGCCGCGTGCACCTCGTCGCTCGGGGTCGAGGACGAGTAGCAGTTGTCGTCACCGGCCAGCGACGGGTTGTACATGTAGCGGATGGGACCGCTGCCGACCAGGTTGATCTCCTCGCCGACGGTGTAGTCGGGGACGTCGGCCGGGTTGTTGGCGTACCACTCGGTCGCGGCGCCGAACGTGTCGGCGACGAACTCCTGGGTGCCGGCACGCGAGATGCCGCCCGGGGTGTAGTCGTCGATGCCGTGTCCGAACTCGTGGGCGACCACGTCCATCGATCCGATCCACTTGCTGCCGGTCTGGGTGTGGCCGATCTGCACCTGGGTGCCGTCGTAGTAGGCGTTGACGTCGTTGAGGCCGACGCGGATCGGCACCCAGCCGCCCGAGCCGTTCATGCCGTTGCGTCCGAGCCACCCGGACAGCATCTGACGCTCCTTCTCGGCGGAGTAGAAGGCGTCGACGCAGCCGGTCTCCCGGTTGGTCGGGTCGCCGTTGCCCCACACGTCGTCAGTGCCGGTGAACGTCACGTTGCCCGAGGCGTTCTGGCACTTCAGTGTCGAGGCGTTGGAGTTCGTCATCGAGAACGACGTCCCCGAGCCCGACGTGGGGATGGTGACGGAGCCTTCCCAGGCGCCGTTGCCGGTGCCCTGGAGGACGTGCTCGACCTTGTCGAGGACCCGGCCGGAGCCGGCGTCGACGTACACCGTCAGGCGGGATGCCTCGCCGGCACGGCGTCCGACGACGGTGGTCTCCCACGCCAGCGCCGAGCTCGCGCGCTGCAGGACGACGAGTCGCGTGCCTCCGTCGTAGCGTCCGTGGCGGACCTCGCGGAGCGCAGCGTGCCGCGCCACCCCGCGCGCGACGCGCGGCGTGACCGACGCGAGCGACACGCGTCGCGTCTGGGCGACGCTGGTGTCGAGCAACCGTCCGGCGGAGTCGGTGACGACCACGAAGTCGCCGCCGACGACCGGGAGGCCACGGTACGAGCGGTCGTAGGGCACGTACTGCAGCCCGTGGGACGACAGCACGCGTCCGGCGTGGAACGAGTCGTGGGCCGACGCGCGCAGAGCGGCGGGCGGCGAGGCCACCAGCTTCTGGGCCGTGTCGGCCGCCTCCTTCTTGGCGTCGCCGTGGCTGTGGACCGGCTTGAACGGTGGATCATTCGGCGCGGCCGTTGCCCCGGCGGTGGACACCGAGACGAACGCCAACGCCGAGACGAGGGCTGCTGCGAAGCCCGCTGCGACAGGTCGTTTCATTGACACTCCTTGAGAGTCCGGGCTCGTGGTTAAGCCCGATGAGAGTGGCCCGGCGCCCCGCGGGCGGGGGTGCTGCCCCGAGACACGAACCTCGCGAACTCTCGCCCCGGCGCAAACACTGCGTCAACAGGGGTTCGCCTCAGAAATATGCAATGCAACATCCTGCGAAGATCGGGAGGACTTCCGGAGGTCAGTAGCTGAACGAGGTGGCGCCCTCATCCCCGCCTTCTCCCCCGATCCACTTCCACAAAGGGACTGTTCCACCGATCTCGGCGCCCTTGATCAGGTTCTCGGGGTCGAGCGCCCTGGCGTTGAAGCACAGCGGGCAGACGAGGTAGCTGCCGCCGGCAGCGAGGTAGCGCTCCAGCAGCTCGGGCAGCGGCGGGCATCCGTCGCAGGCGGTGCCGACCGCCACGCCGGGGGTGGCCAGGCGCACGGCCTCCTTGGTGAGGAACATCAGGGTGGGCCGGCCCTGCTCGGCCGCGCCGACCGCCACGAGGAACGCCACGGTGACCCGCTCCGGGTCCTCGAGGCCGGTGGCCAGACTGACGACTGCCTTGTTCGACATGGGTGTCTCCTTCTTCATTGGGGTCTCCTGACGGTCGCTGCGCGACCACCTCGACCAGCGGTGTGTGAAGAAGGTAGGAATCAGGAGGGGTCCCGCTCATCCGCGCCGACGCGTAACCGTGGGCACACCAGGGACGGGCAGATGGCGGCCGACGCGTACGTGTCGGTCAGGCGAGGACCCGGGCGACCGCGGCTGCCCGCGCCGTGCGCCCGGACAGGCCGAGCTTGAGGTAGACGTTCTGGAAGTGACGCTCGACCGTCCGCACGCTGAGGGTGAGCCGCTCCGCGATCTCGGTGTTGTCGAGTCCGTCGGCGGCGAGCAGCAGGATCTCCCGCTCCCGGTCGGACAGGTGGTCGACCGGCACGGAGACCCGATCCGGCTCGATGAAGTCCGCGACCTCGCGACGGAACACCTGCCACGCCGGCTCGTCGGCAAGCAGCACGTGGTTGCGCGAGTCGAGCATCACCAGGCGGGCGTCCGGGATCTCGGCAGCGAGCCGCACGCCCCACGCGGGTGCGACCCGGTCGTCGTCGGCATGCAGCACGAGCGTCGGGGCGGCGATGTCGGGCAGCAGGTGGGACACGTCGACCTGGCGCCGGGCGATCCGGCTGCAGACCGCGTTGTCGGTGTTGGTCGAGGTCCGCTGCAGCTCGTCCATCCACTCCATCTGCTGCTCGTTGGCGTCGGGGATGAACGCGTTCGTGAACACCCGGCGGAACAGCGGGTCGGGCCGTGCCCAACCCGCGCGGATCATCGCCAGGAACGCCGCTTCCTCGTCCGAGTGCTCCGGCCGCAGGCCACCCGCAGCCATGGCGCCGTAGAGCACCATCCGGGTGACCCGCTCGGGATGGGCGTGCGCGTAGGCCAGCGCGACCGGCGCCCCACCCGACATGCCGAGCACCGCGAACCGGCTCAGACCGGCCGCCTCCACCAGCGTCTCGAGGTCGGCGAGCCGCCGCTCGAGCGAGAAGTCGGCGACGTCCCACTCGGACAGACCGAATCCCCGCTCGTCGTACCGCACGACCGTCGCGACGTCGCCCAGGTCGTCGAGGAAGTGCCGCCACACCGGGCTCTGCCAGTCATGCTGGAGGTGGCTGAGCCAGCAGGAGACGATCAGCAGCGGCGGGCCGGACCCATGGCGCGCCCAGGCCAGCCGCACGCCGTCGTCGGCGCGGCAGAACCGCACCTCCTGGTGCACGTTCTGCCGGCTCCCGTTGCCCACGCGGTCAGGCTACTTCGCCCGACGGCGGCACGGAGCGGACTAGAGGGACTTCTGGTACGCCAGCTCGCGGGCCATGATGCGGTAGCCCAGGACCTCGTTGACGCCGATCATGTGGTCGTTCGACTCCGCGTTGAAGGTCTCGATGTGCTCGACCTGCGGCTCGTCCTCCGCGAGCCAGCGCAGCATCTCGGCCTTGAGCAGCAGACCGAGCCGGTGGCCGCGGTGTGCGCCCACGACGGAGGTGTCGTGCTGGTGGCCGTACGCCGGGCGCTCCGACTCCACGACCACGACGGTCTGTCCGGCGAGCTTGTCGGTGGGCACGTGCCGGGCGACGATGCGGTAACCACGCTCCCTGCGGAACTCGCACGCGTCCTCGTAGGCCTTCATCCGCTCGGCGTTGAACACCTCGTCCTCGATGTCGAGGTCGTCGGTGGGCGCGTCGTTGATCGCCGATGCCATCTCCGCCATCTCGTCGAGCTCGGCTTCCGGCGTCGGGAGCCGCCGGCGCTCGAGGACGTAGTCGGTAGCGGCCGCGAGTGCGTCTTCGTAGCGCTGGTCGAGCTCGACGCGGTCGACCTCGGCGAGGTACTGGCGGCGGGCGATCGCCTGGTGCTTCTTGTCGTAGCCGTGCCTGGCGGCGAAGCCACGTGTCGCGTCGCAGTCCCAGCCGTCCATGCCGACACTGGTGCGGCCGAGCCGGCGTACCTCCTCCTCGAGGAACGCGAGGATCTCGCTGCCGTGGCCCTGGCGCCGGTGGTCGGGATGCACGACGAGGCCGATCCAGGCGAGGTGGAGGTTGTCGTACTCGCTGGTGTTGATCGCCCCGCCGCCGACGACGGTGCCGTCGACCTTGGCAAGGTACGGCGTCGACGGCTCGCCGTCCCAGCCGTGGCGGAACCGCGCCTCCACCCCGAGGAGGGTCGCCTCCGTCTCCCAGGGCGAGTCCGCGAGCCGCACCGCGTTGGAGAGCTCGACCCACTCCTTGAGCGCGGCCACGTCGTCGGGGCCGAACCGTGTGATGTCCATGACAGACAAGCATCCATCGGCTGCCGCCCGTCCGCCACCGGATTACCGCGCCGGTACCGTGCTGTCGTGAGCCAGCAGTCGACGCCACCCCGCCGCCGTCACCTGATGGACCCCAACGCGCCACGCAAGGCCGCGGACCCGAAGGACGTCGAGCGGCTGCACCGGGTGCAGCGCCGGGTGGTCTCGGTCCTCATCATCACCACACTCGTCCACCTGACCGTCGGCCTGATCCTGGCCGCCGACGCCGTGCCCGACGACCGCCGCGACGCGCAGCTCGGCCTGATCCTCCTCGGTGCCGCGTTCTACGTCGTCGGCATCGCTGCCGTCCGGGCGATCAACAAGAAGCCGCTGATCACCTGGTGGATGCTGACCGGGCTGATCCCGGTCGCTGCCGGCGTCTGGTGGGTCATCCTGCGCTGAGCAGGATCCGCTCGCGGACTGCGCGGTAGCCGAGGGCGGCCAGCCTCGCCACTCCCTCCCGGTCGTCCCTCGCGACCAGCACGAGCACGTCGTCCGCGACCACGGTGGCCGAGACCGAGGCGGCGGCGAGCAGCGCGGTCTCGACCCTCGGATCGCCGTCGGGCGTGAACAGCGCACCGACGCGGGTCATCCCGTCGATCACCGGGGTCCGCCCCACCATCGCGACCGGTGTGCCGTCCACGTCCCACAGCAGGATCCGGCCGTCGGCGAGCGGGTCGTCGACGACGTACGCACGATCGCTCGGGTCACCCGGGTTGGCTGCCATCAGCTCGTCGAACCAACGGTCGAGAAGCGTCGCGTCCGCCGCCATCGCCACTCGCGAACGGCCCGGCGCCGGAGGTGGCGCGCGGTAGGTGTCGAGACGGTGCACGACGAGCCGGTGCCGCGGAGCGAGCTCGACCCCCGCTGCTTCCCACGCCGCCAGCACTGCGTCGACGGTCGTGACGTCGCACCCGACGCCGTCCCTGACCTCGAGGACCTCGACCAGCTCGTCCACCGCCTCATCGGGCATCGGCGTCAGCAGCGTTGCGTGCCGAGGCGCACGGAGGAACGCGCCGGCGACCTCACCGGCATCGTCCGTCCACCAGCCGAAGGACTGGTCGGCGCCGGGCTGCAGTCGCCGGCTCAGGTAGTCGGCTTCCGTCAGCAGCGGGCTGTGGGCGATCGGCCGCGACGACAAGAAATCGCCGGCCGCCGCCACGAATGCACCGATGTCGGAGGTGGTCGACCAGGGCATGTCTGATCCTCCCAGGCGACGGGTACCGACGCGGTCGGCGCCGAGGAGGAGCCGAACGGGAAAGCGGCGGAAAGGGGCGGGTGGACCCGCGTTGTCCCGGCATGATCGGACCCTCGAATATCGAGGGATGGGCGTTCAAGCCCCTTGGGAATCACCAAGAGGGGTTGTGCCGTAGAGGCGCGACGGTACGTGTTGCCGCAGGAATGCGATCTGGTCAGCAGTGACGCGGTCGAAGTCGTCGCCGATGTAGATGTCGAAGTGTCCGGCGTTGTAGCGGCGGACCTCGCCCTTGGGTGCTTTGGCGGCGTGGCGCAGGGTGGCCGGGGCCGGGGCGACGGAGTCGTTGTCGCAGACGCAGAACAGAGCTGGCTTGGTGAGGTCCTTGGCTCGGCGGCCTGGTCTGGCCAGTGGCACGGCGAGTCCGATGCGGGCCGGGACCTGCGACCTGTACTCGGCTTCGGTGAGGCCGGAGGCTTCGAGCAGCTCGAGCACTCCTGCGGAGACGTCGTCTGCGCTCATCAGACCGACTTCGCCGGGGCGAGCGGCGACCGGGACTCGCACGGGCTCGCGTCCGATGGCGGCGGCGAGGAGGTCGCGGACCGCTGCGAATGTCAGGCGAGCAGCCGCCCTGGGCGGGATCTGCGTCAATGACGCGAGGCCGTCGGTGAACGGGCATTGCGAGATCGAGGCCGCGATGGAGGGATCGTCGGCGGCCGTGACGATGGCGTGTCCGCCTCCGAACGAGGTGCCCCACGCGACCACGGCGCCCGGGTCCACTTCAGGCAGGGTGCGCGCGAACGCCACCGCTGCCCGCCAGTCCTCTCGTTGCCGGGGGATGCTCAGCAGTTCTCGAGGTTCGCCCGTGCTCTGCCCGAAGTGGCGGTAGTCGAAGACCAGGCAGGCGTACCCCTCGGCTTGGAAGTACTCGGCGAACGCGGCCAGACGCATCTCCTTGATCGCCCCCAGGCCGTGGCCCATGACCAGGACGGGCGCCGGAGTCACCTCGCTCGCGCCCTCCGGCAGGTACAGCCAGGCGTGGCACTGTTCCGCGCCGGAGGGGAAGAACAGCTCTTGACGGTCGCTCACAACAGACTCCTCTTGATTGGTATACAAGAGATGGTGGCAGTTCTCTTGAATGCCTGTCAAGATGAGGTGTGCCACGTAACCGCCAAGACCAGACCAAGCAGGCCAAGCGCGACGAGATCGTTGCCGCCGCCAGCTCGTTGTTTGTCGCCGAGGGCTACGACGGGGCGTCGATGGGCAAGATCGCCGCCGCCGCTGGCCTCACTCCGAACACTCTGTACTGGTACTTCAGCGACAAGGACGAACTGTTCGCCGCGGTCGCCGACCTTTACCTGGATCTGCTTCTCCAGCAGCACGCAACCGTCGCCGGCCAACCCCTGGCAGAACAGTTCGTGTGGCTCGTCGACAGCTTGAGGCCAGTGCGTCACCTGGTCGCCACGGTGCACGCCCGGGTGGCGAGCTCGCCGCGGATTGCGGAGTGGCACTCGGGCTTCCACAGCCAGGTGGAAGCCCTCTTTGAGGAGCAGCTCACACTCGAGATCTCGGGTGAGCAACGCGATGCAGAGGTCGCGGTCGTCACCTTCGCCATTGAGGGCGCCGTCACTCACGACCTAGACCCTGGCGCGACCGCTGACCTGTGCCACTCCCTCGGCCAACGACTCGCCACGCTCTAGCGCAGCCACGGCCCATCGATACGCGACGCAGGCACAGCGGGCCGGACCGAGGCGACCGACGACACGGCGCCCGGCCGGTCAGCCCAGGCGTTCGATGATCGTCACGTTGGCCTGGCCGCCGCCTTCACACATGGTCTGCAGGCCGTAGCGGCCGCCGGTGCGCTCGAGCTCGTTGAGCAGCGTCGCCATCAGCCGGGTGCCGGTGGCGCCGATCGGGTGGCCGAGCGCGATGCCGCCGCCGTTGACGTTGACCTTGTCGTGCGGCGCGCCGGTCTCCTTCATCCAGGCCAGCACGACGGACGCGAACGCCTCGTTGCACTCGAAGAGGTCGATGTCGTCGACGGTCAGGCCCGTCTTCTCCAGCGCGCGCTTGGTCGCGTTGATGGGGCCGGTGAGCATCCAGACCGGGTCGTCGCCGCGCACGGACAGGTGGTGGATCCGGGCCCGCGGGGTCAGCCCGTGGGTCTCGACCGCGGCCTCCGACGCGATCAGCAGCGCCGAGGATGCGTCGCAGATCTGCGACGCGACGGCTGCGGTGATCCGCCCGCCAGGAGCAAGCGGCTCGAGGCCGGCCATCTTCTCGAGCGACGTCTCGCGCGGGCACTGGTCGGTCAGGAACACCGACCCGTCCTCGAGCGCGATCGGCACGATCTCGCGACCGAACCGGCCCTCGTCGATCGCGGTGCGCGCCCGATCGTGCGAGGCCAGGGCGTAGACCTCCATGTCCTCCCGCGAGATGTCCCACTTCTCCGCGATCATCTCGGCGGAGCGGAACTGGCTGACCTCCTGGTCGCCGTACCGCTTCAGCCAGCCGGGCGACTCCGCGAACGGCGTCGAGAACCCGTACTGCTGCCCGACCAGCATCGCGGCCGAGATCGGGATCGCGCTCATGTTCTGCACACCACCGGCGACGACCAGGTCCTGGGTGCCGGACATGACGCCCTGCGCGGCGAAGTGCACCGCCTGCTGCGACGAGCCGCACTGGCGGTCGATGGTCACGCCGGGCACATGGTCGGGCAGACCGGCAACCAGCCACGCCGTGCGAGCGACGTCGCCGGCCTGTGAGCCGATCGTGTCGCAGCAGCCCAGGATGACGTCGTCGACCGCGCCGGGGTCGACGCCGGTGCGGTCCATCAGCGCGGCGATGGCGTGCGCGGCGAGATCCGCCGAGTGCACCGCGGCGAGCGCGCCGCCGCGCTTGCCGACCGGGGTGCGGACGGCATCGATGATGAAGGCGGTGTTCACTTGCGGCTCGCTTTCGGCTGACGGGGGTCTCGTGACGGTCGCAGAGCGACCTCCTCGACCTGCGACTTCGTCGCAATCCCGTCGAGGAGGATGCGGACGTACTGGTCGGCGACCTCGGTGTGGGTGTGGCCGCGACCGGGGCGGTACCACCGGACGGCGACCCACACGGTGTCGCGGATGAAGCGGTAGGTCAGGGTCTCGTCGAGATCGGAGCGGAGTACGCCGGTGCGCACGCCCTCCTCGATCAACGTGACCCACACCTGGCGGGACTGGGCGTTGCGGTCGGCGAGGTAGCCGAACCGCTCGAACGTGCCGAGGTAGTCGGCCTCGTTCTGGTAGATCGCGACCTCGTGGGGGTGCTGGTCGATCGCCTCGAACGACACCCGGACGGCCCGTTCGAGCTTGGCGCGCGCGTCCTCGTTGCTGGCGAGGATCTCGTCGTACTGCGCGAAAAGGTCGTTCTGGAATCCCTGAAGCAGCTCGTCGACCATCGACTCCTTCGAGTCGAAGTGGTGGTAGAGGCTGCCGGACAGGATGCCGGCGGCGTCCGCGATGTCGCGGACGGTCGTGTTCTTGAAGCCCTTCTCGGCGAACAGCTGCGCCGCGATCGCGAGCAGCTGGTCCCGGCGACTGAGCTCGTTGGCCTGGGTCTCAGGCGTGCTGGCTGCTGACACTGATCACCTCACCGGTCAGGTAGGACGAGTAGCCGCTGGCGAGGAACACCATCACGTTGGCGACCTCCCACGGCTCGGCGGCGCGCCCGAACGCCTCCCGCTGCTTGAGCTCGATCAACAGCTCGGGCGAGGTCACCTTCTCCAGGAAAGGGTGCATCGCCAGGCTCGGCGACACCGCGTTGACCCGGATCCCGTGCGGCGCCAGGTCGATCGCGGAGCAGCGGGTCAGCGCCATCACACCGGCCTTCGCCGCGGCGTAGTGCGCCTGCCCCTCCTGCGCCCGCCACCCGATCACCGAGGCGTTGTTGACGATCACGCCCTTCTTTCCCGCGGCGACCATCCGCTGGCCGGCAGCGCGGACGCACCGGAAGGTGCCGGTGAGAGTGATGTCGAGGACCTTCGACCACTGGTCGTCGGTCATCTCGAGCACGTTCGCCGTGCCACCGAGGCCGGCGTTGTTGATCATGATGTCGACGCCGCCGAACTCGTCGGCCGCGTCGAGCAGGTCCGCGACCTGGGCCTCGTCGGTGACGTCGCAGACCAGCTGGCGCACCCGCTCGGCGCCGAACTCCTGGCCGAGGGCCTCCTCGGCCTCCGCGAGCCGGCGTTCGTGGGTGTCGCTGAAGACGACTGCCTTGGCACCCTCCTCCAGCGCACGCCGTACGACGGCCGCGCCGATGCCGGCTCCTGCTGCCGCAGTCACGACGACCACCTGGTCGCGCAGCAGCCCGTGTCCGGGCACGTAGTCCGGTGTCGGCTGCTCAGCCCTGGCGGTGCTTGATCCCTGGGAAGTCATCCGCGCGGCTCCTTGGGTAGGCCGAGCACGCGCTCGGCGAGGATGTTCTTCTGGATCTCGTCGCTGCCGCCGTAGATCGTGTCGGAGCGCGAGAAGAGGAAGAGCCGCTGGTGCTCGTCCAGGTCGTAGGTTGCCCCTGACGACGCACCGGTGCCCTGGGTGAGCAGCCCGGACGCACCGGCGACGTCCATCGCGACCTCGCCCAGCTGCCGGTGCCAGTTGGCCCAGGCCAGCTTGAAGATGGAGCCGGCGCCCCCGGCAGCAGCGGAGTCCTGGCCGCCCTCGACCAGGGCCAAGGCACGGAGGGCGTAGCTCCGGATCGCGCTGAGCTCCACCTTGAGCCGCGCGAGCCGGTCGCGCACGACCGGGTCGTCGATGCTGCCGTTGGCCTTCGCCCGAGCCACCACGTCGTCGAGCTCACGCGCGAAGCCGACGGCCTGGCCGAGGGTCGAGACGCCGCGCTCGAAGCCGAGCAGTCCCATCGCGACGCCCCAGCCCTTGCCGGGCTCGCCGACCACCAGGTCCGCATCGGTACGAGCGCCGGTGAAGAAGACCTCGTTGAACTCCGATCCGCTGGTCAGCTGCTCGATCGGGCGGATCTCGACGCCGTCCTGCCGTAGCGGGACCAGCAGGAACGACAGGCCGTGGTGGCGGGTCGACCCGGGCTCGGTGCGGCAGATCACGAAGCACCAGTCGCTGAGGTGGGCGTTGGACGTCCAGACCTTCTGCCCGTCGACGACCCACTCGTCTTGCCCAGAATCTGACGCAGTGAGGCGAGCCTTGGTCTGCACGTTGGCGAGGTCGGAGCCTGCGTTCGGCTCGGAGTAGCCCTGCGCCCACAGCTCCTCCACCGCGCGGATCGGCGGCAGGAACCGCTCCTTCTGGGCGTCGCTGCCGAAGGCGATCAGCGTCGGCCCGAGGAGAGTCTCACCGAGGTGGTTGACCCCGTGCGGAGCATCGGCACGGGCGTACTCCTCGTGGAAGATCACCTGCTGCCACACGGAAAGCCCGCGGCCGCCGTACTCCTCCGGCCAGCCGACGCAGGTCCAGCCGTGCTCGGCCAGCAGCCGGTTCCAGGCCAGCCGTTCCTCGAACGCCTCGTGTTCGCGGCCGGGGCCGCCCAGACCGCACAGGTCGCGCCACTCGCCGACCAGGTGCTCGGCCAGCCAGGCGCGCACCTCCTCGCGGAAGGCGGCGTCCTCGGCGCTCTCGGTCAGGTCCACTCGCCCACCATACCAAGCAAATGCTTGGTAGGGTGTGGCTGTGGACACGATTCCGGCGATCCTGCGCGCCGCCGCGGAGCGGTACGGCGGCAAGCCCGCCTACGTCGAGGGCGACCGGGAGATCTCATTCGCCGACCTCTTCTCCGTGGTGCGCGCCACGGCAGCCGGCTTCCGCGACCGCGGCCTCGGCCCCGGCGATCGAGTCGTGCTGTGGGCCCCCAACAGCATCGACTGGGTCGTGGCCGCTCTGGCGACCACCTACGCCGGCGCGATCTTGGTCCCGGCGAATTCCCGTTATACCGGGCACGAGGTGGCCGAACTCGTCGACCGCACCTCGGCTCGGTTGGTCGTCGTCGCGAACGGCTTCCTCGACCGGACCCAGATCGCGGACCTTCAAGCGGCCAGCACCCTGGCTTCGGTCTCGGAGATCATCGACATCGTCGATCTTCCGACGGTCATCTCCGAGCCGGCCGACATCGACGACATCGCCTCGAGCGTCTTCCCCGACGACGTCGCGGACATCCTGTTCACCTCCGGCACGACCGGACGCCCGAAGGGCGCGATGAGCGCCCACCGGCAGAGCATCGGCGTCGCCCGGGCATGGGCCGAGCTCGGTGGTGTGAGCGCCGACGACCGCTACCTCGTGGTCAACCCGTTCTTCCACTCCTTCGGCTACAAGATCGGCATCATTGTCGGGCTTCTCACCGGCGCCACTCTCTACCCCGTCGCGACGTTCGATGTCACCGCCACGATGCGGCTCATCCAGGACGAGCAGATCACGCTCTTCCCGGGCGCCCCGACTCTCTACCAGTCGATCCTCGCGGCGCCCGACCGCAGCGACTTCGACCTGAGCTCGCTCCGGCTGGCGGTGACCGGCGCCGCCGTCGTACCGGTCGTCCTGATCGAGCGGATGCGTGCCCCCAGTCCCGGGCTAGCCATCGACACTGTGGTTACGGCATTCGGTATGACTGAGGCAGTAGTGGTGACGATGTGTCGCCAAGGCGACTCTGCCGAGACCGTCGCGACCACGTGCGGCCGCGCCGTCCCGGGCATGAAGACCCGCATCGACGCGCCCGACGGCGAGGCCGGCGAGCTGCTGGTCAAGGGCGACTACGTGATGCTCGGCTACCTCGACGACCCCGCGGCCACCGCCGAGGCGATCGACGCCGACGGGTGGCTGCACACCGGCGACGTCGGCGTCCTCGACGACGAGGGCAACCTGCGGATCACCGACCGGCTCAAGGACATGTACATCTCTGGTGGCTTCAACGTCTATCCCGCCGAGGTCGAGCAGACGCTGATGAGGATGGACGGCGTCCAGGACGTCGCCGTCGTCGGCGTGCCCGACGAGCGGCTCGGCGAGGTCGGCACGGCGTTCGTCGTCCTGTCCGGCGACTCGCCCCCGTCGAGCGCTGAGGTTGTCGCGTTCGCCAGGGAACGGCTGGCGAACTTCAAGGTGCCGCGGTTCGTGGAGGCCATCGACGTCCTCCCACGCAACCTGTCCGGCAAGGTGCTCAAGACGGAGTTGCGTCTCGAGACGGGCGCTAGCGCGCCCTCCTCGACGACCGAGGAGAACTAATGGATCTGGAACTGAGCGAGTCCGAGCTCGCCTTCCGCGACGAGGCACGTGCCTGGCTGGCCGCCAACGTGCCGGCCGAGCCGCTGCCGTCGATGGACACGGCCGAGGGCTGGGCGCTCCACCAGGAGTGGGAGGCGCGGCTCACGGCCGACCGTTGGTCGGTGGTTTCGTGGCCGCGCGACTACCACGGGCGCGAGGCCTCGCTGGTCGAGTGGGTGATCTTCGAGGAGGAGTACTACCGCGCCGGCGCGCCCGGTCGGGTCTCCCAGAACGGCATCTTCCTGCTGGCGCCGATCATCTTCGAGCACGGCACGAAGGAGCAGCAGGACCGGTTCCTGCCGGCGATGGCCTCCGGCGAGCAGATCTGGGCCCAGTGCTGGTCCGAGCCCGAGGCCGGCTCCGACCTGGCCTCGCTGAAGTCGACGGCGCGCCGGGTCTCGACGAGCTCGACCACCGGAGAGAGCGGCTGGTTGCTCAACGGCCAGAAGACCTGGTCGTCGCGCGCGACCCACGCCGACTGGGGCTTCGGCCTGTTCCGGTCCGACCCGGAAGCGGCCCGGCACAACGGACTGACCTACTTCCTGTTCCCGATGGACGCCGAGGGCGTCACGGTGCGGCCGATCGCCCAGCTCGACGGGGAAGCGGGCTTCGCCGAGGTGTTCTTCGACGAGGTGTTCGTCCCCGACGCCGACGTGCTGGGGGCGCCCGGCGACGGCTGGCGGGTCGCCATGAGCACGGCGGGCAACGAGCGCGGACTGTCGCTCCGCTCCCCCGGCCGGTTCTGCGCGGCTGCCGACCGGCTGGTGGATCTCTATCGCGAGCGCCTTGGTTTCGAGGCTCGCAAGCTCGCACCTCAACCAGCGGCGGTGGGCGATCGAGTGGTCGACGCCTGGCTCAGGGCCGAGGCCTATCGCCTCTACACCTGGGGCACGGTCACCCGGCTCGCCGACGGCGGCGAGATGGGCGCCGCAGGATCGGTGAACAAGGTGTGGTGGAGCGAGCTGGACATCGCGCTCCACGAGACGGCACTCGACCTGCTGGGCCCGGAGGCGGAGGTCGACTCCACGTGGCTCGACGGCTACACATTCTCGCTCTCGGGCCCGATCTACGCCGGCACCAACGAGATCCAGCGCAACATCATCGCCGAGCGACTCCTCGGCCTGCCGCGCGAACCGAAGGCAGCCCAGCGATGAAGTTCGAGCTCACGACCGACCAGCGCGACTTCGCGACCTCGCTGGAGTCGCTGTTGTCCTCGGCCGACACCGCCGGCGTCGCCCGGGCCTGGGCGGACGGTGACCACGGACCTGGCCTCAAGCTGTGGGAGCGCCTCGCGGAGCAGGGGCTCACCATGCTGGCCACCGAGGCATCGCCGGTCGAGGTCTGCATCGCCTTCGAGGCCGTGGGTCGGCACGCCGTCCCCGGCCCGTGGGTCGAGTCCGCCGCCTACCTCCCCATCGCGCTCGGTCACGAGGTGGAAGGCATCGCCACGGTCGCGGTTCCCCCGCACACGCCCTACGCCCTCGATGCCGACGTGGCGGATGCCGTCTACCTCGCCGGTCCGGACGGGCTCGCCGAGGCCAAGGTGGGCGATCAGAAGACGTCTGTCGACCGGACCCGCCACCTGTTCACGCCGGTGGTTTCGAGGCTCGCTCCGCCTCGGATCGAGGAGGTTGCGCAGCAACCGTCACGAGATCTCGCACCTCAACCAGCGGCGTCGGCGTTCGAGCTGGCGGCGCTGGCGACCGCGGCCCAGCTCCTCGGCCTCGGCGAGCGGGTCCTTGCCGACACGGTGGCGTACGCGAAGCAGCGTCGGCAGTTCGGCCGCGAGATCGGCTCGTACCAAGCGGTCAAGCACCAGCTGGCCGACGTACGCATCGCCCTCGACTTCGCGCGGCCGCTCGTCTATGGCGCGGCGCTGTCGCTGGTCGAGCCTGCCGAGACCACCCCGCGGGCGGTGTCGGCCGCGAAGGTGATGAGCGCGGACGCGGCGTACCTCGCCTCCCGCACCGGCCTCCAGGTCCACGGGGCGATCGGCTACACGCAGGAGTTCGACCTGAGCATCTGGATCACCAAGATCCGCGCGCTGGTCACCGCCTGGGGCACGCCGGCCTTCCACCGGGCCCGGATCCTCGAGTCGCTGGTCGGAGCCTGAGGTGGAGTTCGCACTCAGCGAGGAGCAGGGCGAGCTGGCCGCCACCGTCCGGGCTGTGCTGGCCAAGCAGGCCGATTCCGCGGCAGTGCGCAGGGCGATCGCCTCCGATCCGGGCTACGACGCCGCTCTCTGGTCAACGCTGTGCGAGCAGGTCGGCGTGGCCGCCCTCGCCATCCCGGAGGAGTACGACGGCGCCGGCGCGACCTTCTTCGAGACCGCGGTCGTGCTCGAGGAGCTCGGTCGCTCGCTCGCGCCCACCCCCCTGCTCGCCTCCGTGATCGCGGCCGAGGCGCTGCTTGCCAGCGGGTCCGAGGACGCGAAGGCGCGGCTGCTTCCCCGCATCGCCGCCGGCGAGATCGCGACCATCGCGCTCGGCGACGGCCCGGTGCTGGACGGAGACCACGCCACCATCGTGCTCGCGATCGACGGCGACGACCTGGTCGAGGTCACCGGCGCGACGGCAACCTGGGCCGAGTCGATGGACCAGACGATCCGGCTCGCTCACCTGGACCGCACCAGCGCGACCACCGCGGTGATCGGGGATGGCGCGACCGCCCGAACCCGTGCCGAGCTCGTCGGAGCGGCCGCCACGGCC
This sequence comes from uncultured Actinomycetota bacterium, assembly GCA_963766035.1. GTDB lineage: Bacteria > Actinomycetota > Actinomycetes > Propionibacteriales > Nocardioidaceae > Nocardioides. The sequence continues at coordinate 38,597 of CAVXYP010000014.1, read as the reverse complement.
GCCCTCGCGGTCGGCCTCTGCGACCGAGCGCTGCGGATGACGGTCGACTACAGCCGGGAGCGGTTCCAGTTCGGTCGGCCGATCGGGTCCTTCCAGGCCCTCAAGCACCGGATGGCCGACATGCTGGCCCGGCTCGAGATCGGCCGCTCCGCCTCCTGGGCAGCCTCCTACGCGCTGGCTACCGACCCCGGCAGCTCAGTCGACGCCGAGCAGCTGACCCGGACCGCGGCGTCGTACTGCCTCGAGGCAGCGGCCCACCTCGCCGGCGAGTGCATCCAGCTGCACGGCGGCATCGCGATCACCTGGGAGCACGACGCCCACCTGGTCTTCAAGCGCGCCCACGCGCTCGGCCATCTCTTCGGCGCTCCGCACCACCAGCGGTCAGCCATCAAGCTCTGAATGGCCCTTTCGGCCTTCCACACGGTCGAGCCACTCCTGGACGAGCACGTCGAAGATTCCCGCTTGCTCGATGTGGCCGTTGTGCCCGGCGCCGTCCAGCACGACGAACGTCGCGTGCGGGTAGTGATCGAGCAGCGGCCAAGCGTCGCGATAGCCCGTCGAGCTGTCCTGACGTCCCGTGAAGATCAGTACCGGCCCGTCGTACGTCGACCCTTCCGGCTCGCGTGGGAACGAGCCTGCCCAGCATTGCTGGATCCTCGCCACCGCCGCGGTGTCGGCTACCACGAGGCCAGCGACAATCTCCTCCTGCACCCGGCGGTAGGTCTCCTCGGTCTGCACCACGGTCGTCTCGTCGAATTCGCTGCCGCGTGGCAGCGCCTCGCAAAAGGCGTCGCGGTGCATCACCTGATGCGGCGGCACGTCGCGGGCCCCGTGTTCGGCGATGAGCATCGGGCAGACCAGCGCCATCCCGGTGACCCGTCGCTGGTGCTCAGCGACCAGGCCACGAGCCAGATAGCCGCCATAGGACTCACCCGCCACGGCGTACTCCCCCTCCACGAGCTTCTCAATGGCATCGAGCACCACCGAGAAGACGTCATCGGTGGAGGCGATGTGCCCGGGCGCCTTGGTGCACCCCATGCCCGGCAGGTCCAGGTAGATGCGTCGCCAGCCGGGACGGCCGGCGACGACTGGCTCGAAGGCCCCGGTCATCAGGCGGTGGTCAGGAGTGAACCCGTGCAGCAGCACCAACGTCCGCCCAGCGTCGCGCGGACCGTGCTCCACGTAGTGGACGAGCACCCCGGCGGCATCGACAGACGGCACGAGCGCGAAACTATCAAGTTCCACGGCCCGGCTCGTGGACGCCGGGCATCCTGGCTCCAAGGTCCCCTCATGCCGGCCTGGTAGAACCGGGGCATGCCCACTGACGTCTTCGAGCCCCATCCGCTTGTGCGCCTGCTCGGGAAGCCCGCGGCCGAATTCACGTGCAGCGACCTGGTCCAGGCCGCGGAGCAGCTGGAGCTGCGCCAGGTGAACCTGCGCTACATAGGGGGAGACGGACGTCTCAAGACGATCGCGTTCGTCATCAACTCCCGCGAGCACCTCGTCGAGGTGCTGACCAAGGGCGAGAGGGTCGACGGGTCCAGCATCTTCGAGGGCACCGCGACCGAGGCAAGTGACGTCTACATCGTGCCGCGTCATCGCACGGCCTTCCTGAACCCGTTCGGGGAGCGCACCTCTCTCGACGTGCTCTGCTCCTTCTACGACAAGGACGGCAGACCTCTGCCCCACGCGCACGAACAGATCGTCCGGCGGGCCGCCGAGGTGCTCACCGAGGAGACTGGGATGGTCCTCGAGGCGTTCGGCGAGCTGGAGTACTACCTCGTCGACGAGGTCGAGCGGATCTTCCCGGTCGAGGAAGAGCGCGGCTACCAGGAGTCGGCACCGTTCTCGAAGGGCCAGCAGGTGCGCGAGCAGGTCTTGGGCCACCTCTCCGCGATGGGCATCAAGCTGAAGTACGCCCACGGCGAGGTCGGGAACATCCTGGAGGACGAGCGGCAGCTGGTCCAGCACGAGATCGAGTTCTGGCCGGTGCCTGTGGAGCAGGCCGCCGACGCCCTCGTCCTCGCCAAGTGGGTCGTGCGCGAGGTCGCCCACGCGCACGGCGTCGAGGCGACTTTCGCCCCCTCGGTCAGCAGCGACGGGGCGGGCAGCGGGTTGCACGTCCACACCAGGCTCGTGCGCGACGGCGCCAACGCGATCGTCGGCGAAGGCGGGATCAACCAGACCGCGCGGCGGCTGATCGCCGGGTACCTGTCGGCGGCCAAGGCACTGACGGCCTTCGGCAACACCGTGCCGACGTCGTACCTGCGGTTCATCGACGGTGACGAGTCGCCGGAGGGCATTTGTTGGGGCGAGACCGACCGCAGCGGACTAGTGCGAGTGCCCCTGGCCTGGGTTGGTCACGTGCTGCCCGGCATGGTCGCCCACGCCAACCCCGGTAGCTCTGAGTCGATCCCCGAGCCGGCCATCCACCCCCAGACGGTCGAGCTCCGGCTCAGCGACGGTTCGGCCGACGTTCACTTGCTCCTGGCAGGTATGGCCGTCGCGGCTCGGCGAGGCCTGAGCGACTCCGACAGCCTGGAGCAGGCCGAGCGACTCAACACCGACGACAACGACGGCTTCGAGCAGCTGCCCTCCTCGTGCGCCGAGTCGGCCGATGCGCTCGCGAGCGAGCGGGCATCGTTCGAGGCCGACGGGGTCTTTCCCAGCGAGCTCATCGATGCGGTGCTCGACCGGCTGCGCGAGGCCGACGCCGCCGCACAGATGAAGAAGATGGCTAAGAACGACGCCGCTCGCGAGGAGCTCGTCAACCGCTACTGGCACGTCGGCTGACGTCAGGGCGACCGTCGTCCCAAGGGCCGTTCCGTGCCGACACTCGGCGCTGACTGCCGATGTGACTCGCTCGTAACCTCGCCGACGTGACAGGCTCGCGACGACGGTTCCGAGGGCGAACCGTCGGGTCTGGAGGGCCACGGATGTTCTCTCGCGTTGCGATCGTGAACCGCGGTGAGGCCGCGATGCGGCTGATCCACGCCGTCCGCGACCTGAATGCGCAGGGTGGTGGGGCGCCGATCCGCACGATCGCGCTCTACACGGACGAGGAACGTACGGCGATGTTCGCCCGGGAGGCCGACGAGGCCTACTCGCTGGGTCCCGCCTCGGCGCGCCCCTACATCGACCTGGCGGTCCTCGAGCGGGTGCTGGTCGAGTGCGCGGCGGACGCGGTCTGGGTCGGGTGGGGGTTCGTCGCTGAGGACCCCTCGTTCGCGGACCTGTGCGAGCGGCTCGGGGTGACCTTCATCGGCCCGAGCGCCGACGCCATGCGCAAGCTCGGCGACAAGATCGGGTCCAAGCTGATCGCCGAGGAGGTCGGCGTTCCCGTCGCGCCGTGGAGCCGAGGCGGCGTCGGCACGCTCGAGGCAGCGCTCGCCGCGGCAGCGCAGATCGGCTACCCGCTGATGCTCAAGGCGACCGCCGGCGGAGGCGGCCGCGGCATTCGCCGGGTCGACACGGCAGCCGAGCTCGAGGATGCCTACCAGCGCACCCGCGACGAGGCCGAGCGCGCGTTCGGCAGCGGAGTCGTGTTCCTGGAGCGTCTGGTGACGGGGGCCCGGCACGTCGAGGTCCAGCTCATCGCCGACGGCCACGGCACGGCCTGGGCGCTCGGCGTCCGCGACTGCACGGTGCAACGGCGCAACCAGAAGGTGATCGAGGAGTCCGCCTCACCGTTGCTGGACAAGGACCAGACCGACGAGGTCAAGGCGTCTGCAGAGCGGCTCGCGATCGCCGTCGGATACGTCGGCGCAGGGACCGTGGAGTTCCTCTACCACCCAGGTGAGCGGTCGTTCGCGTTCCTCGAGGTCAACACTCGTTTGCAGGTCGAGCACCCGATCACCGAGATGACGACGGACGTCGACCTGGTCAAGGCACAGATCCACGTCGCTGCCGGCGGCCGACTCGAGGGCGAGAAGCCGCCCGAGAAGGGGCACGCGGTCGAGGCCAGGCTCAACGCCGAGGATCCGGACCGGGACTTCGCTCCGTCGCCCGGTCGGATCGCGCTGCTCGACCTGCCGTCGGGTCCGGGGATCCGCGTGGACACCGGCGTGGGCGAGGGTGACACGATCCCGGCCGACTTCGACTCGATGATCGCCAAGATCATCGCCTACGGCCGCACCCGCGACGAGGCCCTGGCCAGGCTCCGCCGGGCCATGTCCGAGACCACCGTCGTGATCGAGGGCGGCGCCACCAACAAGAGCTTCATCCTCGATCTCCTCGACCAGTCCGAGGTGGTCGACGGCAAGGCGGGCTGGGCTGACACGAGCTGGATCGACCGGGTCCGCGCGGAAGGCCGACTCGTGGTCCACGAGCACTCCGGCGTCGCCGTCGTCGCGGCCGGCATCGAGGCCTACGAGGACGAGGCCCAGGTCGAGGTCGCCCGGCTCCTGGAGAGCGCCCATGGCGGCCGCCCCCAGGTCCAGCACAAGGTCGGTCGTGCCGTCGACTTCAAGCTCCGGGGTACGACGTACCAGGTCACCGTCATCCAGATCGGCCCGCAGCGGTTCCGGGTGGGCGTCGCCGCCGCGGGGGTCGAGCACGTGGTGCTCGCCGACGTCGAACGTCTCGACGAGTTCCACACGCGCATGACCGTCGGCGACCGGCTCTACCGCCTGGTCACGGCCACGCACGGACCGGTGCACATGATCGAGGTCGATGGCGTCGCGCACCGGGTGTCGCGCGATGAGGGCGGCGTGCTCCGCTCGCCGGCGCCGGCCCTGGTGGTGGCGTCGCCGGTCGCGATCGGCGACGTGATCGCCGCCGGAGCGCCGGTGCTGGTCCTGGAGAGCATGAAGATGGAGACGGTGCTGCGGTCACCGTTCGCAGCCAAGGTCCGTGAGCTCCTGGTGGCCACGGGCAGCCAGGTCGAGACCGGCGCTCCCCTGGTCCGCCTCGAGCCGGTCGAGGACGACGCCGACGAGCAGGCAGCCCCGGAAGCGACGGGTCCGGTCCTCGACCTGCCGCCGGCGGCGAACGGTGCGACCGCGCAGAAGCGTGCCGACAGGAGCCGGGCGGACGTCGCCGCGCTGCTGATGGGCTACGACGTCGACCCGCGCGAGGAGGGCGCCGTGATCGCCGACTATCTCGCGGCGCGCGACGAGCTGCTCGCGGCTGGGGAAGAGGTCGTGCCCGACGAGATCGTCCTGCTCGGCCTGTTCGCAGACTTCGCCGAGCTGAGCCGCAACCGGCCCGCCGGCGAGGACCTCCACACCGAGCTCCGGGTGCACAGCTCGAAGGAGCACTTCCATGCCTTCCTGCAGAGCCTGGACGCCGAGCGGGGCGGGCTCCCCGACCAGTTCCGCGAACGCCTGTCGCGCGTGCTCTCCCACTACGGCGTGACTGACGGGGACCGGACACCGCAGCTGGAGGAGGCGGTGTTCCGGATCTTCCTGGCACAGCAGCGCTCCGCTCCCGACGTGCTCCTGGCGACCGAGCTCCTCCAGCGCTGGATCGCCGAGCCTCCACCGGCGCAGGAGCTGGCCGGTCCGGCACGTGACCTCCTCGAGCGCCTGGTCAGGTCCACCCAGCTGCGGTTCCCCGTGGTCGGCGACCTGGCCCGGAGCACCCGGTTCCGCTGGTTCGACCAGCCTCTCGTCGACGCCGAGCGGTCCAGCGTTCTGGCCGGAGTCCGGGACGAGGTCGCCGCGCTGGCGGCCGAGCCCGACGCCGCGGACCGGGCCGAGCGCATGGACGCGCTCGCCGCGATCCCCGAGCAGATCGTGCGGTTCCTCGCCGAGCGGCTCGAGAACGGCGTCCCCGAGCAGGAGCCGATGCTCGAGGTGCTCGTGCGACGCCACTACCGCGAGTACGACCTGCACGACCTCCGCTCGCTGCTGCGCGCGGGGCGGACCTTCGCGATCGCCGACTACGTCCTCGACGGCCGCCCGACCCGGTTGGTCTCGACGGAGGGCACGATCGCCGAGCTGTCCGACCGCACCAGCGCGATGACCGCCGCCGTGGCAGACGAGGTCGCCGCCCGCGGGACCGGCCACGAGGTGGTGCTCGACCTCTACGTGCACTGGCCGGACGCCCCGGACTCACCGGAGCAGGCCACGGAGGAGCTCGCCCGCATCGTCGGCGCGCTGCCGTTCGCCCAGGACGTACGCCGCGTCGCGGTCGCCGTCTGCCCCGGCGGTGACCGGCCGGTCAACTACTTCACCTACCGCCCGGTCGCGGACGGTGGCGTCACCGAGGACGACCTGGTTCGCGGAGTGCACCCGATGGTCGGCCGCCGGCTCGACCTCTGGCGGCTGCGCGACTTCCACGTGACCCGCGTCGACGCGCCCGAGGACGTGCTCCTCTACGAGTGCGTGGCGCGGGAGAACCCCGCCGACCGTCGGCTGGTCGCCCTGGCCCAGGTCCGTCAGCTCGTGGTCGTCCGCGACGAGGAGGGCACGGTCACCGGCGTACCCCACGCCGAGCGTGCCGTGGAGAACTGCCTCGAGGCGATCCGACGCGTGCGCACGTCGCGCGGCGCGGCGGGGAGCAAGCTCGACTCCAACCACGTCTGGGTGCAGGTCTGGCCCGACGTGGAGGCCGATCCCGAGCAGCTGACCGCGCTGCAGGGCAAGATCACCCCGCTGACCGACGGCGCCGGCATCGCCGAGGTGGTCGCGCAGGGGACGGTGCTCGGGGCCGACGGGAGCAGGACACCGCTCGCCATCAGGTTCCACGCCCGGCCGGGTGCCGGCGTGACCGCGGCGCTGGAGGCGCCGCCGACCGAGCCCCTCAAGCCCCTCGACGAGTACGCCGGCAAGGTCGCTCGCGCCCGGCGCCGCGGTCTGGTCTACCCCTACGAGCTCGCGGGAGTGCTCACCGGTCCCGACGGAGGCTTCGTCGAGTACGACCTCGACGACACCGGCGCGCTGGCGCCCGTCAGCAGGCCGCCGGGCCTCAACAAGTCCGGCATCCTGGTCGCCGTCGTCACCACACCGACCGACCTGCACCCGGAGGGTGTCACCCGGGTCGTGCTCTGCGGCGACCCGACGAAGGCGCTCGGCGCCGTCTCGGAGCCGGAGTGCTCACGCATCATCGCCGCGATCGACCTGGCCGAGCAGATGCAGGTGCCGGTGGAGTGGTTCGCGCTGTCCGCGGGCGCCCGGATCTCGATGGACTCCGGCACGGAGAACATGGACTGGGTGGCGGCCGGGCTCAAGCGGATCATCGAGTTCACCCAGGCCGGCGGCGAGATCAACGTCGTCGTCGCGGGCATCAACGTCGGGGCACAGCCGTACTGGAACGCCGAGGCGACGATGCTCATGCACACCAAGGGCATCTTGGTGATGACCCCGGACAGCGCGATGGTGCTGACCGGCAAGCAGTCACTGGACTTCTCGGGTGGTGTCTCCGCGGAGGACAACTTCGGCATCGGTGGCTACGACCGGGTGATGGGCCCGAACGGGCAGGCGCAGTACTGGGCGGCCGACCTGGCCGGCGCCTTCGCCGTCCTGATGGCTCACTACGACCACACCTACGTCGTGCCCGGCGAGGCGCGGCCGCGCAAGGCCGCCACGACCGACCCGACGGACCGCGACGTCTCGTCGTTCCCGCACGTGTCCGCCGACAGCGACTTCACCACGGTCGGCGAGATCTTCTCTGCGGTCTCCAACCCGGACCGCAAGAAGGCCTTCGACATCCGCACCGTGATGCGGGCCCTGGCCGACCAGGACCACCCGACGCTGGAGCGCTGGGCCGGAATGGCCGACGCGGACACGTCCGTGGTCCAGGACGCCCATCTCGGCGGCTATCCCGTGTGCCTGCTCGGGATCGAGTCGCGGCCGGTCCCACGACGGGGCTTCCCTCCCACCGACGGGCCGGACATCTACACCGCCGGCACCCTGTTCCCGCGCTCCTCGAAGAAGGCGGCCCGGGCGATCAACGCGGCCAGCGGGAACCGTCCGCTCGTCGTGCTGGCCAACCTTTCCGGCTTCGACGGTTCACCGGACTCGATGCGCAACCTCCAGCTGGAGTACGGCGCGGAGATCGGCCGGGCGATCGTCAACTTCGACGGCCCGATCGTCTTCTGCGTCATCTCGCGCTACCACGGGGGTGCGTTCGTGGTCTTCTCGAAGGTGCTCAACCCGAGCATGACCGTGCTCGCGCTCGAGGGGTCGTACGCCTCGGTCATCGGTGGCGCCCCGGCGGCTGCCGTCGTGTTCGCCGGCGAGGTCGAGAAGCGCACGTCGGCCGACGAACGCGTCCGCGAGCTCGAAGCCAGGATCGCCGACGCCGACGCACCGGAGCGGAGCCGCCTGGTCGTCGAGCTCGCCGACCTGAGGGCAGCGGTGCGACCGGAGAAGATCGGCGAGGTCGCAGCGGAGTTCGACGGCGTCCACGACATCCACCGCGCCGTGCGGGTGGGCTCGGTGGACGAGGTGATCTCGGTTGCCCGTCTCAGGCCGCGCGTGATCGAGGCGATCGAGCGCGGACTCGACGAGGACGGTGCCTGAGCGAGGCCGCGCGGCTCACCCGAAGATCCCGCTGTAGGCGTTGAGAGCAGGCTGCCCGCCGAGGTGCGCATAGAGGACCGTCGAGGCCCGTCCGATCTCACCTGAGGTGACCAGGTCGATGAGCCCGGCCATCGACTTCCCCTCGTAGACCGGGTCGATGATCATGCCCTCGAGACAGCCAGAGAGGCGGATCGCCTCGATCGTCGACTCGACAGGGATCCCGTAGAGATGTCCGGCCCAACCCTCGAGGACGGAGATCTCGTCGTCGCGCAGATCCCGTCCGAGTCCGATGAGGGCGGCCGTGTGACGGGAGATGCGGGCCACCTGGTCGCGCGTCTTCTCGAGAGTCGCCGAGGCATCGATGCCGAGCACCCGTCGGGGTCGACCTCCGGCGTCCTCGAGCGCAGCGCAGCCGGCGATCATCCCGGCGTGGGTCGAGCCCGTGACCGTACACACGACGATGGTGTCGAAGAAGACCCCGAGAGCCTTCTCCTGCTCCGCGACCTCGTAGGCCCAGTTGACGAAGCCGAGGCCGCCGAGGTGGTGCTCGGAGGCACCGGCGGGGATCCCGTACGGCCTGCCGCCCGCGTTCTCGACATCGGCGATCGCCTCGTCCCACGACGAGCGGATGCCGATGTCGAACCCGGAGGGGTCGAGGCGTACGTCGGCGCCCATGATCCGCGACAGCAAGATGTTGCCGACCTTGTCGTTGACCGGATCATCCCAGTCGACCCACTTCTCCTGGACGAGGCGGCACTTGAGGCCGAGCCTCGCGGCGACTGCGGCGACCTGGCGGGTGTGGTTGGACTGGATGCCTCCGATGGACACGAGCGTGTCCGCTCCCTGAGCGAGCACGTCCGGGACGATGTACTCGAGCTTGCGGGTCTTGTTGCCGCCGAAGGCGAGGCCGCTGTTGCAGTCCTCCCGCTTTGCCCAGATCTGTGCTCCGCCGAGGTGCTGCGTGAGCCGCTCGAGCGGGTGGATCGGGCTCGGCCCGAACGTGAGCGGGTAGCGCTCGAAATCGCGGATCGACATCTCGCTCTCTCCTTCTCGACAGGCGCCAGAACCGGCATCCACCACCAGTATCACGACGGCCTGCGTCTCTGAGAGAAGCTCAGCCCAGCCATCCCCGGACCCGCTCGAAGAACCCGTCGGCCTCCTCCAGCCACGGGACGTGCCCGCTCCGCTCGAACACGGCCAGCTCCGCGCCGGCGATCCGCCGAGCGATGCGCTCGTGCTGAGCGAGGGAGCAGAAGTCATCGTGCCGACCCGCCACCACCAGGGTCGGGCAGGTGATCCGGCCGAGCCGGTCCACCGAGCTCCACCGTCCGAGTGCCTCGAACACGCGCACGAGCGACGCTGCCGACGGCGGTGTCGCCCCCAGCGCCTCGTTCAGGATGGCCGGGTCCGCCGTGCGCGCGAAGAAGGGAGCCAGGGCTCGATACATGACAGCCGCCTCCTCATCGGTCGCCGGCATCGTCCCCATCAGCCGGGTGATCTCCGCCGGCGGTGGGGGTCCCTGGTCGTCGTCGGGCGACTCGTTCGCACCGAGCTGACCCGGCGTGGTCCCCGCGAGCACCAACGCCTCGATCCGGTCGGGATGACGCAGGGCCGCCTCCTGCGCGACCCAGCCGCCGAAGGAGTGGCCGAACAGCATGAACCGGTCGATCCCGAGTCCGTCCGCGACGGCGATCACGTCGTCCGCGAAATCGGAGATCTCCACCTGCCGCTCCGGCAGGCCATCGGACCGGCCGTGGCCACGGTGGTCCCAGAACACCAGCCGGCGCGCGTCAGCGAGCGGGTCCAGTGTCCGGTAGAGCACGTGGTTGGCACCCGGCCCGCCGTGCGCCACCAGCAGCGGCGGCCCGTCGCCCACCACCTCGACGTGGAGGCCCGCCACCCGCGCCGTCAGTGCGGTCGGCGCCCTCACCGGCCGACCGCCGACCGGTCGGTGGCGACCGGGCGGAACCCGCTGCACACTCCGTCGATCGCGACGACCCGTCCGTTACGGACCGTGACCACTTCTTGGTGCTCCAGCTGGTACCGGTCGCCGCCCGCCACGAGGACCAACCGGGATCGCGTCGCGAACCTCTCACCGATCGGCGTCACCGACCAGGAATGCGGCCGCCAGCCCTCGATCTGCGAGACCGCTGCGGCCAGCTCGTCGACGAATGCCTCCGCGCCGTGGAGCGTGCGGAAGTCTCCCGGCATCAGCAGTCGGGACACCACGTCCGCCGCGAGAATCTCTCGCAGCGCGTCGAGGTCGGCGCTTGCGTACGCCGCAGCGTAGGCGCCTGCCACTTCCTCGTCGGTGCCCTGTGGGACGAGCGGCGGGATCGTCAGCTGGGTGGTCATCGGTTCCTCCTCTGTTCCGGCCCCGGCCGGTCCGGGTGCCTCACACCCCGTGGGCGCGAGAGCCCACCTGGCATCCGCTAGATCCGATCTGGCGCCCCTGGGACGAGCGACCGACCACGGCCGCCGGACGAGAGGAGAAGCAGATGACGACCGACGTGCGACCCGAGGTGGACCCGGCTGCGGTGGGAGAGGCGATGGAGAAGGTGATGGGTGACTTCGCCGCCGCGATCGGGGTGACGACGGTGCTGCTCGGCATCAGCTCGGGCGCCTGGAAGGCGCTGGCGGCTGCGGGGCCGGTCACGCCGGCGGAGCTGGCGGCCCGGATGGGCACCGTCGAGCCCTACACCCGCGAGTGGCTGGCCGCCCAGGCCGCGGCCGGTTATGTCGAGTACGACCCGTCCACCGGGACATTCACGCTGCCGGGCGCGGTCGCTGCGGTGCTCACCGACGACGCAACCACGGCGCTGTTCTCCGCATTCGGCGAGGGCATGTCGGTGATGGGCGCGGACCTTGCGCGGTTCCGGGACCGGTTCGCCACCGGGCAGGGCTTCGGTTGGCACGAGCGCTCTCCCGACCACTGGGAGGCGATGGCCGGCATCAGCGACGCCAGTGTCATTCCCTTCCTGCCCGCCTGGCTGGCCGCGATGGACGGTGGCGACCCGCTCCTGGTCTCCGGCGGCAAGGCCGCGGATGTGGGCTGCGGGTACGGCGGCGTGGCGACTGCGCTCGCCCTCCTCCACCCCACCGCGACCGTCTACGGCTTCGACTACCACGACGCATCGGTCGCCCGGGCGCGGAGCACCGCGGCCGACGCGGGGGTGAGCGAGCGGGTCCATGCCGAGGTGGCGACGGCGAAGGACTACCCCGGGTCGGCGTACGACCTGATCACGTTCGTCGACAGCCTGCACGACTTCGGCGACCCGGTGGGTGCCCTGGCGCACGCCCGGGAGGCGCTCGGCCCGGAGGGCTCCGTCCTGCTGATCGAGCCGGCTGCCGGCGACCGGATCGAGGACAACCTGACGCCGGTCGGCCGGCTCTGGTACTCCGTCTCCACCACGGTCTGCACCCCCAACGGCATCGCCCAGGAGGGCCACCCGCTCGGCACCGTCGCCGGCGAGCTGACCCTGCGGGAGACGGCCGCTGCGGCCGGTTTCACCCGGGTGACGCGGCTCGACGCCGAGGCGCCGATGAACCTGCTCCTGCAACTGCGCCCCTGATCAGCCGTCGGCAGAGCAGAATCCGTGACCATGGGTCGGCTGATCGGTCGAGAACCCGCACTGGCCGTTGCCACCGCGGCGATGGACGACGCCCTGGACGGCGCCGGGCGGGTGCTGCTGGTCACGGGCGACCCCGGGATCGGCAAGACCGCGCTCGCCCGCGAGGTCGCGACGGCCGCGCGCGTACGGGGTGCGCAGGTGGTGTGGACGGCGTGTCCGCCGGGCGGCGGGGCGCCTGCGTACTGGCCGTGGTCGCAGGTGGTGCCGATGCTCGCCGAGAGCGACCAGGTCCCCGGATCGGACGACGCGACTGCGCGCTTCGAGCTGCACGAGAGCGTCATCCGCGCGGTGGGCGAGCTCGCCAGTGGCGGCGGCGCGGTCGTCGTCATCGACGACCTGCACTGGGCCGACCAGCCGTCCCTCGAGCTCCTGGACGCGATGGCGCGCCAGATCGGCGGGCTGCGGCTGCTCGTGCTCGGCACCTACCGCGATCTCGAGGCTCCGCCAACCCTGGACCGGCTCGCCGCCAACGCCGAGGGCATCACGCTCGGTGGTCTCGACGCCGAGGCGGTCAGCGGGCTGGTCACCACGATCACCGGGACGGCTCCGGGGCACCTCGACGCTGATCGGCTGCGCTCACGGACTGCCGGCAACCCGCTGTTCGTGCGAGAGCTCGCCCGGCTGATGGTCGCGCGCGGCACCGGTGGGACGGACAGCAGTGCCCTCCCGGCGACCGTGGCCGAGACGCTCCGACAACGGCTGACTCCGCTGACCCATGCGTGCCGCGAGCTGCTCTGCGTGGTCGCGGTCGCGGACACGACCGACCTGGCCCTGCTCAACCGGGCGACCGGGGCGCCGGGACCCGAGATCGCGACCCAGCTCAGCGAGGCGCGGATGGCCCGGGTGCTCGTCGACGAGGCCGCGGACCCCGATCGTCCGTTCGTCCACGACCTCTACCGGGAGGCGGTGCTCGCCGACCTGACGCCGGAGGACCGCCGCGCCTGGCACGGCACCGTGGCCGAGGCGTGGATCGGGCTCACCTCCGACGGCGCCCCTCCCGCGGGGCGGATCGCGGCCCACCTCGCTGCCGCGGTGGCCGAGGCGCCGAGCGATCGCAAGGACCCCCGCGCCGAGCTCGCCGTCGCCTGGCTGTCACGCGCCGCAGCCGAGGCCACGACCCGGCTCGGCCACGAGGAAGCGGTCCGGCTCTACCGTCGGGCGCTCGCGCTCTCGCGAGGCCCCGACCCGTGGCTGCTCCTCGCCGTGGCGGAGGCGGAGCTGCGTGCCGGCGATCCCGCGACACGAGACTCGTTCCTCGCGGCGGCCGCGGCCGCGCGTGCGGCTGGCGACCTCGACACGTTGACCGCGGCGGCACTGGGACTGCACCAGTTCGGCGCCCGTGGCGATCACGACACCCAGGTGGGCCTGCTCGAGGAGGTCGCCCAGGCGGTGCCGCGCGGGACTCCCGAACGTGCACTGCTGCTGGCCGCCCTCGCCCGGGAGCTCCGGCACGCGAACGGACCGGCCGCGGCGTGGCAGCAGGCGGCCGAGGAGGCCGTCCGGGCCGCACGCGAGCTGACCGACAACCCCCGGGTGCTCGCGACCTGTCTCCTCGCGCTCCACGACGCTGTCTGGAGCGCGGGCACCACGGACGCCCGGCTGCCGGTCCTGGCGGAGATGGCAGAGGCCGCGCGAGCAGCAGGCGACGTCGACCTGGCAGCCCAGGCCCGGGTGCTCCGGGCCGGGTGCCTGCTCGAGGTCAACGACCGGCAAGGACTCGTCGAGCTCGCGCACTACTGCCGCGAGCAGGAGGACCTCGGGCACGCCCGAGGCCGGTGGGAGGCGGCGAGCCGATCCGCGACGCTCCGCCTGATCACCGGCGCGGTCGACGAGGCCCGCGATGCGAGCGAAGCGGCGCACGCCCTGGGCGTGCGGATCGGACTTCCGGACGCCGACGGCGTCCACGGGACCCTGCAGTGGCCGCTGTCGCTCTTCACCCGCGACCGGCTCGCCCTGCTGGCGTTCATGAACCAGATCGACATGATCCCGATGCGCGACGTCTTCACCGCGGCAGTGCTGCGGACCGAGGGCGATCCCGAGGAGGCGCGCCGGATCGCGCTGACCTTGTCCCTCGACGTGCTCCCGGTGGAGAAGTACGACCTCGAGTTCGAGGCCCTCGCGGCCGAGGCCCTCGCCGCCGGAGGGCACACGGCCGAGGCGGAGCGCTCCTACCGGGAGCTGTCTCCGTACGCCGGCACGAACGTGGTCGTGGGCGGGTGCGCGTCGTTCTGGGGCCCGATCGACCTCTATCTCGGTCATCTGGCGCTGGCCCTCGACGATCCCGACGCCGCGCGGCGCCACTACGACGCGGCGGCGTCGATGGCGACCGCGCTCGGCGCGCCTCTGTGGCAGCAGCACGCGACCCAGCTGCGGGACGGGGTCGAGGTCGCGGGCACGGGCACGGACGCTCCGCGGTTCGTGCGGGCCGGCGAGGTGTGGACGCTGACCTGGCAGGGCCGGTCGGCGCACCTCCCCGACAGCAAGGGCATCCGGGACCTCGCCGGCCTGGTCAGCCGGGCCGGGCAAGACGTGGCCGCGACCGAGCTGATGGGCGGCCGTCCGGTGGCGGGCGCGGACCCGGTGCTGGACGGAGCCGCGAAGGCCGCCTACCGGAAGCGGCTCACCGACCTGGAGGAGGAGATCGAGGACGCCGAAGCCGACCACGACGTCCTTCGTGCCGAGCAAGCCCGGGACGAGCGGTCGGCGCTCGTCGACGAGCTCGCTGCCGCCGTCGGCCTCGGCGGCCGCGACCGGCGCCTCGGGGATGATGCCGAACGTGCCAGGAAGGCGGTCACGGCGCGGATCCGTGACGCCGTGCGTCGGGTCAGGGACGTGCACCCCGAGCTCGGGGACCACCTGGCCGCAACGGTGCAGACCGGCGCATGGTGCGCCTACCGGCCCGGCTGAACGGATCGTCACCGACCTCGAGCTGGTCGAGGTCGGGCAGCTCGCCGAGCTCGGACAGGTCCTCCTCCTCCTCGTCGATCACGAGGGCCGAGAACACGCGGTCCGGACCCTGCAGCACCGCGAGCACGCCGGGCGCCGCCATCGCGACGACGTCCTCCCGAGGAGCGGACGCGATCGGCTCCAACCCGACCAGGTAGCGCATGGTTCCCAGCGCGAACAGCTGGGAGATCGACCAGCTCCCACTTCATCGTCGAGATCGGGCCGCGTGCCGCGCCGCATCCGCGGCAGCAGCAGCGCGCGGTTCAGCCAGCGCACGATCCGCGGAGCGTCGTCACCCGAACGCGCCGCCCGCGCGACCAGACGCAGCATCCGTTCTCTCGTCCGGGGGTGCTCGCACAGCACGAGGAACCGGCGCACCAGCTGGATGGCGAGGTCTTCGGTCGGGTCGAGGCTGCGCATGGCAGGACCGATGGTCAGCGGTTGGCGCGCGAGCGGATCACGGTTCGCCGCGCGGATCTGCGACGGCGTCCTCGGGATCGGCCGCGCGAGCAGCGACCGGCGAGTCGAGAATGCGACGGGACGTGACCGCCCAGATCCGGCCGGTGTTGGCCGTGCGGCCGCGGGGCAGGAACCACGGACCGCCGCTCGCGCCGCCGTTCAGGTCGCACCGGTGCATGGCCGCGTCGGCGGAGTCCTCGAAGCGCGTCGTGCGGCCGTCGCAACGCTGGGCGGTCTCGCCGTCGTACGGCGCCTCGGCCGGCCAGCCCCAGATCGTGCACGCCCCACTCGCCGCTGGCGCTTGCCCCAGACCACCTCGTTGCCGCCGACCGCGTCGACGAGCTGTGCGGCCGCGGCGCTTCCCGAACGAGACGATCCCCTGGTCGAACCGGAACGCCTCCTTCTCCATCCAGCCGTTGAACGCCCAGGCCTTGCTGGCCGACCCACCTGCCGTAAGGCGCCCGCCCGTTGCGGTAGCGCGGCACGAACAGCCAGTCGCTGAAGAAGTGCGGCTGCTCGAGGAGACCGACGTTGGGTCCGGTGTGGACGCAGTGCCCGGCGGTGATCACCTGGTTGCGCTTCCGGGTCCTGATCGCTGCCGCCGAGCAGACGTAGTCGCAGCCCGCCGTCGGTGAAGAACAGCTTGCCGGTCGTGCGCGGCGCACGGACCCGGCGCGGCGCGGTGCTCGGGCGCCGCTGGTCGCCCGGGTCGGCGTGGCGTCGTCGGAGGTCGGCACCGTCAGGCTGGGCAGACCTCCTCGATCGGCACGGCGGCCGCCATCCGCTCCGGCGTCCAGTACTGCGCGGATCGTCGCGGGCCGTGCGCGCCGGCGCCGGAGCGACCGCGACGTGCCGTCCCGGGACCGACGTGCAGGACGCGTCGGCGCCGGCGTCGGCACCCGGCGGACGTCGGCGTCACCGCCGACAGCGTCGCCGTGACGAGCCGCCGCGGCGATCAGGCGCAGATTCCGCGTGGAGCCGCCCATGGCGGGGCACTGTACCTCGACGCGGGCTCAGTGTCGGTCGTCCGGTAGCGGCCGCGGTAGTACAGCAGCGGCTCGCTCGACCTCGGCGTCCGTCGTCTCGAGGTGCTCCACCCGGCCGACCACGACGTAGTGGTCGCCGCCCTCGTGGACGGTGTGGATGGTGCAGTCGAGGTGGGCGAGTGCTGCCGTCGATGACCGGCGAGCCGGTCACCTCGGCCGGAGTGCCAGTCGAGGTCGGCGAACTTGTCGGCGCCCTTGGTGGCCATCTGTGCCGAGACGTGCTCCTGGTCGGCGGCGAGGATGTTGACGCAGAACCGGCCGGTGCGCTGGATGACCGGCCACGCCCGCGACGACCGCGCCGGCACGAACAGCACCAGCGGCGGGTCGAGCGACACGCTCGAGAAGGACTGGCAGGTCATGCCGATCGGCTCGCCGTTGCTCACGGTGGTGATCACGGTGATGCCCGAGGCGAAGGTGCCGAGCACGTCGCGGAACTTCCGGGCGGCCGCCCTCGCCTCCGGGTCGTCCTGGACCGCGACGTCCTCGCCCGGGCGGAACTCGAAGTCGATCTCGGCGTCGCCGAGCCAGGAGTCGATCAGGGCCGGGTGCGGCCAGGTCTCCCGGGCGTCGGGGCTCATCCCTTCGGGGATCTCGCCGTCCGGCACCCGTGGTGTGGGGTCGGACGACTCCGCGGGCATGCTGGCCACCGTAGCGATCTCAGCTTCCGCCACCGAAGTCGTGGCCCCAGTACGAGACGGCCGTCGACTCACGGGCCACCCACTTGCTGGTCCTCGACCCGCAGGCCGTCGGTGCCGAACTCGATGTCGAAGCCGCCGGGCGACCGCACGTAGAACGAGATCATCTCGTCGTTCATGTGCCGCCCCAGCGTCGCCGACAGCTTCGCGCCGTGCTTGCGCACCCGCTCCAGCGCACGGCCGACGTGGTCGAGCTCGTCGACCTCGAGCATGATGTGGACGCACTTCGACGGGTTCGGCATCGGCAGGAACGCCAGCGAGTGGTGGCGCGGGTTGACGCCGAGGAACCGCAGCCACACCTTGCTGCCCGGCTCCTTGCCGACGAACTCCCCCGGCATGCTCATCGAGTCGCGCAGCCGGAAGCCGAGCACCTCGGTGTAGAAGCGCAGCGCCTCGACGTCGTCGAGGACGGGCAGGACGATGTGGCCCATGCCCTGGTCGGCGGTGACGAACCTCGCGGCGTACGGCGTCACGACCGGCCGCGACTCGTAGGTGATGCCGTGGAACAGCTCGAACACGTTGTCCCACGGGTCGCGGAACCGGACCAGCTCCTGGACCCGGCGCTCGGCGAGCTCCTCCTTGGTGCCCTCCTCGAACTCGACGCCTGCCTTCTGCAGGTGCTCGCGCGCGGCCTGGAGCGCCTGGTGGTCGGCGACCTCCCAGCCCAGCAGTCGAGCTGGTCGACGTCGGAGGGGAACACGACGATGCGGGCGGAGACCTCGTCGATCCGCCAGTACTGGTGGTCCGGGTTGGGTCCGCGGCCCTCGGCCAGGCCGAGCACCTTGCCGGCGAACGTCTTCCAGGGTCCAGGTCGGTGCTGGCCACCCGGACGTAGCCCATGGACTTGATGTCGATCGTCACTTCTTGGTCCTCTCGACGTGCCGGTTCAGGAACTGCAGGGCGACCTCGCGGAACTCGTCGGCCGCCTCGATCTGCGCCCAGTGGCCGCAGCGGGGGAAGACGTGCAGCTGGGCCTTCGGGATCAGCTTGAGCGCGACCATCGCGCCGTCGAGCGGGTTGACCCGGTCCTCGCGACCCCAGGTGAGCAGCGTGTGGTGGCGCACCCGGTGCGCCTCCCGCCACAGCATGCCGTCCTCGGCCGTCTCGGGTTCCAGAACGACATGCCCATCGAGCGCATCGCGTCCTGGGCGCCGGGCGCGGTCGCGTCGGCGAACCGCTCCTCGACGAGCTCGTCGGTGACCAGGTCCTGGTTGACGACCATGGTCGAGATGAACGCGCGCAGCTTCTCGCGCGTCGGGTCCGCGCCGAAGTCCATCAGCCGCTGGACGCCCTCGGTCGGGTCGGCATGGAACAGGTTGAGCGACAGGCCGCCCGGGCCCATCATGATCAGCCGGCCGACCCGGTCGGGGTAGGACAGCGCCAGCCGCATCGCCGTACCGCCGCCGAGGCTGTTGCCGAGCAGGTGCACCTTCTCGAGACCGAGCTCGTCGAGCAGCGCGACCACGGCGTCGGCGGAGAAGCGGTAGTAGTTGCCGACCACGGGCGGCTTGTCGGACCCGCCGAAGCCGGGCTGGTCGACGAGCAGCGTCCGGTACTCCGCGGCGAAGCCCGGCAGGGCGCGTGCCGAAGTTCGACCAGGACGACGCGCCGGGGCCACCACCGTGCAGCATGACCAGCGGCAGGCGGCGCCCGTCTCCCGCGACCGCCTCGTAGTAATTGCAGGGTGATCTCGCCGGTCGCCTCGGTCTTCACCTGGGCGGTACGACGGGTGCTCTCCTTGGAGTAGTCAGCCACAGGATCAGTACATCCCCGGGTCGACCTTGTGCCCGAACTGCTGGGCGCCGTACATCTGGAGCGCCCGCTCCGGGTCGTTGGCGGCGTGCACGCGGCCGGCGTGCGCGTCGCGCCACGCCCGCTGGAGGTAGGTGCCCTCGGCGAGCGCCCGGCCGCCGGACGCCTCGAACAGGGAGTCGATCGCCTCGATGGCGCGGGCGGTGCCCAGCACCTGGTCGCGGCGGACGCGCAGCCGCAGCTCGAGCGGGATCTGCTCGCCGCGGGCGACCAGGTCCTGCTCCTCGCGGATGTTGTTCATGAGCAGCGCCCAGGCGGCGTCGATCTCCGAGGAGCTGCGGGCGATCCGGACCGCGGCGAACGGGTCGAGCGAGGCCTTCTCGCCGAGGTAGGCCGCCCGCACCCGCTTCTGCTGCATCTCGACGTGCTCGGCGTAGGCACCCTTGGCCATGCCGATGATCGGGGTGGCGATGGTGCTGGTGAAGATCGAGTGGAACGGCAGCTTGTAGAGGTCGCTGGCGTTGACCGCCTGGCCCGGGCCCCGGCACTGGCCGGTCTCGCCCATCGAGAGCGTGAACGCCTCGGGGATGAAGGTCTCCTCGACCACGATGTCGTTGGAGCCGGTGCCGCGCAGGCCGACGACGTTCCAGACGTCGACGATCTGGTACTTCTCCCGCGGGACCATGAAGGTCCGGAAGTCGACCACCTGGCCCTCCTCGTTGAAGACCAGGCCGCCGAGCAGCACCCAGCTGCAGTGGTCGCAGCCGGAGGAGAAGCTCCACTTGCCGGAGAGCTTGAAGCCACCCTCGGCCAGCACCGCCTTGCCGGTCGGCGCGTACGACGAGCTCAGCCGGACGTTCGGGTCGTCGCCCCACACCGCCTGCTGTGCCTCGTCGGCGAACAGGGCCACCTGCCACGGGTGCACGCCCACCACGCTCGAGACCCAGCCGGTCGACCCGTCGGCGGAGGCGATGTCGCGAACGGCGGTGTAGAAGTCGACCGGGTCGGCCTCGAGGCCGCCGTACCGCTTCGGCTGCAGCAGCCGGAAGAAGCCGGTCTCCTCGAGCTCCTTGATCGACGCCTCGGGGACGACGCGCAGCCGCTCCCCTTCGTCGGAGCGCTCACGGAACGTCGGGAGCAGGTCGCGCACGCCGTCGAGGACGGATTGGGCCTCCGTGGATCGGTTCATGGCGCCAATACTAGAACACGTTCTCGTTTTGGTGAAGCACCCGGCTCGCCCGTGCACCTGGAAGCCCGGTTTGATCCACGATTTCCGAAGTATTTTCTTTACTTTGAATCAATTGCCGAACCTCTGGCGTCTTCGCAGAAGCCGGATACGATAATGATTCGGCGCGGAACCTACTCCAGTCCGCGCAGGGGGATAACCGCATGGTGGCAATGACACCGGCGTGGGCCCGTGGCGTTCCGTCGCCGCGGCCGCTGGCCGGCAACAGCATTGACAGGACCGTTGGCGACGAGACCGACGGGGCGCTACTGCGCGCCTGTCGCGATGGCGAGGCCCATGCCTGGGACAACCTCGTCGAGCGATACGAGCGTCTGGTGTTCTCCGTCGCGCTCCGCAACGGTCTCGAGCGCGAGGACGCCGCCGACGTCACCCAGGAGGTGTTCGTCGCGCTGCTCGACTCGCTGGACTCGGTCCTCGACGACACCAAGCTGGCGTCGTGGCTCATGACGGTGGCTCGTCGGAAGTCGTGGCGCACTCGCGAGCGGTTCGTCCGCAGTCACCGGCCGCCGGTCGAGGTGGCGCCGCCGACGTGCGCACCCGATCCGGTCGAGAGCTGGACCAGCCTCACCGCACTGCACGACTCCGTCGCGCGACTCGGCGAGCCGTGCCGGACGCTGATCCACGAGCTCTACCTCGACGCCGACGAACCCTCCTACGCGGAGATCGCGGCCCGGATGGGTCGGTCGATCGGCGGCATCGGGCCGCTGAGGGGACGCTGCCTCGAGCGGCTCCGCGGGATGGTCGGAGAGGACTTCCGATGATCACCAGCCCGACCTTCACCACGATCGCCGACTGGGTCGACGGCCGGCTCGATCCCGACTCCGCCTCGGTGGTCGAACAAGCTCTCGCCGCCGGCGATGCGCGCACGACGAGTGCCGTCGAGTGGTTGCGCACCTTCCGCTCAGTCTCTGCCGACCTGCCGCTCAAGGCGCCGCCGATGCGCGTCCGCTACTACCTCCGCCGCCGGTTCGACGAGCGCACCCAGCGCCCGGCGGAGCGTGGCGCGCTCGCCCGCCGTCTGCTCGCCGCCCTGGTGTTCGACAGCCGCACCGAGGTCGCCGGCGGTCGGTATCCGCGGCGGGGACGTCGACACCGAGACCGTGCACCTGGCTTTCCGCAGCGACGCCGGCGACGTCCTGCTCGACCTCACCCCGACCGGCGAGGGCGTGCAGCGGATCGACGGCCAGATGCTCTGGGCGGATGGGCGCGCCGAGGCATCCCTCGACGCGGTGCTGGAGGTGCCCGGACAGGGCACGCAGGCGGTCACGGGTGACGATCTCGGCCGCTTCTCGTTCACCCAGGTGCCGTCGCACGCCGACCGACTCCTGCTCCGGAGCCAGCACGCCGACATCAGGCTGACGTGGTCAGCGGGCGTGGTGCCATGACGCTCGACGTGGCCGACGACACCGACCTCGACGTCCTGCTGACGCAGGCCGAGGAGCAGCTGCACGCGTCACCTGCCGCCGCGGAGGCCACCCTCGCGGCCGTCGCCGATCGGGCGGCGGCGCTGGGACTCCCCCAGCACGAGGGACAGGCGCACTACCTGCTCGCTCGCATCCTGGCCGAGCGGGGTGAGCTCGACCAGGCCGTGACCGAGGTCGCGACCGCCCGCCAGCTCTTCCACGCGGCGGACGAGCCGCTGCGTGCGGCGCGCACCGACCTCGGACGCATGCAGATCCTCGACGACCTCGGGCGGCACGCCGAGGCCGTCGCCATCGGGGAGGCGCTGCTGGACGAGCTGCCGACCCTCGACGCGCGCGGACCCGATGATGCCCGGGTCAAGGCGTTGATCACCGCGTCGGCCTGGGGAAACTGCGGTGTCGCCCACGGCTATCTCGGTCATCACCATCGATCGCTGGCCGCCTATGAGCGCGCCGAACAGGGTTATGCCGAGCTGGGCATGGAGGTCGAGCGCTCCCAGTGGCAGGCCAACCGCGGCGTCGAGCTGCTCAACCTCGGCGCCGTCCAGGAGGCGCGCGACGCCCTCAGCCAGGCTGCGTCCGGGTTCGAGGCGGCCGGCGACCTGATGTGGTTCGCCGAGTGCCAGGGCGACCTCGCCCAGGCCGACCACATGCAGGGCAACCTGGTCGCCGCCCTTGCCCGCCTCGACCGCGCCCAGGTGCTCCTCGAGGAGATGGGAGCCGAGGCCGAGCTGGCGCGGATCCTGCTCCAGCGCGGGCAGACCTATCTCGATGCCGGACTCTGGCGTGAGTCGCAGGTCGCTTCGGACGAGGCAGCCGCGATCGCCACGGCCGCCGGGATGCGCCACGACCGCGCCCACGCCCATCTCATCTCCGCCAGGGCGGCAATCGCCGGCGGTGCCCTGACCACCGGCGAACAGGAACTGGCCTCGGCCGCCGAGCTGTTCCACGAGGTCGGCGACGCACAGTTCGCCGCCCGGGCCGATCAGGTCGCCGCGGAGCTGATGTTGCGCCGCGGCTCCTTCGACGAAGGTGCCGCGAAGATGGAGGTCGCGGTGCAGGCCCTGTGCGCCGGCGGCTGGAAGATCCCGGCCGGGCACGGGATGCTCGACCTGCACGACGCCGCCGTACTCCCGGCGGACAAGGAGTCGTGGCTCGCCGCCGCCGACGAGATCGCTGCCGACGTCGGCCACCCGACACTGACGACGGCGGTCCGCCTGCGACAGGCGCAGGCCCAGCGGGCGCACGGCGACTCCGAGGCGGCGGCCCGCCTGCTCCGGGGAGCGATCGCCAGGATCGAGGAGCTCGGATCGGCGCTCTCCGAACCGCTCCTCGCGACGGCATTCCGCGCCGCCAAGCGGCCGGTCTACGACGAGCTGGTCCACGTGCTGGCCTGCCGCGGCACGCCCGAGGCGCTGTCCGAGGCGGTGGCCCTGAGCGACCGCGCCAAGGCACAGACGCTCCAGGACCTGGTCGACGCGACGATCGGCCAGGAGCGCGTTCCGCACAGTCCGGAGACCGATGAGGAACGGGCCCTCGCCGCCCATCGGCGCGACCTCAGCGCCGTCTACGCCGCGATCCACGAGTCGCGCGACCCCAGCCGTACGACGCCGCTGCGCGATCGTGCGCGCGAGCTCGAGTCGCGGCTCGGCGATCTCCTCGTGCGGCACAACACCGCGGACGCCCGGCTGGACGCCGACGATGCCGACATCCTCTCGCCGGGCGCCGATGCCGACCGACCCCGGCGTCCCGGCCTGGTGTTCCACGTCGTGGCCGCCGACATCGTCGTGTTCGTCGTCGACGGAGATGCCGTGTCCTGCACCGTGCTGCGCGGTGCCTACGACCACGTCGTCCGGCTGGTCGCTCAGCTCAGCGCCCAGTGGGGCCGCTTCCGCATGGGACACCGGATCGACATGCGCCAGCACGAGGCACACCTCGTCGCGACGACCCGGTCGATCCTCGGCGAGCTCTACGACGTGCTCCTCCGTCCGCTCGACCTGGCGATCGTCGACGACAGCACCCTGGTGATCACCCCCGACCGCCTGCTCCACCGGATCCCGTTCCACGGGCTCCACGACGGGACGTCGCTACCTGATCGAGCGCTGTGCCGTGGTCGTGGCTCCTACCACCCTGGCCGCTCCGGCTCCGGCGCACCCGGACATGCAACGCCTCCTCGTCGTGGGCGTCCCCGACGAACGCGCGCCGCACATCGCCGACGAGGTCGCGCTCGTCGCCGGCGCCGATCCCGGCTCGCCCACCGTGCTCCTCGGTGATGCCGCCACCGTCGCGGCCTTCGGCGACGCGAGCACGCAGGCGACCCACGTGCACCTGGCGTGCCACGCGATGTACCGCGAGGAGAACCCGCTCTTCTCCTCGCTGCGGTTCGCCGACCGCTGGTCGACCCTCTCCGAGATGCTCGAGCTCGACCTGACCGGCAAGGCGATCACCCTCAGCGCCTGCGAGTCCGGACGCGCGGACGACTCAGCCGAGCCCGTGGGCATGGCCTGGGGGTTCCTCGCGGCCGGCGCCAGCTCCGTCGTCGTCAGCCAATGGGTGCTCGACGACGAGTCGTCGGCAGAGGTGATGGCGAGCTATCACGGCCGACTCCGCGAGGGCCGGCCTCCCGAGCACGCGCTCCGCGACGCCCAGCTCGCGGTCATGGCGCAGCGCCCCCACCCCTACCACTGGGCGCCGTTCGTACACGTCGCATCCCCCTTCCTTCCCCACTCATCGTCAGGAACGCCATGAAGACACGGCAACGATGCGGACGAGTCCTTGGCGCGCTGGTGCTCAGTGTCGCCGCGACCGCCGTGACAACGACCGCTCCCGCACCAGCGCGTGCCACCGAACCCAGCCACCTGGGCGACGTCGTCGTCAAGGTGTTCACGTACACCGGGTGCTCGGTCAACAA
This sequence comes from uncultured Actinomycetota bacterium, assembly GCA_963766035.1. Taxonomy (GTDB): domain Bacteria; phylum Actinomycetota; class Actinomycetes; order Propionibacteriales; family Nocardioidaceae; genus Nocardioides. The sequence goes on along the minus strand of CAVXYP010000014.1, from coordinate 14,024 downwards.
CCTGCTCAGGAAGTTCCCGATCGAGGTGGTCTCGACGCTGCTCGACAGCCGGCGGATCTACCTCGTTCGTTGGATCGACCCGGCCCTGCAGACCGCCAGCAAGGGCGATGACCTCGCCAAGAAGCTCAAGGAACTGGCCTGTGTCGACTTCGCGGAGCGCAACCGTGAGCTGAGCGTCGCCGACGAGCGCTACCACTCGTGGCCCAACGGACAGAGCACTCCGTCGACCGAGAAGGAGTGGCGGTCGCAGCCGAGCTCGCAGCAGCTCAAGCTCGACGTCGCGCGCACCCTCTCGACCGGATCCGGCATCAAGGTGGCCGTCCTCGACACGGGTGTCGACCTCAGCCATCCGATCTTCGGCGGCCGCGCGGTTGCGGGCTGGGACTACGTCGACGACGACGCCGACCCCAGTGATGAGGCCGGCGGCGACGCCACGGGGCACGGCACCTTCGTCGCCGGCGTCGTCCACATGGTCGCGCCCGGCGCCAAGATCATCTCGATGCGGGTGCTCGACGCCGACGGCGTCGGCAACGGCTACGTGATCGCCCAGGCCATCCGCGACGCCGTCCAGATGGGGGCGAAGGTCATCAACCTCAGCCTCGGCACGACGGAGAAGATCGAGTCCAAGGTGCTGACCGAGGTCATCAAGTGGGCGAGGTCGAAGGGCGCGATGACGACCGCGGCCGCGGGCAATGACGGCGGCGAGGCCCAGCACTGGCCGGCGGCCCAGTCCGAGGTCGTCAGCGTTGCCGCGCTCGATGCGAGCAACACCTTGCTGGCGCCGTACTCGACCAGCGGCGGCTGGGTCGACGTCGCCACCATCGGCACCGATCTCATCAGCGCGATGCCCGGCGGCGGCTACGACGCCTGGTCCGGGCACCTCGATGGCCACCCCTGTGGTTTCGGGGCAGCTCGCGCTCCTCAAGTCCGCCAATCCGACGCTCGACCCCAAGCAGGTCGAGGAAGCAGGTGAAGCGAAACCAGTCGCAAGGTTCAAGGACACCACGCTCCGCTACGGCGCGATCGACATCCCCGCGAGCGTCCAGCGCGCCCTTGAGTCAGCACGACGACGTTCGACGAAACCACTGACTACGACCCTCGGGGGTTCGATGGAGAACTGGGAGATCCTGTTCGGCAAGGATCGAGACACAACCACGGACGGCGACCACCCCGACCGACGCGGTCGGCGCATTCCGGTCGATGATCGGCACCAGGCGGGACGCCGAGGAGCAGCTGGCCGCTGCTGTCCGAGGCGCGGCAACGCGCGCTCGCCGAGGTCGACGAGGTCGTGCGCCACGCCGAGGTCCTCGCAGGCGAGATCGAGGCACAGGCGCGGGCGCGCGCCGACCAGGTCGTCGCCGAGGCGACCGCGGCGGCCGCGCGCGTGACCGCGGAGGCCGAAGCCAGAGCAGCGCTGGCCGATGCCGAGCTCGCCAGGGCGCAGCACGAGGCCGAGCTGATGCGCGAGCAGGCCCACGCCGAGGCCCTTGCCCAGCGAGCTCAGTACCTCGCCGACGTCGACGCGCAGGCCGGCCGGACGATCCTTCGTCTCGAGACGCTCGCCGACGACCTCGACCTGGCTCTCGAGCGAGCCAAGGACGACCTCGTCGAGACGATGGTCCCCCTGGCCGAGCTGCGCAGCACGATGACGGTGAACCCGGCCGACCTTGTCGCGAGTCCGACCAGAACCACAGCGGCTCCCACCGGAAGCGCCGCCGCAACCCGTTCCGCTCCAAGTAGCTCACAACTTTCGGCCCTGTTTCAACAGCTGCGGGCTGGGGTCGGGTCCGGCGCAGCCCACCCGGCGCGCGCCGCGTGGTAGAGCTCCAGCAACTGTGGCGCGAGGGCATCCAGGCTCGTTTGCGCGGTGGCGTGTTCGCGAGCTGCCAGCCCGTTACGTGCTAGGCGAGCCCGATCGCCCAAAGCCTCGACGAGTGCGTCACGCAGTGCTACGTCGTCCAAGGGCGGAACGAGACGACCCGAGTCGGCCACGGCCTCGTCCATGCCGGCCACGTCCGTGGCGATCACCATTCGACCGGAGGCCTGCGCCTCCAGCGGCACCATTGCCATCGCCTCCCAGCGCGATGGCGCCACCACCACATCTGCCACGCCGAACCACGCCCCGACAACAGCACTGTGCCCGACGACCCGGACGCCGGCCGCCCCGCCGCGGACTTCCCGTGTGATCCGGTCGCGGTCGGGCCCGTCTCCGACCAGGATGAGCTGGGCGTCCGGCACTGCCGCCTGAACTCCTCTCCAGACGCGGACCAGGTCGATCTGACCCTTCTGCTCACACAGCCGACCGACGCACACTGCCACGGGTACGTCGAGCGGGACGCCGGCCGCCAACCGTGCTTCGGTCTGATCCCGGGGCCGCCAGCGGGTGGTGTCGACGCCGTTGGGCACCACCGCGAGATTCCCTCGAATGCCATGGCGTCGTCCGATCTGCCGCTCAGCATCGCTGACGCAGACGGTGACGGCGCTCCACCGGGACCCGCGCACCTCCCACGCGATGGAGGCAGCGCGCACGACCCCCGCGGCGGCCTCGAAAGACCACGCGTGGGGTTGAAAGACGGTGGGGAGCCGGCCGCGCAGCGCAAGTCGGCCCGCGAGGCCCGCCTTCGAGCTGTGCAGATGGACGACGTCCGGGGCCCAGGCCCGGACCAGCCGCGCCAGCCGCCGGGTCTCCCCGACCACGCCAGAGTCGGGCTCCCGGCCGGCCTCCCATCGTCAACCAGGGAATGCTGAGGTCGACCAACCCATCGGCGAGCGACCCGGCCGGGCAGGCCACCGCGACGTCGACCTCCGCCCCGCTGAGCTGCTCGACGTAGTCACGAATCACGGTCGCCACACCCCCCTCGACCGGTTGGCTCACGTGCAGGACACGGGTGCGCCTCATCGTGGTCTGCCGAGGGCGGCATGGGCGAGCCGACGTACGGCCGGCGCCCGGGAGCTCAACCGCCGCGCCGCCGGATAGATCGGCATCGGCTTCACCCGGAACGTTCGTTGCGTATCCGTGGCATTGACATCAGTGCGGGCGATGGCGAACCGGCCGCCCTCGTCGTGCACTGCGAACGCGGCGTCATAGCCCGCAGCGCGGACCGCGGCGCGAGCAGCAGCGCTGTGGCAACCATAGGGATAGGCAAACGTTCGGACCGGCGTGCCGAGCGTCGTCGCAAGTTCGCTGCGCGCATCCGCCGTGTGTCGGGACAGGTCGGCTGCGTCCATCTCGCTGAGGTCGTGGTGGTCGAGTCCGTGCGCGCCAATGGCCATCCCGGTCGACCGGACGGCCCGCAGTTCCTCGGCGGTCATCAGCGGGTGTTGGTGCTCCGTCGCGAGCCATTCGGTCACCCCGCCCAGAAGTCGCGAGGGCACGAACATGATGCTCGGTACACCGAGTTCTCGCAGGATCGGAGCGGCGTGCTCCCCTACGCCGAGGTAGCCGTCGTCAAAGGTGATCAACACGCTCTTGCGGGGTGCGGCAAGGCCGTTGAGTGCCGCGAGGAAGCCGGCCTCGGACAGGGGTTGGAAGTCGTGTTCGAGCAACCACTCCATCTGGCCGCGGAACGCTGCTGCCGTGACGAACATGCCGTGCGGATCCCTCTCGCGGGCGACGTGCCCCACACCGTGGTACATGAGGACACGCGGTCTGGCGCGCCCGAGCAGGCCAGTCACGGACGCCGCCCGCGCAACGCATACAGGCCGGCCATGACTAGCAGGACCGTCGCGACCACGAGGCCGCCGAAGTCGAGGGACCGCGGCGGACCCTGATCGGTCCCGCCCTCGGTGGCCTCGGCGATGATGAGGATCCGCGCATCGTCGTCCTGCTCGCCATGCCTGACCGCCAGTTCGGCAAGGTCGTTCGCCGACTCGACGGCATGCCGTCGATCTCCGGACTCGACCGTGATCCTGATCGTCGCCGTCTGCGTGTCCTGCGCGGCCGCCACGGAGGCGTCGGGGTCATCGGCGGCGACGACCGAGTCGACCGTTTGGGATCATCCGAGGTAGACGACGAACTCGTGAGCGATGAGCCCGAGGACGTCAGCGTCGATGCCCCTCGACCTCCGGTCGCACTGCGATCGCACTCTCTGCGCTGTAGTTGGCGGGCAGGAGCAGGATCACGAGACCCCCGACGCCGAGGATTGCCAATGCGGCCACGAGCGGCCGCCAATCAGGAGTCCACCGCAAGCGAGACCAGTACCGGCCCAGGTCTGAAAGAACGATCACGAGTCCTGCCTCCTTCGAATGCCCGGCGTGGGGACGATGGGGACGTCCGCTCGGGTACAGGCTGTTATTGCATAGGGTCGACCGGCCTCCGACACGGCCGCGTAGCCCAGCAACGTCCATGTCAGTGCCGCGACCATGGGATTGCGTAGGGGCATGTCGAAGAGCCCCTGGGCCGCGATGGCCACGAGCCCGGACATCGCCGCGATGCGCCAGGCGGAGTCAAGTCCGAGGCCGCGCGAGTACCACTGCCAGGCCCGCACCATCACCAGGATGCAGCCAATGACCACCAACCCCGCCGCTGCCAGCCCGACCACCCGCGCTCGGCCAGGATCGTGAGGACCAGGTTGTGCGGATGCAGCGGTGGCTGGAGGGAGACGCTGCTGGCGGACCCGCCCGATGCGGGCGGAGAATCCGCCGGGCCGACACCAACCCAGGGTGTTCGCCGGCCTGCCGCCACGCCTCCGCCCAGATGGCGGGGCGGTCGTCATACGGGTTGCTCGAGCACCGGAAAACGGCCGCAGCCGAGCGCCGACAACCCCGATCACCCCGGCGGAAGTGAAGGTCTGTAAGAAGTGCGGGCTGACGAAACCGATCGACGACTTCTACCGAGCCGCCGGGATGCGCGATGGACATCGCAACGAGTGCAAGGTCTGTGACCTAGCAGCGAAGCGGGAGCGATACCTGGCGAACCCTCAAGCGGCCATTGCCCGAGTCAAGCGCTGGCAGCAGGAGAATCCAGAGCGACACCGCGAGAACCAGCGACGGATGCGCAGCACTCCGGAGGGCAAAGAGCGGCAGCGAGCCGGGCACTTGAAACGCAAATATGGTATTACCCTTGAGCAATACGACAAATTATTGGCGAGACAGGGCGGACGGTGTGCCATTTGCCGCCGAGAACCGCGGCCCGATATCAGCCTTCATCTCGATCACGACCACGAGTCGGGCCAGCTCCGCGGCATCCTCTGCTTCCGCTGCAACAACGCCCTCGGCGACTTCGACGACGACCCCACGCTCCTCTGGGCCGCCCTCGGCTACCTGCGGAGCTACCAGGCGTTCGACGACGAGGTGGCGCTGGCTCGGGAACGGGCCCACCAGCTCCGCCGCCCCGCCTGACCGCCCCGCCTGACCGCCCCGCCTGACCTCCCCGCCTGACCTCCCCGCCTGAGCCCTACCGCACCGAACCGGGGTCACGAAACGGCTCACACAGGCCGTTGCGAAATCTCCCGCTGGCGCTGGTCTGGAACGAGCTGAACGATGATGGCGGTCCTGAGGGTCGGGCCGAGTGCGCGACAGGGGGTGTCTCGCACCGACCTTGGTCCCGAGTGGCCCCGGTCAGGCCTCCAGCTGGTGGTGGAACAGCTTCATCATGTTGTGGGTGGCGCAGATCAGGTCCCACTCACCCTGGGCGGCGACCAGGCCGTGGCGAACGAAACGGCGGAAACCCCGGTTGTGTTTGATCTGGCCGAAGGCGGGCTCCACGGTGATGGAGCGCTGGGCGTAGAGGGCTGCCCCCTCGGCGGTGCGCAACCGGTGCTCCATGGCGTCGGCGGGGCTGGCAGCGGGGTCCGGCGGACCGGTGGTCGTGCCCAGCTCCCGAGCCGCCCGGCGCTGCTTCCAGTCCTTGGTGGTGGCGATGAGGCGGTCGGGACCGGGCAGCTGGGCGTTGGCCGCGCTCCAGTAGCCGGCGTCGAAAAGCATGAGGCCGATCGCCGCGGTGATGCCGGCCGCGGCCACGCGGGCCTGGGTGCGGATCATCATGGGCTGGCACTGGGCACTGTCGTTGGCCTCGGTGGTGACGTCACTGGCCAGCACCAGTCCCAGGTCGTTCACCGCCGCCTGGGCGTTGTAGCCCTGCACCCAGCCCCCGGGCGTCTTCATGATCCGGCTCTGGGGGTCGGTGGTGTTGACCCGGTCGGGGGGCGGGGGGGTCTGGGCGGTGGCGCCGGCATCCTCGGCCCCGGCCTCGGCCTCGGCCCGGGCCCGTCGGCGCCCGTTGGCGGGCCCGGCGCAGCGAGCGGCGGTCGAAGGTCGGCTTGGGCCCGGTGGTCTTGCGCCCGGCGGCGGCGTTGGCGGCGTCGCGCTCAGCCCGGTCCCGCACCCGTTGGTCCCGGCGGGCCTCCTCCTGGGCCAGGGCCTCTTCGGCCTCGGCCAGTCGGTCCACCCCCCCCGGCGGGGCCGTGTTCGGGCGCCGGCCCTGGGCGGCGGCGGCCCGCTTGCGCTGCTGCCACGCCGCCTGGGCGGCGGCCGCCGCCGCGGCCTGGGCCTGCCGGCGAGCCTGGGCCTGGGCCTCGAGCTCACGCAGGGCGGCGTCGAGGTGGGCTCTTCGGCTGCGGGGATCGCCCAGCCCCGGGGGCATCTCGTCGCCCCGGGCGGTGCCGAACAGCTCGTCCTGGGCGGCGTCGGCCTCGGTGGCCTCGGCCATCATGGCCCGCACCTCGGCTTCGATGGCGGCCCGGCTGCGGTTGGCGCCCAGGGCGGCGGTGGCTGCCATCTTGGTGCCGTCCACCGACACGATCCCCACCCGGGCCAGCCCCGCCGCCGCGCACAGCACCAGCACGTCGGTGAACAGCTGCACCGCCTGGGGCTGGTGGTGCTGGCGGAAGCGGGCGATGGTGGTGTGGTCGGGGGCCCGGTTGGCGCACACGATGCGATAGGCGACGTCGACCGCACACAGCCGTTCGATCTGGCGGCTGGAACGCTCCCCGGTGCAGTAGGCGTAGATCAACAGGCCCAGGAGCATGTCCGGGTCATAGGCAGCCCGGCCCGCCCCGGCATTGGGATGACGGGCGTGCAGCCCGGAGGTGTCGATCCGCTCGACCACGTCGAGGACGAACCACACCAGGTGATCCTCGGGCAACCACTCGGCCATGTCGGGCGGCAGCAGGAACGCCTGCGCCGGTCGACGGGGATGTAACTCAGCGCCATGCTTCGATCATCACGCGTCGATGCCGCCCAACGGTGGATTTCGCAACGGCTCACAGCGCCGCTGAGCGTCACCAGTTCGGCGGCGGCCCCACCTCCCGGCGAACCGGGGTCACGAAACGGCTCACAGCGCCGCTGCGCGTCACCAGTTCCGGGGTGGGCGCCACCCCCGGCGAACTGGGGTCACGAAACGGCTCACAGCGCCGCTGAGCGTCACCAGTTCGGCAGGGCGCCACCCCTTTTGCGAACTGCGCCGGGTGACGGGTGCGTAGGGCGGTCCATGGAACCAGTTCGAGGCTCTTCCGGTGGCGGGCGGGCGGTCCTACAGTCGGACCCCATGTCCCGGTACGAGATCCCGGTCGACCCGCCCCCGACGACCCGCCCCCCGACGACCCGCCGCCGTTCGACCCGCCTGGGCCCGACATTCCGATCGCCTTCGGAGCCCGGCAGGTGGTCGATCGGGCCATGTTCGAGATGCTGGCCCGGTCCGACGACGTGCCCGGCCAGCTGGGGGCCGAGGAGATGAAGATCCTCATCATGGGCGTGGACACGCCGGCGCCTGAGCTCTACTTCCTCAACACCAAGGCCTTCGAGTACCACTACGCCTTCGCCACCGAGGCCCTCGGGCTGCAGCAGCCGCTGGCCGAGTTCAACGCCCGTACCTACTTCCGCGACGACAGATCGAACCTGGCCGGGACGATCATCGCCCACGACCGCTTCGAGCCCGAGCCCGGCCAACGTGGCCTCTACGCCCTCGAGTTCTGGCCCACCGACCCGGTCCGGGCAAGACATGTCGCCCTCGCTTTCGACCTGGTCACCGAGGCCATGGCCTTCGCCGCCGACAAGATCGCCTACCACCCCGCCGGCGACACCCAGGAGGCCCTCTTCGACGAGGACCGCGGCGAGCTCGAGCGGCTGGGCGTCCGCACCATCCTCACCGCCGAGCTGTTCAGGGACGTCACCTACGTCGCCCTCAACCTCGGCGAGGGCTACGGCGTCCTGTCGGCGGTCGACCCGGCCACCTCCCGCCCGCCGACCATTCGCGACGTCGCCCTGTTCACCACCCTTCCCAACGACCTCGGCCACGTCGCCGGGGTGATCAGCGAGACGCCCCAGACCCCGCTGTCCCACATCAACCTCAAGGCCAAGCAGAACGACACGCCCAACGCCTACCTGCGGGGCGCCTCCACCGACACCCGGGTCGTCGCCCTGCTCGGCCAGGTCGTCCGCTACGCCGTCACGCCCGACGACCTCGAGCTCGAAGCGGCCACGCCCGAGCAGGTCGAGGCCTGGCTGGAGAAGATCCGGCCCAAGGAGCCCCAGTCGCCGCCCCGCGACCTCACCGTCACGACGATCCGGGACCTTGACGAGCTGAGGCACAGGGACGTGGAGAGCGTCGGCGCCAAGGCGGCCAACGTGGCCGAGCTGCGCCGGATGCTCGCGCTCGGTGCCGCCCCCGACGGCTACGCCATCCCCTTCGCCCTCTACGACACGTTCATGACCGCCAACGGGCTCTACGACACCGCCCAGGAGATCATCGCCGACCCCGAGCTGGCCACCGACTCGGCCAAGAGAGAAGAAGCGCTCGACACGCTGCGCAAGCGCATCAAGAAGGCGGACCTGCCGGGCGACGTCGCCGCCGCCATAACCGACCTCCACCAGCAGTTCGAGCCGGGCCTGGGCATCCGCTGCCGGTCGTCGACGAACAACGAGGACCTGGAGGGCTTCAACGGCGCCGGCCTCTACGACTCCTTCACCCACCGTCCCGACGAGGGTGACCTGAGCAAGACCGTCCGACAGGTCTGGGCCTCACTCTGGAACCTGCGGGCGTTCGACGAGCGCGAGTTCCACCGGATCGACCACCTGGCGGCGGCCATGGGCGTCCTCGTCCACCCCAACTTCGACGACGAGGTGGCCAACGGGGTGGCCGTCACCAAGAACCCGTTCGACCCCAACTGGGACGGCTTCTACGTGAACGTCCAGGTGGGGGAGAGCCTCGTCACCAACCCCGACCCGAACGCGACGCCCGACGAGCTGCTCATCTCCGCCATCGGCCCCAACGAGGAGTACGAGACGCAGTACATCCGTCGGTCGACCCTGACCACCGACGGCAAGCGGGTGATGACGCCCGAGCAGATCGCCGAGCTGACCGGGGCGCTGGAGACGATCCAGCGCCGATTCCGGGCGATCTACCGGGCGGAGAACACGCCCGGTTTCGCCATGGACTGCGAGTTCAAGGTGGACGTGGCCGGCAGGTTGGTCGTCAAGCAGGCGAGGCCCTGGGTCGACTGACCTCACGTCGCCCCTCGCTTGTCATGGCCACGTCGGCCGCGTCGGCGAAGCGTCTGCCGGCGGGACCTCGATGGCACGGGGATCGGCTCGCCCGTGGAGAAGGTAGAAGAGCGCGATCGACAGGTACGGAATCCACGGTCCACGGAGCGATAACGGAGCGCAGTCCTCGAACGCCATGGTCACGGAATAGTTGGCCGGGTGGGGGCAGATCTCGACGATGCCTCCGAGGTAGAAGCTGATCCACTGGCCCTCGGAGCACGTGAGAACCCGAGCCGAGGTCAGGACCGCCCGGGTGTGGCCACCGAAGCGCCATCGAGGCATGGCCTCGAACTCGGCCGCGGTGCGGCGTGACCGATTCCCCACCGCGCTGGCAATGCCGGTCGCGGCCATCATGAACGGCCCACCCATGAGGAACGTCGAGTGGACGTAGGAGCCACCCTGCAAGCCGTAGTAGCGGTACGACTCGGCGTCGGCGGCCGCATATTCGGCCTCGTCGGCCTTGAGGAGAAGGCCAGACGTATACGGAAGGGGTGCGAGAGGCTGGCCGGACTGCAGGCTCTGGAACAGCTCGCAGGCCGCGTGCCAGGCACGTGCATGCTCGTCGTGCCGTCGGTCCCTCGCCACCTTTGCGTCGAGCCGCTTGCTCATGGACGTCCCCTCTGCCTCTAAACCGAGCTCTTCTGAGGTGGCCGGAGGACCGGCGAGTCCACGTGGGAACCCGGAGTCGAGACGACGTGGGGAGCGTGTCGTCGAAACCGTCAACTCGGGGCTTCCAGGGGGTTCGAGTATCGCGCGGCCGGTCTGGCGTCGCCAGGGCTTTGGCGGGGTTACTCCCTGTCGCCGAGCGCCTTCTGCACGGCGGCCGACGCCGCGTCGTAGTCGGGCTCGTGGTCCTGGTCGAGGACGTACTCGACATAGGTGATCCTGCCCTCGCCGTCGATGACGAAGATCGCCCGCTGCAGCGCCCGCCACTCCTTGATGAGCACGCCGTAGTGGTGGCCGAATTTCTCGCTGCGGTGGGACGACGCCGCGGGGTGGGTGACCCCGTTGGCCGACACCCATCGGGCCAGGGCGAAGGGCAGGTCCATGCTGACGGTGACCAGCTGGACGCCTTCGAGCCCTGATTCGCCGGTGAGGTCCGTATCCAGGCGGCGGGTCTGCACGTCGCAGACCGGCGTGTCGATCGAGTTGAGGACGTTCAGCACGACCACCTGCCCGGCCAGGTCCGACAGCTTGATGGCGCCGAAGTCGGCGCCGTTCAGGTAGTCCAGCTCGAAGGCCGGAGCCGTGTCGCCCACTTCCAGCCTGTTGCCGACGACCGTCAGCGGCTGCCCGGCCTCGACCGCCCCGCCCACGTGCTCTTCCATGGGTGGCGAGCGTACAGGTGGCGGCTAGCCTCACACGCTGATGACTCTGCCCCTGTTCGGCCCGGGCAGGACCCGGGACCCAGTTTCTCGGAGCTCCTACGGCGATCTGGCCTGAACCCTCCCGAGCCGACCACCATGCCCGACGACGTGGTCGTCCACGCCACCACCATCGTGGCCATCTGCTACACCGACGGCGTGGTGATGGCCGGCGACCGGCGGGCCACCGAAGGCACCAGCATCGCCGACCGGGCCATCGAGAAGGTCTTCCCCGCCGACCGGCACTCGGCGGTGTCGATCGCCGGCGCGGCCGGGCCCGCCATCGAGATGGTGCGGATCTTCCAGACCGAGCTCGAGCACTACGAGAAGGTCGAGGGGATGGCGCTCAGCCTCGAGGGCAAGGCCAACAAGTTGGGCGGCATGGTCCGGGCGAACCTCCCGATGGCCATGCAGGGCCTGGCAGTGATGCCGATCTACGCCGGCTACGACCTGCGGCGGAAGATGGGTCGCATCTTCAAGTACGACCTTACCGGCGGCCGCTACGAAGACCATGACTTCCACGCCACCGGCTCCGGCGGCCGCGACGCCCGTACCACCATCAAGCTCGGCTACAAGCGGGGGATGGACCGGGCCCAGGCCATCGAGCTGGCCATCGAGTCGCTCTACCAGGCGTCCGACGAGGACTCCGCAACCGGCGGTCCCGACATGGTCAGGGGCATCTTTCCCACCATGGCCACCATCACCGCCGCCGGCTTCGAGCGGGTCGGCGACGAAGAGGTGCGCGAGCGGTTCACCAGCCTGCTGGACCGCAAGACAGCGGAGGGTTACCAGCCGTGAGCATGCCCTATTACGTCTCTCCCGAACAGGTGATGAAGGACCGGGCCGACTACGCCCGGAAGGGCATCGCCCGGGGCCGGGCCCTGGTGGCCCTCAGCTTCGACGAGGGCATCCTGATGTGCGCGGAGAACTCGTCCCGCACCCTGCACAAGATCGCCGAGATCTACGACCGCATCGCCTTCGCCGGCGTCGGCAAGTTCAGCGAGTTCGACTCGCTGCGCACGGCCGGCGTCCGCATGGCCGACCTGAAGGGCTTCACCTACTCCCGTGAGGACGTCGACGTCAGGTCGCTGGCCAACGCCTACGCCCAGTCGCTGGGCCAGATCTTCACCCACGAGATGAAGCCGATGGAGGTCGAGATCCTCGTGGCCGAGGTCGGCCACGTGCGCGAGGACGACCAGATGTTCCGGATCTCCTACGACGGCACCGTCGTGGACGAGACCGACCGCGCCGTCCTGGGGGGCGACGCCGAGACCATCGCCGGCCGCCTCACCGAGGCCGTCACCGACGTCATGACCCTCGGAGGAGCGCTACGGGCGGCGGTGTCGGCCCTCGCCGGGCCCGACCGAGTTCTCGGTGCCACCGACCTCGAGGTGGCGATCCTGCGCCGGTCGGACGGCCAGCGCATGTTCCGTCGCATGACCCCGGAGGAGTTGGAGCCGCTGCTGACCGCCTGAGGGCGGCTCAGTAGGTGCGGACGAACAGCGCGGCAGCCATCAGGAGGACGGCGCCGACCACCATCCACAGCTCGTGGCGGTACGGCCGCTCGAACTCGTAGGGGTCGTCGAACACCGACTCGACCTCGTCGACGAGAAGCAGCTCCTGGGCGCCGGGCAGGTCGATCTCGTCGACGAACACGTGGACGTCGCCGATGGGGTAGAGCCCGTCGACGTTGCCCCGCAGTTCGGTGGTCATGCCCTCACAGCTGAGCCGCGCCGCGATGACCCGGGCGTGAAAGCTGCTGGCCACGGTGGCCACGCGCACCATTCGGCTCTGTTGCACCGTATGAACGGTACCGTGGCGGCAGATGGAGAGACGGATCTTCGGCCTCGAGAACGAGTACGGCGTGACGTGCACCCTGCGGGGCCAGCGCCGGCTGAGCCCCGACGAGGTGGCCCGCTACCTGTTCCGCCGGGTGGTGTCGTGGGGGAGGAGCAGCAACGTCTTCCTGGAGAACGGCGCCCGCCTCTACCTCGACGTCGGCAGCCACCCCGAGTACGCCACGCCCGAATGCGACTCCATCGAGGACCTGGTCGCCCACGACAAGGCCGGCGAGCGCATCCTGGAGAGCCTCCTGGCCAGCGCCGAGGCCCGCCTGCGGGAGGAGGGCATCCGGGGCATCGTCTACCTGTTCAAGAACAACACCGACTCCGCCGGGAACTCCTACGGCTGCCACGAGAACTACCTCACCAGCCGCCGCGACGACTTCGGCCACTACGCCGAGGTCCTCATCCCGTTCTTCGTCAGCCGCCAGATCTACGCCGGGGCGGGCAAGGTCCTGAACACGGCCAGGGGCGCCACGTACTGCATCAGCCAGCGGGCCGAGCACATCTGGGAGGGCGTGTCGTCGGCCACCACCCGGAGCCGGCCGATCATCAACACCCGCGACGAGCCCCACGCCGACGCCGAGCGGTTCCGCCGCCTGCACGTCATCGTGGGCGACTCGAACATGAGCGAGTACGCCACCTTCCTCAAGATGGGCGCCACCAGCATCCTGCTGCGCATGCTCGAGGACCCCGGCGTGGTCCTGCGGGACATGACCCTCGACAACCCCATCCGGGCCATCCGGGAGATCAGCCACGACACCACCTGCACCCGGCGGGTGCGGCTGGAGAACGGCAGGGAGCTGAGCGCCCTCGAGATCCAGACCGAGTACCTGGGCCGGGCGCTGCGGTACTCCGAGAGCCGGGGCCTGAGCCCGCTGGAGGAGCAGGCCCTCAAGATGTGGGAGCACTGCCTCACCAAGATCGAGCTCGACCCCCTCAGCCTCGACCGCGAGGTCGACTGGGTCATCAAGCACAAGCTGATCGAGGCCTACCGCGAGCGCCACAGCCTGGCCCTCAGCCACCCCAAGGTGGCCCTCCTCGACCTGCAGTACCACGACGTCAACCGCCAGCGGGGCCTGTACTACCGGATGCAGGAGCGGGGGCTGGTGGAGCGGATCGTCACCGACGAGGCCATCGAGACCGCGGTGACCACGCCGCCCCAGACCACCCGGGCCCGCCTGCGGGGCGAGTTCATCCGCCGGGCCAAGGAGCGCAAGCGGGACTACACCGTCGACTGGGTCCACCTCAAGCTCAACGACCAGGCCCAGCGCACCGTCCTCTGCAAGGACCCCTTCAAGTCCCGCGACGAGCGGGTCGAGAAGCTCATCGCCTCGCT
>CAVXYP010000013.1:0-42146 GCA_963766035.1 uncultured Actinomycetota bacterium | reverse complement strand
GCGGTTCTTCGGTGGTAGTTGGTCCCACACGCGCGGGAAGGCCCTGGCTCGCTTCAACTACCGCATCAGCGACTCGTGGCGCGGTGAGGAACGTCGACATCCGGGACGTGGAGTTCCTGCGGCGCATCTGGTTCGAGACGACCGACGCCGACGCGTCCGACCCAGAGGTCTATCGCAGGCTGTTCTCAGTGGCAGCGGGTGCGGTGACCGGGGACATCTCGCCGCAGTACGCGCGGCTGGGGACTGCCGGCATCGGCACGGTGGTGGATCAGCTCCCAGGGACCCAAATTCGTCTATCTCGTCCGGGAGCCCGTCGCCCGACTGTGGTCCCAGGTGACGATGGAGGTGCGGTGGGGCGAATCTGCCGCACGCAGTGGCCGAGGACCCCGCCGCGCTGGCCGACTTCATCCGGATCCCCGGAGTGGTCACGCACTAGTTCCCGTCCCGTGTCATCAAGCGTTGGGACGCCCTGGTCGGCGAGCGGTTCGCGGCGTTCTTGATGGACGACATGATCGCGGTTCCTACCGAGTTCCGGAAGGAGATCTTCGCTCACATCGGGGTGGACGGTGACCTCTGCCGGATCCGCGCCGACCACAACAAGAAGGACGGGCAGCGCAAGCTCGAGCTCACCCCACCGCTGCGTCGAGGTCCTCGAGGACTACCTCGGCGCCGAGCGCACCGAGCTCAAGAGGCTGGTTGCAGCGGGAACACTTCGCGCCCTGCCGCAGAACACCGCCGGCGTCGGGTGGCTCGCATGACGGAGGCAGGGCCCGAGGAACCGGAACGCACCAACGACTTCCCCCGTCGCCCCGTTTCGTCTGTGTCGGAGGAGCCACCGGCGGCCGGTGGCTCTACCGGCCAGGCTGCCAGCCACCCCCAGGTGTGGATGCCGCCCCTGGAGGGCTTGCGGTTCTTCAAGGGCCGATGGGATCTGTCGCGTCAGGAGGCGCTCGAGCGTCTCGGCCTGATCACCGCCGAGATCTACGAGGGCGGCAAGCCGGTCGACCCGCGCGACCTCGAGTTCCTCCGCCGCGTCTGGTTCAAGACCGGCGACGCGTCAGCGGGTGACGTGGAGCTGTACCGCAAGCTCGTGAACATCGCGGGTGACTCGGTGATCGGCGACGTCTCCCCGCAGTACGCAAGCTGCGTCCAGGCGGAGTGGGCAAGCTGGTGCGCAGGACGCTGCCACGAAGCCGATTCGTCTACCTGGCCGACGATCCCGCAACGAGGGTCTGGACCGCCGTGCGCGACCGGGTCAGGAAGGGCCAGGCGGACCCTGCCGTTCTCGAGGACGCCGACCTGTTCGCGATGTACCTCCAAACCCCGGGCTTGGCCGACGGGGTGCTGCAGTCGCGGATCGTCGAGCTGTGGACAGCCAAGGCCGGCCGACGTTTCGCCGCCTTTCCCTTCGGGCTCGAGGGCACCAACCTCCGCGACGTACGTCGGGACCTGTTCGCCTACATCAAGCTCGACGGCGATCTCTGCACGGCCGAGCCGGCCTGGTCCGGCCGGCGGGGACGACGCCAACCACCGCTGCCCCTGATGCCGGTCATCGAGGAGTTCCTGGGCGACGAGCCGCAACGGCTGCAACGAGCGATCGAGGTGTCGGGCCGACGTCCACGACGGCAGACGGCCCCGCCGAGGCGCTGGACCAGTCGCTTCACCTGGCTCCCCTGGCCGCGTCGCAAGGCGAAATCCGGCGGCGCTCGCCACTAGCCGGTCTGGCGGTGCCGGAATCGGGCACCGTGGGTGATGGATCCAACCTGGTGAGGCTGGTTTGCTGTGCAGACCAGCCTCACCGCCCACCCGCCCGACCCCGGAGGACACGATGACCGAAACACCCGAAACACCCGACCAGCCGCTCAGCGACGACGACATGACCACGGGCCCGGAAACCGGCTCGGGTCCCGGCGTGGGTGACGCCGACGGCACCGACGGCGACGCCACCGACACCACCGACGGCGACACGACCGACAGCGACACGACCGACAGCGACGGCACCGACGGCGACGCCAGCGACAGCGACGGCACCGACGGGGACGCGAGCGACAGCACCGACGGCGACGCGTCCGACGGTGACGACACCATCTGAGTGTCCGCCCTCACGCTGTTGACCGGTGACGCCCAGACCTTCCTCGCGAAGGTCTGGGCGTCGCGGGTCCACCTCCACCGAGCCGATCCCGACGAGCTGATCGGCCTGCTGTCGCTCCACGACGCCGACGCGTTGTTGACGGCTTCCGCGATCCGGACGCCGTCGATCCGGTTGGCGAAGGACGGCGAGGTGCTGCCGGAGTCGGCGTACACCCGCGGAGCGACGCTCGCCGGCAAGCCGCTCACCGGTCTGGTCGACTCGCGCAAGGCGCTGGCGCTCTTCGAGGACGGCGCCACCGTGGTCTTCCAAGGCGTGCACCGCTACTGGCCGCCTCTCACGACACTGATCGCCGAGCTCGAGCTCGAGCTCGGCCACCCCTGCCAGGTGAACGCCTACCTCACTCCGCCGGGCGCCCAGGGCTTCGCCGTCCACTCCGACTCCCACGACGTCTTCGTGTTCCAGACCGCCGGTTCGAAGCGGTGGGAGGTCCACGGCGACGACGGCCCCGAGGAGGTGCTCCTCGAGCCCGGCCTCTCGATGTACCTGCCGACCGGCACACCGCACGCCGCCCGCGCCCAGGAGACCGTCTCGCTGCACGTGACCGTCGGCGTCAACCAGCTCACCTGGCGCGGCCTGGTCGAACGCTCCCTGGCGGACGTGATCGCGGACGTCCCCGCCGACCACCTCCCCGCCGGCTACCTCGACGATCCCTCGCTGCTGACCGGCCCGCTGGCCGAGCGGCTGGAGCAGCTCGCCGACGACGTACGACGCATCGACGCCGACTCTGCCGTCGAGTCCGAGATCCGTCGCTTCCTCACCTCCCGCCCACCCCGGCTCGCGGGCGGTGTCGTCGACGTGCTGGCCCTGCGGGCGGGCATCGACGACAGCACCCGGCTGCGGCGGAGGCCCGGTCATCCCTGCGTGCTGCTCGACGACGGCGAGAGACTCGTCGCGCTGCTCGGTGACCGGTCGCTCACCGTTCCCGCCTGGATCCGGCCGGCCCTCGAGCAGATTCGCGCCGGCTCGCCGTTCGCCGTCGGCGACCTCGCCCCCCACCTCGACCGCGAGAGCCGGGCGGTGCTCTGTCGCCGCCTGGTGCGGGAAGGGTTGCTCGAGGCGGTGTCCTGACGCACGTGGAGCCCACCCCGTCGAAACGCTTCTCGTGTGCTGTTGCGAGCGTGCTGCGCGCCGAGCCGCTGGCCGGCACCGCCACCCACGTCCGCACCTGGGTGCTGCTCGAGCACTCCGGGCCGTGGGGCGACGACGCGCTCCTGGACGCGCGACTCCCGGACGGCCTCGGCCCGGCGCTCCAGCAGCTGGCGAAGGCCCATCGCGCCAAGATCCTGCTGGTCAGGCGCGCCCGCGCGAAGCACGATCCCGCGCGGCTCAACGTGTTCGCGGCCCACGCCGATCCACGCCGCCCGCGGGTCGAGCACGGCACGGTCGCCGACCTTCGAGAGGTGCTCGACCTCGACCTCACCTCGTTCCGCGGCGGCGGATCGGCCGGGCTGGCGCCCTACGACGGATCCCTCTTCTGCGTCTGCACCAACGGCCGTCACGACGCGTGCTGTGCCGAGTTCGGGCGACCGGTCGCGATGGCGCTCGACGACGCGCACCCGGAGCAGACCTGGGAGGTCTCGCACATCGGCGGTGACCGGTTCGCCGGGAACCTGGTCGTGCTGCCGGAGGGCCTCTACTACGGGAGGCTCGATCCGCACGATGCAGTCACCGTTGCCGGCGCGCACCTCGCCGGCGAGCTCGACCTCGACCACCTGCGCGGCCGGTCGTCGTACCCGATGGCCGTGCAGGCCGCGGAGCACCATCTTCGCCGTCAGCTCGGCGCCACCCGGATCGAGGACGTCGGGCTGGTCCGCCGCACCGTCGACGGCGAGGTCACCACGGTGACGTTCACCGTGGCCGGTGCGACCTACGTCGTGCGGGTCCGGACTCTCGCCGATCCGGCGAGCGCCACGAGGCTGACCTGCAAGGCCCACCGGGAGAACCCGATCCCGCGACACGAGGTGCTGTCGGTCGGGTGAATCGAGCGCATCCGGGTACCACTGCGCCGATGAGCCACACATATTGGGACCCGGAGTCCCCGCCGTCGCCGCGACCCCACGTCGACGCCTGCGACAGCGACGTCGTGGTCGTCGGCGGCGGGATCACCGGCCTGAGCACGGCCCTGCTGCTGGCCAGGGCGGGGCAGGAGGTGGTCCTCCTCGAGGCCGACCGGGTCGGCGCGCTGGCCTCCGGGCGGAACACGGGCAAGGTCTCGGTGCTCCAGCGGACGAAGCTGTCCGCGTTGCTCAACCACCACCCCCGGGCTGTCGTCGGGGCCTACGTCGAGGCCAACCGGGAAGGTCTCGGCTGGCTCGCCCGGTTCTGTGACGATCACGGTGTCCCGCACGAGCGCCGCGATGCGCTGACCTTCGCCGCGACCGCCGAGGAGGTGGAGTCGGTGACGGCGGAGCTGCAGGCTGCACGAGAGCTCGACCTGCCGGTGAGCTGGCTCGAGGACCTCGACGTCCCGTTCGAGGTGCACGGCGCCGTTGCCCTGCCCGACCAGCTGCAGCTGGACCCGGTGGCACTGGTGGCGGCCCTCGCCTCCGAGCTCGAGCGCCACGGCGGGCGGATCGCCGAGGGCAGCCGGGTGGTCGACGTGTCCTGGGGCCTGGACCCGGTCGCGCGGACCGAGGACGACCGCTCCTTCGGCGGCCGCCACCTGGTGCTCGCCACCGGAACTCCCATCCTCGACCGCGGCCTCTACTTCGCGAAGCTCGAAGCACGGCGGTCCTACCTGCTGGCCTACCAGGGCGGGCGCGACCTGCCCGGGATGATGATCAGCGCCGGCTCCACCTCGCGCTCGCTCACCAACGCGCCCGACGGAGCCCTTCTGGTCGGCGGGGCGGGCCACGTCGTGGGCCGCGGCGGATCGGAGCTCGCCGGTCTCGACGAGCTCCGGAGCTGGGCGGTCGAGACGTTCCCAGGCGCGGTGGAGACGCATGCGTGGTCGGCCCAGGACTACACCTCCCACGACGGCATCCCCTACGTCGGCGGACTGCCGCGCGGGTTCGGCCGCGTCCAGCTGGCCACCGGCTATGACAAGTGGGGGCTCGCCAACGGCGTGAGTGCGGCTCTCCGGATCGCCGGAGGGATCCTCGGTTCGACTCCGTCGTGGGCCCGGCCGTTGGAGCGATCGGATCACGCGACCGGCTGCCGCCGCGTCCGTCGTACGCCGGAACGTGGCGACCGGTGCGGTCGCCACCGCCGCACTGGCGCGAGCGGTCACGCACACGGTGTCCCCGGACCAGGCGAACGGTGAGGGCGACGTCGGCCGAGTAGGTGTCGACCCCCGTCCGGTCGGCATCGCGGACGGCTGCGCCGTCCGGGCCATCTGCACCCATCTCGGCGGCACGCTGCGGTGGAACGACGCCGAGCGATCCTGGGACTGCCCGCTGCACGGCTCCCGGTTCACCGAGGCCGGCGACGTGATCGAAGGTCCCGCCGTCCACCCGCTGGCCCAGGCCTGACGCCGGTCGTCAGCCGGCCGACTCCCGCTGGAGGAGGCGATGGGCGAGTGCGGCGGCGTCGTGGGGCGCCCGACCCTTGGCGTCGTTGTCGAAGTAGACGTGGACGGGACCGTCGGCGGCCCACCGCGCGCACCGATCCGCCCAGCGGTCGAGCGAGGCCGCGCTGTAGCCGCTGGTGTACAGCTGCGAATGTCCGTGCAGACGGACGTAGGAGAAGTCGGTCGTCTGACGGTCGAGCATCGGCCAGGTCGGGCTGTCGGAGACGACGTTGGCCACGCTGTGGTCGGCCAGCAGCTCGTAGAAGCGCGGGTCGTCGAACGATCGGTGCCGCACCTCGAGCGCGTGACGAACCGGCAGGTCAACCGTGGCCTGCGGCGCCGCGCGACCCCGCAACCGCTCGTCGTGACGCGCAGCCAGGTCCGCGGCCTCGCTGGTGGTGCGCGGAAGCTGGGCGAGGAAGTCGGTGATCAGCGAGACGTCGAACGTGATGGAGGCCGGCAGCTGCCACAGGACCGGCCCGAGCTTGTCGGCGAGCACCAGCGGCCCGGAAGCGAAGAAGTTGGCCAGGCCCTGCCTCACGTCACGCAAGCGCTTGAGATGGGTGATGAACCGCCCGCCCTTCAGGGCGAACCGGAAGCCGTCCGGCGTCTCGTCGTACCACCGCTGGTAGGTCGTGGGTCGTTGCAGCGCGTAGAAGGACCCGTTGACCTCGACCGTGTCGAAGTGCTCCGCGACGTAGGCCAGCCGCTTCCGTGCTGCCAGCCGCGGGGGGTAGAAGTCGCCCTGCCACCGCGGGTAGTCCCAGCCCGAGAGCCCGACGCGGATCTCCGCCGGCATCGCTCAGGGTCCCGGAGGAAGTCGGCGCTTGTGGGCGGTACGGCGGTAGGCGTCCTCGATCACCTGGACGGCTCGAGCACTGACCTTCTCGCCGGACAGGTAGGCGTCGATCTCGGCGTAGGTCACGCCGTAGGCCTCCTCGTCGGGCAGCGCGGGCCGCAGGTCCTCCAGGTCGGCGGTCGGGACCTTGGACACCAGGTGCGCCGGGGCGCCGAGCTGGTGGCCGACGTCCCGGACCCGGGACTTGGTGAGCCCGAGCAAGGGAGCGACGTCGAAGGCCCCGTCGCCGTACTTGGTGAAGAAGCCCATCACGGCCTCCGCCGCGTGGTCGGTGCCGACCACCAGGGCTCCGAGCCGTCCGGCGACGGCGTACTGCGCCACCATCCGTTGCCGGGCCTTGATGTTGCCCTTGAGGAAGTCGGCAGCCTCGGGCGCGGTTCCTTCCGCCGTGGTCGCCTGGTGGAGGGCGTCGACCGCGGGCTTGATGTCCACGGTGATCGTCGAGGCCGGTTCGATGAACGCGAGCGCGTCGTCGACGTCGGCGTCGTCGCGTTGGGTGCCGTAGGGGAGACGCATCGCGATGAAGGACGCCCCCGTGCGCTGGCACGCCAGACTCGCGAGCCGTCCTGCCACGGTCGAATCGACGCCACCGCTGATCCCCAGCACGTAGCCCGAGGCGCCGGTCGCCTCCAGGTAGTCGGCCAGGAATCCGATCCTGCGCTCGCACTCGGTCGCAGCCACGAACAGGTCGGCAACGCCGAGCGCCGCACGGATCGAGGGCTGGCTCACGGGTTCCAGGTCCATGGCGTGCTGGTACCCGCGGACGGGGAGCCGATTCGCGTCCCGCGGAGTCGACGAGATCTTCAGCGACGACTCAGCCGAACGCGACGACGTCGCCCACCACGGTGACCCGCACCCGGTCGCCGGCAGTGGGGACAGAGGTGGCCGGGGTGCGCGCGGCGAGCTCCTCGCCCGAGTCGAGACGGACCCGGATGGTGGCGTCGTGACCGTAGAAGCTGATGTCCACGACCTCGGCCGGTGCGCCATCCGTCCCCTCGGCATCCGGCCGGATCTGGATCTGCTCGGCACGTACGGCGAGCCGGACCGCTCCGGGCCGGCACGCGGTCCGCAGCGGGACGACGCCCAGCGCGCACTGCGCCTCTGCGCGGCCGTCGACCAAGCCGTCGACGAGGGAGGAGTGGCCCCAGGAACGACGCCACCCGAGGCTCGGCGGGACTCAGGTAGACCGTGGCGGGCGAGGCCACCTGGAGGAAGGCGCCGCCCATCATCACCGCCACCTGGTCGGCGAGCGACAGGGCTTCGCCCTGGTCGTGGGTCACGAGCAACGCCGCGGCGCCGGCAGCCCGCAACGCCCGGACGACCGCCCGTCCCGTGTCTTCCCGGAGCGCCGCGTCGAGCGAGGAGAACGGCTCGTCGAGCAGGACCAGTCGTGGGCGCGGCGCGAGGGCGCGGGCCAGCGCCACCCGTTGCTGCTGCCCGCCGGAGAGCTCGTGGGGATAGCGCTGGGCCAGGCCCGGCGGGAGCTCGACCAGGTCGAGCATCGCGGTGACCCGCGCGTCGCGCTCGCGCCGCTCGACGCCGGGCAGGCCGAAGGCGATGTTGGCTGCGACGTCGAGGTGCGGGAAGAGGGCTCCGTCCTGCGGCACGTAGCCGAGCTCGCGCAGTCGCGCGGGCGTCGTACGGCGGCCGCTCACGACCTCGGTGCCCGCGACGGAGACCGTGCCCGCCGACGGCGTGACGAAGCCGGCGACGGTGCGGAGCAGGGTCGTCTTCCCGCATCCGGACGGCCCGAGGATCGCGGTCACGCCGTCGGACACCACGAGGTCGAGCCCGTGCAGGACAGGCGTCCGCCCGTAGCCCGCCTCGAGGCCCTTGATCTCCAGTGCCGACGTCATGTTCGGGGAGATCATGCCGTGCTCCGGATGCTGAGGCTGCCCAGCAGCCAGGTCGAGGGGATGGACAGCACCACGAGCGCGAGCCCGTAGGGAGCCGCCGCGCCGTACGCGATGGCCGACGCGTCGGACCAGAACTTGGTCGCCAGCGTGTCGGTGCCCAGCGGCGCGAGGAGCAGCGTCGCCGTGAGCTCGGTGGCGACCGCCAGCGCCACGAGCGCCGTCGCCGCGGTGAGGCCCGGGAGCACCAGCGGCAGGGTGACCCGCCTGGCGACCGCCGGGCCGGTGCAGCCGAGGTTGCGCGCGACGTCCTCGAGGCCCGGTGGCACCAGCTCGAACGTGGAGCGGACGCTGACGACGGCACGCGGCAGGAAGAGGATCGCGTAGCCGACGAGGAGCACGACCACAGTCTGGTACAGCGTCGGCACCACCCGGATCGAGACCGTCACCAGCGCGAGCGCGATCACGATCCCGGGCATCGCGCTCGCGGTGTAGACGCTGCGCTCGATCGCCGTCGTCAGCAGGCCACGGTGGCGGACGGCCAGCCACACGACGGGCACGGCGATGGCCGTCGCGGTCAGGCCGCCGGCGAGCGCGAGCCCGAGCGTCGTCGCGGTCGCCGCACCCAGCTCGCCGAGGTCGACCGACGTGGACGTGCCGCGGACCAGCCAGCGCACCAGCGAGACGAGCGGGACGGCCAGCGCCCACAGCGCGAACGCGCCCAGGATCGCGACCACCGGCAGCTGGAGGCCTCCCAGGCGGATCCGGACCGGATCCCCGGCGGCCCCGGACCCGACCCGGGCGCGCCGGCGGTTGCCCCGCAGCAGCAGCTCGATGCCCAGCAGCAGCAGGCAGAACGCGACCAGGACCAGGGCGAGCAGCGTTGCCTCCGGCCCGTTGAAGACCGTGGCGTACTGCTGGAGGATCGCGGTGGTCAGGGTCGGGTAGTTGAGCAGCTGGAGGGCGCCGTACTCCGCGAGCAGGTGCAGCCCCACCAGCAGCGCGCCGCCCAGCACCGCGGGGCTCACCGCCGGCAGGGTCACCCGGGTGAACACGCCCCACCCGCTCCGCCCCAGGGAGGTGGCGACCTCCTCGACCGCTGGGTCGAGCCGGCGCAGCGCGGCGACCGTCGGCAGGTAGACCAGCGGGTAGTAGGACAGCGTCACGACCATGACCGCGCCGGGGAACGACTGCACGGCGTGCGTGGTCGACACCCAGCCGTAGCCGTTGACGAACGCCGGTACGGCGAGCGGCGCGCACAGGACGGCGTGCCACCACCCGCGTGCCGGGACGTCGGTCCGCTCGACGACCCAGGCGCCGGCCACGCCGAGGACGGTGCTCGCCGCGACCCCGGCGAGGAGGAGCCGGACGGTGTTCCAGAGCAGCTCGCCTATCCGCGGCCGCCACAGGAAGTCGACGGCCTCCTGCCTGCCGAGGTCGGCCGTGGTCGCGAGCACGTAGCCCAGTGGCACCAGCGCCAGCCCGGCCACGGCCAGCCCGACCAGCAGCAGCACCGGGGACGCGCCGCCGGCCAGGGGCCGAGGGTGCCGCGTCGTCGGTGCTGCTGCCGGCCGGAGGGTGCTCAGAGGAAACCGACCTCCGTCATCAGGTCGACGACGGCCTGGGAGTCCAGGTCGGACACGTTGACCACCGGCGGTTGGAGCTCACTGAACGGCTTGACGCCCTGCTCGAGCGTCACCTCGGGGTTGAGGGGGTACTCCAGCGCATAGCTGTCGGCAAGGATCTGCTGGCCCTCTTCGCCGACCAGGAACTCCAGGAACTGGCGGGCCTCGTCCTTCATGTCGCTCGACTCGAGGATCCCCGCGCCCGAGACGCTGAGGAACGCGCCCGGGTCCTGGTCGGTGAAGTAGTGCTGCGCGCTGTTGCCGTGCAGTTCGCCGTCCTCGGCGCGGTCGCGCTCCCAGTAGTAGTGATAGACGATCCCGAGGTCGGACTCGCCGGAGTCGACGGACTCGAGGACCACGTTGTTGCCGTCGTAGACGGTGCCGTTCTCCTTGATGCCCTCGAGCCACGCGCGGGTCGCGTCCTCGCCCTCGAGCTCGAGGATCCCGGCGACGATCGCCTGGAAGTCGGCACCGGACGGCGAGAACGAGATGCGGCCCTGCCACGCGGGGTCGGCCAGGTCCATGATCGAGTCGGGCAGCTCGGAGGGGTCCACGAGATCGGTGTTGTAGACCAGCACGGTCGATCGGGCAACGAACCCGGTCCAGAGGCCGCTGCGCGGTCGGTACTGCTCCGGGATCGTGTCGAGGACGCCGCCCGGGAGCTCGTCGAAGAGGCCGGCCTTCTCGACCTGCGACATGGCGGGCGAGTTCTCGGTCAGGAAGACGTCGGCGTCGGACGCATCGCCCTCCTGGATGAGCTGGTTCGACAGCTCGAGGTCGCTGCCGTTGCGCAGCTCGACCTCGATCCCGGTGGCGTCCTCGAAGGCAGGCGCGACCTCCTCGAGGAGCTGCTCGTGCTGGGCGTTGTAGATCACCAGCTCGGGCTCGTCGTCGCCGCACGCGGCGAGTGAGCGACAGGGTGAGCGACAGCGCGGCCAGGCCGAGCGTGGGGCGAGTCAATCTCATCGGGCTTCCTTGGTAGAGGCGTAGAGCGGAGGACGGTGAGCGCCCGAGCCCCGCCGGTGGCGGCGGCCCAGGTCCGAGATGAGGTCGATCAGTCGCCAGCCGACGAGGCCGAACACGAGGGAGGCGAGCAGGCCACCGAGCGGCCAGCGGTGCTCGAGGTGGGGGTAGACCTGCCAGTGCGTCAGGTAGATGGAGAGCGAGGCACTGGCGATCTGCCCGACGACGCCGACCGCGAGCCGCGGCCACGGCACGGTCGGCAGCCAGACCAGCGCCAGCAGGCCTGCGGCGATGGTCGCCTCGCGCACCGGGTCGTCGCAGAACCCGGCGACGCCGGCGCCGAGCAGTGCTGACAGCAGCAGCCGGTGGCGTGCGTCCTGCGCCCGGGTGGCCGCCCAGCCGCCGGCGAACAGCCAGACCACGAAGAGCGAGGAGTGGATCAGGTCGCCGTCGTATCCGGTCGCGGTGGCCCAGAACCGCGGCACCAGGCCGGCCGCGACGAGCGCGATGGCGAACCAGTACGGCGACCGCCGTTCCCACGCTGCGACCGGCCGGACGGCCGTGAGCACGCCGGCGCCGACCAGGAGGTAGACCAGCACCTCGATGAACCAGAAGTGCCACTCCGGCTCCCGCCAGGTGCGGTGGCCGATCGCGTCGTTGAGCAGCAGGACGTTGCGCCAGCCGTACTGGCCGCTGACCAGCCAGACCGCGGCGACCCACAGCGAGGTCGGTACGGCGATCCGGGCGATCGAGCGGGTCAGGTTGCGGCGCCGAGCGGTCCGGTCGGCACCGGTCAGGTGGAAGCGCGCGAAGTTGGCGCCGGCGACGGCCAGCAGCACGTGGGCGCCACCGAGCAGCGCGAAAAGGTTGGTGTGGCTGCCGACGATCAGCACGATCGCGGCGGCCCGCAGCAGGATCCCGGTCTCCAGCCGGACCCAGCCGGGGCGACCGCCGGTGGCGAGATCCCTGCTGGCGGCGAGGGCGGGAGTCGGCGAGGTCGGCGAGGTCGGCGATGGTGCGGTCCGGCCAGTCGGCCGGCAGGCGGCCGATCCGGCTCTCGAGGCGCACCGAGAGCTCGACGTACGACAACGAGTCGCCGCCGAGACCGGCGAACGTGTCGGCCGGGGTGACCTGCGGACGGCCGAGGACGGCGGCGTACAGGGCCGTCAGCGTTGCCGGAGTCGACACCGCGGGGACGTCGTGGCGCGGTGCCTCGAGCCGGGCTACGGCAGCGTGGTCGACCTTGCCGTTCGGCAGGCGCGGGAGCGCCGGCAGCGGTACGACGACCACCGCGTGCTCGGGCAGACCAGTCGCGGCGGACGTGGTCGCCGCGACCTCCTCGACCACGAACCGGTCGGGTGAGCCGGCGAGGGCGACGACCAGCTGCGTCGCGTCGGGGGACTCGGCGCACGCGACCTCGTGGTCGCCGAGGCTGACCAGGGTCTCGACCCGGTCGAGGTCGATGCGCAGCCCGAACAGCTTGGCGGTTCGGGACCGGCGGCCGACGATCTCGAACAGCCCGGCGTCGTCGCGCCGGGCCAGGTCGCCGGTGCGGAGCTCGGCGAGCTCGGGGCCGCGGGCCAGGTCCGCGGTGCCCTGGGCGTAGCCCATCATCACGTTCGGCCCGGTGTAGACGAGCTCGCCGACGCCGGCCGGATGGCCCTCGACCGGCGCCAGTCGCAGCGCCCCGCCCGGCACGGCGACACCGATCGCGGCGGGGTGTGCCGCGGTGAGGGCCGGCGGCAGGTAGGCCATCCGCGCGGTCGCCTCGGTCTGGCCGTACATCACGACGAGCTCCCAGCCGTCGCGGCGGCCTCGCTCGGCGAGCGCGGTCACCCGCTCCGGTGCGAGCCGGCCGCCGGCCTGCGTCACCTGGCGGAGGGTGGGGAGCTCGGGCCACCCCGCGGCGTCGAGCAGGTCGAAGGTGTAGGGGACGCCGGCGAACGAGGTGACGCCGGCCGCGCGGGCGAGATCCCAGAGCGCCGGCTCGGCGACGCTGCGATCGCTGAGGACGACCGAGGCCCCGACCGAGAGGTGGCTGTGCAGGACGGACAGGCCGTAGCAGTAGTCGAGCGGCAGGGTGGTGATCGCCCGGTCGTCCGGGGTCAGTCCGAGGTACGACGCGATCGAGCCGGCGTTGCTCTCCAGGTTCGCCTGCGAGAGGCGGACCAGCTTGGGAGAGCCGGTGGAGCCGGAAGTGCTGAGGAGCAGCCGCAGGTCGGGGTGGAGCACGGGTTCGGGCCGCCCGGTCGGGGCGAAGCCGCCGCCGGCCCATCGGACGCTCGCGCCGTAGCTGCGGGGGAGCACCTCGTCGCGGGCGAGGAGCACGGCGTGACCGCCCGCGAGCGCTGCCAGGTAGGCGACCACGAAGTCGGCCGTCGGCGTCGGGACCAGCCCGATCAGCTGCCGGTGCGGCCCGAGCCCGGCCCTGGCCTCGTCGACCAGGTCCGCCAGGTCGTCGTACGTCACGACGGCGGAGCCGTCGACCAAGGCCGCACGCCGACCGTGCCGGGCGAGGTCGACCGCGAACCCGAGGCCCGTGCGGGACCGGGTGGCGCGTTCGAGAACGCCGGAGAGCGGCGGGGGCGTCACCTGGTCAATATAAGGCTAGCCATACCAACCTTAGGCATCGCTCACCAAACATGAGCGCCGCCCGCGCCCGGCAATCAGACAGACGTGAGCCGGAACACGGGGATGAGCCGGTCGGTGCGCTCGGCGTACTTGTCGAAGTTCGGCCACAGCGCCCGCATCGTCGCCCACGCCCGGTCGCGGTCCTCGCCCACCATCTCCTGCCAGGTCACGGTGTGGTCGCGGCGCCGGTAGCGGATGGTGACGGTGCCGGCGGCGCGCAGGTTGGCGACCCAGATCGGCGCCTTGGGCGCGCCGAAGTAGGAGCCGGCGATCAGCCACTCGTCACCGTCCGGGACGGTCAGCAGGTTGGTCGACCGGGGGATGCCGCTCTTGCGACCGGGAACCGTCAGCACGAGGTTCGGCAGGCCGGCGACGTCGAGGATGCCGTAGCGGTTCTTCGTGACCCGGTGCACCAGGTTGTCGGTCCAGACGATCTGCGGCAGCAGCTTCGGCATCCAGGAGATCGACCCGATCTTGATCGCCACCGGTGTGAGTAGACCCATGGCCGAAAGGTAGAGGAAAGGGCGCTGCGATCGCAGTCGCCGCCGATTCACGAGCGCAACATGAGGGGTACATGAGAGCCTCATCCGGGTCTCATCTGGCGTACCTAACGTCGTCGACGTGACCGGATCCCGCCGCACCCTGCTGCTCGCTTCCCTCACCCCTTTCACCCTCTTCGTCCTGCTCGGCGTCGCCGCCGATCACCGCTGGCTCGGCACCGCCGAGCTCGACAGCCCCAGCTCCGGGATCCGGGAATGGGCCGCACGCCGGCCGTGGCTGGAGGACTCCCTCTTCCTGGTCGAGCGACTGTTCGCGACGCAGGCACTGACGATCGCCACCGTCGCCCTGGTCGGCTGGCTGCTGCTCCGGCGACAGTTCCGTGCCGGCGCTCTCGTCCTGGTCGTGATGCTGGCCGTGCGCGAGCTCACCGGATACACGAAGGACCTGTTCGGTCGCGACCGGCCCGGGTGGCAGGACCCGGACTTCTTGCACACCGCGAGCTCCTACCCGTCGGGCCACGCCGCCGGGGTGGCGGCCATCGGCGGCCTGGTGATCGTGCTGGCGATCATGAGCGGCCGGAGCCGCCCCAACCGCCGGCCGGTCACCGTGGTGGTCTCCCTGGTCGTGCTGACGGTGTGCGCCGACCGGCTGCTGCTCGGCCGGCACTACCCGACCGACCTGATCGGCGGCGTCCTGCTCGCCACCGGACTCGTCCTGGTCGGCGCGGCGCTGCTGCTGCCGCTCGCGGACGCCGAAAGGGACGCCACCCTGGCGGATGACGCCCCTTCGGAGAACGCGAAGCCGGAGCTGGTCAGCCGATCTGCTTGACCTGGGTGCCGCCGGCGAACTTGTCGTGCCAGCCCTGGTGGTTGGGCACGTCACTGTTCAGCGTGACCGCGATGTAGATCATCGCGCCGAGAATCGCCAACCATGCGAGGAAGTAGCCCGCAATGGGGATGATTCCGACGAGCAGCAGCGCGTAGAACCCGTTGCGCTTGGCCGCTTGTTCCATGGTCGGGTTGCTGACCCCGTCCGGTCCGAACGTCTTCAGCTTCATCACCATCTTGCCGACGGTCTGACCGCGGTTGGACTCCAAGACCGCGAAATAGCCGATGAACACCGCAGCGGCGATGACGCTCAGGATGATGCCGAACAACAACCACTCGATGATCGAGGTGTCGAAGCCCCCCAGGAAGATGGCGCTGAGGACGAAGTAGAGCACGATCCAGATCGCCCACAGGATGACGTGGTCGATGATTCGGGCGATCAATCGGTTCTGCAGCTCACCCGGGCGCGGTACGCCGACCGGCTGAGCGCCGGGGAATCCGCCTGCCGGTGGCGGGGTCGGTCCGCCGGGGGGCGGTCCGGGCGGCGGGCCTGGGGGGCCCGGGGGCTCTGGGGGCATCGACATGTGTGCTCCTTTGGGAGAGGGATACGTCGTGGCGCCGAGTCACGTCCGTGGAGTTACCGTCCAACCTAAGGATCGCTGACGCGAGCTGCAATCAGTGTCAACCCCGGCATTTGGCCGCTCCGGCGCGTTCCGGTGTTTCGCCGAGCAGCTCGCCCGCCACCCCGATCCGGGGTCCCAGCGTGTTGACGATCGCGGGAGGATGGGTGGGTGAGCAACGAGGAGAAGCGCCCCGACGAGCTCGTGTGCACCGGGGCCGAGGCGGCAGGCGTGGAGATCATGACGCCGCGGGAGGTTCCGCTCGGGGGCCAGCGGGCGATGACCGTACGACGCACGCTGCCGCAACGGGAGCGCAGCCTGATCGGCGCGTGGTGCTTCCTGGATCACTACGGGCCGGACCCGGTGGAGGAATCGGGTGGGATGTCGGTGGCGCCGCACCCGCACACCGGGTTGCAGACCGTGAGCTGGCTGTTCGAGGGTGAGATCCAGCACCGGGACAGCGCCGGCAACCAGGCGCTGGTGATCCCGGGCGAGGTCAACCTGATGACGGCGGGACGCGGGATCAGCCACTCGGAGGTGTCGACCGAGACGACGACGATGCTGCACGGTGCCCAGCTGTGGGTCGCCCTCCCCGACCAGAGCCGCCACACCGACCCCGGCTTCCAGCACTATGCGCCACCCGAGGTCGCCGGCGACGGCTGGCGGGGGCGGGTGTTCCTCGGGACCCTTCTCGGCCACACCTCGCCGGTGGCGACGTACTCACCGTTGGTCGGCGCCGAGCTGGTCCTCGATCCCGGCGTCATCGTGCCTCTGCAGGTCGACCCGTCCTTCGAGCACGGGGTGCTGGTCGACCGGGGCTCGGTGACCGTCGACGGGATGACCGCCAAGCCGGCCGATCTCGCCTACATCCCGCTCGGGGACGGGACGATCGCTCTGACCGCCGGCGACGAGGGCGCCCGGGTGCTGGTCCTGGGCGGCACCCCGTTCGGGGAGTCGATCGTGATGTGGTGGAACTTCGTCGGCCGCAGCCACGACGAGGTCGTCGGCTTCCGTGAGGAGTGGCAGGCGCAGATCACCCGCGACGGCGAGGTCGTCGGCGACTCCGCCGACGTCGCCGACGGCCGGTTCGGCATCGTCGGCGACGACCACCTACGGCCGATCCCCGCTCCGGAGCTGCCGAACGCCCGCCTGAAGGAGCGCGGCTAGCGGCCGGCCGTTCCCATGGGACCGGTGATCGGCGAGGACGGCGTCGCCCGCTGCGCGTGGGCGGGCGGTCCGGGGCCGATGCGCGACTACCACGACGACGAGTGGGGGAGACCGGTCGAGGGTGAGTCGGCGTACTTCGAGCGGATGACCCTCGAGGCGTTCCAGTCGGGACTGTCATGGGCCACGATCCTTGCCAAGAGGGCGGCGTTCCGGGAGGTGTTCGCCGGCTTCGACGCCGATGTGGTGGCCGCCTTCGACGACGCCGACGTCGAGCGGCTGATGGCCGACGCGCGCATCGTGCGCAACCGCAGCAAGATCCTGGCCACCCACCAGAACGCGCGCGCCATCATCGTCCAGAGGGACACCGGCGGACTCGAGCAGCTGATCCTCGGCTTCGCGCCGCCGACCGAGCCCGCCCCGGACGCGACGACCTCGCCGGAGTCGGTGGCGCTGGCCAAGGAGCTCAAGCGGCGCGGCTTCGCGTTCGTCGGACCCACCACCGCGTTCGCGCTGATGCAGGCCCTCGGGCTGTTCGACCCGCACGTGCCGGGCTGCCACCGTCGACGGAAACCCGCCTGAGAGCAGCAGCCCACCCTCCGGCGACGCTACGGTGCGTGTTCATGACGCGCACGCACGCCTTCTCCGACGACGCTCTCGGCGACCTCGACGCGGTCGGGGTCGTCGAGCACCTGCAGGCCGGCAAGGTCTCTGTCGAGGAGGTCGTCGACGCCGCGATCGCCCGCACCGAGACCGTCGCGGGCGAGCTGGGTGCGGTCGCCTACGCGGACTTCGGCCGCGCCCGGCGTGAGGCGAGCAGCCCACGAGGTGGCTTCTTCGCCGGCGTGCCGACCTTCATCAAGGACAACGTCCAGGTCGCCGGCATGCCGACGCTCGAGGGCACCGACGCCTGGGCCCCGCGCGCGGCCAAGAAGGACGGAGACTTCGCGCGGATGTACCTCGCGACCGGGGTGATCCCGCTCGGCAAGACCCGGCTGTCGGAGTACGGCTTCAACGCCAGCTGCGAGCACCCTCGTCTGGGGCCGGTGCGCAATCCCTGGCACCTCGAGCACACCGCGGGTGCTTCGAGTGCCGGCTCGGCGGCGCTGGTCGCAGCGGGCGCGGTGCCCCTCGCGCACGCCAACGACGGCGGCGGGTCGATCCGGATCCCGGCGGCCGTCAACGGTCTGGTGGGTCTCAAGCCGACCCGCGGCCGTCTCGCCCAGGACGCGATGATCCGTCAGCAGCCGGTCCAGATCGTGTCCGACGGGGTGGTGACCCGCAGCGTCCGCGACACGGCCGCGTTCCTCCGCGAGGCGGAACAGGTCTACCGGCCACTGGCGATGCCGCCGATCGGCGACCTGACCCGCCCGGGTCGCAAGCGGCTTCGGGTCGCGCTCAACACCACGGGTCTGGAGCGCGGTGCCGACGCCGAGGTCACCCGGCTCACCGAGGAGACCGCCCGCCTGCTCGAGGACCTCGGACACACGGTCATCGAGGTCGATGCGCCGGTGCCCGCCTCGTTCCCCGACGACTTCCTGCTCTACTGGGCGGCCCTCGCCCTTGCTCTGCTCAGCGGCGGCCGCCGGCAGCACGGGAAGACGTGGGTCCGCGCGAACCACGACGAGCTCACCTTCGGGCTCGCCCGGCACGCGCGTCGCAACCTTCATCGGCTGCCCGCGGCGATCGTTCGACTGCGCCGTGGTCGCCACATCGCGGCCCTGTTCTTCGAGAGGTACGACGTGACCCTGACTCCGACCGTGGCAACCGCCACCCCGAAGATCGGACACCTCGACCCGACCCAGGACTACGAGACGATCATCGACCGGCTGCTGGACTGGGTGGCCTTCACGCCGGTAGAGAACGCGGCCGGGACGCCGGCCATCTCGCTGCCCCTCGCCACCAGCTCGACGGGTCTTCCCCAAGGCATGATGTTCGGCGCCGGATTCGGTCACGAGGCGGTGCTCCTGGAGCTCGCCTACGAGCTCGAACAGGCCCGACCCTGGGCCCGGATCCAAGACTGCTAGCCGCATTGACCGAGCAGGGTCCGGGCGATTTCGCCGAACGGCTGACAGGCCGGTATTGTTCTGCGGCGTTGCCCCTTTAGCTCAGTCGGCAGAGCGTCTCCATGGTAAGGAGAAGGTCTACGGTTCGATTCCGTAAAGGGGCTCTCCTGGCGGGGTAGCTCAGGTGGTTAGAGCACACGGCTCATAATCGTGGTGTCGCGGGTTCGAGTCCCGCCCCCGCTACGCCAGACGACACAGCAGCACCCAGCAGTTCAACCAGCAGCATCACCAGCAGACAATCAGCAGCAAGGACTTCCCGTGGCCAGCAAGAGCTCCGACGTTCGCCCCAAGATCACGCTCGCCTGCGTGGACTGCAAGGAGCGCAACTACATCACGAAGAAGAACCGGCGCAACGACCCCGACCGCCTCGAGCTGTCGAAGTTCTGCCCGCGTTGCCGCAAGCACACCGAGCACCGCGAGACCCGTTGACGTCCTGAAGGCCCCTCCGCGCAGAGGCCCGGCCCGACCCGGCTCCCGTCAGGGAGGCCGGGTCGTTGCCTTTCCACGTGTCGTCGCGCCTAGGGTGGGGTCATGCCGATCGACGCAGCCCTCGTCGGCCGGGAGTTCCCGCCGACCCGGCCCCTTCTCGTGACCGAGGCCGAGGTGGCGTCGTTCGCCACCGCGACCGGGTCCAGCACGCTCCGGGTCCCGGCGACCTTCCCGATCGTGGTCACCTTCCGTGCGCTCCTCGACTTCCTCGAGGCCGAGCAGGTCGAGCTCTCGCGGATCGTGCACGGCGAGCAGAAGTTCGCCTACGCGCGGCCGGTCGTCGTCGGCGACGAGCTCACGGCGACGCTGGCGGTCACCGCGCTCCGCCAGATCGAGGGCACCGACATCCTGCGCACCACGAGCACGATCACCGACGCGACCGGCGAGGTCGTCTGCACCGCCGGCGCCACCATGGTCCACCGAGGCCAGTCATGAGCTCACCTGAGATGAGCGCCCTCGAGCCGGGCACCGAGCTGGAGCCCCAGGAGTTCGTCGTACGACGCAGCGACCTGGTCTCCTACGCGGAGGCCTCGGGAGACCACAACCCGATCCACCAGGACGAGGCGATCGCACACCTGGTCGGACTGCCGGGTGTCATCGCCCACGGCATGTACACGATGGCGCTCGCCGCCCGGGCGGTCGCGACCTGGACCGACGACGCGGAGGTCGTCGACATCGGCTGCAAGTTCACGGCGCCGGTCGTCGTGCCCGCCGACGGCGGCGCGACGGTGCGGATCAGCGGCGTCGTCAAGGGCGTCCTGGACGGCTGCGCGACCATCGCGCTCGAGGTGACGTGCGGCGGCGAGAAGGTGCTCGGCGCGCCCAAGGCGGTCGTTCGTGTCGGCTGACCTGGCTGACCACACCACCCTCCGCCTCGGCGGTCCTGCCCGCACCTGGGTGCGCGCGACGAGCGAAGACGAGCTGATCGCTGCCGTCTCCACCGCCGATGCCGCCGGCGAGCCGGTGCTGGTGCTCGGGGGCGGCAGCAACCTGGTCGTCGCCGACGAGGGCTTCGACGGCACCGTCGTCGAGGTCGCGACGCGCGGTGTCACCGCCGACGTCGAGGACACCGCCGACCCGACGTGCGGCGGCGCCCTGGTCACGGTGGCGGCGGGGGAGTCGTGGGAGGAGCTGGTCGCGCACGCGGTCGAGCGCGGCTGGGTCGGCATCGAGGCGCTCTCCGGCATCCCGGGCTCGGTCGGCGCGACGCCGATCCAGAACGTCGGCGCCTACGGCCAGGAGGTCGCCCAGACCATGGCGTCGGTCCGGGTGTGGGATCGCAAGCTGCGCGGCATCCGGACGTTCGCGGTCGCCGACTGTGGGTTCGGCTACCGCACCTCTCGCTTCAAGATCGACCGCTTCGACGCCAACGGAGGCCGCCACCTGGTGCTGTCGGTGACGTTCCAGTTCCGGCTCGGCAGCCTCGGCGCGCCGGTCGGCTACGCCGAGCTGGCCCGCACGCTCGGCGTCGAGCAGGGCCGGCGGGCACCGCTGGCCGACGTCCGTACGGCGGTGCTCGGCCTGCGCCGCAGCAAAGGGATGGTGCTCGACCCGGACGACCACGACACCTGGAGCGCGGGCTCCTTCTTCACCAATCCGGTGGTGCCCGCCGACGCCGTGCCCGAGGGCGCGCCGACGTGGCCGGCCCCCGGCGACGGCCTGGTCAAGACCAGCGCGGCCTGGCTGATCGAGCACGCCGGCTTCGGCAAGGGCTACGGGCTCGACGTCGGCGCCGGCCGGGTCGGCCTCTCGACCAAGCACACCCTGGCGCTCACCAACCGCGGCGGCGCGACCGCGGCGGAGCTGCTCGCGCTCGCGCGCGAGGTCTGTGAAGGCGTCGCGGCGGCGTACGGCATCACGCTGGTCAACGAGCCCGTGCTCGTCGGCACGTCACTCTGAGTCGGCGATGCCCATCAGCCGGACCAGGCTCACGACGTAGGGCCGGGTGCCGTCCCGATCGAGGGCCGGTGTCGGCGTCGTGATGAGGGAGATCACGATCCGATAGCCCCACTCCGCGGCCGCTCGCGGGGTCAGGTCGGGCCCGCTCGACGGGGCTTGATCCAAGCCGCGCCCGAGCTGTTCCTCGAAGAGCGCGACCACCCGCTCCACCAGTGGACCGGACTCTGTCGTGAGCGCCGGGAGGATCAGCTCGGGGTGCTCCCGGAGCGCCTTCTGGAGGAGGGCGTGCCCGCGGGCGTAGTCGACGACGTACACGATCGCGTCGACGAGGTGGGCGGCCAGGTCGTCGCTGCGCCGCAGCAGCGGCAGGGCGGCGCCGAAGAACTGGTCGATCTCGCGATCGAGGATCGCGGCGACGATGGCGGACTGGTCGCCGACGTACTTGTAGACGGTTGGCCGCGAGATGCCCGCGCGCTCCGCGATCATCGCGTGCAGCCGGGCGTTCAGCCCCTCGGCGAGCAGGCACTCGGTGGCAGCGTCGAGGATCCGGTCCCGGATCTGCGCGGCGGCGTCCGGGTTCGCCGGGCCCGGCCGGAGCGGGGCGACGCTGCTCATGTCGGCATCGTACGACCCCCTTGACCTGTCATTGACGAACTGAAAGAATACGTAAACAACTCTTCGGCCGCTCGGCCGATGGCGGAGAGGGGCTGCACATGACCACCGCGCCCGAGCGCACTGCCGTGGCACCCGATGTCGTGGCCACCCGCCTCATCAACGGTGCGGTCCGCCGCTCCTACGAGCCCGAGGTGGCGATCGACTGGGACGCGCCACTGGTCGAGGGGAAGTACTTCCTGCCGAAGGAGGTCATCTCCCTCTACGGCACCGCCTACTGGGACGAGCTCACCGAGGAGCAGCGGATCGCTCTCTCGCGTGAGGAGCTGGCCAACGTGCTGTCGGTCGGCCTCTGGTTCGAGAACATCCTCAATCGCGGGCTGCTGCTCCAGCTGCTGCGCGAGGACCCGGCCTCGCCGTTCGCGCACTACGTCCTGACCGAGATGGGCGACGAATGTCGGCACATGACGATGTTCGGCAAGGTGATCGCCCGGGTCGGCGCCCGTCCTTACCGGATGGGGCGCGTCGACCGGTTCCTCGCCGCGGCACTCCCGCACTTCCTGCGCGGGTCGCTGCTCTGGGTCGGTGCCCTGATCGGCGAGGAGATCTTCGACGCCCAGCAGCGGCGGATCATGGCCGACCCCGAGCTGCAGCCGGTGGTCGCCCAGCTGATGCGGATTCACGTCACCGAGGAGGCGCGGCACATCAAGTTCGCGCGCGAGGGTGTCGTCCACCGGATGCGGTCCGCGACCCGGCTCGAACGCGTGCTGGTCGCCAACCTCAACGGCCTCGGCGGTCCGGTGCTCAGGCGATCGCTCGCCCACCGCGGGATCTATCACCGCGCCGGGCTCGACGTCGAGCGCGCCTACCGCGAGGCCCAGGCCAACCCCCACCACCGCGAGATGGCGTCGATCGGCTTCGCGTCGTTGGCGGCGTTCCTCGAGGAGAACGGGCTGATGGGGCGGATCGGCCGCAGGATGTGGCGGCGCAACGGGTTCCTGCCGTGAGCAGGCGGCTGCGCCGCGTCCGGCACCCCCGTGGGATGGCGTGGCTGCCTCCCGAGGAGGAGAGCGGCTACGACGGCGCCGCTGTCCTGCTGGTCGGCGACGACGCCATCGACGTGCTCGTGCACCTCGACGGCCACCTCGAGCCCCTCGACGGTCGGTTCCACTGGTACGGCCGGATCGAGCGCTCGCCGGGAGTCGTGGCCGCGAAGGAGGCAGGCGCTACGTCGGCCGAGCTGGTGATCGGCGACGGCCCGCCTGCGCCCCTCCGGCTGGCCGAGCTCGACCCGTGGGGCCATGTCCAGGTCAACGGCACCGGCCCCCCGCCGTACCCGCTCGCCCCGGTCGAGGTCGAGCTCCCGGTCTGACTCGGGGCCGTGTAACACGCTGTTCGCGGCTGTGCCGGGGGCGCGGCGGCTGTAACACGCTGTTCGCGGCTGTGCCGGGGGCGCGGCGGCTGTAACACGCTGTTCGCCGATCCTGCACGTCGTTGGCAGCACTGGCACGTCGTTCGCGTCACTAGGTGGTCGTTGGCGTTGCTTCGGCCCCCATGCGTCGGCGCCGAAGAGCGGCCATCGGTCGCCCAGATCCGCGAACGGCGTGTTGCAGCCGCCATCGGCCGCCCAGATCCGCGAACGGCGTGTTGCAGCCGCCATCGGCCGCCCAGATCCGCGAACGGCGTGTTGCATGACTGCTGCCGCTAGCCGTCGGAGGCCAGCCAGGCGTCGATGTCGGCGTCCGCCCGCTTCCGGACGTCGTCGGGGGCGCGGCTGGCGCGGAACGACATCCGGGCGAGGTCGGCCAGCTGCTCGTCCGAGAGTCGGTGGGCCGCGCGCATGGTGGCGTACTGCCCGGCCAGCCGGGAGCCGAACAGCAGGGGATCGTCGGCACCGAGCGCGACCGTCGCCCCGGCCGCGAGCAGGGTGGGGAGGGGCACCGAGGTGAGGTCGGAGTAGACGCCGAGCGCGACGTTCGACACCGGGCACACCTCGAGCGCCACGCCATCGTCGACGATCCTGGCCAGCAGGTCGCGGTCCTCGGCGGCCCGGACGCCGTGG
Source organism: uncultured Actinomycetota bacterium (assembly GCA_963766035.1). Lineage (GTDB taxonomy): Bacteria > Actinomycetota > Actinomycetes > Propionibacteriales > Nocardioidaceae > Nocardioides. The sequence goes on along the minus strand of CAVXYP010000013.1, from coordinate 18,315 downwards.
CCGAGGCGCTGGGCGTGCAGGTCGTCGAGGCACGAGCGGATGTGCTCGGGTCCGCGCAGCTCGCCGCCGTGCGGCGCGAGCAGCAGGCCGGCCCGCTCGGCGATCTGGAACGCCGGCGCGAACTCGGCCGTGGAGCCACGTCGCTCGTCGTTCGAGAGTCCAAAGCCGAGCACCCCGCGGTCGACGTACTGGCTGGCCAGTCGCGCCAGCGTCCGGGCGTCGAGCGGGTGGCGGATGCGGTTCGCCGCGATGACGACGCCAATGCCGAGGCCGGTGCGCTCACTCGCATCCCGCACCGAGTCGAGCACCAGGTCGGTGAACGCCGTGATCCCGCCGAACCGGCTGCCGTACCCGCTCGGGTCGACCTGGATCTCCAGCCAGCGGCCGCCGTCGATCACGTCGTCCTCCGCGGCCTCGCGCACCAGCCGGCGTACGTCGTCCTGCGTGCGCAGCACCGAACGCGCGACGTCGTAGAGGCGCTGGAAGCGGAACCAGCCCTTCTCGTCCGCTGCCGTCAGCTGCGGCGGCCACTCCGACACCAGGGCGTCCGGGAGGTGGATGCCGTCGCGCTCGGCGAGCTCCAGCAGGGTGCCGTGCCGCATCGACCCCGTGAAGTGAAGGTGCAGGTGGGCCTTCGGAAGAGAATGGAGGTCCCGCACGCTCGTCATCGTAGGTGGCTGACTGCTTTTGGTCCGGTTGGCCGGGGGTGCGTAGACTCCCTCCTTGGTGGCTTTCCCCCAATGGTGAGTCGCGCCCTCGTGACAGTGGTCACGGGAGCGAGGAGACCGGGATGGCCGTCGGAGGGCACTAGCTCAACTGGCAGAGCATCGGTCTCCAAAACCGAAGGTTGGGGGTTCAAGTCCCTCGTGCCCTGCAAGACCAGACGAGAACCAGACAGAATTCGAAGAGGTGAGCATCGTGTCGGACTCCCATGCGGCCCAGAAGGGACGCCAGTCCGACGCCGGCAAGTCCGGCGAGCACCGCACCGGCCCGGTGACGTTCTATCGCCAGGTGGTGGCCGAGCTCCGCAAGGTCGTCTATCCGACCCGCGAGCAGCTCACGACGTACTTCTTCGTCGTCATGATCTTCGTGCTGGTGATGATCACGATCGTTTCGCTGCTGGACCTGGGTCTCGGCAAGCTGGTCTTCGCGATCTTCACCGGCGCCGACGACGTCTGACCCTTCGCGTCACCAGCGTCACCACAGGTCATCCCAGCCAACAGCAACTGATGGAGCATCACGTGTCGGAGCAGTACGACTCCAGCCCGGAGACGGGCGAGGACGTCACCACCGAAGCCGCCGAGGTGGCGGAGGTGGACGCCGAGGTCGTCGAGGACGAGGTGGATGCCGACGTCGTCGAGGATGAGGCCGTCGAGGATGAGGCCGTCGCCGTCGAGGATGAGGCCGAGGCCGAGGTGGCCGAGGAGCTCGACCCGCTCGAGGCCTTCCGGCGCGAGCTGATGATGAAGCCGGGCGACTGGTTCGTCGTGCACACCTACTCCGGCATGGAGAACCGGGTGAAGCACAACCTCGAGAACCGGATCCACTCCCTCAACATGGAGGACTACATCCACGAGATCGTGGTCCCCACCGAGGAAGTCGCCGAGATCAAGAACGGCCAGCGCAAGATGGTCCGGCGCACCGTGCTGCCCGGCTACGTCCTGGTCCGGATGGACCTCACCGACGAGTCCTGGGCCGCGGTGCGGCACACCCCGTCGGTGACCGGGTTCGTCGGTCACAGCCACCAGCCGGTGCCGCTGAGCATGGACGAGGTCGAGAAGATGCTCGCGCCGTCCATCGTCCTGCCGGCTCCGACCGACGCCGACGGCAACGCCACGGCGGGCGCGTCGGGCGGCCAGGCCGCGAAGAAGCCGATCGAGGTCGCCGACTTCGGTGTGGGCGACTCGGTGATGGTCGTGGACGGCCCGTTCGCCACGCTGCACGCGACGATCACCGAGATCAACGCCGAGTCGCAGAGGCTCAAGGCCCTTGTCGAGATCTTCGGCCGGGAGACCCCGGTCGAGCTGAGCTTCAACCAGGTTCAAAAAGTCTGATTGAGATCGGTGGTTGAGGTGCGAGGCCGCCCGCGGCCGAGCCTCGAAACCACCAGAGGTGGCAGAGGACTGCCAAAGAAACGGCACCGCGTCCTCGTCATGACCACGAGAAGAAAGAGATAGAGGAATGCCTCCCAAGAAGAAGATCGCCGCGCTGGTCAAGGTGCAGCTGCAGGCCGGTGCGGCCACGCCGGCGCCGCCGGTCGGTACCGCCCTCGGTCCGCACGGCGTCAACATCATGGACTTCTGCAAGGCCTACAACGCCCAGACCGAGTCCATGCGCGGCAACGTCATCCCCGTCGAGATCACGATCTACGAGGACCGTTCGTTCACCTTCATCACCAAGACCCCGCCGGCCGCCGAGCTGATCAAGAAGGCTGCCGGGCTGAAGAAGGGTTCGGGTGTCCCGCACAAGGAGAAGGTCGGCAAGCTGACCAAGGACCAGGTGCGCGAGATCGCCCAGACCAAGATGCCGGACCTCAACGCCAACGACATCGAGGCCGCCATGAAGATCGTCGAGGGCACCGCCCGCTCGATGGGTGTCACCACCGACTACTGAGTCCATTTCTTGGCCTGTGGGAGAGCCGCGCTGGCTCGCTAACCACACGCTTTCCAAGCAGAGAAGAGAAAGAACATGCAGCGCAGCAAGACCTATCGCGCGGCGGCAGACACGTTCGACAAGGACGAGCTCTACGCCCCGCTGGCCGCGATCAAGATCGCCAAGGCCGCCAGCAAGAAGAAGTTCGACGAGACCGTTGACGTGGTGATGCGCCTCGGCGTCGACCCCCGCAAGGCCGACCAGATGGTGCGCGGCACCGTCAACCTCCCGCACGGCACCGGCAAGACCGCTCGTGTCCTGGTGTTCGCGAACGGTGACAAGGCCGAGGCCGCCCGTGAGGCCGGCGCGGACGTCGTCGGTGGCGACGAGCTCATCGACAAGGTGGCCGGCGGCTGGCTCGACTTCGACGCCGTCGTCGCGACCCCGGACATGATGGGCAAGGTCGGCCGGCTCGGTCGCGTCCTCGGTCCCCGGGGCCTGATGCCGAACCCGAAGACCGGCACCGTCACCCCGGACCCGGCCAAGGCCGTGACCGACATCAAGGGCGGCAAGATCGAGTTCCGGGTCGACCGCCACGCCAACCTGCACTTCATCATCGGCAAGGCCTCGTTCGGCGAGTCCCAGCTGGCGGAGAACTACGCAGCCGCCCTCGAGGAGGTGCTGCGGCTCAAGCCGTCCAGCTCCAAGGGCCGCTACCTGAAGAAGGTCACCGTCTCCACGACCATGGGCCCGGGCGTCCAGGTCGACCCCAACCGCACCAAGAACGTCGCGGCCGAGGACGACGCCACGGCCTGATCCAGGCCCAACCAGTACGACGCAAGCCCCGGTCGCTCCTCGTGAGTGGCCGGGGCTTCGTCGTACCCTAAGTTGCATCAGCCCCAGGAGTCACACCGGCTGGGGTTTCCTTGCGCTTGTCGGCCATTGCAACGCCCGACAGGCGCAGGAATCCCCGGTCGACCGGGGATTCCTGCAGGGCCCCGCCCGCTCAAGCGGTCAGCTGTTCGAGCGCCGCCAGCTCGACGCACACGGCGACCCCGGCCATGGCCGTCTCGACGTCGGTGAGCGCCGGGAACGTCGGCGCCAGCCGGATGTTGCGGTCGTCGGGGTCGGTGCCGTGCGGGAACGCGGAGCCGGCCGGCGTGAGCGCGATGCCGGCCTCCTTCGCGAGCTGGACGACGCGGGCGGCGGTGCCGTCGAGCACGTTGAGGTCGACGAAGTAGCCGCCGATCGGCTTGCTCCAGGTCGCGATCCCGAGGCCGTCGAGGCGCGCGCTGAGCGCCGCCTGGACCGCTTCGAACTTCGGGGCGATCAGGTCCCGGTGCTTGCGCATGTGCGCTCGCACGCCGTCGGCGTCACCGAAGAACTCGACATGCCGGAGCTGGTTGATCTTGTCCGGGCCGATCGCGGCGAACGAGAGCCGCTTGAGGTACCACGCGATGTTGTCGGCCGACGCGGCGAGCGCCGCGACGCCCGCGCCGGCGAAGGTGATCTTCGACGTCGACGCGAACATGATCGGGCGGTTCGGGTGAGCCGAGGCCGAGGCGAGGCCGAGAGCGTCAGCGCTCTTCGTCTCGACGTCGGTGAGGTGGTGGACGGCGTACGCGTTGTCCCAGAGGATCCGGAAGTCGGGCGCCGCGGTCGGCATCGCCATCAGCTCGGCCGCGACTGCGGTCGAGACCACGGCGCCGGTCGGGTTGGCGTAGGTCGGCACCAGCCACATGCCCTTGACCGACGGGTCGTCCGCGACCAGGGCGCGCACGGCGGGGACGTCCGGGCCGTCCTCATGCATCGGCACGGTCACCATCTCGATGCCGAGCTCGGCCAGCATCGTGAAGTGGCGGTCGTAGCCCGGCACAGGGCAGACGAACCTGACCGTCTCCTCCTGCGACCACGGTCGGGGGGAGTCGGGCGCGCCGTGGGAGAGCAGCCAGCTGACGACCTGGTACATCATCGTGAGACTCGAGTTGCCGCCGGCAACCACGTTGGCGGTGTCGACGCCGAGCAGGTCGGCGAAGATCTCACGGATCTCGATGAGGCCCTCGAGCCCGCCATAGTTGCGTACGTCGGTGCCGGCCCGGTCCTGGTGCGACGTCGGGAGACCCAGCAGCCCCTCCGACAGGTCGAGCTGGTCGGCCCCGGGCTTGCCCCGGGTCAGGTCGAGCTTGAGGCCCTTCGCCTTGAGGTCCTCGTAGTCCGCCCGCAGCGCGGTCAGGCGCTCGGCGAGCCGGTCGGGCGAGAGTTCGGACAGGGGCGTCGAGGAGGTCACGGGGACCATCGTGCCAGTGCCCCCGCAGCCCTTCCCACCCGGTTTGCGCGGATCCGGGCCAGCGATTTGGACGAGTACGGCGCGCCGCCGTACGCTTGCGCTCGAAACCTAAAGACCGCCGGTCGTCCGGGCTGCCTCAGCCCTGACCGAAGGTTCCGCGAAAGCGGATGGCCTGCGCAGGGGATCAGAGCATGACCAGCAGTTGCGGCTCCGTCATCAAGTGGGGGTCGCGGCCGGTGTCCACGCCCTGAGCGCCTGCGCTCAGGGCGTTCGTCATTTCCGAGCCTCCAGCCGGCGGTCAGATCCGGAAGGAGACCCATGGCGCGGGCAGACAAGCAGGCCGCCGTCGCGGAGATCGCTGAGTCCTTCAGTGACGCCGCCGGTGCTGTGCTGACCGAGTACCGCGGTCTCACCGTGAAGCAGCTGCAGGACCTGCGGCGCTCCCTCGGCGAGAACGCCAACTACGCCGTGGTCAAGAACACGCTGGCCAAGATTGCCGCCAAGGAGTCGGGAATCGAGAGCTTCGACGAGCTCCTCACCGGCCCGACCGCGATCGCCTTCATCACGGGCGACGTCGTCGAGGCGGCGAAGGGTCTGCGTGACTTTGCCAAGGCCCACCCCGCCCTTGTCATCAAGGGCGGAGTTCTGGACGGCAAGGCCCTCGAGCCGGCCGAGATCGCCAAGCTGGCCGATCTCGAGTCCCGCGAGGTCCTGCTGGGCAAGCTGGCGGGCGCGATGCTCGCCTCGCTGAGCCAGGCCGTCTACCTCCTCAACGCGCCGCTCGCCCAGGTCGCCCGCCTCGCGGGTGCGCTGGAGGCGAAGGCCGCTGAGGACCCCTCGATCCTCGCAGGTGGTGCCTCCCAGGAATCAAACACTGGGCCGGTCGCCGCTGACGAGGCTCCCGCCGAGGAGGCGGCTCCTGAGGAGCCGGCTGCCGAGGTTGTTGCCTCCGACGAGGGCGACACCACCGAGGCCTGAACGGCTCCGGTAACCACCACCTGAAACCCGGCTGGGTCGCAAAACGTGCGGCCGGCCACCAAACGGAAGGAAACGCCATCATGGCGAAGCTCAGCACTGACGAGCTCCTGGACGCGTTCAAGGAGATGACCCTCATCGAGCTCTCCGAGTTCGTGAAGCAGTTCGAGGAGACCTTCGGCGTCACCGCCGCCGCTCCCGTTGCCGTTGCCGCTGCTCCCGCCGCCGGCGGCGCCGCCGCGGGCGGCGAGGAGGCCGCTGCGCAGGACGAGTTCGACGTGATCCTCGAGGCCGCTGGTGAGAAGAAGATCAACGTCATCAAGGAGGTCCGCGCACTGACCTCGCTCGGCCTGAAGGAGGCCAAGGACCTCGTCGAGGCCGCCCCGAAGCCGGTCCTCGAGAAGGCCTCCAAGGACGCCGCGGAGAAGGCGAAGGAGGCCCTTGAGGCCGCCGGCGCCACCGTCACCCTCAAGTGACTTTCTGAAGCGCTCCGCCGAGAGGCAGGTCACCCGTTCCGGGGGCCTGCCTCTCGTCCGCTTTCGGTCACATTTTCAGTACGCCGACACGCCCAGATCACGGTTCGACGCCAACGCGTCTCGATTAGCGGCTGAGCGTGACGTGCGACACGGTTTCCGCGTAACGTGCGCTCCGCGGCTGCGTTGTTCCCACGCAGCCCCCGGGAGGAAGAGGTCAGCATGGGCGTCGACGTCACTGTCAACAACCTGACGAAGTCATTTGGCAAGCAGCTCATCTGGGCGGACGTCTCGCTGACCCTGCCTGCCGGCGAGATTTCCGTGATGCTCGGCCCGTCCGGCACTGGCAAGTCCGTGTTCCTGAAGGCCCTGATCGGTCTGATCAAGCCCGACAACGGCTCGATCCTGATCGAGGGCACCGACATCGCGTCCTGCTCCGAGAAGGAGCTCTACGAAGTCCGCAAGCTCTTCGGCGTGCTGTTCCAGGACGGCGCGATGTTCGGCTCGATGAACCTCTACGACAACGTCGCCTTCCCCCTCCGCGAGCACACCCGCAAGAACGAGTCCGAGATCCGTGACATCGTCATGGAGAAGATGGACCTGGTCGGTCTGCTCGGCGCCGAGTTCAAGCTCCCCGGTGAGATCTCAGGCGGCATGCGCAAGCGTGCCGGCCTGGCCCGCGCGCTGGTGCTCGACCCGGAGATCCTCCTCATCGACGAGCCCGACTCCGGGCTCGACCCGGTCCGCACGTCGTTCATCAACCAGCTCTTCGTCGACCTCAACGCGCAGATCGACGCCACGTTCCTGATCGTGACCCACGATGTCCACAGCGTCCGCATCGTGCCCGACCAGATCGGCCTGCTCTACCACAAGCACCTGGCGATGTACGGTCCCCGCGAGATGCTGCTGTCGTCGGACGAGCCGGTGGTGCGTCAGTTCCTCAACGCCCAGACGGTCGGTCCGATCGGCATGTCGGAGGAGAAGGACGCCGACCAGCTCGCCGCAGAGGTCGGCATGGACCTCCCGCCGCTGCCCCCCATCCCTCTTCAGCTCGAGCCGTCGAACGGCATCCCGCGGCGCAGCCAGCGGCCGCCGGGGGAGTGGTGCCGGGTCAACGGCATCACGCCTCCTCCGGGTTCGTTCACCGCTGACGCTGAGCACCAGACCAACGTCTGAGGCGGCAGTGTCTTCCACTGCTGCACGCGTACTCAGACCCGTCGGCACCGCGGGCAAGCTGTTCGCCTTCGGGCTCGATGTCGGACGGGGGCTGTTCCGCCGGCCGTTCCAGCTGCGCGAGTTCCTGCAGCAGGCCTGGTTCATCGCTTCGGTCACGATCATCCCGACCGCTCTGGTCGCCATTCCGTTCGGTGCGGTCATCGCGCTCCAGGTCGGTGGCCTGATCAAGCAGTTCGGCGCCCAGTCGTTCACCGGCTCGGCCTCCGTGCTCGCCGTCATCCAGCAGGCCGGTCCGATCGCGACAGCGCTGCTGATCGCCGGCGCCGGTGGCTCGGCGATCGCCGCCGACCTGGGTGCGCGGAAGATCCGCGAGGAGCTCGACGCCATGATGGTGCTGGGCATCGACCCGATCCAGCGCCTGGTGGCGCCGCGCGTGCTCGCGTGCATGCTCGTCGCGGTGTTCCTCAACGGCATGGTCAGCGTCGTGGGTGTCGCCGGCGGCTACGTCTTCAACGTGATCCTGCAGGACGGCACCCCGGGTGCCTACCTCGCCAGCTTCACCGCACTGGCACAGTTGCCCGACGTGTGGATCGGCATGATCAAGGCGCTCATCTTCGGACTCATCGCTGCCGTCGTCGCCGCCTACAAGGGCATGAACGCCGCGGGCGGGCCGAAGGGCGTGGGCGACGCGGTCAACGAGTCCGTGGTCATCACGTTCCTGTTGCTGTTCGTCGTCAACTTCATCCTGAGCACGATCTACCTCCAAGTCATTCCGCCGAAGACGGGTTGACGCGGCCATGGCGAACGTGAAGGCGATCTACGAGAGACCGCTCAAGGGCCTCGACACCCTCGGGCACGAGCTGTCGTTCTACATCCGCGTCGTGCTGGCGACGCCGCGCACCGTCTCCCACTACCCGCGCGAGATCCTGCGGCTGCTGGCCGAGGTCACCCTCGGATCCGGCGCCCTGGCCGTGATCGGCGGGACCATCGGCGTCATCCTCGGCATGACGTTCTTCACCGGGGCCCAGGTCGGCCTGTCGGGTTACGCCGCGCTCAACCAGCTCGGCACGGCCGCGTTCGCCGGCTTCGTCTCGGCCTACTTCAACACCCGCGAGATCGCTCCGCTGGTCGCGGGCATCGCCCTCGCGGCCACGGTCGGCTGCGGCTTCACCGCGCAGCTCGGCGCGATGCGGATCTCCGAGGAGGTCGACGCCCTCGAGGTGATGGCGATCCCCTCGATGCGGTTCCTCGTCGCCACCCGGGTGGTCGCCGGCCTGATCGCGATCGTCCCGCTCTACGTGGTGGGCCTGCTGTCGTCGTACGTCGCCAGCCGGCTGGTGGTCACGCTCTACTACGGCCAGTCGTCGGGCACCTATGACCATTACTTCAACCAGTTCCTGCCACCCGGCGACGTCTTGTGGTCGTTCGGGAAAGTGGTGATCTTCTCCGTCGTCGTGATCCTGATCCACTGCTACCACGGCTACACCGCGTCCGGCGGACCCGCTGGTGTGGGTGTCGCCGTGGGCCGCGCGGTGCGGACCAGCATCGTCGCGATCAACGTGATCGACCTGTTCTTGTCCATGGCCATCTGGGGCACCACCACGACCGTCAGACTGGCGGGGTGATGCGGGGATGCTGAACAAGGCGCTTGCCGCTCACAAGACCCTCGGCGTGATCTTCGTGTGCCTGCTCTTCCTGGGTGTCTGGCTGACCTACGCCGTCTTCACCAAGAAGTTCGCGGACTACGACGAGGTCAAGCTCGAGACCTCCTCGATCGGTCTGCAGCTCCCGCTCCGTGCCGACGTGAAGATCCGCGGCGTGATCGTCGGCGAGGTGCTCGAGACCAAGGCCGACAGCGACGGCGCCGAGCTCACCCTCGGCATCTACCCGAGCCAGCGAGACAGCATCCCGGCCAACGTGACCGGGGCGATCGTTCCCAAGACGTTGTTCGGCGAGAAGTACGTCTCTCTGGTGATCCCCAAGTCCGGCCCGCAGGGCACCTTGGAGGCCGGCGACGTCATCACCAAGACCGATCTCGGCACCGAGGTCGAGGAGGTCCTGTCGGACCTTTACCCGCTGCTGCGGACCGTGCAGCCGGCCGACCTCAACGCCACACTCTCCGCACTCTCGACGGCGCTCGAGGGGCGTGGGTCGCAGCTCGGTGAGAACCTCGAGACGATCGACTCCTACCTCAAGCGGATCAACCCCCAGATCCCGGCGCTGGTCGACGACCTCAAGCTGACCGCGCAGTTCTCCGACCTCTACGCCGACATCCTCCCCGAGGTCGCGCAGATCCTCGACGACACCGTCGTCACCACCGGCACGCTGGAGGAGAAGGAAGCGACCCTCAACAGCGCGCTGCGCGACATCCGGGCGTTCGCGGACACGGCTCGAGGCTTCCTCGACCGCAACGGCGGGCTGATCAAGGAAGCCAACGAGCTGACCACGACCCAGCTCGACCTGCTCGCCCGCTACGCGCCGGAGTTCCCGTGCGTCTTCCAGGGCCTCAACCACATCGCGCCCCGGATCGCGTCGATGTTCCGAGGTTTCGAGCTCCACATCGTGCTCGAGACGCTGCCCAACCAGCCGCGCTCCTACAACATCAACGACCTGCCGAAGTTCGGCGACTTCCGGGGGCCGCGGTGCTACCACCTGCCGAACCCGCCGTGGACCCAGCAGAACCCGTTCACCAACGTGCCCAACTTCAACGACGGTGTCGACGAGCCCACGGGCAAGGGCACCATGCGGGTGGCTCCCGGTTTCGAGGACCCGATCGGCTACCGCGGCACGCCTGAGGACGTGGCCATGCTGCGTCAGCTGCTCAGGGGCACGTACGGCGAGGGCGCCGACTCCGGGCTCGGAGTCCTGCTCGCGGGCCCGATCGTCGCCCAGGTGGGTGATCGCTGATGGCTCTCACCCTCGACAAGAAGACCACCGGTGACCTGGTCCGGTTGCTGATCTTCATGATCACGACCGGGCTCGCCACGGGTTTGCTGGTGATCACGATCGGCAACCTCTCCTTCGGTGCCACCAAGACCTACCAGGCCGAGTTCGTCGACGCGACGGGTGTGGTCAACGGCGACGACATCCGGGTGGCCGGCGTCAAGGTCGGCAACGTCCAGGGCATCGAGGTCATCGACGGGAAGGATGGCGACCCCGACCGGGCGCTGGTGACCTTCACGGTCGACGCGGACACCGCCCTCGACGACCACACCCACGCGACGATCCGGTTCCGCAACCTGATCGGGCAGCGCTACATCTCGCTGACCCAGGAGGGCCAGGGCGATGAACCGCTCGAGGAGGACGCCACCATCCCGGTCTCGCGGACCCAGCCCGCGCTCGACCTGACCGTCCTCTTCAACGGCTTCAAGCCGTTGTTCGAAGCCCTCTCGCCCGACGACATCAACAAGCTGTCCTACGAGATCGTGCAGGTTTTCCAGGGCGAGGGCGGCACGCTCGAGAGCCTGCTCTCGAGCACGGCGTCCCTCACCCAGACCCTGGCCAGCCGCGACCAGGTGATCGGCGACCTGCTCGACAACCTCACCTTCGTCCTCGACCACGTCGCCGACCGCGACCAGCAGCTCGGCCGCCTGATCGTCAGCTTCCAGGACCTCGTGCGCGGCCTCAAGGACGACCGTCGGGCGATCCTGTCCTCGCTCGACGGAATCTCGGACCTCGCGGTGGAGACCGCGGGTCTCATCGACGACATCCGCGAGCCGTTCGTCCGCGACATCCGGGAGGCCAGGCAGCTGGTCACGGTCCTCGACCGCAACAAGGGGGAGATCGACCGCGTGCTCCAGGTGATGCCGATCAAGGTCAACAAGTACGGCCGCACCGGCACGTACGGATCATGGTTCAACTTCTACCTGTGCCACTTCAAGGCGAAGGTCAGGCTGGGTGACGCGGTTCTCGTCCAGCCCGCCTACAGCACCGGCGGCGACAGGTGCACCCTCCCATGAGCATGAAGCCGTTCCGGGAGCGCAATCCCGTCGTCATCGGCCTCGTGGGCTTCGCCGTGCTCATCCTCGGCTTCATCGCGGCGTTCCGGGCCCAGGACCTCCCCCTGATCGGCGGCGGTGACACCTACTACGCGGAGTTCGCCGAGTCCGGTGGGCTCAAGGTCAACGACGAGGTCAGGCTGGCGGGCGTCCGGGTCGGCAAGGTCGACTCGATCGAGATCGACGAAGGCGTGGTCAAGGTCGGCTTCAAGATCAAGACCGACGTCGACTTCGGCGACGACACCCATGCGGCGATCAAGGTGAAGACGATCCTCGGCTCGATGTTCCTGTCCATCGAGCCGGCCGGCAGCGGCGAGCTCGAGGAGGGCGGCACCATCCCGGTCGAGCGCACCAGCTCGCCGTTCGACGTCGTGGACGCGTTCACCGGGCTCGCCGAGACCTCCGCCGACATCGACACCGACCAGCTCGCCGCGTCGCTGACGACGCTGGCCGACCTGACCCGCAACACTCCCGAGGAGTTCCGCGCGGCGCTCCAGGGCGTGTCGGCGCTCTCCGAGGTCATCTCCGACAAGGACCAGCAGATCAACTCACTCCTGCAGAGCCTGAGGCGCGTCTCCACCGTGCTCGACGCCCGGGACCAGGACATCATCGGGCTGATGCGTGATGCGGACATCCTGTTCCGCGCGTTGCTGGAGCGGCGCGAGGCCATCCACAACCTCCTCGTGGCCACCTCCGGTCTGAGCCAGCAGCTGACCGGACTGGTGCGTGACTCGCGGGCCGACCTCAAGCCGGCGCTGCGACACCTGGAGTCGGTCCTCGCGGTGATCAACAAGAACGAGGACAACCTCGACCGGTCGCTCCAGCTGATGGCGCCGTTCTACAGGGTCTTCGCCAACGTGTTCGCCAACGGCCCCTGGTGGGACACCTACATCGCGAACCTGCCGCCCGTCCCCGGGGGCGGGGGTGGTGTCGGATGAACGCGACCCTGCAGCGGGTCGTCCCGCTCATCGTGATCGGTCTTCTCATCGCCACCGCGGTGGTCTGGTTCTTCGGCATGGGTAGCAGCACCAAGACCGTGACGGCCTACTTCCCGCGCACCGTGTCGGTCTACGAGGGCAGCGACGTCCGCGTGCTCGGGGTGCCGGTCGGCAAGGTCGACAAGGTCACCCCGGAAGGCACCCAGGTCAAGGTCGTCATGACCTACGACGACGAGATCAAGATCCCCGCCGACGCCGAGGCCGTCATCGTCTCCCCCTCCGTCGTCGGTGACCGCTACATCCAGCTGACTCCGGCCTACACCGAGGGCGACGTGCTCGCCGACAACAGCGAGCTCGACACCAAGCGCACGGCGATCCCGCTGGAGCTCGACGAGATCTACGGCAGCCTGGACAAGCTCACCGTCGCCCTGGGCCCGAACGGCGCGAACGCCAACGGCGCACTGACCGACCTGCTCGAGCAGACCGCGGCGAACTTCGGCGGTCAGGGTGCGAAGTTCAAGGAGACGATCAAGGACTTCGGCGACCTCAGCACCACCCTCGACAACAACAGGGAGGAGCTGTTCTCGTCCGCTGCCAAGCTCCAGGCATTCGTGGAGACGCTGGCCGACAACGACACCACGGTGCGACGGTTCAACCAGTCGCTCGGCCGGGTGTCCGAGCTGCTCGCCGGCGAGAGCGACGAGCTGACGTCCGCACTGGCGAACCTCGGCGTCGCGCTCGACGTGGTGGGCGACTTCGTGCACGAGAACCGCGCCTCACTGGGGCGCAACATCCGTGGCCTCAACCGGTTCGCGAAGGTCCTGGTCAGGCACCGCGACGACCTCAACGTGATCCTGCGCGCCGGCCCGCTCGCGCTCAACAACCTCGGCCTCGGCTACAACCCGCAGACCAGCACCCTCGACTCGAACTCCAACATCGGCAACCTCCTCGAGCAGGATCCGGCCGAGCTCCTGTGCGCGCTCGTGTCCGCGAACGACCCCAACGGCACGATCTGCGACCTGATCAGCAACCTCCCGCTGCCCCGCAGCGTGCCCTTCGGCGTCGGCACCGGCTCGCGGGTCGGTCAGCCCTACGACCCGACGCTCAACGGACTCGTGGAGGTTGGGAAATGAACCACCGCCTGCGCGCCGCCACCGCGATCCTGGGTGGGACCCTGCTGCTGACCGGTTGTGAGTTCGACGTCTACCAGCTCCCCCTGCCGGGTGGCGCCGACGTGGGCGACAACCCGATCAGCGTGAAGGTCGAGTTCGAGGACGTGCTCGACCTGGTGCCGAAGTCGTCGGTCAAGGTGAGCGACGTGACCGTCGGCCAGGTCACCGACGTCGACCTCGAGGGCTACACCGCCGTGGTCACGCTGCAGCTCCGCAACGACACCGGCCTCCCGGACAACGCCATCGCCACGATCCGCCAGACCAGCCTGCTCGGTGAGAAGTTCGTCTCCCTCGCTCCGCCGGAGACCGCACCGTCGGACGAGCCGCTGGGCAACGGCGACGACATCCCGCTCTCGCGCACCGGACGCAACCCCGAGGTCGAGGAAGTGCTCGGCGCGCTCAGCCTGCTGCTCAACGGCGGCGGAATCGCCCAGCTGAAGACGATCTCCAACGAGCTCAACCTCGCCCTCGAGGGCCGGGAGGACTCGGCGAAGTCGGCGCTGCACCAGATCCAGTCGCTGGTGTCGCAGCTCGACGACCACAAGGCCGACATCGTCAACGCCATCGAGTCGCTCAACCGGTTGGCCATCAGCGCCAAGAGCCACCAGCGGAGCATCGACAACGCGTTGGAGGAGCTGCCGAGCGCACTCGACTCGATCGGGCGCCAGCGGCAGGACCTGGTCCGGATGCTGGAGGGTCTCAACCGGCTCGGCACCGTCGGGGTGCGGGTGATCCGCCAGACGAAGGCGTCGACCCTCGACATCCTCAGGCAGCTCGACCCGGTCCTTTCGGCGCTCAACCGCACCGGCAAGGACTTCGTCGACGCGCTGCACATCTTCGCGACGTTCCCGTTCTCCGACGACGTGATCGGCCGGGACCCCTCGGTCGCCCGCAACCTGCACTTCGGCGACTACGTGAACCTCTCGGTCGAGCTCGACCTCAACCTCAACAACATCGCCGACATCGCCTGCATCCCGTTCAGCCTGCTGCCGCCGGACACCCCGCTCGACGAGCTGATCGACCTGCCGGGACTCTGCGCCGGAGTCCTGAACGCGCTGCAGAGCTGCGTGGGGCCGCCGCCGGACCTGACCGCGTGCCTCGGGCTGCCCGGCGACCTGCTCGACGAGGCGTGCGACGCGGTGCCGGCGTTGTGCCCCATCCTGCCCCGCAACGGCAACATCGCCGAGCAGGTCGCGGACCAGGCCACCACGATCGAGGACCTGCTCGACGGCATCGTCGGCAACCTGGGCCTACCCCGGTCGGCACCGGAGCTCTCCGACGACCAGCGAGAGAGCTGGGACGAACGGTTCGGGGACTATGACTCCGACCTCGCCCTGTTCCTGGCCGCACCCGTGCTCGAGCAGGAGGTGGCGAGGTGATCACCAGGCGCACCAAGATCCAGCTGCTCGCGTTCGCGATCATCACCCTCCTGGGTGTGTCGTTCGTCGGCGCCCGTTACGCCCAGCTCGACCGGCTGTTCCTCGACCAGAGCTACACGGTGGTCGCGCACTACCCGGAGTCGGGCGGCATCTTCGCGGGCGGTGAGGTGACCTACCGCGGCGTCCGCATCGGCAAGGTCAGCAAGCTCGAGCTCAAGGACGACGGGGTGGACGTCTACCTCGAGATCGACAACACGTGGGACAAGATCCCGGCCGACTCGAGGGCCCTCGTCGGCAACCGGTCGGCGGTCGGGGAGCAGTACGTCGAGCTCCAGCCCAACGTCGACGTGGAGGAGACCGACAAGTACCTCGAGGACGACTCCGAGATCACCGAGGTCGCCATCCCGATCTCCACCGAGAAGCTGCTCGGCGACCTGGTGTCGACCGTCGAGAGTGTCGACCGCGACTCGCTCAGGACCACGGTCCACGAGCTCGGCATCGCCTTTGAAGGCACCGGCGAGGACCTCCAGCGCATCATCGACACCGGCAACTCGTTCATCCAGGCGGCCAACGAGAACTTCGACATCACCACCGCCCTGATCCGCGACGCCAACGTCGTGCTCCAGGGCCAGGTCGACTCGTCCAGCTCGCTGCGCACGTTCGCCACCCAGCTCCGGGTGTTCTCCCGGGCGATGGTCGGCGCCGACAAGGACCTGCGCAAGGTCATCGACAGCGGGTCGTTCACGGCCAACGAGCTGCGGACCTTCCTGGAGCAGAACGAGGCCGAGGTCTCCGACCTGCTCCGCAACGTCATCTCCACCGGTCGGGTCGTCGTCGCCAACATCGCCGGCCTGCGGACCCTGTTCATCGCCTACCCGATCCTGCTCGAGGGCTCGTTCGGCGTCGTCTCCAAGAACCCGCAGACCGGGCAGTTCGAGACCCACGTCGGCCTGATCCTGTCGACCACGCGCCCGTGCTACCAGGGCTACGAGAGCACCGACACCCGGCCTCCCCAGGACGTCGAGGACCGGCCGCTGAACCTCAAGGCCAAGTGCACGGAGCCGCCGACCCAGAGCAACCCGCGCGGTTACCAGAACCTGCCGCGCGTCACGCCGGACCTCGACGGCATCCCTGACGCCAACGAGCCGATCGTCGGGACCTTCGACATCGAGACCGGCAAGTTCGAGTACGGCGACGGCCGCACCTCTCCGGACCGGGCTTTGGCGCCGAGCGGTAGCGTGGCGCCGCCGCCGCCGCTCGGAGAGGACTCATGGAAGTGGCTCTACCTCGCACCACTGCTGGACGCCCAGGAGTGATCGAGTCGCCCGCTCGCCGGCGCGCGGTTCTCGCGGTGCTGGTCCTGGTCATCGTTGCCGCCCTCGGGTGGGTAGCGCTGGTCGTCGCCACGCGTGGCGCCGGCGACAGCCTCGGCGACCGCCTGAGCTCGCTGCGTGACGACGAGGTGCCGGCGTCCGACCAGGTCCGCAACCGGGAGCAGCTGCTCGCGGTCTCCCGCGAGTTCGTGACCCGGTTCAACACCTACGGGCCCGACATGCTCGACGATGCCGGCCACCTGCCGGACTACGTCGCCGTCAAGGACCTCATGTCAGCGAAGTTCGGCACGGTCTTCGACGAGAACGTGGAGATCGCCGAGCAGACGGTCGCGCAGCTGTCGGCAGGCAGCGTCGGCACCGTCTACGCGGTCGGCGTCGTCTCGCAGGACAGCGACTCCGCCGAGGTGCTGGTCGCCGGCACGATCGAGCTGTCGTACGTCTATCACGGCGAAGAAGGCGAGAGTGACCCGCCGGACGGCCAGGGCAGTGGGGATGACGAGGATCCCACGGTCTCGACCGGTCCGCAGTCCGTCCGCTACCAGGTGTCTCTCGTCAAGGTCGACGGCAACTGGCTCGTCGACGACCTCGACGACATCGACGACGGTCGGCCGTCGCTCTCGCAGCCCGCAGTCCCGGAGGAGACGACTCCGCCGACGGAGCAGACCGGGAAGGGCAAGGGATGAGCATCAGCCTCTACGACCTGCTCGACGTCGACGAGGGCGCGACCGCGGACCAGATCCGGACGGCCTGGAAGGCGGCCATCGCCGACCTCGACCCGACCGATCGCCGGTTCCGGGCGTTCAACGACGCCGCCGGCGTGCTCCTCGATGAGGAGAAGCGGGCGGCGTACGACGCCGAGCTCGCTGCCGACCGCTCCGGGGACGAGGAGACCGCCGGCACGGTCGAGGAGCCCCCGGTCGCGCAACCGGAGTCCCGAAGCGAGGCGGCCCGGGGCAAGGACGAGGGCGAGACCACCGAAGTCACCGCCGCACGCGTCGGCAGCGGGCCACCGACCTGGTCCCTTGCCGTCGCAGCGGCAGCCGCCGTCCTGGCACTGGCGCTCGCCATCGTCGTCCTCACCTGGCCCGGAAGCGTCGGTGGTGAGTCACCGGCCGACCGGCAGGAGAGCGCGGACCAGGTGGAGGAGGACGCTCGTGACGCGGTCGCCGCAGCGGCCACGGCGATTCCGGAGATCCTCTCCTACGACTACCGCACCATCGACGCGGACTTCGCCGAGGCGGCGAAGTACCTCACCGACGAGTTCGCGGCGAAGCGGACCGCGCTGTTCGAGCAGAAGGCCGACTCCGGCCGGACGCTCCGGGACGAGGCCGTCGCCACCAAGACGGTCGTCACGGCCGCAGTCGCGGCGACCGGGCTCACGCGGGTGTCCGAAGGGGGCGACCGCGCCACTGTCGTGGTCTACCTGAACCAAGACAGCCAGAAGGGAAAGACCGCCGCTCGGCCGCTGCTGATGTGGGCGACGCTGAGCATGGTGTCCATCGACGGCGACCTGGCTCATCGACGACCTCTGCGTTCAGACCGACTGCTCCTGACGGCGTCGCGGGACGCCTGGGAGGTCGCCCTCCGGCCGCGCGCCACGCCGCGTCATGCTTGACCTGCAGCCCTCCGCACAGCATGATCCCGGGAAGGGCTCGTCCCTGGTCAGGAACGTCGAGACCAGCCGGGTGGTTGCCGATATCGTTTGGCGCCCTTATTTCGTGTATCGTGGCGCCTTGCGCCTGCCCTCAGATGCGCTTCGGCCTGCCCGGTGGCCGTCGTGTGGTGGGTCCGGCGCCTCTCAAAGAGCGAACCCGTCGAAGGACACCTCTTGGCCGCGCGCACCACTCCCGGTAAGCCCCGCATTTCTTTCGCAAAGATCTCTGAACCACTCGAGCTCCCGCAGCTCCTCTCGCTCCAGACCGACAGTTTCGACTGGCTGGTCGGCAACGAGGCCCACCAGACCCGGGTCACGACCCGCCGCGCTGCCGGCG
>CAVXYP010000012.1:0-19426 GCA_963766035.1 uncultured Actinomycetota bacterium | reverse complement strand
TCATTCGGTCTGTCAT
This sequence comes from uncultured Actinomycetota bacterium, assembly GCA_963766035.1. Classification (GTDB taxonomy): domain Bacteria; phylum Actinomycetota; class Actinomycetes; order Propionibacteriales; family Nocardioidaceae; genus Nocardioides. Next base: position 19,410 of record CAVXYP010000012.1, on the reverse strand, counting down.
TCGGTCCGTCATTGGCCACTCCTCCTCCGTCGCGGTGTCTCTCTCACCTGTGCCCACATCGCCGGCGATCATGACCCGCCGACGAGCATGTCGTCTGGAGCGATGAATCAGGCGAGCGTCGCGGTGTCGATGACGAACCGGTAGCGGACGTCGGAGGCGAGGACTCGCTCGTACGCCTCGTTGACCTGGTCCGCAGAGATGACCTCGACGTCGGCGCCGATGTTGTGCTCGGCGCAGAAGTCGAGCATCTCCTGGGTCAGCGCGATGCCGCCGATCATCGAGCCGGCGAAGCGAGCGGCGGCCGCCGATGAGCGACATGACGTGCACGGGAGCGGCTCGGGCGGCGCGCCGACGTTGACGAGGGTGCCGTCGACGGCGAGCAGGCCGAGGTAGGCGTTCACGTCGATGCGCGGCGCTCACCGTGTTGATGATGAGGTCGAACCGGCCGGCGAGCTCCTCGAAGGTGCCGTGGGTCAGACGTGGCGAAATAGTGGTCCGCGCCGAGCCGCAGCCCGTCCTCCTGCTTCTTCAGCGACTGCGACAGCACCGTGACCTCGGCACCCAGGGCGTGGGCGATCTTGACGCGCCATGTGGCCGAGGCCGCCGAGCCCGACGATCGCGACCTTCTTGCCGGGACCGGCGCCCCAGCGCCGGAGCGGTGCGTAGGTGGTGATGCCGGCGCACAGCAGCGGCGCCGCGGCGGCGGGTCGAGACCGTCCGGCACCGAGAGCACGTAGTCGGCGTCGACGACGACGTGCGTCGAGTAGCCGCCCTGGGTGGTGGTGCCGTCGCGGTCGGTGCCGGCGTACGTCGGGACCATCCCGTCGAGGCAGTACTGCTCGTCGCCGTTGCGGCAGTTGGCGCACTCGCCGCACGAGTTCACCATGCAGCCGACGCCGACACGGTCGCCGACCTGGTGCTTGCCGACCTCGCTGCCGACCTCGGTGACAATGCCGACGATCTCGTGACCGGGCACGACGGGGAACGGCTGCGGTCCCCAGTCACCCCGGACGGTGTGGATGTCGGAGTGGCAGATGCCGGCGAACTCGATCTCGATGAGTACGTCGTTGGGTCCGACCGCACGTCGTTCGATCGTGGTCGGTGCCAGCGGCTCGCCGGCAGCGGGGGCGGCATAGGCGTTCACGCGCATGGGTGTTCTCCTTCGGTGGTTGGTGAGGGCGCAACTGGTCTGCGGACGCTCGGGTCCGCCGTCGAGCGCCGTTGGTTACTGCTTCTTGGTCTGCTTGAGCTCGCTCGGCCAAGGCACGCGGGCCTCGCGGGCCAGCAGGTCTGCTCGCTCGTCATCGCCGGCGTCGATCGCCTGCCAGTAGCTGATCTTGAGCCGGACGTACCGCTGGCGAAGGATGACCTGCTCTGCCTCGACGGCCAGTCGCTGTTCCTGCGCGGCCAACAGGGCAACCTGCTCGCCGGCGGCCGACGGCCCCAGCTTGTTGTTGGCGACGTACTGCTTCATGTCGCTCACGGACATGCCGGTGGCGGCAAGACACGCGATCCACATCAGCTGGTCGAGGTCGTCCTCGTCGTAGACCCGGTGCTTGCTGCTTGCGCCCCTGCTGATCGGCGCGATCACGCCGATGGACTCGTAATAGCGCAGCGTGCTGGCCGGGAGCCCGGTCAGCGCGGCCGCGTCCTTGATCGTGTAGGTGTGCTGGGTGGTTCGCGTCGTCACTTCTACGACGGTAGGAACTTCAAGTACTTGAAGTCAAAGGTCTACCGACGGATGACGTCGACGCGGAAGGCGCCGAGGTCGGCTGGGGCGACGCCGGTGACGTGAACCGTGTAGGTCCCGGAGGTCGGCGAGCGGAAGTTCTTGATCCGCGGGTCGTCGTAGTCGCCCGAGTCGACGTCGTGGGTGACGAACTCGCCGACGCCCCGGTCCAAGACCTCCACGCCAGGGCCGTCGGACCTGGTCACCGTCAGCGCGTACGGGCCGTTCTCGGCCGGCCGGAACAACCGGACCACGACCAGGTACTGGCCGTCCCCGGGGCAGCTCGAACGCGGACAGCCCGGGGTCGCCGACGACCCAGCGCTGCGGGCCTACCTGATGCGGAGCGTCCTGGCCCGCGTGGCGATCGACTCCCCAACCTATCCGGCGGTCACGGAAGCTCGCGGCTGAAGTCAGCGCCGATCTCCAGAGCGCGCTCGATCAAGGCGTCGTAGTCGAGCTGCCTGCCGCGGGCCTGTGCCGCCGCGACCTCGCCGGGTGGCAGCCGGAGGACGGCCGCGGTCATCAGGTCCGGCATTCCTTCCATGCCGTAGAGCGTGGAGGACAGGCCCGGATGCGCGGCTGCGACCTCGTCCGCCGCCGCGCCGAGCTCCAGGGCGACGTGGTCCAGTGCAAGTGCTGCGCACGCCGCAGCCATGGTCGACACCTGCATGAGCACGTTGCTGATCTCCGAGCGGGGAGACTCCGCAGATCCTCGGCGTACCACCAGACCGCTTCGCGGTAGACGCCGAGACCGAACGCGCAGTCCCCGAGGAACGTCGTCACGCCCGCTCGCGCCCAGTTTTCCGGGCCGGGCTCGTCGAGCCAGGGGCGGATCCGTTTCCAGGCGCCCTCGTAGTCACCTGCATGGATCATGCCCACGGCGAGGGTGTCCTCGAGGATGCGTTCATACTCGACGTGGTCGTGCGACCAGGGCATACTCGGGCCCTGCTCGAGCGCTTCGAGCCCGATGTCGACATTGCCGGCCTCGACTTCCACTCGTAACGCGTCACGAACATCTCGCAGACCCAGCGGTGCGACTCGAGCTCGACGAAACGGTGCACGGCCCCATCGAGCCAGCGACGCCGTTCCGTCAGGTCCGGGACGCCCGCAGCGCGCGTGCATGCAAAACCCCACACGTAGCCCTGAGCGAGGTCTCCCGGATCCTCGGCCCGAGCGAAGGCGACCAGCTCGGCGCGCCAGGAAGGTTTGAATCTGTCGAACCAGAACACCGCCCAGCCACAGCTGCCGAGGAGCATCCGGTAGGTGTCCCGGTCTGCGTCGGCGGCCCAGCGGAATGCATGCTGGATCTCCGGGAGGAAGTCCTCCAGCTCGGCCATGGCGGTTCGAAACCGGACGTGCCTGTCGTGCTGCACCAGACGTTGGACCGTCTCCAGAACGACGTCGGTGTGGAGGCCGCGGAGCTCCTGGGCGTCGTCCCTTGCATCCAGGAACTGGACGGCGTGCCGGCGGACTCGTTCCGGCATGGTGAATCGGCCGTCGCCGCGCTGCACCACCAACGAGAAGTCGAGCAACCGGGCCATCGCGTCCCACACCTCGGCGGGTTCGGCACGGCCGGCAAGCATCAGCTCGAGATCCTCGATCGACCATGCCAGGGCGAACGCTCCACAACTCGCGTAGGTGCCACGTTCGCGTTCCGTCAGCAGTGACACGGTCCAGTCGAGTGCGGCCCGCAGGCCGCGTTGACGGTCCGGCAGATCGGCAGGACCCTGACCGAGGGCCGCGTCGGGATCGGCGCCGAGCGCCCGGGCCAGCCGGGCGAGGCCGAGGGTGGGTGCCCGAGCGGCAGCCGCTCGATCGCCAACGGCATCCCGTCGATATCGCGGCAGAGCTGGATCAGCATCTCCTGTTCATTGTCTGCGACGACGAAACCCGGCAGTCGGCTCGTTGCCCGGTCGAGGAACAACGCGACCGCCGCGTCGTCGTCAAGTGACCCGAGCCGGACCACTGTCTCGGCACGCAGGCCGAGAGGGGCCTGGCTGGTCACCAACCAGCGAGTCCCGGCCGACGACCGGACCAGTGGAACCAGGACGTCGGCAAGATCGGGCAGGTGTTCGGCGTTGTCGAGGACCAGCAGCAGGCTGCGTTCACGGAGGTGTGCGGCCAGTGCGGCGCTGGGATCGACGCCCTGCAGGTCTTCCTCGATCGCCTCGGCGATCGCGCCCGGCACCTCGCCGGCAGCGTGCAGCGATGCCATGGAGACGAAGGCGGTGCCGTCGGGGAACCTCGTGGCCAGGCGTTCTGCGACTGCGACGGCAGTCCGGGTCTTGCCGATGCCACCTGGCCCGACCACGGTGAAGAGGTGTCCAGACCCGGTGAGCCGGGTGTCCAAGTCGGCAAGTACATCGTCCCGCCCGATGATCGGGGTGTCGATCGTGGGCACGTTGGAGCGCGCGGCGGCCATCGTCCGTGCCGGCGGGAACTGCGCTGCGGTGCCGCCGTCGATGACCAGGTGGAAGAGCTGCCGAGCAGCCGGGAAGTCCTTCAGCGCGTGGGTGCCGAGCAGCTCCACCTCGGCCCGCGGGACCTGGGCGCGCATATCGGCGCTGAGCAGCACCTGACCCCCGTGGGCGGCGGCGCCGACCCGGGCGGCGTAGTGGACGTCGACGCCCCAGTAGTCGTCGCCGCGGATCAACGGCTCTCCCGAGTGCAGCCCCATCCGCACCCGCACCTCGGCGCCGGCCGGCCAGTTCGCCGACCTGAGCCGCTGCTGCGCCCTGGTCACCGCCTCGACCGCCTGTAGGTGATCGGCGAAGGCGACACAGAACGCGTCACCCTCGTTGCCGAACTCGACGCCGCCGAACTCGTACCAGATCCCGCGCAGGATCTGGTCATGCAGGTCGAGCACCTCGCCGTACATCGGCCCGAGCGCGTGCAGGAGTGCAGTCGAGCCCTGGATGTCGGTGAACAGCAACGCCACCCGGCCGACCGGAAGATGGCGTCGCACCGGCATAGAGAGACTCTAGGCTTCCCGGTCGCGGCCTACCTTGACTCTCGCTGAGGCCGACACCTCGGGGTCAGCATCGGCTACCGACGGATGACGTCGACGCGGAAGGCGCCGAGGTCGGCTGGGGCGACGCCGGTGACGTGAACCGTGTAGGTCCCGGAGGTCGGCGAGCGGAAGTTCTTGATCCGCGGGTCGTCGTAGTCGCCCGAGTCGTCGTCGCTGGCGATGACCTTGCCGTCGGGGTCGAGGAGCTCGAGGAACAGGTCCGCCCTGTTCACGGTCTCGGACAGGACGACGACGTCGATCTGCTCGTCCTTCGCCATCTCGACTTCCTGCGCGTACTCGTCGTCGTGAGTGACGAACTCGCCGAAGCCCCGGTCCAAGACCTCCACGCCAGGGCCGTCGGACCTGGTCACCGTCAGCGCGTACGGGCCGTTCTCGGCCGGCCGGAACAACCGGACCGCGACGAGGTACTGGCCGTCCCGGGGCAGCTCGAACGCGGACAGCCCGGGGTCGCCGTTGTTCCCGTTGTTGTCGTCGAAGGCCAGCAGCTTCCCTGCTTCGTTGCGCAGCTCGACGAGCAGGTCCACGTTGGCCTTCCGGCTCGTCACCTCGACGTGGACGACGTCGCCCGCATACCCCTCAAACGTGTGCACCCGCTGCCGGTCCATCGTGGGGACGGTGCCGGAGACGTCGAGAAGCTCGCTGTCCCCTGACCTGGGCGTCACGTCGTCGCCCGAGCTGGGCGGGCCGGGCTCGTCATCACGGCTGACGACGATCGCGGTGGCGATGGCGGCCACGACGATGATGACCGCGGCTGCCGCCGCCAGAATGCGAAGAAGTCGGCCGCCGCGGCCAGCGCCGCGTTTCGTCGTGCCGGCCGCCGCCGCCGCCAACCTGTTGAACTCAGCCTCGGGGTTGCGCCAGACCACCTCGCTCGCGGCCTGGGGCCGGGAGATGCCGCGCAGCTCGAGAGATCCGACGTCGCGGAACGCGAAGCTGGCGCGACTGCCGACCAGCGACGCCACCAGTCCGGAGATCAGGATCTGTCCGCCGACGGCGGAGTCGCAGAGGCGTTTGGCGATGGTGACCGGCGTGCCGAAGTAGTCCTCTCCCTCGAGGGTGACGTCGCCCGCATTGATGCCGACGCGAACCCCGATCTGTTCGACGTCAGGCTCGGAGTTGTGCGCGTCGACGCCGGCTTGGATCGCGATGCCGCAGCCGACGGCGTCGAGGGCACTGGCGAAGGCGACCATGTGGCCGTCGCCGAGGGTCTTCACGATCCGCCCGCCGGTCGGCTCCACCGCCTCCTCGACGATCGCGAAGAAGCGTCTTCGCACTCCCTCGGCATCGACGTCGCCGAGCCGGTCGCCCATCGCCGTCGACCCGACGAGATCCGTGAACAGGATCGTCATGGTGTTGGCTCGGGTCACTCTGGCGATGCTATTCCTGGCTCGGGGCTAGCGGGCCCCGTCCGTGACCGTGGCGAGGTGCCGAGCGACGTCGATCGCGGTCGCGGCGTCACCCTCGGCGTACGCCGCCGCCGCAGACTCGAGCGTGGTTTCGACTGCGCCGGCGGCAGGCCTCGTCACGCTCCTCATTGTGCATCTGGCCCGCGATACCGGGTTCTGATAGTCCGCGCGCATACTGCGGAGTGTGGAACAACGAGAGAAGCGGCCGCTGCGCTTGGCGATAGTCGACGACTACGCCGTGGTGGTCGCGGGCGTCGCTTCGTTCCTGGAGACCGAGCGGATCGATGTGGTCGAGACCGGGGCCTCGATGCCGGTCATCACCGACGTGGACATCGTGCTCTACGACACCTTCGGCCAGGTTCAGGGCGAGGGTATTGATCTGGAGGACTTCGTACGCGACAGCAGCGCGAGGGTCGTGATCTACAGCTGGAACCTCAAGCCGCAGCTGATCGAACAAGCGATTGCTCAGGGCGCGAGAGGCTACTTGTCGAAGGTGCTGACGGGACCCGAGATCGTCCGAGCTCTCGAGCGGGTCATGAGCGGCGAGATCGTCGTACTCACCGGCGAGCAGGAGACGAGCGTGGGCGGCGCAGGTGACTGGCCGGGTCGGTCGGCAGGCCTGTCGTCTCGCGAGGCCGAGATGGTTGCGCTGATCACCCAGGGGCTGAGCAACCAGGAGATCGCCGAGCGTGCGTTCCTGGCCATGAACACGGTGAAGAGCTACATCCGCTCGGCCTACCGCAAGATCAACGTCACGACGCGTACCCAAGCAGCGGTCTGGGGCGTCGAGAACGGCTTCAACCCCGACACCCTGCGCACGGTGGACCCCGCGCTTCTGATGCGGCCAGGCGCTTCGGCCGGCGGGTGATCGGAGCACTAACCCATCGCAGGTCTTGACTGAATTGCACTGCGATCCTCACCCCCGGCGGGGTGTGTTCGGGCCCGCCTGCGCGCCCTAGTTTTGGCAGCGGCGTAGCGCCAGCCTGTGCGGCGTCCTCATCTGCCCGAGCCGTGTCCTTCGATGGAGCAACCCATGTCCGATGCGACGAACTCCTCTGACGAGTCCTCAGCCCTCGAGACAGCGTTTCGGTCTCTTGCGGTTGCGGCTGCAGGCGAATGTCCCGGGCGTGGACTTCGTCAGCATCACCGTGCACGAGGCCGGCGAATCGCCCTATACCGCAGCAGCCACTGACCCGCTGGCCCAGCGAGCCGACGCCCTTCAGTATGGGTTGCGCGAGGGCCCTTGCTTCTCAGTCGTCACCGACGAGCGCTTCGTGTTGGTGAACGACCTGGCCACGACTGCGGAGTTTCCGCGCTACGCCCCGAGGGCGGTTGACCTCGGAGTAGGAGCGCACGCAGCGATGCAGCTTGTCGACGGCAGGCGACGAGCTGGGCTGAATCTTTACGCCCGCGCAGCCGGGAGCTTCGACGGTTCCACCGTGCAGTTCGCCGAACTCTTCGCCGGGCAGGCCGCGGCCCTCTTGGGCTACGCGGAGCAAGTCGAGCACTTGAGTGGGGCGCTCCAGGCCCGGAGCGACATCGGCGCCGCGCTGGGCATGTTGATGGAGCGCTACAGCATCGACCGCGACCAAGCGTTCGGCGTCCTGACCAGGATCTCTCAGGACCAGAACGTCAAGGTCCGGGTCCTGGCCAAACGTGTCTTGGAGGGCACCTCAAAAACACGCCAACTCGAGATCCAGTTGAAACGGTCTTCATGACCCACCCCATCGTTGCTCCCGTTGGTCGAGGAGGTCGCTCTGGCGACCGCACCGTTGTCGTTGGTCGAGGAGGTCGCTCTGGCGACTGCACCGTTGTCGTTGGTCGAGGAGGTCGCTCTGCCGACCGCACCGTTGTCGTTGGTCGAGGAGGTCGCTCTGCGACCGCACCGTTGTCGTTGGTCGAGGAGGTCGCGCAGCGACCGCACCGTTGTCGTTGGTCGAGGAGGTCGCGCAGCGACCGTCACGAGACCACGCGACCCCGCCCGCGCCGCCGCTACTGGCCGCCTTCCGCCGCTGGTTGAGGTGCGAGCGGAGCGAGCCTCGAAACCAAGGCACTCGATCGAGAATTCGCTGTCCACAGGCGGGTTCTGAGCAAACCGGCAGTGTCGGTGGTGCCGGGTTGAATAGGTGCCATGGATCCCAACCTCGCCGACCTGGACGCGACCGCCACACTGGCGCTCGCCGAGGACGAGGTTGCCGCCCGCCGCCGGCAAGGTCGGGACCGGCTGCTGCTCCTCCTGCACTGGGCCGACCTGCACAGCTCCGACCCGCAAGCCGAGCCGGGGGCGGTGCCGATCAGCAAGGGCGGGGACCGGCTGATCCACCTCGGTGGGCAGGGCACCCCGCAGGCCTCGGAGCTGTGCTGGGCCGAGCTCGCGATCGCCCTGGCCTCCGGAGTGATCGCACTGCGCAACCAGGCCGGCCAAGCCCTGGACCTGCGGCACCGGCTCCCGCTGCTGTGGACCGCGGTGCAGGAGTTGCGGGTCGAGCCGTGGGTCGCCGCAGAAGGTCGCCACCATGACCCGCGACCTGACCGGCGACCAGGCCGCGCTCGTCGACACCGCCGTGGTCGAAGCGGTGGAGGAGTCGCCGGGGCGGATCCTGGGGATCGCGGAGGCCAAGACCATCGAGGCCGACCTGGAGGGCTACCGGACCCGGCTGGCCCAAGACGCCGCTAGCACCGGCGTGTGGCTGTCCCGACCCCGGCCCGGTGACCTGGTCGATCCAGACCAGGGCGAGCCCGGCACCCGGCGGGTCTCGGCGAAGCTGCCCGCCGCCGATGCGGTCGAGGCCAACGAGATGATCGACGACGTCGCCGACGCCCTCGCCACCCACGTCGACCACGACACCGACGAGGGTCCGCCGTCCCGTGATGAGCTGCGGGTCCAAGCGTTCACGCTGCTGGTCACCGACCCGCACGCCGCCGGTGCCCTGCTCAACGGGCTCGACAGCCCACCCTCGGCGGAGGAACCAGCACCCGCACCGGTCAAGAAGAAGCGCGCGCTCGGCGACCGTCTGTGTCCATGTCACCGACCAGGTCCTGGCCGGCCACCACGACGGCCTCACCCGGGTCGAGGGGATCGGTCCGATGCTGCTCGAACAGGTCGCCGACCTGGTCCAGCACCGTGACCTCACCGTCCACCGGTCATCGACCTCAACCACGCACGCAGTGTCAACGGCTACGAGCACCCCACCGCGGTCAAGCTCCGCACCCGGCTGCGCACCGTCTACGACGTGTTCCCCCACAGCACCAGTCGCGCCACCAGCCGGCTGGACCACGACCATCCCACGCCCTACGTCCCGCCGGCCGACGGTGGACCACCCGGGCAGACCGGCGACCACAACGACGCACCCCTGACCCGGCTCCACCACCGCGCCAAGACCCACGACGGCTACCAGGTCCGACAGCTCGCCCTGGGCGCCTACAGGTGGGTCACCCCCCACGGCCTCGCCCGCATCGTCACCGGCCGAGGCACCCGCAACATCGGACTCATCCGAGCCCGCGACGGCACCATCACCGGCGAGATCTACCCCGCACCGGCACCGGCATCGACTACCGACCACTCAGCTGACCCGGTCCAACCGCGGCAGGGTCGGCCAGCGTTCGCTCGCCCAGTGAAGCCAGTTCATGAAGCCAGTCGGCGGATCGGGGGCTGGGCCGTGCGTCAGCTCCGCCGTTGTCGGCGGCTGGCACAGGGCTTGGAACCGATCGTGATCCGCGTCGCTCATGGGGAACGTTGACTCAGGGGCCGTCTCCCACCGCTGGACGGTCCGTGCACGGCGCTCTGCTTCGTCGATCACCACGTATCTCAGGTCGAAGCCGGCGTCGACGGATTCCGCAACTGCCCGGATGGCGAATCGCTCCTCGGCGGACCAGCACCCAAAGTCGAGAATCACCGACGCACCACTCCGGAGAACCTGGTGTGCGACCCAGATCATGCGCCCTTCGATGATGTCCCTCCGGCCCTGCGCGTCGCTATCCCCGAAGAGCGGAGCCATCCATTCGTCGGGCGTCAGGCGAAGGATGCGCCGCTCCTCCGCGATCCGACGCGCCAACGTCGTCTTGCCCGCACCCGGCAGGCCAGCCGTGAGGTAGAGGACGGGGGCACTCACCTCAGGGACTCTGGCAGTCACGTCTCGCACGGCGCAATCCGGTTCTCGAGCCGGTCCGGACGCGAGCGGTGCTACTAATGGGTTCCATGTTCGAAGTGCCAGGACCGTGACGGAAACGCCCCCGTCGAAACACTTGACCCGGCGTCGATTGGTGCAGGTGCTGGGCACGATCGGCGGCGCCGGGGTCGCGTACGGCTCGCTCGAGGCCCTGGGCCTGCTGCCCGACGCACGCGAGCACACGTTGCCGTTCACGCCGCCGGGGGAGTCCGACTTCCACCTCCAGGGCCGCGCCAACGGCACCACGGTCCTGGTGCTGGGCGGTGGCGACGCCGGTCTGGTCGCGATGTACGAGCTGGAGAAGGCCGGCTACCGCTGCGAGCTGCTCGAGGCCCGCGACCGACCCGGAGGGCGCGCGTGGACGGTGCGCGGTGGTGACACCAACACCGACACGATGGGCGTCACCCAGACGGCGGGGTTCGCGGAGGGGCAGTACATGAACGCCGGTCCCGCGCGGATCCCGCAGCACCACACCACGCTCGACTACTGCCGCGAGCTCGGTGTGCCCATCGAGGTCTTCGTCAACGCCAACCCCGACGCGTTCGTCCTGCTCGACGAGGCACGCGGAGCGTCGGGCCCGCTGACCGGAAGTGCCGTGCGCCGGCGGGCCGCCAAGGCCGACCTCGACGGCTATGTCGCAGAGCTGCTGGCCAAGAGCAGTCGGCAGGGTGCCCTGGACGACGTCCTCACCGCCGACGACAAGGAGGCGCTGGTCGAGTACCTCCGCAGCTTCGGCACCCTGACCGGCGGTAACCGCTACCTCGGCTCCGCGGCGCGCGGGTACGCCGAGGGGCCAGGTGCCGCCGACCAGGCCGGTGCGCTGGACCCGCCGTACGCCCTCTCCGACCTGCTGGCCGCACGGATCGGTCTGCCGTTCGCGTTCGACCAGCAGTGGGACCAGGCGATGCCGATGTTCCAGCCGGTGGGTGGCATGGACCGCATCCCTCACGCGCTGTCGGCGGCGATCCGCGGCACCCAGCGGTTCGAGGCCGCGGTACGGACGATCGAGCTCACTTCGGACGGCGTCGACGTCGAGTACGTCGACGGGGACGGCGAGGCCAGGCACACCCGCGCCGACTACTGCATCTGCACCATTCCGCCTCAGGTGCTCCGCAACATCCCGCACAACCTCGGGACCGGACGTCACCGCGGCGCTCGCCGGGCTCACGTCCGGCGCCGGTCGGGAAGATCGGTCTCGAGTTCAACCGAAGGTTCTGGGAGGAGGACGACCGGATCTACGGCGGCATCAGCAACACCAACCTCGAGACCGGGACGATCTTCTACCCGTCCTCCGGCTACCACGGCTCCCGCGGTGTCGTGATCGGCTACTACAGCTTCTTCGCCGACGCCCAGCAACTGGCGGCGCTCTCCCCGGAGGAGCGGGCCGAGCGTGCGGTCGAGGTCGGCACCCGCATCCACGGGAGCGCCTACCGCGACGAGCTCGCGTCGTCGTTCTCCGTGCACTGGGATGCGCAGGAGTTCAGCGAGGGTGGCTGGATCGAGTGGCTCGAGGACCGCGCCGGATCGACGGCGTACCAGACCCTCCTCGAGCCGGTGCAGCGGCTGTACTTCGCGGGCGACCACCTGAGCTACCTGACGGCCTGGCAGCACGGTGCCATCGAGTCGGCGAGGTACGTCGTGACGCAGCTGCACGAGCGGGTGCTGGCCGGGTAGGGGTCAGCTGACGGTGCGGATCAGCTTCTTGTTCACGAACTCCTCGAGTCCGTAGCGACCGAGCTCGCGCCCGAACCCGGATGACTTGATGCCTCCGAACGGGAGCTCCGCGCCGTCGAGCATGACTCCGTTGACGAACACCATGCCGGCCTCGATGCGGTCGGCCACCCGGGCCGCCTGGTCCGGGTCGGTGGCGAACACGTAGGAGCCGAGCCCGAACGGCGTGTCGTTGGCGAGCGTCACCGCCTCGTCCTCGGACGCGACCCGGAAGACGACGGCTACCGGCCCGAACAGCTCCTCGTGGTAGGTGTCGTTGGCGGGCGTCACACCGGTCAGCACGCCGGGCGGGTACGACGCGCCGTCGCGCTCGCCCGCGGTCACGAGGGTGGCGCCCTGGCGCACCGCCCGGTCGACCTGCTCCTCGAGCCGCTCGGCGGCAGCCATCGAGGAGAGGGGTGCGACCTGGCTTGAGAGCACTGCGGCCGTGAACCTCTCGAGGAACGGCTCGTAGAGATCGTCGACGACGATGAACCGCTTGGCGGCATTGCAGGACTGGCCGGCGTTGTCCAGACGGGCGCTGGCGGCCGCCTCGACGGTGGCGTCCAGGTCGTCGGTGCCGAGCAGGAGGAACGGGTCCGACCCGCCGAGCTCCAGCACGACCTTCTTCAGGTGGCGACCGGCCAGCTCGGCCACGGCGGAGCCGGCTCTCTCCGAGCCGGTCAGTGAGACACCGGCGACGCGGCGGTCGCCGATCATCGTGGCCACCTGCTCGTTGGTCGCATAGACGTTGACGTAGGCACCCTCGGGGAAGCCGGCGTCGCGGAACAGCTGCTCCAGCGCGGCGGCCGACTCCGGGCACTGCGGCGCGTGCTTGAGCACGATGGTGTTGCCGACCGCGAGGTTCGGTCCGGCGAACCTGGCCACCTGGTAGGAGGGAAAGTTCCACGGCATGATCCCGAGCAGCACGCCGAACGGGCTGCGCCGGATCAGAGCGGAGCCTTCGCCGTCGAGGAGCGGCACCGGCTCGTCGGCCAGCAGGGCCTCGGCGCGATCGGCGTAGAAGCCGTAGATGGCGGCGGAGAAGTCGACCTCGCCGAGAGCGTCGTCGAGCTTCTTGCCCATCTCCCGCACGATGATGCCGGCGAGCTCGGCGCGACGCTCCTCGTGCAGGCGGCTCACCTCGCGCAGCAATGCGCTGCGTTCGGCGACCGTCGTACCCGGCGTCCAGGAGCGGTACGCCGTGCTCGCGGCCGAGAGCGCTGCCTCGATGTCGGCGTCCGTGGCTGTCGGATAGGTGCGGACGACCTCGCCGGTGGCCGGGTTCGTGACGGCGTACTCCGTGGAAGCCGTCATGCCAGCACCTTGGAGAGGAACGCCTTGGTGCGGACGTGCTGGGGGTTGCCCAGTACGTCGGCCGGCTTGCCGGCTTCGACGATCACGCCGCCGTCCATGAAGACCACTGTATCCGCGACCTCGCGGGCAAAGCCGATCTCGTGGGTCACCACGATCATCGTCATCCCCTCACGGGCCAGGTCCTTCATGACATCGAGGACCTCACCCACCAGTTCCGGGTCGAGCGCGGAGGTGGGCTCGTCGAACAGCATCAGCTTCGGCTTCATCGCCAGCGCGCGGGCGATCGCGACGCGCTGCTGCTGGCCGCCTGACAGCTCGGCGGGGTAGTTGCCGGCGCGCTCGGCGAGGCCCACCCGGTCGAGGAGCTCCAGGCCCTGCTTCCGTGCGACCGCCTTCGACTCGCCACGGACCTGGACCGGCGCCTCCATGACGTTCTCCAGAGCGGTCATGTGGGGGAAGAGGTTGAAGCGCTGGAAGACCATGCCGATGTCGCGCCGCTGGGCAGCGACCTCGCGCTCGTGCATCTCGTAGAGCTTGTCGCCCTCCTCCCGGTAGCCGATCAGCTTGCCGTCGACCGACAGCCGGCCGCCGTCGACGCGCTCGAGGTGGTTGATGCACCGCAGGAAGGTCGACTTGCCCGAGCCGGAGGGGCCGAGGATGCAGAAGACCTCGCCGTTGGTCACCTCGAGGTCGATGCCCTTGAGCACCTCGACGTGGCCGAACGACTTGTGGACGTTCTCCGCCTTGACCATCGTGGTGGTCATCGGTTGGCTCCTTCGGTGGTCGAGCGTCCCGGACGCAGGTTCGCGGACAGCCGCGCTGCCCAGCCCGGACCTGTCTTGGCGCCCTGAGAGGTGCCGCGGGCGAAGCGGTGCTCGAGCCGCGACTGGATGATGGTGAGCACGCTGGTCAGCACGAGGTACCAGAAGGAGGCGACCAGGAGCATCTCGAAGGTCGTGAAGTTCTTGCTGCCGAAGAGCTGGGCCTCGGTGAACAGGTCCTGGGCGCCGATGACGGCGACCAGAGAGGTGGTCTTCAGCATCGTGATGACCTCGTTGCCCGTGGGCGGCACGATCACCCGCATCGCCTGGGGCAGCACGATCCGGCGCATCGTCTTGGCGCCGGTCAGACCGAGCGCGTGCGCCGCCTCGGTCTGCCCGTGGTCCACCGAGAGGATGCCGCCCCGGACGATCTCGGCCATGTACGCCGCCTCGTTCAGCGCCAGCGCGAGCAGCGCGGCTGTGAAGGCGCTGATCAGCTCGTTCGTGTCGGCGCTGACCGGCCCGAAGCCGAGGCGCGGGAAGATCAGACCGAGGTTGAACCACAGCACGATCTGCACCAGCACCGGTGTGCCGCGGAACAGCCAGAGGTAGCCCCCGCTGACCACACGGAGCACCGGATTGTGGGACAGCCGCATCACGGCCAGCACGACACCGAGCACGACGCCGAGCACCATCGACATGACGGTGAGCTGGATCGTCACGATCCCGCCGCGCAGGATGTTCTCGTTGAAGAGGAACTCGCGGACGACCTCCCACTGGATGGCCTCGTTGGACGCGAACGACCAGACCAGCGACGCCACCAGCGCGGCGACGATCACGGCGGAGATCCACTGGCCGGTACGGCGTACCGGGATTGCCTTGATCGGGGCGGGACGCACCCGCTCGGGGGACTCTGCGGTCGCGGTCATGTCGACTACTCCGTCGCTCCGTTGATGGTGACGCTGTCAACCGCGCCGCCCTCGAGCTGGTAGTTGGACAGGATCTCTTCGTAGGTGCCGTCGGCGATCAGCTTCTCGAGCGCTGCCTTGAAGGCGTCGCGCAGCTCCGTGTCCTTCTTGGTGAAGACCATTCCGACGGGGGTGGGGAGCAATGCCTCGGAGTTCGCGATCTCGAACTGGTTGCCGCCGCCGATGTTCTCCGCGTTGAAGGAGCCGACGGCGTCCTGGGTGAACGACGCGACGTCGCGGCCGCTCTGCACCTGCGTCAATGCGTCCTTGTCGCTCGGGAAGGGGTCGATCTCGATCGGGTCGTCGGCGCACTCGTCCTCGTTGAACTGGCCGAGCAGCTTCTCCTGGGTGGAGGCCTTGAGGACGGCGACCGACTGGCCGCACAGGTCGGTGATCCCCTCGATGCCCTCGGGGTTGCCCTTCTTCACCACGATCGACTGCCCGGTGAGGAAGTAGTCGACGAAGTCGTAGACCTCCTCGCGGTCCTTGGTGTCGGTGATCGCCGCAACGACCATGTCGAAGCGGCCGCCGTCGAGCGCCGTGAGCAGGCCGTCGAAAGCCGTGTGGGTGAACTCGACCTCGACGCCGAGGACCTGGCCGAGCGCCGTCGCGAGGTCGGGGTCGAGCCCGACGATCGTCTCGTTGTCGTCGGTGAAGGACTCGAAGGGCGGGTAGAGCGCCTCGGTCCCGATCGTCACCTTCCCGGCCTCCTTGATGTCGGCGGGGAGACTGTCGTGCAGCTTCTGGTCGACGTCTTGGGAGGCGACCGGCTTTCCGGCCGCGGGGTCGTCGGCGTCGTCACTGCTTCCGCAGGCGGTCAGCAGGGCGCCGGCGGCAACGGCCGCGACGGGCAGCCAGGTGAGCCGGAGGGTGCGGGAGTGGCGGGTCATCGGGGCTCCTCGGTGATGGGTGGGCCACGGACGATGTGGCCTGCGTCACCGAGGATGACCCCGAAGTTGCCTTATTGTCAACCCTTGTTTCCTATAGGGCTCATGGTGTTTCATAGGGCTACGACGTGGCGATCGACGCGTCCCCTCACGCAGGAACCCAGGATCGGAGTCCGAGGCCCATGACCGCTCAGGCCCAGTCGGACGCGGACGGCGTCCGCATCGGCGAGCAGCTCAAGGCAGCTCGCATGGCGCGCCGCAAGACGCTGGCCGAAGTGGCCGACGCTGCCGGCCTCACCAAGGGATTCCTGTCCAAGATCGAGCGTGACCAGGCCAGTGCCTCGGTCGCCTCGCTGATGCGGATCTGCGAGACGCTCGGCCTGTCGGTCGGTGAGCTGTTCGACGCCCCGGCAGGCAACGTCGTACGTCGTGCGGCGTACCCGCCGATCAACTTCGGCGGCATCGGGATGACCGAGTACCTCCTGACCCCGAACGGGGAGCGGCGGCTGCAGGCGATCCTCAGCGAGATCGAGCCGGGCGGCGGCAGTGGCGACGAGCCCTACAGCCTGCCCGCCGACGTGGAGTTCGTCTTCGTGGTCTCCGGCCGCCTGGCGGTGACCCTCCGCGAGGAGGAGGTCGTCCTCGAAGCCGGGGACACCCTCACCTTCGCCCCCCATGTGCCGCACACCTTCCGCAGCGCCTTCGAAGACGCGAACACCCAGGTCCTGTGGGTCTTCTCGCCGGCCCTTCCCGACCACAGCTGACCCGATCCCTGGAGACCCCGTGAACGACCAACACCCCACCCCCGCCGAACCCGCCGGCCCTGTAGGCCCCGTCGACGCCTCCCGCGTGCCGCGCTTCGCCGGCATCGCGACCTTCGCGCGGCTCCCGCGCCTGGAGGACGTCGGACGTGCGGACGTCGCCGTGATGGGCGTGCCGTTCGATGCCGGTGTCTCCTACCGGCCCGGTGCGCGGTTCGCGCCGGCCGCGGTCCGCGAGGCCAGCCGCCTGCTGCGTCCCTATCACCCGGGTCTGGACGTCTCGCCTTTCGCCGCCCTCCAGGTGGCCGACGCCGGTGATGTGGTCTGCAACCCCTTCAACATCCCCGAGGCGCTCGACGCCGTGGCGGCCAGCGCAGGCACGCTGCTGGACGCGGGCTCGAGGATCGTCACGGTGGGCGGCGACCACACCATCGCGCTCCCGCTGTTGCGCGAGATGAATCGCAAGCACGGCCCGGTCGCCCTGCTCCACTTCGACGCCCACCTCGACACCTGGGACTCCTACTTCGGCGCCGACTACACCCACGGCACGCCGTTCCGCCGTGCGTTCGAGGAGGATCTGCTCGACACGGAGGCCCTCAGCCACGTCGGTATCCGCGGGCCGCTGTACGCCAAGCAGGACCTGACCGACGACGAACGGATGGGCTTCGGCATCGTCACCTCGATGGACGTGATGAACCAGGGCGTCCCCGCGGTGGTGCAGGCGCTGCGCGAGCGGGTCGGCGACCGCCCGCTCTACATCTCGATCGACATCGACTGCCTCGATCCGGCGCACGCACCCGGCACCGGTACGCCGGAGGCCGGTGGCATGACCAGCCGGGAGCTGCTCGCCATCCTGCGCGGCCTGGACGGCTGCAACCTGGTCTCGGCCGACGTCGTCGAGGTCGCTCCGGCGTACGACCACGCCGACATCACCGCCGTCGCCGCCTCGCACGTGGCCTACGAGCTGATCTCGCTGATGGCACGGCAGGGCGCACCCGAGCCGGTCCCGACCGGCGCGGTCCGGCAGGAGGCCCACGGATGAGCACCGTCCGCCGGGGTGGCGACCTGGTCGCCGAGACCCTCGCCGCCCTGGGCGCGACGACGGTCTTCGGGGAGCCGGGGCAGCACGCCCTGGGTCTGTTCGACGCGCTGTCCCGCAGCAGCCTGCAGTACGCCGGCTTCCGCAACGAGCTGGACGCCGCCTTCGCCGCCGACGGTTACGCCCGGGTGACCGGACGGCCGGCCCCGCTCATGCTGTCCACCGGTCCCGGCGCCCTGCAGAGCCTGGCCGCCCTCCAGGAAGCGGCAGCGGCCTCGGTGCCGGTCGTCGTGATCGCGAGCCAGATCCCGTCAGCGGGACTCGGTGGCCGGCGCCGCGGCTTCCTCCACGAGCTGCGCGACCAACGGGCCCTGGTGGCGCAGGTGGTCAAGCACGCCGTACAGGTGCAGAGCCAGTCGCAGATCAGCAGCGCTCTCCAGGAGGCGTGGGAGGTCGCGCTCAGCGCACCGCGCGGGCCGGTCTGGGTGGAGGTGCCCCAAGACGTCCTGCTCGCGACCACCGACCTGCCGCCGGTCGAGCCGGTGCCGGTCTCCCCGCGCGTGCTTGCGCCCCGACCAGAGCTGGTCGCGGAGGCGGTCCGGCTGCTCGAAGGCGCCGACCGCCCGGCGATCATCGCCGGCGGCGGTGTGGTCCGCTCCGGCGGTGAGGTGGCGCTGCTGGAGCTCGCGGAGACGCTGCGTGCGCCGGTCGTCACGACCTTCGGCGCCAAGGGCGCGTTCCCGTGGGCGCATCCGCTCTCGCTCCAGTCGTGGCTGGAGGACTGGCACACGACGGAGCTTCTCCAGGACGCCGACGTGTTGCTCGTCGTGGGCAGCGGACTGGGCGAGCTGTCGAGCAATATCACACCTTCCAGCCACGCGGCCGGGTCATCCAGGTCGAGGCCGACCTGGGCAAGCTCGAGGCCAACCACCCGGCCCTCGGCGTCCACGCCGACGCCCTCCTCACCCTCGAGGCGCTGGCCGGCGCGGTCGCCCGCCGCGAGGCCGACGGCGTCGCGGAGAAGCGGGTCGCGGAGGTGCTCGCGCTGGTGGCCGACCGGATCGCAGGGCAGGAGCTGAGCCTCGAGCAGCAGGTCCTCGGCGCGGTACGGGACGCGCTGCCCGACGACGCGCCCAGCTTCTGGGACATGACGATCCTGGCCTACTGGGCATGGTCGGCCTGGGACGCCCGGACATCGGGCTCGATGCAGTCCGCCCAGGGCGCCGGCGGTCTGGGCTACGGCTTCCCCGCGGCGCTCGGCGCCGCGGTCGCCCGGGCCGGCAGCGGTCCGGTCCTGGCGGTCTCCGGCGACGGCGGGGCGATGTACGGCATCGCCGACCTGGCCACGGCCCGGCAGCTCGACCTCGACGTGACCTGGCTCATCGTCGACGACGGCGGCTACGGGATCCTGCGCGAGTACATGACCGGCGCGTTCGGCGCGGCGTACGCCACCGAGCTGACGCGTCCCGACTTCGTGGCGCTCGCCGAGGCGTTCGGCGTGCCCGGTCTCAGCACCACGCCCGACACGCTGCAGCGGGACCTGGCCGAGGCGCTGGCCACGCCCGGCCCCAGCGTCGTCGTGCTGCCGGCGCTGCTGCGGATGTTCGCGCCCACCCATCCGGGCTCCGGCTG
>CAVXYP010000011.1:0-175147 GCA_963766035.1 uncultured Actinomycetota bacterium | reverse complement strand
CATATAGAGACAAGCTCCGCCGCAACGCCGCCAAACGCATGGGGAACAGCTCTGCTCTGTTCAGCAGTCCGCTCACCACGACCAGCAGAACCCGCCTGCGCATCCGGCACCCCTGGATCACGTCTGCGTCGGAGACAACCGGAAGGCTTCGCTACCACCGAAGTCGAGGAGCCAGCCGACGCCCGCGGCGCCTTCTGCAACCCACAGGCCGTCGGTGGCGGCACCAGTCTTCACAGCCAGGCGCGCCAATATCGCGCCTGACACCGGATCGAGAACGGTGAGCGTGCCGTCGATCCCGTCGGCTATCCACACCGCACCGCCGACGATCGCCGGATCGAGCGGTTGCGGCCCCAGCCTCACTCGGGTGGCGACTGCGTTGGTGTCCTCGTCGATGCGGATTGCCTCGCCCGCGTCGGTGAGGGTCACCCACAGGGCATCGGGCGCGACGGCGAACCAGTCCGGTCCGGCAGGAGGCGTGCATCGTGGCCACGATCGTGTTCGTGCGCGGGTCCACCCGTACGACGGCATGGTCCATGTTTGACGCGACCCAAACAGCGTCCGTCGTGATCGCGACGCCCTCAGCGGACCGGCCGATGTCGATCCGCGCGAGAACCTCAGCGGTCGCAGCCGAGATGCGTACGAGCTGGCCGCGTTCGCGGTCGGTCACCCAGATGGATCACCAGCCGGCCCTTCGCCGCACCAGTTTCGACGTCGTAGCCGGCCACCCACCGCTCGTAGGTGTCGCCATCCATCGCCGCCTCGGCGACCAGGGTCGACGGTGTCGCGACGTACCGCGCAGCGACCCCGGCGCCTTCGGCCAGGTAGTAGTCATCGGCACGGGACCTGTCGGACTCCAAGTAGTTCCGTGCTGGAACGGGCGAACCCCGGTAGATCTCGACCCCACCACGCATCCTCGTCACCGTCCGTCATCACTCGTCAACGACCCCAGAAATGGCGCACGGCCCGCCCCAGGGGGTAGGCCGATCTACGAACCTTCGTAGCATGCGTGCCGCTCGGTTTGCAGTGGTGAAGGGCAGGTCGAGGGCGGTGATTTTCGGGGTCGTGAAGGGTCGTCAAGGGTCGGTAGTGGTGGTCGGGTGTGGATGGCGTTCTCGGGTGGGTGGAGGGGTCAGGACGTGGCGGTTGCGGTGGCCGCCGATCTGACGCCAGTCGCCCGCAGGGCTGTCACATCAGCGCGACCACGCCGAGCGGCGATCCGGGCACGTTCGTCGCGATGCGGGTCGCCCGGACTCTCCGCCTACGCGGGCCCCTCGCTTTCGAGCGAGTCATGGAGATCGTTGACGGCGGCCCGAAGCTCGTCGAGGTCGTTGTCGACGGTGGCCTGGACGACAGCGTGCGTGGTGTCGAAGTACCGGTGAGCGAGGTGGTCTCTCATCCGAGCGATCTGATCCCACGGGATCTCGCCTCGCGATGCCAGCAGCTCTTCAGGCAATGCCTTCACGGCCTCACCTATCTCGATGAGCCGGATCCGAACGGCGTCGAACACCAGCCCATCGGACAGTGGGCCGCGCTGGACATGAGACTGGATCGCGTTGATCGCAGCAACGATGTCGTTAAGCCGTTGCCTGTCCCGGTAGGTCACAGCGATACCAGGTCTTGCTCGATGTGGGCGGCCACATCAGGCTTCAGTCCGTCGCTGGATACAAGGTCGACGGTCGTGCCAACCACCCGCTCGAGCTCTTGCCTTGCCCGCCCGAGGGCGAGCAGTCCCATGCCCTCGGGGATGTCGACGAGCAGGTCAAGGTCGCTGTCGTCGTGTTCCTCACCGCGGGCGACACTGCCGAAGACGCGCAGATCGGTCAGTCCGTGGAGGGCGGCGGTCTTGACCAGTTGCCGACGACGGGCGCGAACGCGGCGACCGATGGGGCCGGTCAGGCGGTCGATGGGACGGCGCTGAGGACGGATCTGGATGTCCAACTCCAGGCCCGTCGCGAACACCAGGTCGACGAGGGTGCTCAACGCTGGTTGGCGTCGTCCGTGCTCGTAGGCAGAGATCACACTTTGCGTCGTGCCGGCCCGCTGCGCGAGTTGAGCCTGAGTGAGACCAGCCCGAGCCCGCGCATCGCGCAAGAGCTCTCCGCTAGTCGTGGCCGCCACCCCTTGAGTATAGCGGATTGTCGATACCGACCATCAGAGTGGTGCGCCCCCAGGCGGCGCTGTGACGCTCCTCAAGGAGCGGCCCACGGGCCGATTGTGATCGAGAGTCGCGCGGGGCCCGTGCGTTCGCCGATCTACGGATCCGTGATGGCGAGCCCTCGCCAGATGCCGGCCGAGTCATCGGCCCACGATCCGAGCTGGTCGGGTGAGTCGAGCAGGTCCTCGGCGAGTTCGACCGCCCCCAAGAGACGGGCTGGGTCGGCTGTCGAACAGACCCGGATGATGAACCGTCGGGCGTCGGCGTACTCAATGACTTCAACCAAGGAGATGTCGAGGCACATGTCCTCTGACGAGAGCGTGCGGACGATCGTCACGCCCTCCGCGGCCAGCGCGTCGAGCCGACGATTGATTCGGCGCCGATTGCGGTCGGCCGTTCGGTCGTAGCGTTCCCTGTCGCACCCATCGCGCCTCCAGACCTCGGCCAAGGCATCAACGATTAGCGCGTGGACCGTGGTCGTTCCGCACTGGGCACACCGCAGCCACGTGCACCACGGGCCGACGACCGATGTAACCGAGGCGTCCTCGGGTGGCCTGCGTCTGTACGACTGCGCCACTGTCCGGGACGCTCCGCACTCACAGCAGAGGGCACGGTTCGAAGGCTGGCGACCCACGGTCACAGCCGGACCAACCTGCTCTCGCGCCAGATGTCGACGCAGGTGACGCAGTCGTCGACGGCGGGCTCTGTGGCTTCCTCGACGTCGGAGCCGCGACCCCGCCGCAGTTCCACGTCGAGCCCACAGAAGGACGACACGACGCCACCGATCGCGACCGCCTCCCGGAACTCCTCGAGCGGGTAGAGGTGCCTTCGATCGCGGCGACACTCCCTAACCGACGCAGGTACTGGCGCGGGGCGACATGTGACCGGCTGGCCCGACGGATGGGCAGCAGTAGAGGATAGATCCATGGTTCGGGTGCCTCCTGTGCACTCGTTCCTAGGCTCCGGTCGGTGTTCCAGCACCGGCCGGGGCCGCCTATGACACAGCTTCGTCCGACTCTCGCACGCCGATCGTCGAGCGCGTCGAGGCTGGGGTCCCCCTGTGGATAGACACCACGTCGACAGCACCTGTGAGCGCGTCACGCTGCTCGCCGTCGGTCCCCACGCGGAAAGCCAGGGTCTTAGCCGGTCGGCGCACGAACGTCGCGCCGCGGCGAGAGGAGTGGGTCGAACTCAACCGGATCGCAGCCAATCTGCGGGGTCGTGAGGCCGAAAACTCGAACGAAACCGCCGCTCTGGATCGCACGTGGATCGCACGCCGACGAAATGCAAACCGCCTCTGACCAGCGTTTCCGCAGGTCAGAGGCGGTTTTCTCCCGTGGCAGGTAGTGGATTCGAACCACTGTAGGCGTTGCCGGCTGATTTACAGTCAGCTCCCTTTGGCCGCTCGGGCAACCTGCCAGGGTGTGTCGCAACCGTGGCAATCCGGGGAGGTACAGCCCCAGGTTGGCCGGTCGGCAACGACGCGAAACAATAGCGCAGCACGTGCCCGTCCCAGAAACCAGCGGAGACCAAACTCATGGCCGACTCCTCGTTCGACATCGTCAGCAAGATCGACCGCCAGGAGGTCGACAACGCGCTCGGCCAGGCCGCGCGCGAGATCGCCACCCGGTTCGACTTCAAGGGCACCGGCGCCACCATCGAGTGGAAGGGCGACCACGCGATCGAGATCACCGCCTCGGCCGACGACCGGGCGAGCGCCGTGCTCAGCGTCTTCCAGGACAAGCTCATCAAGCGCAACCAGTCGCTGAAGATCCTGGATGCCTCCGAGCCGCGCCCCTCCGGGCAGCAGTCCAAGATCGGGATCACCCTGAAGGAGGGCATCACCTCGGAGGACGCGAAGAAGATCGGCAAGCTGATCCGCGACGAGGGGCCCAAGGGCGTGAAGGCGCAGATCCAGGGCGACGAGCTCCGGATCTCGTCGAAGAAGCGCGACGACCTGCAGGCCGTCCAGGCGTTGGTGAAGGCGCAGGACTACGACTTCGCGGTGCAGTTCACCAACTACCGCTGAGCCTCGGTGGATCGAGGCTGAGACGACCTTGCGCTGAGCCGTGGCAAGCACGGCTCAGCGCAAGGTTCGGTGCGGGGTTGTGGTCAGCCGTCCGACTTGCCGCCGGGCTTGTCCCTTCCGTTGATGCCACCCTTGTCCAGGCGGCGGGCGACGTGCCCGTTGATCCCAGCCGTCTTCTCCTTGGGCCCTCGGACCTGGGTCGGCGGACCGGCCTTCTTCGTGGGCCCGGGAGGCTGGACGCCGAGGCGCGGCATCTTGACCTTGACCGCTCGGGCTCCGGCGGGCGGTTGAGTGCCCTGCGGAGCGGCGTGGACCGGAGCGGCCGAAGCGCCGGGCGGAGGCTGTCCGTGATTCCCACCAGGCGCCGAGGACGGCAGGCCCTGGGCGAGCGCGGGGACCGCAAGGGCAGCTCCGCCGACGACTGTCAGCGCGGCGATGCCGGTGCGCCAGCGCACCGCTTGCGAGTGCCTTCGAGGCCGCATGTTCAGCACACCACCGTCAGGTGGAACGGCGAGTCGAGGCCGGCGTTGGCCGTGTTGTGGATGTCGACGAAGACCGCGTTGGGAATCCCGGCTCGAGGAGACACGTCGATGAACCCCTGCGCAGCGTTGCCCGCGACGGTAGTCCCGATCGTCGCGTTGTAGACGCAGAAGGTGACGTTGCGACCGAAGTCGACCTGGTAG
Source organism: uncultured Actinomycetota bacterium (assembly GCA_963766035.1). Classification (GTDB taxonomy): domain Bacteria; phylum Actinomycetota; class Actinomycetes; order Propionibacteriales; family Nocardioidaceae; genus Nocardioides. The sequence goes on along the minus strand of CAVXYP010000011.1, from coordinate 170,280 downwards.
GTGCCGGTGCCGAGCCTGGAAGCGGAGAACCCGAAGCCCTGCGAGTGGTGGAGGGTTCCGTCGGCGTTGACGGCAGCGCCGAGGACTGCAACGTCCTCGTTGCTCAGCCCGAAGTCGAGGATCTCGTCGGAGTCGATCGCATCGGTGGCGATGTCCAAGGTCCCCAGCGTGTTGTCCGAGACGTCGGTGCCGGTGATGGAGTTGTCGGTGACGTCGGCGCCGGCGACGCTGCCGTCCGCGATGTCGTCGCCGGTGAGGGTGCCGTCGAGGATGTCAGCCGTCGTGAGGGTTCCGTCGGCGATGTCGATGCTGATGACGTCGGAGTCGCGGATGTCCTCGGTCGTGACCTGGTCGTTGAGGATGTCACCGGTGAGGATCGACTCGTTCCTGATGTCGATGCTCTTGATGTCGCTGTCCTTGATGTCGACGCTCTTGATGTTGTTGTCGAGGAGATCGACGCTGCCGAGCGACTCGTCCTTGACGTCGACGCTCTTGATCGAGCCGTCGATGATGTCGGAGCTACCGACCGTGTCCACGGCGTACGCCGTCCCGGACGTGGCGACGAGGAGTACGGCCGTGCCGGCCAACACCTTGCCGAAGGTGAGTTGTGGGAGCCTCATTCAGCTGCCTTCCTTCATTACTGGAAAAGTGGGAGCGCCCGAGAAGGCCCGAACCAGCCGAGCACGTTCGCGACGCTACGCGTCCGGCTCGGCGGTGTAACTAGTCAATCGGGCTAATTTCTGCAGGGCGACGGCCCTAGGGTGTCGCCATGGATCGACTGCTGCAGACCCTCGTCTTCCTCCTCATCGTCGTCGGCATCGGCAACGCGTTCGTCGTGTGGGACGCCGATCGTCACGCCCGCGACGCGGCCAAGGACGCCCAGTCCGCGGCCGAGCACCAGAGCTGCCTGGAGAAGGCGGCGGCGACGGCCGTGATCGCGCAGCTGGCGCCGACGGCCACCATCGACAAGGAGGGCCGCCTGCAGGCCATGTCGACCCTGGGCGACCAGATCGATGCCTGCTGACCCGCGGGCGTCCGTCGAGATCGACGCGCCGCTCGCGGCTGGTCTGGGAGGTCATGCTCGACACCGCGGCGTACGGCGAGTGGAACCCCTTCCTCTACCGGATCGAGACCGCGCAACCGCCCGTCGTGGGCAACCCGATCGTGCTCCACGTGCGGTGGACCAACGGGAAGAGCACCCGCTCACCGGAGGTGATCACCGCGATCGAGCCGCCCGCCACCGCCGCGGACGGCACCACGACCGCGCTTCTGTCCTACGTGTACGCCGGGCTGCCCTCCAAGCTCGGGCTGATCCACGGCACCCGGCACCAGCGACTGACCCAGGGCCCGGGCGCCCCGACGACGTACGACACGGTCGAGGAGTTCTCCGGGCCGCTGGTCCGCCTCGCCGGTCCCGGCCGGGTCGCCGACGGCTTCCGCCGCCACGCCGAGGCCCTCAAGCGGCGGGCGGAGACTCGCTAGCCTCCGGTCCCCGGCGTCAGACCGCGATCATGGCCGGCACCGTGACGGCACCGACGGCCGCGGTGAGCCAGACCTTCGACCCCAGCTCGAGGTCGAGGGACCGCGCGTGGCTGCGGGAGAGCACGACGGACACCGGGTCCGCACCGGTGCCGCCGCCGTACTCGTAGTCGAGCTCGACCTGGAGCCGCACCTCGAAGCCGACCCGCAGCTGGCGGGTGATGATGCCGGGGATGGCGCCGGCCCGGCCGGGGCTGACCGCGACCTCGACGTCGTGGGGGCGCAGCCGCACGGAGCCGAGCCGGGTCACCTCACCGAGGAAGCCCATCACGAAGTCGCTCGCCGGCTCGTCGTAGAGCTGGTCGGGGCTGCCGACCTGCTCGACCCGGCCGTTGTTGATCACGACGATCTCGTCGGCGACCTCCATCGCCTCCTCCTGGTCGTGCGTCACGAACACCGTGGTCACGTGGACCTCGTCGTGCAGGCGGCGCAGCCACTCGCGCAGCTCCTTGCGGACCTTGGCGTCGAGAGCACCGAAGGGCTCGTCGAGCAGCAGCACGGTCGGCTCGACCGCGAGCGCACGCGCCAACGCCATCCGCTGCCGCTGGCCACCGGACAGCTGCGACGGCAGCCGGTCGGCGAACTGCGACAGGTGCACCAGCTCGAGCAGCTGGTCGACGCGCTCCTTGACCTGAGCCTTCGGCGTCTTCCTGATCTCCAGCCCGAACGCGACGTTCTTCGCGACCGTCATGTGCTTGAAGACCGCGTAGTGCTGGAAGACGAAGCCGACGTTCCGCTTCTGCGGGGGCAGCTTGGTCGCGTTGGTGCCCTCGATCGCGACGCTTCCGGTGTCGGCCGTGTCGAGGCCGGCGATGATCCGGAGCAGGGTCGACTTGCCGCCACCCGACGGGCCGAGCAGCGCGGTGAGCTGGCCGGTCGGCAGCGACACGCTGACGTCGTCGAGGGCGTAGAAGTCGCCGTACTTCTTGGTCACGTTGGTTACTTCGATGGACATCAGTGGTGCTCCTTGGGACGAAGGATCGAGACGACGACGATGCAGAGCACGCTCGCCACCGCGAGGACGAAGGACACGGCATACGCGCCGGCCTGGTCGAAGCTCTGGTACTGCTTCTCGACGAGAAGGGTCGCGGTCTGGGTCTGGTTGGCGACGTTGCCGGAGACGATCTTGACCGCGCCGAACTCACCGAGGCTGCGGGCCAGGCTCAGCACCACGCCGTAGACCACGGCCCACTTGATGCTGGGCAGCGTGATCCGCAAGAACGTCTGGCGGGCGTTGGCGCCGAGGCTGCGGGCCGCCTGCTCCTGGTCGTCACCGATCTCGGTGAGCACCGGGACGACCTCGCGGATCACCAGCGGCAGCGCGACGAAGCAGGTGGCCATGATCATCCCGGTGCCGCTGAAGATGATCTGGATGCCCCACTTCTCCAGGGTCGGGCCGAACCAGCCGTCGCGGCCGTTGTAGACGAGCAGCAGCGAGAGGCCGACCACCACCGGCGAGACCGCCATCGGCAGGTCGACGAGGGCGGACAGGACCCGCTTGCCCGGGAACTCGTAGCGGACGAGCAGCAGCGAGATGCCGACACCGAACACCAGGTTGATGAGGACCGCCTGCACGGCGATCTGCGCGGTCAGCGTCAAGGCGTTGATGGCCTGCTCGTCGCTGAAGATGTCGACGAAGGTGCCGAGTCCTTCGGCGAACGCGTGCCGGAGGATCGTGGTCACCGGCCAGGCGACCAGGAAGAACACGTAGCCGAGGGCGAGCACGCGCAGCAGCCACTTGACGGGCGTGGAGACCTTAACCACGACGCGACACCCGCCTCTGCACGATGTCGAGCACGACGATCACGAAGAGCGCGACGGCGAGCATCAGGCTCGCGACCGCGGCGGCGGAGGCCGTGCTGCCGTTCTCGATGAAGGACAGCACCCGCACCGAGACCACCTCGGTGGTGAACGGCTTGTTGCCGCTGAGCAGCACCAGCGAGCCGTACTCGGCGATCGCGCGGGCGAACGACAGCGCGGCACCGGCGGCGATGGCCGGCACCAGGCTCGGGAGGATGATCCGGCGGAAGATGGTCAGTCGCTTCGCGCCGAGCGACGCGGCCGCCTCCTCCACGTCGTGGTCGAGCTCCTCGAGCACCGGCTGGACGGTGCGGACGATGAACGGCAGGGTCACGAAGGCGAGTGCAAGCATCACCGCTCGCTCGGTGTAGGCCCAGTCCAGGCCGATCGGGCTGGACTGGCCGTAGAGGCCGAGCAGGACGAGGCCGGCGACGATGGTCGGCAGCGCGAACGGGATGTCGATGATGACATCGAGCACCGACTTGCCCCAGAACCGGTCACGGACCAGGACCCAGGCGATGAGCGTGCCCATCACCACGTTGATCCCCGTGACCAGGAGCGACTGCCCGACCGTCAGCTGGATCGCGGCCATGGTCTGCGGGTTGGTGAGGGTGTCGATGTAGCCGGACCAGCCGCGTTCGGCGGAGGTCGCCACGATCGCGGTCAGCGGGATCAGCACCAACAGGCTGAACCAGGTGACCGCGATGCCGAGTCCCAGCGAGGACCCGGCGGTCAGTGTCGTGCGGGCGCCCGCCCGACGCCTCGGCGGCGTCGAGCGGGCAGATGTTCCCGCCGCATCAAGAGTTGCGGAAGCCATGCGGTGTCCTTACTCCTGGGCGTCCGCGCCGGACTCTTCGATGAGCTGCGGGATGATGCCGAGCGGCTCACCGTCCTCACCGTCGGCGAAGAACTTCTCCGCCGCCACGGACCAGCCGCCGAAGTCGCCGTCGATCGTGAACAGCTGCGCCGGAGCCGGGAACGGGTCGGCCGGGTCGTTGGCGCCGTCGACCTCGGGCAGCTCGACACCGTCGACACCCGCGACCGGCCGGAAGCCGAAGCCGGCGTACAGCTCCTGCGCGGGGGCGGAGGTCACGAAGTCCAGGAAGTCCTTCGCGCCGTCCTTGGCGTCGACGGTCACGGCCGCCGGGTTCTCGATCAGCAGCGTGTCGTCGGGGACGATGTAGTCGATGTCCTCGCCGTTCTGCTTGGCGAGGATCGCCTCGTTCTCGTAGGACAGCAGCACGTCCTGGTCACCCTCGACGAACGCCGAGGTCGCCTCGCGGCCGCTGGCCGGGAGCGCCGGGGTGTTGGCGAGCAGGTCGGAGACGAACTGCTGGGCGTCCTGCTCGGTGCCACCGTTGCCCACGATGTGCGCCCACGCGGCGAGGATGTTCCAGCGCGCAGCGCCGGACGAGCCTGGGTTGGGCGTCACGATCTCGACGTCCGGCTTGGCCAGGTCGTCCCACGACTGGATGCCGAGCGGGTTGCCCTTGCGGACCACGAAGACCACCACCGAGGAGGTCGCGATGCCGTTGGTCGGCGTCTGCTCCTTCCAGTCCTCGGCCACGAGGCCCTCGCCGACGAGCCGGGTCACGTCGGTCTCGAGCGAGAAGTGGACGTAGTCGGCCTCCTTGCCGTCGACGACGGCCCGGCTCTGGTCACCCGAGGCGCCGTACGACGGCGCGAAATCGATGCCGTCGCCGGCATCGGTGTCCTCGAACGCCTTGTAGACGCCCTCGTTCGCCGACTCCATCACCGAGAACGCCACGACCGAGAGCGTGTCCTTCGAGCTGCTCCCGCCGGCTGAGGTGCAGGCGGTCAAGGCCAGCACGCCGGTCAACCCCACAACCGTTGCCTTGATCGTCTTCTTCATCTAAGTCACATCCTGCCTTCGGTGTCCCTTGCCGATGCCCTGTTAGGCACGGCCTTCGTCGCTAATGACAGGTAGATTACTAGACTTTAGCGAGTCAATGCGCAAATCCCGCGAGTCGGATGGGCGCTGTTGTCCGCTCGGTGGCGGTGCGGCTGTGAGTGAGGTCACCCCGCGCCGCACCCAGGTGCTGGCGAAGAATCGGATGCGCGGGGATCGCGGACTATCGTGGGGCAGCGTGTCGCGACCGCTCCGGAGGAGACTTCGGACACGTGTCCACCAGAAAACTGGAACACGTTCTAGAATCGTTGCAGGTGCTCAGCGAAAGTGGATCGACAGTGAGTCAGACCAAACAGGTCAAGCAGCTCGACCGGGTGATCATCCGGTTCGCCGGCGACTCCGGTGACGGCATGCAGCTGACCGGTGACCGGTTCACCCAGGAGTCGGCCGTCTTCGGCAACGACCTGGTGACCCTGCCGAACTTCCCGGCCGAGATCCGGGCCCCTCAGGGCACGCTCCCGGGCGTCTCGTCCTTCCAGGTCCACTTCGCCGACCACGACATCCTCACCGCGGGCGACCGTCCCGACGTACTGGTGGCGATGAACCCGGCGGCGCTCAAGGCCAACGTCGGCGACCTGCCCAAGGGCGCGGCGATCATCGTCGACACCCACGACTTCACCAAGCGCAACCTCGACAAGGCCGGCTACGCCGTCAACCCGCTCGAGCTGCTCGGCGACGCGAACGACCAGCTCGGCGACTTCCAGGTGCACACCGTCGACCTCACCGGCATGACGGTGGAGGCGGTCAAGGAGTACGGACTGTCCCGCAAGGACGCCGCCCGAGCGAAGAACATGTTCGCGCTCGGCCTGTTGTCCTGGATGTACGGTCGGCCGACCGAGCCGACCACCAGCTTCTTGGAGAAGAAGTTCAAGCAGGCGCCGGACATCCTCGGCGCCAACATCGCGGCGTTCAAGGCCGGGTGGAACTTCGGGGAGACGACCGAGACCTTCCTGGTCCGCTACGAGGTGAAGCCCGCCAAGCTGCCGGAGGGCGCCTACCGCAACATCACCGGCAACCTGGCGTTGTCGTACGGCCTGATCGCGGCCAGCGTCCGGTCGGGGCTGCCGGTCTTCCTCGGCTCCTACCCGATCACCCCGGCCTCCGACATCCTCCACGAGCTGAGCAAGCACAAGTCGTTCGGCATCACAACGCTGCAGGCCGAGGACGAGATCGCCGGCATCGGTGCCGCGATCGGCGCCTCCTTCGCCGGCTCGCTCGGCGTGACCACCACGTCGGGTCCCGGCATCGCGCTGAAGTCCGAGGCGATCGGCCTGGCCGTGATGACCGAGCTCCCGCTGCTCGTCATCGACGTGCAGCGTGGCGGTCCTTCGACCGGCCTGCCGACCAAGACCGAGCAGGCCGACCTGCTGCAGGCGATGTACGGCCGCAACGGTGAGGCGCCGGTGCCGATCGTGGCGCCCCAGTCGCCCGGCGACTGCTTCGCCGCCGCCGTGGAGGCGGCACGGATCGCGATCACCTACCGCACGCCGGTGATGCTGCTCTCCGACGGCTACCTCGCCAACGGCTCCGAGCCGTGGCTGATCCCCGACATCGACGACCTGCCGATGATCGACCCGGCGTTCGCCACCGCGCTCAACCACGGTGCCGACGAGGAGGGCAACCCGACCGACTTCTGGCCCTACCTCCGCGACTCCGAGACCCTCGCCCGGCCGTGGGCGATCCCCGGCACGCCGGGCCTGGAGCACCGGATCGGTGGCCTCGAGAAGGGCGAGGGTCACGGCAACATCTCCTACGACCCGGCCAACCACGACTTCATGGTCCGCACGCGGCAGGCCAAGGTCGAGGCGATCGCCAAGTCGCTCCCGCCGCTGGAGGTCGACGATCCGTCGGCCAAGGAAGGGCGCGGTGCGCGGGTGCTGGTGATCGGCTGGGGCTCGACGTACGGCCCGATCGGCGCGGCCTGCCGTCGCGTACGCCGCGCCGGCTACCACGTCGCCCAGACCCATCTGCGCCACCTCAACCCGTTCCCCGCCGACCTCGGCGAGATCCTCAGCCGCTACGACAAGGTCCTCGTCCCCGAGATGAACCTCGGCCAGCTCTCCAAGCTGCTCCGCGCGGAATACCTCGTCGACGCTGTCGGCTACAACCACGTCCGCGGGCTGCCCCTGAAGGCGGCCGAGCTCGCCGAGGCCATCGGGCAGCTGGTCGGCGAAGCCGAGGGCATCGACGTCAGCCTTGGTGAGCACGGACTCAACCCGCCCTCCGACCACGAAGAGGCACCCCTGCGATGAGCACCAGCATCGACCTGCCCATCCCGTCCGCTCGGACCGGCACCGAGTCGGTGCCGGCCGCCGACGGCCCGCAGACCGCGAAGGAGTTCACCAGCGACCAGGAGGTGCGCTGGTGCCCCGGCTGCGGTGACTACGCCGTGCTCAAGGCGGTCCAGTCGTTCCTGCCCGGCCTCGGTCTGCGCCGCGAGAACATCGTCTTCGTCTCGGGCATCGGCTGCTCGTCGCGGTTCCCCTACTACCTCGACACCTACGGCATGCACTCGATCCACGGCCGGGCGCCGTCGATCGCGACCGGCATCGCCACCGCGCGCGAGGACCTGTCGGTGTGGGTCGTCACCGGAGATGGCGACGCGCTGTCGATCGGTGGCAACCACCTCATCCACGCACTGCGCCGCAACGTCAACATGACGATCCTGCTGTTCAACAACCGGATCTACGGGCTCACCAAGGGGCAGTACTCCCCCACCTCCGAGATCGGCAAGGTCACCAAGTCGACGCCGGTCGGCTCGCTCGACCACCCGTTCAACCCGGTGTCGCTGGCACTCGGCGCGGAGGGCTCGTTCGTCGCGCGCACGATCGACAGCGATCGCAAGCACCTCACGGCCGTGCTGGAGGCCGCCGCGGCGCACCGCGGCACCTCGTTCGTCGAGATCTACCAGAACTGCCCGATCTTCAACGACGGCGCCTTCGACACCCTCACCGGAATGGGCGGGGACCGCGACTCCAAGCTGCACGCGATCATCCCGCTCGTCCACGGTGAGCCGATCACCTTCGGCACCCGGGACGAGGCCACGGGATTGGGTGACAAGGGACTGGTGCGGACCGCGGGCGGCAGCGTCGAGGTGGTCCCGACGAGCTCGACCAGCACGGACGCGCTGCTCGTCCACGACGCGCACAACCCGGACCCGTCGACGGCGTTCGCGATCTCGCGGCTGACCGACGCCGGCTATCTCAACCGCTCGCCGATCGGCATCTTCCGGCAGGTGGACCGGCCGGCGTACGACGACCTGGCCCGCACGCAGGTCGCGGACGCGAAGGCCAAGGTCGAGGGCAGCAACGCGGAGCGGCTGACCCAGCTGCTCAATGCCGGGGACACCTGGAACGTCGGGTAACCGAGTGGTGTCATGAGCGTCCGACCCGTACGCTCGTGACGTGCAGGAGTCGCGACGCGGGTTGATCTTCGGGGTCGCGGCGTACGGTCTCTGGGGCGCGTTCCCGCTCTACTTCCCGCTGCTCGAGCCGAGCAGCCCGGTCGAGATTCTCGCCCACCGGATCTTCTGGTCGGCGCTGGTCATGGCCGTGCTGGTCGTCGCGCTCCGGCGCCGGGCGGCGGTGCGGGACCTGCTCCGCGACCGTCGTACGACGCTGCTCCTCCTCCTCGCGGCGGCGACGATCACCGCGAACTGGGGCACCTACATCTACGGCGTGAACTCCGAGCGCGTGGTCGAGACCTCGCTCGGCTACTTCATCAACCCACTGGTGACCGTGCTGATGGGCGTCTTCGTGCTCGGGGAGCGGCTGCGGCCGGTCCAGTGGTGGGCGCTCGGCCTCGGCTTCGTCGCGGTCGCGGTCCTGACCTGGGACTACGGTCGGCCGCCGTGGGTGGCGCTGGTGCTCGCGTTCTCGTTCGGGACCTACGGGCTGGCGAAGAAGACAGCCGGCGTCGGGGCGATCGAGAGCCTGGCTGTCGAGACCGCCCTGGTGGCGCCGTTCGCGCTGTGCTTCCTGGCCTGGCTCGGCACGACGGGCTCCGCCCACTTCGCCAGCGAGGGCGCCGGCCACGTGCTTCTGCTGATGTCGAGCGGCGTCGTCACCGCGATCCCGCTGCTGCTGTTCGGCGGCGCCGCCACCCGGATGACGATGACGTCTCTCGGCCTGCTGCAGTACCTCGCCCCGATCCTCCAGTTCGCGCTCGGCATCACCGTGCTCGGCGAGGACATGCCGCCCGGCCGGTGGGCCGGCTTCGCTCTGGTGTGGCTCGCGCTCTCCATCTTCACGTGGGACGCCCTCCGCGAGCGCCGCCGCCAGTTCGCACGGCTGGCCGAAGCCCCCGCCTCCGCCTGAACCCCCATTTCGCCGACCCGGCTCGTCTTACCCCCGATTCGGTGGCGAGTCGGCTGCTCTTACCCCTGATCCGGTGCCGAGTCGGCTGGTCTTACCCCTGATCCGGTGCCGAGTCGGCTGGTCTTAAGATGCGCCGACTCGACGTGAAAACAGACCTAAGACGCGCCGACTCGGCGTCCATCCAGGGGTAAGACGCGCCGACTCGGCGGAAGGTGCTGATCAGGCCGTCCGCACCGCCACCACGTCGGCGAACTGCTCCAGAGCGGTGCGGACCGAGCCGTCGGGGAGCACGGTGAGCAGCTGCTTGGCCTCCTGGGCACGAGCGACGACATAGGCGCGGGCGTCGTCCATCGCGGGGTGCTTGCGGAGCAGGTCCAGCGCCTCGGCGTGGAGGTCGTCGTCGGTGAGGTCGGTGCGCTCAGGGTCGAGCAGCTCGAGGAGGCGGGCGTCGGCCGTGTCCGTCGAGGCCCTGGCCATCAGCACCGGAAGGGTCGGCACGCCCTCACGCAGGTCGGTGCCCGGCGTCTTGCCGGACTCGGCCGACTCCGAGGTGATGTCGAGGATGTCGTCGGAGAGCTGGAACGCGGTGCCGACGAGCTCGCCGTAGTCCGTCAGCGCGGCGACCACCTCCGGCGGCGCGCCGCCGAACATCGCGCCGTAGCGCGCGGACGTGGCGATCAGCGAGCCGGTCTTGCCGGCGACGACCTCGAGGTAGTGAGCCAGCGGGTCCTCGCCCGGGCCGGGCTCGACGGTCTCGAGGATCTGACCCTCGACCAGCCGGGTGAACGTCTCGGCCTGGATCCGCACCGCCTCGGGGCCGAGCCGGGCGGTGAGCTCGGAGGACTTCGCGAACAGCCAGTCACCGGTGAGGATCGCGACCAGGTTGTCGTAGCGGGAGTTGGCGGAGTCGGCGCCGCGGCGCAGCGCCGCCTCGTCCATCACGTCGTCGTGGTAGAGCGAGCCGACATGAGTGATCTCGACGACGCACGCGGCGGCCAGGACCTCCTCGGCGTCCGGCCGGTCGCCCGCCTCGGCGGCCAGCAGCACCAGCAACGGCCGGAACCGCTTGCCACCGGCGGTGAGCAGGTGCCGCGCCGCTTCGGTGACGTACGGCGCGCGGCTGCTCGCGTGCTCGAAGAGCGCGGCCTCGACCGCCGTCATCCGGTCGCGCAGGCGGGTCGCCAGGGCGTCGTCGGTGATCGGCAGAGCCAACTCGGCAGAGCTCACCTGATGAAGTCTCCCGCATTGACCACCAGGTCGAGAACCGGGCCCGGCACGATGCCCAGCACGACGGTGGCCGCGAGGCAGACCGCGACCGTCCCGACCGTCAGCACCGAGGCCTCGCTCACCGCGGCGGTCTCACCCTGATCGGGCTCGCTGAAGAACATCACCCGGATGTGCCGGATGTAGAAGTAGACCGCGATGACGCTCGACGCGATCGCGGGCAGCACGACCCACCAGAAGCCCGCCGACATCGCCGAGGTGAAGACCGCCCACTTGCCCACGAAGCCCGCGGTCAGCGGGATGCCCGCCATCGAGAGCAGGAAGAACGCGAACGCTCCGGCGACCAGCGGCGAGCGCTTGCCGATGCCCGCCCAGGCCGCCGTGCCCGTGGCCTCGCCGCCGGCGTCGCGGACCACCGTGACCAGCGCGAAGGCGCCGACCGACGCGAAGCCGTAGGTGGTGAGGTAGAAGAGGACGCCCTCGAGGGAGGAGTACTGCCCCTTGGCGAGGTCGCCCGCGCCCTGGGCGCCGATCAGGCCGGTCAGCAGGAAGCCGGTGTGTGCGACGGCGGAGTAGGCCAGCATCCGCTTGACGTCGGTCTGCACGATCGCGAGCACCGCGCCGAGCAGCATGGTGGCGATCGCGACGACGGCGAGCATCGGCTGCCAGCTCCACCGCTCGGCGTCGAACGCGACGTAGAACAGGCGCAGCAGGGCGCCGAACGCCGCGACCTTGGTCGCCGCCGACATGAACGCCGTGACCGCTGTGGGCGCGCCCTGGTAGACATCGGGCGTCCACGCCTGGAACGGCGCCGCGCCGACCTTGAACAGCAGGCCGACCGCGAGCAGGGCGATGCCCGCAAGGAGCAGGCCGTGGTCGCCGTTGCCGGCCCGGACCGCTTGGTCGATGCCCGCGAACGACAACGAGCCGGCGTAGCCGTAGACCAGCGCCGCGCCATAGAGGAAGAAGCCGGACGAGAAGGCGCCGAGCAGGAAGTACTTGAGGGCCGCCTCCTGGCTCAGCAGGCGGCGTCGGCGGGCCAGCCCGCAGAGGAGGTAGAGCGGCAGCGACAGGACCTCGAGCGCGACGAACATGGTGATCAGGTCGCCGGACGCCGGGAACAGCAGCATGCCGCCGATCGCGAACAGCAGCAGCGGGTAGACCTCGGTGTGGTCCATGCCCTTGGTGGCGGCCAGGCGCTCGGCCTCGGTGCCGGGCACCGCCGCGGCCTGGCCGGCGAAGGAAGAGAGCCCTCCCTCGAGCCGTCGCTCGGCGAACAGTCCGGTGCCGAGGATCCCGAAGACCAGGATCAGTCCCCAGAGATAGAGCGTCGGCCCGTCGATGATCACGCTGCCCTCGGCGCCCACCAGCCCGCGCGCGGCGCCGTCGGCGTACTCCTTCACGTCGGTCGCGACCCAGATCGTCGCGGCCAGCGCGGCGACCAGACCGGCCAGGGTGACCAGCACCTGCGGCAGCCGGCGCCGCTCGCGAGGCAAGAACGCCTCGACCAGCACCCCGGCGCACGCGGCGCCGAAGACGATGAACAGCGGGAGCAGCTCGAAGTACTCGATGGTGGGCTTGCTGAACTCGGGCATCAGTTGTCACCCTCCGTCTCGGCGTGGGGAGGTTCGACAGGCGGTACGTCGGGCGCGTCGTCCTCGACACCGACGTGAGCCAGCAGCCCGTCGGTGAACGGGTTGGCGACGTCGAGCAGCGGTGCCGGGTAGAAGCCGAAGAACACCAGCGCGACCATCAGCGGCGCCACCGCGCCGATCTCCCGCACCCCGAGGTCGGAGGTGCCCTCCACCTCGGGCGGGGTGGGTCCCGTCATGGTGCGTTGGTACATCCACAGCACGTAGATCGCGGCCAGCACCACGCCCGTGACGGCGATCGCTCCGACGTACCAGGCGTAGTCGAAGGCCGACAGCAGCACCAGGAACTCAGAGATGAACGGACTCAGCCCGGGCAGGCCGAGGGTGGCCAGTCCGGCGACGAGGAACAGGCCGGCCAGGACGGGTGTGGCCTTCTCGAGGCCGCCCATCTCGCTGATGAGCGTGGTCTGGCGACGGTGGAGGACGTAGCCGGCGATGAGGAACAGCGCCGCGGTGCCGATGCCGTGGTTGACCATGTAGAGGATCGCGCCCGAGCTGCCCTGGCTGGACATCGCGAAGATGCCGAGGGTGATGAAGCCGAAGTGGCTGAGCGACGTGAGACCGATCAGGCGCAGCACGTCGTCCTGCCCGATCGCCACGAGCGCGCCGTAGACGATCGAGATCAGCGCCAGCGTCACCACGACCGGCGTGGCCCACTCGGAGGCCTCGGGGAAGATCCCGAGGCAGAAGCGGAGCATCCCGAACGTGCCGATCTTGTCGAGCACGCACACCAGCAGCACCGAGGTCCCGGGTGTCGCCTTCTCGGTGGTGTCGGCGAGCCAGGTGTGCAGCGGGAACAACGGCGCCTTGATCGCGAACGCGATGAAGAAGCCGATGAACAGCCAGCGACCGGCGTTGGTGCCGAAGTCGAGGTTCGTCAGGTCGGAGAGGAGGTACGACGGCTCGCCCTGCTCGGCCGACACGACGTAGAGGCCGATGACCGAGGCCAGCAGCACCAGCCCGCCGGCGAGCTGGAACATCAGGAACTTCATCGCGGCAGCGCCGCGGCCCTCGCGACCGAAGCCACCGATGAGGAAGTACGCCGGGATGAGCGTGGCCTCGAACACGACGTAGAACAAGAACACGTCGGTCGCGCAGAACACCGCGAGCGAGAGCGACTCGAGCGCGAGGGTCCACGCGACGAACGCGCGAGCGCCGCCGCCTCCAGCGTCGTCCGCGGCGAACCATTCGGCCCCGAGCACCAACGGCACCAGCGCGACCGTGAGCAGCACCATCAGCAGGCCGAGCCCGTCGACGCCGAGGGCGTAGTGCACGCCGAAGGCCTCGATCCAGTCGTAGGTCTCCTTGAGCTGCATGCCGCCGTCGACCTCGTAGCGGACCGCGGCCACGATGCCGAGGGCCAGCGTCGCGGCGGCCACACCCATGCCGAGCAGCTTGCTCAGGGACTGCGGCGCCACGGCGACGACGATCGCGCCGGCGAGGGGGAGCCAGATCAGGGTGCTGAGCATCAGCGGTTCACCGCCACCAGGGTCAGGACGAGGAGCAGGGCTCCCCCGAGCACGGACAGCGCGTAGGACCGGACGTAGCCGGTCTGCAGGCGGCGCAGACCCTGGCCGATGCCGCTGACGAGGGTCGCGCCACCAGTGAAGGTGCCGTCGACCAGGTCACGGTCGGTGGCGACCAGCGCGGTCACCACATGGCTGCCGGGCCGGACGACGAGCTCGTCGTTGATCGCGTCCCCGTAGAGGTCCGCGCGCGCTGCCTTCGTGACGAAGGAGACGTCGGCGGGCGCTTCCCGTGGGACGTCGCGCTGCTGGACGAAGAACCAGGCCAGCCCGACGCCGACACCGACCACGACGACCACGATCAGGCTGATCAGCAGTGCCGGCAGCGGCGGCTCCTCGTGCGGGGCGTGCCCGACGACCGGGCCGAGGAAGTCGACGATCCAGTCGCCGGCCAGCATCACGCCGCCGAGCACCGAGAGCGCCGCCAGCACGATCAGCGGGACCGTCATGATCAAAGGAGACTCGTGCGGGTGCACGGCATCCTCCCCCTCGGCGGCCCAGCGCTTCTTGGTGAAGAACGTCATCAGCATCAGCCGCGTCATGTAGAAGCCCGTGATGCCGGCGCCGAGCGCGGCGCAGATGCCGACGAGGAGGTTCTCGGTGAGCGCGACCTCGATGATCTTGTCCTTGGAGAAGAACCCGGAGAAGCCGGGGAAGCCGATGATCGCGAGGTAGCCCATCGCGAACGTCAGGAAGGTCACCGGCAGCAGCTTCTGCAGCCCGCCGTAGTGCCGCATGTCGACGTCGTCGTCCATCGCGTGCATCACCGACCCGGCACCGAGGAACATGTTCGCCTTGAAGAACCCGTGGGTCAGCAGGTGGAAGATCGCGAACGCGTAGCCGGCGACGCCGAGACCGGCGGCGAGGTGCATGTAGCCGATCTGGCTCATCGTCGACCCGGCAAGAGCCTTCTTGATGTCGTCCTTGGCGCAGCCGAGGATCGCACCCCAGAGCAGCGTGACCGTGCCGACGATGACCACCGCGGTCTGCGCCGTCGGGGCCAGCTCGAAGATGAAGTTGGAGCGGGTGATCAGGTAGACGCCGGCGGTCACCATCGTCGCCGCGTGGATCAGCGCCGACACCGGGGTCGGGCCCTCCATCGCGTCGAGGAGCCAGGCCTGGAGCGGCACCTGGGCCGACTTGCCGCACGCGCCGACGAGCAGGAGGACACCGATCCAGTTCAGCGTGGTCTGGGATGCGCCGGAGGCGTGGGCGCTGATCAGGCTGAAGCTCGTCGTGCCGAAGGTGACGAACATCAGGAAGATCGCCAGCCCCATCCCCATGTCGCCGACCCGGTTGATGACGAACGCCTTGATGGCCGCGGCCGCCGCCGTGGGCTTGTGCTGCCAGAACCCGATGAGGAGGTACGACGCGAGGCCCACGCCCTCCCAGCCCAGGAACAGGCCGAGGTAGTTCTCGGACAGCACCAGCATCAGCATCGCGGCGACGAAGAGGTTGAGGTAGCCGAAGAACCGCCGCCGGCGCGGGTCGTGCGCCATGTAGCCGATGGAGTAGACGTGGATCAGCGACCCGACGCCCGTGATCAGCAGGAGGAACATCGCGGACAGCGGGTCGTAGAGCAGGTCCATGCCGACGTCGAAGCCGCCGACCTGGAGCCAGTCGTAGAGGTGCTGGGAGACCTGGCGGTCGGCCTCGTCCCGCCCGAGGACGGACAGGAAGCAGATCAGGCTGATCACGAACGAGCCGATCGGCAGCGCGGTGCCGAGCAGGTGGCCCCACTTGTCGGTGTACTTGCCACCGAGCAGCAGCACGGCAGCACCGAACAGCGGCAGCGCGATGATCAACCACAGCAGCGAGAAGACACCGTCGGCCGTCGAGGGATCGACGACCGGGATGCTGTGCTCGGCCGCAGCGGACGCGGTCAGCAGAAGGTGAGAACTCATCGGGACGACAGTCTCCTTAGAACTTCAGCAGGCTGGCGTCGTCGACCGAGGCCGACCGACGGGTCCGGAAGATGGTCATGATGATCGCGAGCCCGACCACGACCTCGGCCGCGGCCACCACCATCACGAAGAAGGCGGCGACCTGGCCGTCGAGGTTGCCGCGTTGGTGGGCGAACGCGACGAAGGCCAGGTTGCTGGCGTTGAGCATGAGCTCCACGCACATGAACACGACGATCGCGTTGCGGCGGGTGAGCACGCCGATCGAGCCGATCGTGAACAGGATCGCGGAGAGGATCACGTACTCACTCATGGCTGGACGTCCTCCTCGCTGCTCGCCGTGGCCGAGTCCTTGCCGCCGGTCTCGGGCTTGGTCGTGGGGTCCTGGTCGAGCTGCGCGGTGATCACGTCGACGTCGTCGGCGAGGGTGGCCGCGACCCGGATCGTGCCGCGGGCCGCGAGCACCCGCGACACCGAGGCCGGCGCCGGGCTGCCGTCGGGGAGCAGCGCCGGGGTGTCGACCGCGTTGTGCCGGGCGTAGACGCCGGGAGGTGGTAGCGGCCCGAGGTGGACGCCCTTCTCGCTGAAGTCGCGGACCCTCTTGGCGGCGAGCTCGGCCTGGTGGGGCCGCGGGGTCAGCCGCTCACGGTGCGCCAGCACCATTGCGCCGACCGCGGCCGTGATCAGCAGCGCACTGGTGACCTCGAACGCGAAGACGTAGCGGGAGAACAGCAGGTTGGCGAGCGCCGGGACGTTGCCGCCCTCGTTGGCGTCCTCGAGCCCGACCGCGGTGCCGAACGAGATCTGGGTCAGGCCGACGACGATCACGACCGCGAACGCCACCCCGGTCACCCAGGCCAGCGCGCGCTGGCCCTTGATGGTCTCGACCAGCGAGTCGGACGCGTCGACGCCGACCAGCATCAGCACGAACAGGAAGAGCATCAGGATCGCGCCGGTGTAGACGATGATCTGCACGGCGAAGAGGAACGGTGCCTCGAGCACGGCGTACAGGATGGCCAGGCTGATCATCACGACGGCCAGCAACAAGGCGGCGTGCACGGCCTTGCGGACGAACAGGATGCCGAGGGCAGCCAGCACCATGATCGGTGCGAGCACCCAGAACGCAGTCACGACGACTCGCTCTCGGTGGTCGAGGAGGTCGCTGTGGCGACCGTCTCGTGACCCGGCTTGAAGTCGCCCGTGTAGTAGTCCTTCTCGTCGTCGCCCAGCAGCATCGGGTGGGGCGGCTGCTCCATGCCGGGGAGGAGGGGAGCGAGGAGATCGGACTTCTCGAAGATCAGGTCGCGGCGGTTGTCGTCGGCCAGCTCGTACTCGTTGGTCATCGTGAGTGCCCTGGTCGGGCATGCCTCGATGCAGAGCCCACAGAGGATGCAGCGCAGGTAGTTGATCTGGTAGACGCGGCCGTAGCGCTCGCCCGGCGAGTAACGCTGGGAGTTGCCGTCCGGGTCGGGCTCATCAATGTTGGACGCGCCCTCGACGTAGATCGCGTCGGCCGGGCAGGCCCAGGCGCAGAGCTCGCAGCCGATGCACTTCTCCAGCCCGTCCGGCCACCGGTTGAGCTGGTGCCGGCCGTGGAAGCGCGGCGCGGTGGGGAACTTCTCCTTGGGGTACTGCTCGGTGACGACCTTGCGGAACATGGTCCGGAAGGTGACGCCGAACCCGGCGACCGGGTCCCAGAACTGCTCCTTCAGGGACGGAGTGCCCTGCTTGCCCGATTGCTCAGCCATCGTTAGCCTCCGCGCCGGTGGTAGTGGTGACCGGGTCGCTCGACGCGAACACCAGGGGCTCGGCCCCGCCCTGCACGGCGCCGCCGGCCGGCATCGGCGGCACGGGGAAGCCGTTGGTGCGCGGCGCCGCGACGTCGGTCTCGTCGTCCGCGCCCTTCCGCTCGGGGACGAGGAAGAGCAGCAGGAAGACGGCGAGCAGGGCGCCGGCCACGATCATCGCGGTCTGGCGGTCGAACTCGAGGTCGTCGCGGGCGACCCGCATGGTGGCGACCGCGAGGATCCAGACCAGCGCGATCGGGATCAGCCGTTTCCAGCCGAACGCCATGAACTGGTCGTAGCGCAGCCGCGGCAGCGAGCCGCGCAGCCAGATGAAGATGAAGATGAAGAAGAGGACCTTGCCGAAGAACCAGAGCACCGGCCAGTAGCCGGAGTTGGCGCCGGTCCACACCTCGTCGATCCAGAACGGCGCGTGCCAGCCGCCGAGGAACAGGGTCGTCGCGAGGGCGGAGACGGTCGCCATGTTGATGTACTCGGCGAGGAAGAAGAGGGCGAACTTCAGCGAGGAGTACTCGGTGTGGAAGCCGCCGACCAGCTCGCCCTCGGCCTCCGGGAGGTCGAACGGCGCGCGGTTGGTCTCGCCGACCATCGCGATCGTGTAGATCACGAACGACGGCAGCAGGATCAGACCGAACCAGAAGTCGTCCTGGGCGGCCACGATCTCGCTGGTCGACATCGAGCCGGCGTACATGAAGACCGAGACCAGGGCGAGGCCCATCGCGACCTCGTAGGAGATCATCTGGGCACTCGAGCGGAGGCCGCCGAGCAAGGAGTACGTCGAACCGCTGGACCAGCCGCCGAGCACGATGCCGTAGATGCCGATCGACGCGATCGCCATCACGAACAGGACCGCGACCGGCATGTCGGTCAGCTGGAGTGGCGTCCGCTCGCCGAAGAAGTTGACCTCGGGGCCGAACGGGATCACGGCGAAGGTGACGAAGGCCGGGATCACCGCGATGACGGGCGCAATGATGAAGACGAGCTTGTCGGCCGCCTTGGGCGTCAGGTCCTCCTTGAGGGCCAGCTTGACGCCGTCGGCCAGGGACTGCAGCAGGCCGAACGGGCCGTGCACGTTGGGGCCGATCCGGTGCTGCATCCGGGCCACGACCCGGCGCTCCCACCAGATGTTGAACAAGGTGAGCAGCACCAGCACCAGGAAGATCAGCACCGTCTTGATGACGATGATCCACCACTTGTCGTGGCCGAACGCCGACAGCTCCGCGTAGTCCGCGGCCATCGGCAACAGGCTTCCGGTCATGCTTCCCCTCCCTCCACTCGGACGCGACTGCCGGGCGAGGCCAGGTCGCTGAGCACACCGGCGCCGAACGAGTTCGCCGGCACCCAGACCACGCCCGGGACCAGGTCGTCGCCGACCTCGGCCGGGAGCGTCACGTGGCCGCGGTCACCGGTCAGGGTCACCGTCGGCCCGCACGCGTCGTAGACGTCCTGGGTCACCAGCGCGACCACCGGTCGGACCGTTGCCCTGAGGTACTTGTCGCCGTCCTGCATCCGGCCGTTGTCGATCGACTGCTTCCAGGTCGCGAGCACGAGGTCTTCGTCGGGGTCTCGTGACGGTTGCTGCGCAACCTCCTCGACCTCCGGATCCTCGTGGGTCGAGGAGGTCGCGCTAGCGACCGTCACGAGACCCTTCCGCTCGCCGTCCCAGGGCCCGATCTGCGCCATCTCCGCGCGCACCTCGGGGACGGTGCGGAATCCGAGGGGCGCACCCACTCCCAAAGAATTCAACTCAGCGGCGATGCCGGACAGGATCCGCAGGTCCGGCAGCGAGGCCGGGTTGCGGAGCGCGGCCTCGAACGGGCGCACCCGTCCTTCCCAGTTGACGAAGGTGCCGGCCTTGTCGCTGACCGGGGCGACCGGCAGCACGACGTCGGCGGCGCGGGTCACTTCGGTCTCGCGAAGGTCGAGGGCGACCACGAAGCCGGCCGCGTCGATAGCGGCGCGAGTGGCAGCCGGGTCAGCCGTGTCGGCCGGGTCGACGCCGGCGATGAGCAGCCCGCCCAGCCCCCCGGAGCGGAGAGTCGTGACGATCCCGTCGGCGTCGCGGCCCTCGGCCCCGGGAAGGGAGTCGATCCCCCACGCCGCCGCAAGGTCGACCCGGGCGGACGCGTCGGAGACCGGCCGGCCGCCGGGCAGCAGGTTGGGCAGACAGCCGGCCTCGATCGCACCGCGATCACCGGCCCGGCGCGGCACCCACGCCAGCCGGGCCCCGGATTTCGCGGCCAGGTCCGCGGCCGCGGTGAGGGCACCGGGCGCCGTGGCGAGGCGCTCGCCGAGCAGCACGACGGCGGAGCTGTCGATGCCGTAGTCGGAGTGCTCCAACAGCGTCGGGAGCACCTCGGCCTCGTCGCCGGGAGCGGTCGGGACCAGGCGGCCGGAGAGCTTGCGCAGCCCGCGGGTGGTGTACGGCGCGAGCGCGATCACCTGGGTGCGCCCGGCCCGGACCGCCTTGCGCAGCCGGAGGAAGATCGCGCCGGCCTCGTCCTCGGGCTCGAGCCCGACCAGGACCACCTTCGAGGCCGTCTCGAGCTCGTCGTAGGTGACTCCGCCGTTGCCAGGCGCTGTCAGCACGACCTGGGTGGCGAGGAACACGGCCTCCTCGAGCGAGTGCGGACGCGCCCGGAAGTCGATGTCGTTGGTGCCGAGCGCGACCCGGGCGAACTTGCCGTACGCGTAGGCGTCCTCGACGGTCAGCCGGCCACCGGTCAGCACGCCGACCCCACCGGCCGCCTTGGCGGCCGCCAGGCCGCGGGCCGCGACGGTGAACGCCTCCGGCCAGGACGCGGGGCGGAGCACGCCGTCGCCGCCGCGCACCTGCGGGTAGGTGATCCGGTCGTCGCCGTGGGCGTAGGTGAACGCGAACCGGTCCTTGTCGGTGATCCACTCCTCGTTGACCGCGGGGTCGTCGCCGGCCAGCCGGCGCATCACCTTGCCCCGCCGATGGTCGACGCGGATCGCAGAGCCGCAGGCGTCGTGCTCGGCGACGCCGGGGCTGGACACCAGGTCGAACGGGCGGGACCGGAAGCGGTAGGCCTCGGAGGTGAGGGCACCGACCGGGCAGATCTGGATGACGTTGCCGGAGAAGTACGACGTGAAACCGGACGCGTCCCCTGTGCTTGATTGAGCGATCCCGACCTGCTGCTCGGCACCGCGCTCGACCATCTCGATGAAGGGGTCGCCCGCGATCTCGTCGGCGAACCGGGTGCAGCGCTGGCAGACGATGCAGCGCTCTCGGTCGAGCAGCACGATCGGAGACAGGTTGATCGGCTTGGGGAAGGTCCGCTTGATGCCCTCAGCGGCGCCACCGGAGAAGCGCGAGTCGCCGCGACCGTTGGACATCGCCTGGTTCTGCAGCGGGCACTCGCCGCCCTTGTCGCACACCGGGCAGTCGAGCGGGTGGTTGATCAGCAGGAACTCCATGACGCCCTGCTGCGCCTTGTCGGCGACCGGGCTGGTGACCTGCGTGTTGACCACCATGCCCTCGGCGACGGGCAGCGTGCAGGAGGCCTGCGGCTTGGGGAAGCCGCGGCCGTTCCCGGCGTCGGGCACGTCGACCAGGCACTGGCGGCAGGCGCCGACCGGCGCGAGCAGCGGGTGGTCGCAGAAGCGCGGGATCTGGACGCCGACCTGCTCGGCGGCCCGGATGACGAGCGTGTCCTTGGGCACGGCGACCTGGATGCCGTCGATGGTCACGTTGACCTGGTCGGTGGCATTCTCGACTCCACCGGTGGTCGAGCCTGTCGAGACCGTCATGCCGACACCTCCTGACCGGCCCAGGCGGTCGACCGCGCCGGGTCGAACGGGCAGCCGCCGTGGGTCAGATGGGCGAGGTACTCGTCGCGGAAGTACTGGATCGAGCTCGAGATCGGGCTGGTCGCGCCGTCACCGAGCGCGCAGAAGGAGCGGCCCAGGATGTTGTCGCACTGGTCGAGCAGCAGGGCCAAAGTATCGGCGCCGTCTGCCTCGTCGATAGACCCCTTCTCCAGCCGGGCGAGGGTCTGGACCAACCACCAGGTGCCCTCGCGGCACGGGGTGCACTTGCCGCACGACTCGTGCTTGTAGAACTCCGTCCAGCGCAGCACGGCACGGACCACGCACACGCTGTCGTCGAAGATCTGCAGCGCCCGGGTGCCGAGCATCGAGCCGGCCGCACCCACGGCCTCGAAGTCGAGAGGCACGTCGAGGTGCTCGGCAGTGAGCAGCGGGGTGCTGGACCCGCCGGGCGTCCAGAACTTCAGGTCGTGTCCCTCACGGACGCCGCCCGCGAGATCGAGCAGCTCGCGCAGCGTGATGCCGAGCGGAGCTTCGTACTGCCCGGGCTTCTGCACGTGGCCGGACAGGGAGAAGATGCCGTAGCCCTTGGACTTCTCGGTGCCCATCGACGCGAACCACGTGGCGCCGTTCGCGATGATGCTCGGCACCGAGGCGATCGACTCGACGTTGTTGATGACCGTCGGGCTCGCGTAGAGGCCGGCGACGGCGGGGAACGGCGGGCGGAGCCTGGGCTGGCCGCGACGCCCCTCGAGCCCTTCGAGCAGGGCGGTCTCCTCGCCACAGATGTAGGCGCCCGCGCCGGCGTGGACGACGACGTCGAGGTCGTAGCCCGACCCGTGGATGTCCTTGCCGAGGTGGCCCGCGGTGTAGGCCTCCTCGACGGCGGCCTGCACCCGGCGTACGACGTGCAGCACCTCACCGCGGATGTAGATGAACGCCTTGTTCGCGCGGATCGCGTAGGAGCTGATGATGACGCCCTCGACGAGGACGTGGGGGTTGGCCATCATCAGCGGGATGTCCTTGCAGGTCCCGGGCTCGGACTCGTCGGCGTTGACGACGAGGTACTTCGGCTTCGGATTGTCCTGCGGGATGAAGGACCACTTCATGCCGGTCGGGAAGCCGGCGCCGCCGCGACCGCGGAGACCGGAGTCCTTCACCGCGGCGATGACATCGTCCTGCGCCATGGCGAACGCCGTGTCGAGGGCCCCGTAGCCGCCCTTCGCCTCGTAGGCGGGCAGCGTCCAGGCGCGCTCGACGTCCCACATGTCGGTGAGGACCGGGGTCAAAATGTCGGTCACCTGATCACTCCGCCTTCTCCTTCTCCGCCGCGGACTCGTCGGAGCCGCTGGTCTCCTCGACCGTCTCGGACTCGGCGCGGGACGTGTCGGCGTCGGCGGCGGCCTCCTGCTTGGACGACGCGGCCTCCACCTCGGCCGGCGCGGGCGCGTCCGGGGCGGTCCAGCCCTGGGCACGGGCGATCTCCAGGCCGACCAGGCTGGCCGGGCCGGCGGCCGGTCCCTCGTCGACCAGGCCGTCGGGGAAGCCGGCGAGCACCCGCTCGGCCTCGCGCCAGGTGCACAGGCGGGGACCGCGGGTGGACCTCACCTCTTCGCCGGCGCGGAGCGCCTCGACCATCTGGACCGCACCGTCGGGAGTCTGGTTGTCCATGAACTCCCAGTTGACCATCACCACGGGCGCGTAGTCGCAGGCCGCGTTGCACTCGACGTGCTCGAGGCTGACGGAGAACTGGTCGCCGTTCCGCTGCTCCGCGACCTCGTCGTTGCCGACCTGGAGGTGCTCCTTGAGCCGGTCGAGGATCGCGTCGCCGCCCATCACCGCGCACAGGGTGTTGGTGCAGACACCGACGTGGAAGTCACCGACCGCGTGCCGCTTGTACATCGTGTAGAAGGTCGCCACCCCGCTGACCTCGGCGGCCGAGATCTCGAGGATCTCAGCGCAGGCCTCGATCGCCTGGGGCGTGACCTTGCCCTCGACGGACTGCGTGAGGTGGAGCATCGGCAGCAGCCCCGAGCGCTTCTCGGGGTAGCGGCCGGCGATCTCGCGCAGCTCGGCGAGCGTCTTGTCGTCAAGCATCCGTGCTGGAGTGTGCGCTTCGCTCACCTGTCGACGCCTCCCATCACGGGGTCGATGCTGGCGATCGCCACGATGACGTCGGCGATCATGCTGCCCTCGCTCATCACGCCCATCGCCTGCAGGTTGTTGAACGACGGGTCGCGGAAGTGGGCGCGGAACGGCCGGGTGCCACCGTCGGAGACGACGTGGGCACCGAGCTCGCCGCGCGGCGACTCGATCGGCACGTAGGCCTGACCGACCGGCACCCGGAAGCCTTCGGTCACCAGCTTGAAGTGGTGGATCAGCGCCTCCATCGACTCGCCCATGATGTGGCGGATGTGATCGAGGCTGTTGCCCATGCCGTCGCTGCCGATCGCGAGCTGGCTCGGCCACGCGATCTTCTTGTCGGCGACCATCACCGGCTCGCCCTCCATCTTCGCGAGGCGGTCGGCCGCCTGCTCGATGATCCGCAGCGACTCCCACATCTCGTTGAGTCGCACCCGGAACCGGCCGTAGGAGTCGGAGGTGTCCCACGTCTGGACGTCGAAGTCGTAGGTCTCGTAGCCGCAGTACGGCGACGTCTTGCGCAGGTCCCACGGGTAGCCGGTGCTGCGCAGGACCGGTCCCGTGAGACCGAGCGCCAGGCAGCCCTCGAGGTCGAGGTGGCCGACGTCCACGAGGCGCGCCTTGAAGATCGGGTTGGCGTTGCACAGCGCGGCGTACTCCGGCAGCCGCTTCTTCATCAGCGCGACGAAGCCGCGGATCTCGTCCAGGGCACCGACGGGAAGGTCCTGGGCGACGCCGCCCGGGCGGATGAAGGCGTGGTTCATCCGGAGGCCGGTGATCAGCTCGAACAGGTCGAGCACCAGCTCACGCTCGCGGAACCCGATGGTCATCACGGTGAGGGCGCCGATCTCCATGCCGCCGGTCGCGATGCAGACCAGGTGCGAGGAGATCCGGTTGAGCTCCATCAGGAGCACCCGCATCACGTCGGCCTTCTCGGGGATCTGGTCCTCGATGTCGAGCAGCCGCTCCACGCCGAGGGCGTAGGTCATCTCGTTGAAGAAGGGGCTGAGGTAGTCCATCCGGGTGCAGAAGGTGGTGCCCTGCACCCAGGTGCGGTACTCCATGTTCTTCTCGATGCCGGTGTGCAGGTAGCCGATGCCACATCGAGCCTCGGTCACCGTCTCGCCCTCGAGCTCGAGGATCAACCGGAGCACGCCGTGGGTGGACGGGTGCTGCGGGCCCATGTTGACCACGACCCGCTCCTGGGCGTCGCCGCCGTCCTCGCCGAGGCCGGCGGCGATGTCGTCCCAGTCCTGGCCGGAGACGGTGAAGACCTTTCCGTCGCTGGTCTCCGAGGACCCGGCGTAGAAGTCATGGGTCGTCATGAGTAGGACCTCCGCTGGTCCGGGGGCGGGATGGTGCCGCCCTTGTACTCGACCGGGATGCCGCCGAGCGGGTAGTCCTTGCGCTGCGGGTGGCCGGGCCAGTCGTCGGGCATCAGGATCCGGGTGAGCGCCGGGTGACCGTCGAAGATCAGGCCGAACATGTCGAAGGCCTCGCGCTCGTGCCAGTCGGCGGCGGGATAGACACCGCACAGCGACGGCAGGTGCGGGTCGGCGTCGGGGACGCTGACCTCGACCCGGATCCGTCGGTTGAAGGTCATCGAGAGGAAGCTGTAGACCGCGTGCAGCTCCCGGCCGGTGTCCTCCGGGTAGTGGACGCCGCTCACGCCGGCGCACAGCTCGAAGCGCAGGCTCGGGTCGTCGCGCAGCAGCCTGGCGGCCGCGATCAGGTTGCCGGGCGCGATGTGGAAGGTGATCTCACCGCGGTGGATCACGACCGACTCGATGAGCGGGTCGAGACCGTCGGCCACGGTGTCGAACCACCCGCCGAAGGGACGCGCCGCGGGAGCGGGGTAGGCCACGGCGGCCACCAGCCCGCCGTACCCGCTGGTGTCGCCGGTGCCGGAGACGCCGAACATGCCCTGGCGCTCGCCGACCTGGTGCACCTCACCGGTCGGGGCCGGAACGTTCTCCGGCGACTGCTCCACGGCCGGCTGCTCGACAGCGGGGGCGGGCTGTTCGACCTTCTTGGGCTCGTCGCTCACCGGAGCAGGCCCTTCATGTCGCTGGTCGGCAGGGCGATGAGGCCCTCGGCCTCGAGCTCGCGGATCTGCGCGGCACGGTTGGCGCCGAGCTTGCCGGTCTGGACCTTGTCGTGGAGCTTGAGGATCGCGTCGATGAGCATCTCCGGTCGGGGCGGGCAGCCGGGGAGGTACATGTCGACGGGTACGACGTGGTCGACCCCCTGCACGACCGCGTAGTTGTTGAACATGCCGCCGCTGCTGGCGCACACGCCCATCGCCAGCACCCACTTGGGCTCGGCCATCTGGTCGTAGATCTGGCGGAGCACCGGCGCCATCTTCTGACTGACCCGGCCGGCCACGATCATCAGGTCGGCCTGGCGCGGGCTGGCCCGGAAGACCTCCATGCCGAAACGGGCGAGGTCGTACTTCGGGCCGCCGCTCGTCATCATCTCGATCGCGCAGCAGGCGAGGCCGAACGTCGCCGGCCAGAAGCTGGCCTTGCGGAAGTAGCCCGCGACGCCCTCGACCGTGGTCAGCAGGACGCCGCTCGGAAGCTTCTCTTCAAGACCCATCAGGTGGCTGCCTCTCAGTCCCAGTCAAGGCCGCCGCGGCGCCAGACATAGGCGTACGCGACGAAGACGGTGGCGATGAAGACGACCATCTCGAACAGCCCGAACCACGACATCTGGTCGAACTGCACGGCCCACGGGTAGAGGAAGATGATCTCGATGTCGAAGACGATGAAGAGCATCGCGGTGATGTAGTACTTCACCGGGAAGCGGCCGCCGAGCGCCTGGGGCGTCGGCTCGATGCCGCACTCGTAGGAGTCGAGCTTGGCGCGGTTGTAGCGCGCCGGCCCGGTCAACGCACTCATGGCGACCGAGCCGACCGCGAAGAGCGCGGCCAGCGCCGCAAGGACAAGTACCGGGGTGTAGAGCTCCAATGTGCCGTCCCTTCCCGTGTGGGGCCCCTCCTAGAGCGCGCCGATCGTGATCTTGTGAATCGAATCACGAGTGGCGTGAGACACATACTGCCACCCTTCGGCACGCTCGGCACAAGGGGGTCTACAGGTGCACTGACCTGCCGATTTACCTCATGAGGACGTGTCGTAAATCGGGTCGCTGGTGCCCGGAACCCAACGCGGCTCAGGCAGTCGCGCGATGGAGCGCGACGATCCCGCCCGAGAGGTTGCGCCACTCGGCGCCGGCCCAGCCGGCTTCGCCGATCAGTCGTGCGAGACCGGCCTGGTCGGGCCAGGCGCGGATCGACTCAGCCAGGTAGACGTAGGCGTCGGGCGAGGAGGAGACGGCCTTCGCGAGGGCGGGCAGCGTCTTCATCAGGTACTCGAGGTAGACGGTGCGCCACGGGCTCCAGGTGGGGTGGCTGAACTCGCACACGACCAATCGGCCGCCGGGTCGGGTGACCCGGCGCATCTCGGCGAGGCCCTTGACCGGGTCGACGATGTTGCGGAGACCGAAGGAGATGGTCACCGCGTCGAACGTGTTGTCGGCGAAGGGCAGTCGGGTCCCGTCACCGGCGGTGAACGGCAGGTGCGGCAGCTGCT
The DNA here is from genome assembly GCA_963766035.1 of uncultured Actinomycetota bacterium. Taxonomy (GTDB): domain Bacteria; phylum Actinomycetota; class Actinomycetes; order Propionibacteriales; family Nocardioidaceae; genus Nocardioides. The sequence continues at coordinate 143,066 of CAVXYP010000011.1, read as the reverse complement.
TCTTGCCAACCTGCAGCATGCCGATCGAGAAGTCGCACGGCACGACCGTGGCGCCGGCGTCGGCGAACGGCTGGCTCGACGTACCGGTGCCTGCGGCGAGATCGAGCACCCTGTCGCCGTACGCCGGGTCGACGGCCTCGAGCACCTCGCGCCGCCAGCGGCGGTCCTGCCCGAACGACAGCACGTCGTTGGTGATGTCGTAGCGCTTCGCGACGGCGTCGAACATCCGACGTACGTCGGCGGGTTGCTTGTCGAGTGCTGCGCGGGCCACCCCGGAACTGTAGGGCGTCGGTCTTCTTCGCAACCAAACGGGCGGCTAGAGCGTCCTCTGTGTACCAAGCGCACCTGCAGCGCCCGATACCCCGAAGGAATCATCCATGTCCGTCGTCCGCCGCTTCACCTTCGTCGCCGCCCTGGTCATCGGGGTCGCGACCCTTCTGTGCGGCCTCGCCTACGGCGTCGGCTGGGCGAACCAGACCGGCAACCTGCCGTGGCAACGTCCGGCCGACGACACCAACGCGGTGACTCCTACCCGACCGGCCGAGCACCTTCCCACCGACGAGCCGGCCCCCGAGCCGACCCAGCAGCCGACCGAGCAGCCGACGGACGACCCGTCCGAGCAGCCGACCAAGCAGCCGACCGTGGAACCGACCGAGCCGGTGCTGGAGCCCGGCCCGGCCCTGCTCGCACCGGGCGCGTCCGGCGACGACATCCGTGACCTGCAGGCGCGGCTCGCGCAGATCGACTGGTTCAACGCCGATGTGACCGGCTTCTACGGTGACGTGACCACCGAGGCGGTGCGCGGCTTCCAGGCCAAGCGCGAGATCCCGGTGACCGGCGAGGTCGACCAGCGCACGCTCGACCGCCTCTACGCGATGACGACCGAGCCGACCCAGGCCGAGCTCACTGGCGGTGAGGGCCAGACCATCACGAACACCCCCGGCGCGCTCGACCCCCGCTGCCTGGACGGCCGGGTGCTCTGCATCGACAAGACCAGCAGCACGCTGCGCTGGGTGGTCGACGGCAAGGTGCTGAAGACCCTGGACGCCCGGTTCGGAGGGTCGGCCACCCCGACCCGCGAGGGAGTCTTCAGCGTCTACCTCAAGGACGCCGACCACGTCTCGCACCTCTACGGCTCGTCGATGCCGTTCTCGATGTTCTTCTCCGGCGGGCAGGCCGTGCACTACTCGTCGGACTTCGCAGCGGTCGGCTACGCCGGCGCGTCACACGGCTGCACCAACATCCGCGACTACGACGGCATCGCCTGGCTGTACTCCCAGGTCCAGGTCGGCGACAAGGTCGTCGTCTACTGGAGCTGAGCAGCAGCGCGCGAGGGACGAGCGCGCTGCGTGGGCGAAGCTCGGTTGAGCAAGCGTCGCGCCCGAGCCTGCGAGGGCGCGGCGGCGCGTCGAAACCCGGTGACGTATCCGCCGACCTCAACTTGTCACAAGGTCCTCAGCTGCGGTGTCTCCATGGCATGACCGAAACCTTGGAGGAAACCATGAGCGACACCCGAGTCCCCGCTGCCGAGATCACCGGCCTCAAGGGCGCGATGCTGAAGCGAATCATCAAGAAGACGCTCGGCCAGGTGCCGACGTCGCTGGGCGTCTACTGGCACAACCAGAAGGTGCTGATGGCCATGTCCGGCTTCGGGCAGAAGCTGAAGAAGTGGGACGCGTGCGACGAGGGCCTGAAGACGTTCGCGCACATGGCGGTCGCGTCGTACATCGGCTGCACCTGGTGCCTCGACTTCAACTACTTCGAGGCCCGCAACAAGGACATCGACATGGACAAGGCCCGTGAGGTCCCGCGCTGGCGCGAGTCCGACGTGTTCACTCCGCTCGAGCGGGAGGTGATGGCGTACGCCGAGGCGATGAGCCAGACCCCGGTCACGGTCTCCGACGAGATGGTCGCCAGCCTGCACGACCAGCTCGGCGCCCCGGCTCTGGTCGAGCTGACCGCGGTCATCGCGTTCGCGAACTTCACCACCCGGCCCAACGTGGCGATGGGCATCGAGTCCGACGGCTTCGCGGCCGCGTGCGGCCTCAAGCCCCTGGCCGCACCGACCGGGTTGCCGGCAACCGCGGGCGCCGTACGGTCGTGACCGTGAACGATCCGTTCGTCGAGCACCGCAGCCTGCTCTTCACCGTCGCCTACGAGATGCTCGGCTCCGCGGCCGACGCCGAGGACGTCGTGCAGGAGAGCTGGCTGCGGTGGTCCGCCAGGAATGAGCAGAGTGACCAGGCAGAGGTGCGCGACCCGCGGGCCTACCTGGTCCGCATCGTCACCCGGCAGTCCCTCAACAAGCTGCGCTCGCTCTCGAGACGGCGGGAGGACTACGTCGGCGAGTGGCTCCCCGAGCCGCTGCTCACGTCGCCCGACGTCGCCGAGGACATCGAGCTCGCCGAGAGCGTCTCGATCGCGATGCTCACCGTCCTCGAGACGTTGGGCCCGGCCGAGCGCGCCGTCTTCGTGCTGCGCGAGGTCTTCGACACGCCGTACGACGAGATCGCCGAGGCGGTCGGCAAGTCGCCGGCCGCCGTCCGGCAGATCGCGCACCGTGCCAAGGAGCACGTCGCGGCCCGGCGACCCCGCATGGACGTGAAGCGGAGTGAGCAGGAGGCCGCCGTCGAGAGGTTCCTGGCGGCGGTGCAGGGCGGTGACATCCAGGACCTGCTCGAGGTGCTCGCACCGGACGTGGTGATGGTCGCCGACGGTGGCGGCATCGCCCAGGCCGCGCGCAAGCCGATCCACGGCGCGGACAAGGTCGCGGCGTTCCTGGGCACGGCTCACCGGATCAACATCGAGTTCACCAGCCTGGCGATCTCGATCAACGGTCTGCCGGGCGCGCGACTCGACATCCCGTTCGACGGCTCCACCACGGCACTCAGCTTCGTCGTCGAGGACGGCCGGATCACGCGGATCTACGCCATGCGCAACCCGCACAAGCTGCAGCGGCTCGAGGAGGAGACCGCACTCCAGCGATGAGACCCCAGCTGGCTTGGCTCAGCCTCAGTCGAGCCCGGCCTGCTTCGCCACGTCCTCGACGATGTCGACGGTCTGCTCGACGCTCAGCCCGGGCGCGGCGTACACGTTGATGGTGCGACCGGAGAAGTCCCGCTGGCACTGGACCTGGAACGGCGGCGCCTCTTGCTGGTAGGCCTCCACCTGCCACTGCGCGACGCAGGGGGTGTCACGCTCGCGCACGAGGTCGGTGATGGTCTCCGAGGACATGTTCATCTCGGGGGGCACGGGCGGGCCGGTCTGGAGGAACAGCCCGGACTCTCCGTCGTAGATGGTGACCTCGACGCGGACCTCCAGGTCCGCAGTGGCGTAGAGGCCCACGGCGGCGGCGGTGTCGAACACCTCGGTGAGCTTGTCGCCGCTGTAGCCCTCGACCTCGCTCGCGACGTCGGCGTACTTCGGGTCGATCTGCTCGTACCGCTGCAACGCGCCGTTGAGGAGCGTGTCGGGCAGCAGGTCGGCCGCCGGGGTGGCGTCGGCGGGATCCTGCGAAGCGTCGCTGTCGGCGTGTGCGTCGGACCCGTCGCCGACGACCTCGGGGAGGCCGACGGCGAAGCCGAACACGCCGGCAAGCAGGACCACGCCGGACGCGGCTCCGAGGATCGTGGAACGCAAGGGCATCGGGCCATCATGCCCGACTCCTTCAGAGGTCCGAGCCGTCGGGGAGTCTCACGTAGTCGAGGCCGGCCGAGCCGAGGAACCGGCCGAAGTGGCCGTCCGCGACACCGAGGCCGGCGTCGGAGTAGATCCGGTCATGGATCGCGACGTTGCGGGGCGCTCCGACGGACCGACCGAACTCGATGCCCTCCGCGATCTTCATCCAGGGCGCACAGACGGGGAGGAGGAGCACGTCGACCGGCCGGCCGGGCCCGGTGAGGGCGTCGCCCGGATGGAACACCGAGACGTCGCCGAGGGTGAGCAGGTAGCCGCTGTTGTCGAAGCGAGGCAGGTCGGGATGGATGACGGCGTGCAGCTCGCCGACCGCGGTCACCGGGATCGTCCCGGCGCTGAACTGCTGCCCCGGGCCGACCACTGTCACCCGCTCGACCAGGTCCGGCGCCTGGTCCCGGATCTGGCCGGCGACCGCGGCGATCGTGAAGATCGGGGCGTCGGCCCGGCGCAGGTGGTCGACGTGGAAGTGGTCGGGGTGCTCGTGCGTGATCAGGACGGCGTCCGCGCCGTCGACGGCCTCGGCGTCGGTGAAGATGCCGGGGTCGAACACCAGCGTGGTGCCGTCGTGCTCGACCTGGACGCAGGAGTGCCCGAACTTGGTCAGTCGCATGCCGCCACGCTAGCCCTCCGACCGTCGCGGAATCAGCGGACCGCGTTGCCGGTTGGGCCGTTCATGATCGCGATCACCGGCGCCACCGGAGCCCTGGGCGGACGGGTGGCCGGTCTGCTGGCCCACCGGTCCCCCACCCTCATCGTCCGGGACCCGTCCCGGGCTCCCGGCCTGGGCGGCGAGGTCCGGCAGACGTCGTACGACGACCGCGCGGCCGCCGAGGCAGCGCTCGCCGGCGTGACGACGCTGCTGCTCGTCTCGGCGGCCGAGTCCGCGACCCGGCGCCAGGAGCACCGCACCATGGTGGACGCGGCGGCGACCGCGGGCGTTCGCCACCTCGTCTACACCTCGTTCGTCGGCGCCGGCGCTGACGCAACGTTCACGCTCGGTCAGGACCACGGCGACACCGAGCAGGCGATCCGCGACGCCGCGGCGCGGACCGGGATGGCCTACACCCTGCTGCGCGACAACTTCTATGCCGATGTGCTGCCCTACTTCGCCGATGCATCCGGCGTCATCCGCGGGCCGGCCGGCGACGGACGGGTGGCCGCGGTCGCGCGCGCGGACGTGGCCGACGTGGCAGCTGTCGTGCTCGAGGCGCCGGAGGACCACACCGGCGCCGTCTACCAGCTCACTGGCCCGGAGGCCCTCTCGATGGCCGAGGTCGCTGCCCGCGCCGGTGCCGCGGTCGGCCGCGACCTGCGCTACGAGGAGGAGACGCTCGAGGCGGCCTACGCCTCCCGCCGCGCGGCCTACCCCGCTGCCGCCGAGTTCGAGCTGGATGCCTGGGTCAGCACCTACACCTCCATCGCCGACGGATCGATGGCCACGGTGACCGGCGACGTGGAGCGAGTCACCGGCAACCCCGCGCGCACCCTCGAGCAGGCGCTGGCGGGCGACGTCCGGTAGCCGGTCCGGATCTGCCGAAGCAACGTCGGCGTATCGAGTCGAGACTAGGCTCTGCGGGTGGGCAGCGTCGGCCAGGCGATCGAGCTGCGGCCGGACGCGGGCGGACGCTGGCTGGCGCATGCCGACCCTGACCATGAGTCGATCACCGGAATGTTCGGCGGATGGACCTCGGCGGTGGTGCTCAACGCGGTGCTCCGCTCCTCGGAGACTGCGGCGAAACCGGTGTCGATGACGATCAACTTCGTCGGCCCGATCTCGGCCGGTGCGGAGGTGGCCGTCGATGTTGAGCGCATCGGTGGAGGTCGCTCGATCCAACATTGGCGGGCAGCGGTTCGAAAGGTCGCTGAGTCCGATGTGCTGGCGACGGCCATGGTGGCTCTGGCCGAGCGGCGCACGACGGATCCGCACGTCGAGCTGAGGATGCCGAGCGCTCCGGATCCCGCCACTCTGGAGCAGATCCACGCGCCTCCACCCCAGGGGCTCCAGACCGAGATCAGACTGGTGTCGGGCGAGTACGCCAGCGGCAGGACCTCGGGCAGCATGTGGGTGAAGGACGTGTCGGGCCGTGCCCTGGACCACCTGCACCTGGCCTACCTGGCCGACCAGTACGCGCCCAGATCGTTCTTCTGGGGAGTCGGACTCCGGCCGTCCGCGACCATCACGATGTCGGTCTACTTCCACGCGACGGCCGAGGAGATCTCCGCGGTCGGGACCGACTACATCCTGAACGAGGCCGTCGGAACCCGAGGTGAGAGCTCCATTTCGGGCCAGCAGGCGAGACTGTGGAGTCGCGACGGGATCCTGTTGGTCACGAGCGAACAGCTGTGTTGGTACCGCTGATCGATGGCGTGATCAGGTGCGGTGCGAAAGTCGACTCGACCGGGTTGGCCGTCCCTGGTGGATCCCGTGCCCGGCCGGATAGTTGTCCGCACCTCCGGCAGAAAGCCGGCCTTGTCACCTGCGGTCAGAGGGTCAGGCGGTCAGGTGGTGCACGAAGCACCAGCGCCAGTCCTCGCCCGGCTCCACGGAGCGCATCACCGGGTGAGTGGTCGCGTGGAAGTGCGCGGTCGAGTGGCGGTTGGGCGAGGAGTCGCAGCAGCGGATCTTGCCGCAGGTGAGGCACATCCGCAGGGCCACCCAGCGGCTGCCGATCGCGACGCAGTCCACGCACTCGAGGGCGCCCGTCGGGTCCGTGAGCGGCATCGCCTCGAGGTGGTCGCACATCTGTCCGGGCGGTCTGCGCACGCGCTCTCCCTCGATGTTGGCTCGTTCCTGCTCGGCGGCGTCCAGCATGGACTCCTCGATGTCGAGCATGGCCAGCACGTCGCTGACCACCTCGGACGGTACGGAACCGGTGGACCGGATCTCCAGCACCCGGCGACGCTCGGCCTCGATCATCTCCTGCCGAACCCGGGCATAGAGAGCAGCCGGGCTCTCCTCGCCCTCGGTCGTGCCGAGCCGCTCCCACGCCGCGAAGTTGCGCTGCTCGATCCGCTGCTTGATCAGCGCGGCGACGCCGTACGGGTCGTCCTCGCCGAGATCGGCGAGCACCTGGTGGCCCGCCTTCGACGCCTGCTGCAGCAAGGTCGCGCGGGCCAGCGCGTCGTCCATCGGGTCGGGCGAGGGCACCCGGAGCCGGCGCGCGAGCCAGCCGAGGCTCAGCCCCTGCATCAGCAGCGTGCCGGCGACGACGGTGAACGCGATCATCAGCAGCACCTCGCGGTGCTCCACCGACTCCGGGATCACGAACGCGGCGGCCAGGGTGACCACCCCGCGCATCCCGGCCCACCCCAGGATGAAGGTGTACGACGCCGGCGGCCGCTTGCCCGTCGTCGGATCCGGGCCCGGCCGGATCAGCAGGTAGCGGACCGGGAACACCCAGGCCATCCGGAGCACGACGACCGCGGCCAGCGTGGCAAGACAGACGCCCACGATCGTGCCGGCCGGGAGCGTGCTCGCCCGGACGTCGTCGACGAGCCAGCCGGCCTGGAGGCCGATCAGCAGGAAGACCGTGTTCTCGAGCATGAAGGCCAACGTTCGCCAGTTCACCCGCTCGGCGATCCGCGACTGGGCGGTCTGCAGGATCGGCGCCTTGTGGCCGAGCAGCAGGCCGGCCACGACGACGGCGACCACGCCGGAGGCGTGGACCTTCTCCGCCGCGATGTAGGTCGCGAACGGCACGACCAGCGAGATGCCGGTGTCGAGTACCGGGTCCGTGACGTACCTGCGGATCTTGGCGACGAGGAAGAAGGACGCGAACCCGATCACGAGCCCGCCGCCCGCGGCGACGACGAAGTCGCGCCCGATCTCCCAGGCAGGGGCCATCGCGCCGGAAGCGAAGATCGCCGCGATCGCGGTGCGCAGAGCGACCAGCGCGGTCGCGTCGTTGAGCAGGGACTCGCCCTCGAGGATGGTGACGATCCGGCGGGGCAGGCCGATCCGGCGTCCGATGGCGGTCGCCGCGACCGCGTCGGGAGGTGCGACCACGGCGCCGATCGCGAACGCAGCCGGCCAGCCGACCTCGGGGAGGATCGCGTGCACGACGACTGCCACGCCGACCGTCGTGAACGCGACCAGTCCCACCGACAGCAAGAGGATCGGGCGGCGGTTGGCGTTGAAGTCGACGAGTGACGTGCCGAGCGCGGCCGCGTAGAGGAGAGGCGGCAGCAGCCCGAGCAGGACCACTTCGGGCTCGAGGTGGATGGTCGGCACGCCCGGCAGGTAGGACCCGGCCCAGCCGACCAGGATCAGCGGGATCGGCGCGGTGGTGCCGAGTCGGCCAGCGATCGCGGTGACCGCGAGCACGGTGACGGCAATGGCCACGAGGCCGAACGCGATGTCCACGGGCTCATTGTCGCCGGTGGCCGACGTCAGCGGGTCAGCGCCACAGCAGGCGCAGCAGCGCCGTCGCTCCGTCGACCATCCGCTCGGTGCTGAACCGGTCCGGGTCGTCGATCAGGAGTCCCCCGAAGTGCTCGACGATCGCGAGCGCGGCGTGGGCGTAGAGGTCGGCGTCGAAGTCCGGGCCGACCTCGGCGCTGACTCCGGAGATGAGCGACGGCGAACATCGCACGGACGTTCTCCCGGTCCGCCTCGATCCGCTCGATGACGACGCTGGGCAGGCCGTCGGGCGGCTGCAGGATCGGCCGCCAGGTGTCCGGGTCCTCGCGGAGCATCGTGGCCAGCCGCTCGATCGCGATCGTGACCAGGCCGACCGGGTCGGTGAGATCGGGGTCGTCCGGCATCGCCTGCACCAGGCGCCCGAACGCGCGGACCTGCTGGCGGTCGAGCAGCGCGGTCAGCAGGTCGCCGAGCCCCTCGAACGCGCCGTAGACGACCGGCCGGGTGACCCCGGCCTCCTTGGCGACGGCATCGACCGAGACACCGCCGTACCCGTCGCGGACGATCACCGCCAAGGCCGCGTCCATCAGCTGCTCGCGGCGTACGTCGATCGGCACGCGCGCGGCGTACGGCCGGCGCTGGCGCGGTGGACTCGACACAGCCGAAACCCTAATGGCGTTCCTCAATTTCCAGCGTTGCCCTCTTCCCCAACTTACTACACATGTGTAGTAATAGGTTCATGCGAGCAAAGAACGTGCAGCCCCACGAGGACTACGGCTTCTTCGGCCCCGACTCCGTGACCTGGAAGGTCTGGTCCTACCCCACGTCGCTGACGATCGGCTTCCAGCGCGCGGTGGTCGTCGAGGAGCTCGATCCCGCCCTGGTGGCGTCGGTGACCGAGACCCACGCGATCTTCGACCGACCGCGCACGCGTTACGACCGGACGCTGAAGTACTTCGCGCTGGTCGCGTTCGGCTCGAGCCGCGAGACGTCCAAGGCCGCCGACGTGCTGGTCAAGATCCACTCCAAGGGCATCGGCACCTGCCCGGTCACCGGGATCCGGTACGACGCCAACGACCCCGACAGCCAGCTCTGGATCCAGCTCACCGGCTGGCACTCGATCCTGCTCGCCTACGAGCGCTACGGCCCGGGCGAGCTGAGCCCCGAGGAAGAGGCGCAGTACTGGGCCGAGTGCGCGGTCGCCGCCGAGCTGCAGACCTGCGACCCGGCCGACATCCCGCGCAACCGCGAGGAGCTGCGCGCCTACTACGAGCGAATGCGGCCGCAGCTGCTCGGCAGCGACATCGCCAAGCAGGCGATGAACCAGCTGCTCGACGCGCGGGTGATGCTGCCGAAGCTCCCGTGGTTCCTGGCACCGGTCAGCTGGGTCGCCGGCTTCGCGCTGCGCACGGGCACCATCGCGACCCTGCCGACCTGGATGCGGGAGGAGAGCGGGCTGAAGCAGTCGCGGCTGATGGACGCGCTGATCCGGCCCGTGCTGCGCATCGCGTTCTGGATCGTGGCGCGCAACGGCCCGGCCCAGGTGGCGCTGCTCCGACTGCTGTCGCCGATGACCGTCCCAGTCGCGGCACCTGTCCTGCTCGGCGTGCTCCCGGACAAGGAGGAGGTGCTCACGCCGGCGCAGGCCCGCGAGCGCTACGGCTACGACCGGCCGCGCGACGCCCACCTCGAGCTCCGCGCGCGCCAGCAGCAGAAGGTGTTCGGCGAGGGCGTGCAGCCGAGCGACATCGGCATCCGCGAGTCCGAGCCGGTCCTCGGCCGGATCTAGAGCCCACTACAACCCGGCGGCGAGCGCGCGGATCCGGGCGTCGAGGTCGCGGCGCCCGCTGCGGTCGACGACCGCCTCGATCACCTCGATCCCGCCGTTGGGACTGGCGAGCGCCTGCTCGAGCCCCGGACGGGACGTGACCCGCAGGTGCGGCGTACGGGTCGCGGCGCAGAGCGCGCCGAGGTCGACGCCGTGCGGGGTCCCGAAGAGCCGTTCGTACGACGCCGCGTGCTCCGGCGCACCCTGCTCGAGCATCGCGAAGATCGCCCCGCCGTCGTCGTTGACCACGACGATCGTCAGGTCCGGACGTGCCTCCTCCGGGCCCAGCACCAGCGACGACTGGTCGTGCAGGAACGTCACGTCACCCATCAGCGCGATCGCGCGGGTGCTCTCGGGACGTCCCAGGGCGGCGCCGATCGCCGTGCTGATGGTGCCGTCGATGCCGGACAGGCCGCGGTTGGAGATCACCTTGCGCCGCTCGCCGACCGGCGCGGCCGGCTCCATGATGTCGAGGTCGCGGATCGGGCTCGACGCGCCGACGACCAGCAGGCTCTCGGCCGGCAGCGCCGCCGACACGGCGGCAGCGACGGCGTACGGCGTCAGGCCGGGCTCGTCAGCCAGCAGCCGATCGATCCGGCGGGCCAGATCGCGGTCGGCGGCGCGCCACCGGTCGGACCAGTCGCTGTCGTCGGGACCGGGAGCCTCGGGCACGCCGTCCAGGGCGACCGAGCCGGGCGGCCGGACGGGCCACACCCCTCGGCCCGGCACGACCAAGACCTCGACGTCCTCCCGCGCCAGCAGCCGGGTGACCGGCCGCGACAGGGTCGGGCGACCGAAGACCACGACCCGCTCGATCTCCGCGCCGAGCTCCGTGCCGAGCAGCAGTCGGTAGGTCCGCAGCGCCTGGCTCCCCCGCCGCGCCCCGCTGGACGGCTCGGCCAACAGCGGCCACCCCGCCTTCTCGGCCAGCAGCCGGGCAGCGGGTCCGGCATCGTCACCCGCCACCACCACCGTGCGGGGTCCGACGGCCAGGGTGGTTTCGAGGCTCGGCCGCGGGCGGCCTCGCACCTCAACCACCAGCGCCGCTGGTTGAGGTGCGAGCCCCGGCACCTGTCCTGAGGAGCCGAGGGACGAGGCGTCTCGAACGGTCGGAATCAAGGCCCCCTCGGGCACCAGCGGCTCGTCGAGGCGGACGTTGAGGTGGAGGGGGCCGGGTGCGTCCCACGGGATCGCGTCGAGGTCGGCGACCGCGGCGACGTCGTACGTCGGCACCAACGGTCCGAAGATCCCGACCTGGTCGGTGGTCTGGTTGGCGCCGGTGGCCCGCAACCGAGCGGGGCGGTCGGCCGACACGACGACGAGGGGCACGCCGGCGTGGGCGGCTTCGAGAACGGCGGGATGGAGATTGGCGACGGCGGTGCCGGACGTGCACACCACGGCCGCGCGAGCGCCGACCTTGGCCAGCCCGAGCGCGAGGAAGCCGGCCGACCGCTCGTCGATGCGGGTGTGGAGCTCGATGTCGCCCGCCCAGGCAGCGAACGCGAGTGGCGCGTTGCGCGACCCTGGCGCAAGCACCACCCGGCCGACGCCTTCGACGGCCAGCCGCGCAACGACCGCGGCACCCAGCTCGACGCCGCTGATCCCGCTCACGGCCGACCATCCTGCTGCACGGCGCGGACCGCAGCGAGCCGGGCCTGCCACCAGGCCACCCGGTCCGCGGCCGCGGCCAGCCGGTCCAACGCAGCCTCGTCCACCGCCGGCCGCGTGACGGGCAACGCTCCGTCCACCGGAAGGAGCGGCGCGAACGCGACGTCGTCGGTCATCAGCTGAACGGTCGCGAGCCCGCAGGCATAGGGCAGCTCGGGAAGCGCCGCCGCCAGCGCCACCCCGGCGGCGATCCCGACCGATGTCTCCAACGCCGACGACACCACGACCGGCAGCCCGATCTCCTCCGCGATCCGCAGACAGGCGCGGACGCCACCCAGCGGCTGCACCTTGAGCACGGCGATGTCTGCCGCGGCCAGGTCGCGCACCCGGTAGGGATCCTCGGCTCGCCTGATCGACTCGTCGGCCGCGATCGGCACGTCGACCCGCCGGCGTACGGCCGCGAGGTCCTCGACGGAGGCGGACGGCTGCTCGACGTACTCCAGTCCCCCGGCCGCCCGGTCCAGCACCGCGATCGCCGCGACCGCCGCGTCGACGGACCAGCGCGCCGTTGGCGTCGATCCGGATCCGGCCGCCCGGGCCGAGCGCGTCGCGCACCGCCTCGAGCCGCGCCTCGTCGTCGGCCAGCGCCTGTCCGGGCTCGGCGACCTTCACCTTCGCGGTCCGGCAGCCGCCACGGGTCACGATCGCGTGCGCCTCCGCCGGCCCGACCGCGGGCACGGTCACGTTGACGGGTACGACGTCGCGCACCGCCGCGGGCCAGTCGCCTGCCGCGGCCTCCTCCGCGCAGCGCAGCCACGGCTCGGCGATCACCGGGTCGTACTCCAGGAACGGGCTCCACTCCCCCCACCCGGCCGGCCCCTCGACCAGCACCGCCTCGCGCACCGTCACACCGCGGAAGCGGGTGCGCATCGAGATCGAGACGACCCTCATCGGGGCACCAGCGCGAGCAGAGCCTGCCGGTCCGGCTTGCCGTTGGGGAGGAGCGGGATCTCGTCGACGACCACCAGCTCGCGCGGCGCCCAGGGACGCGGGTGCGTGCCGGCGACCCAGTCCCGCGCTTCGTCGAGGGTGATCGACCCGACGGTGAACGCGACCACCCGGTTGCCCCACTCCTCGTCGGGCACGCCCAGCACCTCGGCGGCAGCTGACCGACGGGTGCTCGCGCAGCCTCGCCGCGACCGCCACCGCGGGCACGTTCACGCCACCGCTGACCACGACGTCGTCGACCCGGCCGAGCACCACCAGCCGGCCGTCCTCGTCGATCCGGCCGGCGTCCGAGGTGAGGTACCACCCGTCGACCAGCGTGCCCGCGGTGAGCGCCGGGTCGCCGACGTACTCCTCGAAGAGGGTCGGGCCCCCGATCCGGATCCGCCCTCCCTCGCCGACCGCGACGGCGACGCCGTCGAGAGGCATCCCGTCGTAGACGCAGCCGCCGGCGGTCTCGGCGGCGCCGTACGTCGCCACGACGCGCACCCCGGCCCCGGCCGCTCGCTGCCGCAGTGCAGGGTCGATCGGCCCGCCACCCAGGAGCACGGTGTGCGCGCGGCGCAGGGCCGCGGTTGCATCAGCGTCATCGAGGAGCCGGCCGAGCTGGGTCGGCACCAAGGACACGAACCAGGCGCCGCCCTCCGGCCAACCGTCGCGATCGAGCAACACCGGCTCGTGGCCGGCGACCAGCGATCGCACGATGACCTGCGCGCCGGCGACGTACGTCGGCGGCAGGGCGAGCACCCACGGACCAGTCGCGCCGAGCCGCCGGGCGGAGGCGGTGACCGAGGCGAGCACGGCGTCCCTCGTCAGGGCGACCCGCTTGGGCGCCCCGGTGGATCCGGAGGTGGCGACGACCAGCCGGACGTCGTCCGGACCGGCCAGCCACCCGCGGAGCTGCTCGACCACCGCGGTCGGCTCGCCTGCGGGCGTCAGGTCGGTCATGTGCGACGAGGCTAGTCGGCCCGAAATTCGGTGGCCGGATGTCGGTGCCGTGGGGTGGAATGCGTGGAGTGACGACCACCCTCCCGGGCGACCGGCGCGGCTTCTTCAGTCGGCTGATCCCGCCCACGCCGCTCTCGCGTCGGCTGGCGACCCAGTCGATGCTGTTCTCGACCGGCGAGGGTGCGTTCAACACCGGGAGTGCGGTGTTCCTCACCCAGGTCGTCGGCATGTCCGCGGCGCAGGTCGGGCTGGCGCTGACCATCGTCGGCGTCGCGGAGTTCCTCTTCGCCTACCCCGCCGGACGGGTCGTCGACCGGCTCGGCCCGAAGCGGATGTGGGCCGGCAGCACCGTCGGGCGCGCCGCCTGCTTCGTCGCGCTGCCGTTCGTCGACGGCTTCGGGCAGTACGTCGTCGTCGGCGTCGTCTTCGCCGTGTTCGGCTCGCTCGGCGGCGCCAGCCATGGCGCCTACGTGCTCGACGTGCTGCAAGCCCAAGGAGCGGGTGGAGACCCAGGCCTACATGTACTCCTCGCTCAACGTCGGCTTCACCCTCGGCGCCGCGATCGGCGGCATCGCGCTCGCGACCGGCAGCCTGACGGTCGTCCGGTTCACGCCGTTCTTCGCGGCCGCCCTGATGCTGGCCAACGCGTTCTGGGTCACCCGGCTGCCCGCCGCGCCCCACGACCTCCGGGTCGCCAGCGGCGAGCAACGCGTGCGCCCGCCCGGTCCCAGCGCGGGTCGCAACGTCGGCTGGATCCTGGTCAACTTCATCACCGGCGTGCTGTGGACCAACCAGGTGCTGCTCAACATCGTCATCCCGCTCTGGCTGGTCGAGGCGACCGATGCTCCGCACGTGCTCCTGGCCTGGCTGTTCGGCACCAACACGGTGCTGTGCATCTTCTTGCCGGCCTACACGTCCAAGGGCGTCCGCAACCTCGGCGACGCCCTGCGCTACACCTGGATCTCGACCGGCGTTCTTCGTCGTCTCGTGCCTGATCACGATGGTCACCCACTCGACCGTCGGCCTGATCACCGTGCTCCTGGTCTGGCTCGGCCACGTCACCGTGACCGGCGCCGAGCTCGCGATCTCCGGCGCCAGCTGGTCGTTCCAGGCCGAGCTGATGGACCCGCGCCGACGCGGTGAGTACCAAGGCGTCGAGGAGGTCAGCCGGGCCCTCGGCGGCCAGTGGGCGCCGTGGCTCTTCACCGGCCTCGCGTTGTCGTGGTTCCACGGCGGCGAGGGCTGGCTGGTGATCGCCGCCATCATCGTGGTCGCGACGCTCGGCCTCGGTCCCGTCGGTGCGGCTGGCCGAGCGGTTCCGCGACGAGCACTTCCCGCCCGAGGCCGAGGACGAGACAGCGGTCGACCTGACGTCCGAATCCGGCGTAGACTTGTCTTGATGTCAAGACACTTGCTCCGAACGACTCGTCCGGCTGGCGGGGCCGACGTCGCTCGTCCGCCGGTTGTCCGCGCAGTCGGTGCTGTCGGCCTTCGGCGACGGCGTCTTCCTCACCGGCAGCGCGGTCTTCTTCACCCAGATCGTCGGCCTGTCCGCGGCGCAGGTCGGTCTCGGCCTCACGATCGCCGGCGTCGCCACCTTCGCGCTGGCGGTGCCGCTCGGCAAGCTCAGCGACACGTACGGCGCCAAGCGGGTCTGGGCGCTGGCCTCGCTCCTCGAGGCGCTGCTCTACCTGGTGTGGCTCTCGATCGGCGGCATGTCGCCTCGTTCGTGGTGATGATGATCGGGCTCGAGCTGGTCTCGACCGCGAGCCGCTCGGCCCGCAACGCCTACCGGTTCGACGTCTTCCCTCGCGAGGAGCGGGTCTAGCTCCAGCGCCTACTTCCGGGCGGCCCGCAACGTCGGCTACACGCTCGGCGCGCTGCTGGCCGGCGTCGCTCTCGCCACCAACAGCGACGACGTCATCCGGTTGGTGCCGGTCGTCACCGCCGGACTGCTGCTGCTCAACTCGGTCCTGGTCGCCCGGCTCCCGCGAGCCGCTCACCACCTCGAGACCGAGCCGCTGCTCGAGACGGCGCTCGAAGCAGCCGGCGAGAAGCGGAGCGCCCTGCGCAACCGGGCCTACCTCGCGACGGCGATCCTCGGGGGCGTCCTGACCACGCACCAGGTGCTGCTCAACATCGTCATCCCGCTGTGGCTGGTCGAGGAGACCGACGCACCGCGAGTGCTGCTGGCCTGGCTGTTCGGCACCAACACGGTGATGGCGGTGCTGCTCCAGGTCGCCGCCGCCCGCGGCATCACGACCGTCGCCGACTCGCTGCGCGCCCAGCGCCGCGGGGCGTTCTTCTTCGTGCTGTCGTGCGGGATCGTCCTGGTCACCCACGACACCGTCGGCTGGGTCACCATCGCGCCTGGTCTGGCTCGGCCACGTCACCGTCACCGGCGCCGAGCTGTTCCACTCGGCCGGCGAATGGGGACTCCAGGCCGAGCTCTCCGACCCCGAGCGCAGAGGCGAGTACCAGGGCGTCTCCCAGCTCGGCTTCACCCTCGGCTCGGTCTGGGCGCCGGCGCTCTACACGTTCCTCGCCATGGCGTGGGGCCCGCCCGGCTGGCTGGTGATCGCCGCGATCGTGCTGGTCGCCGCGATCCTGATCCATCCGGCGGCGCGCGCGGCAGAGCGGCACCTGGCGCGGGAAGGCATCACCCAGGCCGCTTGACCCGGAGCGGGCCTGCTTGAATCGGGGCATCATGGCCACCCCCGCTCATTGGCTCCAGGGCGCCCGCCCGCGCACCCTCCCTGCAGCAGTTGCTCCAGTGCTCGCCGGCACCGGCGTGGCGGCGTACGACGACGACGCGGTCTGGTGGAAGGCGCTGCTGGCGCTCGTGGTCAGCCTGGCGCTGCAGGTCGCGGTCAACTACGCCAACGACTACTCCGACGGCATCCGCGGCACCGACGACGAGCGGGTCGGGCCCCTGCGCCTGGTCGGGTCCGGGCTTGCCTCGCCCACCGCGGTGAAGCGGGCGGCGTTCCTCGCGTTCGGCGTCGCCGGCGCCGCCGGTCTGGTGCTCGCCGCTACCACCGCGTGGTGGCTGATCGCGGTCGGCCTGCTCTGCGTGCTCGCTGCCTGGTACTACACCGGCGGCTCCAAGCCCTACGGCTACCTCGGCCTCGGGGAGGTGATGGTCTTCGTGTTCTTCGGGCTGGTCGCCGTGGTCGGCACCACCTACGTGCAGACCGAGGAGTGGGGCGACTCCGGCTGGCCGGCGTTGGCCGCCGGCGCCGGGGTCGGCGCGCTGGCCTGCGCCATCCTGGTGGTCAACAACCTGCGCGACATCCCGACCGACGCCGTGGCCGGCAAGGTCACGCTCGCCGTCCGGCTGGGCGACCGTCGTACCCGCGGGCTCTACACGTTCCTCGTCGCGGTGGCGCTGGTGATGCTCGTCCGCGTCGCGATCGACACGACCCCGTGGGCCCTGCTCGGGCTGCTGTTCCTGGCCCTGGCCCTGCCCGCCTGCCGAACCGTGCTCGGCGGCGCGGTCGGCCCGCGGCCTCATCCCGGTGCTGCAGCAGACCGGTCTCGCCGAGCTGCTCTGGGCGCTCGGCTGCGGCATCGGTCTCGCTGTCGCCTGAGCACCCGGCACACGGACCCGGCAGTTATCAGAATGGAGCACCACGGCGGGCCAAAGGGGCTAGCGTCGACGCGTCGGTCTCTCTGCCCCCAAGGGACGCGCCCATGATCTTGCAGCTTCGCACCGCCCTTCCCGTTCTGCTCCTGATCGTCCTCGGCGCAAGCGCCGGCAGTCCGACACCGGTCGCCCGCTCGGCGGGGACCCCCGGCGGGGAGGACGCACCGGTGTCGGCCCTCCCAGCGGAGGCGCTGCTCGGCCGACTGGCTGCTGACACTGTGTCAACCTGCGGGATCCGCACCAACGGCACCATCGCCTGCTGGGGCCAGGACGGCCAGGTCCCGACGCCGCCCACAGGGCGGTTCACGACCTTGTCGACCGGCGTGTACCACACCTGCGGCCTGCGGGTCGACGCGACCGTCACCTGCTGGGGCGCCGGACAGGGCAACTCGCCCCCAGCTGGCAGGTTCACCGCACTCGCCGCCGGGCAGGACTTCGCGTGCGGGATCCGCACCGACGGCGCGATCGCGTGTTGGGGCAGCAACTTCGCCGGACAGCTGAACGCGCCGGGCGGACGATTCGCCTCGATCACCGCTGGAGGGAATTTCGCCTGCGCACTCCGCACCAACGGCACCGTGGCCTGCTGGGGCTCGGCCACCCTGGGGAATCCACCGGCAGGGACGTTCACCACCATCGACATCGGGAAGAACCACGCCTGCGGAGTCCGCACGGACAGTTCCGTGACCTGCTGGGGGGACACCTTCTACGGACAGAGCACGCCGCCGGCCGGCGCGTTCACGGCGATTGCCGCCAGCGAGGTCCACACCTGCGGTCTGCGCAGCAACGGCACCGTCGCCTGCTGGGGCAACAACTACTGGGGCGGCCTCAACCCGCCGACCGGGACGTTCACCACCCTGACGGCCAGCGACCTCCACGACTGCGGGATCCGCACCGACGGCACGGTCACCTGCTGGGGCGTCAGCTATGCCGCGACGGCCACCCCGCCCACCGGCACCTTCAACGTCCCGGTCACCAGCTCCGGGACCGACAGCTCGTGTGGGATCGACGTCGACAGCAGCCTGCTGTGCTGGGGTGACGCCTCCGACCCCGTCGTCACCGGCGAACCGGCCGGCACCTTCACCTCCGTCTCAAACGGCGGCGGGCATGCCTGTGCGGTCCGCACCGACGCCAAGCTGCGCTGCTGGGGCGGCAACGCGAACGGCGAAGCCACCCCGCCCGCGATCCTGGCCACCCAGGTCAGCGCCGGCGGCGACCACTCGTGCGCGCTGAAGGTCAACGGCGGCGTGGTGTGCTGGGGCGACAACACCAGCGGCCAGGCGTCGGCACCCACCAACGCCTTTGTCCAGGTGGCCGCGGGAGGCTCGCACACGTGCGGGCTCAAGGTGAACGGAGCGGTGAAGTGCTGGGGCGACAACGCCAGCGGCCAGGCGTCGCCGCCCACCAACGCCTTCGTGCAGGTCTCCGCAGGAACCCATCACACCTGCGGGCTCAAGCCCATCGGGGTCGTCATCTGCTGGGGCGACAACTCGTTCGGCCAGACGTCCGTCCCGAACCAGGCCTTCACCACCATCAGCGCCCGCGGCAACCACACCTGCGGCATCAGGTCCAACGGCACGCTGGCGTGCTGGGGCGACGGTTCCGACAGCA
Source organism: uncultured Actinomycetota bacterium (assembly GCA_963766035.1). Classification (GTDB taxonomy): domain Bacteria; phylum Actinomycetota; class Actinomycetes; order Propionibacteriales; family Nocardioidaceae; genus Nocardioides. The sequence goes on along the minus strand of CAVXYP010000011.1, from coordinate 124,367 downwards.
AGGCCACGCCACCGACCGGAACCTTCCTCTCGGTCAGCGGCGGCACCAACCACAGCTGCGGCGTACGCACCGACGGCGTCGCGCTCTGCTGGGGCCGCAACGACGTCGGCCAGTCCACCGTTCCCGTCGGGTTCGGCTGAGACCGCACCGAGGCTCAGATCAGTCGGCGTCTTCCTTGGCGCGCTGCTCCTCGAGCTTCTGGGCCACCTTCGCGGCCCGCCCCTCGACCTTCGCGGCGAACTGCTCGCGCTGCCGCTCGAGGATGAAGTACGACGCCACGCCGCTCACCACGAACGCGATCACGACCACCCAGAAAACCGGCACGTCGCCGGTGATGACGAACCAGATGCCGAAGACGATCGCGAACGAACCGAGGAACAAACCGACCCGCATGAGCGTGTAGACCCAGAACTCCTTCACCGGTCCAGGGTAGGTCTCCGGGACACAGTGTTCTCAATCCGTGACCACGGGTACCCACCGGCGATCTACTCTGGGGGTGTGGGCAAGCTCCTCGTGGTCATCCTGGTGTTCGCGGCCGTGACCTATCTGGTCACCCGGGCGCTCCAGGAGCGCGGGCCGGGCGAGCGACCGGCCCTGCCGCGCCCCAAGGCGCCGAAGCGTCCGAGCGAGCCGCCTCGAGCGGTGGCGCCGGACGACGACGAGGATTTCCTCCGCGACCTCGACCGCAAGCGCCTCAACCCGCCCGACGAAGCCTGACCTAACCGGCGTACGACGCCGAGTCGGCGCGTCTTCGCACCCGTACGACGCCGAGTCGGCGCGTCTTCGCACCCGTACGACGCCGAGTCGGCGCGTCTTCGCACCCGTACGACGCCGAGTCGGCGCGTCTTCGCACCCGCCGACGCCGAGTCGGCGCGTCTTAAGACCAGCCGACTCGGCGAGCTCACCAACCGAAAACCAGCCGACTCGACGAGCTCACCAACCGAAAACCAGCCGACTCGGCGAGCTCACCGACCGAAGACCAGCCGACTCGGCGACGTCGGGGCGTGCTCCGGTGCCTCGATCGCGTAGGAGTGCTGGCTGCTGGTCGAGAAGTAGTTGATCCCGATGAAGTTGAACCAGAGCGTGGCCAGTCCGACCAGCGCGAGGATGGCGGCGTTGCGCCCCTTCCACCCGGCGGTCGCGCGGGCGTGGAGATAGCCGGCGTAGACCACCCAGGTGATGAACGCCCACACCTCCTTGGGGTCCCAGTTCCAGTAGCGGGACCAGGCCTCGTGCGCCCAGATCGGGCCGGTGATGAGGACCGCGAAGGTCCACACCGGGAAGGCGAAGGCGTGCACCCGGTAGGCCAGCTTGTCGAGGCTGTCGAGGCCGGGGACCCGGTCCAGCCACCGCCCCTTGGCGACCTCGCCGGCGCGCATCTTGACGAGGTACATGATCGAGGTGATGCCGCCGACGGTGAACGCACCGGTGGCGATCGCCGCGGAGACGACGTGGATGACCAGCCAGTAGGAGTTGAGCGCCTCGCGCAGCGGCTGCACCGGCTCGTGCAGCCAGATCACGGCGACCATCAGGATGGTCAGCACGAAGCCGAGGACGAGCGGTGCCATCCAGGCCAGCCGGTACTTGCGGTAGAGCGCGAGATAGATCGCTGTCACGATGAACGTGCCCGTGGTCGTGAACTCGTACATGTTGCCCCACGGCACCCGGTTGGGGTCCGCGGCCATCCCGCGGCCGACGAGAGCGACGAAGTGCGCGCAGGCCGCGAGGCAGGTGACCAGGAAGCCGAGCCGTCCGAGGAACGCGATCCGCTCCGACGTACGACGGTCCTCCGGCTCACTTGCGCCCGCGCCGACGAGCGCGGGCTCCTTGACCGGCTGTCGCAGCGCCGCCCACTCGGCCAGGTGCACCAGCAGGGCGACGAAGTAGGCCAGCCCGGCCGCGGCCACGGCCTGGTTGCTCAGCGACTCCCATGCAGCGTTGCTCACTACTCAGACTCCTTCTGCAGTGCCGCGACCAGGTCGGCCAGCACCGGTCCCACGTCGCCGTTGCCGGACCGGTCGAGCCCGGCGACCTCGACGACCGTGGTCCCGCCGACTGTCATTGTGTCCCCACGGCCGGCGTCGGTCCCAGCCCGGGCCCGCACCCACACCCGCCGCGGCCGGATGTAGAGCGACCCGCACAGGCCGATCAGCGCGAGGACCACGCCGAGCAGCGCAATCTCCTTGCCGGGCGTCTGGCTGATCTGGACCCGCACCCAGGGGTCGACCCGCTCGAACGTGACCGAGCCGAGCCCGTCGGGCAGCTCGACCGTCTCGCCCAGCGACAGGTCGAGCCGGAACGGCTTGCCGTCCTTGCCCTTGACCTGGGTCGCGTCGCTCTTGTCGAGGACGTAGACCGACTGTGCCTCGCCCGCGTTCACGCCGAGGTCGCCGGTGTAGACGAGCAGCGAGACCAACGGGCTGAGGTCGTCGGGGAACACCGACACCGGGTCGCCCTCGTAGAGCCCGAACGTCGGGTAGAACAGCCCCTCGAGCCCGACCTCGCCGGGCTTCGCGGTCCACGCCTTGACCACGCCGAACGACACGAAGGTCTGGTCCTCGGGCAGGAACACGGTCGGTCCGGTGGCGGCGATGTTGCCCTCGCCGTCACGCACCGTGATCACCGGCGCGTAGCCGTGGCCGATGAGGAACACGTCGGTGTCGCCGATGGACAGCGGGTGGTTGACCCGCAGGTCGTAGCTCTGGTCGGGACCGTCGCTCTCGCGATAGGTCAGTCCGGCGTCGAACCCGCGGGCAGTCCCGGCGCCGGCGCCGCTCTTGAGCCACTCGACGTCGAAGTCGTCGACCGTGAAGTCGAAGTCGTCGAGCTGCTGCGGTGTGAACAGACCGCCGGGGTCGAAGTCGTCGTACTGGGTGAGGTTGTTGCCGAACGTCGACCCCTGCACCAGGATCACGCCGCCCTGGTAGCCGAACAGCCCGCCGATCGCGAACCCGGCGAGCACGACCAGCACGGACAGGTGGAAGAGCAGGTTGCCGACCTCGCGCAGATAGCCGCGCTCGGCGCTGACCGCGTCGCCCGCCTCGCCATCCGAGGACCGCAGCCGGTAGCGCTTGCCGAGGATCGCGCGGGCCCGGGCGAGCACCTCGTCGGGCGACAGCGGCGTCTCGTACGACGCGTGGTCCGGCAGGCGGGACAGGTTGCGCGGAGCCGGGGGTGGCTGTGTGCGGAGCGCCCGGGCGTAGACCACCAGGCGGGGCACGATGCAGCCGACCAGCGACAGCGTGAGCAGCAGGTAGATCGCCGAGAACCACACCGAGTCGAAGACCGAGAAGAGGTCGAGCTTCTCGTAGATCGGCGTGAGCTTGGGGTGCTCGTCCTTCCAGCGGGAGACCTCGAGCGCGTCCACGCCGGACTGTGGGATGACCGATCCGGGGATCGCGGCCAGCGCGAGCAGGAGCAGCAGCACCAGCGCCGTGCGCATCGACGTGAGCTGACGCCAGGTCCAGCGGAGCAGCTCGCGGGCGGTCAGCTCTCCCCGGCCGACCGGGCGCTCGTCGCGTCCAGACCCCTCGGGCTCTGTCATACGGCCGTCTCGCCGTAGTCGACCAGCCGCAGCTGCGCCCACTGGACGACGTGGTCCCAGTAGCCGGTGACCATCAGCAGTCCGAGCACGATCAGGAACAGGCCACCGAGCCGCATCACCCAGACCTGATGCCGGCGCACCCAGGCGACGGCGCCGAGCGTACGGCGGTACGCAAGGCCGGCGACGATGAACGGGATCCCCAGGCCCAGCGCGTAGAACAACGACAGCAGCGCGCCCCGGGACGCTGTCGCGTCGGCGTAGGTGAGGTTCAGGATGGCGCCGTACGTCGGTCCGATGCAGGGCGTCCACCCGATCGCGAACAGGGCACCGATCAGCGGTGCCGCGCCGAGCCCGACGGCCGGGATCTTGTGCACCCGCCAGTCCCGCTGCAGCCAGGGGACGACGCCGGCGAACACCAGCCCGAGCACGATCAGCATCAGCCCGAGCACGATCGTGATCTCGTCCTGCCACAACCGCAGCCGCGAGCTCACCCCGCCGAACGCGGCGCCGAGCAGCACGAAGACCACGGCGAACCCGACGACGAACAAGACCGAGCCGACGAACATCCGCCAGCGATGCCGGACGGCCTCACCGGCCGCGAGGTCGGCACCCGACAGTCCGGTCGCATAGGACAGGTAGCCGGGCAGCAGGGGGATCACGCACGGGGAGAAGAACGAGACCAGGCCGGCGATGACGGCGACCGGTACGGCGAGGGCCAGCGATCCCGTGGCGGCCTGGCCCCGGAACCAGTCATCCATCGGACGTCTCCGCCAGCACGTCCTCGACCACGGTGGTCAGCGTGCTCTTCGACGGCACCGGGCCGTTGATCAACGCCGCGACGCGACCCTCGCGGTCGAGCACCCAGGTGGTCGGCGGCGCGTAGGGCTCGTAGCTGCCGAACGCGTCGAGCCGCTCGCTGCCGGGGTCGTAGATCGAGGGATAGTCGACGCCGACGTTGCGCTCGAACGCGGCGGCGTTCTCCGGGGCGAGGTCACGGATGTTGATGCCGACGAACGCGGTCTCGCCGGCCGGGAGCTCGGCCTCGGCGTCGACCAGCATCGGCATCTCCTTGATGCACGGGCCGCAGCCGGACCACCACAGGTTGACCACGACGACCTGGCCGCGCAGGCCGGCGAGGTCGAGGTCCTCGCCCTGGACCGTCTCGCCCGCGAGGTCGACGGGGCTCTCCCGGTCGTCGAGCGCGACCTCGACGACCTGGCCGTCCCCGGGGACGTAGTCGCCGTCACCGGTGCCCGCGATGTCGGTGCAGCCGGTGAGGAGGAGCCCGCCGGCCAGGACCGGCGCGGCGACGCGGAGGATGCTCAGGACTCTGGCTCCTCGGCCGGCAGCGAGCCCTCCGGCTTGAGCTCCTCGGGGGCGTGGCCCGCGGAGAACGGCGCGTGCCGGTCGCCGGGCGGGATCAGGTCGATGGCCGGCTCGTGATAGCTGACCTGGGCCAGCCGGTCGTCCACGAAGTGGAACGACGTCACCGAGCACAGGGTGCACTGCCGCCGGCGCGGGTCGTGGAGGAACGAGCGGCGCTCGACGTGGAGGCGGGTCGTCCAGATCGGCAGCTGGTGGGACACGATCACGCCCTCGTGACCTGCGGCCTCGCGTCGTACGTCGTGGATCGCCGCCATCATCCGGGCGACGATCGCCTTGTAGGGCTCCCCCCACGACGGCCGGAACGGGTTGTAGAGGTGGCGCCAGAGAAGCGGGTTGCGCAGCGCGTTGCGGCCGCGGCCGAAGGTCATGCCCTCAAACTTGCTGGTGGACTCGATCACCCGCTCGTCGAACCCGATCTCGAGGCCGAGCTTCTCCGCGAGCGGCGCGGCGGTCTCGCGGGCCCGCTCCAGCGGCGAGGAGACCAGCACCGTGACGTCGCGCGACGCGAGTGACGCCGCGGTCCGCTCCGCCATCTCCCGGCCCCGCTCGGTGAGGTGGAAGCCGTCGCGGCGGCCGTAGAGCAGGCCGTCGGGGTTGTGCACCTCGCCGTGGCGCACCAGGTGGACGACGGTGTCGGGCGTGGCCATTCAGATACCTCCGGTGGTTGAGGTGCGAGCTTTCGAGCCTCGGGACCCGGCGGCCTGTGCAGCGGCCGGCAGGGCGTCGAGCACGGTCTGCACCGCCCGGTCCTCGTGGGCGGCAGACACGAACCACGCCTCGTAGGCCGACGGCGGCAGGTGCACACCCCGGTCGAGCATGGCGTGGAAGAAGGCGCCGTACGCCGCCGTGTCGGTGCGGGACGCCCCGGCGAAGTCGAGCACCGGCTCGTCGGTCAGGAACACCGAGAACATCGATCCGGCGGACTGGATGACGTGGGGTACGCCGGCGGCCGTGAACGCCTCGCCCACCGCTCCCCGGAGCGTGTCGGCCACCGTGTCGAGGCGGTCGTAGACCTCATGGGTGGCCAGCTGCAGGGTGGTGAGCCCGGCCGCGGTGGCGATCGGGTTTCCCGACAGGGTGCCGGCCTGGTAGACCGGCCCGTCCGGCGCGAGCGCGGACATCACGTCCGCCCGGCCGCCGAACGCAGCCGCAGGGAGGCCGCCGCCCATCACCTTGCCGAACGTCATGAGGTCCGGCCGCCAGCCCTCGACCGCGCCGTCCGTGCCCCACTGGCCGCTGGCGGAGACCCGGAACCCGGTCATCACCTCGTCGCTGACGAAGAGAGCACCGTGGCGCTGGCAGACCTCGGCGAGGAACGCGTTGAAGCCCGGCTCGGGCGGGACGACGCCCATGTTGCCGGGGGCGGCCTCGGTGATCAGGCACGCGATCCGGTCGCCGTGCTCGGCGAAGACCGCCTCCACGGCGGCCCGGTCGTTGTAAGGGAGCACCAGGGTGAGCGCGGTCGAGGACTCCGGCACACCGGGCGTTCCCGGGATCGAGAACGTGGTCAGGCCGGAGCCGGCCGAGGCCAGCAGGGCGTCGAGGTGGCCGTGGTAGCAGCCGGCGAACTTGACCACGACGTCGCGGCCCGTGAAGCCGCGCGCCAACCGGATCGCGGACATGGTCGCCTCGGTGCCGGACGAGACCAGACGGACCTTCTCGACGGGCGTGCGACCGATGATCTCCTCGACCAGGGCCACCTCGCCCTCCGTCGGCGTGCCGTACGACGTACCCCGGCGGACCGCCGCCTCGACCGCCGCGACCACGTCCGGGTGGGCGTGCCCGAGCAGCATCGGCCCCCAGGAGCAGATCAGGTCGACGTACTCGTTGCCGTCGACGTCGGTCAGCCAGGCGCCGCGGGCCGAGGCGATGAAGCGGGGCGTGCCGCCGACGGCGTTGAACGCGCGGACCGGTGAGTTGACGCCGCCCGGGGTGACCGCGCGGGCCCGGTCGAACAGCTCCGCCGATCGGATGGTCGGACCTATGGTCGGGGTGGTGCTGCCGGAGGCCGACGGGACGGGAGTCACCGGGTCATTGTCCCTGATCAGGCGAGGCCCTTACGCCTCGGGGCAGGGGTGTGGGACGTGCCACGCCGGGTACTGAGCAAAATCTCGGAGTGTGACACCCGTAACGCATATGTGACACCATTCGTTCTGTCTGTTGTCACACCCGTGGGAGCAGGCGTGGCGCCACAGCGAGACCGGGGTAACGGGAGCGGCTCGCGTGACCGAGTTTGGGGCCTACGAGAAGGGCCGGGGAGAGAGACCGAATGTCGAGGAAGCGTTTGGGACGGCTGCAGAGAGCCGCCACGATCGTTCCGCTCGCGCTGCTGTCAGCCGCTTGGACGGCCAGCGTCGCGGGAATCGGCGGGGTTCCTCCTGCCGTCTCCGCCAGCCAGAGCCCTGACGGGTCGCTTCCGGACGGCACCAGCGTGCCGACCGACGCGATCGAGGCGCCGGCCAGCGTGTCCGACCCCGACGACCTGAGCCCGACCGGCAACACCCAGAACATCGTGGCGACCGCGTCGACCAACCAGATCCCCTCCGCAGCACTCGCCGCCTACCAGCGTGCCGAGGCCGTCATCAACAAGGCCGACAAGAGCTGCCACCTCACCTGGCAGCTGGTCGCCGCCATCGGCCGGGTCGAGTCCAACCACGGCCGCTTCGGCGGCAACGTCCTCGACGACGACGGCGTCGCCAAGCCCGGCATCTACGGCCCCGCGCTCAACGGCCGCAAGAGCACCAAGGCGATCAGCGACACCGACGCCGGCCAGTTCGACCGTGACAGCAAGTGGGACCGCGCTGTCGGCCCGATGCAGTTCATCCCGTCGACCTGGTCGATCGTGGGTGTCGACGCCGACGGCGACGCCAAGCGCAACCCGCAGGACATCGACGACGCCGCCCTCGCCACCGCGGTCTACCTCTGCTCCGGCAAGGACGACCTGTCGACGGTGATGGGCCAGCGGTCCGCCGTCTATCGCTACAACCACAGCCAGCAGTACGTCGACCTGGTGCTGTCGATCATGGACGCCTACCTCGAGGGCGACTTCACCACGATCCCGAACAACACCACCTCGGCCGGCTACATCGTTCCGTCAATCCCGACCTACAGCCCGGGCACGCACAACGGCACCGATGCGCCGGACAACGGTCCGGACATCCCCGACGACGGCGGCTACACCCCGGTCGACGACGACACCGACGAGCCGACCGATCCCACGGATCCGACCGACCCGACTGACCCGATCGACCCGGGCGGCGACAACGACGACGACAACGGCGGTCTGCCGAGCGTCGACAACGGCGGCCCGGTCGACGACACCGTCGACCAGGTCGAGGACACCGTGTCCGACCTGTTGCACGGCGTGCTCGGCGCCTTGGCGAAGTCCGAGGTCCGTGCCGCGTGCGCGGCTGAGTTCCCGGGCCTGCTGCAGGTCCTGCAATACACCAACTGCGTGCTCTCCTACGGTTTGAATCCCTGAGCTGCTGAACAGCCGAAGGGCCCTGGATCTGACGATCCGGGGCCCTTCGCCATGGTCGGGGTCAGCGCACCAGGTGCGCTGCCTCCACGGCCCAGTAGGTGAGGATGATGTCCGCCCCGGCCCGCCGGATCGCGGTGAGCGTCTCGAGGATCGCCGACTCGCGATCGATCCAGCCGCGGGCGGCCGCGGCCTCGACCATGGCGTACTCACCGCTGACGTTGTACGCCGCCACCGGCACGCCGTGCTCGCTCATCGCATCCGCGACCCTGCGCAGCACGTCGAGGTAGGCCAGCGCCGGCTTCACCATCACGATGTCGGCGCCCTGCTCGACGTCGAGCAGCGCCTCCCGGACGCCTTCGACGGCGTTGCGCGGGTCCTGCTGGTAGGTGCGACGGTCGCCCTGCAGGGACGAGTCGACGGCCTCCCGGAACGGGCCGTAGAACGCGGAGGCGTACTTCGCGCCGTAGGCCAGGATCCCGGTGTCGGCGTGACCCGACGCATCGAGCGCGGCCCGGATCACGGCGACCTGCCCGTCCATCATCCCGCTCGGTCCGACCAGGTTGACGCCGGCCTCCGCCTGCGCGACCGCCATCTCGGCGTACGCCGCGAGGGTCGCGTCGTTGTCGACCCGACCGTCCGCGGCGAGCACGCCGCAGTGACCGTGGTCGGTGAACTCGTCGAGGCACAGGTCGCTCATCACCACCACCGCGTCACCGACCTCCGCGACGACGTCGCGAATGGCGAGGTTGAGGATGCCGTCCGGGTCGACGCCCCCGGACCCCGTCGCGTCCTTGACCTCGGGGATCCCGAACAGCATCACACCGCGGATGCCGGCCTCAGCCGCCTCCGAGACCGCCTTGCGCAGCGTGTCGCGGGAGTGCTGGACAACCCCCGGCATCGAGGAGATCGGCTGCGGCTCGGTGGTGCCCTCGCGCACGAACAGGGGCAGCACCAGCTGGCTCGGCCGCAACGTCGTCTCCGCCACCAGCTCCCGCATCGCGGGCGTCGTACGCAGGCGGCGGGGGCGGATGGTCGGGCGCTCGATGTCGCTCATGGGCTCATTGTCGCGCATGCAGGAATCACCGGCCGACCGGGGAAACTTGCACTTGTCGGGCGTTGCAATGGCCGACAAGTGCAGGAATCCCCGGTCGACCGGTGATTCCTGCACCTCGCACCCGCCCTACTCGGCCTTGCGCCGCCGCCCGGACGCCTTCCGGTCGCTGGGCTTGGTGACCGGCTCGCCGGCGTCGAGCATGGCGGCCCGGCGGGCGGCGCCGAAGTCGGCGAGGGCCTCGACGAGGAGGTCGACGTCGGGCTTGGGCGCCATCACGTCGACCCGCAGGCCGTGCTCCTCGGCGGTCTTCGCCGTCGCCGGCCCGATGACCGCGATCACGGTCGACGGGTGCGGCTTGCCGGCGATGCCGACCAGGTTGCGGACGGTCGAGGAGGACGTGAAGACGACGGCGTCGAACCTGCCGGTCTTGATCGCGTCGCGAGTAGGCGCCGGCGGCGGCGCGGCCCGCACGGTGCGGTAGGCGGTGACGTCGTCGCACTCCCAGCCGAGGTCGATCAGTCCGGCGACGAGGTTCTCGGTGGCGATGTCGGCACGCGGCAGGAAGACCCGGTTGATGGGGTCGAGCTGCTCGTCGTACTCCGGCCAACTCTCGAGCAGGCCGGCAGCGGACTGACCGGCTGATCCATTGGCCGACGGCACCAGGTCGGCGCGCAGGCCCCAGGCGGCGATCGCCTGCGCGGTCTTGTCGCCGACCGCGGCGATCTTGAGGCCGCTGAACGCGCGGGCGTCGAGGCCGTACTCCTCGAACTTCTCACGGACCGCCTTGACCGCGTTGACCGAGGTGAAGGCGATCCACTCGTAGCGGCCCTCGACCAGACCGCGGACGGCCTTGTCCATCTGCTGCGGGTTGCGGGGCGGCTCGACCGAGATGGTCGGCACCTCCTCCGGCACGCCGCCGTAGTGGCGCAGCCGCGCCGAGAGGGTCGCGCTCTGCTCCTTGGTGCGCGGCACCAGCACCCGCCAGCCGAACAGCGGCTTGGTCTCGAACCACGACAGCGCCGAGCGCAGGTCGACGACCTTGCCGACGACGGTGATCGCCGGCGGGGCGATCCGGGCGGCGCGCGCGTCGGCGGCGATCCGGGCCAGGGTCGAGGTGACGGTCTGCTGCTCGGTGGTGGTGCCGACCCGGGTCATCGCGACCGGCGTCTCCGGCGAGCGGCCGGCGGCGATCAGGTCCTTCGCGATCTCGCCGATCTGGCCGACGGCCGACAGCAGCACCAGGGTCGGGGTGTCGCCGTAGCGGCTCCAGTCGACCCGGTCGCCGCAGGTGACGACGGCGACCTCGCGGTGGTCCTTGGTGGTGAGCGGGATGCCGGCATAGGCCGGGACCGCGCCGACCGACGACACGCCGGGGACGACCTCGAAGGCCAGGCCGGCCTTGGCGACGGCCTGCGCCTCCTCGGGCCCGGACGCGTAGAGGAACGGGTCGCCGCTCAGCAGGCGTACGACGCGCAACCCGCGCTTGGCCTGCTTGACGACGACCTTGGCGCGGGAGGCGTGGGTGAGCGGCTGGCCGTCCTCACCGAAGCCACCGTCGATGACCTCGGGGCCGTCCTCGGCACGGCCGCGGACGCGGGCGACCAGGTCGACGTGCTCGGGCTCCTCGGTGATGAGCACGTCCGCGTCCTCGATCAACCGGAGGGCGCGCATGGTCAGCAGCTCGGGGTCACCGGGGCCGGTGCCGACGAACGCCACGCTGCCGGCGTGGCTGGTCGTGGCCGTGGGCCGGGACTTGGCAGCCTGGGTGGGGGCTGTCTTTCGCGTCATGCGTTGTGCACCTCTGTCGATCCTGCGGTGGGGGCGGCGGGGTTGGGGCCGGTGAGACGGGGGTTGGGGGGAGCGGGGTCGAGCTGGTCGGCGCCCTCGTCGAGCAGCTCCTGTGCCAGCTGCTCCCCCAGGTGGGCGGCGGCGACACGGTCGGTCAGGGGGGCGGAGGCGGAGCGGCGTACGGCGAGGGCGCCGTCGGTCGAGAGCACGACCGCTCGGAGCCACAGCTCGGGCCCGTCCTCGCCCTCGGCGACCTCGGCCAGGGCGCCGATCGGGGCGGAGCAGCCGCCCTCCAGCGTCGCGAGGGTGGTGCGCTCGGCGAGGACGGCGGCGTGGGTCGCCGGGTCGTCGAGCGCGGCCACGAGGTCGGCGAGCGGGTCGTCGGCACGGCACTCGACGGCGAGGGCGCCCTGCCCGGGCGCGGGCAGCATCTGGAGGGGGTCGAGCACCTCGCTCACCTCGTCCAGCCGCCCGATCCTGGCCAGCCCGGCCCGCGCCAGTATCACCGCGTCACACTCTCCTGCCCGCACCTTGGCGATCCGGGTGTCGACGTTGCCACGGATGGCCACCACGTCCAAACCGAGGCCGAGGGCGTGGACCTGGGCGGCCCGTCGCGGCGACCCGGTGCCGACCTTGCTGCCGGCCGGGAGCTCACCCAGGGTGAGCCCGTCCCGGGCCACGACGACGTCGCGCGGGTCCTCCCGCTGCGGCACGGCGGCCAGGACGATGCCGGGCTCGGGATAGGTCGGCAGGTCCTTGAGCGAGTGCACGGCGACATCGACGTCACCGGCGAGCAACGCGTCGCGCAGGGCGCCGACGAACACGCCGGTCGTCGGCGACTCCGGGAGCGGCGTGCCGGCCGCCTGGCTGCGGTCTCCCTCGGTGGTGACCTCCACCAGCTCGGTGTCGACGCCGAGCCGGTCGCGCAGCAGGGTGGCGACCTGCTCGGCCTGGGTGGTCGCCAGCAGGCTGCGCCGGGTGCCGACGCGCAGTGTCTTCACGGCAGTGCTCACGGCGCACCCTCCTCGGGTACGCCGATCGCCCGGGTGACCGCGTCGACGGCCTCGGGGTCGAGCGCGAACAGCTCGGCGAGCGCGGCCGCGTAGGAGACCGCGCCCTGCTCGTTGGCGAGCTCCTTGACCCGGACCGTGGGCTCGTGGAGCAGCTTGTCCGCGACCCGGCGGACCGTGTGGCGGATCTCGGCGCGGATGCTCTCGTCGAGGTCGGGGAGCCGGCTGTCGAGGCGGGTCATCTCGGCGTCGACGACCGAGGTCGCCATCGAGCGCAGCGCGACGACCGTCGGCGTGACGCTCGCTTGGCGGCGAGCGGCGAGGAACGCGGTGACCTCCTCGCCGAGGATCCGGCGGACCTCGAGCACCTCGGCGCCGCTGGAGCCGTCATGGAGCGCCTCGGCGAGCTCGGCGAGGCCGAGCAGCGTGACCCCCGGGAGCTCGGCCGCGGCCGGGTCGACGTCGTGCGGCAGCGCGAGGTCGACGATGGCGAGCGGCTGGTCGCCGACGGCGGCACGGGCGGCCGCCAGGAGCTCACGGCTGACGAGGGTGCCGGCGGAGCCGGTGCAGGTGATCAGCACGTCGGCGGTCGCCAGCGCGTCGCTCAGCCCGGTCATCGGCACCGGGTGCGCGTCGTACTGCGCCGCCAGCCTCCTGGCCCGTTCGAGCGACCGGTTGACGACCGAGACCCGGCGGGCGCCCATCCGGGAGACGGTGGCAGTGGCCAGCCCGGCCATCGCGCCGGCGCCGATGACGACGACGTCCTTGTCCCGCACGGAGTCCGCGGCGCCGTCCACCTGGTCGAGCGCGGCCGACACCATGGTCGGCGCGACCTGGTCGATCGCGGTCTCGGCGCGGCTGCGCTTCCCGACCCGGAGGGCCTGCTGGAAGAGCGTGTTGAGGGCCGGCCCGACGGTGCCGAGCTCCTGGCCGCGGCGCAGCGCCTCCCGGGTCTGGCCGAGGATCTGGCCCTCGCCGACGGCCATCGAGTCGAGACCGGCGGCGACGTGGAACAGGTGCGAGATCGCACCGTCGTCGTAGTGGACGTAGAGATGCGGCAGCATCGCGTCGGTCGACTCGCCGGCCCGGTCCACGAGGAGCCGCGAGATCGACTCGACGCTGCCGTGGAAGCGCTCGACCTCGGTGTAGATCTCGACCCGGTTGCAGGTCGCGATGACCGTGGCCTCGGTGACGTGGTCGCAGGAGGCGGCATCGGCGATCAGCTTCTGCACGCCGTCGTCGTCGAGCGCGACCCGCTCGAGCAGCGCGACCGGCGCGGAGTTGTGGGAGATCCCCACGACCAGAACGCTCATGCCTCCCCACCTCCGACGGCGATGGCGGCGGCGATCTCGTCCTCACGCGCGTGCTCGTGGGCCTTGCGCTGCTCGTGGTAGGCGAGGATCTGCAGCTCGATGGACAGGTCGACCTTGCGGACGTCGACGCCGTCGGGCACCGAGATCACTGCCGGTGCGAAGTTGAGGATGCTGGTGACCCCGGCGGCGACCATCCGGTCGGCGACGTCCTGGGCGGCTGCGGCAGGAGTGGCGATGACGCCGATGGCGACCGCGTGCTCGCGGGCGATCGCCTCGAGGTCGTCGAACGGGCGGACCGGCACGCCGGCGACGATCTCCTCGTGCCGCTCGGGGTCGGCGTCGAGCAGGGCCACGACGCGGAACCCACGACTGCGGAAGCCCGAGTAGTTGGCGAGGGCGTGCCCGAGATTTCCGATGCCGACGATCACGACCGGCCAGTCCTGGGTCACGCCGATCTCGCGGGCGATCTGGTAGCGCAGGTAGTCGACGTCGTAGCCGACCCCGCGGGTGCCGTAGCTGCCCAGGTACGAAAGATCCTTGCGGAGCTTGGCGCTGTTGACGCCCGCGGCGACGGCGAGGTCCTCGCTCGAGCAGGTGCGGATGCCGTCGTCGGCGAGCGCCGTCAGGGCCCGAAGGTAGACGGGCAGGCGCGCGACGGTGGCCTCCGGGATGACCCGGGTCGTCTCGCTCGAACTCCGTGCGGTCACAGCTCTTCTTTCCAGCCGCGCTCACAGGACCGCGACTGGATCAATTTAAGAGTTTGTGAACGCGAGAACAAATCACCGCCCGTCCCGGATCGAGGAACGAGATCCGGGACGAACGGGCGGGGAGGTCGAGTAGGCGCGGCAGAGCGCGAGGAACGAGCGGACTGCCGACCGCCGTATCGAGACCCGGTGACCCCAGAGGTGGCCGCAACCACGTGACAGGGGTCTCGTGACGCTCGCCAGAGCGACCTCCTCGACCAGCGGCCCCCGCCGTATCGAGATCTAGTGACCGGCCTCTGAAGCAGGTTCGTGGTGCGTGATCGGCCACACCACCAGTCGATAGGCGGCGAAGTTGAGCACGAGGCTGCACGCGATCGACGCGAGCTTGGCCGCGGCGAGCCGCAGGTCGGCGTCGTCGACGGCGTTGTCGAGCGCCCACAGCCAGCCGTGGATGAGCAGCGGCTGGGCGACCCACATCACGGCGCCGGTGGTCGCGACGAACAGCGCGGCCTGGCGCAGCGTCAGCCGCTCGGCGCGGAACGTGAAGAGCCCGTTGACGACGAAGCTGAACACCATGCCGGCGCTGGAGGAGCAGAAGTTCGCGAGCGTGATCCCCAGGCTGTCGTGCAGCACGAGGAACAGCACCCAGTCGATGGCGGTGTTGCAGACGCCGACCCCGGCGAACCGCACCACCGTCCAGGGGACCTGGCGCCTCAGGAGAGGACTCCCGGGTCGACCCGTCCCCGGTCACGGTGCCGGCGGGGGAGACTGACTCTGCCGTCCCGCGCGACCAGGGCGAGCGAGTAGAGCGGCCGGTCCTGGGCCTCGACGTAGACCCGGCCGAGGTACATCCCGATCACACCCATCATGATCAGCTGGATGCCGCCGAGGAGGAACATGCCGACGCCGAGGAACGCCCAGCCGGGCACCGACTGGTCGGGCCGGAACAGCCGCACGTAGGCGACGTACGCCGCCAGCAGCACGCTGAGCAGCGAGATGAAGATCCCCAGCCGGCTGATCATCCGCAGCGGAGCGGTGGAGAAGCCGAGGATGCCGTTGGCCGCGAAGCTGAGCATCTTGCGCAGCGGGTAGCCGGTCTCCCCCGCGAACCGCTCGTCCCGGTCGAAGAGCAGCGCCTCCTGCCGGAACCCCACGTGCGCGACGATCCCGCGGAGGAACCGGCCGTGCTCGCGGTAGCGGGCGACCTCCGCGACGACCTTGGCGTCCATCAGCCGGAAGTCTCCGACGTTGCGCGGGATCTCGATCGACGCGACCCGGTCGAGTGCCCAGTAGAAGACGTACGCCGTGCTCCGCTTGAACGCGCTGTCCTTGCGACTGCGGCGCTGGCCGTAGACCACGTCGACGCCGTCCTCCCACAGGTCGAGCATCTGCACGCTGACCTGGGGCGGGTCCTGCAGGTCGGTGTCCATCACGATCACGGCATCGGCGGACGCGTCCTCGGCGACCAGGTCGATGCCGGCGGTGACGGCGAGCTGGTGCCCGAAGTTTCGGGAGAGCGACAGCACCGTGACCCGCGGGTCGGCGGCGCGGAGCTCGAGCAACCGCTCCAGCGAGTCGTCGCGGCTGCCGTCGTCGACGTAGACGAACTCGAAGTCCAGGTCGCTCCGCGCATCGGTGGCTCCGCTGAGCGCGGCGTGGAACACCGCGATGTTGTCCTGCTCGTTGTAGACGGGCAGGACGTACGCGATCCGGCGCCGGTCTGGGCCTTGCGGGTCGGCAGGATCGGGCATGCGGCGAACCTTATAACTTGGACTTGGTGACGATCTGGACGAGGCGTGCGGTCCTGGGCGCGGGCGCGCTCGGGGCCCTGTCCGCCTGCAGCCCGGACCAGGCGCGCCCCGACCGGCAGGGTCCTTCGGCCCGCCCGACGGAGACCGCGTCCTCGCGCGGCGGGAAAGTCGACTGGGCCCGGTTGCGGCGATCCGTGCAGGGCACGCTGGCTCGGCCCGGCGATGCCGACTACGACCAGGTGCGCCTGCTGGAGAACCCTCGGTACGACGGCGAGCGCCCGCTCGCCGTGCTGTCGGTCAGCTCCGCCCAGGACGCGGCGACCGGCCTTGCCTTCGCGCGCGAACACGACCTCCCGCTGGCGATCCGCTCGGGCGGGCACAGCTACCCGGGCTGGTCCGGGGGCGGTTCCCCTCGGTCCCTCGTGCTCGACTGCCGTCGGCTCGACCGGGTCCAGGTCAGCGGCGGGACCGCGACGATCGGCGCCGGGGCGTCGCTCGCCCGCGTCTACGACGGCCTCAGCGGGGCCGGTCGAGCGATCGCGGGCGGTTCCTGTGCCACCGTCGGCATCAGCGGCCTGACGCTGGGCGGCGGCGTCGGCGTCCTCACCCGGGCGCTGGGTCTGACCTGCGACAGCGTTCGTTCGATGGAGGTCGTGACCGCCGACGGCAGGGTCCGCAGGGCGAGCGCGGACGAGGAGCCCGAGCTCTTCTGGGCGCTGCGCGGCGGAGGCGGGGGGCACCTCGGCGTCGTGACGTCGTTCGAGTTCGAGACCTCGGAGGCCCCGACGCTCACCACGTTCTACCTGGAGTGGCCCTTCTCCGGCGCCGAGGCGGTCCTCGACGCCTGGCAGCAGTGGGCGCCGACCGCCGACGCCCGGCTGTGGTCGACCATCAAGGCGCTCGGCGGCGACGAGCACCCGGACACTCCGCTGCTGCTGGTGTCGGGCACCTGGACCGGCCCGACATCCGAGCTCGACGGGCAGCTGGCGGGACTGCTCGACCAGGTGCCCGGCCCCAGCACCCGCTCGGTCCACGTCCGCGGCTATCGCGACGCGATGATGTCCTACGCCGGGTGCGCGTCGATCCCGGTCGCCGAGTGCACCACTGGTCCGGGCGGGCAGCTCCAGCGCGAGGCGTTCGCGGCGACGTCCCACGTGATGTACGACGCGCTCGACGGCGCGGGGATCGCCGACCTGCTCGACCGGGTGCGGGCCGCCCAGACCTCCGGGCTGAAGGAGGCCGGCATCTCCATCGACGCGCTCGGTGGCCGGGTGCAGGACCTGGCAGCCGGCGACACCGCGTTCGTCCACCGCGAGGCGCTGGCCACGGTGCAGTACACCGCGACCTTCCCCGCCGGCACCCCGAGCGACGCGGACAGCTACGTGCACGGCTTCCGTGAGGCCATGCTTCCGCACTGGGGCAACCACGCCTACGTCAACTACGCGGACCCGACGATCGAGGACTACCTGACGGCGTACTTCGGCGCCAACGCCGACCGGCTCGCCCGGGCGCAGGCGACCTACGATCCCAACGGCTTCTTCGCGCAGCCGCAGGGACTCTGACGCCACCCTGACCGGCGCGGCTCAGATGGCCAGCAGCCCGAGGACGACGATCACCAAGGCGAACACCGCCGACAACGCCAGCTGGATCGGCTTGAGCCAGCGGCTGAGCTGGGCGTCGGTGCCGTCGAGCCGCTCTCGAGGCGGATGGGTGTGCTGTCGCCGTAGGGAGAACTCACGGAGGAAGCCGGCGGCCGCGACCGCGAAGAGCGGCCCCGCCGTCGTCCAGTAGCGCGACCCGGCGACGTGGACGAACGGCTGCACGAACAGCGCCAGCAGGCTGAGCTTGACGAGGCTGTCCAGGATCTGCGCCTCCAGCGAACGGAGCTGGACGAACAGCATCGAGATCAGGGTGAGGACCAGGAACGGGATGTAGTAGAGGTAGGTCGCACCCCACACCACCCGCTGGCCGAGCATGCCCAGGGTGCCCCGGCCGTCCGGGGGCGCGATGTAGCGCACGAAATTGGCGGGGATGAAGAAGTAGGAGCCGATGTTCCACCAGGTCTGGCGCGCGTAGTCGCGACGATCCAGGTCGCGCAGCGCATAGTCGGACATCTGCTTCTCGACCACCACCTCGGACTCGCCGGTGGCCCTTCCGACCTCGCGGGCGTAGCGCAACGGACGGAACCAGAGGTAGCTGTCGGGATCGCACTTGCCGAAGCACACCTGCTCCCGGTCGCCGAACGTGTTGGCGAGCGAGATCGGCACCGTGGTCGTCGTGATCACCCGGGCGTCGAGGGCCGTGGTCGCCGCGATCGACCACGGGGCCAGCAGCACCAGGAAGACCACGCCGGCAAGACCGGCGGCGCCGACCGCGCGTCGACGCTTCGCCCCCCTCAGCAGCACCAGCGCCGCGACGAGGGTGACGCCGCCGAGCGCGGCCAGCACGATCGACGTGCTCGAGCGCAGGTAGAGGACGGCGATCGCCAGGACCCCGAGGTGGAGCGCCTCCTTCCACGCCGGCGGCTCCCCGGCCCGCATCTTCCGGAGCATGTCGACGATGTGGGCGACCATCACCAGCAGGACGACCCCGCTCAGCGGGTCGCCGTACGCAGTGAACGACATCAGCACCCAGCTCGGCAGCAGCGCGGGGAACGCGACCAGCAGCGAGGCGTAGAGGGGGCCGAGCCGCTTGCGGACCGACCAGACGGCCCAGAGCAGGACCAGCAGGTTCGCCAGCCCCAGGTAGCCGCGGCACAGCGGGTCCGCGGCGTCCGGGAAGACGACGAACAGGGGCGTCATCAGGATCGCCATGCCCGGCATGAACCAGCCGGAACCGACGACGTTGCGCTGCAGCTCGGCACCGTCGGGCGACGAGAACGCGAAGAGGTCGCGCACCAGGTTGGAGAGCGCGCGGGCGCCGTCGTAGTACTGCTGCTCGTCGTTGTAGGCCGGCGCATCCATCGTCAGCGGGTAGATGAGCAGCTTGAGCACCAGATGCGCGCCCAACAGCCAGAGCAGGAGCACGTCCGGCCGCGGCATCCGGGCGGCGACCCGGCTCACCACACCCCCGATGAGTGTCATGGCTCGTCGTCCCAGCGTTTGGTGGCCCTCGGGTCGCTGCAGACAGCCGGCGCGCCGGGCCGGGCCGTCACGACCGGCAGGTCGAGCTCGAAGGTGCCGCGGACGATCGTCTCGCGATCGATCCCGGGGAGCTCCTCGACCATCACCTTGACCACGTCGGCCCGCCCAGCACCCGGCTGGCGGAGGACGGCGTCGTACGGCACGGGCCTCTTCGAGGCGACGAACCCGGCCTGGACGAAGTCGGCGACGATCGCGTCGAGTGCCTCGGGGGCGTCGAGCTCGTCGTACTGACCGACCAGGATGCGGCGCAGCTCGCCGTCGACCTCGACGTCTCCGTCTCGCCGGACCTGGTAGCCGAAGTCGAGCGTGGCGCCGCCCGGCAGGGGGAAGCAGCCGGTGGCCAGCGCGTCGGGCGGCACGTCGGGCCGGTAGTCCTCGGTCGGATCGGCGCGGCCGAACCGGTGGCTCAACAGGAGCACGACGAGAACCACGATCCCCGCCAACGCCCCCAAGCGCCGCGTCTGGTCCGTCACGGCCACAAACCTAGGGGGTGAGGGCCCGCCGCAGCCGGACCGGGTCGACCCGCCAGAAGTCGTGTTGCTTCCCGTCGACCAGCGTCACCGGGATCTCGTCACGGAACCGCCGCTGGAGCTCCGGGTCGCCGTCGATCGAGATCTCGGCGAACTCCTCCCCCAGCTCCGCGCAGACGGCGGCGATCACGGCCCGCGCGTCGTCGCACAGGTGACAACCGGGCCGCGAGTAGAGCGTGACCCGAGCCGTCATCGAGGTGGCGTCATTCGAGGAGCCCGAGGGTCCGGCGCCGCTCCTGCCCCCGGAGCCGGCCCTTCTGCACCTTCCCGGTGCCGGTGTGCGGGAGATCCGCGACGACCTCGAGCCGGGTCGGCTGCTTGAACCGGGCGAGCCGCTCCTCGCAGTGCGCCCGGACGGCCGCCGTCAGCGCATCGGGGTCCGCCTCCGGCGCGGGTACGACGTACGCCACGACTGCTTCGCCAGTGAGCTTGTCGTGGGTGCCGATGACCGCGGCCTCACGCACGTCCGGGACCTCGAGGATCACGGCCTCGACCTCGGTCGGGTAGACGTTGAACCCCGAGACGATGACCAGCTCCTTGACCCGGTCGACCAGGTGCAGGTCGCCGGCCGCATCGAGCACGCCGACGTCGCCCGTGGGCCACCAGCCGTCGGCATCGGGCCCGTCGGCGCCGTCGGGCCAGTAGCCGCTGAAGAGGTTGGCCCCGCGGATCTCGATCTCGCCCGGGTCGAGCAGCCCGGCACCGCTCAGCGGCGCGCCGTCGTCGTCGACCAGCCGGAGGTCGATGCCGTCCAGCGCCGAGCCCACCGAGCCTGGCTCGGACTTCTCCGAGCGCAGCGTGGTCGTGACCACCGGCGCCGCCTCGGTGAGGCCGTAGCCCTGGTGCACCGGGACGCCGGTGCGGTCCACGAACTCGTCGATCACGTCCGCGGCCAGCGGCGCCGACCCCGACAGGACCAGCCGCACCGGCCCGAGCCGCTCGTCGAGCGCGTCGACACCCCGCCAGTACGCGAAGACCGGCGGGGCGACCGGGACGACGCTGCAGGCCTCGTCCTCGATCAGGTCGAGCGTGCCCTCGGGATCGAACCGCTCGGCCAGCACCAGCTTGGCCCGGTGCCTCAGCACGCCGCCGAGCACGGCATTGAGGCCGTAGACGTGGAACAGCGGCAGCACGCCGAGGACGACGTCGTCGCTGTGGATCATCGGTGGCTCGACCGCGGCGACCTGCTCGATGTTCGCGATCAGCGCGCGGTGGGTGAGCATCACCGCCCGCGGCCGGCCCGAGGTGCCGCTCGTGTAGAGCAGCACGGCGAGCTTCTCGGGGTCGCGCAGCGGGGGCACGTCCCGCGGCTCGGCCGACCGGAGGTCGTCGTACGACTGCTCGTCGGGCTCAGCCGCGGCACCGACCACGATGGTCCGCAGCGCGCGCTCGTTGCTCTTCTTGACGCTCGCGACGGCTTCCCGCACCGCGGCGACGGTGTCCGGGTCGGCGACGACCAGCCGGGCGCCCGAGTCGGCCAGCATCCGGGCCAGCTCGCCGGGTGTCGACCCGGGATTGACGGGCACGGCGACGGCCTGGGCGCGCAGCACCCCGAGGTAGGTCGTCACGAACTCGAGCCGGTTGCCGACGGCCAGCATGACCCGGTGGCCGGCCACGATCCCGGCCGCTCCGAGACCGCTCGCGACCCGGGTCACCTCCGCGTCGAGCTCCGCCCAGGTCATCCCGCGACCGCCCGCCTCCACCACGGCGAGCCGATCGGCTGCCTCGACTGCGGCCGTTCCCACCAGGGCAGCCACGTCGGGGACAGACATGCGCCCGATCCTAGATGAGTAAGCCCCTTGGACTTACTCCTCTGGGCCGGACTGTCGCTGCCAGCCCTACTAGGCTTCCGACATGGCAGCGCCTTCTGACCGCACCAAGCGGCTCAACCTGAAGCAGCGCTCCAAGCTCGCGGGCGAGGCAGCGGCAGCGGCGGCCGAGGTCGAGACCGCGCTGACACCGCCGGCCGACACCCGGGCCGCGGCGTTCTTCGACGTCGACAACACGGTGATGCAGGGGGCGAGCATCTTCCACCTCGCCCGCGGTCTCTACCGCCGGAAGTTCTTCACCACCCGCGACCTGGTCGGGGCCGCCTACAAGCAGGCCTACTTCCGGATCGCCGGCATCGAGGACCCCGAGCACGTCGCCGAGGCCCGCAACTCCGCCCTGGCGTTCATCGCCGGCCACACCGTCACCGAGCTCGAGGAGATCGGCGAAGAGATCTTCGACGAGGCGATGGCCCACCGGATCTGGCCCGGGACCCGCGCCCTGGCCCAGCTGCACCTCGACGAGGGCCAACGGGTCTGGCTGGTCACCGCGGCACCGATCGAGATCGCCCGGCTGATCGCCAGGCGGCTGGGGTTGACCGGGGCGCTCGGCACGGTCGCGGAGCACGTCGACGGCGTTTACACCGGCCAGCTGGTCGGCGACATGCTGCACGGCCCGGCGAAGGCCGAGGCGATCAAGGCGCTCGCCGAGCGGGAGGGCCTCGACCTCGCCCAGTGCTCGGCGTACTCCGACTCCCACAACGACCTGCCGATGCTGACCCTGGTCGGCGACCCCTGCGCGATCAACCCCGACCCGAAGCTCCGCGCCCACGCTCGCGAGCACGGTTGGCGGGTGCGTGACTACCGGACCGGGCGCAAGGCGGCGCGAGCCGGGCTGGTGATCGGTTCCGCGGCGTCGGGGGCCGCGGTCGCCGGAGTGCTGGTCCGCAGGCAGGTCCGCAAGCACCTTTGAGCTGAACGGAACGACCGTTTGGCCCGCCCAAAATCGTGATCAGATCAGATTACGGGTGACCGGCGTCACCCTTTCGGTTTCACTCAGGGCGGATCGGCTCTAAGATCCTTGTGGGGCGTCGACCTGGGAGGGAAACCAGTGGGCCTGGACACTGACATCACGCGCGGCCTTGCGGCCTTGCGCGCGGCTGTCGTGTCCGCCCTTGTTCCACCAGCCGCACCAGGCCTCGCGCTCGCTGGAGACGCCTTCCCGGGCGGTGTCCGCGGCGCGAGGCCGCCAGGCTGGCTGCTCAGCGAGGCCGACGCGACCTACGGCCCGGAGAGCGTCGGCAGCGGCTACGGCGACGCCCGGCTCGCTGCGTCGTCGGAGGACTCGCCCGAGGAGCGTGAGCGCCTGATCGGACTGGTCGAGCTCGCCCGTGGTGGCGACGCGGACGCGTTCGGGCTGCTCTACGACCACTACCAGCCGTCGATCTACCGGTTCCTCTACTACCGCACCCGCTCCGTGGTCGTGGCCGAGGACCTGGCGTCCGAGACGTTCTTCCGCGCGCTGCGCAACATGGCGTCCTTCCGGTGGCAGGGCAAGGACTTCGGCGCGTGGCTGATGACGATCGCCCGCAACCTCGCCACCGACCACTTCAAGGCCGGGCGGACCCGCCTCGAGATGACGACCGAGGACATGGGGCAGCACGACGACGCCACCGACGGGCCCGAGACCGCCGTGCTCGCGAGCCTGACCAACGAGATCATGCTCGCCGCGCTCACCCAGCTGCCCAACGAGCAGAAGGACTGCCTCGTGATGCGCTTCCTCCAGGGGATGAGCATCGCCGAGACCGCGCAGGTGCTCGGCCGGAGCGAGGGCGCGATCAAGCAGCTGCAGCTCAGGGGCGTGCGCAACCTCGCCAAGCTGATGCCGGAGGGCCTGCGATGAGGGTCCTCGATGCCCGTTCGGGCTATGCCGCACTGGTCACAACGGGTGATGGATGTCAGATGCGGTCCTGCGTAACCAACGCTCCTGCGCGGTCGTTCAACGGATGGGACCAGTTGCAGGGCATTGTTGCTCTGGCCCGCACCACGACCAACCAGACCGACCGAGGATGGCACCCATGACCGGGGCATTCGTGAGCAGGCGCCGCGCCGACGAGTTCGACGCGTTGCTCTCTGCTCCTGCCCGGACGAGCGACACCGCAGCGGCGTACGCCGATCTGCTCGAGCTGGTCGGAGCGCTCAGGGCCGAGCCCGCGGTCAGCGCCCGCCCCGAGTTCGTCGCCGACCTCCGCAGCCGGCTGGTCGTCGAGGCCGCCCGTCAAGCACGTCCGGTCGACGACGCCGTCCGCCTCCGGCTGACCCCCCAGCAACGCCACGGCGCCCGCGAGCGCCGGCTCGCGACCGTGCTCGGCGGCTTCGCGATCGTCGCCGCGTCCGGCTCGATGGCCATGGCCTCGCAGGCCGCGCTGCCCGGCGACGTCCTCTACCCGGTCAAGCGGGCCATCGAGAACGCCGACACCAACCTGCAGTCCGACGACGCCGCCAAGGCCGAGACGTTGATCGCCCACGCCCGGGGGCGCCTCGACGAGGCCCAGCAGCTCACGGCCGAGGGCGCCGACGCTGCCACCGTGGCCGAGACCCTGCAGGACTTCACCGACCAGGCCAACCAGGCTGCCGACCTGGCGCTCGACGACTACGCCGAGACCGGCAACCAGGACACCATCGGCGACCTCCGGTCCTTCAACCAGCAGTCGATGGGCGAGCTCGACGCGCTCGGTGACGTCGTCCCGGCCGACGCCCGTCCGGCACTGATCACCGCCGCGCAGTCGGTGCGGCAGACCGACTCGGCCGCGTTCCACGTCTGCCCGACCTGCGGCGAGGGCAACGTCACGCAGCTGCCGGAGTTCGCCTCGGGGCCCGCGCCGTGGTCCAGCCCGCTGCTCGAGCTGGTCAGCAACGTCAACACCGTCCTGGTGCCGCCCGACTACCTCGCGCACGTCGAGGACATCGCCGAGGAGACACCCGAGCAGCCGGACGGCAACGGCACCAGTGGCCCGAAGGACGAGGTCGACGTCCCGAACGACGACGAGCCCGTCGTCGCCGCGCCCGACGGCGTGCCGACGCCCGACCCGAACGACGTCGACCACCCGCTCCAGAATCTCGGCGACCACATCAAGGACGGGCTGACCGGCGGCGGCCAGCCCGCGTCCGACGGCCCGCTGATCAACGACATCGTCAACGGCGTCGGCGGACTCGTCGACGGCCTACTGGGCCAGTAATCTCGGCCGAGCGTGTCTACGGCGTGAGTTCCAGCCGACTTTGACCGCCGGTAAGCCGCCGGGCCACCGCAACCCGTGACCGCGTCGACTGCGGGCCGGCAGCGTGTCGGGAGGTGTCGTCGCCGGTTGCGGCCCGAAAGCCGACGACGGTCGGTCAAGTCCCGGCGACGACACCGGAGACACGCTCGGCCAAATTTACTTGAAGACGGATTGGCGCTGCATCAGCAGGGTGTAGAGCGTCTGCTGGATCGTCTCGCGCACCTGGTCGGTGACGTTGAAGACGAGCATCGGGTCCTCGGCGGCGTGGTCGTCGTACTCGTCGGTGCGAATCGGCTCGCCGAACTCCAGCAGCCACTTCGACGGCAGCGGCACCAGGCCGAGCGGCCCGAGCAGCGGGAACAGCGGGGTGATCGGGATGTAGGGCACGCCGAGGAGCCGCGCCAGCGCGGGGACGTTGCCGACCAGGGGGTAGATCTCCTCGGCGCCGACGACCGACAGCGGCACGATCGGCACCTGGGTGCGGAGCGCTGCTGACACGAACCCGCCGCGACCGAACCGCTGCAGCTTGTAGCGCTGGGAGTAGGGCTTGCCGATGCCCTTGAAGCCCTCCGGCCAGACACCGACCAGCTCGCCGCCCGCGAGCATCCGCTCCGCGTCCTCGGCGCACGCGAGCGTCGCGCCGCCCTTGCGGGCGACGGCGCCGACGAACGGCAGCTTGAAGACGAGGTCGGCTCCCAGCGCGCGCAGGTAACGGCCGGTGTGGTCGTGAACCATCGCCATCGTCATCAGCGCGTCGACGGGCACCGTGCCCGAGTGGTTGGACACGATCAGCGCGCCACCCTCGGTGGGGATGTTCTCGGCTCCGCGGACCTCGATCCGGAACCACTTCTGCGCGATCGGCCGGATCGCCGCCAGGAAGAACCGCTCGGTGATCTCGGGGTCGAAGCCGAACTCGTCGACGACGTAGTCGCCGGTCAGCCGCCGGCGGAGGAAGGCCAGCATATGCGCGAGCTGGGTCTCCCACTGGTCGCCGAAGACCTCGCGGGCGGCGGCCTGGAAGGCCGACAACCAGTCGCCGAACGGGATCCCGGGACCCTCGCGCTCGCTGATCTCGAGCTTCGACTTCACCGCGGGCACGTGGCTCGCGTGGGGTACGACGTCGTCGCCCAGGAGCGGGAGGACCGACTCGGTCGCGGACGGGTCGACCGTCGGCGCCACCTCGTCGGTGGTGGCGGCCTCGGTGGTCGGCGGCACGTCGTCACGGGGGGTGCCGGACTTCGATGCACCAGCGCGCCCCTTGGGCGCCAGGTTGCGGGCAGCCGCCGACGGGCGGGTGCCCGTGCCTCGGCCGGGCCGGCCGCGGGTACCGATCGGGATGATCTCGGCGTCACCCATCGCTGCTACCTCCGGCAAGGGTCAGTGCGGGCGGGCGGTCGCCTGCGTGCTCAGGGACCTCGGGCAGGCGCTCGGCGACGGCGCCAAGCAGTCGTTCGGTGCGGCCGCCGGTCGGCGGCAGGGTGGACGCGAACTCACCGAACGCCTCGGCCGTGGAGTAGCGGGGCTCGAACCCGAGCTCGTCACGCATCCGCGAGGTGTCGACGCCGCGACCGTAGGTGAGGAACGCGACCAGCTCAGGGGAGAGGTCGGCGTACTTGGCCGAGCGGAGTGCCGACCCCAGGCCGCCGAACGCGACCCCCGGCAGCGGAACCCCGGGGCGCTGGAGCCGGCGCAGGGCCTGCGACAGCATCAGGACCCCGTCGCCCGCGACGTTGAAAGTGCCATGGACTCCCGCGGTGACCGCATGCCGCAGCACCCGGTTGAGGTCGTGCTCGTGGAGGAACTGGAGCCGCGGGTCGAAACCCAGGATGGTGGGGATGACGGGCATCCGGAAGTACGACGTGACCGGGCTGACCACGCGCGGCCCGATGACGTTGGCACAGCGCAGCGTGGTGACGGTGACGTCGGGGCGGCGTCGCGCGAAGCCGCGGACGTAGGCCTCGACCTCGGCGACGTCCTTCGCGTACCCGGTGCGGGCGCGACCGCGCGGCTGCATGTCCTCGGTGAACATCGCGGGGTCGGCGCTGCTCGCGCCGTAGACGGTGGTGGTCGACTTCACGACGAGGGTGCGGAGCGACTCCGCCTTCTGGCACGCGGCGAGGAGCTGCATCGTGCCGATGACGTTGAGCTCCTTCATCGTGCCGCGGGCGCCGGCGGTGCCGGGGGTGGCGATGACGCTCATGTGGACGACGGTGTCGACGTCCTCGCGGGCGATCACCTTCGCGATCACCGGGTTGCGGATGTCGGCGCGCACGAACTGGACGTCGCCGATGTCGCCGCGCGGCGGCATCACGTCGACGCCGATCACCCGCCCGACGGTGGGGTCGTTGGCCAGGGACCGCGCACAGGTGCGGCCCAGGTCACGAGACACCCCGGTGACCAGAACGGTGCGACCGCTCATACGCAACGACTCCCGACTCCCCTGGCAGACGAACGACTACAACGCCCCGGACGGGGCGTGGGTCACTTGCCGAGCTTGCGGCGCTGCACCCGCGTCTTCTTCAGAAGCTTGCGGTGCTTCTTCTTGGCCATGCGCTTGCGCCGCTTCTTGATGACAGAACCCACGTGGAACCTCTCCAACACACCGGACCCGGTGGTCCAGCCATTCGACTACCGCCGCCCCGACGGTGGCCGGAGGACTCACACAGCCTAGCCGCGCGGTCGAGCGACTGGAGAATCAGGAGTGACCGTGAGAGGAACCTCGCATCACGGTGCGGAGCAGTTGGGACGTCTTGCCGCCAAGCAGCCGTTACCCCGCGACCGCGTCGACCGCGGGCCGGCAGCGTGCCAATTCAGTCAGCCAGCGTTGTAGAAGGACTTGCGGAGATACTCGTCGACGTCGCCCTCGGGGACCCGGAACGAGCGGCCGACGCGGACGGCGGGCAGCTCGCCGCTGTGCACAAGGCGGTAGACGGTCATCTTGGAGACGCGCATCATGGTCGCCACTTCGGCGATGGTGAGGAATTTGGGGTCCGGTCGGGACTCAGACCGCTCTTGGGACGAAGCCATGGCGAACCACACTTTCTGCACAATTGTTCTGGGCGCCCGTCACCGCCTTCCCCAGCTGTGATCTGCGGACGCCTAGGCGTGAGAATAGAGCCAGATGTGACTCATGGGGAAGAGATTCACCTCTGGAACTTTTGTGAACTCGGCGTGTCGGCTTGCACCTTTACCAAAACACCTTGCTGGCCGTTCAGGCGAACACGTCCAGACCATGCAGCGGGAACACCGCCGACCGGGTCGCGTGGACCGCCCGATCGAGCCACTCGTCGGGGTCGTAGCCCTCTTCCCACGGGCGGTAGGTGGCCGGGCCGCCGTCGGTCATCCGACGGGGCGGATCCACCCGATGCCGCTCCAGGACATGGTCGCGCCATGGCTCGGGGACCGCCGACCCGGGATCGAGCGGCCGACCGGCGACGGCCGCCAGCAGGTGCGTCCAGGCGCGGGGGACGACGCGGACGACGGCGTACCCACCACCACCGGTGGCCACCCACCTGCCGTCGGCAACCTCGTGGGCGAGGTCGTGGAGGGCGAGGTACGCCGCCCGCTGCCCGTCGACAGTCAGCATCAGGTGCGCCAGCGGGTCGTCGGCGTGGGAGTCGCAGCCGTGCTGGGTGACCAGGACATCGGGCGCGAACGCGCGCAGCAGCGGCGGCACGACCGCGTGGAACGCGCGCAGCCAGCCCGCGTCGCTGGTGCCCGGCGGGAGGGCGACGTTGACCGCGCTGCCCTCGGCGTCGGGACCGCCGGTGTCGGCGGGGAAGCCGGTGCCGGGGAAGAGGAACTGCCCGGACTCGTGCAAGGAGACCGTGAGCACCCGCGGGTCGTCGTAGAAGATCGCCTCGACGCCGTCACCGTGGTGGACGTCGACGTCGACGTACGCCACCCGCTGCGCGCCGTTCTCGAGCAGCCACCGGATGCCGACCGCGACGTCGTTGTAGATGCAGAAGCCGCTCGCCCGGTCGGGCATCGCGTGGTGGAGGCCGCCGGTGATGTTGGCGCTGTGGATGCTCGCGCCGGTCCAGACCCGGCGGAACGCCTCGTGGCTGGCGCCGACGATGTGTGCCGCCGCGTGGTGCATGCCGAGGAACACCGGGTTGTCGTCGGTCCCGAGCCCGCGCAGCTCCTCACCCGGTCCCGGGCGGGCGCTCATCCGCTGGACGGCCTCGATCAGCGCCGGGTCGTGCACGGTCGCGATCAGGTCGTCGTCGGCGGTCGGCGCGGGGACCTGCTCGAGGTGCGCGAGCACGCCGCACTCCTCGGCGAGCCGCATCGTCAGGTCGACCCGCAGCGGCGCCATCGGGTGATCCGGACCGAAGTCGTAGTCGGTCAGCGACGGGTCGAACACCACGCTCGAGGTGCCGCCACAGCTCTCCTCGGTCAACGGCGTGCCACGGCTCGTCAGTTGACGATGCTGCCGTTGGGCCGAAGGATCAGCTTCTTGGCCCGGGTCGCGTGGAGGCGGAAGTCGAACATGTTGTTGATCGCGCCGGCCGAGGCGTCGAAGGACCCGTCGCCGAGCTGCCCGAGGCTCCAGTTGGACTCGATGAACCTGGTGATGGAGCTCTGGGTGACCAGCTGGTGCGAGACGAAGTTCTGCTTGGACCACGGCGAGATCACCAGCATCGGCTGCCGCATGCCCGGTCCGCACCGGTCCTGGTAGTCGAGCAGGACCGGAGCGCCGGAGCCGCTGCACCACACGGCATCCTCGGCCGGGTCGTTGGAGCCGTTCCTCACGGGGGCCGCCACGTGGTCGTACCAACCGTCGGAGTCGTCGTAGGCGATGATGATCGCGGTGTCCTTCCAGTACTTCGACCGCATGATCGTGTTGATGTACTTCACGTAGAAGTGCTGCTCGTCGATCGGGTCGGAGTAGCCCGCGTGCCCGTCCTGGTAGTTGGCGGCCTTGAGGTAGCTCACCGCGGGCAGCTTGCCGGCCCTGACCGCCTTGGTGAACCAGGTCACGTCGTAGTTGTGGTTGGCCTGGCCGTCGTGACCGACCTCGTTGATGCTGGCCGGCTCGAGGTGATTCTGGTTGGCCGTCGACTGGTAGTACTGGAACGGAGCGTGGTGCGGGTTGTAGTCCTGCTGCAGGGCGCCGCCGATGTTCTTGTGCTTGGACTCGCACTTGGCCTTGGTGCCGGGGCCGGCGTAGGGGGTGGTCGCCTTGAAGCCGCCCTGGAACCAGCCCCAGGAGACGCCGGCGGCGTTGAGCAGGTCGCCGATGTTCTGCCCGGTCATCGCACCGAGGTCCGAGTCGGAGGTGCCGTTCTTGTTGGAGCAGTCGTCCCACGCCGGGTCGGGGTCCTCGATGACGGTGCCGACGCCGTTGACGTCGGGGGAGGCCACGAACTCGGACGGGACCGGGGTCTGGGTCAAGGTGTCGGGGTCGATCGACGTGATCCCGTGGGTCTGCCCGGAGATCAGGTTGATCGCACCCGGGGTGGACGGACCGAAGGTGTCGCTGAAGGACTTGTCCGACATCGCGTAGTGCTGCGCGTAGTTCCACAGCGCGGTCACGGTGTTGCCGTCGTAGTAGCGCATGGTCAGGCCGGGCGCCCCGAAGCCGGACGAGCAGGTGTCCCTCGAGACCTCCTCGACGAACCGGTCCATCTGGCCGTTGTTGTAGGCCTCCTGCTCCGCCGCGTAGCTGTGCCGCTGGTCGCAGGTGATCGCCTGGGCGGGCGACAGCCGCTTCGGGTCGTAGAGGTTGGGGTTGCCGTGGAGCAGACCGGCGGTCCGCAGGTTGTTGTTCCTCGGCGTGTTCCGCTTGGGGTGGAACTTGACGCCGTTCTTGTTGGTCGCCCTGGGGTAGGTCCCGAAGTAGTGGTCGTAGGAGATGTTCTCCCCGAAGAGCACCACGACGTGCTTGATCTTGGTCGTCGGCGCCGCCATGACCACCGACGTCGAGGGGACGGTCGAGGGGACGGTCGCGGGAGCGTTCGCGCCGGCAGCGGGCGCCGGACCGCCGGAGAGCAGCGGCAGGGTGGCGGCCACGGCGGCGAGGCCGGCGACCACGACGAGAGCGGGGCGGCGGTGGATGTTGCGCACGGCGACTCCTCTGATTTCGGTAACAGCCGGTACCCGGACGGTGTCAGCCGAACAGCTCCCGACCGTACCAGTCGTCTGCGTCGAGAACGCCCGGAAGCAGGAAGAAGTAGCCGCCCCCGACCGGCGAGACGTAGTCGACCAGCGGCTCGTCCTCCAGGCGGCGCTGGACGGTCGCGAACTGCCGCTCGATGTCTTGCTGGAAGCACACGAAGATCAGGCCCATGTCGAGGTTCCCGTTGCGGTCGAGACCCTCGTCGTAGTTGAAGCCGCGGCGCACGATCCGGCTCCTGGCCGTGGCACCGGTGCGCGGGTTCGCCAGCCGGATGTGGGCGTCCATCGGAGTCGTGCTCCCCTGCGGGTCGTCGGAGTAGTCGGGAGCATCCGTCTCGACGTTGCCCGAGAGCGGCGCACCGGTGTCGCGACGCCGCCCGATCATCCGCTCCTGCTCGCTGATGCCGACCCGGTCCCAGAACTCCATCAGCGTGCGGATCTTCCGCACCACCAGATAGCTGCCGCCGTGCGCCCACTGGGGTTCGGCCGGCCGGGCCCAGACCAGGGCATCCATGGTCGCGGCGTCGGCGACCGACGGGTTGGCGGTCCCGTCCTTGAAGCCGAGCAGGTTGCGGGAGGCACCGTCGGGACGGGCGGGGCCGTGGTAGCCCTCGATCCGCCATCGCGGCTGCAGAACGCCCCGGGTGTGGCGCAGCACGTCTCGCGTGGCATGGACCACGACGTCGCGGTCCTCGGCCCAGAGCTGGACGACGACGTCGCCGTCGCAGCCGGCTCGGTCCAGGTCGTCGTTGGGGAAGGTCTCCATCCGGGTCAGCACCTTGGGACGGTCCGCTGCCAGTCCGAACCGATCGTCGAACAGCGTGGCTCCCACGCCGACCGTGACGGTGAGGCCGGCGCCCGGGACCGTGGGGCCGAGCATCCCGGAGTCCGCCGGGGGCCCGGAGATGCCGGTCTCGGGCGGTCGGCCGCCCGCGGTGAGGAACCGGGCCCGTCCGGTCAGCGCCTTCATGGCCGCGGCGAGCTCGGACCTGCTCTCCGTGACGCAGTCGAGTGCGACGTACGCCGCGTGCGCGGGCTGCGGGGTGATGATGCCGGCCTGGTGCAGCCCGTGGAACGGGATCTGTGCCGACGACGCCGCGTCCTCGGACCGCGCGAGTGCGATGCCACCGGCGACGCCGGCGCCCGCGAGGGCGGCAGCGCCCCCGAGCAGCTGCCGCCGACGAACGCGGCCGGTCATCGTGGGGTCTTCATTCGGTGCGCCTGGGCTCGAGGGCGACGGCGACCGGCGCCAGCCTTTCGCAGACCAGCCCGATCACGGCGTCGATCCGCTCGCGTTCGCGTTGCGGCAGCGAGCTCAGCGTCCGCCACGACCCGTCCGGTCGGCGCTGGTGCGCCAACAGCACTCGGGCGCGTTCGACCAGCTGGCGAACCCGTTGCCAGTGCAGCCCCCTGGACTTGATGAACGGCTTGAGGAAGTGCAGCGCTGCCCGGGTGCCGTCCAGGTTGGCAGCGACGGTCGCCAGCGCCGAGTGGCTACCGAAGTCGGTCCGTCCGGTCAGCTCGAGCTCGAGCGCGTTCTCGCTGATCTCGTGCGCCCGCACCGTCAGCTCGAGGGGATCGATCTCGGCGGTGCGGAAGTGCCGACGCAGCCGCTCGAGATCCGCGGCGAGCCGTCGGGTCGGTGCCATCAGTCGGGTGGCGGGAGCGCCGCGCCAGAGCAGCAGCTCGACCTTGTGGAACCCGGTCCAGCTCTGGTTGCGGACTCCTCGCGGCAAGCCGTCCGGGAGCCCGTTGATCGCGCCGTCGAGGTCGCCGAACGCGCCGTAGGCCGCGCCGAGCCGCTCGTAGCGCAGGTGCGCTCGCAGCCAGTCGCGTCGCGCGTCCCCGAGCCGTCCGGCGGCCAGGTCGACGCGCATCGCCTCGACGCCGCGAACGACGGCCGGCAGCCGGCGTCGTACGTGGTGCTCGTAGCGCAGGGTCGCCGGGACCAGGTCCGCGAACTGGACCGGCCGGACGCCCGGGTTGTCGGCGCGTCCCGGACCGGTGAGGGTCACGTCGGGTCCCTCGGCCGCGCTCGCGTCCTCCATCAGGCAACGCACCCGGTAGGTGCCCGCGCCCAGGCTCATGGAGCGCGGAACGGTGGTCCCCGGCCCGATCGGCTCGACCTCCAGGAACACGCGGCCCGAGGCGTCGACGATCTGCGCCGCGCCCGCGCTGCGGTAGCCGTTGTGGAAGGCCAGCTCCTGCAGTCCCGCGTCCCGGTCGGACCAGCCCGCGCCGCAGTCACCGGGAGACACCTCGACGGTCAGGGGCTCGGCGGTCCGGACGGCTGCCGGCTCGGTGCTCGGCCACGCTCCGGTCATGGTGATCCCGAGAATCGCGCCCACGGCCACACCCAGCGTGACCGTGACCGCGGCCCGGCGGGAAGGAGGGCGAGCACTCATGCTCCCGAGGGTAGGCATACCCGGACGGTACGACGGATCGGCGTGAATGTGGGACGCTGCCGACATGCTCACCGCCGGACTCGTGCTCGCGGGGCTCGCCGCCGCGCTCCACGTCTACATCTTCTACATGGAGTCGCTGGCCTGGACCCGGCCGAGCACCCGCGCTGTGTTCGGGACCTCGGCGGAGGAGGCCGAGTCCACCAAGGAGCTGGCGTTCAACCAGGGTTTCTACAACCTGTTCCTCGCGGTCGTGACCGGAGTCGGCATCGCGCTCACGGCGTCGGACGCCGACGACGCAGGCCACGCGCTGGTGCTGGCCGGCGCCGGCTCGATGGCCGCCGCGGCGACCGTGCTGCTGGTGTCCAGCCCCTCCCATGCGTCCGCTGCGCTCAAGCAGGGCGTGGTGCCGCTGGTCGCGGTCGTGCTCGTGGTGATCGGGATCTCTTAGCCTCGCTTAGCCGGCGTCCGGGCCGCGGCGGCGTACTTCCTCGACCTGGACGAGGGAGTCGCGGAGGTCGGCCAGCCACTCGTCGGAGTGCTGCTGCACCAGTCGCACGCACCAGCCCAGCGCGTCGCTGCGGCTGCGCGCGACGCCGCCGGCGACGAGCAGGTCGAGAACCCGTCGCTCGGGCTGGCGGAGCCGGGTCATCACGGGAGCCGCGATGTGGGTGTAGAGGGCCCGGGTCTCGTCGCACTCGACGCCCCACGACACCTTGCGGTCGAAGCGTCGCTCGGCCTCGCGGGCGACCGTCATCCGGTCGCCGCGGGTGCGTTCGCGGAACTCGGCGATCCGGCCCTCGACGGTCGCGGAGCGCTCGGCGTCGGACGCGTCCGCGCCGACCTCGGGAGCCGGGATCCGGCCGATCACGGTGATCTCCTCGCGGTCGACGGTGACCTCGACCAGCTCTTCGAACAGCTCCTCGGGCAGCCGGCCGGCGAACCAGCCGCGGATCTCTTCTGCAGTCATGTAATCATGATTACATGCTTGCAGGCTCGCAGGCAACCCGCGAATCGGGAGATATCACCGGGCGAGACCGGCCGGTTCGACAGGCAGGATTTCCCGATTCGACGGGTCAGGTCCCCCGATTCGCGGTGTGGGAGAATGGGCGGGTGCTGACGCGCTCGAACCTCTGCTGGTGGCCCGCCTGACGGCGGCCCACCGATCGAGCACGTTTCTGCACCCATCCGACGGCCGCCCACGGGCGGCCGTTCGTCGTACCGGTCTCTGGTCGCCCGTGGGCTCTCATCCTCTGGAGCTCCTCCGATGACCAACCTGTCCCTCCTCAAGCCCACCGGTCACCTGACGCTGGGCAACTACCTCGGCGCCCTGCGGCCGATGCGCGAGCCCGCCGCGGGATCGTTCTACGGGATCGCGGACCTGCACGCGCTGACCGTGCCGCACGATCCGGCGTCGCTGCGCGGGCTCGTGCAGGAGATGGCGACGCTGCTGCTCGCGGCCGGTCTCGAACCCGCGACCCTCTTCGTGCAGAGCCACGTGCCCGCGCACGCCGAGCTGGCCTACCTCCTGGAGTGCACGGCGCACACCGGCGAGCTGAACCGGATGATCCAGTTCAAGGAGAAGGGCCGAGGTGTCGACTCGACCCGGGCGTCGCTCTACACCTATCCGGTGCTGATGGCCGCCGACATCCTGCTCTACGGCGCCGAGCGGGTGCCGGTCGGCGACGACCAGCGGCAGCACGTCGAGCTCACGCGCGACCTGGCGCTGCGGTTCAACCGCACCTACGGGCCGGTGTTCACGGTGCCGGAGATCGTGACGCCGACCTCCGGAGCGCGCGTGATGGACCTGCAGGACCCGACGACCAAGATGGGCAAGTCGCACGCGCGCGGGGCCGGGATCGTCTACCTGCTCGACCCGCCGGACGTCGTACGCCGCAAGGTGGCGCGCGCGGTCACCGACTCCGACACCGGCCCGGTCGCGGTGCGCCGCGACCGGGAGGCGAAGCCGGGCGTGACCAACCTGATCGACATCCTGCAGGCGTGCGGGGGATCGGCCGACGGCATCGCGACGTACGGCGCGCTCAAGCAGGCGGTCGCCGACGCGGTGGTCGCCGAGCTGGGGCCGGTGCAGCAGCTGTACGCCGAACTCGTCGCCGATCCTGCGCACGTGACCGACGTCTTCGCGGCCGGAGCGGCCCGCTGCCGGGCAGCCACCGCGCCGGTGCTGGCGTCGGCGCGGGCGGCGATCGGGCTGGTGTGAGAGCTGTCGGTGGGTCTTGCGAGGATGGCGCCATGGCTCCTCGAACCAGCACGGCGACCTGGCGCGGGAGGCCGGTGTCCGGGGTGCTGTTCGACCTCGACGACACGCTGTTCGACCACCGCGGGGCGGCCGACCGCGGCGTCCGCACCTGGCTCTCCGGCCTGGGGCTCGACGGCATGCTCGAGGACCACGTCGAGCGCTGGTTCGTGCTGGAGACGTTCCACCACGAGCGGTTCCAGCGCCGTGAGATCTCCCACGTCGACCAGCGGCGCGCCCGCATCCGGGCGTTCCTACCCGGCTGGGACCTCGCCGACGACGCCGTCGCCGACGACGTGTTCGCGGGCTACCTCGCCTGCTATCGCGCGGCGTGGTCCGCGTTCGCGGACGCGGCCACCGCCCTCGAGCAGGCGCTCGGCGCCGGCCTTGTGGTCGGCATCCTCACCAACGGTGACCAGAGCATCCAGGAGACGAAGGTCCGGCGCACCGGGCTCGCGTCGTACGGCGTGCCCGTCTATGCGTCGTCCTCGCTCCCGG
The DNA here is from genome assembly GCA_963766035.1 of uncultured Actinomycetota bacterium. Taxonomy (GTDB): domain Bacteria; phylum Actinomycetota; class Actinomycetes; order Propionibacteriales; family Nocardioidaceae; genus Nocardioides. The sequence goes on along the minus strand of CAVXYP010000011.1, from coordinate 88,342 downwards.
CCGCCAAGCCCGACCCGCGGGCCTTCCACCACGCCTGCGCCGACCTCGGCGTCGACCCGGGTGGCGTGGTGATGGTGGGCGACTCCCTGCGCCACGACATCGAGGGAGCACACGCCGCCGGGATGGCCGGGGTGCTGATCGACCGGATCGGACGCTACCGGGCCGACGAGGTCCGCGGCGTGAGCCAGGTCAGGTCGCTCGCCGAGCTCGGCTGGTGACTCAGCTGCCGCTGGCGAGCTCGCGGGAGCGGTCCCGCGCGGCCTCGAGCGCGGCGAGGAACGCCGCCCGGACCTTGTGGATCTCCAGCTCGCGCAGCGCGGCGGCGGTCGTGCCGCCGGGCGAGGTCACCCGCTCGCGCAACACGGTCGGGTGCTCATTGGTCTCGCGCAGCATGGCCGCCGACCCGACCAGGGTCTGGATCACGAGCTCGCTCGCGGTCGTGCGGGGCAGACCGAGGTGGACGCCCGCCTCGATCATCGACTCGACGACGAAGAAGATGTAGGCGGGGCCGGAGCCGCTGATCGCGGTGACCGCGTCCTGCTGCTTCTCGGGGACCCGGATGACCTTGCCGACCGACGCCATCAGCGCCTCGGCCTCGGCCAGGTGGGCCTCGTCGCAGTGCGAGCCGGCCGAGATCGCCGACATGCCCTCGTCGACGAGGGCGGGCGTGTTGGGCATCACCCGGACGACGGCGACGCCCTCGGGCACCCGCGACTCGATGAACGCGGTCGTGATGCCGGCCGCCAGCGAGACCAGGAGCTGACCGGGCCGGAGCGCATCGGCGATCTCGTCGAGCACCTCGGCCATGTCCTGCGGCTTGACCACGAGCGCGACGGTCTCGGCCTTGGTAGCGGCCTCGAGGTTGGAGACCACCGAGACGCCGTACCGCTCCTCGAGCTCGGCGGCGCGCGACTCGCGCTTCTCACCGACCAGCAGCTGGTCGACCCGACGGCCCGCCCGCACCAGGCCGGACAGGAGGGTCTCGCCCATGACACCGGCGCCGATGACGGCCGTCTGCAACATCTGAGTCTCGCTAGCTCTTCTTGATCAGGGATGTCAGGAAGAATGTCAGGTTCCGCGGCCGCTCGGCGAGCCTTCTCATGAGGTAGCCGTACCACTCGGTGCCGTAGGGGATGTAGACGCGCACCGTCTCGCCGGCGGCAGCGAGCCGGCGCTGCTCGGCCGGGCGGATGCCGTAGAGCATCTGGAACTCATAGCTGCCCTGCGCCCGGCCGTAGCGGCTGGCCAGCGAGGACGCGATCTCCACCAGGCGCGGGTCGTGGGTGGCGATCATCGGGTAGCAGTCGCCCTCGGTGCCGGTGTGACCGAGAAGGATCTTGAGGCAGCGCACGTAGGCCCGGTCAACCTCGCCGGGATCGGTGTAGGCGACCTCGGACGGCTCGTCGTAGGCGCCCTTGCAGAGCCGGACCCGGCTGCCGGCGTACGCCAGTGCGCGACAGTCCGCCTCGGTCCGGTGCAGGTAGGCCTGGAGCACCGCGCCGGTCTCGGGGAAGTCCTTGCGCAGGTCGCGCAGGATCGCCAGCGTCTGGTCGGTGGTGGTGTGGTCCTCCATGTCGAGGGTCACCGTGGTGCCGACGTTGCGGGCGGCGCGGCAGATGGCGCGCGCGTTCTCGAGCGCGATCTTGCGGCCACCGCCCGGGGCCACGGAGTCCTCGAGCGCGAGCCCGATCGCGGTCAGCTTGACACTGACCTCGGCGCTGCGGGCCAGGCCCTCGGCCGAGAGCTGCTTGAGGACGTCGAGGTACGCCGCGACCGTGGCGTCCGCCTGCTCGACGTCGGTCGTGTCCTCGCCGAGGTAGTCGAGAGTGACCCGGATGCCCTCGCCGATCAGTGCGCCCGAAGCCAGCACCGCGTCCTCGGCACGCTCGCCGGGTACGTAGGAGCGGACCACCGCGGCCGAGACCGGAAGCGTGGTGATGAGGCGCTTCACGGACTGGCTGCGCGAGAGGAGGAGGAGCGAGTCACGCACGGGACGCATAGGCCTAACGGTACGACGCGGGAGGCCTCAGCTCCTCATCTGCGCGATGACCCGCAAGTAACCGCCACTCCGCCCGGATCAGGGGCTCCGGCGGCTCAGGGTTCCGGCGCCGAGCGCCAGTCCGGCGACGGCGTATGCCGCGACGATCGCGAGGTCGGACCAGACTTCGCCGGTGCTCGTCGTACGGGTGAGGTGCTGCATCGCGTCGACGGCGTAGGACAGGGGAAGCACGTCGCTGACCGTCTCGAGGAAGCCCGGCAGTGCGACCCGTGGGACGAACAGGCCGCAGAGGAGGATCTGCGGGATCACGAGTGCCGGCATGAACTGGACGGCTTGGAACTCGGTGCGGGCGAACGCGCTCACGAAGAGCCCGAGCGCGCTGCCGAGGACCGCGTCGACGATGGCGACGACAGTGAGCAGCCAGACGGGCCCCTCGATCGTGAGGTCGAGCAGGCCGACGCTGAGGACGACCGCGAGCGCTGACTGCACAGCAGCGACCAGGCCGAACGCGAGGGCGTAGCCGAAGAGGAAGTCGAGCTTGCCCATCGGCATCGCGAGGAGTCGCTCGAGGGTGCCGCCGGAGCGCTCGCGCAGCGTGGTCACGCTGGTGACGAGGAACATGACGATGAACGGGAACATCGCGAGCAGCGCGGGGCCGAGCCGGTCGAACGTGTTGCCCGGCAGGTCGTCGAACATCCACCACAACAGGGTGATCAGCAGGCACGGCAGCACCAGCATGATCGCGAGCGTGCGGTGGTCACGGCGCAGCTGGGTGAGCACGCGAGCGGCGATGGCTGCGGTGATGCGGGGATTCATGCCGCACCTCGCACGATCGCGAGGAAGGCCTGCTCGATGTCGGCAGTGGCGGCCAGGCCGGCCTTCTCCTTGATCTCCGATGGTGTGCCGTCGGCGATGAAGACGCCGTCGCGCATCAGCAGCAGCCGGTCGCACCGCTCGGCCTCGTCCATGACGTGGCTGGAGACGAGCACGGCGACGCCGTCGTCCGCGAGCCGGTGGAACGTCGTCCAGAGGTCCTCCCGCAGCACCGGGTCGAGCCCGACCGTCGGCTCGTCGAGCACCAGCATGGCCGGGCTGCCGAGCAGGGCGACGGCGAGGCTCGCGCGCGAGCGTTGACCGCCACTGAGATGCGCCACGACGTCGTCGGCATGGTCGACGAGGTCGACCGCTTCGACGCACCGGGCCACCTCGGACTTGTCGACACCCAGCACCCGCGCGAAGAACGCGAGGTTCTCGGTGACGCTGAGGTCGTCGTACACGCTGGGCGCCTGGGTGACGTAGCCGATCCGGTGCCGCAGCGCCTTGGCCCCCGCCGGCTCGCCGAACACCGTGGCCGTTCCGGTGGCGCCGGCCTGGACGCCGACCAGGGTGCGCATCAGCGTGGACTTGCCGCACCCGGACGGGCCGAGCAGGCCGGTCACCTGACCGACCGGAATCGTGAAGTTGAGGCTGTGCAGCACCTCCCGGCGACCGCGGACCACGGTCAGCCCAGCCACCTCGACGGCGTTTTTCATCATGTGATGAATAATGCCCGGTTCGGGTCGCGCTCGCAAGGCGCGCTGTAACACGTTGTTCGCCGATCTACGCGGCCGATGACGTCTCTGGGAGACCGTTGCATCGGGGCCGAAGCAACGTGAACGGCGTGGAAGATCGGCGAACAGCGTCTTACAGCGGCCAACGGTCGCCGAGAGCCGCGAACAGCGTGTTACAGCGGCCATTGGTCGCCGAGAACCGCGAACAGCGTGTTACAGCCACGCCGGGGCGGCGATCAGGCGAGCTCGCCGGTGAGGTAGCGCTGGATCGTCGGCGCGTAGATCGCGACCAGCCGCTCGGGGTCGAGGGAGGCGATCGGCTCGACCCGGATGACGTAGCGCGCCAGGATCAGCCCGATCACCTGGCTGGCGACGAGGGGCATCCGCAGGTCGGGCCGGTCGATGCCGAGCTGCTCGCCGATGGGGAGGAGTACGACGGGGAGGAATCCCTCGCGGATCAGCCGGTCCCCACCGGGCTCGAGGATCCGGCGCACGGTTGCGAGCAGGGCGGGCTGGAAGCCCGGGTCGTCCCAGACCGACAGGAACGCGCGGAGCAGCTTGCCGGCGGCCTCGTCGGCGGGGCCGGCGACGGCGGCGCCGATCACCGCGCGGGGGTCGACCGGCAGGGCGAGCGCCGCGACGAACAGGTCCTCCTTGGAGCCGAAGTAGTGGTGGACCAGGGCGGCATCGACCCCGGCCGCGACGGCGATCGCGCGGATCGTCGTGCCGCCGAAGCCGGCAGCGGCGAAGCGTTCGCGTGCCGCAACGAGGATCGCCGCCTTGGTGTCGGGCCGGCCGGGTCGGCGGCCGCGGCGGGTGCTGGTGCTCACGGGCCGGTGATCGTCTCCCCCGCCGGTCCGGTCGTACGACGGCCGGCGCCCGCCGGCTGCGGTGCCAGGTGCTCGCGCGCGAACTCCAGCGATGCTCGGAGGTCGGCCTCCCGCTCATCGCGGGTCGTGCACCGCCGGGTGTTGATCTCGAGCACGACCTCGCCGCTGAACCCGGTGTCGACCAGGTGGTGCAGGAAGTCGGCGGCGCCCATCGCCCCGCGTCCGGGGACCAGGTGCTCGTCCTTGGGAGATCCCGAGCCGTCGGTGAGGTGGATGTGCCGCAGCCGCGACCCGAGCCGCTCGGCCATCTCGATCGGCGCGGCGTGGGCGATCGCCGCGTGGGAGAGGTCGATCGTCGTGTTGGCGTAGGGCTCCGAAGAGGGATCCCAGCCGGGGAGGTACATCTCCAGCTGTCGCTTCGTGGAGGCTCGCCACGGATACATGTTCTCGACGGCGAACGCGATCCCGGTCGACTCCTCCAGGGCCGCGATGCCGTTGACGAAGTCGCGGGCGTAGTCGCGCTGCCAGCGAAACGGCGGGTGCACGACGACCACCTCCGCGCCGACCGCCGCAGCCATCTCGGCCGACCGCTCCAGCTTGCCCCACGGCTCGATGCCCCAGACCGTCTGGGTGAACAGCAGGCATGGCGCGTGGATGGCGCAGATCGGGATCTGGTGGTGATCGACGAGCTGCTGGATCGCGACGACCTGCTGCGACAGCGCGTCGATGCCGACCATCACCTCGATCGCCTCGTAGCCCACCTCCGCGGCCCAGGTGAACGCGTGCGCGGTCGACTCGGGGTAGACCGACGAGGTCGACAGCCCGATCCTCGGACGTCTTGGCCCAGCCATGGCGCTCAGCCCTCGTCCGACCCGTCGAGCTTGTCGATCCGCTCGAGGATGACGCCCTCACGCAGCGCCCACGGGCAGATCTCCAGCGCGGCGAGGTCGAAGATGTCCATGCACGCCTCGGCGACCAGTGCACCCGCCACGATCTGGTGGGTGCGGCTCGGCGAGACACCCGGCAGGTCGGCGAGCTCGTCCGGTGTCATGCCGACCAGCTTCGGGATCCACTCGCGCAGGTCCGCGAGGGCCAGCGACCGTGGGACCAGCAGCCCGTCGTCGCGCGGGGCGGCGCCGCAGATCCGCGCGAGCGAGCGGAACGTCTTGGAGGTGGCGGCGGCGCGGTGCGTCGTGCCGGTGCGCAGGACCTGCCCGGCGTCCTTGGCCATGTCGGCCCGGATGGTCCGTCGGATCCGCTTGAGGTCGGCGTCGCCGACGACGTCGGAGAAGTACGTCGACGCCAGGCGCGCGGCGCCGAGGGGCAGGGACTGCGCGACGTCGGGCCGTTCGTCCGCACCGGTCGCGATCTCGAGGGAGCCGCCGCCGATGTCGAACACGGTCAGCTTGCCGGCCGACCACCCGAACCAGCGGCGTACGGCCAGGAAGGTCAACCGCGCCTCGTCCTCGCCCGACAGCACCTCGATCGCCACGCCGGTGCTGTGCAGGACGTGCGCGAGCACCGCGTCGGCGTTGACCGAGTCGCGCACCGCCGAGGTGGCGAAGGACAGCATCGCCTCGCAGCCCTTCTCCTCGGCGACGACGAGCGCCTCCGCGGTGAACGCGGTGAGGGCGTCGATGCCGGACTGGGTCACCGCACCGTCGGAGTCGAGGTGCTCGGCGAGCCGCAACGGCTGCTTGAGGGAGAACGCCGGCAGCGGGGCGGCGCCGTCGTGGGCGTCGACCACGAGCAGGTGCCCGGTGTTCGAGCCGATGTCGAGCACGCCCAACCGCATGCATCCACCGTATCGCCTGGACCGAGCGCGTCTCCGGTGACGCTGCCGGTCGTATCGCCCCTCCCGTAGGTTGGGCGGGTGCCCGAGGTCAACCTGGACTTCCCCCGTGCGTTCGTCGAGTTCGTCAATCCGGCGGACCCGACCGAGGTGATGCGCTGCGACCTCACCTGGCTGACCTCGTCCTTCACCTGCATCTTCGGCCAGGGCTGCGCCGGCATCTTCGCCGACTCCCCCGACACCGGCTGCTGCACGCTCGGGGCCCACTTCAGCGACAAGGACGACGAGGAGCGGGTGGCGTCGTACGTCGACCAGCTCACGCCCGAGCAGTGGCAGTTCCACCCCCGCCGCAAGGACGGGAAGGTGCGGCGCAAGGACTGGGTCGACAAGGACGAGGACGGCGAGCGCAAGACCCGGGCGATCGAGGTCGACGGGCAGCGCGGCTGCGTCTTCCACAACCGCGCGGACTTCTCGACCGGCGCCGGCTGCGCGCTGCACGGGCTGGCGCTCCAGCAGGGCCGCAACCCGCTCGAGACCAAGCCGGACGTCTGCTGGCAGCTGCCGATCCGGCGGCTCTACCGCGAGGTCGAGCGGCAGGACGGGTCGACCTACACCGAGGTCACCATCACCGAGTACGACCGCCGCGGCTGGGGCGCCGGCGGCCACGACCTGGACTGGTACTGCTCCGGCAACACCGAGGCCCACGTCGCCGTCGAGCCGGTCTACGTCACCAACGAGCCCGAGCTGGTCGCGCTGATGGGACGCCCGGCGTACGACGAGCTGGTCCGCCACTGCGAGGCGCATGTGCGGTCGCGATCGTTGCTCGCCGTGCACCCGGCCGACCGCTGAAACCTTGATGTCAAGATAACCAGACCCCGCTGCCGAGTGGTGCTGAGCACAGGCTGAGAATGTCTGACATGCGCCTGGATCACCTGTCGTACGCCGCCGGCCCGGACGGACTCGCGGGCACCGCCGCCCGCCTCGGCGAGGCGTTAGGGCGCGACTTCATCGACGGTGGCGTGCACCCGCGGTTCGGCACGCGCAACATGATCCTTCCGCTCGCCGACTCGACCTACCTCGAGGTCGTCGAGGTCCTCGACCACCCGGCGTCCGACAAGGCGCCGTTCGGCCAGGCCGTGCGGGCACGCTCCGCGCTCGGCGGAGGCTGGCTGGGGTGGGTCGTCTCGGTTCCGGACATCACGCCGGTCGAGGAGCGCCTCGGCCGCGCGGCGGTCATCGGCAGCCGGCACCGCCCCGACGGCACCGAGCTCAGGTGGAAGCAGATCGGCATCCACGGCCTGATCGCCGACCCGCAGCTCCCGTTCTTCATCCAGTGGGAGGTGACGCCCGACCTGCACCCGTCCGCCGGCGCCGACGGCACGGTCTCCCTTGCGGGCATCGAGATCGCCGGAGACCCGCAGCGGGTCAGCGAGTGGCTCGGCGAGAGCGTCGAGGCGCCGCTGGAGGACGTCAAGGTCGAGTGGGTCGCCCCGCACGGCACGCCGGGCATCCTCGCCGCGCAGGTGCAGACGCCGGACGGCATCGTCAGAATCTGATCCCACCCAACGGCAGGGCGGTGGTTGAGGTGCGAGCGCAGCGAGCCTCGAAACCCGGCGCCGTCCCCAGCCCGAACATCTGGCAGCACACCGCCACCTACGAGATAGAGAACCACGCGGCCGATCCCGACGGCCGGCTCTGGGCCGCGATGGAAGCGCGGGCTTCGTGGCGCGGGCGCACCGTTCTCGACCTGGGGTGCGGATCCGGCTTCCACCTGCCGCGGTTCGCCGAGACGGCCGCACAGGTGGTCGGCGTCGAGCCGCACCCCGGGCTGGTGCGGCTGGCGCAGCGTCGTACCAGCGACCTCCCGACGGTTGCGGTCCGGCAGGGCACGGCGCAGGACATCCCGCTGCCGGATGCGAGCGTTGACGTGGTGCACGCGCGATGGGCCTACTTCTTCGGCCCCGGCTGCGAGCCGGGCCTCGTCGAGCTCGAGCGCGTCGTCCGACGAGGCGGCGCCGCGCTGATCATCGACAACGACGGGTCGCGGTCGACGTTCGGCTCGTGGTTCCGCCGCGGCTACCCGCACCTACCGACCCCGGGCGAGATCGAGCTGTTCTGGTCCCAGCGCGGCTGGACCCGCACGCCGGTCGACATGGGCTGGCGGTTCGAGAGCCGGGCCGACCTCGAGGCGGTGGTGCGGATCGAGTTCAAGCGCGACGTCGCCGAGGAGATCCTGGGGAGCCACGACGGGCTCGAGGTCGACTACGCCGTGAACCTGTGGTCCCGCGGCTTCTGACCGGATCGGCCGAGGCAGCAGCTCAGCCCGCCGATGCGAAGGCAGCCGCCGCCCCGTAGATCTTGTAGAGCGCGAACGGCCCGGCCTGGAACATGCTGCACCGGTCCTCGAAGACCAGCGCGGCGTCGTTGTCGGTCAGATAGGCGCCGTAGCCGTAGTCCGCGTCGCCCGGACCGCCGTTGACCCGCGCGGATGCGTGACTCCGGATCCGTTGCACCATCCCGTGCCGGTGCGGGTCGTCGGCGCGGCGCCACCAGCTGCAGGTGAAGCTGCTGAGCCTGCCCCGGCTGGCCGCGGGAGCCGCGGCCATCACCGGACTCACGGTGCGCACGAGGTCCACCAGCCTCGGGTCGACGACCTCGGGCAGCTGCGATGCGTACGGCGCGCAGAGTCGGTCGGCAAGGCCGCTCTGGCAGATGAACGCGAACTGCTGCTCCTGGGCTGCGATGCGGGCCCGTTCCTCCCGCACCGTCTCACGTGAGGACGCACCGGGTTTGCTCGGCGTCGTCGTCCACGTGCACGTGCTCGGGTCGCCGTCGGGATAGCCGGCGACGGTGAACCCGGCCAGGCAGGCGATGAGCTCGGACTCGTTGACGAGGTTGGTGACGCCCATGCTGGTGCTGGGGTGGGTGCCGTCGTCGCAGTCCGGCAGACTCCCGGGCGCCGAGGTCACCGTCTTCCCCGGAGCGGCCGGTGTTGTCCCACCAGCAGTTGCCGGTGTTGCCGGGGAACGAGTCCCACCAGAAGTCCAGGCCGTTGGGCTTGGACCGGCCCGCCCGGTCGACACCCATGACGTTGTCGTGGACCCGGTTGCCGAACGACGTGGACAAGCCCGAGGGCGTTGCACCCCGGCACCGGGGTCGACGACCCGATCGGCGGAGGGCCGCACACGGTCGCATCCGGGACCGCGAAGATCATCAGGCCACGGCGCCAGTTGTCCCAGAACCGGTTGTTGGCCATCACGTTGTCGTTGCCGCCGGCCCACCAGCCGCCAGTGCCGACCGGCGCGGCGATGAAGGGCTCGACGTCGCTCTCCGGCCGGAACGGGTTGAAGTTGTTGCTGTAGAAGTTGTTGTGGCGGAACACGTTGCCGTGCTGGGGGAAGCCCGGGTGCCCCGGTGCGGTGAACACGTCGGTGGTGAAGCCGAGGGCGTTGCCGAAGAAGTTGTTGTGGGCCACCAGCGTGCCGTGGCTGTCGGTGCCCGAGAGGCCGCCGGTGTTGTGGTTCATGTCGCAGTAGCGGACCACCTGGCTGAAGCGGTACTCCGGGTAGAACGGCTTGTACCGGTGGTCGGTGGAGTCGGCGCCGGAGCCGGGGTAGATGCCCGAGTCGCCGTTGCCGGTGGCCTGGCAGCGCTGGATCAGGCCGTGGTCCTCGACGAAGGTGAGCACGCCGTAGCCGCCGGCGTAGAACGTCTTGAACTTCTCGAACCGGTAGCCATCGGTCTCGAGGATGTAGATGTCGTGCTCGCGCGCGTGTCGCACCGAGAGGTTGCGGAGCACGAAGCCGTCGGCCCGGTCGATGAAGATGCCGACGTCCTTCTCGTTCCCGACGGCGGACGGGCCGCCGTTGCCGGCGCCGGCGTCGCCGGCCTCGACGACGACGTCGTCGGCCTTGACGCCGGACCCCTCGAGCTGGAAGTTGCAGCGGATGCACGGCCCCACGTTCGGGATGCCGTGCCGGTTCTCGCGCGGTGGGCTCGGCGGCGGCGCGGTGTCGGGGCCGCGGCCGATCACGGCAACCAAGTTTGCGTCGTTCGGACAATGCAGCTGGTAGTCGTGGCTGAGCGCACCCGGGTCGCCGCTGTCGGCGGGGATCGTGTAGCGCTCGCAGGCCGGATCGTGGGTCGGCTGCCGGCGCGAGTGCGGCTCGCTGTAGACACCCGGCATCACGACGACGCGGTCGTTGTTGCCCGACGCCGTCACCGCGGCCTGGATCTGGTGGTAGCCGCACCGGGCGAACAGCTGTCGGTTGATGCGCAGGAGCCGGCCGGCCCGGCGCGAGCCGAGCTGGCGCCTCTCGGTCGGACGGATGAGATAGCCGTGGCGGCGCGCGTCCGCGATGGCTTGCTCGAGCAGCACCAGTGAGTCGTGCTTGCACACCACCCTGGTCCGGCCGGGCGCCGACCGGTCCAGCGCGGACCGCAGGCTGCGCGACTTCGGCACCTGACCGCCGGCGCACGGGGACACCGAGCAGTCGGCCTTGGGGTTCGGCCAGTACGCCGGGCGCTCGACGTGGGCCGACGCGGACGGAGCCGACACCGTCGGGACCATGACGCCCAGGAAGGTGCCCAGGAACACGACGACCAGACCGCGGGGAAGGACCGTGCGCAGCAGACGGAGCATCTGCGCACCCTAAACTAGAACACGTTCTCGCGATAGCGTCAGCGGCCGGTTGACCCCCGCACGGCCAGCGTCGGAGTCAGCAGCACCCCGCGGCCGTCGTACGGCTCGTGCGCGAGCAGTGCCTCCAGCGTGCGCACCAGCTCCAGCGCGACCTGCTCCAACGGCTGCCGCACGGAGGTCAGGCCGGGCGGCACGACCTGGGCGACCTGGGAGTCGTCGAAGCCGACGACGGCGACGTCGGTCCCGGGGTGCAGGCCGCGCTCCGCGAGGGTGTGGAGTACGCCGACCGCCAGCGTGTCGGACGCGCAGACGACTGCGCTGGGGTGTGCCGTGTCGAGGAGCGTCGCGGCGGCCTCGCGACCGGCGGTGACCGTGTCCGCGACCGCGACGGAGAGCCCGTCCGTCGAGCGTCCTGACATCGCCCGCTCCCATCCGGCCCGCCGGTCCTGACCGATGAAGGAGGAGTCGGCCCACCCGATCCAGGCGATCCGCTCGTGACCACGGTCGATCAGGTGCTGGGTGGCGAGCTCCACCCCGGCGGCGCCGTCGACATCCACCCACGGATGGGTGGCGTCCGGGTCGGCCCACGGCCGGCCGAACGCCACGAACGGCGCCCGCCGTTCGCTCAGCCACCTGGTCTGCGGGTTGCCGAGATAGGTGTCGGTGACGATGAACGCGTCGACGGCGGTGGAGCGGAGCAGGTCGTCGTACCCCCGCACCAGGTCGGCTGCCGTCGCCTCCGGCTTGCCGGGCCCCCCGGAGAAGAGCAGCAAGTGGTAGCCCGCCTCGCGCGACGCCTCGACCAGCGCGTGCACGAACCGGTCCATCGCGGCGTTCGCCGTGAACTCCTGCGCCGGCGACATCCGCAGCCCGATCAGGTGCGAGGCGCGGGTGCGCAGGTGCCGGGCCGCGCGGTTGGGACGGTAGCCCAGGGCCCGGATCGCCTCCTGGACGCGGGTGAGCGTCTCGGCGCGCAGCAGCTCGGGGTTGTTGATGGCGTTCGAGACCGTCTGCCGGGACACGCCGGCCCGCTCCGCGACATCGGCCAGGGTCGGCGGCAGCGGCGCAAGGTGTCGTGACACCACTCGTGCCTCCGCACTGTTGGGGGAATCTGCTGAGGTGTGTCGAGGATACGGCCGCCGACACGCTCCTCCCTCGGCCGCAGTGTCGGGGGAGTCACCTAGCGTCAGCACCATGACCTCGAGCACGCGATCCCGCGGTACCCAGACGCGGGCGTCCTACCGCTGCTCGGAGTGCGGATGGACGACGGCCAAGTGGGTCGGCCGGTGCGGCGAGTGCCAGGCGTGGGGCTCGGTCGCCGAGGCGGGCAACGCACCGGCGGGGCGCACCGCGGCCGCTCCGGTCAGCACGCCCGCGGTCCCGATCGGCTCCGTCTCCGCGGACCAGGCCGTCCACCACTCGTCCGGCGTGCCCGAGCTCGACCGGGTGCTCGGCGGTGGCCTGGTGCCGGGCGCGGCCGTGCTGCTCGCGGGCGAGCCGGGCGTCGGCAAGTCGACGCTGCTGCTGGAGGTCGCCGCCCGCACGGCGGCGCGCAACCAGCGCACCCTCTACGTCACGGGCGAGGAGTCCGCGGCCCAGGTGCGGCTGCGGGCCGACCGCACCGACGCCGTGCACGACGAGCTCTACCTCGCGGCCGAGACCGACCTCGGCGCGGTGCTCACCCACATCGAGGACGTTCGTCCGCGGCTCGTCGTCGTCGACTCGGTGCAGACCATCGGCGCGTCGGGCGTCGACGGCGTGCCGGGCGGCGTCACCCAGGTCAAGGAGGTCGCGGCGGCGCTGGTGCGGGTGGCCAAGACCCGCGCGATCACGGTCGTGCTGGTCGGTCACGTGACCAAGGACGGATCGATCGCCGGCCCGCGGGTGCTCGAGCACCTGGTCGACGTGGTGCTCCAGTTCGAGGGCGAGTCCGGCAGCCGGTTCCGGATGGTCCGGGCGGTCAAGAACAGGTTCGGCCCGATCGACGAGGTCGGCTGCTTCGACCTCGGACCCGACGGCATCACCGCCGTCACCGACCCGACCGGCATCTTCGTGGAACGGCACCACGGCCGGGTCGCCGGCACCTGCGTCGCAGTGACCATGGAGGGTCGCCGCCCGCTGCTGGCCGAGGTGCAGTCGCTGGTTGCCAACGGGTCGCCGGAGCGCCCGCGCCGTACGACGTCCGGCGTCGACGGTTCCCGTCTCGCGATGGTGCTCGCGGTGATGGAGCAGCACTGCGGGATCGACCTCGGCAAGCGCGACGTCTTCGCCTCGACCGTCGGCGGCGCGAAGCTCACCGAGCCCGCGGCCGACCTGGCACTCGCGATCGCGCTCGCCTCGTCGCACCACCTCAGCCCGACCCCCGCCGGGGTCGTCGCGATGGGTGAGATCGGCCTGTCCGGGGAGCTGCGCCGGGTCCGGGAGGTGCGGCAACGCCTGGCCGAGGCGGCCCGGCTCGGGTTCGAGCTCGCGGTCGTGCCGGCCGAGCCCTTCGAGACGCCTCGTTCCTCGGCTCCTCGGGAACCACCCGGGTCGACCGGCACCTACCGCAATGTCGACGGGATGCGAGTCGTCGAGGCACCCGACGTACGCACCGCGCTCCGGCTGCTCAAGCTCGATCGTGCACTGAAGGTCGTCGACGGGTGATAACCCGCACGACCCGCGCCCCCGTTGGCCTTAGGGTTGCGACCGACGGGCGTGGGCCCGACGAAGGGATGGGAATTCGTGGTGGTAGAGCGCGGTGATCCGCGGCTCCGCGAGACGCTGGCGTCGATCGCGCCCGGCACCGGGCTGCGCGACGGGCTCGACCGCATCCTGCGCGCCCGCACCGGCGCCCTGATCGTCCTCGGCAACGACAAGACCGTCGACGCGATCTCCACCGGTGGCTTCGAGCTCGACGTCCCGTTCACCGCCACTGGCCTGCGCGAGCTGGCGAAGATGGACGGCGGCATCATCATCGACCGCGACATCACCCGGATCATCCGCGCGGCCGTGCACCTGATGCCCGACCACTCGATCCCGTCGGAGGAGACCGGCACCCGGCACCGCACCGCCGATCGGGTGGCCAAGCAGACCGGGTTCCCGGTCATCTCGGTGTCGCAGTCGATGCAGATCATCGCGGCCTACGTCGGCGAGACCCGCCACGTGCTCGAGGACTCCGGCCAGATCCTCTCCCGCGCCAACCAGGCGCTGGCGACCCTCGAGCGCTACAAGCTGCGGCTCGACGAGGTGTCCGCCACCCTCTCCGCGCTGGAGATCGAGGACCTGGTGACCGTCCGCGACGTCGCCGTCGTCGCCCAGCGACTGGAGATGGTGACCCGGATCGCCCGCGAGATCGACGACTACGTGCTCGAGCTCGGCACCGACGGACGGCTGCTCGCCCTCCAGCTCGAGGAGCTCATCACCGGCGTCGACATCGAGCGCGAGCTGGTCATCCGCGACTACGTGCCGTCGCGGAAGCGCAGCCGCGAGCCCGACGAGCTGATCACCAGGCTCGAGAACCTCTCCGCCACCGACCTGGTCGACCCGGCGTCCGTGGCGCGGGTGCTCGGCATCGGTGCCGGAGAGCACCTCGACGGCGCGGTCGCGCCGCGCGGCTACCGGCTGCTCACCAAGGTCCCGCGCCTTCCCGCCGGCGTCGTCGAAGGCCTGGTCGACCACTTCGGCACCCTGCAGAAGCTGCTGTCCGCGGGCATCGACGACCTCCAGGCCGTCGAAGGTGTCGGAGAGCTCAGGGCCCGCAGCGTCCGCGAAGGGCTCTCCCGCCTCGCCGAGTCGACCATTCTCGAGCGTTACGTCTGAGCCCAGCCGACAGCGAGGAACGAGCTGTCGGGGTCGGGCGAAGAGGTTGAGGGCGCGCGTGTCCGCGACTTGCGAGCGGATGCGACCGCGCGTCTCGAAACCTACTGAGCCCAGCCGACAGCGAGGAACGAGCTGTCGGGGTCGGGCGAAGAGGTTGAGGGCGCGCGTGTCCGCGAGCTTGCGAGCGGATGCGACCGCGCGTCTCGAAACCTACTGATCAGCGTCGAGGTTCAGCCGACGAATCGTCGCGGTTCCTGCCCTTGTGGTGCCGGTGCGGGTTCGGCGTGACGGTCACCGTCTCGGGCGTGGGAGAGGCGAGCGTGAAGTCGGACTCGGCCGGCTCGCCGCCGAGCGCCGCGGAGGCGACCGTGAAGTCGGCGGGCATCAGCCACGACCGGCGGTGTGAGCACGACGAGTCGGACTCGTGCGCGTCCCAGGTCATCTGCACGAGCGTCGCCACCAGGCGTCGTACGACCACCGACTGCTCGGGCACCTGGTCCGGGCACTCCCGCGACGTCCAGATCTCGCGGCCGCCCTTGGTGATCTTGAGCGTCACCTTGTCCGGGCCGACCCGGAAGTAGCACGCGTCCGCCTGGACGGTCTGCAGGCTGAGCCCGATCGTGACCGGCTCGCCGGCGACGGCCCCGACGACCCGCGGCGTCACGCGGACGTCCGCGGGCTCGCAGTTGCCGTCGGGCTCGACGAGCACCGCTGGGTCGAACGTCGGGCCCTGCTGCGGACCGCCGTGCCGCTTCTTCTTTCCCTTGCGGCCCTTGTGGTGATCGCGCACGGTGATCGTCTGCGACGCCTCGATCTCGCCGCTCGCCTGCCGCGCAGCCGGGATCTCGTCGTCCTTCGCATCGCTGCCACCGCCGAGCCAGGTCCCGATCAGGAAGACCAGGGAGAGGGCGAGCGCGAGGACGAAGACCCGGCGGCGCCAGTAGACACCCGCCGGCAGCGGGCCACGGGTCAGCGGCGGCATGGTCCGAGGCTAAGCAGCCGAGGTCCCCGATCAGCGGAGGCGCCCCGCGACAGGCGACAATCGACTCGATGTCAGTCCTGCACGCACCGATCCTGACCTGGTACGACGCGCACGCGCGCGACCTGCCCTGGCGTCGCCCGTCCGCCTCGGCCTGGTCGGTGCTCGTCTCGGAGCTCATGCTGCAGCAGACACCCGTGTCCCGGGTGTTGCCCGTGCACGAGGCCTGGCTGGACCGGTGGCCGACGCCGGCCGACCTGGCCGCCGAGCCGATTGGCGAGGCGGTGCGCGCCTGGGGCCGGCTCGGCTATCCGCGGCGCGCACTGCGTCTGCACGCGGCGGCGGTCAGGATCGTGGCCGACCACGGCGGCGTCGTACCCAGCAGCTACGACGCGCTGCGCGCCCTCCCCGGCGTCGGCGACTACACCGCCGCGGCGGTCGCGGCGTTCGCCTACGGCCAGCGTCAGGTCGTGCTCGACACCAACGTCCGGCGGGTCCTCGCTCGTGCCGTGGCGGGCGTCGAGTTCCCCGCGCGTTCGGTCACGAAAGCCGAGCGCGTGCTCGCCGAGTCACTCCTGCCCGACGATGCGCCGACGGCCGCCACCTGGTCGGTGGCGGTGATGGAGCTCGGCGCGCTCGTGTGCACGGCCGACCGGCCGAAGTGCGGCGACTGCCCCGTCGTCGACGTCTGCGCGTGGCAGGCGGCGGGCCGTCCGGCGTACGACGGGCCGCCCCGCCCCGTGCAGACCTACGCCGGCACCGACCGCCAGTGCCGCGGCCGGCTGCTCGCCGTCCTTCGCGACGCACCGGGCTGGGTCACGAAGGACCAGCTCGACATCGCCTGGGACATCGCCGGCCAGCGCGAGCGCTGCCTAGTCTCCCTGCTCGAGGACGGCCTGGTCGTGCGGGCCGGTCGCGAGCGGTTCGCGCTCCCGTGAGTGCAGGGGTTTCCCGGTAGCGCAGTCGGCCGCATCCTGGCACCGTCGGGACATGCGCACTCCTCGCTTGCTCCCCTGGCTCGCTCCCGTCGTCACGTTCCTCGTCATCCCCCTGCTGCTCGTCGCCGCGCCGGCCGGTGCGGCCACGTGGCACGTCAACGATCCGCGCGACCGGTCCACCGGCGGCAGCGGCGACATCCGCCATGCAGAGGTGGTGGCGGGCGCGCATCGGGTGAAGCTCCGGCTCGTGGTCCAGCGCAACCAGGGATTCCGGACATCCTGGGAGCTCGACGTCGACAGGGGCCAGCACGGGCCCGAGTTCACCGCGGGTGTCACCGCGGGCTATCCCGAGATCACGGTGCGACGGTGGACGACGTCACGGACGCGGTGCGCGCCCCACACCGTCCACGTCTCCGCCGACGGCAAGGTGCTGACGGCTTCCTTCCGCCTGCGCTGCCTGGCGCTCAACGGCGCCGTCCCCACCGAGATGCGGGTGCACATCTACACCGGCGAGGAGGAGGAGACCGACGACGACTGCGCCCCCGGCGGGGTGCCGCCCTGCACGCGCTGGAGCCGCTGGTTCGGCGTGGGCTGACCCCGGCTACTCGCCCGCGCTGCGCGGCACGTCGGCCGGGCCGCCCTCGACCGCGGTGGCCGGCCCGTCGGGGCCGCCCTCGACAGCCGTGGTCTCGAGCGGCGGCAGGTCGGGCAGCTCGCTGACCTTCTGGCCTTCGAAGGTGAAGGTCGCGGTGGGACCCTCGCCGTCGACGTCGACCAGCACGATCTGACCGGGGCCGACCTCGCCGTAGAGCATCTTCTCGGCGAGGATGTCCTCGATCTCGCGCTGGACCGTGCGGCGCAGCGGACGGGCGCCCAGCACCGGGTCGAAGCCCCGCTCGGCGAGCAGGTTCTTCGCGGCCTGGGTCAGCTCGATCCGCATGTCGCGGTCGCGCATCCGCAGCTCCACCGACGCGATCATGTTGTCGACCATGTGGACGATCTGCTGCTGCGTCAGCGGTGGGAACACGATGATCTCGTCGACACGGTTGAGGAACTCGGGGCGGAAGTGCTGCTTGAGCTCGTCCTGCACCTTGTTCTTCATGCGCTCGTAGGACCCGGCGGAGTCACCGGACTGCTGGAAGCCGAGGTTGATGCCCTTGGCGATGTCCTTGGTGCCGAGGTTCGTCGTCATGATGATGACGGTGTTCTTGAAGTCGACCACCCGGCCCTGGGAGTCGGTGAGCCGTCCCTCCTCCAGGATCTGCAGCAGGCTGTTGAAGATGTCCGGGTGCGCCTTCTCGACCTCGTCGAACAGCACCACCGAGAACGGCTTGCGGCGCACCTTCTCGGTGAGCTGGCCGCCCTCCTCGTAGCCGACGTAGCCCGGAGGCGAGCCGAAGAGCCGCGACACCGTGTGCTTCTCGCTGAACTCGCTCATGTCGAGCTGGATCAGCGCGTCCTCGTCGCCGAACAGGAACTCCGCGAGCGTCTTGGACAGCCAGGTCTTACCGACACCGGACGGGCCGGCGAAGATGAACGAGCCGCCGGGCCGCTTGGGGTCCTTCAGGCCGGCACGGGTACGACGGATCGCGCGGCTGAGGGCCTTGACGGCCTCCTCCTGCCCGATGACCCGCTTGTGGAGCTCGTCCTCCATCTTGAGCAGTCGCGTGGACTCCTCCTCGGAGAGCTTCACGATCGGAATCCCGGTCGCGACCGCGAGCACCTCGGCGATCAGCTCCTCGTCGACCTCGGCGACCTCGTCCATGTCACCGGCGCGCCACTGCTTCTCGCGCTCGTCCTTCTTCAGGAAGAGCTGCTTCTCCTCGTCGCGGAGGCGGGCGGCGGCCTCGAAGTCCTGCCCGTCGATCGCCGCCTCCTTGCGCTGGCGCACATCGGAGATCTTGTCGTCGAACTCCCGCAGGTCGGCGGGCGCGGTCATCCGGCGGATCCGGAGCCGCGACCCGGCCTCGTCGATGAGGTCGATCGCCTTGTCGGGGAGGAACCGGTCGGAGATGTAGCGGTCGGCGAGCGTCGCCGCCGAGACCAGCGCCTCGTCGGTGATGGTCACCCGGTGGTGGGCCTCGTAGCGGTCGCGCAGACCCTTGAGCATCTCGATCGTGTGGGCGATCGACGGCTCGGCGACCTGGATCGGCTGGAACCGGCGCTCCAGCGCGGCGTCCTTCTCGAGGTACTTGCGGTACTCGTCGAGCGTGGTCGCGCCGATGGTCTGCAGCTCGCCGCGCGCCAGCATCGGCTTGAGGATGCTCGCCGCGTCGATGGCGCCCTCGGCCGCGCCGGCGCCGACGAGCGTGTGGATCTCGTCGATGAACAGCACGATGTCGCCGCGGGTTCGGATCTCCTTGAGCACCTTCTTCAGGCGCTCCTCGAAGTCACCGCGGTAGCGGCTGCCCGCGACCAGCGCACCGAGGTCGAGGGTGTAGATCTGCTTGTCCTTGAGCGTCTCCGGGACGTTGCCCTTGACGATGTCCTGGGCGAGGCCCTCGACGATGGTCGTCTTGCCGACGCCGGGCTCACCGATGAGGACCGGGTTGTTCTTCGTGCGGCGGGACAGGATCTGCATGACCCGCTCGATCTCCTGCTCGCGACCGATGACCGGGTCGAGCTTGCCCTCCCGGGCGTCCTGGGTCAGGTTGCGGCCGAACTGGTCGAGGACCAGCGACGACGACGGGGCGTCGCTGCCGCTGCTGCCGGTCGACGCCGCGGCCGAGCCCGACTCCTTGCCCTGGAAGCCGGACAGCAGCTGGATGACCTGCTGGCGGACCCGGTTGAGGTCGGCGCCGAGCTTCTGCAGCACCTGGGCGGCGACGCCCTCGCCCTCGCGGATCAGGCCGAGCAGGATGTGCTCGGTGCCGATGTAGGAGTGGCCGAGCTGCAGCGCCTCGCGCAGCGAGAGCTCGAGCACCTTCTTGGCACGCGGCGTGAACGGGATGTGGCCGCTCGGCGCCTGCTGCCCCTGGCCGATGATCTCCTCGACCTGGGCGCGCACGGCCTCGAGCGAGATGTCGAGCGACTCCAGGGCCTTGGCGGCGACGCCCTCGCCCTCGTGGATGAGGCCGAGCAGGATGTGCTCGGTGCCGATGTAGTTGTGGGAGAGCATGCGGGCCTCTTCCTGGGCCAGCACGACCACCCGGCGGGCTCGGTCAGTGAACCGCTCGAACATCTCTTGCTCCTCCACGTCACAGGGCGTACGACGGGTACAACCCGATCAACAGCCTACGCGTTCCGGGGTGGCACGAAATCCCGTCCGCTGAGAGCGAACAGAGGCCCCTGAGGAGCGGCCGCGAGCTCAGCTCTTGGCTTCGAAGGCCTCGCGCACGTCGGCGGGGATCCGGCCGCGGTCGGGCACCTTGAACCCGTTGCTGCGGGCCCAGTCGCGGATCTCCTTGGCGGAGGTGCCGGTCGCGGCCTTCGCGGCCGAGCGAGTACGGCGTCCGCCGCTCACCTTGCGGCCGTGCCCCACGTACGACGCGAGCGCGTCACGCAGCTTGGCCGCGTGCTTGTCGTTGAGGTCGATCTCGTAGGACGTGCCGTCGAGGCCGAACGCGACCGTCTCTACTGCGTCCGAACCGTCGATGTCGTCGACGAGAACGATATTGACGCGCTGTGCCATGGCTGGTGCCTTCCTCGCAATGGGATTGCCGCCCGAATATCGGCCAGAACAACCGAATAGTGCCGCAACGGGGCGATAAAGAAAAGTCCACCGTATTTCGCAGAGCAGATTCTGCGAGTCACTTCGTGTTGCGGAGGAACACTTTTTCCAGACCGCGCAAAGTCAGCCACGGGGAATGATCGGTGAAACACCGGCATTCGTCGACGACCAGGGAGGCGAGATATCCGGTGGCGATCACCCTCGCCTCACCGGCCTTGACGCCGAGGGCATCGGTAATGCGCTCCACCATTCCCTCGACCTGGCTGGCCACTCCGAACACCATCCCGGACTGCAGTGCCTCGACCGTGTTCTTCCCGATGACGCCCCGCGGCCGCACCAGCTCGACCATGCGCAGCTGGGCGCCCCGCTTGCCGAGTGCCTCGAGGGATATCTCGATGCCGGGCGTGATCGCGCCACCGACGTAGCGCCCCTCGCCGTCGATCACGTCGAACGTGGTCGCGGTGCCGCCGAAATCGACGACGATCGCCGGCCCGCCGAAGTCGTTGGCAGCCGCGAGCGCGTTGATGATGCGGTCGGTGCCGACCTCCCGTGGATTGTCGACAAGGATCGGCACACCGGTGCGCACCCCGGGTTCGACGACGACGTGCGGGATATCGGCGAAATGCCGCGCCAGCATCTCGCGCCAGGAATTCAGGACAGCCGGGACGGTCGCGCAGACCGATATCCCGGTGATCTCCTCCTGTTCCGGCCCGAGGAGTCCGCGCAGGAGTACGGCCCATTCGTCGGCGGTGCGGTGCTCGTGGGTGGCGACCCGCCAATGGGAGCCGACCTCGCCGTCCCGGATCATCCCCAGGACGGTGTGGGCGTTGCCGATGTCAGCCGCGAGCAGTGTCATCGCGCAGGTCCATCCCGAGGTCGAAGACCTTGACCGAGTGGGTGAGGGCGCCGACCGAGATGAAGTCGACGCCGGTCTCGGCGACCTCCCGGGCCCGCGCCAGGGTGAGCCCGCCGGAGGCCTCGAGCGTCGCCCGCCCGGCATTGATGGCCACCGCCTCGGCCATCATGGCTGTGGTCATGTTGTCGAGCAGGATCTCGGTGCAGCCGGCGTCGAGCAGCTCCCGCAGCTGGTCGAGGTCGGTCACCTCGACCTCGACCCGCAGGTCGGGGTAGGCCGACCGCACCGCCTGATAGGCCGGCACCACGCCGCCCGCCGCGAGCACGTGGTTGTCCTTGACCATCGCCCGGTCGGACAGGCTGAACCGGTGGTTGACCCCACCGCCGCAGGCGACGGCGTACTTCTGCAGGGCGCGCAGCCCCGGCAGCGTCTTGCGGGTGTCGAGCACCCGGGCGGGGGTGCCCTCGAGGGCGGCGACCCAGTCCGCGGTCGCGGTCGCGACACCGGAGAGGTGGCACGCGATGTTGAGGGCGACCCGCTCTGCGGTGAGCAGCCCGCGGACGGGCCCGGCGACGGTGAGTACGGCGTCGCCCGGTGCGACGACGGTGCCGTCGGCGATCCGCAGCGACACGTCGACGTCCGTGCCGAGGACGATCCGGAACACCAGCTCGGCGACGCCAAGGCCGGCGACGACACCGGGCTCGCGAGCATTGAAGTCCGCGACCCCGCGGGCATCCGCGGCGATGGTGGCGTCGCTGGTTACGTCCCCTCCCGGCACGTCCTCGTCGAGCGCCGCAACGACGAGGTCGTAGACCTCGACAGCATCGAGCCCGCCCCTGTCGAGCTCGCGCCGCAGGCTGATGGGGAGCTCGGGGAACGGCGTCGGGGTCAGCAAAATGCCTCCAGGGCCGTACCGCGTCATGCCTCGGCCCCCGGTCCGCTCGTGTCGGTCGCTGCTGCCGCACTGAACGTCACGGTGGTGACCCCATCGGCCATCGACACATCGAAGTGGCCAGCCCAGCGAGCGTCGTCGCGCTCGGGGAAGTCGTCACGCCAGTGGGAGCCGCGGGTCTCCTCGCGGAGCGCGGCCGCGTCGGCGAGCGCGGAGCTGATCGTGACCAGGTTGGTGACCTCCCACGAGTCCTGGTCGACCTGCTCCGCGGCGTCACCAGCCAGCTTGTCGAGCAGCGTGGTCGCCTCCGCGAGCCCGTCGGCCGATCGCAGGACGCCGACCCGCGACGTCATCGTCTCCTGCAGGTCGCGCCGCACGGCGCCGGACACCAGGCCCGCGGTGCGCCCGTCGACGACCGGGTCGGTCCACGGCCGCAGCTCACCGGGCAGCACGGCGGCGATCCGGCGGGAGAAGACCAGTCCCTCGAGGAGCGAGTTCGACGCGAGCCGGTTGGCGCCGTGGACGCCGGAGCAGGCGACCTCACCGGTGGCGTAGAGGCCGGGGAGGTCGGTGCGTCCGTCGAGGTCGGTGCGCACGCCGCCCGACGCGTAGTGGCAGGCGGGCGCGACCGGGATCAGCTCGGTGACCGGGTCGATGCCGTGCGAGCGCGCGGTGGCGAGGATGGTCGGGAACCGCCGCTCCCAGAACTCTTGACCTAGATGGCGCGCGTCGAGCCACATGTGCGGCCGCCCGGTCTCGAGCATCCGCTTCATGATCGCCTTGGCGACGACGTCGCGCGGCGCGAGGTCCTCGAGCTCGTGAACGCCCCGCATGATCCGGTCGCCCTCGTCGTCGACGACGAAGGCGCCCTCGCCGCGCACCGCCTCCGAGATCAGCGGCTGCTGGCCGCGGGAGTCGGGGCCGAGGTACATGACGGTCGGGTGGAACTGCACGAACTCCAGGTCGCGGAGCGTCGCGCCGGCCCGCAGCGCGAGCGCCATGCCGTCGCCGGTGGAGACGACCGGGTTGGTGGTCTGCGAGAACACCTGACCGAGCCCGCCGCTCGCGAGCACGACGGCCCGGCAGTGCACGGCACCGACCCCGTCGCGCACGCCCTCGCCGATGACGTGCAGAGTCAGACCGGCGACGCCTCCGTCGGCACCGAGGAGCAGGTCGACGGCGAGCGCGTGCTGGATGACCTCGATGTCGGGCGCTGCTTCGATCGCCGCGTTCAGCGCGCGCTGGACCTCCGCGCCGGTGGCGTCTCCGCCGGCGTGGACGATCCGGTCGCGGTGGTGGCCGCCCTCCCGGGTCAGAGACAGCGCGCCGTCGGCGTCGTGGTCGAAGTTGGTGCCGAGCGCGATCAGCTCGCGCACGGCGTCCGGGCCGTCGGTCACCAGTGCTCGGACAGCGTCCCGGTCGCAGGCGCCTGCGCCGGCTACGAGGGTGTCGACCTCGTGCTCCCCGGGGGTGTCCTCGGGGCCGAGGGCCGCGGCGATACCGCCCTGCGCCCACTGCGTCGAGCCGGCGTTGAGCACGTCCTTGGTGACGACGAGGATCTTGTCGACGTGCTCGCGGAGCCGGAGCGCGGCGGTGAGCCCCGCGATGCCGGAGCCGATGATCACGACGTCCGCCTGGGTGGTCCAGCCGGGCGGGGGCGCGGTCAGGCGGCCGGGCAGCCGGCGAGTGGCGGCAGCCCCCCTGTCGGTGATCGAGGAGGTCGCTCTGCGACCGTCACGAGATCCTGGCATCCGTGCAGGCTACCCATCCCGGCCGGTCAGACCACCGCGGCGGTGAGGTCGCCGCGCATCAGCGTCGGGTCGTCGAAGGTGTCGGCCGGGTCGGCGCTGGTGCCCGTGATCGAGTTGTCGGCATCGACGAACACCACGTGAGGCTGGAATTCCTTCGCCTCCTCCGTGGTCATCTGGCCGTAGGCGATCAGGATGACCAGGTCGCCCGGGTGCACCAACCTGGCGGCGGCGCCGTTGATGCCGATCACCCCTGACCCGCGCTCGCCCGCGATCGTGTAGGTCTCGAGCCGGGCGCCGTTGGTGATGTCGACGATGTGCACCAGCTCGCCGGCCAGCAGGTCGGCCGCGTCGAGCAGGTCCTCGTCGACGGTCACCGAGCCGACGTAGTGCAGGTCGGCCTGGGTCACCGTCGCGCGGTGGATCTTCGACTTCATCATGGTGCGCAACATCAGCTGCTCCCCTCGGTGGTCGGATCGGTGGTCGGATCGGTGGTCGGATCGGTTCGGAGCCCCGATGGTGAGGGCCAGGTTGTCGATCAGGCGGGTCGTTCCGACCCGCGCAGCGATGAGCGCCCGGGCAGGGGTGCCGGGAGGTACGGCGCTCGTGAGCTCAGAGAGGTCGGTGGCCCTGATCTCGAAGTAGTCGAGCTCGACTCCGGTGCTCGCTCCCAGCTCTGCGCGTCCGGCGGCAAGGGCGGCGTCGTAGCCGTCGGGCGCCGCCTCGGCTGCCCGGAGCAGGACGCGACTGAGGGCGACCGCCTGCTCACGCTGGACCGGGTCGAGGTAGCGGTTGCGGCTGGACCGGGCCAGCCCGTCGTCCTCACGATCGGTGGGCCCGCCCACGATCTCGACCGGGAAGCACAGGTCGTGGGCCATCCGGCCGATCAGCGCGAGCTGTTGGTAGTCCTTCTCACCGAACACGGCGACGTCGGGTCCCACCAGGCCGAACAGCTTCGCGACCACCGTGAGCACGCCGCGGAAGTGGCCGGGGCGGGTCTTGCCCTCGAGGATCGCCGCCAGTGGACCCGGCTCGACAGTGACCTGCGGCTCGCCCGGGTAGACCTCGTCGACCCCGGGGGCGAACACGAGGTTCACGCCCTCGCGGCCGCACAGCTCGAGGTCGGCCTTCAACGTGCGCGGGTAGCGGTCGAGGTCCTCGTTCGGCCCGAACTGGAGCGGGTTGACGAAGATCGAGGCCACCACCGCACCGTCGGATCCGGCCCGCTCACGAGCGATGCGCATCAGGCTCGCGTGGCCCTCGTGCAGCGCGCCCATGGTCGGGACCAGCACGACAGCGCTCACCCCACGCCGGTCGGCGAGGTGGGCGCGCAGGTCGGAGCGCGTGCGCACGACGACCGGCGTGCGGACAGCTGTGGTCACGCGTTCCCCGGGAGGGTCCGGTGGTTGGAACGTTGGTCGAGGAGGTCGCTCTGGCGACCGTCGCGAGACCTGTCCAGCGCGTTGCGGATCTTCAGCGCCTGGATCGGCAGCACCCGGCCGTCGGTGACGGCCCGGTCGAGGGTGGCGCGGG
This sequence comes from uncultured Actinomycetota bacterium, assembly GCA_963766035.1. Lineage (GTDB taxonomy): Bacteria > Actinomycetota > Actinomycetes > Propionibacteriales > Nocardioidaceae > Nocardioides. The sequence goes on along the minus strand of CAVXYP010000011.1, from coordinate 63,112 downwards.
CCATCGTGAGGTACGACGGCAGCGTGTCGGGCGTGTTGACGGCGATGTCATCGAGGTGCGCGACCACGGTCTTGACGTCGCCGCGGACGATCGGGCCGGTCAGCGCCGCGTCGCCGTGGGCGAGCGCGTTGTCGAGCGCGGCCTCGAGGAGCGGCCGCAGGGTGCCGGCGGGATCGGCCGAGCCGGCCGCCGTCAGCATCTCCATCGCCTGCGTGACGAGGGTGACCAGGTGGTTGGCGCCATGGGCGAGGCCGGCGTGGTAGAGGGTGCGCATCTCCTCAGGCACCCAGGTCGGGCTGCCGCCGAGCTCGGTGACGAGCCGCTCGGTGATCTCGCGCTCGGCCGGGCCGGCGGTCAGGCCGAACACGCAGCCGTCGAGGCGCTCGAGGTCGACCTCGGTCCCCGTGAACGTCATCGCCGGGTGCAGCGCGATCACCTTCGCGCCGACCGCGGCAGCCGGCGCCAGGACAGCGAGGCCGTGGCGACCGGAGGTGTGGACGACGTACTGGCCCTCGTGCAGGGAGCCGGAGTCGGCCAGCACCCGGACCACGTTGGGCAACATGTCGTCGGGGACGGTGAGCAGCAGCAGGTCACAGTCGCGCGCGACGGCACTGGGCTTGTCGACCCGCACGCCCGGCAGCAGCGCGGCGGCGCGGTCGCGGGAGGCGTCCGACTCCCCGGCGACGGCGCTGATGGGATGGCCGGCCTCGCGGAGGCGGGCAGCCAGCACAGCGCCGACCTTGCCGGCGCCGACCACACCAATGGTCAGCATCTCTTCGAACCTTTCCGTTCCAGTCCCTCCGACCACCCGCGCGGTGCGGGCCGGTGTGGGTACCGGACGTTGCTCATTCGATGTAACGCAAGCCTACGGCCAACCGATGCCCACCGGACAGGTCACGCAGACGTGACCTGGGCTACATCCCTTCGCGAATCGGGGACTCTTCTTCGCGAATCGGGGAAAATCACCCGTCGAACCGGCCGGACTCGACGGGTGATTTCCCCCGATTCGCGTTCTCAGTACGGTTCGGGTGTGTTCAAGCGTCGGAGGTCGACCCCGCTGGTGAGCGTGGTGGTCCCGGCGTACGACGTCGCGGCGTACCTCCCGGCGTGCCTCGACAACCTGCTCGGGCAGACCCTGCAGGAGATCGAGGTCGTCGTGGTCGACGACGGCGCCACGGACGACACCGGCGCCGTCGCCGACGGGTACGCCGCCCGCGACCCGCGGGTCCGGGTCGTGCACATCGAGAACCGGGGCCTGGGAGCCGCTCGTAACGAGGGGATCCGACACGCGCGCGGGGAGTTCCTCGGGTTCTGCGACGCCGACGACCTGATGACGCCCCGGGCGCTCGAGCTGCTGCTGACCCTTGCCCGAGATACGCAAGCGCCGCTGGTGACCGGCAACGTAGTGCGGCTCGAGGGCGAGCGCCGACCGGGTCTGCCCTGGATGAACCGCCTGCACGCCGACCGGCGCGCGATCGTCATCGACGACCTGCCGGAGCTGCTGGGCGACGTCTTCGCATGGAACAAGCTCTTCCGCCGGGACTTCTGGGACCGCGCCGGCCTCGCGTGGCCGGAGCGGATCCGCTACGAGGACCAACCGTGCACGACGGACGCCTACCTCCGGGCCGGTCGGATCGGCGTCCTCTCCGCCGTCGTCTACGAGTGGCGGGTGCGCGACGACGGCACGTCGATCACCCAGCAGCGGGCGACCGTCGCCGACCTCACCGACCGCTGGACGACCAAGCGGATGGCGCTCGCCTCCGTCGAGGCGTACGACGCCGCCGGGGTCACCGAGGTCTTCCGCGACCGGGTGCTGCCGGGGGACATGGGGCAGTACTTCGTCAACATCCCGGGCTGCCTGGACGACTGGTGGGACCTCCTGGTCGCCGGGGTCCGTGAGTTCTGGGGACCGGAGCGGTCACTGACCGGCAGCACCCTGCCGCCGGCCCAGCGGCTGACCGGGTGGCTGGTCGAGCAGGACCGCCGCGAGGAAGCCACGCTGGTCAGCTCCTACGCGCGCGGCCGCGGCGGCCCGCTCCCGAGGGTCACCCTCGCTGACGGATCCGTCCGGGTCGACGTACCCGGCCTGGACGCGGCCACCGTGGCCCCGGAGGCGATGCGCCTCCGGGACCACGAGAGCTGACGTCGGTCAGACCAGGCCTTCGCTCTCGAGGAACTCGGCGGCGACGTCCTCGACCTTCTCGCGGCCGATGGCGACCTTGGCGTTGAGCTCGGTCAGCTTCTCGGTCGTGAGCGCGGCCATCAGCGGGTTGAGGGCGTCGGCCAGGTCGGGGTGCGCGTCGAGGAACTCCGTGGACACGGCCGGGACGAGGTTCTGCGCGGGCTGGATCTGCTGGTCGTCCTCGAGGACGACCAGGCCACGCGACTCGAGGCTGCCGTCGGTGGTGCTGGTCTCGCCGAGCTGCGCCTCGCCGTCGAGCACTGCCTGGTAGGTCGCGTCGGACGCGTAGCCCAACGGCAGGATCTCGGTGAGGTCGATGCCGTACTGGTCGGACAGGCCGCCGCCGCAGTCGAGGCGACCCTCGCAGTCCTCGGCGGCCGCCAGTGTCACCGACTCGCCCTCGAGGTCCGACAGCTTGGTGACGCCGTTGTCGTCGGAGTAGGCCTGGGTCACGAAGAACGCGTTGGTGTCGGTCGCCTCGGAGATGTCGAGCAGCGTGATGCCGGCAGCGTCGAGCAGGTCGGCGCCGTCGGCGGCGAGCTCGGCGCCGTCGCCGGACTCGAAGGGCTGGGCGTCGTCGCCGTTCTCCCGAGCGTTGAGGAAGTTGACGATGCCGCCGACGTACTCGGGGACGACGTCGATCGTGTCGGGGAACGTGGGCATGTAGCCGTCACGGGCCGAGACCAGCTTGACGTCCGGCTCGTAGCCGGCGGCCGTCAGCACCTGCTCGTACATCGCCGCCACCAGGGCGGCTTCAGGGAAGTCCTGGCCGGAGATCGACACCGGCCCCTGGTCGGCTGGTTGGTCACTGTTGTTGCTGTCGTCGCCCTTGAGGTCGTCGTCGGCACAGGAGGTGACGAGGAACAGGGTGGCGGCTGCAAGCCCGGCGGCGAGCATGCGGATATGACGGCGAGTCGTCATGGGATCTCCTTGTGTGTCCCGCGGACGGGGTCCGCGCGTGTCCGGATCATCCAGACGGCTGCTGCCTCCAGATGCTGGTCAGTCAGGAACAGTAGACCGCGGGACGGACACCTGGGAATGGTCCGGCCTCCGGCGCGCCACGCGCAGGGGGTCGACCAGGCGGGCCAAACCGGCCGCGAACAGCTCCAGGACGAGCGCGATGACCGCCACGACGATCGCCGCGCCGATCCCCCGGCCGTACTGCGTGCGCACGAAGGAGTCGGTGATGATCCGGCCCAGGCCGGGCCCGGCGACGAGTGCGGCGATCGTCGCGGTGGCCCACACCTGGACCAGCGCGAGCCGTACCCCCGACATCACCAGCGGGAGGGCGAGCGGCAGCTCGACCCGGGCGAACTTCTGCCACCCCGTCATCCCCATGCCGTCGGCGATCTCGCGTATCTCGTCGGGCACCTCGCGCATCGCGACGTAGGAGTTCGTGACCAACGGAGGGAGGGCGAACGCCACCAGCGCCAGCAGCGTGGCGAGACCCGCCCGGCCGTACGGGCCGAACGTGTCCGTGCCCGGCCAGTCGAGCTTCACCAGCAGCGCGAGCAGCGCGAAGGTCGGCACCGCGCGCCCGATGTTGGAGATGTTGACGGCAAGGAAGCCACCCCGCCCGACGTGGCCGAGCCAGAGCGCGAGGGGCAGCGCGAGCAGGACGGCGACCGCCAGCGCGGTCACGGTCAGCAGCAGCTGCTCGACCATGAGCACCAGCAGCCCGCGGTCGTCGGTCCAGCTGGCCGGGTCGGTCAGGTAGCGCCAGGCATCACCGAGGACGATCACGTCGACCGCCCCCTCGACCACGGCGTGAGCTGACGCTGCGCCAGGACGAGCAGCACATCGAACACGACCGCGATCACGACGCAGAGGAGCGCCGCGCTGACCAGCTCGGCACGGAAGTTCGTGCGGACCCCGTCGCGGATCAGGTTGCCGAGGCCGCCGTACGCCACCAGGGAGCCGACGGTCGTCAGCGCGACGGTCGACACCGTCGCCACCCGCAGCCCGGCGACGATGGTCGGCAATGCGAGCGGCAGCTCGACCTTCACCAGCAGTCGGGCGGGGCCGTAGCCGAGCCCGACCGCCGACTCACGCACGTCGTCGGGAACGGCTCGGAGGCCGTCGACGATCGCCCGCGCCAAGATCGTGAGCGCATAGAGAGCCAGGCCGATCACCACGGTCGTGATGCTGAGGCCGGTGAACGGCACCAGCAACGGGAAGAGCGCCAGCGAGGGGATCGTGTAGATGCCGGTCGCGGCGCCGAGGAGCACCGACTCCACCCGCGGGCTGCGACGCGCCATCAGGGCGACCGGGAGCGCGATCAGCAGGCCGAGCGCCACCGACAGGAGGGTGATCTGGATGTGCTGGATCGTCGCGTCCGTCAGCTCCTGGTGCCGGTCCTCGACGTACTGCCAGCAGAACCACTCGTTGCGCAGCGCGTCGTAGCACTTCGACTCGAAGAGCGAGTCGCCGTCCGCTCCGCTGCTCCCGAGCACCGCCGCGAGTAGGGTCACCGCATGGACGCTACCGCGCCCCGGTCCGAGGAGCCGATGATCCGGCTCACGCGTGTCAGCAAGACGTACGGCGACGGCACCGTGGCGGTGCAGGAGCTCGACCTCGACGTGGGGCGTGGCGAGCTGGTCTGTCTGGTGGGGCCGTCCGGCTGCGGGAAGTCGACGACGCTGAAGATGATCAACCGGCTGGTGGAGCCGAGCACCGGCGTGATCGAGATCGACGGCCGCGACGTGACCCACGAGGACCCGGTCAAGCTGCGTCGCGGGATCGGCTACGTCATCCAGCAGATCGGCCTGTTCCCGCACCAGCGCATCACGACGAACGTGATGACGGTGCCGCTGCTCTACGGCGAGTCGAAGGCGACGGCTCGTGCCCGGGCGCACGAGCTGCTGTCACTCGTCGGCCTCGACCCCGAGCTGTACGGCGATCGCTACCCCCATCAGCTTTCCGGCGGCCAGCGGCAGCGGGTCGGTGTGGCCCGGGCACTCGCCGCCGATCCGCCGGTCCTGCTGATGGACGAGCCGTTCGGCGCGGTCGACCCGGTCGTGCGCGGGCGGCTGCAGGAGGAGTTCCGGCGGCTGCAGCAAGAGCTCGGCAAGACCGTCGTCCTCGTGACCCACGACATCGACGAGGCCGTCCTGCTCGGTGACCGGGTCGCCGTGTTCGCCGAGGGCGGGCGGCTGCTGCAGTACGCCACCCCCGCGGCCCTGCTGGCTCACCCGGTGAACGAGGAGGTCGCGACCTTCGTCGGCGCCGAGCGCGGCCTCCGGCGGCTGTCGGTCACCCGGATCGACCCCGCCCACCTCGAGCCGGTCGATGGCATCAAGGCAGCCGAGCTGGCGTCCACCGTCGCCATCGGCGCCACCCTCGAGGAAGCCCTCGCCCTGATGCTCCGCGACGACCGGGCGATGATCGGCGTCACCGACGGCCCCAGGTTCGTCGGCGTCCTGACTCCCGCCGGTGTCCATCGGGCCCTCCGGGAGTCGCTGAAGGCCTGAATTGCGCATAGTCCCCCTCGAAAAGCACCCGAATCTGTGGGGATTCGGGTGCTTTTCGGGGGGACTATCGCACGCGCGCGGCCGGTCAGGCGGTCTTGATCTGCTGGGAGACCAGGGCGGACTCGGCGGCCTCCCACTGGGCGGTCAGCATGTCGACCTCGACCTCGAGCTCGGCGACGCGCACGACGGCCTGGGTGGCGCGGTCCTCGGCATCGACGAGGCGGTCGCCCAGCTTGGTGTTGTCGAGCTCGGCGTAGGCGAGCTGCTCCTGGACCTCGGTGAGGTTGCGCCGGGCTTCGGCAAGCTCTTCGGCCGTGTCGGCGAGGCGGCGCTCCAGCCGGGAGACGGTGGCGTCGCGCTTCGCGATCTTGCCCTGCATGTCGGCGGCGAACTCGACGCCATCGGCCGACCGGCGGCTGTCGAGCAGCCGGTAGTCCGCAGCCTGCTGCGCGCGGTCCCGCGCCGCGTCGAAGCGCGAGACCATCAGCTCGGTGTGGGTGATCTTGGTGGCAGCGGCGCCGAGGAGCACGGCGGTCGCGCCGGCGACGGTCGCGGCCAGCCAGGAGCCGGTGACCGCGGTGCCGGCGACCGCGGCAGCGGCGCCCAGCAGCAGGAGGACGGCGACCACGACCCTGGTCGACCGCTGACGACGGCGGGAGCTCCCCGCAGGCTGAGTCATGTGACTGAGGTTACTTCGTGTTGTCAGAGTTTCTGATGCGACACGCACGCTCGAGGAGGAGCGCGGCCACCACCCCGAGCGCTCCGGCGACGGCCGCGGCGACGGACCGCCACAACCGCAGATCGGCCCACTCAGCAGCATCGCCGATCCAGCTCAGGCCGTAGCCGAGGTAGCCGCCGGCGACCAGCGCGGCCACCAGCGCACAGGCGCGCGCCAGCACCAACCGGTTGACGGCCTGGTGCGGCAGCAGCCGCTCGCGTCGTACGTGCACGGTGCGCCAGGTCGCCCAGGCGACGTAGCCCAGGATCGCGGCGAGGAGGACCAGGGCCAGCGGCTGCCCCCAGGTCACCAGCGGAGGGGCTCGGCCGATCCAGCTGCTGACCGGATGCAGCGCCCAGCCGAGCACCAGCCCGGCGAGCGCCCAGCCGATCACGACGCCCGGCGGGGTCAGCCGCAGGTTGCCCTGCGGCTCCTCCGGCTCGACAGGGTCCTCGCCGGTGGGCAGGACCTGGTCGTCCCTCACTCGTCGAACTCGAGCACCAGCTCGTCACGCCGGGTGAGGCCGTCGGTGCCGACCTTGTCGAGCAGCACCGAGATCGCGCCGATGCCGGGGATCTCGGCGTCGGGCTCGAGGTCGAACCACGGCTGCAGCACGAAGGCCCGCTCGTGCGCCTGCGGGTGCGGCAGCCGGAGCGCATCGGTGTCGCTGCGCCGGTCGCCGACCACGATCAGGTCGACGTCGAGGGTGCGCGGCGCGTTGACGCCGTGGCTGCGGTCGCGGTCGTAGGCGTCCTCGATCGCGAGTGCGCGGTCGAGCAGGCGGTGGGCGGACAGCGTCGTGTCGGCGAGGACGACGGCGTTGAGGAACGTGGGCGAGTCCGGAGGGCAGTCGACCGGCTCGGTCTCGTAGACCGGAGAGATCCCGGTGATCCAGACGTCAGGGGTGTCGGCGAGCGCGTCGACCCCGCCCTGCAGGTTGGCCAGCCGTTCGCCGAGGTTGGATCCCAGCGCGACCACCACGCGGCGGATCGGGCGCATCTCACCGGTGAGGGTGTCGGCATCGATGATGTTCGGGTTAGGGGACTGAGTCATCGGTCGGCCTCTCCCTTTCCTGTGGATGTCTGGGGTCGGTGTCGCGTGATCGTCAGCTGCACGTCTGCGAACGTCGCCTTGATCGGCGCATCCGGCTTGTGCACGGTCACCCGAGCCCATTCAACACGAGCGTCCAAGAGGCAGACATCGGCGATCCGAGTAGCGAGAGTCTCGATCAGGTCGACCGGATCCCTCCCGACCGCCGCCGTCACCTCGCCGACGAGACTTCCGTAGTCGACGGTGTCGCGCAAGTCGTCCGATGCCGCCGCGGGAGCGACGTCGATGCCGAGGGTCAGGTCGATCAGGAACTGCTGACCGTCGCGCCGCTCGTGCTCGAAGACGCCGTGATGGCCCCAGCACTCGATGCCGAGCACGCTCAGCTCGTCGGTTGCTCTCGTCATTTCTCCCTCTCGATTCGTCGCAAGGCGGACAGCACGTCGCAGGTCGCCCGCACGTCGTGCACGCGCACCCCCCAGACGCCTGCCCGGACGAGTACGGCGAGGACCGCGGCATGGGCGAACTCCCGGTCCTCGACGGGGCGCGGCGCCCCCGATCCGTCGGCGAGGAGGTCGCCGAGGAACCGCTTGCGGCTGGCCCCGACGAGCACCGGGAAGCCAAGCTCATGGATCAGCCCGAACCGGCCGAGCAGCTCCCAGTTCTGGTCGGGCGTCTTGGCGAAACCGATCCCCGGGTCGAGCACGATCCGGTCGTCCGGGACATGAGCCGCCCGGAGCGCGTCGACCCGCGCGCGGAGCTCGTCGGCCACGACAGCGGCCACCGGTCCGTCGTACGTCGTGAACTCCTGCATCACGGTCGCTGTGCGCACGCCAGTGCATCGCGACGTAGCGGACCCCGGGCGCTCCCGCGACCACGTCCAGGATGGCCGGATCCGCGAGACCGCCGGACACGTCGTTGACGATCCGCGCGCCCGCGGCCAGGGCGGACGCCGCGACCTCGGCGCGCATGGTGTCGACGGAGACGGTGGCGCCGTCGGCCGCGAGCGCCGCGATGACGGGAACCACCCGGTCGAGCTCCTCCTCGAGCAGCGGCCGGGTCGCGCCCGGCCGGGTCGACTCACCGCCGATGTCGAGGATGTCCGCGCCGTCGGCCAGCAGCTGGCGGCCGTGGGCGATCGCGCGCTCCGCGTCGAGGTAGCGGCCACCGTCGGAGAACGAGTCCGGAGTGACGTTGACGACCCCCATCACCAGCGGCGTCTGCGTCATGCGCCGCAGGCTATCCCGCGGCGTTCGCGACCGGTCGGTGCCGTTATCCCCAGGGTCGCTGAGCACCGTTGACCTGGCCTGATTGAGATGGTTCCTTGGTCCGCATTCGGAACACCGGCGATTCGGCGCCGGTGTCGTTCGACTCGGGGGGTGCCGATGCGCCGCATGCTGATCCTGCTCATCACCACAGTCCTGTTGCCGATCGTGCTGACGGTCGACGCGACCACCAGCAGTGCGGTCGCCGTGGTTGCGGACGACGGTCCGTCGTCCGCCGCCGCGTCTCCACATCGGAAGAAGAAGGTGCTGCAGAAGCACAAGGAATGGATCCGGCTCACCGGTCGGATCGAGCGCCATCGCCGCGCGTTCACCCACCTCGAGGTCAAGAACACCAGCGGGTCGGTCGCCGAGCTCGCCCGGGCCGGCGCCGCCGCCGGTGAGGAGTACGCCTGCGTCGTGCGCACGAACCGCCGCAGAGTCATCGCCTACCCACCGCTGCGCGTGAGCGGTGCCGGCAACTCCTTCTCGCACCGGTGGCTGCTGTTCGTCTACCGCTTCGACCGCGCTCGCCGGCTGACCGTCGACCGACAGCTGCAGCAGCAGTTCGAGATGTGCGCGGTCGGCGGCGGCCACACGTGGAACAAGTGGGCGGCCAACTTCAGCGGCGTCAGCACCACCCTCAGGAACTGGCCGGACATCCGGATCGGCCAGAGCTGGGGTGAGCGGGTGACCGACGATGGCGGCGTGAGTGCGGACCTCGGCTTCAAGCTGACGCGGGGCTTCGCCGAGGTCAGCGCGTCGGTCCCCGTCGGCATCGACGACGAGCACCGCTTCAGCGGCACGGACGGCTACGACGAGCGGATCGACCTCCCCGACGGCTGGGACAGCTACAACCGCGTCAACGCCTACTACGAGTCCGGCGACAACTGGACGTTCCAGGGCACCGACCGCAACGTCGGCAACACGTTGCACGTGCTCTACGAGACGCCGATGAGGGGAGCCAGGCCGCTCGAGTTCATCCTGTCGGCGCGGTTCAGCGGGCACTGCACCAAGTGGTGGCAGCTCCTCGGTCGCGACTGCGAGGACTTCGATTGACCGGCCGGGGGCGGATGCGCGCGGTCGCGGCCGGCTACGTAGCGATCGCCGGCCTCGCGCTGGGCGGTTGCGTGATGCAGCGTGCCGAGGACGGCGGCTCGGCGCCGTCCGGTCCCGTCGATCGATCCGCGATCGAGGCCGACTGGAGCCAGCTTGGCGGCGACGGGATCCTCTACCTCCAGGTCGCCACCTCCGAGCGCCGCTACGACCTGTTCGAGGTCGACCTCGCGACCGGGGCCGGCGACCTGCTGTCCGAGGTCGTCACCGGGCCGCTCGGCATCTCGGCCTTCTCCGTCAGCCGGGCCGGCATCGTGGTCGCCGAGGCATCGACGATGACGGACCGGCTGGCCGCGATCGCACCCGACGGCACCATGACGCCGATCCGCCCGTTCGGCGGCCAGGCGCCGCTGATCAACGAGGACGGCGACATCGCTGCCTACCTTCCCGTGCGTGGCGGGACGCGGGATGTCATCACCCTCACCCGGTCGCAGGGCGGCGCACCGGTCCGGCTCACCGCGCCGACCAGGCAGTGGACCTCGGTGACGTGGCTCAGCGACACCGGGCTCGCTCTCCTCTCCACCCGGCGTGCACGGACCCTGTGGCGGCGGCTCGGCGTCGACGGCCGCCTCGGCAGGGAGCACCTGGTCGCGGTGGGTCGCTACGTTCCGACGGGCGACTACGCCACCCACTACGGCACGCCTCTGGTGCTCGAGGACGAGCAGGGCGGCCCGGCCATCCTCTGGCAGCCCGGTCACCGGCCGACGAGGCTGCCGGCCCGGTGGCGGACCGGATGCACCAGCCCGGACGGCACCGCGGTGCTGCTGCTGGCCCCCGATGCCGTCGGCGTGCTCGACCTCGAGGGCTCGCCGGACATCCGGACCGTCCAGGTCTCGGGCGTCGCCGGCTGCGGCTGGCTGGAGGGGCGGCCAGGGGCGTAGGCGTCAGGGCTCAGCGAGTGCCGTGCATGATCAGGCTCATCGCCTCGTTGCGGGTGGCGGCGTTGTGCATGCTGCCCCGGATCGCGGACGTGATGGTGCGGGCCCCGGCCTTGCGCACGCCCCGCATGGTCATGCACAGGTGCTCGGCCTCGACCACCACGATGACGCCGCGGGCCTCGAGGATCCCCATCAGCGCGTCGGCGATCTGGGTGGTCAGCCGTTCCTGCACCTGCGGGCGCTTGGCGTAGACGTCGACCAGCCGCGCGAGCTTGGAGAGCCCGGTGATCTTCCCGCTCTCCGCGGGGATGTAGCCGACGTGTGCGACACCGGTGAACGGCACCAGGTGGTGCTCGCACATCGACCACAGCTCGATGTCGCGCACCAGGACCAGCTCGTCGTGACCGAGGTCGAACGTCGTGGTGAGCACGTCCTCGGGCCGCTTCCGCAGCCCGGCGGTGAGCTCGGCGTACGCCCGCGCCACCCGGGCCGGCGTCTCGAGCAGGCCCTCACGCTCGGGGTCCTCGCCGATCGCGATCAGCAGCTCGCGGACCGCGGCCGCGGCGCGCTCCTGATCGAACGCGGGGACCATGTCGGGGTCCCGGTCCGGCACGTGGATCGGGTCTGCCACGTGAGTCCTCAGGTGCTCGAAGGCGGGGCCGGGGGCAACGGGCCGTCGGACGGCGGCGCGACCTGCGGGCCGCCGTAGACGTCGCCGCCCGGGCCGGGCGGGGTGAGTACGGCGCCCGCGTCCTCGCCCTGGCTCTCCGGCGCGGTGCCGTTGCTGCCGTTGACCGCCGCGCGGTTGCGGATCTCCTCGGGGATCTCGACCGGTGGCACCGTCGACGGCACCCGGGTCGGCGAGCCGGTCCAGGCCGGTCGCTGGGGACGCAGGCGCAGCGCCTCGAAGACCGTGGCCACCTCTGCCTTGTCGAGGGTCTCCTTGTCGAGCAGAGCCAGCACGAGCGAGTCGAGCACGTCGCGGTTCTCCGCCAGGATGTCGAACGCCTCCTGGTGGGCGACGGTCAGGAACGCCTTGGTCTCCTCGTCGATGATCGCGGCGACGTCCTCGGAGTAGTTGCGGGCGTGACCGATGTCCCGGCCGAGGAACGGCTCGGCGTTGGCCTCGCCCAGCTTGATCGCGCCCAGGCGCTCGGTCATGCCGTACTGGGTGACCATCGCCCGGGCCAGGCCGGTCGCCTTCTCGATGTCGTTGCCCGCGCCGGTCGTGGGGTCGTGGAAGATCAGCTCCTCCGCGGCCCGGCCGCCGAGCATGTAGGCGAGCTTGTCCTGCATCTCGCTGCGGGTCTGGGAGTACTTGTCCTCGTCCGGCAGCACCATCGTGTAACCGAGCGCACGGCCGCGCGGGAGGATCGTGATCTTGTGCACCGGGTCGGTGCCCGGGAGCGCCGCGGCAACGAGCGCGTGGCCGCCCTCGTGGTAGGCGGTGATCAGCTTCTCCTTCTCGGTCATCAGTCGAGAGTGGCGCTGCGGGCCGGCGATGACGCGGTCGATCGCCTCGTCGAGAGCGGAGGCGAAGATCTGCTTCTGGTTGTTGCGGGCGGTCAGCAACGCGGCCTCGTTGAGCACGTTCGCGAGGTCGGCACCGCTGAACCCGGGAGTACGCCGCGCCACCGCCATCAGCTCGACGTCGACCGCGAGCGGCTTGCCGCGCGCGTGCACCTCGAGGATCCGCTTGCGCCCGGCCAGGTCGGGCGCGTCCACGCCGATCTGGCGGTCGAAGCGGCCCGGCCGCAGCAGGGCCGGGTCGAGCACGTCGGGCCGGTTGGTGGCCGCGATCAGGATGACGCCGCCGCGGACGTCGAAGCCGTCCATCTCGACGAGCAGCTGGTTGAGGGTCTGCTCCCGCTCGTCGTGCCCGCCGCCCATGCCGGCGCCGCGGTGGCGGCCGACGGCGTCGATCTCGTCGATGAAGACGATCGCGGGCGCGTTCTCCTTCGCCTGCTCGAACAGGTCGCGCACGCGGGAGGCACCGACGCCGACGAACATCTCGACGAAGTCGGAGCCGGAGATCGAGTAGAACGGCACCCCGGCCTCGCCGGCGACCGCGCGGGCGAGGAGCGTCTTGCCGGTGCCGGGCGGGCCGTAGAGCAGGACGCCCTTCGGGATCTTGGCGCCCACGGCCTGGAACTTGGCCGGCTCCTGGAGGAACTCCTTGATCTCGCCGAGCTCCTCGATCGCCTCGTCACAGCCGGCGACGTCGGCGAACGTGGTCTTGGGCATGTCCTTGCTGATCATCTTGGCCTTGGACTTGCCGAACTGCATGATGCCCCGGCCACTGCCCTGCACGTTGTTCATGAGGAAGATGAACAGCAAGATGATCAGCGCGAACGGCAGCAGCGTGGCGAGGATCGAGCCGAGCAGGCTGGGCTGGGGGTTCTCGGAGTTCGCCTTCTCGATCGTGCCCGCGGCGACCTGCTTGTCGACCGCGGCGAGGATCGTCTCCTGCTGACCCTGGATGTAGTGGGTCATCACCTTGTCGCCCTCTTCGCGAGAGCCGGAGTCGAGCGTGGCTTCGATGGTCTGGTCGCCATCGATGAAGGTGATCTCCTTGACGTCACCGTCGGCGATGTACTTGCTCATCGTCGAGGTGTCGACCTCGTCGTACCCCCCGCCGGGCGCGAGGAACTGGAGGGCAAGAAGGACCCCGAGGACCGCAATCACGATCCACAGCCAGGGACCCCTGAACACGCGCTTCACAGATTCATCCGCTCCTACCGGGGCCCCGGGGACCCCATCCCCGGGGCCGTGTTGTCATGGCCCGGGCACAAGTGATCAGACGACGTTACCTGCCGCCGCCGTCCTCCATTGTCGCAGCCCGGTGGTAGGACGAAAGCGGCAACGACGGAAGCCGGGCCTCTGCAGCCGGGCCAACTGTCCGATCGGTCGCCCCACCCGCTCCGGGATGACTACGAATAAACGTGCGGGGCGAGGGTGCCGATGTCGCGCAGGTTGCGGTAGCGCTCGCGGTAGTCCAGGCCGTAGCCGACGACGAACTCGTTGGGGATGTCCCACCCGACGTACTTCACCTCGACCGGCATCTGGAGCGCCTCCGGCTTGCGGAGCAGCGTGCAGATCTCGACGCTCGCCGGGCCGCGCGAGCCCAGGTTGGAGGTCAGCCAGGAGAGGGTCAGGCCGGTGTCGATGATCTCGTCGACGATGACGACGTGCCGGCCGGTGATGTCGGCATCGAGGTCCTTGAGGATCCGCACGACGCCGGAGGACTTCGTGCCCGAGCCGTAGGACGACACGGCCATCCAGTCCATCTCCACGTGGCGATCGAGCGCCCGGGCGAGGTCGGCCATCACCATGACCGCTCCGCGGAGAACGCCCACGATCACGAGGTCCTTCCCCTCGTAGTCCCGGTCGATCTCCTCGGCCAGCTCCCCGAGCCGGTCGATGATCTGCTTCTCGGTGAACAGCACCTCGACGAGGTCGTTCTCGACTTCCCCAGCATCCATGAGCGTCATCGTGACACAGGGGTGCTCCGGAAAAACAGGTGGTCACGGTCGCGATACGCCGTGACGTGGCCGGGCAGCTGGACCTCGCCGCTCACCCGGCCCGAGGCGAGGTCGACCAGCGCGCGGACGTGGACGTGGAACAGCTCGCTGCCGACCGCCCCGGCGTCGAGGGCGGCCAGTCGCAGCACCCGGGACGTGAGTGCCGGGTGCAGGTCCTCCAGCGCCACGATCGAGAGACCGCCGACGGCCAGGAGGTCGTCGTACGCCGTCCGGGCGAGCGCGTCGAGCGCCTCGACGTCGTCGCGCACCTGGTCGGCGGTCCGGGCGAGGGTGGCGGAGACGCCGGGACCCAGCTGCTCCTCGAGGACCGGGAGGACGGTACGGCGGACGCGGACCCTCGTGTAGCCGGGATCGTCGTTGTGGGGGTCGTCCCACGGGTCGAGCCCCTCCACCAGGCACGCGGTCCGCGTGTCGTCACGGGTGACGTCGAGGAGCGGCCGGGCGTAGTGGTCGAAGGCGCGGCGCATGCCCGCGAGCGAGCGCGGACCCGAGCCGCGGGTCAGGCCGAGCAGCACCGTCTCGGCCTGGTCGTCGCGGGTGTGGCCGAGCAGCACGAGCACGGCTCCGACCTGCTCACGGAACTGCTCGAGGACGTCGTACCGGGCCTGGCGAGCGGCCGCCTCCGGACCGTGCCCGGCGCCGTGGACCTCCACCCGGACCGTGGCCGTCTCGTCGACACCGAGCGCCACCAGCTGGGCGACCACCCGTGCCGCCTGGTCGGCAGAGCCGGACTGCAGCCCGTGGTCGACGGTCGCACCGACGACCCGCAACCCCAGCTTGCGGCCCTCGAACATCGTGGCGGCGGCGAGGGCGAGCGAGTCGGCGCCGCCCGAGCACGCGACCACCACCGCATCCCCCGGCTCGAGACGCGACAGCACCTCGCGGACACCCCGCCGGCAGGCGGCGACAGCGGGGTGGAGAGACATGCCCCTAGTTCAGCACGCGACGGATCCAGCCGTCGTGGTCGCTGAGCTCGGCCTTCGTCGGCAGGTTCGCGGCCTCGGCCCAGACGGCGTTGAACTGCTCCATCCCGACCTTGTCGACGACGGCGCGCACGAAGCGGGCGCCGTCGCGGTACTGCGCCATCTTGGCCTCGAGCCCGAGCAGCCGGCGCAGGATCCGATCGAGCGAGCCGACGCCCTGCCGGCGCTTGGTGAACTTGGCGCGGATCTCCTTGACCGACCCGATGACCTGGGGGCCGACGTCGTCCATCACGACGTCGGCGTGACCTTCGAGGAGGGACATCATCCCTGTGACGCGGTCGAGGATCTCGCGCTGCTCGGGTGTGCTGAACATGTCGACGATGCTGCCGCCGTTGCGCCCGCTCTTGATCGCCTCGGTGATCCGCTCGAGGCCGCCTTCGAGCAGGGAGCTCGGCTCGAGGGTGTCGCTGATCGCCTCGATCTCCGAGAACAGGTGCTCGCGCATCCACGGCACGGCGGTGAACTGCACGCGGTGCGTCTCCTCGTGGAGGCAGACCCAGAGCCGGAAGTCGGATGCATCCACGGCGAGCTCGCGCTCGACGTGCACGATGTTGGGGGCCACCAGCAGCAGCCGGCCGGCCGAGCCGTGGAACGGGTCGAACTGGCCGAGCACCTTGCTGGCGAGGAAGCCGAGCAGGCCGCCGACCTCGGCGCCGGTCACCTTGGACCCGACCGCCTGGGCGATCCGGTGCGGCTCCCGCTTCTCCACGAGCTTGCGCATCATCGGCGCGGTGGCGACCTGGAAGCCCTCGGCGTTGGCGCGCACCCAGCCGGGGCGGTCGACGACCAGCACCGGCGCGGTCCCGTCGGGCGCATCGAGGCCGGTGAAGTCCCGCACCAGCCCGGTGCTCCGCCCGGCTCCGGCGCGCAGCTCGGCGACGACGTCGTCGGCCTCGCTGCGAGTGACGGTCGGTCCCTCGCCCGCCAGCCTGGAACCGATCGACACGGCGAACGCCCAGTCGACCATCTGCGGCTCTGAGGTCGGCCCGACAGCAGGCACGGGGCTGGTCATGCCGTGAAGCGTACGGGTGGGGTGTGCCGCCCTACCCCCGAGTCGGCGCGTCTTCGGTGCCGTACGACGCCGAGCCGGCGCGTCTTCGGTGCCGTACGACGCCGAGCCGGCGCGTCTTCGGTGCCGTACGACGCCGAGCCGGCGCGTCTTAAGACGCGCCGACTCGACACGATCCCAGGGGTAAGACGCGCCGACTCGCGAGGAGTGAGCCGGGTCAGCGAGCGCAGTAGCAGGCGCCGAGCGCCGCGGCAGCGTTGTCCATGGCGGTCTGGGCGATCCCGCTGCGGCTGGGCTTCACCTGGTCGGCCAGCATGGCGAAGACCAGCAGTGAGCCGTCGAGGTCGACGGCGATGCCGGCGAGCGACGTGACGCCGGTGAGCGTGCCGGTCTTGGCGCGGACCCGGCCGGGGCCGTCGGCCGCGCCCTGGTCGAACCGGTTGGCCAGCGACCCGGTGAAGCCGGCGACCGGGAGGCTGGTGACCACGGCGCGGAGGTGCGGTTCGTCGTCGGAGGCGGCCCAGCGGATCACGTCGACCAGCAGCTGCGGCGACATCCGGTTGTCGCGGGAGAGGCCGCTGCCGTCGTACAGGACGCTGCCGCGCATGTCGACGTCGTTGGCCGCGAGCACCCGCTGGACGGCGGTCTGGCCGCCGACGAAGGACCCGTCGCCCTGGTCGGCGAGACCGGCGTGCCGCAGCAGCACCTCGGCGGCCTCGTTGTCGCTCACCTCGATGAGTCGCTGCGCGATCTGTGCCAGCGGGGGCGAGCTGACCGACGCCACGTCGCTCGCGCGGTCGCCGGCGACCATCGGCTCGGGCGTGCCGACGACGGTGATCCCGGCCTTCAGGAGCGCGTCGCCGAACACGGATGCGGCGGTCAGCGACGGGTCGGAGACCCGCCCGTAGCCGATCGGGTCGCGGCCCTCGTCGACCCAGAGCGACGAGATCGGGGAGACGATGTCGTCGGGGAGGTAGTCGGCGCGCCAGTGCGGGTTCCCGGCCGGGCCGCTGAACAGGCTGTCGTCGTAGCCGAGCCGCACCTTGCGGACTCCGTCCTCACGCAGCGACCGGGCCGTCTGCTTCGCAAGGGTCTCCACGTCGGCCTTCTTGGGCGCGAACGTCGCCGGCGTGCTGGTGCCCCACCGGGCCCGGGGGCTGCTGAGCAGGAACGGGTCGCCGCCGCCGACCAGCACCAGCCGCGGGGTGCCGCCGCCGCGCTCGAGGACGGTGCGGGTCTCGAAGACGTGGTCGGGACCGAGCAGGAACAGCGCGACGGCCGACGTCACGAGCTTGGTGGTCGACGCGGGGGTCGCCAGCTCGTCCGTCGACGACGACAGGAGGTAGCGCTGCCCGGGCCGGTCCAGCGGCGCCACTGCGGCCAGCACGTGAGGGCCGAGGGCCGGGACGTCGAGGTAGCCGGCGATCGCCGTCTCGACCGCCGCGTCGTCGAGCGGCGCGGCTCCGTCCGCGGGCGCAGCGACGGGTCGCGGCTTTCGCACGGGCGGTACGTCGACCTCGGGCGGCGGCGCGACCGACGCCGGATCGGGCGGCGTCGACTGGTCGTCATCAAGGAAGTCGGAGAACCAGCCCAGCTGCCAGCCGGCCACTCCTGCGACCAGCAACAAGGTCAGGGCCGCGGACAGCCAGCCGACGAGGGATCCACGCGGGTGGTCTGGATCACGTTCGGCCACGCTCGCACCCCTCTCGACTCCACGTTCGGGCACATTGTGCGCGAGGATGGGTCAGGCAGTGGAAACGGGCCTGTCGCAGGTCCCGCGGAGCGGAGGAAGAAGTGCTGGAGTTCGACGTCCTCGTCGAGATCCCCAAGGGGAGCCGCAACAAGTATGAAGTCGACCACGAGAGCGGCCGGATGCGCCTCGACCGCTTCCTCTTCACCTCGACGATGTATCCCGCCGACTACGGCTACATCGAGGACACCCTCGGTCAGGACGGCGACCCGCTCGACGCCCTCGTGCTGCTCCAGGAGCCGACCTTCCCGGGTTGCCTGATCAAGTGTCGCGCCATCGGCATGTTCCGCATGACCGATGAGAAGGGCGGGGACGACAAGGTCCTGTGCGTGCCCACCAGCGACCCGCGGATGGAGCACATCCGCGACATCAACCACGTGCCGAAGTTCGACCGCCTCGAGATCCAGCACTTCTTCGAGGTCTACAAGGACCTCGAGCCCGGCAAGTCCGTCGAGGGCGCCGACTGGGTCGGCCGCACCGAGGCCGAGCTCGAGATCGACGCGTCGTTCAAGCGGTTCGTTCCCCCCGAGCACTGAGCCTTGGTTTCGAGGCTCGCTGCGCTCGCACCTCAACCAGCGGCTAACGCTTGACGGCCCGGAAGTAGCCGATCGCCCCGCTCCGATCGAGTACGACGTCCGCCATCCCCTGTGCGTCCAGCCAGCTGACCAGCTGGGTGCCGGTGCAGCCCGGCCCGAGCAGTCCGGAGATCCGCCCGAGCCGACGCAACGGCTCGTGGTGGAGCCCGGAGTCGTTGAGCAGCGCACTGCCGGTCTTCACCCCGCCCGGCTTGAGCACCCGGACCATCTCGATCACGGCCCGTGCCGGATCGGGGAAGCAGTGCAGCCCGGTGAACGACACGACCAGGTCGAACGAGCCGTCGTCGAACGGCAGGTCGCCGACGTCGGCGATCTCCGGCCGCACCTGGTCGGCCACACCACGCCGCTGCGCCGCGCGCATCGTCCGGTCGAGCATGGTCTGGGCGATGTCGGCGGCGACGTAGTCCACTCCCTGGCCGGGCTTCAGCCCGCGCAGCGCCACCCCGCCACCGCACGGGATGTCGAGCACTCGCGCTCCGGCCGGCTGCCGGCCGATCTCGGCCGCGGCGTCGTAGAGGCGCTGCAGGTCGCTCTGGATGCCGACCCGCCACAGCAGGCCGCCCGCCCGCCGATGCTCGACCGACCAGTCGTAGAAGTGCGCCCACAACGGGTCGTCGTCCCAGCCGCCGAGGCCGGGCATCCGACTCAGCCTCATGCCGCTGCGCCCATCAGGAACAGGTCCACGGCCCGCGTGACCGAGACGTGCACCTCGGCCGTCCGCACGGCGTCGTCGGGCACGAACATGGCGTGATCTGCGTCGGGGACCTCGAACACGTCACACCCGTCGCGGCTCAGGCTGACGGCGACGTCGTGGTCCCACGCGATGTGGTCGGCGGTGCCTCCCACCAGCAGCTGCCGGGCGTGGTTCGCAGCGATGCCGGCGACGACCACCTCGGCCCGCAGCACCGGCGTCAGCCATACCGCATCCCAGCCGCGCTCCGCCGCGACCGGTGCGGCGCGGGTGCCCAACGACTTCGCGATGACGAGCACCCGGTCCGAGTCGTCGTCGCCCACCGCGGCGAGCAGGTGCTCACGGACGAACGCGTCGACACCGGGATCCTGGGGACCCGGGGCGTCGCGCCACTCGACGGCCCGGACCCGCCACCCTCGCTGCAGCGCGGCGCGGCCGGCGAACGTCAGCAACGGCATCGCGACGGGATAGCTGGCGCCGGGAAGCAGCACCGCCAGGCCGATCGGCGAGGCGGGCTCGGGCCAGTCGGCGTACGACGTCACTCCTCGCCCCAGGTCAGCAGCTCCTCGGCGCGCAGCATCTCGCGCGGCACTCCGAAGCCGCGGACCAGGTCGCCGGCGATCGGACGCAGTCGGCGGCACAGCCCGTTGACCTCGCGGCTGATCGCCTTGGAGCGCACGCTGGTGAGCCTGCCGTGCTCCATGAACCAGGCGCGGTCGGCCTCGATCGACGACAGCGCGTGCAGGTCGCAGACCAGGTTGAGGACGTTCTTCAGGTCGCCGTCGGGCTGGGCCTGCACCTTGTCGACGAACGCCTCGAGGACCAGCCGCTCGACGTGTGCCTCGGCGGCAGCGATGACGTGGTCCTGGACCCGCGAGAACACCTCGCCCGGGTTCATCCCGGAGTCGACGCCGCGCTTGAGCCGCCGGGCGACGCCGGCGATCCGGTGCTCCTCGCGGAAGCGGAACATGGCGAGGTGGTAGTCCGGGTCGAACAGGCCGGCGTCGGCGTCCCAGGTGTCACCGCCGAAGACGTCCTTGATCCGCTCCATCAGCTTGTGCGCATAGGTCCGCTCGAGGACGGTGTCCACCGCGAGACCGGCGACGAACCGCACCATCCCGAGCTGGTCGAGGTCGGAGAAGTCGCTCGCGTAGTCGGTGAGCAGGCCCTTGGCGACCAGCTGCAGGAGCACGTGGTTGTCGCCCTCGAACGTCATGAAGACGTCGGTGTCGGCCTTGAGCGCGGCGAACCTGTTGACCGACAGGTAGCCGGCCCCGCCGCACGCCTCGCGGCACTCCTGGATCGTCCTCGTCGCGTGCCAGGTGGCGATCGCCTTGGTCCCGGCCGCACGCGACTCGAGGAAGCGTCGGGTCTCCTCGTCGTCCTTCTCGCCGGAGAACACCTCGTGCAGCCGGCTCGAGAGGATCTCCTGGGCGAAGTGCAGGGCGTAGGTGCGCGCGAGCAGCGGGAACAGGCGGCGCTGGTGCAGCCCGTAGTCGAGCAGCAGCTGCTCCTCCCCGGAGTCGGTCGCCTCGAACTGGCGGCGGCGCAGGCCGTACTCGATCGCGATCGTCAGCGCGACCTTCGCCGCGCTGATCCCCGCCGCCCCGACGCAGACCCGGCCCTGCACCAGGGTGCCGAGCATCGTGAAGAACCGGCGGTTGGGGTTCTCGATCTCGCTGACGTACTCGCCGTCCTCGGTGACCTGGGCGAACTGGTCGAGCAGCGCCGTGCGCGGCACCCGAACCCCGTCGAAGCGGATCCGGCCGTTGTCGACGCCGTTCAGGCCCATCTTCGGGCCGTCGTCGGTGATGGTGACGCCGGGCAGGACGGTGTCGCCGTCCCGGATGGGTACGACGAGCGCGTGCACCCCGTGGCCCTCTCCGCCGACGACCAGCTGCGCGAACACGGCCGCCAGCTCGGCGTGCCTGGCCGCGTTGCCGATGTAGTCCTTGGTCGCCGCCGGGCTCTCGGTCTGGATCACGAACTCCTGGGTGGCCGGGTCGTACGTCGCCGTGGTCCCGAGCGCCTGCACGTTGCTGCCGTGGCCGGTCTCGGTCATCGCGAAGCACCCGAGGATCTCCCCTTTCACCAGCCCCTCGAGGTAGGCGTCGTGGTGCGGCTTCGTGCCGAGCTGGAGGATCGCGCCTCCGAACAGGCCGAACTGCACGCCGACCTTCACCAGGACCGACAGGTCGCCGTAGCCGAGCGTCTCGAAGGCCGCGACGGACGCGCCGATGTCGCCGCCCCCGCCGTACTCCTCCGGGAAGCCCATCCCGGTCTGGCCGGTCGCGGCCAGCTCGACGACGACGTCCTTGACCCGCTCGCGGAACTCGTCCCGCGTCATCGTCTCGGCGTCGTCGAGCACCGATGCGTACTCCACCAGCCCCTCCCGCACCCGGGTGCGGATCTCGCCGTACCCGCCGTCGAGCAACGCCGTCAGGGCGAGGATGTCGACGTCGAGGTCGCCGTACGGCGACGGCTCCTCGTCCGGCGGGGTGGGCTGGGCGTCGCTGGCCATGTCCGGAGGCTACCGGTTGGTCACGGTGGTCGAGGACGGCCTCTCGGTGGTCGAGGAGGTCGCTCTGGCGACCGTCACGAGACCGCGAGCGTCACGAGAGCGAAGCGACGCTGGTCGAGGACGGCCTCTCGGTGGTCGAGGAGGTCGCTCTGGCGACCGTCACGAGACCGCGAGCGTCACGAGAGCGAAGCGACGCTGGTCGAGGAGCTCGCTCTGGCGAGCGTCACGAGAGCGAAGCGACGCTGGTCGAGGAGCTCGCTCTGGCGAGCGTCACGAGACCCGTCAGGGTCGTGCGTAGAAGTTGGGAGTGATCCAGTAGTACATGGACTCCTCGCTCACGTCGCGGCCGGTGCGGGGGGCGTGGATGATCATCCCGTCGCCGACGTACAGCGCGACGTGGTAGATCGAGCTCGCGCTGCTCGACGATCCCCAGAAGACCAGGTCCCCGGGCTGCAGGTCGCCGGCCGAGATCGGGGTCGACTGCTCGTACTGAGCGACCGAGTAGTGCGGGAGCGACTTCCCGCCGGCGCCCCAGGCGCCCATCGTCAGGCCCGAGCAGTCCCACGAGTCCGGTCCGGCGGCGGCCCAGACGTACGGCTCCCCGAGCTGGTCGCGCGCGAACGCCACTGCGGCGGCGGCGCCACCCTGGTCGGACGGCGGCGGAGGAGCGCGGGATCTTCGGGCTGCTCCGGCTCGGTGGCGTCCGGCTCCGTGGTGTCCGGCTCGGTGGTGTCCGGCTCCTCGGCGGGCGGGGTCGCCTCGTCCTGCTGCTCCTGCTGTTGTTCCTGCTCCTGCTGCTCTCGCTGCTCCTGCTCCAGCTGGGCCTGCAACGCGGCCCGCTCCTGGCGCTCCAGCTCCAGCGCCGCCTGCCGCTCCTCGGCGAGCGCGACGCTGATGCCCTCCAGGCGCGCCATCCGGTGCAGCAGCCGGGTCTTCTCGGCGGTGACGCTCTCCGCGGCGGCGGCTGCCGCGGCGACCGCCGACTCCGCTTCCTCCTTCGCGGCACGGGCATCCTCAGCCGCGGCGGCCGCGTCATCGGCGGCGTCCTGGGCCGCCTGCGCCGCGGCCGCGGCCTGGCCGGCGGCGTACTCGTAGGCGGTGCGCTTCTCCTCGAACTCATCCTGGACGATGCCGGCCGTGGCGTCCCGGTCGAGCAGGGAGGACAGGCCGTCGGCGTCGAGCATCGCGCTGAAAGCTGCCAGGTCAGGGCTTCCGCCGACGAAGGAGGTGAGCAGCGCGTCGCGGTAGTCGTGCTTGACCGTGACCAGCGCGCGGGCTGCCGCACGGGACTCGCGAGCCGCCTGCCGCTGCGCCCTGCGGGCCTCCGCCAGCCGCCACCGGGCTCCGTTGTAGGCCTCGGCGGCCTGCTGCGCGGCGATCGAGGCGGCCTCGAGGTCGGCGTTCGCGGCGTCGATCTGAGCCTGGATCCCTTCGACGTCGTCGGCTGCCTGCTCCGCCCGGTGCTCGGCCTCCCGTACGTCGCTCCTGGAGGGCGGCGGGTCTGACGGGTCCGCGCTCGCGGGTGCGGTGATCAGCACGAGGGCGAGCAGAGCGGTCCCGATCACGGGGCGGCGCAAGAGAGTCTCCTCCGGTCAACGGACAGGCAACTCGGAGCACGCTAGTGCGCT
This sequence comes from uncultured Actinomycetota bacterium, assembly GCA_963766035.1. Classification (GTDB taxonomy): domain Bacteria; phylum Actinomycetota; class Actinomycetes; order Propionibacteriales; family Nocardioidaceae; genus Nocardioides. Next base: position 39,719 of record CAVXYP010000011.1, on the reverse strand, counting down.
TTCGTCACAAAGGGAACAAAAATCTCAACTTTCTCAGGAGTCACCGGCGTGTCGACTTGCGAACTACAACGATGTAGTTCCTGCGATCCGCTTCAGGTTCACCACGGGATGCCGATGAACCAACACTTCCCACGCTGTATTCGGCGTGGGGAGTGTCGGTTGGGCTGCATACCGTGGTGAACCTGCAGGGGAAGCCCGCCACGCCCGAGGCGATCCGCCTCAGGCGTCCTTCGGGACCTTCGAGGTGGTCGTGGTGGGGTGCGACTTCAACCCGCGATCGAACTTCTGCCCGCTCGCGATCGCGCCCAGGTAGAAGGAAACGATCGCGATCGCGATGCCGGCGATGTCGTCGGCGACGTAGTGCCACCCGAAGTAGAGGGTGGCGACGACGGTCAGGCCGAAGTTCACCCAGACCACGATCTTCACGATCTTGTTGCGGATCGTGTACTGCACCATCAGCGCGACCAGCAGCGTGATCGCGCAGTGCAGGCTGGCGAACCCGGCGACCGAGTTCACGATCTCGGTCGCCTCCGGATCCGACAGGACCCGGCCTCGAGCGACGGTGATCGATTTGAGGAGATCGGTTGTCGGCGTGTGCGCGAGGTCCTCGTACAGAGGTCCGTACTCGATGCCCGGACCCAGGGTCGGCAGCAAGTAGTAGGACAAGGTTCCGAGCGACCAGGCCAGGCACTGCGACGTCACGAACCAGTAGCCGAAGGAGATGTTGCGCGACCACACCATCCAGGCAGTCACGCCAATCGGCACCATCGGCAGGAAGAACAGGTAGATCGGCGACAGGAGGTGCGCCGTGAAGTTGTCACCCAGGACGGCGTGCAGCACCGTCGACGGGTCGTGGCCGAAGAACAGGATCCGGTCCATGACGTGCAGCTCGCGGTCGAACGAGACCGGCGTCGTCGTCACCGGGTTGGAGTCCGTGTCGCGGACGAACGGCAGGTTCGACTTGAGGTTCCGGTAGCTCACGTAGGTGACGTAGAAGGCTAGGACGCCCAGGACCACCAGGATGATCCGCTCCTTGCCCCAGTGGGTTCGCATCCGCTCCCGGACGAGGGGCCAGATCGACGTCGGGCGACCGCGCGAGAGCCACATCGTGCGCGGGATCAGGTCGATCCCGAAGGCGAACATCAAGAGCAGCGGCAGCCGCACGTAAGACGGTCCGAGGAAGCTGCCCTCCGGGTCCAGCAAGGCCCGGTCGTACTTGATCGCAACGAAGACCGCCATCGCCCCCATGACGGCTGCCGTGCCGATCAGGAGGGTATAGGCGCGGCGGTACACCCGGGCGAGTTTAGGGGTGCTCCCCCGACGGCAGGACGGCGAGGCGGGCGGGGTCGACCCGCAGCACCACCCGGTCACCCGGGGCGGGCAGCCAGCCCGGCGCTCCGACCGCCTCCGCCTCACCGACGCCTTCGACGTCGACGACCAGTCGCACCTCGTCGGGAGTGGCCCGGACGGCGCGCACGGTCGCACGAAGGTCACCGGCGCCGACCGGAGACGGCTCGCGGCGGGCCGCGAGGGCCGAGCGACGTACGGCGATCGCCGGTGCGGGAGGCAGGCCGCCGGCGGTGAGCACCGCCCGCGCCGCAGCGCCCTCGAGCACGCGCGCGTAGCCGAGGAAGAGCGCGGTTGCCGCGTCGGCCGGGCGCGACCAGACCTCGGCCGTCGTGCCCTGCTGGACCACGGCGCCGTCGCGCATCACCGCGAGCCGGTCCGCGACGGCGAACGCCTCCTCCTGGTCGTGGGTCACCAGCAGTGCGGTCGTGCCGGCCTCGCGGAGGATCCGCCGCAGGTCGGCCGCGAGGCGCACCCGCAGCTCCGCGTCGAGCGCGGACAGCGGTTCGTCGAGCAGCAGGAGCCGCGGCTTCGCGGCCAGCGAGCGCGCGAGGGCGACCCGCTGCCGCTCGCCGCCGGAGAGCGTGCGGGGCAGCCGGTCGGCGTACCCCTCCAGGCCGACCAGCTCGAGCAGGTCCCGCACCTCGGTGCGCTCCGCATCTCGCGGCACGCCGCGCAGCCGCAACGCATAGCCGACGTTCCGGGCGACGGTCAGGTGGTCGAAGAGCTGGCCGTCCTGGAACATCAGCGCGAACCCGCGCTTGTGGGTGGGCACGCCGGCCAGGTCCGTCCCGTCCCACCGCACCACGCCGGCCGCGAGTGGCTCGAGGCCGGCCACGGCCCGCAGCAGGGAGGACTTCCCGCTGCCGGACGGCCCGAGGACGGCGAGCACGTGCCCGTCGTCGACCCGCAGGTCGACCGCGTCGACGGCGGTGTGGTGGCCGAACCGGACGGAGACACCTTCGATCGACAACACCTAGAACACCCCCACTCCCGGCACCCGCAGCCGCTCGACCAGCAGGATCACGAGGGTCGTGGCCGCTGCGAGCACGACCGAGGCGGCCATGGCGGTGCCGTAGTTCAGCGGCCCGGGGCTGCCGATCAGCCGGTAGATCACGACCGGCAGCGTCGGCACGTCCGCGCGCACGATGAACGAGGTCGCGCCGAACTCTCCCAGCGACACCGCGAACGCGAAGCCGGCCGCCGCGAGCAGCGGGCGCCACAGGACCGGGGCGTCGACGGTCAGCATGGTGCGGAGCGGCCCAGCGCCGAGCGACGCCGCGGCCTGCCGCTGCCGGTCATCGATCCCCTGCAGGACGGGCACCAGCACCCGGACGACGAGGGGCAGCGCGACCAGCGCCTGCGCGACGGGGACCAGCAGTGGGCTCGACCGGAGGTCGAGCGGCGGCTCGTCGAGGGTGATCAGGAACCCGAACCCGAGCGTCACTGCCGATACTCCGAGCGGGAGCATGAAGAGCCCGTCGAACGCGCTCCGGACGTTGGCCTCGGTGCGACTGCGGGCCTTGCGGGTCACGACGACCGCGACCAGCAGCCCGAGCAGCAACGACATCCAGGTGGCGTCGACGGCGATCCGCAGCGAGTTCACGAGGGCATCGGTCACCGGCACCCGCAGCAGCCCGCCTCCCATCCCTGACCCGCCGGCTTCGTCACCGCTGCCCTGGAGGGCGCGATAGTGCGCGAGCGTCCAGGCGCCGTCGTAGCGCAGCGACCCGACGACGAGGGTGACGACCGGCGTCGCGATCGCGACGAGGACCAGCCCGGTGGCGACCAGCGCCGGCGCGTCCTGGCGTCGGGGGCGGGTGGGAGGTGCCAGCGCGCGTCGTACCGTCGGGTCCGGTACGGCGCGCAGCCGCGCCGCGACGCCGAGGAGCACGACGACCGCGGCCAGCTGGACCAAGGAGAGCGCGGCCGCCGCCTGGTACTCGACGGTCCCGCTGATCGCCCCCGTCGTGAGCAGGTAGATCTCCGTCTCGACCGACGCGTAGCGGGTGCCGCCCAGCATGAGCACCACACCGAAGCCGGTCGCGCAGAACAGGAACACCACCGCGGCAGCGGACACGATGGCGGGCCGGAGGGCGGGAAGAGTGACGGTGCGCAGCACCTGGATCGAGGACGCGCCGAGCGCCGCCGCGGCCTCGGCCGGTCGGCGGTCGAGGCTCTCCCACGCGGTGCCGACGGTGCGGATGACGACCGCGACGTTGAAGAAGACCAGGCCGACCAGGATCGCCACGGGCGAGCCGTCGATGCCGAGGAAGCCCAGCGGCCCCGACGCGGCGACCAGCTCGCGGATCGCGATGCCGACGACGACCGTCGGCAGCACGAACGGCACCAGGAGGGCGGCGCGCACGGCGCCGCGGAGGGGAACGGCCAGTCGGTGCAGGACGTAGGCGGCGGGAAGGCCGAGCAGCACCGCGACGACCGTCGACACCGTGCTCGTCCACAGGGTGAACCAGATGACGTGGCGGGTGCGTCGGCGTCCGAGCACGTCGAGCACCGCACCCGGGTCGAACGAGCCGTCCGGCCACAGTCCGCGCTCGACCATCCCCCACACGGGGAGCAGGAAGAAGACCGCCAGCACCGCGGTCGGCACCGCGGCCAGCGCGAGCAGGCCGGCTGTTCGCCTCACCGAAGCCGCCGGTGGTCGAGGTGCGAGGCCGCCCGCGGCCGAGCCTCGAAACCCCCCGTCATCCGGAGGAGATGTCCGTCCACTGGGTCAGCCAGTCGCGGCGGTGCTCGGAGATGTCGTCCGGCGAGACCTCGATGGGTGCCGTGGGCGGCACCGCGAAGTCCGCCCACTCCTGCGGCAGCGGGGTGTCGGCGTCGACCGGGAAGACGTACATGCTGGACGGTAGCGCCTGCTGCACCTCGGGGCTCAGCAGGAAGTCGATCACCTGCTCGGCGCCCTCGGGGTTGGCCGCGCCCTCGAGCACTCCGGCGTACTCGACCTGGCGGAAGCAGGTGTCGAGCAGCGCAGCGGTCGACGTCTTGCCGTTCTTCACGGTGTAGGCCGGCGACGTGTCGTAGGAGAGGACGATCGGACGGTCGCCGCCGGAGAACGAGAAGTCGACGTAGTAGGCGTCCTCCCAGCCGCTGACGACCTTGGCGCCGTTGGCGAGGAGGTCCCCCCAGTAGGCGGTCCAGTCGTCGCCGAAGGCGCCGATGGTCGCGAGCAGGAACGCGAGCCCGGGCGTGCTCGTCGTCGCCGAGGGCGTGACGAAGAGGTCGCGGTAGGCCGGTGCGACGAGGTCATCGAGGGTGGCCGGCGGCTCGACGCCGTGGTCGTCGAACCAGGTCTTGTCGATGTTCACGCAGACGCTGGCGTTGTCGATCGGCGTCAGCACGCGCCCGTCATCTCCCGGCAGCAGGTACTGCTCGGCTCCCGGTGGGAGGTCGGCGTCGTACGGCGCGAACACGCCCTCCTCCAGCGCGGCGCCCGCGAACGTGTTGTCGACCCCGAAGGCGACGTCGCCGATCGGGTCGCCCTTGGTGACGGTCAGCTTGCTGGTGAGCTCGCCGCCGTCGCCGGCGGGGCTGTGGGTCAGCGAGCAGCCGGACTCCTCCTCGAAGCTCTTGACCACCTTCTTCGGCAGGTCGAAGGAGTCGTGGGTGACGAGGACGACCTCGCCACACTCCCCCGGCGCGGTGTCGGCGGCGTCGTCGCCCTCGGTCGCCAGCGAGCAGGCGCTCATGAGTGCGAGTGCCGAGAGAGCGACGGCAGCACGGATGCGCATCGGTGGTGACTCCCTTCGCCGGTGCTAGCCGGAGCAGGTTCGGAGGGTCTGCGGCTGGTCCGCACTCTCAGCACGCGTGAGGCGTGCTCCCCTGTCTGTAGCCACCAATGTAGGCCCTGGCCCGAGCCATCTAGTTTGGGGGCATGGAGATCCGGCCGGCAGCGTTCGTCGACCTCACGGCCAGCGAGGTGTACGACGTTGCCCGGCTCCGCCAGGACGTGTTCGTCGTGGAGCAGGCGTGCGCCTACCCCGACCTCGACGGCCGCGACACCGAGCCGGGCACCGCCCACGTGCTGATGAGCGACCGCAAGGACCTGCTCGGCTACGCGCGGGTGCTCCAGGATCCTGGCGCGTGGCGGATCGGGCGGGTCGTCCTGGCACCGGCGGCGCGCGGGCAAGGACTCGCGGACGGCCTGATGCAGGCCGCGCTGGATCACTGCAGCGCCGCGGATCCGTCCCGCGACGTCGTGCTCGACGCGCAGACGCCGCTAGCCGGCTGGTACGCCGGCTTCGGCTTCGTCGTCGACGGGCCCGAGTTCCTCGAGGACGGGATCCCGCACACCCCGATGCGGCTCGCGCGGACGGGCTGACCTCAGGTCGGCGGTGTTTCGAGGGCCTGCTTGACGAGGGCCTCGACCATCCACTGCTGGAGGGCACCGACTTCGACGGGCGCGAGCCCGGCGACGTCGCTCAGCCAGACCCGGGTCTCGATGCCGCATGCGGCACGGAGTGCGAGAGCGAGCCGGTGCACGCTCTCCTCGCCGATCGAGTCCGCCATCGGCTCGAGCGCCTCGAGGAACCACGGGATGACGCGGCCCTGGCGCAGCGGCAGCTCGTGCGGCACCTCGCCCAGCGAGAGGCGCAGCATCGCGCGCTGCTGCGTCTCGGTCTCCTGCACGCGGCCGATGACGAACGCGGCAACGGCGGCCACGCGATCGTCGACGGCCGCCGGCGGCGGGTCGGGAAGGGCGGACGTCGTCGCCGTCTCCGGAAACGCGGCGGCGAGAAGCTCGGCCTGGGACGCGAAGTAGCGGTAGGCGGTGGGGCGGGAGATCCCGGCGGCCTTGGCGACCTCCTCGACCCGGGGCGTTTCGCCCGCGGTGATCAGCTCGCGCGCCGCGGCGATCAGCTGCTCGCGGGTGCGTTGCTTCTGCCGGGCGCGACCCGACTCGAGGTAGTCCGTTGACACGGTCCTCATGATATGCCAATCTCGTTACGAGACACAAGTCTTACAAACGATCGGAGTGTGTCAGATGACGGAAAAGACGACGCTCGCGCCGGTGATCCGACGGGCGGGCGAGGGCGAGAAGCGATGGTTCTTCGGCGGTGGAGTGTGGACCTGGAAGCTCGACAGTGCGAACGAGGACATCCAGCCTGGTCGAGGTCGACATGGTCGAGGGCAAGTGGACACCCGTCCACACCCACCCGGTCTCGGAGTCGATGTGGGTGCTCGAGGGACAGATCCAGTACCGCATCAACGACGACGAGCACGAGATCGGTGCCGGCGACTTCGTCATGGTGCCCGCGGGTGTGCCGCACGCCTTCGTCGTCAGGAGCGCCACGGCCAAGATCCTCGGCATCCAGCCGAACAGCGCGTGCGAAGCCTTCTACCGCGGCGCCAGCGAGCCCCTCGAAGGATCGGCGTGCATCGTGGACTTCGCCAGGATCGCGCAGAGCGGTCAAGAGAACGGGGGCATCGAGATTGTCGGACCCCCGCCGTTCTGAGAAGGGCGCACGAAGCGCTAGCCGGTGACGGTGTAGACGTCGCCGTCGGGGCTCGCCGCAACCGTGGCCTGGCCACGAGCGACCAGGAGGTCGAGGTGGGCCTTGGTCTCCATCGACGCCATGCCCTTGTTGAAGAGGTCGAGCTCGGCGTACGAGCGCTCGTGGCGGGTCCACCCGAGGTCACCGGCGACGACCTCCGCGACCGACGGTCCGCGCCACCGCAGGGATGCCAGGCACTGCTCGAGCCGGACCTCGTGGTGCGCGAGGAGCTCGTCGACGCGGGTGTGGGAGGAAGCCGCGACCGGGCCGTGCGCGGGCAGGATCTGGAGGTCGGGGAGCCCGCGGACCTTGGTCAACGACGCCATGAAGTGCCCGAGCGGGTCGGGCTCTGGCGGCACCGTGAAGCCGATCGAAGGGGTGATGGTCGGCAGCACGTGGTCGCCGGCGAAGAGCAACCCGTCGGCGCGGTCGGCGAAGACGTAGTGGCCGGGCGTGTGCCCCGGCGTGTGCACGGCGTCGATGGTGCGGCTGCCGACCTCGACCGTGACGTCGCCGTCGAGCCAGGTGTCGGGGTAGGCCCAGTCGACCGGGTCGGGCAGGTCCTCGACTCTTCGGCCGAGGTCCCACGCCTCGGCGACCGCTGCCGCCCCGGCCGACCGGAGCACACCGGCGAACGGGTTGCCGCCACTGAACTCGCCCCGGCCGGCTGCGTGCAGCAGGTCGAGACCCGGCTTCTCCGGGAGCCCGAGGGCGACGTCGGCGCCGTACTCGTGACCGAGGACGGTGGCCAGCGTGAAGTGGTCGCGGTGGATGTGGGTGACCAGGAACCGTCGGATGTCCCCGAAGCCGGAGCCGATGGAGCGCAGGCACTTGTCGAGCAGCTCGCGGGCGACCGGGATCGCCCAGCCGCCGTCGATCAGGGTGACGCCGTCGTCACTCTGGACGACGTAGACGTTGATCGCCTTGAGCCCGTCCATCGGGAGCGGCAGCGGGATCCGGTGGATGCCGGGTCCGACCTCCCAGGCTCCCTCGTCGGCCCAGTGCCGGCCCGAGTCCGGCGAGATCGCGGCACCGGTGCTGACTCCTGAGCTCATCCGGGCACCCTACTGATCGCCGGCGGCGACCTCGGGTCCGAGGTCGGGCAGGCCGAGGTCGAGGTTGGGACTCAGGAGGCCGCCGTCGACCTCGAGCATCTTGCCGGTGACGTACTGGCCCGCTCGCGACCCCAGGTAGACCACCGCGGCGGCGATGTCCTCGGCCTCGCCGATCCGGCCGAGCGGGGTGGCCTCCTCCATCTGGCGTTTGGTCTCCGGGACACCGGCAACGAACTCCAGCGCGCTGGTCATGACGGACCCGACGTAGATCCCGTTGACCCGGATCCGCGGCGCCAGGTCGGTCGCGGCGAGGCGGGACCAGTGCGCGAGCGCGGCCTTCGCCGTCCCGTAGGCGAGGTAGCCGCGGTCCGCGGACCGGCCCATCATCGAGCTGATGCTCACGACCGACTTCTGCCGGTGCTCGGCGGGATCGCCGAGGGAGGCGAGCATCAGCGGCACCGCGGCGCGGGTCAGCGCGTGCGCGGTGCTGACGTTGAAGTGGAACGCCTCGTCGAGGTAGGCGACGTCGGTGTCGAGGAACGCGTTGGGGATGGTCCCGCCGACGTTGTTGACGACGAGGTCGAGCCGCCCGAACTCGTCGTACGCCGCCTGCGCGAGGCCGGCGACCGCTTCGGTGTGCGCGAGGTTCGCTGGTACGGCGAGCGCTCGCCTGCCGGTCGCGCGGATCGTCTCGGCGACCTCGTCGAGCTGCTTCTCGGTGCGGGCCGAGATGAGGACGTCCGCGCCCGCTTCCGCGAGCGCGACCGCCGTGGCCGCGCCGATGCCGCGGCCGGCGCCGGTGACGACGGCGACGTGGTCGGTCAACAGGAACCGGTCGAGGATGCTCACTCGGCTCCCCCGTTGGTCGAGGAGCGCCTTCGGTGGTCGAGGAGGTCGCTCTGGCGACCGTCACGAGACCCGACCGCCACGAGACCCCGGCCGGTGATCAGCGGCAGCTCGAGCGCGGTGATCAGACCGGGCTCGGCCGCGACCACCGCGGGGACGGCGTTCACGAGCCGCTGGGCGGTGACGATCATCCCGGACACGTTGTGGTCGCCGTGCTCGCCGTGGTGGCTGAACTCGACCTTCATCTGCGGCTCGCCGGTGATCTCGATCCGGTAGCAGCCGGCCCCCTCGTGCGGCTTCGGCCACTCGGGCATCTGGTCGGGGTGGGTCCGGGTGACGTGCTCCAGCGTGATCCGCGGGACGCCGTCGACGGTGCCGACGACCTGGAACTTCACCGAGCCCATGGTGCCGGCGGCGATGTCGCCGGAGACGGACGTGGTGTCCACCTCGGCCGGACGGCGGTCCACCTTCTCGATGAGCGGCTCGTCGAGGGTGACGTCGAGACCGGCGGCGATCAGCCTCACGACCGGGCCCCAGGCCGTGCTGAGGATCCCCGGCTCCCAGATCAGGGGCTTGCTGTCCATCGGCTGGCCGAACCCGAACAGGTCCTGCATGACGACCGGTTGGTAGTACGTCGAGTAGTCCGCGATCTCACTGACCAAGATGTGATCGATCCGCCGGCTGAGGCTGGTCATCACCAACGGCAGCACGTCGTTGGCGAAGCCTGGATCGATGCCGTTGACGTGCAGGCTCGCGTTCCCCTGCCGACCGGCTTCGTCGATGGCCTCGATCATCGAGTCCGGCAGCGTGCCGGAGCGGTGCAGCAGGATGACCGGGCCGCTCGACACCACGTTGACGCCGTCCCGGACGAACCCGGTGAGGTCCTCGATCGACTCGAACACCCGGTCGTCGGTCATCGCCCCGTGCACGATGCAGTCCGGTCGCAGCGCGACCAGCTCGTCACGGTCGGTCGTGGCCTTGACGCCCAGCTCCCGCCCCAGCTCCGCCAGCTCACCCGCGTCCACGCCGTTCTTCGCGTCGGTCGAGGTCCACACCCCCACCAGCTCGAGGTCGGGATGCGCGTCCACACCAGCGATGACGTGCCGCCCGATGGTCCCGGTGGACCAGACGACGACACGGAGCGGCTTGTCGGGGATGACTTGTGACATGGGATGGATACTAGAACAGGTTCTAGTTTCTGGGAACCGACTCCGCGAATCGGGCGAAATGTCCCGTCGATCCGGGCCGACTCGACGGTCAGACTTCCCCGATTCGCGAGGTCAGGCGACCGGGATCGCCTCGTCAGGCCCCCACTCCACGCAGCGGGTGCCGGAGTAGATGGTGGGCATGCAGCGGTTGCAGTGGGTGCAGATGCCGGCGCTCGCCGTACCGGCCTGGAGCCGGTTGACCAGGTCAGGCTCGCGCAGCACCGCCCGTCCCATCGCCACGAATTCGAAGCCGTCGGCCATCGCCTGCTCCATGGTGTCCAGCCGGTTGATGCCGCCGAGCAGCATCAGCGGCATCGACAGCTCGCGACGGAACTGCAGCGCCTTCTCCTTGAAGTAGGCCTCCTCGAACTCGTAGCGCTTCAGGAAACCCCGACCGACGGGGGTCTTCATCCCCCACTTGACGATCGTCGGCATCGCATCGGCGAACTCGGCCACCGGTGTCTCGCCACGGAAGAGGTACATCGGGTTCATCAGCGACGACCCGCCGGAGAGCTGGAGCGCGTCGAGGTGGCCGTCCGCCTCGAGCAGCTGCGCGAAGGCGACGCCCTCCTCGGTCGTGACACCACCGCGGAAGCCGTCGGAGACGCTCACCTTCGCGGTCAGGGCGACCGCGTCGCCGACCTCCTCGCGAACCACCCGGGCGACCTGGCGCGCCAGCCGGGCCCGGCGCTCGAGAGAGCCGCTCCAGCGGTCCTTGCGACGGTTCAGCCCGGGCGCGAGGAAGGACGAGATCAGGTAGCTGTGCGCCATGTGCAGCTCGAGCACGTCGAAGCCGGCCGCCACCAGGACGCGGGCCGCGTCGACGTACGCCCTCGTCACCCGAGTGAGGTCTCGCTCGCTCGCCGCCTTGATCATCTGCATCGACAGCGGGCTCGGCATCGAGCTCGCGGAGATCGCCCGCACGCCGTTGGACCGGCCGTTGGCGACCGGTCCGGCGTGACCGACCTGGGCGGCGACAGCCGCGCCCTCCTGATGGACGGCGGCGGTCAGGCGGGCGAGCCCGGGCAGGGTGCGCGGCCCGACGACGATCTGCTCGGCGTGGGTGCGGCCCTCCGGAGCCACGGCGAGATAGGCCACCGTGGTCAGGCCGATACCTCCGCGGGCGGGAGCGAGGTGGTAGTCGATGAGCGCGTCGGTGACCTCGCCGGCTGGCGCCCGACCCTCGAACGTCGCGGCCTTGACCGTGCGGTTGCGCAGCCGCACCGGGCCCAGGTCGACCGGACTGAAGACCGATGTGCTCATCGCTGAACTGTAACGTGTTCTAGTTCGGCGTTCGACGGCCTCATGGTTTCATTCAGTCGACACCACGCTGTCCCACCCGGAGGTTCCCCGTGCGTCGTACCGTCAGGTCCCGTTCCCTCGCCCCCGTCGCCATGCTGGCCCTGGTGGCTGCGCTCGCCGCCGGCTGCGGGGACGGCGACAAGGACGCCGACGACCCCCAGACCGTCTTCGTCGACCAGGACGGCAACACCATCAACCCCAGCGGCGGGGACGACGATGACGACGACGCCGTCGCACCGCTCACCGCCGACCAGATCGCGCAGGCGGTCCTCCAACCGGACAACATGGGCACCGGCTGGGCAGCGACGCCGTCGACCGACGACGGCGAGGAGGCCGCGCCCGGCTGCCTCGCCGACGCAGACGCCCTCGCCGAGAGCCTGGAGAAGCAGGAGAGGGGCGGCACCGAGTTCGCGTACGGCGACAGCGAGCTGCCGTTCGTCGAGAGCACGGCCTCGGCCTATGCCGACGAGGCCGCCATCACCGCCGTCTTCGACCAGGTGCAGACCGTGATCGGCGCGTGCACGACCATCTCGGCGCCCGACGGCGACGGCAACCAGTGGGAGCTCGCCCTCACCTACGACGAGGACCCGACCTACGACGACGTCGACGACCAGCTCCACATCGTCGCGACCGGCACCTTGACCCAGGCAGGCGGGAGCCCCACCGACATCACCATCGAGTGGACCAACGTGCGCGTGGGCCCGAACGTCGGCGCGATCACAACCGTCGACATCGTGTCGCGGACCACCGAGCACGCGGCGTGGTCGCAGATCGCGGTCGACCGCTTGGTCGACGTCATCGACGGCGAGGAGCCGGAGGCGACGACAGCGCCTGAGCCTGCCTGATCGCCCGACCAGGCTCAGCGTCAGGCGAAGCGCGGCGGGCGCTTCTCGAGGAAGGCCGCCATGCCCTCGAGGCCGTCGGGGGAGCCAGCGAGCGCGCTGATCGACTGTGCCTCGCGCCGCAGGCCTGCTTCCGGCGACGGCTCCGCGGCATCGCGGACCAGCCGCTTGGTCGCGGCGAGCGAAGCGGGCGAGCCGCTGAGGAGGGTGGCGACGACGTCGTCGGTGGCTGCCGCGAGGTCGGCTGCGGGTACGACGCGCGCGACCAGGCCGGCAGCCGCGGCCTCCTGCGCGGTCAGCAGGTCGCCGAGCAGGCCGAGCCGCAGCACCCGGTGCAGCCCGAGGGTGTGCACGAGCAGGCTGCCGCCGCAGTCCGGGCTCAGGCCGACCCTGGCGTAGGCGAGGCTGAACTTCGCGGTGTCGGCGGCCAGGACGATGTCGGCGGCCGCCGCGAGCGGGAAGCCGCCGCCGGCCGCGGTGCCGTGGACGACGCTGACCACGATCGCGTCGCCGCGCACCAGCTCGGTGATCACCCGATGGACCGACTCGGCGAGGTCGAGCAGCAGGGCGCCAGGGTCGGCAGCCCCGGCGAACGCGCTGAGGTCGCCGCCCACGGAGAAGAACCGGCCCTCCGCCGCGAGCACGACCACCCGCGCGCCGTCGGCCTTGGAGCGGAGCACCGCCTCGTGGAGCTGCCGGGTCGCCACCGGCTCGATCGGGTTGCCGCGGTCGCCCGCGGTCAAGGTGATCCGGGCGGCGCCGTCAGCGAAGACGTAGTCGACATGTTGATCGGTCATGGGGGTCCTCAGGTCTCGGTGCCGCGCGATATGCGACGCGCTCGGGCAATCAAGCAGATGTCAGGCGGCGCAGTCGCCGGTGTCGACCTCGCTGTCACGGTCGCCCCCCTTGTCGGCGCTCTCGGAGATCTGCTCCGCGGTCAGTGCGTAGCCGGTGTCGGAGTCCTCGACCGACGCGGCGAAGACCACTCCGGCGACGTCGCCGGCCGGCGTGATGATCGGGCCACCGGAGTTGCCCGGCCGGACCTTGCCGCGCAGCGAGTAGACGTCGCGGAGCACGGTGCCCGAGCCGTAGATGTCGGGCGAGCGGAGGGTCAGGTTGTCCCGGACGCGACCCGGCTGGACGTCGAACGGCCCGTCCTGCGGGTAGCCGACGATCGCGACCGGGTCCTCGGACTCGAGGGACTCGTCGAACTGCAGGATCGGCGCATCGCCGGTGTCGACATCGAGGACCGCCACGTCGAGCTCGGGGTCGTAGAGGACGACCCGCGCCAGCTCGGTGCCGCCGTCGATCTCGACCTCGGGATCGTCGACGCCGGCGACGACGTGGGCGTTGGTCATCACCTTGTTCTCAGCGAAGACGAACCCCGTGCCCTCGACCCCACGGCCGCAGTCGTTGGCGCCACGGATCTTGAGGATGCTGTGCTCGGTCGCGAGCACCTGCGGGTCGTCCTTCAACCGGCTCGGACCGGGCGCGACGTCGCGGATCTGCTCGGGTGAGAACGGCTCGAGGTAACGCGGGAAGAAGCCGGTGCCGACGACACGGTTGAAAGCCTGCAGCACGTTGGGCGCGGACGCCGGGAGCACCGCGTTGACCTTCCCGAGCACCCACGAGCTGCGGACCTCCTCGGTGACCGGCCCGATCCGGGTGCCGGAGATCGCGTAGCCGAGAGCCCAGGCGACGAGCAGCACCGCGACGGCCGAGAGAGCAGCACCACCGACCGCGTCGACGGCCCGGACGGGCTGCCAGGTGATCTTCTCGCGGACGCGGGCGCCGGCGTACTGCAGCAGGGCCTGGCCCAGCGACGCCCCCAGGATCACGATGAACAGCGCACCGAGCGAGACGCCGAGCGAGGGGTCGGCACCACCCAGGATGAGCGGCGCCACCCAGATGCCGAGGAAACCGCCCAGCAGCAAGCCGACGGTCGCGAACGCACCCGTCACGAAACCCTGCCAGTAGCCGGAGAGCGCGTAGGCCAGCACCAGTGCGACGAGGAGCCAGTCGAGCAGGTTGAGTCCCATCAGGCGCCGTCCGCTCGCTGGCCGGGCTCGCTGATGTCGAGGCTGTCGGGCTCGCGGACGTCACCGTCGCCCGCGGCCTCGTCGACCCGGCGCTGGTACTCGGCCAGCATGTAGTCAGGGAGCTCGTGGACGGGCGGCTCCTCGACCGGCGGCAACCAGCCGAGGAAGTCGAAGAACCGGGTGATGATCCCGCCGGTGAAGCCCCACAGGATGACGTCGCGCTGCTCCCCGATGAGGAAGCCGGGACCGGTCCAGCCGCTCGGGTGGCGTACGGCGATCCGGCGGTCCGGCGCCATCAGCTCGTCGAGCACGACCCGGTGGATCTCATGGACCTCGTCGGGCGAGGCGACCGCGACCGGGTGCGGGTCGCGCCACCACCCGAGCACGGGAGTCACCGCGAAGTTCGAGGGCGGCAGCCAGAGCTCGGGGAGCGCGGCGAACACCTCGACGGCCGCGGGGTCGACCCCGATCTCCTCGTGCGCCTCGCGCAAGGCCGCCTCGACCGCGCTCTCGCCGGGATCGATCGTCCCGCCCGGGAAGGACACCTGCCCGGGGTGCGACCGCATGTCGTGGGCGCGCTCGGTCAGCAGCAGGTCACCGTGGCCGTCCTCCTCGCCGAAGAGCATGAGCACCGCGCCGCGGCGGGGGTTGGACCCAGGTGGCGGCAGGAAGGCGGTCAGGTCGCTGCCCTGGATGCCGCGCGCCGCCTCGGCGACGGGAAGCAGCCACTCCGGCAGGTCGTCGGGTACGGCGAACGTCGGCTGGTCGGTCACGTGGTGCTCCGGTCCAGCTCGAGGTCGAGCCTGGACTCGGCGAGCGCGACGACCTCGTCGACCGAGTCGAGGCCACCTGCGGTGATCTCGATCGAACCGTCCTCGCGCACGAACACGAAGGTGGGCAGCCCGGCCACGACCAGGTCGGTGTCCTGCAGGTCGCCGCAGGGGTCGGCGAAGGAGGGGTAGGTCGCGCCGGTGCGCTTGGCCAGGTCGAGGGCGGCTCCGGGATAGGTGTCCAGGAAGTCGACCCCGATGACGGGCACCTGGTCGCCGTACTGCTGGTGGAACTCCTCCAACGCCGGCATCTCCGCCACGCACGGCGAGCAATTGGATCCCCAGAAGTTGAGGATCGCCGGACCTTCGATGTCGCTCAGCGAGCCGGCGGCGCCGCCGCCGAGGCAGGCGAGCTCGACGTCCGGCAGGTCGGCAGCACCGTCGCCGGTCGGGCAGTCGGCCATCCCCGCCTCGGCCTTGAGGTCGCGCAGCTCGCCGTTGTCGACGTCGACGTTGCAGCCGGCCGCCGGCTGACCCTGGTCGCAACCGGTGAGCAGGACGGCGATGGCCAGGATGACGAAGGGCAGCGTCGGTCGCCATAGCCGTTGGTCGAGGAGGTCGCTCTGGCGACCGTCTCGAGACCCAGCGATCCTCGGAGGTCGAGGAGGTCGCGCAGCGACCGTCACGACGAGACCGTCACGAGACCCATCAGTTGGGCCCCTCGGTGCGGACCAGTTTCTCCGCCTCGACCGGGTCGGTCGGTCCGGCACCGTAGGCCGGGCACCACTGCGCGACCGGGCAGGCACCGCACGCGGGCTTCTTCGCGTGGCAGACCCGGCGGCCGTGCCAGATCAGGTGGTGGCTGAGCATGGTCCAGTCCCGCTTCGGGAACAGGGCACCCACGGCGTGCTCGGCCTTGACCGGGTCGGTCTCGTCGGTGAACCCGAAGCGGCGGGCGAGCCGGCCGAAGTGGGTGTCGACGGTGATCCCGGGGACCCCGAAGGCGTTGCCGAGGACCACGTTGGCGGTCTTGCGGCCGACGCCGGGCAGGGTCACCAGGTCGACGAGACGCGGCGGGACCTCCCCGTCGAAGCGCTCGACCAGGGCCGCACTCAGCTTGAGCAGCGACTCGGTCTTGGCCCGGAAGAAGCCGAGCGGGCCGACGATCTGCTCGAGGTGCGCCCGGTCGGCAGCGGCCATCGACCGGGGGTCCGGGTACGCGGCGAACAGTGTCGGCCGGACCGCATTGACCCGCTTGTCCGTCGTCTGCGCGCTGAGCACGGTGACGACGAGCAGCTCGAACGGGTTGTCGAAGTCGAGCTCGCACTTCGCATCGGGATAGGTCGCCGCGAGCATCCGGTCGATCTTCCGCGCCCGCCGGACGAGTCCGGTCGGCGTCTCCGCCTCCGTCGTGATCGCCCGCACGCGGTCAGACTACGGGTTGCCGCCGACGGCGGCCGCCTTGCCGACGGGGCCGGACAGGCTCGGACATGTGTAGGTGTGACCTGGGCCACTGGCTAGGATGCGGGCTGACCGGTCCGCACCTACAAATCCTTGGAGGAACCGTGGACAACGACGTACTCCGTCAGGCCCCGCTCTTCAGCGCCCTCGACGACGAGGCGGCGTCGGCCCTCCGGTCGTCCATGTCCGAGACCCGGCTGCGCCGAGGCGAGGTGCTCTTCCACGAGGGCGACGGCGGCGACAAGCTCTACATCGTCCTCGACGGCAAGGTGAAGCTCGGTCGCACCTCGTCGGACGGCCGCGAGAACCTGCTGGCGATCCTCGGCCCCGGCTCGATGTTCGGCGAGCTCTCGCTCTTCGACCCCGGCCCGCGGTCGGCGACCGTGACCGCAGTGACCGACGCCGAGTTCGTCTCCCTGTCCCACGAGGACCTGCTGCGCTGGCTCGACGGCCGACCGGCGGTGGCCCGCGGCCTGCTCACCCAGCTCGCCGGACGACTCCGCAAGGCCAACGACGTCGTCGCCGACCTGGTCTTCTCCGACGTGCCCGGCCGGGTCGCGAAGGCGCTGCTCGACCTCGCCGAGCGCTTCGGCCGTACGGCGGACGACGGCGTGCACGTCCACCACGACCTCACCCAGGAGGAGCTGGCCCAGCTGGTCGGCGCCTCCCGCGAGACCGTCAACAAGGCGCTCGCCGACTTCGCGTCCCGCGGCTGGCTGCGGCTCGAGCCCCGCTCCGTCGTGATCATGGACATGGAGCGGATGACCCGCCGAGCTCGCTGAGCCCCCGAAATCTCGGGCCGATCCACCCCCGGCTCCCTGCCCTCGTGCGTAGTCACGGGTGAAAGGGGGTCGGCGTGGTGAGTGACGCGTCCCGGGTGGCGTTCGACGAGTTCGTGCGCGCCCGCACACCGGCCCTGGCCCGAACGGCGTACCTCCTCACCGGGGACGCGCACCTCGCGGAGGACCTCGTGCAGACGGCACTCTTCAAGGCGGCCCGCGCCTGGCACCGGATCGAGGGCGACCCGGAGCCCTACGTGCGGCGCATCCTCTACACCCAGAACGTCTCCTGGTGGCGGCGCCGGAGGCTGCGGGAGACCTCGTTGGGGTCGTACGACGACCCGGCCCCGCCCGCCGCGGACAGCGACCTCCGGCTCAGTCTCGAGTCGGCACTGGCCCGGCTGACCGAGCGGCAACGCATCGTGCTGGTGCTGCGGTTCTTCGAGGACCTCACCGAGGTCCAGACGGCAGCGGCGCTCGGGATCGGTCCCGGCACCGTGAAGTCGACGACTCGGGAGGCGCTGGCGCGGCTGCGGTCGGTCGCACCGCATCTCGAGGCACTGCTGGAGGTGGGGTCATGACCGGGCAGCAGCTGCGCGAGGAGCTGGCGCGGATCGCGGAGAGCGCACCCGAGTTGCAGTGTCCGACGACCTGTTCGCTCGTGGGCGGCGCGCGACCGACAAGCGCGCGGGTGCTGGTGGTCTGCCGCCGCTGTCGGTGTCTCGGCTCTCGTCGGCGGCCTCGGGCGCCGCTGGCGCTCCGGGCGGACGAGACACCGGTCGCCGACGGCGCCGAACCTCGCCGTACCCGACCACCTCTACACGCCACCGGATGCGTACTCTCCATCTTCGCGAGAGACGCCGCTCGACAGTCGGCATGCCGCGGCCGCCTTCAGTTCCTGACCGAAGCGGGATCCCTCGTCGTGGTCGACGCCGACGGGCGACTATCACCTGCTCGATCCTGCCGACATCTCGACCTGCGCCGGCACTGGCTTCGGGATCGTGGGGCGGCAGCTCGCCCTTTCGCCGGACGGACGCGAGCTGGCCTGGCGTGGGCAGGCGCAGCCGTGGGCAACTGGCGACCTTCGGGTGTCCGGTCGTCGACCTGGCGACCGGGCAGGTACGGGAGACCCAGATCGGGCAACGACCGGTGTTCGCTCACCAACTCGCGTGGTCACCCGACGGACGGCTGCTGGCCTGGTCGGGAGCGAGCTCGGGTTTGGACGGATCAGACCTACGAGCCCAGGGCCGAACCGTCGCAGGCGCTCATCAGAGCCGGTGCATCGGACCGACGACGCGGGCGGTCGTGGCAGCCGAGAACGCCACCATGATCGGGACCACGAGGTACGGCGGCGACACGTCCGAGGCCGTCGCGGTGTCGCGACGACGGTCGGCTGGCCGCCGTCGTCGGTGTCGCTCTACGTGGACGGTGAACGGAGCCGGCTCGCGGCAACGCCGTGGAGGCGGATCGGCGGCATCTGGTTCGACGGTCGCCGGGTTCTCGGCGTGGGGTTCGACGACCCGCCACCGGGGCGTGCGGGCACCTCGAGTGCTGCCGACCGGGCGGTCGGCGCCCACGTCGACCCAGATCCCCGAGCCGGGCGTGCTCGGAGTCCTCGGCGACGGCCAGGCGCTCCTGTGCGACGACTCGCCCCGGTACTCCGACAGTCCACAACCCACGGTGGAGATCGTGACCCGGGGTCCGGGCTCGGCCGCATCGACCCCTGGATCATCAATGTCGACGTGGGCGTCCTGGCCTCAGCCTCGCCTCTCGGCCAACCGACCCCGACCGTCCCACCGTGAGCGACCCGAGCCCGCTGGCCGTGGTCGATCACTGGCACGCAATCGCGGTCTTCCGCGCCAGCGGCGCGCTGCTCGTCCTACTCCTGGCCGGCGGTTCGGCCGCTCGCCCGGCGGTTTCAGCTGAAGTCGTCGGGCGGGAGCGCCTGACCGAGGGCGTTGCTGCCCCAGCACACGAGCTGCCCGCTCAGCTGGACCCCGCAGGTGTGGGCGGCACCGCTGCTGATCGCGCTGAAGCCGCCGCCGAAGACGGACGACTGGCCCGACGTGTTGAGGCCCCAGCACGCGACCTTCGCGTTCGTGCGGATCGCGCAGGTGTGGCTGGTGCCCGCACTCACGGCGACGAAGGTGCCGGTCGGCACCGTCGCCTGTCCGGAGGTGTTGAGCCCCCAGCAGGCGAGGGTCCCGTCGGTCCGGATCGCGCAGCTGTGGCTCCCGCCGGCGCTGACGCTGAGGAACCGGCCGGCCGGCGCGGTGGTCTGACCGCTGGCGTTGCTGCCGAAGCAGCTGAGCTTGTCGTAGACGTCGACGGCGCAGGCATGACCCCCGCCGGCATCGATCTCACGGAAGCGACCCGTCGGCACCCCGGTCAGGGCGTTGTCTCCCCAGCAGGCCGGCCCGCCGAAGCGGTCGATCGCGCAGGCGAAGGTCGCCCCCGCACTGAGCTGTGTGAAGATCCCGCTCGGAGTCTCGCTGACCTGACCCTGGGCGTCGCTGCCGCTGCACGCGAGACCTCCGGTGTACCGGAGGGTGCACTGGAAGCCGGCGCCGGCACTGACGGCACGCGAGGTGCCGGGGAGCGTCGTACCGGCGCCGAAGCCCTGGCCCCAGCACCGCGTGCGGCCGGTGGCGGTCACTCCGCAGCTGTGGTTGGCTCCTGCGCTCACGGCAGGCGACGTGAACGACGCGTCCGGAGGCGGGTCGCTCTGGCCGAGGTCGTTGAGGCCCCAGCAGTCGACGTCTCCCGTTGGCCGGACCCCGCAGTTGTTGGTGTAGCCCGAGGCGACCGCGACGAACGATCCGCCGGGAGGTACGGCGCGGCCGTCGGCCGGCGAGCCGTTGAAGCCCCAGCAGACGACGGTTCCGGTCGTTCTCAAGGCGCAGGCGTGGCGCTGCCCCGCGCTGACCGCCGTGAACGTCCCGCTCGGCGCCGCCGTCTGACCCACCGCGTTGTCACCCCAACAGGCGAGGGCGCCGGTCGACCGGATGCCACACGTGAACAGATCGCCGGCGCTGACGGAGCGGAACGTGCCGCTCGGCGGGGTCGCCTGGCCCGAGGCGTTCGAGCCCCAGCAGACGACGGGGCCGGTGGTGAGCACTGCGCAGCTGTGGAGTGCGCCGGTGGCGACCTGGGTGAACGACCCGGTCGGTGCAGTGGCCTGGCCGTTGGCGTTCCAACCCCAGCATGCGACGGTCCCGGCGGACCGGACCCCACAGAAATGACCGAGACCCCCGGACACCGCAGAGAAGGTGCCGCTCAACGGCAACGTCCCGGGGGCAGCGATGTTGTCGCCCCAGCACTGGACCGCACCCGTGCTGCGCACCGCGCAGGTCTGGTGCTGACCCGCGTCGATCGCCTTGAAGGAGCCGCCAGGCACCTCTCCTTGACCGTGGGTGGCGTCGCCCCAGCAGGCAAGGCTGCCGTCGGTCTTGATGCCGCAGGAGTGCGACCTACCCACCGTCACGCTCGCCGCCACGGTCTCCGCGGGCGCCGTGGCGACCGAAGCGGTCAGGCTTGTGGTGGGCGCCGCGGCGGCCGCTGAGGTCATGCCACCGGGTGAGCCCGGGGCGACCCCCAGCGCGACCACGACCGAAGCCGACAACAGGGACCACCGACGCTGCTGGCGAGCCCCCATGGCCTTCACCGCTCTCGCTCGCGGACGCCCACCGCTCGTCTGCGGACGGCGCACCGCATTCGACGTTAGACGGTCGGCCGCCGGACGTCCGCGAAAGTGGCAGAGTCATCCCCATGGTGCTGAGCGGCGAAGAGATCCTGGTCGCGGGCCGGGCAGAGTGGCGGTCCTGGCTCGCAGCGAACCACGCTGCCGAGGCGGCGGCGTGGGTGGTGCTGACGAAGAAGGGCGGCACCGTGACCTCGCTGACCTACGAGGACGCCGTGCTCGAGGCGCTCTGCTTCGGGTGGATCGACGGCCAGGGCCGCAGTCGCGACGCGGAGACGACGTACATCCGGTTCACCCCACGCGGTCCCAAGAGCAAGTGGTCGATGTCCAACGTGACTCGGGTCCGCGTGCTGGAGCTGGACGGGCTGATGACCCCCGCCGGCCGTGCGGCCGTCGACGCCGCCAAGTCCGACGGTCGGTGGGCGGCCGCGCTCGCGGGCTAGGCGAACACCTCGTCGAGGTCGACCGCTGGCGCCGGCTTCAGGAGGCTTGCGACACCTCCGCGCCGACGAGCGGTCCGTGGGCGATCCCGAACCGCTCGCCCAAGGTGTCGAGAGCGTGGAGCTGCTGCGCACGCAAGCGCTTGCGCGCCGTCAGGAACTTCACCTGCCCGGCGAATCGCCGTGGGTACGGGTACCACCGGTCGAAGTCGAGGCCGCACTGCTGGAACACCCTGGCTGGCACGTGGTCGGCCACGAGGCCGAGGTTGTACTGCGCGAGCGTCAGCGCCGCCGTCAAGCCCGCCAGTGGCGACTTCTGGAACAAGGCGATGCCGTCGGCGGTGTAGAGCGGCACCTCCCTGATCTTGTCGAGGAACAGCAGGTGGGTCAGGAAGTAGCCACCGAAAGAGGTGAAACCGAACATCCCCGTCGGCCCGACGCGGATGGACCTACCGCTAGGCGAGACGTACGCCGGGTCCGCCGGTCGTCCGGCGAAGTCGAAGTGGCTCGTGCAGTTGACGATCCAGCTCCCGGGCTCGATGTCGACGGAGTCGCCGCTGCGGAGCAGGAGTCGCAGCGCGTCGCCGTCGTCCACCGCATCGACGAGGTGATCCATCACGACCCGGCCGAGACCTGCACGGATCCGCTCGATCTCGGCCTCGGAGATCAGTCCGATGAAGAGATGGTCGGCCGTCGGAGTCACCCACAGCCCGGCCGTCTCGCGGGCCCACGTAGCGACGTCGTGCTCATTGGTGCCGTCGAAGCGGTTGGCCATCTCCGAGATGAACCAGTTGGGTCGCATGCCACTCCACCACCGGCGGGCACCGGTCGGATACAAGCGGTCACGGTTGACGAAGAACGTGCCGGTCCCTGCGATCAGGTTCACCTCGCGGCCCGGGTAGTGCGTGATCAGCGCATGAAGGGTGTCCATCCCCGTCTTGCCGCTCCCGACCACCCACACCGGCGCGTGGTCCACCCCGATCTCGCCGTCGCGCATGTCGCAGGTCTCCGGCGCCACGGACCTCACCCGGGTGCTTGACAGCGGGAGCGGCTGGTTCGCCTCGATGCTCAGGCCGACCGCGTCGATCAGCTTGTCGGCGACGATCCGCACCGTGCTGCCGTCCCGGGCCCGGCAGGTGATGACGACGGCGTCACCCTCTTCCTCCGAGCCCTCGAACTCGTGGCCGAACAGCTCGGTGACCTGGACTGCCTTCTCTGCCTCGTCGAGGCAGTGGCGCAGATGGTCGAGGACCTCGGCCTTGGAGGAGAGGTGCTCGGGCGCCTTGCCGAAGGTCCACTTGACGTTGCCGGCAGTGAAGAAGGGATGGGGTTGGTGCAGCCGCACGTACTCGTAGGTGTCGACCCACATGCCGCCGACGCAGTCGTTGCGGTCGACGAGAACGATCCGCTGGTCGGACCGCAGGTAGCGGCTGGCGACGTACAGCGCGTTCATCCCGGCGATGCCGGCTCCGACCACGCACACGTCGGCACGGACAGTTGCCTGTTCCTCGGTGGCCGACATAGCAGCCTCCTCTCGGCTACCTGAGATTCGGTCTCAGTGTCGACCCTCGGCTCGGCGGAGGCTACGCCCGATGGGATGACATCGATGTGTCGTTGAGCACCTCCCCGGTCGCCTCGTCGGCGGGATAGAACGAGCCGGGCGGCGCGTGATGTAACACGCTGTTCGCCGATCTTGCAGGACGTTGGCGTCTCTTCGGCCCCGATGGAACGGTCTTCCAGCGACGTGAACGGTCGCCCAGATCGGCGAACGGCGTGTTACAGCCGCCGTCGCCCCGGAAGACCGGCGAACGGCGTGTTACAGGCGCCGTCGCCCCGGAAGACCGGCGAACGGCGTGTTACAGGCGCCGTCGCCCCGGAAGCTCCGCACCGGGCGGGATCAGCGGCCGGCGAGGTAGGCGAGCTGAGCGCGGACCGACCACTCGGCGGCGCCCCAGAGCGACGCGTCGACGTCGGAGTAGACGACCTCGACCACCTGGCGCGGCAGGGTCGGGTGCTCGGCGACGTCGGGCGGCAGGTCGTCGGGTGAGAGTCCGAGCCGGGTCAGCGCTGCCTCGACCTGGCCGAGCCGCTCCCGGCGGTGGACGACGTAGTAGTCGAGCACCCCGGCCGCGTCGGCCAGCACCGGCCCGTGGGCCGGCCACAGCGCGTCGACCCGGCCGTCGGTCACCAGCGCCCGCATCTTGGCGATGGAGTCGAAGTAGCCGCCGAGGTCGCCGTCCGGGTGGACGATCACCGTCGTGCCGCGCCCGAGCACCATGTCGCCGGTGAGCAGGGTCCGGTCGCCGGCCACCAGCAGCGAGATCGAGTCGGCGGTGTGGCCCGGCGTCGTGAGCACCTCGGCCTCGAGCCCGGCCACGTCGATCACCTCGCCGTCGGTGACCGGGTCGGACCGCCAGCACTGGTCGGGATCGAGAGCGCGTACGCCGCAACCCATCCGCTCTGCGAAGCTGCGCGCGGCCTCGGTGTGGTCGATGTGGTGATGGGTCACCAGGACGAACTCGACCTGGCCCGCCGCAGCCGCCACCGCGTCGAGGTGGCCTTCGTCCAGGGGCCCGGGATCGACCACGATCGACCGGTCGGCACCGGGCTCGCGGAGCACCCAGGTGTTGGTGCCGTCCAGGGTCATCATCCCCGGGTTGGGCGCGAGCACGCAGCGACCACGGGCGCCGTACTCCCCGCCCACCCAGGGCTCGGTCACTCGAATCGCTCCTGCAGGAGCGGGTCGAAGTGCGGCGGCCGGGACAGCACGAACTCCTCGCCGTCCGCGACGACCTCTGGCGTGAACATCGACACCTCACGCTCGCTGGCGGCCGCGAGCACGGCGCCGGGGTCGGGGTGCTGGAGAACCTCGAGACAGGTGAGGTACGTCGGTGGCAGCATCATCAGCTCGCCCGACTCGGCTCGGCGCAACGCCTCCGCCGCCGGCAGCCACAGCACGTCGGTGGACTCGGTCGACACGTCCCGCGTCACCTGGCCATCCGGGAGGACGGCGACGAAGAACCACGTCCGGTAGCGGCGCGGCTCGAACGTCGGTGTCAACCAGCCGGACCAGGCGCCCAGCAGGTCGGTGCGCAACACCAGCCCTCGGCGGGTGAGGAAGTCGGTCATCGACAGGTCCCGCGACTCCAGAGCCTCGCGGTCCGCCTCCCAGTCGGAACCGGTCGTGTCGGCGACCACCGTGTCGGCGGAGTCGCCGGCGAGAAGGACGCCCGACTCCTCGAAGGTCTCCCGCACGGCTGCACACACGATCGCACGCGCCAGCTCCTCCTCGACGCCGAGCCGTCCCGCCCAATCGGCGGGCGCCGGCCCGGCCCACGCCACCGAGCTGTCGAAGTCCCGGGGATCGACGCCTCCGCCTGGAAACACGGCCATCCCACCCGCGAACGCCATCACTCGCTGCCGACGGAGCAGGTAGACCTCCGGTCCCTCGCTGCCCGCACGCATGAGCACGACCGTGGCGGCGTTGCGAGGCTCCGCCGGCACCGTCGTCCCGTCGCTGTGCGCCCGCGCCTGGTCGACCAGGCTCTGCGGTAGCGGGATCCGGGCGAAGCCCTTGGGCGGGGACGTGCCTGTCACCCCGTGATCTCCGCGATGACCTCGACCTCGACCGGCGCGTTGAGCGGCAGCACCGCCACCCCGACCGCCGACCGGGCGTGCACGCCGGCGTCACCGAAGACCGAGCCGAACAGGTCGGACGCGCCGTTCGCGACGCCGGGCTGGCCGGTGAAGTTCGGGTTGGACGACACGAACACCACCACCTTGACGATCCGCACCTGGGCGAGGTCGCCGACGACCGAACGGATCGCCGCGATCGCGTTGAGGGCGCACTGCTGCGCGCACGCCGTGGCCTGCTCGGCGGTCACACCGTCGCCGACCCGGCCGGTCGCCATCAGCGCGCCGTCGAGCATCGGCAGCTGGCCGGACGTGTACACCAGCGTGCCCACCCGCACCGCCGGCTGGTAGGTCGCCACCGGCGGCACGACGTCGGGGACGCTCAGACCGAGCTCGCCGAGCCGCTCTTCCGGAGAAGTCATCGCTCAGCCCTCCGCCGGCCGCTTGAAGTAGGCGATGTCGTTGCCGCCCTGGCCCGGGATCAACGTCACGAGCTCCCAGCCGTCCTGGCCGAAATTGTCGAGGATCTGCGCCGCGACATGGTTCAGGACCGGCGCCACCTGGTACTCCCACTTGGTCATTCCCGCACCTTAGACGAGGTCGTCGCCGCGGTGACGGGCACCGCAGCGTGTGCGACGGTAGGCCCATGAACCTCGACAACGCCGTCTGGTTGCTGACGGGCCTCGCCGCGGTCGTGGTCCTGCTGACCCGGATGCGGCTGTCCAACGAGCACGCCCAGTCCGGTCACGCACTGGTGCCCAGGGCGATCGTCAACGCCCACACGGTCATGGGCGTCCTGGCGCTCGGCGTGTGGATCTACTACCTGTCGTCGCCCGACGACCTGATCGGCGTCCTGGCGTTGGTCGCTTGGTGGGTCGAGGTGGTGATCGGCCTGCTCATCCTGGGTCGGTGGATGTCCAGGCCGGGCAAGCACTCCGCCGACACCACCGGCGACACCTGGGCCCAAGGCCCGGCGCTGTCGATCCTCGGTCACATCGGGATGCTGCTCGGCATCGCGTTCTTCACCTGGGTCGTGCTCGCCGACAAGATCTCCGCCTGACGACTCGGCCGACCTCGAAGACACCGTCAACGGCCACGTGGCGCCGATACCGGGGGAACCGGCGCGCGCCTACCACTTCGGCGTGGACCAGACGGGCGCCGTCGTCGAGTTGAGTCTCCAGCTGGACGAGCAGGACTGCATCGGCTGAGACGGCGCCGACGATGCCAGCTCGTCGTGCCGGCCGACGAGGTGAGTTCGAGATGTCACTGGTCGCTGAGCACGACCGCCGTCACCCGCACCTTCGGGTACTGCACGGCCCCGCCAAATGTTTGGCTGCAGGACACCAGGGCCTGGTGCGGACCGGCCGGCACCACGTCGGTCACCATCAGCAGGGGCAGCACCTCGACCTCCTCGGTCGAGATGGTCATGTTCGTCTGGGGTACGGCGACACCGTCGACGGAGATCTGGCAGAACCCGTTCCCTTCCTCCTGGCCGAACTCGGGCACAGCGAGCACCACCCCGTTGATCAGGAGCCGCCCGGGCCGGGTCGGCGAGATGGTCAAGTAGGAGCAGGCGACGTAAGCCGTGCTCGTGGGATCGCAGTGCCCGTCGAAGGCCCAGCGACCGGTGCCGCCCTGCGCCGCCGCCGGCACCAGACCCAGTGACGACTCCACGACGTCGTCCCCGAGCAGCGACTCGTCGTGGACGTCGGCGCCCCACAGGGTGTTGTCCTCGACCTTCCCGCTCGTGACGGACGCGGTGCCCAGGTCGGGCTTCTTCACCTCCCCGTTCACGATCGACGCGCTCACGACCGAGTCAGGGGCGACGACCGAGGCGGCGTACGCCGTGCCGGTGCCCAGCGATATCACCAGGGCCACGAGCCCGAGGGTCTGGGTCCGGGCCAGATGGATGAAGGCATTCCACAGTCGCAGCGTCATCGGGTAGCCCCTCCGAGCCGGGCGGCAGGAGTGGTCACGGGCCACCGCCGAGGTCGCCGCCCGCGCGGCGGGGCTCTCAGACTAGTGCGAGAGCCCACGGACAGGTACGGCGTGCGCGGTTCATCGTCGGCCGACTAGCCTGCTCGACGTGAGCGACTGGTCGAAGGTGCAGCTGCACGTGGTCACCGGCAAGGGTGGCACCGGCAAGTCGACCGTCGCGTCCGCGCTGGCGCTGGCCCTCGCGCACCAGGGCAAGCACGTGCTCCTCTGCGAGGTGGAGGGCCGCCAGGGCATCGCCCGGATGTTCGACGTCGACCCGCTCCCCTACCAGGAGCGTCGGCTGACGACCGGCCTCCCGGACGACAACGGAGGCCGCGGCGTCGTCCACGCGCTGCACATCGACGCGGAGTCCGCGCTGCTGGAGTACCTCTCGATGTACTACCGCCTCGGCCGCGCCGGCAAGGCGCTCGACCGGTTCGGGGTGATCGAGTTCGCCTCCACGATCGCGCCAGGCGTGCGCGACGTGCTGCTGAGCGGCAAGGTCTACGAAGCGGTCGAGCGCAACAGCCGCAACAAGGGCGCGATGCAGTACGACGCCGTGGTGCTCGACGCTCCCCCGACCGGCCGGATCAACCAGTTCCTCAACGTCGGTGGGGAGGTCGGCGGGCTGGCGAAGGTCGGTCCGATCAAGACGCAGTCGGACACGATGATGAAGCTCTTCCAGTCTCCGCGCACCGCAGTCCACCTGGTCACGCTCCTCGAGGAGATGCCGGTCCAGGAGACGATCGACGGCATCGCCCAGCTGAAGAGCGCGAAGCTCCCGGTCGGTGGCGTCGTCGTCAACATGGTGCGACCGCGCGACCTGTCGCCCGAGGACCTCGCCGCCGCCCGGGCCGGCACCCTCGACCGGTCGCGGGTCGAGTCCGAGGTGAAGGCCGCTGGGATCGAGGTCACCCCGGAGCTCATCGACGGGCTGTTCCACGAGGCGCGGGAGCACGCGGAGCGACGGGCACTGGAGGACGACCAGCGCGAGGTGGTCGCGGGTCTCGGCGTCCCGACCTACGAGCTGCCCCGGATGGCCGGCGGTGTCGACCTCGGCGCGCTGTACGAGTTCGCCGGGCTCCTCCGCGAACAGGGGATGGCATGACCGACCAGGAGGAGGCGTGATGGCGCGGCACACGACGCAGCACCAGACCCGGGTCGGACCGACCTCCCCCAGTCGCCGGCGCGCCGCGCCGCTCGACGTCGACGCCCTGCTCGCCGACCGCACGACAGGGATCATCGTGTGCTGCGGCTCGGGCGGCGTCGGGAAGACGACGACCTCCGCGGCCCTCGCGCTGCGGGCCGCGGAGCAGGGGCGCAGCGTCGTCGTGCTCACGATCGATCCGGCTCGCCGGCTGGCCCAGTCGATGGGCATCGAGGCGCTGGACAACACTCCGCGGCCAGTCCAGGACGTGGCGGGCGACGGGCGGCTCGACGCGATGATGCTCGACATGAAGCGCACCTTCGACGAGGTGGTCGAGTCCCAGGCCAGCCCGGAGAAGGCGAAGCAGATCCTCGCCAACCCGTTCTACATCGCACTCTCGAGCTCGTTCGCGGGCACCCAGGAGTACATGGCGATGGAGAAGCTCGGCCAGATTCATCGAGATGCCCAACGGGACGGCAGCTACGACCTGATCGTCGTGGACACGCCTCCGTCGCGGTCGGCCCTGGACTTCCTCGACGCCCCCGAGCGGCTGTCGAGCTTCCTCGACGGCAAGTTCGTCCGACTGCTGCTGGCTCCCGCCCGCGGTCCGGCGAAGCTGATGTCGGCAGGCTTCAACCTGATCACCAACGCGCTGATGAAGGTCCTGGGTGCCCAGTTCCTCAAGGACCTGCAGACGTTCGTGTCGGCCCTCGACACGGTGTTCGGCGGGTTCCGGCAGCGGGCGCAGCAGACCTACTCGCTGCTGCAGGCCGACGGTACGGCGTTCCTCGTCGTGGCCGCGCCCGAGCCGGACGCGCTGCGCGAGGCGGCGTACTTCGTCGAACGGCTCAGCGAGGACGGCATGCCGCTGGCCGGACTGATCGTCAACCGGGCGAGCCCGGCTCCGGAGAGCGCGCTCGCGGCCGAGGAGGCGCTGGCCGGCGTCGGTCGGCTACGGCGCGAGGGCGCAGGACCGATCGCTGCCGGGCTGCTGCGCCTGCACGCGGACCAGGTGCGCCTGGTCGAGCGGGAGCAGTCGCTGCGCGAGCGGTTCGCTGCCGCGCACCCGCAGGTGCCGACGGCCGTCGTACCAGCACTGGCGGGCGACGTCCACGACCTCACCGGACTGCGCCGGATCGGCGACCTTCTCGCCGAAGCGGCCAGGCCCTGACCTGACTTAAGCCAGGGCCTCTGCGATCTCGCGGTCCCGAGCGGACTCGAGGACCTTGCGCCAGGAGGCGGCGGGACGGCGGCGGAGCAGCGCTCGCCGCTCACGCTCGGTCATGCCTCCCCAGACGCCCCACTCGATCTGGTTGTCGAGCGCCTCCGCGAGGCACTCGGTGCGCACGGGACACCCGGCGCACACCTGCTTGGCCTTGTTCTGCTCGGCACCCCGCACGAACAACTGGTCCGGCTGTTCGGTCCGGCAAGCCGCCCGAAGGGCCCAATCGTCTACCCACATGATGTTGTCCCCATCATTTGAAGGAGGGCGACGCCCCCACAGCGTCGCGCGTTCCTCCTCGTCTGTGTAAAAGTAAAGTAGTGGTCTGGTCCAGCACATCCCTCGTTGTGCACAACCTGTCTAGTCACATTTCACTAGGCCGACCCGGGATTCGGGACTAGGCCCAGCCCTGCGGCGGCGCTGACCACCGGGGTTCGTCGACTCCGAAGGTCGCCTGCTTGTCACGTACGCTGGCCGCATGTCCCGCTCCAGGACCGACGGTCCGTCCGCGCCGAAGGTGCTCTCGCACCTCGTCGTGATGCTGTTCGTCGCCGCCGTGCTCGGCGTCGTGGTCTCCGGTCTCGTCATCCCGTTCGCCGGCGTCCTGGGGTTCGCCGCCCGCAACGTGTCGGAGTCGATCGACGAGCTGCCGCAGGAGCTCGAGACCGAGCTGCTCCCGCAGCGCACCGAGATCCTGGACCGCAACGGCGACCAGATCGCCACGATCTACGACGAGAACCGGGTCATCGTCTCGCTCCGCCAGGTCTCGCGGATCATGGTCAAGTCGATCGTGTCCATCGAGGACTACCGCTTCTACCAGCACGGCGCCCTCGACGTGAAGGGCACGCTGCGGGCGCTGTTCACCAACCAGGCCGCCAACGGAGTGGTCCAGGGCGGCTCGTCGATCACGCAGCAGCTGGTCAAGCTGACCCTGCTCAACCAGGCCAACACCAAGAAGGAGGAAGAGGCCGCGACCGACGACACCTACGCCCGCAAGCTGCGCGAGCTGCGCTACGCGATCGCGTTGGAGAAGAAGTACTCCAAGGACTGGATCCTCGAGCGCTACCTCAACACCGCCTACTTCGGTGACGGTGCCTACGGCATCCAGGCCGCCGCCCAGCACTACTTCGACGTCAACGCGAAGGACCTCAACCTACGGCAGTCGGCCATGCTCGCCGGGATCGTGCAGAGCCCCGGTGCGTTCGACCCGACGGAGAACCCCGACCGGTCCCGCGAGCGGCGCAACGTCGTCCTCGACCGGATGGCCGAGCTGAGCGTCATCTCCGAGCGGCATGCCAACAAGGCAAAAGCGCTGCCGCTCGGGCTCGACGTGCAGAAGAAGGAACGCGGGTGCGTCAACTCCACCGCGCAGTTCTTCTGCGAGTACGTCATCGCCTGGCTCAAGAAGGACCCTGCCCTCGGCCGCAACCCGCGACAGCGGTGGCGGCTGATCGAGAACGGTGGCCTCACCATCACCACCTCGGTCGACATGCGGATGCAGAAGGCGACGGAGAGCTCCGTCACCTCCCACGTCTTCCCTCAGGAGGGCGTCATCGGCGCGATGGCGCTGATCGAGCCCGGCACCGGCGAGGTCAAGGCTCTGGCCCAGTCGCGCGACCTCGGCAAGGGCCCAGGACAGACGTTCCTCAACTACACGGTGCCGAAGCAGTACGGCGACGCCAACGGGTTCCAGCCGGGCTCGACGTTCAAGACGTTCGTGCTGGCGGCCGCGATCGACCAGGGCATCCCGCTCAACACCATGATCGAGGCTCCGGGCACCAAGGCCTTCGACCTCGGCGAGTACCGCACCTGCGACGGCTACTACCAGAGCAGCGAGATCCACGAGTTCTCGAACTTCGACTTCGAGACGCACAACGTCAACCTCTACACCGGCACCCAGGGCTCGGTGAACACGTTCTTCCTCGAGCTGGAGAAGCGCACCGGGCTCTGCGAGCCCTACAACCTCGCCAAGAGCCTGGGCATCGAGCTGACCGCCCCGAAGACCGAGATGGTCCCTTCGTTCACGCTCGGGATCCCCGACACCAGCCCGCTGGAGCTGGCCGAGGCCTATGCGACGTTCGCCGCCCGCGGCAAGCACTGCGACGCGCTGCCGGTCACCAAGATCGAGGACAACCAGGGCAACGTGCTCAAGAAGTACACGCCGAAGTGCACCCAGGTGCTCGCCGGCCCGGTCGCCGACGCCGTCAACGACATCCTCGAGGGCGTCATCGCGCCGGGCGGCTTCGCGGACGACTGGTACCCCGGGCAGCAGGCGGCCGGCAAGACCGGCACGTCGACAGCCAACAAGTCCGTGTGGTTCGCCGGCTACACGCCCAACCTCGCGGGCGCGGCCGCCGTGGCCGGCGTCAACGAGGTGGGCGACCCGGAGTCCCTCGACGGCAAGACCATCGGCGGCACGACGTACTACCAGACCTCAGGCTCGCAGACCGCGGCACCGATCTGGGGCACGGCGTTCCGGGCGATCACCCCGTTCCTCGACGACGAGACGTTCGTCGAGCCGTCCGGAGACGACATCGCGGGTGTGCTCATCCCCGTGCCCTACGTCAGCGGCCAGTCACCCGACTCCGCGACGGCCGAGCTCGAGGCAGCCGGCTTCGCGGTCTACAACGCCGGCTTCGTCCACTCGGCCACCGCCCCCAGCGGCACGGTGGCCTACTCCGACCCCGCGGGCGGCTCCATGTTCGGCTCCGGCGACACGGTCACGATCTACGTCTCCGACGGCCCACCGCCCAAGCCACCGCCGAAGCACCACAACGGGAACGGGAACGGGAACGGGAACGGCAACGGCAACGGCAACGGCAACGGCAACGGCACGGCGGTCGGCACCACTGACGATCCCGCCCGGAGCACGGCTCAGCCGAGCTGGCGTCGTACCTCCGCCGCGACCGCGGCACCGTCGGCCCGGCCCTTGACCTGGGGCTGGACCACGCCCATCACCTTGCCCATCGCCTTCGGGCCGGCGCCGGCCGCACCGAGCTGCTCCACCGCGGCGGTGACGATGGTCGCGACCTCCTCGGGGCTGAGCTGCGCCGGGAGGTAGTCGGCGATCACGGCGGCCTCGGCGCGCTCCTTGGCCGCCATCTCCGGCCGGTTGCCCTCCTCGAAGGCAACAGCCGCCTCACGCCGCTTCTTGGACTCGGTCGCGAGCACGCCGAGCATCTCGTCGTCGGACAGCTCCTTGGCCACGGTGCCCGCGACCTCGGCGTTGGTGACGGAGGTGAGGATCATCCGGATCGTGGAGGAGCGCACGTCGTCGCGGGCCTTGATGGCGGTGACGAGGTCGGTGCGCAGACGGTCCTTCAGCGAGTTCATGGGTCCGATTGTGGCAGCCTTCAGCCATGCGGCCCCCACGACTTCTCGGTGCCGGCCTTGCTGTCGGGGCCGCCGGGGCGGCCGCGACGGCGTACGCCGCCTGGGAGGCGCGGCAGTACACGCTGCGGGAGGTGGACCTGCCACTGCTGCCGGCCGGGATGCGCCCGTTGCGGGTGCTGCACCTCACCGACATCCACATGACGCCCGGCCAGACCCGCAAGCAGGACTGGCTGCGCGGGCTCGCCGCACTCGAGCCGGACCTGGTGATCGACACCGGCGACAACCTCGCGCACCGCGACTCCGTGCCGGTGGTGCTCGACAGCCTCGGACGGCTGCTCGACCGGCCCGGCGTCTTCGTGCACGGGTCCAACGACTACTTCGAGCCCACCCTCCGCAACCCGCTCGGTTATCTCCTGCCGGACAACGGCAAGCGGCACACCAACGTCCCAGCGCTGCCGTGGGGCGACCTGACCGTCGGCCTCGCCGGCGCGGGGTGGCTGGACCTCACCAATCGCACGGCGACCCTGGCCGTCGGCGAGACCCGCTTCGCCTTCGCGGGCGTCGACGACCCGCACCTGAAGTACGACGACCTGGCCGCCGTCTCCGGGCCGGCCGACGCCTCGGCGGACGTGCGGCTCGCGGTCGCCCACGCGCCGTACCTCCGGGTGCTCGACCAGTTCGCCGCCGACGGATACGACGCGATCGTCGCCGGCCACACCCACGGCGGCCAGGTCTGCCTGCCCCGCCTGTCGAGCCTGGGTCGCGCGGGCAGGGCGCTCACCACGAACTGCGACCTCGAGCCGGCCCGCGCTCGTGGCCTGCACCGCCACCCGGCCGACGCCCGGCCGGGCGACCCGGGCTCGGCCTGGCTGCACGTCTCGGCCGGAGTCGGCACCAGCCCGTACGCCCGGATCCGGGTCGCCTGCCGCCCCGAGGCCACGCTGCTCACCCTGCTGCCTCGGCCCTGACCCGCCCGCGGACGTCATACGTTCGTCCACCTCGGGGTGCGTCGACGTACGACGTCCCGGCGGACGTCATCCGCGCGGCGAGCCCTGGGTCCACCGACGTATGACGTCCCGCCCGGACCGGCGAGGGTTCCGATTGTGGGGCGGCGGATCGCCTCCGGTATGCTCCCGTGCTTGTGAACGGGCCCGCCCGTGCCGGTCGACGAAGTCGATCTTCGGGGTCGGGAACGAGCATGGCGGGCTGTGGCGCAGCTTGGTAGCGCGCCTCGTTCGGGACGAGGAGGCCGCAGGTTCAAATCCTGTCAGCCCGACCAGTGTTATTGCAGGTGAGGGGCCGTTTCCAGTGATCTGGGGACGGCCCCGTGCCACGAGCGTGCCATGAGCGGTCAACCGCCGGTTCGTGAGACCTAACGCCGAGCGGACGGGATGAGATCGAGCGCACCCTCGAGATCCTCGACCCGGATGCGGATGACTCGTCGTCCGCAGCGGTAGGCAGGGAGCGTTCCGTCGGCGATCCTTCGGCGGAGTGTCTTGACCGAGACTGACATCAGTTCGGCGGCTTCGGCGAGGGTGAGGTACTGGGTGCGGACGCGATCAACCACGGTTCCCGGCCTCACTCGAGCTGGGGACTGCGGGCCGCAGGAAGCGGCGGAGTTCGGCGACGGTGGTGTAGAGCCGACCGGTGCCGTTGAAGCGCCACCACCGTGGTCCGATGCCGCGTCGTCTCCAGTCGCGGACGGTGCGTTGGGGTGTGCGGATGAAGGCGCAGAACTCTTCGAACAGCAAGATGGCGTTGTCGTCCCACTCGGCGGGGATCTGGATGGGTTGCATGAGCTGTCTCCTCCGATCGCTGACTGATCTCGGTCGAAGAGTGACGAACCGGCGTCACCGCTTCCGTACCCCCCACGGGCGTACCCCCTTGTGGATAACCGGGGGTACGCCCTTCCCGTCGCCGCGTTTGCGCAGGTCAGCGGGCGTCCCCCCGAAAGTTGTCCGCATCGTGGTCATCCCTGTGTGATGTCTCAGGACATCGGTGACAGATCTGCCACAGAACTGCGGTGACGTTTGGTGTGTCAGGACATCGGTGTCGCTTCTTTGGTGGCGAGGCTGCTCGTGCCGATGTAGGTGATGCCGGGCGGTGGCCAGTCGCCCTGGGCGATGAAGGTGCCCTGGTGGTCGAAGAACTCCACGGACTTGATCTGGTAGATGACGTAGGCGAGTTGGCCGGCGTAGCGGCGGCCGATCACTAGGGCGCAGCTGCCTGACCCCTCGGTCCTGGCGCGGGCCAAGATCACGTAGAACGTCTTCCGCGAGATCTGGTGCTCGGCACAGAACGTGGTCACCGACCAACGCGGTGCATCCAGAGGCCACCGCGCGATCGCCAGACGGATCCGGGCATCAACAGGCTCGTTCTTCGCATCGGCCAAGCAGACCCGCTCCAGCCCACTCGCGGTGACCCCGGCAAGCAACGCGCAGACGGGCTCCGTACGCGGAGCCACAACCAGCACGCAACGGACGTGGTCACGGCGGGCGGCGCTGCTGTAACGTTGAGGGTCCAAGGGTGGTAACGGTGTCCCGGTCCCCGACATCACTAGCGGCCTACCGCGTAGTGCATCAGAGAGCCTTAAGAGCCTCAAGGGAAACCAACCTGGCCCGTCAGATGGCCAACGATCCGCACCGGCCATGACGGCATGCGAATCGACTGATCTGGCGAAGCCGTCCCGCCTGTGCTCCAACCAGTCGGGGCGGTTTTCGTCGTTCGCGCTCCGACTGGTTGGCGAGCCTCAGACCGGCTGTAGGTGCGACCGTCGTGGCAGCCGTGAGGGGAACTGTCACCGCCAAGCACCCCGGACCTGTCACCGATGTCCTGACACAGACTCGTCACCGATGTGTTGAGACATGACATCGTGGACACCGGGGTGGCTTGGTGTCAGTTGGTGCGAGCTCCTCGTGCGCATGGAAGATCAACGGCGAGCGCGCCGGATCGGACAGATACGCCCAAACTGACCGCGTGTCCGGGCTCTTCTCGGCGACCTCAGAAGCCGAGGCCAACACCTCGGTCGGGCGCAGGAGGCCTTGGACCGGGAATGGGTTCCCTGGGACGCCGCGGACGGGATGCGTCGAGTGCTGCGGCCTGGAGGGCAGAGGTGCCGCTTGGTGCGCGCCTCTGTGGGGCCTGCGGCCCGTAGCGCTCGATGTCATCGGCAGCGATGCGGGCGGCGTGGGCGGGTCCGAGGTCGGCGCGGTCGCGGGCGAACACCTCGACCCACTGCCGACGGGCGTCCTCGACGGACTCCGCGACGAGGTGGGCGGTGTTGCCTTGCCGGCCGCGGGTCATGGCGACGTAGGCAGCGGCGGCGCCGGTGGTCTCCCCGACCAAGAGGTGGGCGTTGTCGACGGTCTCGCCCTGGGCGCCGTACACGGTGGTGGCGTAGGCGAGCTCGACATGCTCCTGCGCGTAGCCGGACGGGAGGGTGCGGTCACCGGGCCGTCCGGACACGACCAGGGTCCCGTCGGCACCGACCGCGGTGACGGTCCAGGTGTCGCGGTTCGCGACGCCGAGTTCGCGGTCGTTGCGGCGGGTCGCGACCCGGTCCCCGGCGCCGATCACCTCGCCGGTACGGGTGGTGAGCACCTCACCACCGCGCTCACCATCGCGCTCACCGGCGGCGTGACCCGCTGCTCGTCGGTCGCGGATGGCGGCGTTGAGTGCGGTGACCTGGTCGCGGGTGTCGGCCAGAACCAGGCCGCGCGCGGCAGCGATGGCCTCGACCGCCTCGGCCTCCGAGCCGTGAACGACGATCTCGCCGCGTTCCAGCAGGGCGTCGAAGACCTCACCACTGCGCTCACCACTGCGCATCTGCAGGCTGAGGTCGGCATAGGCGGAGTCGGCGAACCGATGCACCGTAGTCAACTGCTTGCACTGCTTCTGGCGGCGCCCACCGCAGGGCGAGGTCGAGCACTCCCCCGCGGCCCACGGCAGGGAGTTGGTGGCGGTCGCCGATGAGCACGAGCCGGGCGCCGGCCTCATCAGCGATGGTGAGCAGCGCGCGGGCGGTGTCCTGGTCCAGCATCCCGGCCTCGTCCACGACCAGTTCATCGCCGGGCATCAGCACGGCTGCACGGTCGATCCGGTCGACGGCAACCCGGGTCCAACGGCCGTCGGCGTCCCACCGGAAGCCGTGCTGGTGGACCAGCCAGGCCGCGGAGAACGCACTGGACCCGACCTCGGTGGCCACGACTCGGCAGCCTTCAAGGTCGGAGTCACCACGATCATCCAGCTCCCTGCAGCTTCGACGGCCCGGCGCTGCGCCCGCAGGCGGGTGGTCTTCCCGGCGCCCGCGGCGCCCTCGACGACCACGAGGTCGCGGGCACCATGCTCGGCTCGCAGCGACAGACGGTCGTTGAGCTCGGCCTCAACCGCGAGCACCCGGTCACTCGTCAGCGCTCGGACGTGCTCGGGCACGTCAGCCCGGGTGAGCAGCGGCCGGCACGCGGCGACCGCTCGCGCGGTCAGGTCCTCGGCCAGCTCGGCCCGTACGCCGGGTTCGGCGACGACACCGGCAGCGGCGATGAGCTCCTCGACGACGCCGCGGACGTCGCCGGCATTCCAGGCCGACCGCTTCGCTCCGAGCCTGGTCAGCGCGACCTCCACCATCGCGTCGCGGTCCAGCGCCCCGACCGGGGTCGCCGGCACCCCAGTGCGACGGTCCGGGGCCACGAACCCGAGCGCCTCCAGCTCCTCGACCCAGTGCCGGCGCAGCTCCTCCCCCGACGTCGGCACCACCTTGTCCGGTCGGGCGTCAGCCCACGCACGCCGATCCCATGTCTGCAGCAGTTTGGGGCCTGGTTCCTCCTCGGGGTGGTCGCGGCGCCACTCGGCCTCATAGCGGGCGATGTTCCTACCCACCTGCGCGGAGCGGGCGCTGAACGCGCCGGCGTACGGCGCCAGCTCGTTGACCTCCCCGTCCTCATCCAGGGTGAACCCGTGCCGGGCGAGGACGGTGCGGAACTGCGGGTCGCACATCACCGCGGCATGCCCGATCCCGTTGACCGCGGCCACCATGTCCCGCAGCCCGACGGTGTGCAGTCCGCGCCACTTCCCCTCAGCAAACACCCGGGCGTTGATCTGCAGATGGAGATGCCGGTGCGGGTCACCGGCCCGGGAGGTGTGGTGGCAGATCACCGCCGCCTCGATTCGCTCCACCGGCACCTGCACTTGACCATCCCGCGGCCCGACGCGGGTGGTGGCGTGCTCAGCGACCCAGCTGATGATCTGCTCCGCCGCCCGGGACTGTGCTGCGTCGTACGCCTCGGAGATCTCCGGATCCAACGCGGCTGCCAGCGACCAGGTCTTCGGACCGTTGACCACGACCTCGGCGAACCGCACACCGTTGTCCGCCTTTATCAGCCGGCCCTTCGCCGCGCCGGTGTCGACGTCGTAGCCGGCCACCCATTGCTCGTAGGTGTCGCCATCCATCGGCGCCTCGGCGACCAGGGTCGACGGTGTGGCGACGTACCGCGCCGCGACGCCGGTGCCTTCGGCCAGGTAGTAGTCATCGGCACGGGACCTGTCGGCCTCGACATAGTTCCGGGCGGCAGCAGCCGATCCTCGGTAGATCACGACCCCACCTCGCATGCTCGTCACCGCCCGTCACCACTCGTCAACGACCCCAGGAAATGGCGTTCGGCCCACCCGAGGGGGTAGGCCGATCTACGAACCTTCGTAGCATGCGTGCCGCTTGATCTGGAGTGGTCAAAGGTGGATCGGGGGCGGTGATTTTCCGAGTCGTGAAGGGTCGTCAAGGGTCGGTAGTGGTGGTCGGGTGTGGATGGGGTTTCTCGGAGTAGGTGGAGGGACAGGGACGTGGCGGTTGTAGCCGCCGACCTGACGTCAGTCGTCTGCAGGGCTGTCGCACCAGCAGGCCGATCGGTCCGCACTCACTCACTCCGCAGCGGGCGACCGCCGAAGATGGGCCATGGCGGTGGTCTTGCCGGCGACCCAGTCACCCGCGGATGCACAGTCCCCCGGATGTTCAATGGGGGTGTGCAAGCCCGACTGCCCACGGGCTCGCGCTGTCACGATCGTGAAGCAGACCCGTTTGTTGATTAGCAGCACTGGGCAGTGTGGCGATGTGTCTAGCGGTATCACCACGCCGCTGCGGGTCCGCGAGGCGCAGATTGCCGCTGCCTTTCCCGGATGGCCGAGGGGGTGACGGCCGACCCGGAGGAAACCGGTCGGCGCACTCCCCGTGCGAGCGGCCCGTCAGACTCGCTCGAACGGCACCCAGGCTTTGGTTGGGTCCACCGTGTTCGCCGTGTCGCCCGCCCGGGCGTCGACGGCGTACCGTCCTGGTGGAAGGGCGATGTTGAGACCCCAGTCTGTCGGCGCTCCCGGGTCATTGAGCGTGGCGAGGCGGACGGCGTAACGGGTGCCCCAGGAGCCGTCAGGTTCAGCCATCTCTTGGCGGTGGGCGCGGATTGCGACCCGTACCTGGGCGACGCCGTAGTTGTCGCTTGCTGTCCCGCTCACGGTCACGGTGCTGGCTTGGACTACGGCGCGTCGGGTGGGCTCGGTGATGGCGGTCTCTGGCGGCGAGTCCGTGGCCGTAACGTGGCGCGCCCGAGTCCGGATATCGATGCCCAGGGGACGCCTGAATGCTCCGTTGTCGATCTGGACGCGTGAGTTCCACTGGGGGAGACCGTCGGGCGCACGGAACCGGTAAAGGCGGTTGTCGCTCCAGCCGACGTAGAGGTAGCCGCCGACGAACTCCATTGCTCGCGCACCGCTCCAGTCTCGGTCGACGCGGTCCACTCATAGCCCTCGAGGATTCCACTCTCGAGCGAGAGCCCGCGGTAGAAGAGGTTGGAGGAGTTGGAGCGGGTGTACAGCACCCGGCCATCCTTGAATGCCGCGGTGCGGGTCTCGGCGACGCCGTAGGGCTGGTCATACGGCGTGAGGTTGGCGGTGCTGTCGACATAGCCCACGGAGGTCGACAGGTTTCTTACCGACGCCCCGACCTGGGTTCCGTCAAAGGGTCGGGAGTAGAAGGCTTGTGAGCGGCCGAAGTGGTGGATGCTGTTTGCGTGCTGGACGAATCCATCACGGTTGTCGGACCAGTCGACGCCGTCGCTGG
>CAVXYP010000010.1:0-640583 GCA_963766035.1 uncultured Actinomycetota bacterium | reverse complement strand
GCGCAGCACGTTGTGGGCCGCGGTGTCCTTCGGGGGACTGGCAGCGCTGCTGTTGGCCGCGGCGAGCACGCAGTTCGGCGGTCTGCGGGCCGGGCTGTTGGTCGTGGCGCTCGCGTTCCCGCTGACGGCCTCGTGCGACGCATTCCGGTACGTCGCGACGGTCCTCGGGCGTTCCGACTTGGCCGCGTTGTTCGATGGAGCCCGGCTGGTGCTCCTTCTCGGGTTGTACATCGTCCTCTACTCCGACTCCAGTCAGGCCAGCGCAGCGAGCTTCGCGATCCTCTGGTGCGGGTGCACCGCAACCGTCGGCGCGCTCGCGCTCGTCGCCGGGCTGCATCTGACGCGCGGACGCAAGGCGAACCTCCACCAGTTCACGAGCATCAAGTTCATCGGCTACCAGTTCGGCCTCGAGTACTTCATCGGGACCTTCGGCAACATGGTCCCGATGCTCAGCCTCGGCTGGTTCGTGTCAGTCGGGGCCATCGGTCACTATCGCGGGGTCTGGACCCTCTTCGGCCCTATCCTCGTCGTCGCCTTCAGCGCGGTCATGGTGGTTTCGCCGTACCTCGTGCGTCGTTCTCCCGCGGAGCGGACTCGATTGCTCGTGGCAATGGCGGCGACGTTCAACGGAACGACACTGGTGTGGATGACGTGCTTGCTGCTGATCCCGGACGCCGTCGGCCGCGAGCTCCTCGGTGACGTGTGGGCCGGCAGTCGTGAGCTGATCGTCCCGGCGGCGTGCCACATGATCGGGATCGGCATTCTCACCACCGCACAGACCGGCATCCGGGTCGCGCGGCCTCGGATGAGCTTCGTGATGAACATCAGCGCCGTCGTGATGTCCGCATTAGCCTTCCTGGTTGGGGTGCTGGTCGATGGTCTCCACGGCGCGGTCTGGGGTTTTGCCATCGGAGCGTTTGGCGCTGCGATTGCGGGGATCGTCATCTACGTCCGGGTGAAAGACACCCCGCCCGACGACTCGACAGATCCCCCATCTCCGCTTCTGGCATGACCCGGAGATGAGGGCGGACGGGACGGCGGAACGGTCGTCCGGGCGCGGTCAACCAGGCTGCAGCCGCCGTGTACGGTGGCCCCCGTGAAGGTGCCTGGGACTATCCCGACGTGGTTTCGGGAAGTGTTCATCAACGGGTTGATCGAGGCCGTTTGGTTCCCTCGTGCCCTGCGTTGGATCGCGCTGCGGATGGTCGGCATCGACACGCAGCGGGCGATGTTCCAGGCGAAGATCTGTTTCGCGGGCCGCAACGTGAAGGTCGGACGACTCGCTTCCATCAACGAGTACGTCTACCTCGGTGCCCACGGTCAGATCACCCTGGGCGACTACGTCGGTCTCGGCGCTCGGGTCATGATCCTGACGGCGACCCACGAGATCACCGACGTCAACCTTCGGCACGGTCCTATCCTGATCAAGCCCGTCACGATCGGGAACGGCTCGATGATCGGCGCCGGGACCACAGTTCTCGCTGGCGTCACCATCGGTGAAGGCGTGGTCGTGGGAGCGGGATCAGTCGTCGTTGGGGACTTGGAGCCGAACGGCGTGTATGTGGGCAATCCGGCTCGTTTGGTGCGGCGTCTCGACCCTTTGCGCTCACAATAGGCGATCGGGAACCGCAAATGTCCTTGCTGCACGCGATCATCCGCGTCCTCCGCAAGATCGCAGTGAACTCGATCATTGAATCGAGGTTGTTTCCCCGGCCGTGGCGGCCCCTGGCGTTTCGCCTGGTGGGCGTGGGTTGCGGCAAGAGTCTGATCTTCTCCGGAATATTTGTCGACGGCAGGGACGTCACCAATGTCCGCATCGGGAATGGCGCCATGCTCAACAACCAGATCTACCTCGACGCCAGCGGTGCGGTGACCATCGGTGACGGGGTCGGCCTCGGCTCGCGCGTCAACATCCTCACGGCCACCCACGAGATCGGACCGCGCGAGCAACGGATGGGCGACCTGTTCGCTCGCCCGGTCACGATCGGCAACGGCGTGTGGATCGGGGCGGCGGTGACGATCATGCCGGGCGTCACCATCGGCGACGGGTCCGTGATCGGAGCCGGGTCCCTTGTCACGAAGGACTGCGAGCCCGACGCGATCTATGTGGGACGCCCTGCCCGACTGCTCCGCCGCCTGGACCCCCACTCCGGGGAGGCCGCGCCTGGTGGTCAGCAAGGGGAAGGGCGATGAACTACTCGTTGCCCGCGTCCATCCGGCCGCTGTGGCCGTTCTTCAAGCGCTTCCACCGATGGCTCACGTTCGTCCTCGGGGTGGCGCACCGGGCGGTCTCCCCGCTGCTCGGCGATCGAGGAGTGCCGCGCCGCGTCCACCGGTCGTCCGCCGCAGCGGCGGACGTCGAGGCGCCACGGGTCGCTCGGATCGGTGCCGGTCCGGCATACACGATGATGCGCGAGCTGCCCGAGGGCGACCCTCCTGGGCACCCGGTCTTCCAGTCCGGACGACGGATCGAGGTTGACGAGCGGTACGTCCTCGAGGTCGACGGCGGACGCCTGGTGGGGGACGTCGGAGCGTTGGTCACACCAGCGGGACGCCTTGACTACCAGACCAGCACCTACTTCGGTTTGACCAGCTGGCGTGAGCACCCGATCTATCTGAGGCCGACGCTCGGATCGTCCAGGCACGTCGCCGGCCGGGTTCTCAGCCTGACCTCCCCGGGGACGGCGACGAACTACTACCACTTCCTCTTCGATGCCATCGGTCGCCTCGAGGTGCTCGAGTCCAGTGGCGTCGACGCTGATTTCGATGCCATCGTCGTCCCGCACCGGGCGAGCTTCCAACAGCAGCTTCTCGAGTGGGCCGGCGTCTCCGGTCCGTTGATCCAGCTGGGACGCCGGGAATCGATCGTCGCGGATCGTCTCGTGGTTCCCAGTACGCCGAACAGTGCTGTCATCGCTCCCCGCGACACGGTGGCTTGGCTCAGGCGGAAGTTCCTCCCTCCGGTGGCGGGTCCGATGACAGAACGGATCTACATCACCCGGGGCGATGCCGTGGGGACCCGTTGCTACCTCCAGGAGGATGAGTTGTGGCCCGCGCTCGAGTCCCGCGGGTTCCGCAGGGTCGATCCGGGTTCGCTCGCGGTTCGCGAACAGGTGGACCTGTTCTCGCGAGCGGCGCTGGTGGTGTCACCCCACGGAGCAGGCCTGACCAACATCGTGTTCGCGCCTCCGGGCGCCGAGGTCCTGGAGTTCTTCGCTCCGCGATATGTCCACCTCGGGTTGTGGGGAATCTGCGAAGCGCTCGAGGATGTGCGATACCGCTATCTGGTGGGGGATAGTCCCCGTAGCCACACTGCCCTGCCGCGCCCCTACGACGACATCTCCCTGGCCCCGCGTCGGATCCTCGAGGTCGTCGACCGGATGATTGGCGAGCACGAGGCAGCCCTCGGGGCTGCTG
The DNA here is from genome assembly GCA_963766035.1 of uncultured Actinomycetota bacterium. Lineage (GTDB taxonomy): Bacteria > Actinomycetota > Actinomycetes > Propionibacteriales > Nocardioidaceae > Nocardioides. Next base: position 637,166 of record CAVXYP010000010.1, on the reverse strand, counting down.
ACCGATGACCCTGGTCGCCCCGGCGCGACATTCGGAAGGACAACCTAGGTGACGATCCGTCCGCGGTTCGGAAAGCTTCCGCCGCTCGCCTCCGGTCTTCTCGCGAAGGTCACGTACGACCGCGTCACGCTGCGTCCTGGCCCGTACGAGTCGGCGCTCGGCGACTTCCACCTCGAGCTCGACCACTTCGCCTACGTCGAGCGTTGCTTCGCCCTGCGAGGATTCTTCGAGTGGCGGATCGCGGCGATCGCCGCCGAGGTGCTGAGCCGAGGCGACGTCGTCTTCGAGGGCGGTGCTCACATCGGTACGGAGACGTTCAACTACGCGACGCTTGTGGGGGCCTCCGGCACGGTCGTCAGCTTCGAGGCGGACCAACGGCTGGCAGGTCGGTTGTCGGCGGCGCTGGGAGCGGCCGGGCTGACGCAGTGTTCTGTCCGGCCCGTGGCGCTGGGGGCAGAACCCGGCACCGCCTCGTTCGACACCGTGGCTGAGTCCGCGGTCAACTCGGGGATCGGTGCGCTGGCCCCTGAGGACGGTCCGCCGAAGCCCGGGCGCACCGTGGTTCCTGTCGAGACGTTCGACGCGACGATGTCGGAGTTCGGCGCGCCGCGATTGGTCGTCATGGACATTCAGGGCGGGGAGTACGGAGCCTTGCGCGGTGCGACCCGGATGTTGTCGGTGGCTCGCCCGATCATCGTGCTCGAGGTGGAGGAGCAGTGTCTCCAGCCGCTCGGAGCCACGGCCCAGGACGTGCTCGACCTGCTGCGGGAGCACGGCTACTCGTGCTGGCGCTTCACGCGCCTCGGGTTGCGCGAGGTCGACGTACCCGAGCTCAACGAGTGGGCGGATTGGCTGGCTGTGCCGAACGAGGAATCGGAGATGGTAGCCAAGGTCAAACGGGCGTTCATGCGAGGGGGCCTCCTCCCGCCGCGGAGCAGCCGGAGTCCTTTGAGCCAGCTGCGTCGGGCCTGACTGAGCTCATCCAGAGGAGTTGCGCTCATGCTTGAGACCCCCGTGGTCATCATCGCCTTCAACCGACCGGCCTTCGCAAGAGAACTCCTCGGCATCGTCAGAGATGCGCGACCGAGCAGGTTGTACTTGGTCGCCGACGGCCCCCGGGCGGATCGTCCCGAGGACGTCGATCTCTGCGCCGAGGTGCGTCGCGAGTTCGAGATGGTCGACTGGGAGTGCGACGTCACCCGCCTGTACAGCGACGTCAACCGCGGATGCGAAGCGACCGTCGAGCTCGGTCTGGACGCCGTCTTCGCGGCTGAGGAAAGGGCGATCATCCTGGAGGACGACTGCTTTCCGGACGCGTCATTCTTCCCCTACGCGACCACCCTCCTGGAACGCTTTCAGGACGACCAGCGGATCTGGCACATCGCAGGGGACGCCCACTTTCTTTCGTCCAGCCTGTTCAATGACGACAGCTACGCCTTCACAACCTATGCCGGGATCTGGGGTTGGGCGACCTGGGCGCGTGCGTGGCATCTCCACCGCAGCGAGTTCCCCAGAGATCATGCCGGGATGCAGGGCACGGCGGGCGCGCCGGTCCGCGCGGAGTATCCGGAGCCGGCCGCTGGGGTGCTCGTGTCGGCGGCGGCGGCCAACCACTACCGCCACGTGGCGTCAACGACCGACGGTGAGGCCTACGGCTGGGACAGCCACTGGTGGCTGACCGTCGCTCACCACGGCGGGTTGTCCGTCACGCCAGCCCTCAACCTGGTGTCCAACGTCGGGTGGGGCGAGGGCGCCACGCACACTCGCTCCACACGCTCGGCGGCACCGGCGGTGACCATGCCGTTCCCTCTCAGGCATCCCGCCGAGGTCGCGCTCAACTCAACCGTTCAGCTCGAGCTCGAGCTCGTGCTGCTGCGGGCGAACGGCCGGTTGGCGAATCTGATCCGGTTCTTCATCCCGTCGATCCGGGTCCGGGGATGGGTTCGGACGATCGTCCACAGCAAGCTGGTCTGGGGGACGTTCCGGCGCCTCCGTGCGATCCCGGCGCGCTTGCGGAATCGCTAGACGCCCGACGCGCGAGTCGCGGTCAACGCCAGAAGCCATCGATCGTTCGGGATCCACGATCACCGGTCGTCATGTGGGGTGCCCAGCGTTGGTTCGACGGGGTCTCGGCGGTCCCCGGGCCCGAGCGTCGGCTCGGTGGGAGTCTCCGCGTCCACCCTCGTGCCGTGCCATGCCCGTGCTGTCCGGTAGCCGTGGAACACGGCGAGGCCGAGGAGCATCGGCACCCAGTTCGACCGATCCTTGAAGCCCGGTTGGGTCAGACCCCACGCCGCGAAGGCGATGACAGGGTAGAGCAGCCGGCGTTCGGCCGAAGGTCCGAACAGGCCCCGAACCATGCTCCACAGGACGACCAAGTAGGCGGTTGCGGCAAGCAGCCCCACTCCTACGGCCAGCGAGAGATAGTTGTTGTGGAAGCTGAGGACCTCGAGGGTGAGCCCCTCTCCCCACACCGGGTGCTGGGCGAGCCGGCCCAGGGCGTCGTTCCACTCGTCGAGCCTGAACTGCTGGGTCAGGTTGCCGGTGCCATCACTTCCGGTCAGGCGCGCCAGCGTGCTGCCCTCGGCACTGCGGTCCGCCAGCGGTTGGAGCACGAGCAGGCCGGAGACAATCGCGAGTGCCCCCAGGAAGGCATAGGCGCCGGATCGCTCGACCAAGGGCACGAGGACGAAGACGGCCGCCATGCCGAAAGCCGCGCCCCGAGATCCGCTGAAGTAGATCGCTCCCATGCAGATAGCCATGGCGCCCCACCACAGCAATCTGTTGAGCAATGCCCTGGCGCCAGGCTCGTGATAGAGGTACAGCAGGAGACACGCCGACATCATGGCGCCATCGGCGAAGTAGTTCGGGTGAACGGCGAGACCTTGGTAGCGTGCGTTCACCGGGTCGGCTCCGTCGATGACAGCGAAGACGGTGCTCAGCATCTGCCCCGCGATGTAGATCACGGCCAGGACCGAGACCTCCTTGCGAGACAAGTCGAGGGAGACGAAGGCGATCGCCATGACCACGGCGAGGAAGAACCATTCCGTGACCTCATTGAGGGTGGCCGTGGCCGTGGGCGAGGACAACGCAGCCGTGTATCCGAAGATCACGAACGCGAAGACCGAGACCACGTACAAGGGAGAAATATCGAGGCGCCCGCGCAGGATGCGAGGAAGCAGCAGGGCCGTCGCGAGGACCATCAGTGGGTCGATCGCCGAGATCGCGGTGCCGGGGACGATCGGAAACGCCCGGAAGAACGGGGCCATGAAGAAACAGATGCCGAGGACGAGCATGCCCAGCGCCTCGACGCCGATGAGCGTCAGCACCGCGACGGTCGCCGAGCACACAATTGCCCCGCCGAGGATCAGTGGTTCGTTGGTGGTCGACGCAACCCCTACCGTGGCGATGGCCAGGAGACCGACTGCGATCGAGACCAGTGAAGATCTCGCAGGAGCGTGCGTGGCTGGAGTCACGGTCTTATGGAGTCACTACTTCAGCTCGAAGAGCCAGTGGAAGCCCGCAGCGATGCCGATGACCTCGACCCGAAGGCCGGTCCGCGTCAGGAACTCCTTGAACGCGCGTAGCTCGTGATCCCTGTCGGCGAACTCGTCGAAGTAGATGATGGTGCCGGGGCGGAGGTAGGGCTCGAGGTTTCCCAGGACGTCGACCGCTGACGAGTACAGGTCCGAGTCGATGTTCACGATCAGCTGGTCGTGGTCCGGGATCTTGAACTCGGGAAGCGTGTCCGAGAACCAGCCCACCTCCAGCGAGACCCGTGGGTCGTCGAACTGGGGGATCGCATCCAGCGCGAAGTCGCCCTCGCCCACGAACTTGTTCCAGCGCTCAGGGAGCCCCTCGAAGCTGTCGAAGCCGTGGAACCGGGCCACCGGGTTCGTGAGGTGCTGCGACCACCAGCGCAGCGACTCGCCCTCCCAGACGCCGAACTCGAGGTAGAGCGGCGCGCGTCCGGTGACACGCTTCAACGCGTCTTCGAACAGGCTGTTCCGGTCGTGGTATCGGACAGGAATGCCGTCTGCAACGGTCCGCAGCCAAGCTCCGGTGTCGATGTAGTTGTGGACCGTGAGCAATCTCCGCTGCATCCTGTGACCAACGTGGAAACCTGTGCGCAGCAGGGTGTTGCGGACACCCTGGACGATCCGTTCCTTCACACTGATCACGTCTGCGGACCCTACACGGTCGTAGTGCGGCGCCGTACCTGACCCATCGACGGCTGTGCCCTTCTTGGGCACTCCCTTCCCGGGGGGCGTGCATCGCTAATCTTTCGTCCCATGTCGAAGCGCGCATTCGTCACCGGGATCACGGGGCAGGACGGCTCGTACCTCGCCGAGTTCTTGTTGGCTCGGGGGTACGAGGTCCACGGACTTGTCCGTCGGCACTCGACCCTCAACCGCAACCGGATCGACCACATCCATGACCCCGGGCTCCATCTCCACTACGGCGACCTGACCGACGGAGTCAGCCTGGTCAACCTGGTCCGGTCGATCCAACCGCACGAGATCTACAACCTGGGTGCGCAGAGTCACGTGAAGGTGTCGTTCGAGATGCCCGAGTACACGGCGTCAACCGACGCCGTCGGCACCCTCCGCTTGCTGGAGGCGGTCCGCGCCTCCGGCATCGACTGCCGCTTCTACCAGGCGTCTACCTCCGAGATGTTCGGCGGGACGCCGCCGCCGCAGAACGAGGAGACCGCCTTCTATCCACGCTCACCCTACGGAGCCGCCAAGCTCTACTCCCACTGGGTGACGGTCAACTACCGCGAGGCCTACGGACTCTTCGCCGTCTCAGGGATCCTCTTCAACCATGAGTCGCCCCGCCCGGGGAGAAAGCTTCGTGACGCGGAAGATCACCCTCGGGGCCGCGTCGATCAAGCTGGGCATCGCCGACCATCTGACCCTCGGCAACCTCGACGCGATCCGTGACTGGGGCTACGCCAAGGAGTACATCGAGGGGATGTGGCGCATGCTCCAGCACGACGAGGCGACGGATTACGTGCTCGCGACCGGGGTCGGCACCACTGTGCGTCAGTTCTGCGAGTACGCGTTCGAGAGGCTCGGCCTCGATTGGCGCGACTACGTTCGGCATGACAAGAGCTACGAGCGCCCGACCGAGGTGGACGCACTCGTCGGCGATGCCTCCAAGGCTCGGGAGGTGCTGGGATGGGAATCGCAGACGAACGTCAAGGATCTGGCTGAGCTCATGGTGGACAGTGACCTCGAGCAGCTCGCCCGGTTGGTCCGGCATCGCCGAGAAGCAGGAGAGGAATGAGTCATCGCGTCACCACCGCGGTGATCACGGGGGTTACGGGCCAAGATGGAGTGCACCTGGCCCGCTTGCTCCGATCGGAGGGCGTCAGAGTCATCGGCACTCACCGGCCCGGCTCAGGTGCAGCGCTGGCGATGGCGCCGTATCTCCAGGGTGTGACGACGGTGCCCCTGGACCTACGGGACCAGCGCGGTTTCGCCGACCTGGTCAACGACCTGCGTCCAGACGAGGTCTACAACCTCGCGTCGTTCTCGTCCGTGGGCCGTAGTTGGCACGACCCGGAAGTCGCGCTGCAGCTCAATGCCGAGGCGCCGGCCGCGATGGTCGAGGCACTCGCTTCTCTGCCTGACACGCGGTTCTTGCAGGCCGGGTCGGCAGAAGTGACCGGCGGCGCAGCCGGAAGTCCCTACGCACAAGGCAAGGCCCGGGCGCGCGACGCGGTCGTGCGGGCGAGAGGCCGGGGCTTCTTCTGCGTCGACGCCGCGCTGCACGTCCACGAGAGTCCACTGCGGCGTCCGCAGTTCGTCGTCCGCAAGATCACTCGGGCGGCCGCTGAGATCGCCCTGGGGCGCTCGGAGCGGCTGGCGCTGGGGTCCCTCGACGTTCGCCGTGACTGGGGCGCGGCGGCGGACCACGTGCGCGCCATGCGGCTCATGCTGCGTGCCGATGAGCCCGCGGACCACGTCGTTGCCACAGGCGTCGTGCGCAGCTTGCGCGAGGTGGTCGACCTCGCGTTCGAGGCGGCGGGGGTCCGTGATCCTTGGGATCGGATCGACGTGGACGTGAAACAGCTCCGCCCGGTTGACGCCGCCGAGCTCATCGGCGACCCGCGTCCGATCCGCGAAGCCTTGGGCTGGCGTGCCGAGATCTCTCTGGACGAAGTTGTCGAGCACATGGTCGACGTGGATCGGCGTCGATTGGTGTCAGGCGTCAACGAGGACGAGAGCTACCTGTCGCGTCAACCTCGGGCGCGTTTGACCTGATCGAAAACCCACTCGTAGGTACGCTCGAGGCCGTCGGTGAGAGTGATCGACGGCTCCCAGCCAAGCGTTGCGCGGATCATCGTGTTGTCGGAGTTACGCCCGCGAACCCCCTGCGGTGCGGTCAGGTCGTGGCGGTGTTCGCACTTGATCCCCGCGATCTCCTCGACGATGGAGTAGAGCTGGTTGATGGAAACCAACTCTGCCGACCCGAGATTGATCGGTTCCTGCAAGTCGCTGGCCAGGATCCTCTGGCTGCCGGTCACGCAGTCATCGATGTACATGAAGCTGCGGGTCTGCTCCCCGTCCCCCAGATCTCGACTTCGTGGTTGCCGGTGATGACCGCCTCGGCGACCTTGCGGCAGACGGCTGCAGGGGCCTTCTCCCGACCTCCCGTCCAGGTGCCTTCGGGTCCGTAGACGTTGTGGTAGCGAGCGACGCGGGTGACCATGCCGAAGTCCTCGGCGAAGTGGCGACACATGCGCTCTGTGAAGAGCTTCTCCCAGCCGTAGCCGTCCTCTGGCATTGCGGGGTAGGCGTCCTCTTCGCGGAGAGCTGTCACGGCGCTGTCTGTCTGCTTCTCGGCGGCGTAGACACACGCAGAGGAGGAGTAGAAGTATCGCTCGACCCGAGCTGCGCGCGCCGCCTCGAGCATGAGAGTGCTGGTGAGCACCGACAGCATGCAGAGGGCGCGATTGTTCTCGATGAATCCCATCCCGCCCATGTCGGCTGCGAGCATGTACACCTCTCGCGCCCCGGCCGTTGCTTCGAAGGCCGCTTCGCGCCGGGACAGGTCGGCGATCGCGTTGTCGGCGCCGGGATGGACCTGGTACCACTGGTCGAATGGCTTGCTGTCGATCGACCGCACCGTCTTGCCCTGGTCGAGGAGGTCGGCGACGAGATGTCCGCCGATGAATCCTCCGCCGCCGGCCACAAGCACGTCCACCGCGCGCCCTGTCATGAGAGTCTCCTTTTCCATGATTGACGCCCCGTACGTGCGCCGGCCGCCCGTCGTGCCGGGGATTCAACGAACTGGGCACCATCGTGTCATGGCGACTCGGTCGTGGTGGCGCAACACAGGGCTTGATGCAGTGAACTACGGCTCGCGGTCTTGTTGCACCTCTGCAGCGTCACGGCGCCTCCGCGGAAGCGGCTTCTTCTTGCTCGTTTCGTTGCGGCCGATCGGAGAGGTTTCTTCGTAGTAATAGTAGTAGTAGCTGCCGATGGCCCGCTTGGCAACCATGTTGACGACAACTCCGTAGAGCCGGCCGCTGACCTGGCCCAGCCGGTTGATCGCTTCCTTGACCTGGTCACGGGTCGTGTGGCCATGCCGGACGACGAGGATCGAACCGTCGGCGAGCGTCGACAGCACCGAGGCGTCGGCAACCGGCAAGAGCGGCGGCGCGTCGATGATGATCATGTCGTAGGACTGTCGCAGCCGCTCGGATCAGGTCGTGGGTCACCCGCGACTGCAGGATCTCGGTCGGGTTCGGCGGCTTGGCGCCGCTTGCGAGCACGTGCAGACCGCTCGGCTCGTGCACCTGGATGGCATCCTCGATCTGCGCCTTGCCGACCAGCGCGGTCGTCAGGCCGATCGCCGGGTCGACCCCGAGCATGCTGGCCACCCGCGGGCGGCGCAGGTCGGCGTCAATGATCAGCACCGTGCGACCGGTCTGGGCCAGCGCCACGCGCCAGGTTCGTCGAGGTCATCGTCTTGCCCTCGCCGGACACCGCGCTGGTGACCACAGAACCCGCGCCCGCTGGTCGAGATCGATGAACTGGAGATTCGTCCGGAGCAAGCGGAATGCCTCGGTCCGGGCAGCGAATCCACCCAGATCCGTGAGCAGTGGCGAAGTCTTGATGTCGCTGTCGAAGCCGATGCTCGCGAGCACCGGGGCGTCGGTCACCTCGGCGATGTGGTCCGCGTCCGCACCGTGCGGTCGAGGAGGTCCCGGGCCACGGCGAGGGCGACGCCGAGCAGCAGGCCGACCAGCGCGCCTATGCCGATGTTCAGGGTCCTGTTGGGCGCTGACGGGGTCGGGTTGTACTCAGGCTGGTCCGTCAGTTGCAGCGCGATCTGGGACTCGTCGTCCTCGCCGATGGTCTCGATCTCCTCGGCGTACGCCTGGAACTCGCTGGTGACCACGTCCGCGATCGTCTGTGCGTCATGCGGATCCTCGTCCGAGACCGTGATCGTGATCAGGGACGTCTCCTGCGACCACCTCGGTCGAGATCTCCTCCGAGAGCTCGGCCGGGGTCATGTCGAGGTCGAGCACCTCGATGACCCGCTCGGCGAGTTCGGAGCTGTGGGCGAGGTCGGCGTAGGACTGCGCGCGGGTGTTGAGGAAGAAGCTCGGCTGCGTATGCCTCCTGGTCGGTGCCCGCGTTGACCGAGACGATGACACCTTCGACGTCGACTCGTACTTGGGGTCATCGCGTAGGAGATCGCCGGCCGCGATCGCGAGGGCGACCAGGAACACCAGCGGCGACGCTCCGCCACCGCCGTCGCAGCACCAGCAAGAACTGCTTGAAATCCACGGCACCTCAATCTTCGACGACCGGCTGCGTACGCATGTGAAGAACGCGGCGACCTGGTTCGGTCACGCGGGCCCTCCCCGACGCTCAGGCATCCTACGAGATGCCTGGCACGGGCCGGACACCGCTGGGCCATGGAGGGGTGGCATGCTGTGCCGCGTGTCTCCCGTGGTCCGCCGTCGCAGTCGTCGACGCGGCTGGCGGGCGATCGGGCCCTGGCTCCGGGAGCGCCCGTCGCGGATGGTGCTGGTCGGCGGAGCCGCCGCTCGGCGGCCTCTTCGTCGTGTGGGCCGCCTGGACCGTCTGGTCGGCGGCCGACGACCTCCGGGACGTCGAGCGGAGCGCGCTGCTGCTGCGCCAGGAGATCGAGCAGGGCGACGCCGACGGCGCCGCACGTGCGCTGGAGCGCTACCAGGAGGCAGCCGGCGACGCGCGCGGCCGCACCGACGGTCCGACGTGGTGGGTCCTCGAGCGGCTGCCCGTGTTCGGCGACGACGCCGAGGCGATCTCGACGGCCGCGGACGTCCTCGACGACCTCGGCGACGACGGCATCCCGCAGCTGGTCGACGCCGCAGAGCTGGTCGCGGCGCGCTCCTTCAACCCGGCGCGACAGCAGTTCCCCCTCGACACGATCGCGTCGGTCAGTGCGCCCGCTCGCGAGAGCGAGCAGGCGTTCGACGACGCGGCCGTGAGGCTCGGAGGCCGTGGACGACTCGACGGTTCGGTCGGTCCGGTCTCGACCAGCTTCACCGAGCTGCGCACGATCGTGCTCGACGCGCGGTCGACGCTCGGCTCCGCCTATCGCGCGGCGGACCTGATGCCGAGCCTGCTCGGCGCTGACGGCGCGCGCGACCACCTCCTGGTGTTCGAGAACAACGCCGAGCTCCGGAGCTTGGGCGGCCTGGCGGGATCGATCTCCCGCATCCATGCCGACGACGGCGAGGTGGACATCGTCGAGCAGGAGGGGACGTCCAAGTACGGCGCCATCGAGCGCCCGGTCATTCCGCTCACCCCCGGCGAGCAAGCGGTCTTCGGACCCACGCTCGGTCAGTGGTTCATGAACGCCAGCATGACGCCCGATGCCACCCGTGCTGCGAAGCTCGCGGCCGCACGGTGGCAGCGGGAGGTCGGCGGCGAGGTCGACGGCGTCTTCTTCATCGACCCGGTCGCGGTGTCCTACCTGCTGACGGCGACCGGCCCGGTCGACGTACCTGGCTACGGGTCGGTGACCTCGGCCGACGTGGTCGCCAAGGTCGAGAACCAGATCTACCTCGCCGATCCCGACCGTGGCGAGCCAGGAGAACTTCCAGAACGCTGTCGCCGAGGCGGTCTTCAACGCCTTCGCCGCCGGTCGCGGCGATCCGGTCGCGGTGATCCGTGCGCTCGGCACGGCCGTCGCCGAGGGTCGGATCCGGATGCACAGCTTCGTCGACGACCGAGCAGGAGCTGATCGACGACACCGAGATCGCCGGCGAGCTGGAGACGGTGGCGGAGAACGCCCAGGTCGGGATCTACGTCAACGACGCCCTTGAGTCGAAGATGACCTACTACCTGCAGTACGACGCCGACGCGATCGCGCGCTCGTGCTCCGGCTACGCCCAGGAAGTCGCAGGGTCGATCCGCCTGACCAACGCGGTGCCGGACGGTCTCGACCTACCTGCCGTCGGTCTCGGGCATCTTCTCCGGCGGCTCGGTTCTTCGAGGAGATCGAACCCGGTCAACAGCGGATCGCGATCTATGTGATGGCTCCGGCCGGCGGGACCATCGAGGAGCTCTCGCTCGACTCGCGGTCGTTCGACCCCGTCGTCACCGAGGACTTCGACGGCCGGCCGGTCGCGCAGGTCGTCACCGTGCTCGATCCCGGCGAGACCCAGGAGATCGAGTTCGAGCTCCGCACGGGCCCCGGCCAGACCGGCCCGGTCGAGCTCGACGTCACGCCGGGAGCCTTCCCGGGCTCGTCGGCGGCGCTGCTCCGAAGCGCCTGCTGACGTCGTTGTCCCAACATGCAGACAGACGTCTCGTTCTGTGGGATCGGGCGTGGGTTCGCACCCGCTGCCGCCGTAGGGTGACCGACATGTCGACGACCTGGCTCACCAAGCGGCGCGCAGTGGACAACTGCCGCGTCAGCTCGGCGCTGTGTCGAATGCGCTGAGCGGGTCTGGTCCCGGCGGGTTCTACCGCCACGGCTGACACCCGGCGTACGTCCCCGGCACCCGTTGCTGCTCGGTTGCCGGCTGCGCCCACGACATCCCGCGCCGTGCTGATGTCAGCCTCTGTTCATTTGTCTCCATGAAGAACCGATCAAAGGAACACATCACATGAGCCGCGAGAACTCGCTCGTCTCCGCCGCCTGGGTGGAGGAGAACCTCGACAACCCCAAGGTGGTGCTGATCGAGGTCGACGAGGACACCACCGCCTACGACAAGGGCCACATCAAGGGCGCCATCAAGCTCGACTGGACCACCGACCTGCAGGACCAGGTCCGCCGCGACTTCGTCAGCAAGGCCCAGTTCGAGGCACTGCTGTCCGACCGCGGGGTCGCCAACGACGACACCGTCGTCCTGTACGGCGGCAACAACAACTGGTTCGCGGCCTACGCCTACTGGTACTTCAAGCTCTACGGTCACGAGGACGTCAAGCTGCTCGACGGCGGCCGGAAGAAGTGGGAGCTCGACTCCCGCGAGCTGGTCGGCGAGCTGCCCAGCCGCGAGGCGACGTCGTACACCGCGCAGGAGCAGGATGCCTCCATCCGCGCGTTCCGCGACGAGACGATCGCGGCCATCGGCACCCAGAACCTGGTCGACGTGCGCTCGCCCGACGAGTTCGCAGGACGCCTGCTCGCCCCGGCCCACCTCCCGCAGGAGCAGGCCCAGCGTGCCGGTCACATCCCGACCGCGGCCAACGTCCCGTGGAGCAAGGCGGCCAACGACGACGGCACGTTCCGCTCCGACGACGAGCTGAAGGAGATCTACAGCGAGGCCGGCGTCGACTGGTCCAAGGACACGATCGCCTACTGCCGGATCGGCGAGCGCTCGAGCCACACCTGGTTCGTGCTCAAGGAGATCCTCGGCCAGGAGAACGTCAAGAACTACGACGGCTCGTGGACCGAGTACGGCTCGCTGGTCGGCGTGCCGATCGCGCTGGGCGACGAGCCGGGTGAGGCCTGAGATGTGCGGAGCAACTGAGGGTGGCCTGTCGCTGGACGGGATCAACACCAAGATCGAGGCGATCGTCCAGGGTCAGGTGACCAAGGCCGGCGAACCGGTCAGCACCGGGTACGTCCGGCTGCTCGACCGCACCGGCGAGTTCACCGCGGAGGTCCCGGTGTCCGCCACCGGCCACTTCCGGTTCTTCGCCGGCGACGGCGAGTGGACACTGCGCACCCTGGTCCCGGGCGTCGACCCGGTGGACCACACCGTCCAGGCGGCGGTGGGCTCCATCGCCGAGGTCGACATCGCGGTCTGATCATGTTCTCGTCGGTCGAGGAGGTCGCGCAGCGACCGTCACGAGACCCAAACGCATCGGCGGCTCCTGGAATCCCAGGGGCCGCTGCCTGCGTTAGGCAACTATGACCGGACTCGCGATCCTCGCTGTGGCTGCGGTCGTCGCGGTCGGCTTCGGTCTCTACCGGCGCCACGTCGACGGGCGCTTCGTCGCGCACGCCGACGCCACGCCCACCGCGTGGGACCACGTAGCCGGTGCCGCGCCGAGCGCCCGGCCGGGGGAGCGAGCGACGCTCGTCCAGTTCTCCTCGGCGTTCTGCGCGCCCTGCCGCGCCGCGCGGGTGGTGCTCGCCGACGTGGCTGCCCAGGAGGACGGCGTCCGACACGTCGAGATCGACGCCGAGAAGCACCTCGACCTGGTCCGCACCCTCGACGTACGACGCACGCCGACGACCCTGATTCTCGACGCGGCCGGGCACGAGGTGCTCCGGGCCGCCGGCGCGCCGCAGAAGCGTACACGTGCTCGCCGCGCTGGCGCAGCTCGACGGAGGCGCCCCGATGACCGCGCCCAACGCCGGGATCGATCCCCGCGGGCCGCGCTTCACGGCATCCGTGACCGCCGTGCTCCTCGCCGTGGTTCTGGTCGTCCCCGAAGCGGTCGCGACGATGCTCATCGCCGTGCAGGCGCTCTTCTTCGCGATCGGCGTCGCGCTCGGCGTGCAACGCACCCCGACCGGACTCGTGTTCCGGCGCGTGATCCGTCCGCGGCTCACCCAGCCGCCCGAGCTCGAGGACCCGACGCCGCCGCGGTTCGCGCAGGGCGTCGGCCTGGCGTTCGCGGTCGTCGCCCTCGTCGGCTACCTCACCGGCGCCGTGCTGGTCGCCCAGGTCGCCGTCGGCTTCGCGCTGATCGCGGCCCTGCTCAACGCCGTCTTCGCGTTCTGCCTCGGCTGCGAGCTCTACCTCGTCGGCGCGCGCACCGCGCGCCGTGCTGGGTAGCCGACGGGCGAGAGACCCAGACCTCGGTTGACCATCCTGCTATGGCGTGAGCTCTTGACCAGACCTGCCGAACTTGATCTTCGCCAACTGGAAGAGTGACCACGCCAACCGTCGAGGTGCGCGCACCGCGAAGTAGAGGATAAACACCACCTTCTGGAAGAGGCTGTAGTCCCAGAAGTACTTTCGGAGAAACCTTGGAAGCTCTTGCCGGTTCCCCGCGCGGAGCGGAATTCCGTGCCAAGGCAGGGTCCCGCCTCCCGTCGTGAACGTCGTCCCGTCGAAGCCACTCCAAATATGGGTGACGTGCTTCTGGTCCTGACGCAATCGTGCGATCGAGTTATCCCCGATGCCGAGTCCTGCGAAGTACTCCTGCCGAACAAAAAAGGCGTTGAAGCGACCGAGGGCGACGAGCTCGTATCCCTTGCGCTTGCCAAGTTCGACGATCGAGCGGACGCCTGCGCCCTGCCTCGTCAGCGGGTTGTTCTCCTGGACCCAGACGACTTCTGAAGGCACCGTAGGGTTGTATTCGATGACAACTGCCTTCGGCCTGTAGTTGACCAGGGACTCCCACACGTAGTAGTCGTTGCCGTCGATGTCGATGCTGAGGTAGTCAAAGTCAGCGGGCAGGTCAGTCTCGCTCAGGATGCCATCGAGCGAGTCTTCCCCTGAAATTCTGGACGAACCGATGGATCGCATAGACACCTGGATGATCGTGATAGAGCTTCGCGAGCTTCTGATGGGTCGCCCGATCGCCTTCGATGAGCACGGCTGAGAATTGGTGTTCGGTGATGAAGTAGCGGCTATTGCTGCAGTGCACGCCGTCGAGAGCCCCGGAATTCGACCACCCAATTGTCGCGTTCTGGAATCTTGGAAAGGATTGCCTCGATGATGCCGTCCTCGCCGGATTGCGAGTAGACATTGCGAGCCTGGTCCAATGGCCACGCGACTGCCTTCGTCAACGCCCTTGTCGTCCTCTCGTGTCGAGCAGTTCCCCGGCGGGACCCTACCGCACGAGGCGAAGAGCTATTCGACCTCCGTGCGCTGATCCGACTGGCCCGGTCGGGATAGCCCCGGGCTAGTTTGTGAGCTCGGCAAGCACCAACTCGGCGACTGCGCGCTGCTCGGCCGGGTAGGGATGCCAGGGAGTCGCGCCGCCGAGCGGCGCCTCGACACCAGCCATCCAGGGGTCCGCACTACAAATGTCGTGCCCGTCGCTCGCTGCGGCCACATCGATAAAGGCCGCGTCGATGGCAGCGGCCGCGGTCTCGAGCGCCTGGTTCAGGCCTGCCAGGATCCTGCGAGCGAAGGGGTAGTCGCCGGCGGCAATCGGTAGTAACAGGCAGGTGCCGACTGCCGGGACGACTTGGGGGTATCCGACAACGATAATTAGCGCGTCCGGTGCCCGAGTCTTGATCTCATACGCCGCGCGCAGGAGATCGTTCTCGACGGCTTCCAGAGCCACTGGGACGCTCAGGGCAGCGATCGCGTCGGCATCGGCACATGGCGTTCCGCCCAGCTGGGGCGCGCCAGGAACAGCACACCGGGCAATTCCGGCGAACAGCGCGTAGTTGTTGGCGCCGAGGCTGATGGTGACCAGGGTCGTCTCCGTAGTGACGGCATCAAGCTGAGGCGCGTGAGCCCGCGCGCCGATGGACTGCGGCTCGCTCAGGGAGTCGGTCGTGGCCCCACCGCAACTGTTGTCAATCAGGGTGACGCCCGTCGCTTCGGCAATCAGATGAGGATAGTTGACGGAGGTCTGTTGACACTCTGGAATGCCCGCAGTGGGCCCGGTGCCGGGCGCGGAGGTGTACGAGTCGCCGAGCGCGACATACACGTCGCCTTCGCCGACGCTTGACTTCGAGATCGGCCCGACATCGGGCTCGGGGTCCGGCGCGCACGCCACCACACCGCCGACGAGCAGCATCACCGCGAGCGTCACGACCGGCGGACTTCTCACGAGCGCGAGTCTATCGACGGCCCGGAATGGCTTACCCGGATGTCGCCGGGACGGCGGTGGCCGTCAGCAGACTGGGGTTCGAGGCTCAATCTCCCGTCGGGCTTCGCGTCAGGGCCAGTGTGAACGGCCCGTCGTTGACCGACGAGACCTGCATCATCGCGCCGAAGACCCCGCGCTCGACGTGGGTGCCGAGGCGCTCGAGCTCGGCACACACGGCGTCGTACAGCGGCTCACTCACCGGGCCCGGTGCTGCTGCCGTCCAGGTCGGCCGCCGTCCCTTGCGGGCGTCGCCGTACAAGGTGAACTGGCTGACCACGAGGACGGGCGCGCCGACGTCGGAAGCGGACCGCTCGTCGCGGAGGATCCGGAGGTCGCGGATCTTGCGCGCCATCCACGCGACCTCGTCCTCTCCGTCGCCGTGGGTGATGCCGAGGTAGACCAGCAGCCCGGGGGTGTCGAGCGTGCCGACCACCTCGCCGTCGACGCGGACCGATGCCGACAGGACCCGCTGGATCACCGCTCGCATGGGCCCATTGTCCCGGTCCTGCCGAAAGGACAGATCGTCCGGCAATCTGACACCATGACCGGATGGAACAGAGGAGCAGCGGCGTCGACCCGCAAGCATTGCTGATCACCGTTGCCCCGACTGGCGCCGAGACCTCCAAGGCCGACTTCCCGCAGCTCCCGACGACCCTCGAGGAGCTCGTGCAGACCGCGCAGGAGTGCGAGGCGGCGGGCGCGGCGATGATCCACGTTCACATCCGCGACGACGAGCACCGGCCGACCCTCGACCTGACCCGCCTCACCGACACCGTGCAGGCGCTGCGGGAGGGCACCGACCTGGTCGTCCAGCTGTCCACCGGCGGTTCGGTCCACGACCCGCTGGAGCACCGGCTGAAGGTGCTCGACGCGGCACCGGACTCCTGCAGCCTCACGATGGGCACCACGAACTTCGGCGACGACGTGTTCAGCAACCCGTGGCCGTTCGTCTGCGACCTCTACCAGCTCAGCCAGGAGCGCGAGGTGGTGCCGGAGTTCGAGCTCTTCGACCTCGGCCAGGTCGCGGCGCTGCACCGGCTGCTCGACCGCTACGGGCTGCCGTACGGCGGCCGCGTCCACTGTGACCTGGTCATGGGTGTGCCCGGCGGAATGCCCGGCACCGCCGACGCGCTGGTCGCGGCCGTCGCGGCGCTCCCGACCGAGGCGACGAGCTGGTCGGCCACCGGGATCGGCCGGACCACGCTGCCGGTCGGCCTTGCCGCCCTCAGCAAGGGCGGTCACCTCCGGGTGGGCATGGAGGACGTGCTCACGATCCGCAAGGGCGAGCCGGTCGAGAGCAATCGGCAGCTGGTCGAGCGTGCCGCTGCGATGGCCGAGATCGCGCAGAAAAGGCCCATGACCACGTCGGAAGCGCGTACGCTCCTCGGGCTTGCTCACTGACGTGTGACCTCGGGCTAGCACGCTCGTTGGAGAACCGGGGATGTACGGCCAACCAAGACATCGTTGACGAATACCGTCCAGGAAGGGGCAGCAATCGGTGCGTGTGCTCGTACACGATTACAGCGGTCACCCATTCCAGGTTGAGCTCAGCTCCGAGCTTGCTCGGCGCGGCCACGACGTGACGCACTCCTGGTGCGAGGCCCATGTCTCCGGCAAGGGCAACCTCGGCGGTCCCGACGAGGTTGTCTTCGAGTCGATCGGTCGCGGGGAAGTGATCGAGAAGCTCAGCTTCCGGCGTCGGCTCGTCCAGGAGCTGAGGTACGGCGTACAACTGTCCCGCCAGATCCGGCACCGTCGCCCCGACGTCGTGCTCTTCGGCAACGTCCCGGTGCCGATGATGGCTGTGGTCACTCTCTTCCTCATGGTCACCCGCACGCCCTGGGTCTCCTGGCAGCAGGACGTGCAGGGCGTGGCGATGCGCTCCTTCGCCGGCACCAAGCTCAGTCGCGCCTTCCTGGTCCTCGCCAGCGTCGCCGGCTGGGTCGAACGCTGGTGCAACCGCAGAGCCGACGCGATCGTCGTCATCGCGGAGTCGTTCGTCGAGGTGCACCGTTCCTGGGGGACGGCCGACAAGACCACGGTGATCCCCAACTGGGCGCCGCTGGGCGAGCTCGTGCCGACCTCGCGCGACAACGACTGGGCGATCGAGCACGACCTCGCCGACGTCCCCAACCTGGTCTACTCAGGCACGCTCGGACTCAAGCACAACCCGCGGTTGCTCGTGCAGGTCGCGCGGGCCGTCCGCGACCGCGGCACGCCTGTCCACCTGACGGTGGTCACCGAGGGCTCTGCCGTCGACGAGCTCGCCGATGAGGCCAACAAGCTCGACGTCCCGGTCACCCTGCTGCCTTTCCAGCCCTACGAGCGGCTCTCCGAGGTGCTCGGCTCCGGAGACGTGCTGCTCGTGGTGCTCGACAAGGCCGCGGGTGCGTTCTCGGTGCCGTCCAAGACACTGTCCTACCTCTGCGCCGCCCGCCCGATCCTCGGCCTGATGCCGGACGAGAACGTCGCCGCCCACCTGATCGACGCAGCTGGCGGTTGCGTCCTTTCACCGGACCGGACCTCGATCCCGGCAGCGGCGGACTGGGTGACCGAGGTGCTCGACGACAACGACATGTGGGACAAGCTGGGCCGCCGTGCTCGTGAGCTCGCCGAGCGCGAGTTCGAGCTCACCCGGTGCGGAAGCAGGTTCGAGGAGATCCTGCTTCGCGTGGCGAACTGAGCCGATCCACCATTGACTTAGTAGATCAGCTTCCTTAGTAGATCAGCGCCTGTGCACCGTCGCGGAGTGCCTCCTCGACGAATACCGGGGCCCCGGCGATCCGGACGCCGGGCACCACGTCGTCCTGCTGGATCTCACGGCGTGCCGCGCACTGGCTGCAGACGGTGACGGTGCCGAGCTCGAGGACCGAGGCCAGCAGGTCGGGCAGGGGCGTCGCGAGCGGAAGGGTCAGCTCGGCGGCGCGATCGGGCACGGCGAGCCACGCCCCCTCGCCGGTCAGCCACAGCGAGACCGGGATGCCCGAGGCGGCGGCGGTCGCGGCCACCGTGAACCCCTGGTTGGCCCGCTCGGGAGCGTCGACACCACACGTCACCTTCACCACGAGCTCCCGTGTCATGCGGTCCAGCCTAGGGCGTGCCTCTCCTACACTGGCTGATCGTGGCCTTCGAGATCCCTGAGAACCTGCACGCCGACTGCGGGCCGATCGCCTGGATGCTCGGCACCTGGCGGGGCAACGGCCATGGCGACTACCCGACGATCGACAAGTTCCAGTTCGGCCAGGAGCTGATCTTCCAGCAGGACGGCCGCCCCTTCTTCCACTACCTGGCCCGCTCGTGGATCGTCGACGACGAGGGCACCAAGGTCCGCGATGCCGCGCAGGAGACCGGCTTCATCCGGGCCCGCCCCGAGGGCAAGGTCGAGGTGCTGCTCGCCCACATGACCGGGTTCGTCGAGGTCTGGCACGGTGAGGCCGGCAACGGGAAGCTCGAGATCGTCACCGACGCTGTCGCGCGGACCGACTCCGCCAAGGAGTACGTCGGCGGCAAGCGCCTCTACGGCAACGTCGAGGGCGACCTGCTCTACGCCTACGACATGGCGGCGATGGGCCAGTCGCTGCAGCCCCATCTGTGGGCGAGGTTGCAACGTGCCTGACCAACCCGACTGGCGGCGCGCCCTCCGGGAGAAGGGCTACCGGTTGACGCCCCAGCGCGAGCTGATCCTGGCGGCGGTCGACGAGCTGGGGCACGCCACCCCGGACGAGGTGCTCGCGCACGTCCAGGAACGGGCCGCCTCCGTCAACGCCTCTACCGTCTATCGCACCCTCGAGGTGCTCGAGGAGCTCGGCCTGGTCCGCCACGCCCACCTGAGCGACCGCGCGCCGACGTACCACTCGACGCGTGAGCACGAGCACTTCCACCTCGTCTGCCGCGTCTGCCACAAGGTGACCTCCGTCGAATCCGAGGAAGCCGCGCCGTTCGTGGAATCACTTGCCACCCGTCACGCGTTCTCCCCAGACCTGGGGCACCTGACCGTGTTCGGTCAGTGCCACGACTGCTCGGAGGTCGAGGAGGTCGTCGGTGGTCGAGGAGGTCGCGCTAGCGACCGTCACGAGACCCAGCGACCGTCACGAGACCAAAGTTAGGAATCCATGAATCCGCTCCTGCAGCTGCCCGGCGCCGTCGCCGGCAACGGCATCGACGCGCCGGTGGCCGCGCACTACGGCTCGCTGTACGGCGAGCAGCGCGCGCTCGCCGCGGGTGAGGGCTTCGTCGACCTGTCGCACCGCGACGTGGTGCGGATCAGCGGTCCGGACCGGCTGACCTGGCTCCACTCGCTCACGACGCAGCAGTTCGAGGGTCTCGAGCCCGGGATCTGGACCCAGGCGCTCGTGCTCAGCCCGCAGGGGCACGTCGAGCATGCGTTCGCCGGGGCCGACGACGGCACAGCGTTCACCGCGCACACCGAGCCGGGCGCGGCCGCCGCCCTGGTCGACTTCCTCGACCGGATGCGGTTCCTCATGCAGGTCGACGTCTCCGACGTCACAGCCGAGCTCGCGGTCGCGTGGCGACCGTCCGGCAAGTACGACCTGGTGCCCCGCGACCGGCTCGGCACGTACGCCGACGCCGCCGGTCCCGCTGCCGGCCTGTGGGCCTTCGAAGCGCTGCGGATCGAGCGCGGCGAACCGCGCTTCGCGATCGACACCGATCACCGCACGATCCCCAACGAGGTCGGCTGGATCGGTCCCGCCGTCCACCTCGACAAGGGCTGCTACCGGGGCCAGGAGACGGTCGCCCGCGTGCACAACCTGGGTCGGCCACCCCGCCGTCTGACCCTGCTGCACCTGGACGGCTCCGAGAACCGGCTGCCGGCGATCGGCGCCGACGTCACCGACGGTGCCGGCAAGGTCGTCGGCCGGGTCGGCTCCTCGGCCCGCCACCACGAGCTCGGCCCGATCGCATTGGGCCTGCTCAAGCGCAACTTGCCCACCGACGCAGCGCTCCTCGTGGACGGGCTGTCCGCGGCCCAGGAGATCATCGTCGACCCCGAGGTCGGCCTGCACTTCCGCCGCTGACCCACTCGTTGGTCGAGGAGGTCGCGCGCCTCCCGTTGGTCGAGGAGGTCGCGCAGCGACCGTCACGAGACCCACGAATCGTCCACAGGCATTCGCCAGCTCAGCTTGATCCACAGGCTCTGTCGGCGCCGTACGTCCTATGTCGCCCCCGCGAGCATCCTTGTCGCCATGCCGTGGACATACATCGTCGAGTGCGCAGACGGTTCTCTGTACGTCGGCAGCACCTGGGATCTCGAACGCCGTGTCGGCGAGCACAACGCAGGACTGGGCGCTGCCTATACGCGAAGGCGGCGACCGGTCCGCTTGGTGTGGGCTGCAGAGTTCCAACGAATCCGCGACGCGTACCTGCTTGAGAAGCAGATCCAGAACTGGAGCCGCGCCAAGCGAATCGCATTGATCGAAGGACGGTTCGAGGCGCTCTCCGCCCTTGCCAGCCGCAGTTGGAGCGCGCGCAGGGACCGTGGATCGCTCCGTCCGGGCGAGCCTGGGTCGGGACCGGAGCGGGTCTCGTGACGGTCGCTGCGCGACCTCCTCGACCAACGGGGGGTCTTGTGACGGTCGCTGCGCGACCTCCTCGACCAACGGGGGGTCTTGTGACGGTCGCTGCGCGACCTCCTCGACCAACGGGGGGTCTCGTGACGGTCGCTGCGCGACCTCCTCGACCAACGGGGGGTCTTGTGACGGTCGCTGCGCGACCTCCTCGACCAACGGGGGGTCTCCTCGACCAACGGGGGGTCTCGTGACGGTCGCTGCGCGACCTCCTCGACCAACGGGGGGTCTCGTGACGGTCGCTGCGCGACCTCCTCGACCAACGGGGGGTCTCGTGACGGTCGCTGCGCGACCTCCTCGACCAACGGGGGGTCTCGTGACGGTCGCTGCGCGACCTCCTCGACCAACGGGGGGTCTCGTGACGGTCGCTGCGCGACCTCCTCGACCAACGGGGTCTCGTGACGGTCGCTGCGCGACCTCCTCGACCAACGGGGTCTCGTGACGGTCGCTGCGCGACCTCCTCGACCAACGGGGGGTCTCGTGACGGTCGCTGCGCGACCTCCTCGACCAACGGGGGGTCTCGTGACGGTCGCTGCGCGACCTCCTCGACCAACGGGGTCGCTGCGTGACCTCCTCGACCAACGGGGGTGAGTTAGTTGATCTCGTCCGCCTTCGGCAGCCGGTCGATCTTGTGGTCCTTGAGGTAGTCGTCGAACTCGTCCCTCGACACGGCGGCCATCAGCTCCTTGGTCTTGTCGATGTTGAGCAGGACGATGCTCTGGCCGTCGTCGGACGTGCCGGTGCCGTCGGTGAAGGCGGTCATCCAGGCGACGTCACCGGCACCGCGCCGGGCGATGTCGAGACCGAGTCCGCGGATCTCGTCGTTGCCGAAGTCGTCGTCGAGGACCAGGAGCTTGCCGAGGTCGCCGATCAGGTTGGTGACGGTCAGCGGGTTGATCCGGGTCCCCGTCGAGGTGATCTCCTTGAGGAGCGTCCTCAGGAAGTTCTGTTGCCGGTCGATCCGGTCGAAGTCGCCGCCGGGGAGCGACTTGCGTTCGCGGACGTATTCGAGCGCCTCGTCGCCGTCGAGATGCTCGGTGCTGCCGTCGGCCATCTCGAGGTCGACGCCGCCGAGGGTGTCGGTGATGCCCTTGAAGCCTTCGAAGTCGACGACGGCGACGTGGTCGATGTAGATGTCGAGCGTGTCCTCGAGCGTGTGCACGAGGAGCTCCGGCCCGCCCCAGGAGAACGCCGCGTTGAGCTTCGCCGTGCCGTGGCCGGGGATGTCGACCCAGGAGTCGCGGGGAACCGACACGACCTCGCTGTCCTGGTGATCCTCGGAGATGTGCCAGATCATCATCGTGTCGCTGAGCAGTCCGACGTCGCCGCGCTCGAGTCTCTCGCGTACGTCGGTGCCGCGCCCGTCGACACCGACGAGCAGGATGTTGAGCGCTTCCTTCGGTTGGACCCGCGGGGGCCGGTCCTCGCGGTCGAAGTTCGCCTCGAAACGGGGGATGTCGTCGATCTTGTTGTTCAGCACCGCCAGCCACGAGCCGATCGCGACAGCGAGCACCAGCGCGATGAGGCACAGGATCGTCAGGGCCTTGTGGCGCCTCACCCAACCGGGTAACACGGCTCGATGGCGCTTGGCTTCGGTCGGCTCCTGGACGGGAGCTGCTGGGGCCTGATCCACGTGCCGTCTCTCTCCCGATCTCGCTAAGGGGGGAAGCCTCGATGCCGCCCAGTGACCTTCCTATAGTGTCATGGCCCGAACAGCTGATCTCGACGTACAGGGGTAGACAGATCGTGACCAAGAGCACCGCACCGGTCCCCGCGCCGGCAACGATGACCCAGAACGGCCGTCGCTTCCTGAAGGCGCTTGCTGCCCAGACGACCAGCGGGAGCTTCCTCGAGGTCGGCCCGCTGTTCGGCTCGTCGACCCAGGCGATCGACGCGGGCCGCCGCATCGACGCGCCGATCCACACCATCGACACGTTCGAGGCCGCGGACTGGATCGAGCGGCGGGTCGGACGCCAGCTCAGCCGGGAGGCTTTCGACCACTACACCTCCTACATCGACAACCTGGTCGTCCACCAGGGATTCGCGCCGGACGTCGTCCGCGACATCTGGAGCGACGAGATCGGGTTCTACTTCGACGACGCGACCCACGGCGATCCGGGCTGGACCGACAACTTCGACTTCTTCAGCAAGTTCTTCGCCGAGGACGCCATCATCTGTGGCGACGACTTCGCGGGTGGCTGGCCCGACATCACGCGCAACGTGACCCGCATCTCCGAGGAGTGGGGTGTCGGGCTCTACGTCTTCGGCCGGGTGTGGGCGATGACCAAGGTCGACGAGGAGCGCATCGTCACGGCCGCCTCCGAGGCCGAGCCGGTGCTGACCGGTGCGACGATCACGTCGGTCCGGGGCCCCGACTCGTCGACGTCTCCGGCGATGGTGTGGACCAAGGGCCTCCACCAGTCGATCCCGCTGTCCTCGTTCCGCATCGAGGGTGATGTGGTCTCGAGCGTCTGGTTCAAGGCGACGGCGGCAGGCACCGAGGCGACGTACGCCGCGGGTGACTGGATCCACCTCGTCGGCGTCAACCAGCTCTCCTTCACCGGTCCGTCGAACATCGGCTTCCAGCTCTGCTTCGCCAAGGCGGGCAAGACCGAGAACACCAAGCTCCACCGGTCGGGCGAGGTGTGCAACTTCCCCGAGGGTTCGGTGCCGGTGTCCATCCGGCTGGGGATGATCTGAACCGGTCGCGCGGGAGCACGGGGATGAAAGAGAATTTCGGGGCCGCCGTCACCAGCAGGTATTTCGAGCCTCGCGAGCTGACCATCGGCGAGGACGAGATCGTCGTCGTCTCGTGCATGCGGAACGAGGGCGAGCGGCTGCCGTACTTCCTGCAGTACTACCGCCAGCTCGGGGTCTCGCGCTTCCTTCTCGTCGACAACGACTCCGACGACGGCACGGGGGACTACCTCGCCACCCAGCCGGACGTCGAGTACTTCTGGACCGACGGCTCCTACCGGGGCAGCTCGGCCGGTCGGCTGTGGCTCCAGGAGCTCGCGGACACCTATGCGAGGGACCGCTGGGTGATCACTGCCGACGTCGACGAGCTGCTGGTGTTCCCCGGAGCGGAGGTGATGTCGCTGCCGCAGCTGTGTGCCTACCTCGACGACAACCAGCACGACGGCCTGTTCACCGTCATGCTCGACATGTTCTCGGACCGCCCGCTCTCGCAGACCAGATACGTCCGGGGCGAGGACTTCCTGGACACCTGCTCCTACTTCGAGACCGACACCTACACGCTGGCACCTGGCTCCAACCCGCCCTTCCTCAGCATCTTCGGCGGGCCGCGCGACCGGCTCTTCCGTGACGTCGACACCAACCGCAAGCCGATGATGAAGAAGATCCCGCTGGTGCGCTGGCGTGAGGGCTTCAGCTACATCTTCTCGACGCACTCCCACCGGTTCATCCAGCTGTCCGACGTCACCGGCGTGCTCATGCACTTCAAGTTCTTCAGCACCTTCCAGGAGCTTGCCCAGGTCGAGGCCGACCGCGGTGACCGGCGCCAGCAGATGCACTACAGCACCTACAAGGAGTCGCTCGCCGAGGATGTCTGCTTCTACAGCAGCAACTCGCTGCGCTACCGCGGTCCGGCCGACTTCGTGCGGCTGGGCGTGATGCGGTCGTCGCCGCGCTACGCGTCGTACGTCGCCTCCCGCCAGCTCGCGGGCGTCGAGACCGATGCGAGCACGTTCCTGCCCGAAGCCGTCGCGGCCGAGGGCAGCCTGACGCTGCGGTCGGTCGCTGCGGTGTGGCCGATCGTCAACAATCCCGGGATCGGCGAGTACTTCGGGGCGATCGTCCGGCCCAACGACGACGAGCGCCGCGCACTCGTGAACGAGATGGCCCGCCACATCCGGGTGATCGACGTCCGGTCCGGTCATCTGCTGATGCGGCTCGGGGAGCCGGCGCTCCACCGCTGGCAGCGGAGCAAGGTCGGGATGAGTGTCTACGTCGGGCGGCGGTTGGCCCTCAACGTCCTGGTGGACGGATCGGACGACGCGTTCGAGGTCGACACCACCGCGCTCGAGCCCAACATCTGCCGCCTCAACGTCGACATCGCGGGTGCTGCGGTGTTCGAGCGCGGAGGAGGACCCTCCGTCGCCGTGTCGGTCTACCTCTTCGACGGCGAGGACGAGCAGCGCCTGGCCAGCGCACCACTGTCGATCGCGACCGTGAGCCCGGACGACACGCTGATCTACAGCCAGACCTGGTTCGCCGAGGGCGGCAACGTGGCGTTCGAGCCCGCGTTCCGAGGCGTTGTCGACCACCTGCAGGGCGGGCGGATCCGTGGCTGGGCCTACGACGGCGACCGCGACTCCTTCGACGTTCCCGTCTGCATCTACATCAACGGCAGGCTGGCGCACTACGTCTGGCCGTCAGAGCGCCGTGAGGGGCTCGATGCGCTCGGCCGGACCGGGCGGGCGCGCGGCCGGGGCTTCGTGACCGACCTGCCGCTCGGCTACTTCAAGGGCATCGGCCAGGAGTCCGCGACCATCGAGGTGGTCATCGCGGGCCGCAACCTGAACCTGCGGCGATCTCCGATGAACGTCCCGATCGATGCGAAGGAAGCCTCGTGGGACAACGAGGCCCGCAAGTGGGTGGTCCCCGACGCGATGACGGAGGCCGAAGTGGAAGCAACAGAAGTGGACGGGCCCCAAGCGCCTGACGACGACTCCAAGACATCCTGGTGGAAGGTCAAAGCATGAGCATTCTCGGGTTGCGCAGCCGGTCCCTCGTCTCCGTCGTCGCGGTCGCGGCCGCGCTCACCCTGGGTGCGTGCGGCGGCGGTGACGACGAGCCCGACGCGAAGAGCTCGGACGCGACGTCCGACGCGTCGACGGACGCAACCGACGCGACGGACGGCACCACCGACACGGGCACCGAGCCGACGCAGACGAGCGACATCGGCGCGGCCGAGGAGAGCTTCGGTGAGGCGGTGGCCCGCATCGAGGATGCCCTGGCCTCCGACGACTGCGACCAGATCGCCTCGATCGCGTGGGGCGCCGGCGAGGGGCTGAGCGACCAGCAGACCGCGGACCAGTGCGAGGTCCTCAAGACCCGGTTGGGCTCCGAGCCTCCGGCGCAGACGGTCGCGATGGGGGTCGCCGGTGGCGTCCTCGCGTTCACGCCGCCGGACCGCAAGGTGACCCGCGCGGTCCTCATCGCCGACACCGACGGCGCGCTCCGTCCGGTCTTCTACGACTATGTCCCGGCAAGCGACAAGCTGACCGAGCGCGGCAAGCCGGCGCCGTTCGCCCGGGCTGCCGAGAAGGCGCTGAAGGCGATGGGCAAGGGCGACTGCGACGCACTCGCGGCGGTCTCCCACTTCGTGCACCCCCGCGAGTGGGTGTGCGAGATGGCGAAGGGGTCGCTCGCCGAGGCCGTCAAGGCCAAGGACCGCAAGCTCGAGCCGCTCGGGGTCAGCAGCGACTATGCGCTGTTCGGGATCCAGGGCAACAACGTGCACTGGGTGATGGTGATGGCGCGCCAGCCCGAGACGTCGAAGTCGGCTGCGCACGGATACCCGAAGAAGAAGGCGCCCGCCTACGTGCTGGCGACGGCCGTCAAGGTCGCCGACTAGCGTCGGCCATCGCCGGTTCCGGCCCGAAACGAGCGAAGGGCCCGCCGAGGCGGGCCCTTCGTCGTACGTCGCGGTACTTCAGCCGTTGATCATGCCGGCGCCGACGGTCACGCCGGTCGCCTCGTCGATCAGGATGAAGGAACCCGTGGCGCGGTTCTTCGCGTACGGGTCGCTGAGCAGCGGCACCGTGGTGCGCAGCTGGACACGGCCGATCTCGTTGACGCCGAGCTCCTTGGTCTCCTGGTCGCGGTGCAGGGTGTTGACGTCCAGGCGGTACTGGATGTCCTTCACCAGGGCGCGGCCGGTGCGGGTGGTGTGCTTGATGGCGAGCTTCTGCCGCGGCTTGAGCGGCGTCGTCGTCATCCAGCAGACCATCGCGTCGATGTCCTGGCGCGGCTCGGGTGCGTTCTTGACGCGGGCGATCATGTCGCCCCGCGACACGTCGACGTCGTCCTCGAGGTGCACGGTCACCGACATCGGCGGGAAGGCCTCGGTGACCTCCTGGTCGAACAGGTCGATCTTGGAGATCCGTGAGGTCATGCCCGAGGGGAGAACGACGACCTCGTCGCCGGGCTTGAGCACGCCGCCCGCGACCTGGCCCGCGTAGCCGCGGTAGTCGTGGAACTCGTCCGACTTCGGCCGTACGACGTACTGCACGGGGAACCGGGCGTCGATCAGGTCGCGGTCGGACGCCACGTGGACGTGCTCGAGGTGGTGCATCAGCGTGGGACCGGAGTACCACTCCATGTTCTCGGAGCGGTTGACCACGTTGTCACCGTTGAGCGCCGAGATCGGGATGACCTCGAGGTCCGGGATGTTCAGCTTCGTCGCGAAGGTCGTGAACTCGGCGTGGATCCTCTCGTAGATCTCCTCGGAGTAGTCCACGAGGTCCATCTTGTTGACCGCGAGCACCAGGTGCGGGACGCGCAGCAGCGACAGGATCACCGCGTGCCGGCGGGACTGCTCGGTGAGGCCCTGACGGGCGTCCACGAGCACCAGGCCGAGGTCGGCGGTCGAGGCGCCGGTCACCATGTTGCGGGTGTACTGCACGTGGCCGGGCGTGTCGGCGATGATGAACTTGCGGTTGGGCGTCGCGAAGTAGCGGTAGGCGACGTCGATGGTGATGCCCTGCTCCCGCTCGGACCGCAGCCCGTCGGTGAGCAGCGCGAGGTCGGTGTAGTCGTAGCCCTTCGACGTGCTCGTCGCCTCGACGGCCTCGAGCTGGTCCTCGAAGATCGACTTCGAGTCCAGCAGCAGCCGCCCGATCAGGGTGGACTTGCCGTCGTCGACCGAGCCCGCCGTGGCGAAGCGAAGAAGGTCCATGCCCATTCCTCGGTTGGTGGTGCTCATCAGAAGTAGCCTTCCTTCTTCCGGTCCTCCATGGCTGCCTCGGAGAACCGGTCGTCGCCGCGGGTCGCGCCGCGTTCGGTGACAGTGGCGATCGCTACCTCCGCGATGATCTCGTCGATCGTGGACGCCGTGCTCTCGACACAACCGGTGAGGGTCAGGTCGCCCACGGTGCGGAACCGGACGGTGCGCTCCTCGGCGACCTCGCCGTCGCGGGTCGGGTTGTGCTCGCTCTCGCTGAGCAGCATGCCATCGCGCTTGAACACGCGGCGCTGGTGGGAGTAGTAGATGGACGGGATCTCGATGCCCTCACGGCCGATGTAGTCCCAGATGTCGAGCTCGGTCCAGTTCGAGATCGGGAAGATCCGCATGTGCTCGCCCTCGTGGATCCGACCGTTGTAGAGGTTCCAGAGCTCGGGGCGCTGCATCTTCGGGTCCCACTGGCCGAACTCGTCGCGGTGGGAGTAGACCCGCTCCTTGGCGCGCGCCTTCTCCTCGTCGCGGCGGCCGCCACCGAAGGCGGCGGTGAAGCCGTTCTCCTCGATGGCGTTGAGGAGGGTGCCGATCTGGTGCCGGTTGCGGCTGGTCTTGCCGTCGTCGACGACGATGCCGTCGGCCAGCGCCTGCTCGACGCTCGCGACGATCAGCCGCACGCCGAGCCGGTTGACCCAGTTGTCGCGGGTCGCGAGCACCTCGGGGAAGTCGTAGCCGGTGTCGACCTGCAGCACCGGGAACGGGATCTTGGCCGGGTAGAACGCCTTCTCGGCGAGGCGCATCATCACGATGGAGTCCTTGCCGCCCGAGAACATCAGCACGGGCTTCTCGAACTCGGCCGCGACCTCGCGGAAGATGTGGATGGACTCCGCCTCGAGCTGGTCGAGCTGGCTCAGGCGGTAGTCGACATGAGTTTGTGTCATGGCGGGGTGGGTGCGTCCTTTCGCAGAACTGGTTCTCTCCGCTGTCAAAGTCGCCCCATGGTGCCATGCTCCGCCTTCCAGCGAGACATCGGCGCGAGCCGCGTAGACAAATCTACGAGTTTGACGGATCCGGCCCTACGCTGCTCGTCGTGGCAGCCGACTTCGTCGTCCGGCTCGGATCGCGTGCGTCCGCGCCGGACGAGGTGCACTCCCCGTGGGGTATCGCGGAGTACGTCGCGCTCATGGCTCGCGAGGACGGCATCGACGACGAGCTCCACCGGCTGGCGTACGACGCCGGCCGCTCACTGCGCCGACTCGACCCGGCCCGGTTGCTCGCGCTCATCGCCGCCATGGCCCGGCCGCCGTCGGCCGAGCTCAACAAGGCTCGGCTCGCAGCGGAGACCGGGATCCCGGCCACCACGATCTCGCCGTACGTCGACGTCGCCGAGCGCCTGGGCGTGGTCCGGATGATGCCGGCCACCCAGGCGTCGGTCGCCAAGCGGACGATCGAGCGCCCGCGCGTCCTCTTCACCGACCCGGCGGTCGCCCGTCACCTCTCCGGTGTCAGTGCCGACCAGCTGGTCGAGGTCGACGGCCGCAGCCGGCTGGCGCCGCTGCTGGAGGGGGTCGTCATCAACGAGCTGCTGCGCCAGCGGGCCAGCAGTGCGGTGGCGTACCGGCTCGGCCACCTCCGCGAGCGCAACGGACTGGAGGTGGACCTTCTCGTCGAGCTCGAGGACGACACCGTCTACGGCATCGAGATCCGCACCGCGGCCGGCTTCCGTCCCCACCAGTTCCGGGCCCTCGAGGCGCTGGCGGTCCGCGCCGGATCGCGGTTCCGTGGAGGGATCGTGCTCAACACGGCGCCCGTCGGCTTCAAGTACCGCCCCGGCATGTGGGGCCTGCCGATCTCGGCCCTGTGGGAGTGGGACTTGCGCTAGCGGCGGCGCGCTCGCGTGGTGTAACACGCCGTCCGTCGCTGTGCAGTGCCGATCGCGTCTGTAACACGCTGTCCATGGGTCTAGCAGGACGTTCGCGTCTCTTCGGCCCCGATCCAACGGTCTTCCAGCGACGAGAGCGGCGCGGGAGATCCGCGAACGGCGTGTTGCAGCCGCGATGGCCCCGCGAGTACGGCGAACAGCGTGTTACAGCCCGACCTGCGACGAGATGTGTGCCACGTCTCCGCGAACGACGACCGACTGTGCACATGCCGTTTTCTCTCAGGTCCACATCCGGACGCATCGGGTGCTCACCTTCGAGACATGAAGATCGCCATTGTCGGCACCGGCTACGTCGGACTGTCGAACGCCGTGATCCTGGCGCAGCACCACGAGGTGGTGGCGCTGGACATCGACCCACAGCGCGTCGACCAGGTCAACGACCGGGTCTCGCCGCTCGAGGACGCCGAGCTCGAGGACTACCTCGCCCACTGGCCGCTCGACCTCAAGGCCACGCTCGACCCCGAGCTCGCCTACGCCGGCGCCGACTTCGTCGTCGTCGCCACGCCGACCGACTACGACGTACGCACCCACTTCTTCGACACGACGACGGTCGAGAAGGTCATCAGCCAGGTGCTCAGGACCGACCGGGACACCCCGATCGTGATCAAGTCGACGGTGCCGGTGGGCTTCACCGAGCGGATGCGGCGCGAATATCCCGGCGCGACGATCATCTTCTCCCCGGAGTTCCTCCGCGAGGGCCGCGCGCTCCATGACAACCTCCATCCGTCGCGCATCGTCATCGGCGCCTCCGCCCGCTCCGGCGCTGCGATCGCGCTGGGCAAGCGGTTCGCCGACCTGCTCGCCGAAGGGGCAATCGACGACGACGTACCGGTGCTCGTCACCGAGCCCTCGGAGGCCGAGGCGATCAAGCTGTTCGCCAACACCTACCTCGCGCTGCGCGTCTCCTACTTCAACGAGCTCGACACGTACGCCGCGACGCACGGCCTCGACACCCGCCAGATCATCGAGGGGGTCGGCCTGGACCCGCGGATCGGTGCGCACTACAACAACCCGTCGTTCGGGTACGGCGGCTACTGCCTGCCGAAGGACACGCTGCAGCTGCAGGCCAACTACCGGGACGTGCCGCAGAACCTGATCAGCGCCATCGTCGACGCCAACACCACCCGCAAGGACTTCGTCGCGGCGGACATCCTGCGCCGCAAGCCCGCGGTGGTCGGGGTCTACCGGCTGATCATGAAGTCCGGCTCCGACAACTTCCGGATGTCGTCGGTGCAGGGCGTGATGAAGCGGGTCAAGGCCAAGGGCGTCGAGGTGATCATCTACGAGCCCGAGCTCGACGCCCCGTCGTTCTTCAACTCCGAGGTCGTGCGCGACCTCGACGACTTCAAGGCCCGTGCCGACGTGATCATCGCCAACCGGCGCACCGACGTGCTCGAGGACGTGGCCGAGAAGGTCTACACCCGCGACATCTACGGTCGCGACTGAGCGGTCTTCTTCTTCGGCCTGCGATCACCCGGCAGCTTCTCCAGCTCGGCGACGGTGGGTGCGCCGAACATCGGCAGGCCGGTCTGCTTGCGGAGCATGCCCCAGACAATCGGGACCAGCGCCAACATCGCCACGCCGACGAGGGCGACCAGGACCGCCTCCAGCGTCTCGTGTCCCTCGCCGAACGGGTGGATGCCGGCCTTGAACAACAGCGCAACCCCGGACATGGTCAGCACGACCACGATGCCGCGCCGGATGAAGGACTGGGGGACGCGCGGGGCGATCCGGGCACCGATGATGGTGCCCGGGACCGAGCCGATGACCAGCGGGATCAGCAGGTCCCACTCCAGGCCGTGGAGGGAGATGTTGGCGATCGCCGCGCTGAGCACCAGCGGGACGGCCTGCACGAGGTCGGTGCCGACCAGCTTCACAGCCGACAGGCCGGGGTAGAGCATGAGCAGCGCGATCATGATGACCGAGCCCGAGCCGACGCTGGTGATGCCGACCAGCAGTCCGCCGAGCATGCCGACGAGCAGCGTCGGGACGGGCCGGAGTGGGGGGTTCTCCAACGGGGATGCCTGACCGCTGCGGACGCGCCGCAGGTTGATGTACAGCCGGAGGGCGTACGTCGACGCCGCGAACAGCAGCGCGATGCCGATGCAGAGCTTGAGGGTCTTCTCGAGCTGTTCGGCGTCATCGGTCAGCGCGTTGACGAGATAGGGGCCGACGAAGGCCATCGGCACCGATCCGGCGATCAGCCAGCCGGCGAGCCGCAGGTTCGGCGAGCCCTCCCGGGCATGGGTGAGCGCGCCTCCGGTCTTGTAGATCGCGGCCGCGGTGAGGTCGACGGTGACGATGGCGGCGGTCTCACCGACCCCGAGGAAGATCAGCGCCGGTGTCATCAGCGCGCCGCCGCCCATGCCGGTGAGACCGACGACGACTCCGACGAAGAAGCCCGCGGCCACGATGGAGAGCGCGGTCAGGGTGAGCAGCTCGCTCATGGGTTGGTCCTTCCTGTGCCCGCGAGTCGGGGCATGACGACGCGCAGCAGCCCGTCGATCTGGGTGGCGCACTGCTCGTTAGCGGCACGTCCACGGTTGAAAGGGTCGCCGACCTCGTCGGCTCGAGTGCCGGTGGCGCGCCGGTGGCCGGCGTGCGCGATCAGGTCGCGGCCGACCAGGTTGTGGTCGATGCGGGCCACCGACTCGGCGAACTGACCGAGCGTGAAGACCTTCCGGAACGCGCCGGGAGCCTCCTCGAGCACGTACTCCCGGTGGCTGGTCTCGGCCGTCAGCACCAGATCGGCCGCCTCGACGAGCTCACGGGTCATCGGCCGGCTCCGGAAAGCCGCGATGGTCTCGGCGCTCACCCCGCGGCCGGCGAGGACCGCCGCCATGGTCTCGTTGACCCCACGGCCCCGGAAGCCATGGGTGCCCGCACTCGCGAACTCGACGGCTGCAGAGTCCTCGAGGAAGGCGTCGGCACGCAGCTCCATGTACGGCGAGCGGCAGATGTTCGCCGTACACACGAACAAGATGCTGACCCGGCCGGCGCCGGCCCGCGCGCCGTCGGCGGTGACCGGGCTGCGCGCGGGAACGCCGGGCAGCTCGACGGCCGCGGACCGTCCGCGGCCGGCGGTGGGCGCCGTGGCGTCGACGAGGTCGAGGTAGCCGGCCGCACGGAGGGCGACCAGCACGTCATCGAGGGCCTCGTCGATGGTGCGGCCCGTCGTGTCGACGCGGACATCTGCGTCCTGCGGCTCCTCGTAGGGAGAGGAGATGCCCGTGAACTCGGGGATCTCGCCGCGCCGGGCCTTGGCGTAGAGGCCCTTGCGGTCGCGGCGCTCACACTCCTCGAGCGGCGTCGCGACGTGGACCAGGAAGAACGCGCCGCCGGCATCGCCGACGTACTGCCGCACCTGCTGGCGGGTCGCGTCGAACGGCGCGATCGGGCTGCAGACCGCGACCCCGCCGTGCCGCGCGATCTCGGCCGCGACCCAGCCGATCCGGCGGATGTTGGTCTCGCGGTCCTCCTTGGAGAAGGTCAGGCCGGCCGACAGGTTCCGGCGCACGACGTCGCCGTCCAGGCTGGTCAGGGACCGCCCGCCGTGCTCCAGCAAGCGGTCCATCAGCGCCTGCGCGAGGGTCGACTTGCCGCTGCCGGACAGGCCGGTGAAGAAGATGACCAGACCCTGCTCGCTCGGCGCGGGTCGATCGGCGTGGACGATGTCGGCGACGGCCGCCGCGGGCGCCCCGCCCGGTGCGAGGTCGACCACCGGGTCGGAGCCGGCGAAGTTGGCGACCACCTGGGTCCGCAGCGCGGCGTCGGCCGCGGGATCCCCGTGCGATGCGAGGGGTACGGCGACCACGTCGACCGCGCTACCGCCGGCGCTGACCAGGTCGGCGACCCGCAGCGTCGCCCGGAGCAGCCCGACCGCGGACATCGCCGGGGTGCCCCGGCCGACCAGGGCCAGCACGGCGACGTCGCCGAGCCCGCGCAGCTGCGTGACCTGGTCGTCGGTCATCGCGTCGGTGACGGTGACGAAGGTGCGGCCGGCGTAGCGGGCACGGACATCCGTGGGGCGGAGGTAGAGGCGACGGAACGGGCCGTACTCCGCGTGGGTCAGCGGCGTGACCGACCATCCCGCGCCGACCGTGGCGAGCGGCAGTCCCTCCGGGTCGACCAGCTCGACGACACCTCCGGCGGCCACCTCGGCGGCCAGGGCGTCGGGGAGGGTCAGGGTGACCGGGCTACCCGGTTCGTTGAACCCTACGGTGGGTGCCATCGCGCCGACCGACAGCAGCTCGAGGTCGTCCAGCTCGCCCGGGGACGGGCAGTGCTGGGGCAGGGCTGGGCGCGACACGATGCGTATCTTGCCAAACAAAGGCAAGTCACTAGGAATTGCCTATCACTTGGTCTCGTGACGGTCGCCAGAGCGACCTCCTCGACCAGCGGAGGTCGAGGAAGTCGCGCTAGCGACTGTCACGAGACCGCCGGTGTGAACCAGTTCACGTCCCCTCAGCTTGCAAAGTGCTAACTATTGCTAGCACACTGGGGGCATGGTGAAGGCAAGGGTGACCGAGACAGTCGGCGCATTGGGTGACTACCTCAAGGAGCAGCGCACGCAGTCGCGCCTCTCCCTGCGGCAGCTCGCCGATCAGGCCGGCGTCTCCAATCCCTACCTGAGCCAGATCGAGCGTGGGCTCCGCAAGCCATCGGCAGAGGTGCTGCAGCAGATTGCCAAGGCGCTGCGCATCTCCGCGGAGCAGCTCTACATCCGAGCCGGAATTCTCAGCCCGGATGACGGCGTGGGTGGGTCGGTCGAGCTCGCCGTACTCGGCGATACCGGCCTCACCGAGCGGCAGAAGCAGTCGCTACTCGATGTCTATTCGTCGTTCCTGGCGCTCAACGAAGCCGACAAGGTGCCCGCACCTGTCGCCGTCGACGAGCCCAGTGAGGCCGACGAGACGACCGCCACCTCCTGAAATCGCACCACCCCCAACAAACAAGAAGGGTGTCATTCACCATGCCTAAGTTCGAGCTCCCCAAGATCGAGGTTCCGAAGATCGGCCTCACGTCGATCGACCTGCCCGACGTTCCGGTGCCCGCCGTGGCCGCTCGGCCGCTGTACGCCGGCGTCGGCGCCACCGACCTGGCCGTCGAGAAGGTCAAGGGCTACGTCACCGAGGTCCAGACCAAGGTCAACGCTCGCGTTGCCGACGTCCAGAAGTCCGTCAAGGAGTTCGAGGCGCCCAAGCCGAAGAGCATCCAGGACAAGGCTGTCGCGCAGTTCAACGACACCCGCGCGAAGTTCGAGGCCAAGCTCTCCGAGCTGCAGGCCGACGCCAAGGCGCTTCCGACCAAGGTCCAGTCGACGGTCAAGAAGCAGTACGACGAGAACGTCGCGACCGTGACCGGCACCTACGCCGACCTCGCCAAGCGCGGCGAGAGCGTCGTCACCAAGATCCGCAAGGGTGACGCGGTCAAGGCTCCGGCCTCGGTTCCCGGCTCGGTCGCCAAGAAGGCTCCGGCCAAGAAGGCTCCGGCCAAGAAGGCTGCCGCGAAGAAGGCTCCGGCCAAGAAGGCCTCCGCCAAGTGAGCTAGCTCAACTGTTCGTCGTGGCCCCGAGGTTTTGATCCCTCGGGGCCACGGTCCATTTCGAGCTGCCGCTGGTTGAGGTGCGAGCGCAGCGAGCCTCGAAACCAAGGCATCGATAGAATCGAGCCATCATGGATGTGTTCCTGTTCGAGGGCTACGTGCAGCTGGGCGTGTTCTTCGTGATGCTGGTCGTGAAGATCTTCGCGTTCGTCAACGCGTTGCTCTACTCCGCGGAGTCCTACGTGGCCGCCGACAAGCTCAACAAGCCGACCTGGTGCATCGTGCTCGGCATCGCGGTGCTGCTCCAGGTGATTCCGCTGCCGCTGCTCTTCGTCAACCTGGCGATGACGATCGCGGCGCTGGTCTACCTCGCCGACGTCCGGCCCGCCCTCGCGGGCCTGCGCCGCAGGTAGTCCTCACTGGAAAAGACGACAGAGATTCGTTCTTTCGCGTACCTTCCGTATGCCGACGGTCGTTACGGTGGGAGATGCCGGCGCCCGGGGGGAACGCCAACTGTTTGGGACGACAGGAGCAGACGACGTGATCGGTGACAGCGCGGTTCGGCCGTGGGGTTCGTGGCAGGTGCTGGACGAGGGCGACGGCTTCAAGGTCAAGCGGATCGTCGTCGAGCCCGGCTCGCGCCTGTCCTACCAGACCCACGAGCACCGGGCGGAGCACTGGACCGTCGTGTCCGGCACCGCGACCTGCATGATCGCCGGGGAGACCCGCGTCCTGCACGTCGCCGACTCCGTGAACGTCGCGATCGGCGAGCCGCACCGGATCACCAACGCGCACGACGAGCCGCTCGTCATCATCGAGGTCCAGCACGGGACCTACACCGGTGAGGACGACATCTGCCGGCTCGAGGACGACTACGGTCGGATCCAGGTCGGCTGAGCTGAATTGCCCGAGCGGGTCGCTCCTTCGTCGCGCCACGCTGCCGGGCCCGCGGTTGACGCAGCCGTCGATCGCGCTTGGCCGGCGTCTTGCTGGTCGGCGTCGCGAAAGCGCTCACCGGCACTCGCTCCGGGCGCTCGTTCCTCGCTTCCTCCGCTCGCTGGTGACCGTTTTCGCGAGCAGCCGACAGCGTCGGCTCACTCACTGCCCGTGGGCGGCGTAGGCCGCCTCGGTCGCTGCCTTGCCGGGGCGCCACCAGTCCTGGTGGTCGGTGTACCACGCGATCGTCTGTGCCAGGCCGGCCTCGAAGTCGCCGTACGACGGCCGCCAGCCGAGCGCGTTGCGCAGACGGCCCGCGTCGATGGCATAGCGGAGGTCGTGGCCGGCCCGGTCGGCGACATGGTCGAAGTCGTCGGGATCGCGCCCCATCAGCCGCAGGATCAGCTGGAGGACCTCGTCGTTCGAGTGCTCGCCGTCGGCGCCGACCAGGTAGGTCTCGCCGATCCGTCCGCGTCCGAGGATCGTGAGGAGGGCCGAGCAGTGGTCGTCGACGTGGATCCAGTCGCGGACGTTGTCTCCCGCGCCGTAGAGGTGCGGTCGACGGCCGTCGAGGATGTTGGTGATCTGCCGCGGGACGAACTTCTCGACGTGCTGCCAGGGACCGTAGTTGTTGGAGCTGTTCGAGATCGTCGCCCGGACGCCGAAGCTGCGGACCCAGGCCCGCACCAGGTGGTCGGACCCGGCCTTCGTCGCTGAGTACGGACCGCTCGGCTGGTAGGGCGTGTCCTCGGTGAACCGCGACGTCTCGTCGAACGCGAGGTCGCCGTAGACCTCGTCGGTGGAGACGTGGTGCAGCCGGACGTCGGCCTTCCGCACCGCCTCGAGGATCGTGAACGTCCCGACGAGGTTGGTCCGCACGAAGGGCGCCGGGTCCCGCAGTGCGTTGTCGTTGTGCGACTCCGCGGCCAGGTGGATCACCGCGTCGTGCTCGGCGACCAGGGGGTCGACGACGGCTGGGTCGGCCACGTCGCCGACGACGAGCCGGAAGCGCTCCTCCGCGAGGCCGTTCAGCGCGGCCGGGCTGGCGGCGTACGTCAACGTGTCGAGCACCGTCACGGCCGCGTCGGTGTGCGCGAGCAGGTGGTGCACGAGGTTGCAACCGATGAACCCCGCACCGCCTGTCACCAGGATCCGCTGATGCACATGCGGGACACTACGGGAATGCGGGGGATCATCCTGGCCGGCGGCACAGGCAACCGGCTGGCGCCGATCACCCAGGCGATCAGCAAGCAGCTGATGCCGATCTACGACAAGCCGATGGTCTACTACCCCCTGTCGACGCTGATGCTGGCCGGCATCCGGCAGGTCCTCGTCATCACGACCCCGCACGAGGCCGACCAGTTCCGGCGGCTGCTCGGGGACGGGTCCCAGTTCGGGATCGAGGTGACCTACGCCGTCCAAGCGTCCCCCGACGGACTGGCCCAGGCGTTCGTCATCGGCGAGCCGCACATCGCGGGTGGCTCGTCGGCCCTGGTCCTCGGCGACAACATCCTCTACGGTCCGGGACTCGGCGGCCGGCTGCGCCAGTTCGACGACGTCGACGGCGCCGCCGTCTTCGCGTATCCGGTGGCCAATCCAGAGATGTACGGCGTCATCGAGCTCGACGCCGACGGTCGACCGGTCGCGCTGGTGGAGAAGCCCGAGCGTCCGCGCAGCAACCTGGCCGTGCCCGGCCTCTACTTCTACGGTCCCGACGTCGTCGAGCGGGCCAAGGCACTCGAGCCGTCCGCGCGGGGCGAGCTCGAGATCACCGACCTCAACGCCGGCTACCTGGCCGAGGGACGGCTGACGGTGCAGGTGCTGCCGCGCGGATCGGCGTGGCTCGACTCGGGCACCTTCGAGGCGCTCAACGACGCCAGCAACTACGTGCGCACGCTCGAGGCGCGGCAGGGCACCAAGGTCGCCGCTCCGGAGGAGGTGGCGTGGCGGATGGGCTACATCGACGACGCCCAGCTGGCGCGGCTCGGCGAGGGCCTGCTCGCCAGCGGGTACGGCGACTACCTGCTGGGCCTGCTGGGCGAAGGCCGCCCCGATCCGGTGTGAGCACCGCCACGAGCAAAATCCTCCGGAAGGGTGCATGCGTCCGACGGCAAATGTGCAAGCGTGCATTGTCGGATCGGGCCGGCGCTGCTCCAGATCCGGCGGAAGACGGTGGTTGCCATGGCGGCGATGTTCGGGCTGCGACGATTCGCACACAGCTTGTTAGCGACAGCAGCTGTCGGAGCGCTGGTCGCTGCGCCGGCGCTCAGGCCGCCGGCTGCGGCCGCGGATCCGTCCGGACCCTCCGGGCCGACCGTGCCATCGGTGACCTCAGGGGCGCCCGGCAAGATCGTGTGGTCGCAGCTGATCCTCAACTCGTCCACCGGCGGCGTCGAAGCAGGCTACCTCCGGTCGAGCGATGGCTACTCGTACTTCCATGACCCCGACCCCGACGCGATTCTGCGCGACCCGGAGTGGTCGCCCGACGGGACCCGGATCGCCTACTGGGCCTACAACGCCAACGCGGGGGCTCAAGGGATCTGGGCGGTCGATCATCCTTTCCATGCCGAAAGGGCGGTGCAGGTCACGAGGGGCTACAGCGACACGGACCCGACCTGGTCGCCGGACGGCACCAAGATCGCGTTCGTCCGCACCCAGGGTGACAACGGGATCTATGTTGTCGACGCGAAGGGGGGCGGGACGCCGGTCCAGGTCCTGCGCGGCAGCTTCTACGGTGAGGACCTGACGTGGTCGCCGGATGGCACCAAGATCGCTTTCGCCAACTTCTCCGGAGGGGCGTACACCTCCCCTATGCACGTCTACGTGATGGACGCCGACGGGAGCACCCCGATCGATCTCGGCCTGGGTCAAGCGCCGTCGTGGAGACCCGACGGGAACAGAATTGCGTTCGAATTCCCCTACACCTCGACGGACTGGGACATCGCGTGGATGAACCCTGACGGGAGTGGCCGCCAGACGTTGCTGAACGGCAGCATCAACGAGCGGGAGCCGGGCTGGTCGCCCGACGGCAAGAAGATGGCATTCCTCAGGTCGGACGGGATCTGGGCCTACGACTGGACCACCGGTGGTCAAACGATCGTGAGTGCCGGCTCGAACTACGAGTCGACAACGTGGGGCGCGGACCAGCCTGCGTGCCAGGGTCGAGCGGCAACCATCAGCGGCACCTCAGGACCTGACACGCTCTACGGCTCCAACGGAGTCGACGTCATCAGTGGCCTCGGCGGGGACGACACCATCGTCGGTCGCCAGGGCCAGGACGTCATCTGCGGCGGCGCCGGCGTCGACACCGTGAGCTATGCCGGCCAATACACCCCTGTAACGGCGTACGTCGGCGAGACCGACCCGAATTCCGGGGTCAGCGACCTGATCGCGGGTGACGTCGAGAACTTGGACGGTGGCTCGGGCCCGGACGTCCTCGTCGGCCCGGGGGTGCTTCACGGGGGAGACGGCGCCGACATCCTGACCGGTGACTATGACGGTGCCATCCTGTACGGCGGCTTCGGTGACGATCGGCTCGTTGGCGGACTCGGGAACGACTCCTTGTTCGGCGATGGCGGCGACGACGTGCTCGTCGGCGACGAGGGCGACGACGCCATGTCCGGCGGCAGTGGAGACGACATCCTGCGCGGTGGCGCCGACGTCGACCAGTTGGACGGCGGTTTCGACGCCGACGTCCTGGTCGGCGGGTCCGGGATCGACACGGTCACCTACGGAACGCGCACGATCTGGGTGAATGTCACGATCGGCGGCGGCGGGGACGACGACGGCAGCAGGCAGGACGGCACCGTGGACGAGCGGGACCGGGTGCGCGGCTCGGTGGAGAACGTCGTCGGCGGCGCCGGTGGTGACCTCCTGATCGGCAACGAGGCCGACAACGACCTCACCGGTGGCCTCGGGGCCGACGAGATGCACGGGGGCGACGGGACCGATCGGCTCCGTGCCCAGGACGGGATCAAGGACCGGATCATCGACTGCGGCGACGGCACCGACTACAACGCGATCAAGGACGGAGGGGGGATCGACCCTCCGGCGATCAGCTGCCCGTGACCGTTGGGGCGACGCCCCGTCGCTCGGCCGAACGTCATTCGAACGGGTTAAACCAGCGCGAAAGGCTGGCGAAACTCGAACGCGAAGCGCACGCTGGGTAACTGTCGAACTGCCTGTCCGGGTCAGGCACTGCTCCAGTCCCCCTGACGAAGACGGTGGTTGCCATGAGGGCGACGTTCCTGACCCGACGACTGCTCCCCGCGCTGGGCGCCCTGACCGTGGTGGGCGCGATGCTGGCCGCCACGCCTGCCACGGCGGCCGCCGATCCCGCGGGGCCGACGCCGCCTGGGGTCACGGCCGGCACGAACGGGCTGGTGGCGTGGGTGCAGTACTACTACAACAGCTCCACCCTCGTGACCACCTCCTCCCTGAGCGCCAACAACGGTCGCTCCTACTTCCACCCGGTCGACTCCCTCAACACGCGGCCGGACGATCCCGACTTCTCGCCCGATGGCAGCCGGCTGACCTACACGGTCTACGGCGGCGCTTCCGCCGCCACAGGGATCTGGGTCGTCAGCAACCCCTTCGCCCACTGGTCCAACCTGGTCCGGCTCACCGACAGCCAGTACGACAGCGACCCGACCTGGTCCCCGGACGGCAAGCAGATCGCATTCATCCGGTCGCAGAGCGGCGACAACGGCATCTGGGTGATGGACGCCGACGGGGGCGCCCCGCAGCAGCTCTTCAAGGACCCCAACTTCTGGGGCTACGACCTGGCCTGGTCACCTGACGGCACCAAGATCGCGTACGCCAACTACTCGGGCAGTCCGTTCAGCTCGCCGCTGCACGTCTACGTCCTGGACATCGACGCAGGCACGACCACCGATCTGGGCGCGGGCCTCAGTCCGTCGTGGTCGCCGAACGGCTTCAAGATCGCCTTCCAGGTCCAGTTCTCGTCCAGCGACGGCGACATCTGGTGGATGAACCCTGACGGCAGCGCGCGGTCCGCGCTGAACTCGTCGGGCATCAACAACTGGGACCCTTCGTGGTCGCCGGACAGCACCAAGGTCGTCTACGTCGCGCCGGCGGGCATCAGCTACATCGACGTCAACACCTTCGCCCAGGGGAGCCTCGGTTCCGGCTCCAACCTCGGCTCGCCGGTCTGGGCGCCCGCCCCGAGCATGTGCCAAGGACGTGCCGCCACCGTGAGCGGCACACCCGGCGACGACATACTCCGGGGATCCCGTGGGGTCGACGTGATCAACGGGCTCGCGGGCAACGACACGATCTTCGGCATGCAGGGGCAGGACGTCATCTGCGGCGGCCCCGGGAGCGACACGGTCAGCTATGCGGGTCAGACGGCGCCGGTGACGGCGTACGTCGGGGAAACCGCCCCGAGCTCAGGGGTGAGCGACCTGATCTCGACCGACGTCGAGAAGCTGACCGGTGGGGACGGGCCCGATCACCTGAGCGGCCCCGGTGAGCTCCGCGGTGGGCCGGGCGCCGACGTGCTGACCACGACCGGCCTCGCCGTCACCCTCTACGGCGGTGGCGGCGACGACCGTCTGGTCGGCGGCGCGGGAGGTGACGCCCTCAACGGAGAGGGAGGCGACGACCTCCTCATCGGGAACGAGGGCGGCGACTTCCTGTATGGCGATCCTGGCGACGACGTCCTGCGCGGCGGTGACGGCGCGGACACGATGGAAGGCGCGGCGGGTGATGACGAGCTCTACGGCGGCGCCGACAACGATGGTCTCGACGGTGGTCTCGACTCCGACCTCATCGTCGGTGGGCCCGGCGTCGACACCGCCGACTACTCGGCCCGGACGATCTGGGTGAACGTCACGCTCGGTGCCGGCGGGGACGACGACGGCAGCAGGCAGGACGGCACGGTGGGCGAGCGCGACCGGGTGCGCGGCTCGGTGGAGAACGTCGTCGGTGGTTCCGGTGGGGACCTCCTGGTCGGCAGCGAGGCGGACAACGAGCTCACCGGCGGGCTCGGAGCTGACGAGATGCACGGCGGCGAGGGGACGGACCGGCTCCGCGCCCAGGACGGCATCAAGGACCGGATCATCGACTGCGGCGACGGCACCGACTACAACGCGATCAAGGACGGAGGGGGGATCGACCCTCCCGCGATCAGCTGCCCCTGACCCGTGCGGACGGGTGGCACGCCGTAGGCTCCTTCCCCGTGAAGGTTCTCGTCACCGGCGGCGCCGGCTACCTCGGCTCGGTCACTTCCAAGTCGCTCGAGCAGGCCGGCCACACGCCTGTCCTCCTCGACTCGCTCCTGGTCGGACCGCGCCAGTTCACGGAGGGCCGCGCCTTCTACGAGGGCGACATCGCCGACCGAGCGCTGCTGCGCCGGATCGTGGACGAGCACCCCGAGATCGAGGCCACCATCCACATGGCGGCGCGGATCATCGTGCCCGAGTCGGTCGAGCTGCCCTACGAGTACTACCGCGACAACGTCGCCAAGTCGCTCGAGCTCTTCGATGAGCTCGAGCAGCTCGGCAAGCCGCGGATCCTCTTCTCCTCGACCGCGTCGCTCTACGCGCTGCAGCCGGCGTTCGAGGTGCGGGAGACGGACCCGGTCGAGCCCACGTCGCCGTACGCCCGGACCAAGCGGATGATGGAGATGTGCCTCGAGGACATCGCCCGGGCGACCTCGCTGCGCGCGATCATCCTGCGCTACTTCAACCCGATCGGCACCGACCCGGACCTCGAGACCGGCTACCACCTCAAGGACGCGACGCATGTCGTGCCGCTGCTGGCGCAGACCGCGCTCGGCTTCCGCGAGTCGTTCACCATCACCGGCACCGACCTGCCGACGCGTGACGGCACCGGCATCCGCGACTACATCCATGCCTGGGACCTGGCGAAGGCCCACGTGCGCGCCGTAGAGCGGTTCGACGACGTGATCGCGGCCGAGGGAGCGCCGTACTCCTACATCAACATCGGTGGTGGGGACGGCGTCACCGTGAAGGAGCTGATCGGCGCCGTCGAGCGGGTCGTCGGCAAGCCGGTGCCGACCACCGAGGCGCCGCCGCGACCCGGTGACGCGGTCGGTGCGTTTGCCAACGCCGACAAGGCCGCCGAGCTCCTGGGTTGGCGCACCGAGGCCTCGCTCGACGAGGCGATCGCGTCCGCCCTCGCGTGGGGCGAGAAGCGGAAGTCGGTTCTCGGCTACGAGTGAGGTCTCGTGACGGTCGCCAGCGCGACCTCCTCGACCGACGTGGGGTCAGTAGGCGCCGCGGCCGAGGAGGACCACGAAGAGCGTGCGCCACAGGATGTGGAGGTCCTGGAGCATCGACCAGTGGTCGACGTAGTAGAGGTCGAGCCTGATCGCGTGCTCCCACGAGAGGTCTGAGCGGCCGGAGACCTGCCAGAGGCCGGTCATGCCCGGACGGACGTGGAGGCGGCGGCGGGCGGCGACGTCGTACTGCGCGACCTCGTGGGGGAGTGGGGGGCGCGGGCCGACCAGGCTCATGTCGCCGCGTACGACGTTCCACAGCTGGGGCAGCTCGTCGAGGGAGAAGCGCCGCAACCAGCGGCCGGGCTTCGTGATCCGCGGGTCGTCCTCCATCTTGAACAGACCGCCGGCGTAGCCCGTCGCCACGTGCAGCGCGGCGAGCAGGTCCTCGGCGTCGACCACCATGGTGCGGAACTTCGAGCACTGGAACTGCTCACCCTGGCGACCGACGCGGGTCTGCCGGAAGAAGACCGGGCCGCCGTCGTGCAGCTTGATCCGCAGCGCGATGAAGAGGAGCAGCGGGCTGAACGCGACGAGCAGCGTCAGCGCGCCGACGATGTCGAAGGTGCGCTTGCCGAGCGCACCGGCCTGGGCCCAGGCCGGCGCTCCGAGGTGCATCAACGGGAGCCCGCCGACCGGGCGGAAGGAGGCGCGTTCGCTGATGGTGATGCCGGTGGCGCTCTGGGCCACGACGACCCCGATGCCGCGCTCCTCGAGCTGCCAGACCTTCTCCTGGAGCTCCTGGGCGGAGGTCGCCGCACCACCGGCGAACAGGACGAGCTCCGCGTCGGTCCGCAGAGCAGCCGTGGTGAGGTCGTCGGTGGTGCCGACGACCGGTACGCCTCCGACGGTGTGGGTGGCGTCGCCCGGCGGCGTGACCGCGCCGATCACGCGGTAGCCGAGCCAGGGCGTGCGGTCGAGCACGCCGTGGACGTCGTCGACGTGCGCGGGTGAGCCCGCGATCAGGACAGGCAGGCCGAGGTGGCCGGCGCTGCGCGCCCGGTGGAGGAGGTTGCGCGCTCCCCAGCGGGACAGCAGTAGGGCGGGAGCGCCCACCATGAAGAGCAGCAGGAAGAAGCCGCGGGAGACGTCGGCCTGGGTGACGAAGAGGATGAGCGCGAGCAGCCCGGTGTAGGCGAGGGTCGCGTTGAGGACCCGCTTGTACTCGTCGCTGCCGCCACCCAGCACCTGCTTGCGGTAGGCGCCGCCGAGAGCGATGACGACGATCCAGCCGAGTATCAGCAGCGGGGCGGTGGTGCGGCTCGCGAG
The DNA here is from genome assembly GCA_963766035.1 of uncultured Actinomycetota bacterium. Taxonomy (GTDB): domain Bacteria; phylum Actinomycetota; class Actinomycetes; order Propionibacteriales; family Nocardioidaceae; genus Nocardioides. The sequence goes on along the minus strand of CAVXYP010000010.1, from coordinate 592,468 downwards.
GTCTTCTGCGGCCGTCGGGTCGAAGAGGGGCATCCCGTCGTCGACGTAGGACGCGAGCCCGGCCACGGCTCCGATCACGGCGACGTCGAGGAGGATCAGGGCAAAGGGGAGAACACGGAGCGCTCTCGAAGGCGCGGCCGCCATCTCGGCACGGCGCGCGGACGAGTGCCCGATCACCGCTGTCACGAAATCACCTCAGCCGTCGTCATCATCACAAGGGGCGCGCCGAGTCACACCTGCCGTGCTCCCCCGGGCCGACAGCAGGTCCAACGACCTGTTTGGTGATGGGTTACACCTTTCACAGGCGTGTCTAGACCTATTCGGAGTCGCCGTCCAGTTGTCGGTACTGACACCGCGAATCGCCGGACAGCCTAGGCTCGAGCACCTATGATGCCCGCCCGTCAGCCGATCCGGCGATTCCCGTCCGTCGCGGTCCTCACGGCGGTGCTGGTGTGTCTGGAGCTGCTCCTGGTGGCCTGTTCCAGTGACCCTTCCGACCCGTCGCCCGGTGGGGAGACGCCACGGCACGAGGCGAGCCATCATCAGCAGCGCCCGCCGCGGTCGACGGAGTCGGCCCCGACCGTCGAGCCCGAGCTGCCGCTCGCCGGCCGGGTCGTCGTGATCGACCCCGGGCACCAGCTCGGCAACGCGGCCTTCCCGGCCGAGGTGGGGGCGCCGGTCGACGCGGGCGGATTCACCAAGCCCTGCAACACGACCGGCACCGCGACCGACGGTGGCTATCCCGAGGCGACCTTCACCTGGGAGGTCGCGCGGATCGCACAGCGGCTGCTGCGGCGGCTCGGCGCTCGGGTGTTGCTGACCCGCTCGTCGAACTCCGCGTCGGAGTGGGGCCCGTGCGTCGACGATCGTGGCCGGGCGGGCAACCCCGGCGAGCCCGGACCGACCGCCGACCTGAAGGTCAGCATCCACGCCGACGGGTCCTACGCAGACGGCGCTCACGGGTTCCACGTCATCGCTCCGGAGGCGGTCGCGCCGTGGACCACCGACATCGCCGAGCCGTCGCTGCGGCTGGCCGAGGTGGTCAGGGACACGCTGGTCGAGAAGGGGCTCGCACCGTCGACGTACGTCGGCAGCGACGGCATCGACGTCCGCGGCGACCTCGGCACGCTGAACCTGGCCGACATCCCGACCGTGATGGTCGAGCTCGGCAACATGCGCGACGCCGGTGATGCTGCGGTCATGACGAGCCCTGCCGGTCGTCGGGACTACGCGTCCGCGTTGGCGCTGGCGGTCGTGCGCTTCGTGGCCCGGTGAGCCGGAGCGTGGTGCACCTGCTTCTCCTTGTTCACTCTGCGCGCGTGCGTCTGGGGGTGGGGAGACGTCAGCGAATAGCGTCGTTTCCCGCCGTAGTGACCGCCGTGTGGGCATGCCTTGCCGTACCTGACCCGACACCGGGTCTTCCTCATCCATCTGCGGAGAGCTCGCATCCGGACCCCTGGAACTTTCTCAAGAGATTCGATCCTTTGGTCCCGAGGCGGCCAGTCTGCCTCGTCCCGGCGGCCGGTGTCATCACTTTTGATAACAGCCGTGTCAACGGGCGACTCACGGCCGGTCGGTAGGGTCGCGGCATGCCCGTCGAAGCCCCGGGATGCCGGTGAGCGGCATCCGCACCCTGCACTGGGATGACTGGACGCTCGGCGACCTGCTCGACGCGAAGGGCGGCACCCGGGTGAGCCTCGTCGTACCCGCGCACAACGAGGCCGGCACCGTCGGCGACGTCGTCGGCCGGGTGCGCGAGCGACTGGTCGACACGGTGTCGCTTGTCGACGAGATCGTGGTCATCGACTCCGACTCGACGGACGCGACGTACGACGTCGCGGTCTCGGCTGGCGCGGACGTGCACCGGGCCTCGGAGATCCGGCCCGACCTCGGCACCCACCCCGGCAAGGGCGAGGCGATGTGGAAGTCGCTGTTCGTCACCGACGGCGACCTGATCGTGTTCATGGACGCCGACCTGACCGACTGGGACACCCACTTCGTGCCCGGGTTGCTCGGCCCGCTGCTGACCTCGCCGGAGGTGCGGCTGGTCAAGGGCTACTACGAGCGTCCGGGCGAGCAGGGGCCGCTCGACGGCGGCCGGGTCACCGAGCTCGTCGCCCGGCCGTTGATCTCGCTCCTCTTCCCCGAGCTGCAGGACGTCGTACAGCCGCTCGCGGGGGAGTGGGCAGTCCGGCGTCAGCACTTCGCCTCGCTGTCGGTGCCGACCGGCTACGCCGTCGAGCTGGCCGCGCTGATCGACACCGTCGCCGCGCACGGCGCCGCCGCCATCGCCCAGGTCGACCTCGGCACCCGCTCCCACGGCCACCAGCCGCTCCTCGACCTCGGCGGCATGGCCGTGCAGATCCTCTCCGCGGCCCTCTCCCGCGCCGAGTCGGCTCGTCTTACCGCTCGAACCTCGCCGAGTCGGCACATCTTAAGATCAGCCGCCGGCGGAGCCCCGAGTGCGATGAAGACCGCTTCGCGATCTTCATCGCACTCGGCGGTCCTGCGGCAGTTCCTGCCGGGGCCGGTGGCGATGGACAAGGTCGTCGAGACGGTCGAGCGAGCGCCGGCGAGGGAGCTCCTGTGACGCTCCAGCTCGGCCGCAGGTCGTTCGCCGACGACGCCACCTTGATGATGGCGATCGTCAACCGGACCCCCGACTCCTTCTACGACCAGGGCGCGACCTGGTCCGAGGATGCCGCGTTCGCACGGGTCGCCACGGTCGTCGAGCAGGGCGCGGAGATCGTCGACATCGGGGGGATCAAGGCCGCGCCCGGCGAGGAGATCTCGGCGGCGGAGGAGAAGACGCGGGTCGTCGACTTCGTGGCCAGGGTGCGGTCGTCGTACCCCTCGCTGGTGATCTCGGTCGACACGTGGCGCGCCGAGGTGGGCGCGGCCGCCTGTGAGGCGGGCGCGGACCTGCTCAACGACGCGTGGGGAGGAGCGGACCCGGAGCTCGTCGACGTCGCGGCCGAGCACGGCGCCGCGATCGTCTGCACCCACACCGGCGGTGTGACGCCGCGCACTCGCCCGTTCCGGATCGACTACGACGACGTGGTCGCCGCCGCGATCGGCGACACCGTCGCCTACGCCGAGCGAGCGCTCGCCGCCGGGGTGGCGCGGGAGTCGATCGTGATCGACCCGGCGCACGACTTCGGCAAGAACACCTTCCACTCCCTCGAGCTCACGCGGCGGATCGGCGAGATGGTCGACACCGGGTGGCCGGTGCTGGTGTCGCTGTCCAACAAGGACTTCGTCGGCGAGACCCTCGACCTCCCCGTCGGCGAGCGGCTGATCGGCACCCTCGCGGCGACGGCGGTCTGCGCACTGGCCGGCGTCCGGATCTACCGCGTCCACGAGATCGTCGAGACCCGTCAGGTCGTCGACATGGTGTGGACGATCGCCGGCAGGCGGCCGCCGCAGCGCGCCATCCGGGGCCTCGCATGAGATTTACCCCACGACGTTCTTCTCCTCCGCTGCGCTCCCCCGAACAACGCCGCGGGGACCCCGGAAAACCCGTCGCCCTGGTGCCGGGCGTGCCGGCGCTGCTGCCGTCGTACGCCTCGATCGACGACCCGGTCGCCGACCTCCGTGAAGCGTGTCTCGCGGCCGTCGCCGGGCTCGGACCGCGGGTCCGGGTCGTCGCGCCCGCGGGGATGGGCACGAAGGTGGCGCGACACCTGCTGGCCGAGGTCGGGGCGGAGGAGACCTCCGTCGACCCGACGGGTGTGCTGGTGGTCGGCAACGGGTCCGCCAAGCGCACCCTCAAGGCCCCGGGACACCTCGACGAGCGGGCCGAGGTCTTCGACGACGACCTTCGCCGCGCACTGCTCGAGCCGCTCCCCGCCGCGCTGAGAGCCCTCGACGAGCAGCTGGCCGAGGAGATGTGGGCCGACGTGGCGGGGATCCGGGCGCTCGGTGATCTGCTGACGCCTGCAGTCACGGCTGAGGTGACCTACGACGACGCCCCGTACGGCGTGCAGTACTGGGTCATTCGATGGTGGTGAGCCGCGCCGACCGGGCACACTGACGCCGTGGAGATCAAGGGGCGGGAGCTGCCGGCCTGGCAGATGGCGGCCATCGGCACGTTCGGGTTCACCGCGCTGCTCTGGGCGATCGAGATCGTCGACGCGGCGTCGGACCACAGGCTCGACCAGTACGGCGTGCAGCCGCGGTCCGACGAGGGCCTGCTCGGCATCGTCCTCGCGCCGCTGCTGCACGGGGGATGGACGCACCTCGAGGGCAACACCGGGCCGGTCCTGATCCTCGGCTTCCTCACCCTCGCCACCGGTCTGCTGCGCGGACTGGCCGCCACTGCCGTGATCTGGGTCGTCGGTGGTGTGGGCGTGTGGCTGGTGGCCGGGAGCAACACCAACCACATCGGTGCGTCCGGCCTGATCTTCGGCTGGATCGCCTACCTCGCGATCCGCGGCATCGTGAACGGTGTGTTGTGGGAGATCGCGCTCGGCATCGTCGTCCTGGTCCTGTACGGCGGTGCCCTGTGGGGTGTGCTGCCCGGACAGCCCGGTGTCTCCTGGCAGGGGCACCTCTTCGGCGCCGTCGGCGGCGCCCTCGCCGCGCTGCTCCTGACGAACGATCGGCTCTCCGAGCTCGGGACCAAGCTCCGACGCTGACCGGGTCAGGTGGACCCGCGGACGACCAGCGAGGGCGGGAAGATCACCCGGATCGCCTGACGGTCGCGGTCGCCCTCGATCTGCTCCAGGAGCAGCCGGGTGGCGTGCTCGGCCATCTCGCCGATCGGGTTGCGGATCGTGGTGAGCGCGGGCACGGTGCGCTCGGAGACACCGAGGTCGTCGTAGCCGGTGACGGCGACGTCGTCCGGGACCCGGCGACCGAGCGCGGTCAGCACCCGGAGCGCTCCGGCGGCCATCAGGTCGGAGGCGACGACGAGGCCATCCAGTGCGGGATGGCGCGACATCAGCTCGCGCGCGGCCGCCTCGCCGCCGAGCTCGGTGAAGTCACCCTCGACGACCGCTTCGTCGGAGAGCCCGGCCTCGTGCATGGCCGAGCGCCAGCCCTGCAGCCGGTCGGCACCGGCCGCCATGTCGCCGGGGCCGGTGATCGTGCCGATGGTGCGGCAACCGCGCTCGATCAGCAGCTCGGTGGCGAGCCGGCCGCCGGCGACGTTGTCGGTGTCGACGTAGGCGACCTTGTCGGCGCTGGTGAACGGACGGCCGATGAACGCGCACGGAAGCGCCAACGCGGCCAGGTAGTCGGCGAGCCGGTCGTTGCGGTGGTGGGACACGACGAGGGCGCCGTCGATGTGCCGCTTGCGGAGGTAGCGCAGCATCCGCCGCTCCTCGTCGCCCGGCCGGGCCAGCAGCAGCACCAGCTGCAGGTCGCGCGCGGCCAGCACCCGGTTGACGCCTCGCAGCGTGTGCACGAAGAAGGGGTCGGTGAAGACCCGCTCGTCCGGCTCCGGCACGACCAGCCCGATCGAGTCGGTGCGCCGGGTGACCAGGCTGCGCGCCGCCTGGTTGGGGGAGTAGCCCAGTGACTCGACGGCGGCCTCCACTGCGGAAAGCGCGCTCGCGCTCACCCGGTTGCCACCGTTGATCGCACGGGAGGCGGTCGCCCGCGACACCCCGGCCAGGCGCGCGACCTCGTCGAGGGTCGGGGCGTCCCCTGGTCCCTCGCTCGACGGCTGCACCCGGGCCACGCTAGGGCACTTCTCCTGCTCCCGAGTTCGGCAGGATCCCGGTCGCGGCCACGTCGGCGTACCAGCGGGCGCTCGCCTTCGGTGTGCGGAGCAGGGTGTCGTAGTCGACGTGGACGATGCCGAACCGCTGTCCGTAGCCGTAGGCCCACTCGAAGTTGTCGAACAGCGACCACACGAAGTAGCCGCGCACGTCCACGCCCTGCTGGATCGCGTCGTACGTCGCCCGCAGGTGGGCGTCGACGAAGGCCAGCCGGTCGTGGTCGGCGACGTTGCCGTCCTCGCCGACGACGTCGGCGAACGCCGCGCCGTTCTCGGTGATGTACATCGGCGGCGCGGCGTACTCCTCCTGCAGCCGGACCAGCAGCCGGGTGAGGCCGTCGGGCTGGATCTCCCAGTCCTGGGCGGTGACGGGCAGGCCCCGCCGCGGGAAGCTGAGGGCTGGGCTGTCGGGGCCGCCGGGGTACGGCGAGACCACCGGCCGCTCGGGCTGAACGGCGCGGGAGCCGAGCAGCTCGTCGTCATCGTGGGCGGCCGCCGAGGGGGCGTCGCCGTGGTAGTAGTTCACGCCCAGCACGTCGATCGGGGTGCCGATCAGGGCGAGGTCGCCGTCCTGGACGGCGTCCTGCCACGGCCGGCCGCGCCAGGTCAGGCCCTCGGTGTGGGTGTGCAGTCCGTCGGCGTAGCTGCCTCTCAGGATGGGGTCGAGGAAGACTCGGTTCCAGAGGTGGTCGACCCGGTCGGCCGCGGCGAGGTCGGCGGGAGAGTCCGGTTCGAACGGGTCCGGGACGGTGAGGTTGAGCGTGATGCCCAGCTGCGCGGGGGTGCCTCGCCGCCGCAGCTCGTCGACGACGAGGCCGTGCCCGAGCATCAGGTGATGGGCCGCGACGATGCCGGCCACGCCCTCCTGCCGACCGGGGGCGTGCTGACCGCCGGTGTAGCCGAGGAACGCCGAGCACCACGGCTCGTTCATCGTGGTCCAGTACGGCGCCCGGTCGCCGATGGCGTCGTACAGGGAGAAGGCGTAGTCGGCGAACCGGAACGCCGTGTCGCGGTTCGTCCAGCCGCCCGCGTCCTCCAGCGCCTGGGGGAGATCCCAGTGGTAGAGCGTGATCCAGGGCGTGATGCCGTTGTCGAGCAGCTCGTCGGTCAGCCGTGCGTAGAAGTCGATGCCCTTCTGGTTGGCCGCGCCACCGCCTGGCCGCACCCGCGGCCAGGCGGCCGAGAAGCGGTAGGCACCGATGTTGAGCGACCGCATCAGCGCGACGTCGGCGGGCATCCGGTGGTAGTGGTCGCAGGCGGTGTCGCCGGTGTCGCCACCGACGACGGCGCCCGGCACCCGGGAGAACGTGTCCCAGATCGACGGCGAGCGCCCGTCCTCGCTGACCGCTCCCTCGATCTGGTACGACGCGGTGGCCGTCCCCCAGAGGAAGCCTTCGGGGAAGCGCAGGCCCTCGGTGGTGCCTACGGTGGGGCTCTCGACGCGGGAGGTCATCCCTTCACAGCTCCTTGCATGATGCCGGCGACCAGGTTGCGGCCGGCGACGACGAACAGGACGATGAGCGGGATCGTGGCGAGGCCGGCGCCCGCGAGGACCAGCGCGTAGTCGGTGGTCTGCCCCTGGCCGGTCAGCGCCAGCCGGTCGAGCGCGATCTGCAGCGTCTCGGTCTTCTGGAGGGCGACCAAGGGCCACATGTAGTCGGTCCAGACCATCATGAACGTGAAGACGAACAAGATGGCCATGGCCGGCCGGGCGGCCGGGACCGCGACCGTCCAGAACGTGCGGAGCATGCTCGCCCCGTCGACCCGGGCGGCCTCGATCAGCTCGTCGGGGATCGCGTCCACGAGGTACTGGCGCATGAAGAACACACCGAACGCGGTCACCAGGCTCGGCAGCGCCACGGCCAGGAGCGTGTCGAGCAGGCCGTAGTCACGCATGAGGATGAACAGCGGGACGATCGCGAGCTGGGTGGGGACGGCCATCGTCATCACGACGAAGCCCATCAGCACCTTGCTCCCGCGGAACCGGAGCTTCGCGAAGCTGTAGCCGGCGAGCGTCGAGAAGAAGACCACCGAGGCTGCCGCGCCACCGGAGACGAGCGCGCTGTTGAGCAGCGCCTGCCAGAAGTCGACCGTGTCGAACACGCGCTTCGCGTTGTCGATGAAATAGCCGCCCGGGAGCAGCGGCGGCGGCTTCTGTCCGGCCTCCGACTTCGTGTGGGAGCCGATCATGAACGACCAGTAGAGGGGGAGCGCGGAGCCGATCACGAAGGCCGCGAGGAGGCCGTAGACCACGAAGCCCGGACGGCGCATCGCCGCCGTACCGACGCTCATGAGTTGCTCCTGCGGGTGAGGAGCCGGGTGACGGCGAAGTTGAGCAGCGCGATCCCGATGATGATCATGAACAGGATCCAGGCGGCCGCTGAGGCGCGCCCGTAGAACTGGTCCTCGATGCCCTTGACGTAGATGTAGAGCGTCGTCGTCATGAACTGGTGGTCGGCGCCACCCTCGCGGTTGGGGGTGTCGTCGAACAGGCGCGGCTCGGTGAAGATCTGGAGGCCGCCGATGGTGCTGGTGACGATGACGAAGATCATCGTCGGTCGGATCATCGGCAGCGTCACCGACCAGAACTGCCGGATCCGGCCGGCGCCGTCGAGGGCCGCGGACTCGTAGAGATCGCGCGGCACGGCCTGCATCGCGGCGAGGAAGATCAGCGCGTTGTAGCCGGTCCAGCGCCAGTTGACCATGCTCGCGATCGCGAAGTGGCTCCACCACCGGTCGACGTGCCACCGGATCGGCTCGAGCCCGACGCCGTCGATGATCGAATTGATGAGGCCGGACTTGTCGGCGAACAGGCTGCCGAAGATGAGGACGGCGGCCGCCGGAGCGACGGCGAACGGGAGCAGCACGCTCATCCGCCAGAGGGTGCGGCCGCGCAGGTGGGTGTCGAGGAGGGCGGCGACGCAGACCGCGATGATCACCTGGGGGACCGAGGACATCAGAAAGATGCTGAACGTGTTGACGAGGGACTTGATGAAGACCGGGTCGTTCAGCACGAACCGGTAGTTCTCCAGACCTGAGAACTCGCCCTGCTGGTAGTAGAGGCGGTCCCAGTCGTGGAGCGAGAGCCAGCCGGTGTAGACGAGCGGGTAGAGCCCGACGAGTACGAACAGCACGAAGAACGGCGAGATGTACAGGTACGGCGAGAGCTTCAGGTCCCAGCGAGAGCGGCGCTGCCGACGCAGCAGTCTCCGGTCTGCGACGCGCGGCGCGGGTGTCACCTCGCCGGCCTGCTCCTCGGTCAACATCCCTGGTCCTCGCAGTCCTCGTGGTCGATAGTGGCGCCAGGCCGCCCGGGTCGGTTGAAGTCCCGGGCGGCCTGGCGGGTTCACGTCAGCCAGGGATCACTGGAGTGACGCGACCTCCTCGGTGAAGGTGTCCCACGACTCGTCGGGATCCGTGCCCTGGTCGACCCGGTTGATCGCGTCCTGGAACTTTCCGAGGATGTCGGAGTAGAGCGGCCCGTGGTAGGGCTGCACGGTGATCGCGGCCGCACGGTTCGAGAAGATCTCGCCGGCCGGAGCGTCGTTGAAGTAGGGATCGGTGGCGTCGACGACGACCGGGTCGGCGAGGGCGTCGACCTGCGACGGGAAGTTGCCGGTGAGCTCGAAGATCTTGGCCTGCTGCTCCGGCGCCGTGATCCAGGTGATGAACTCGAGCGCCTCGGTCTGGTGCGTCGAGGTCTTCGGGATCGAGAGGTAGGAGCCGCCCCAGTTGCCGCCACCGCCGGGGAACACGTCGGCGATGTCCCACACGACTCCCTTGGGTGCCGGGTCACCGGTGTTGTCGCGGATGTTGCTCCGCATCCAGCCGGGACAGGGCACCGTGGCGACCTGTCCGTCGTTGAGGTTGGCCGTCCAGTCGTCGCTCCACTGCGGGACCTGGGGCGAGAGCTCGCTGGAGTACTGGGACACGGTCTCGTAGACGGTTGCCAGGCCTTCGTTGTCGAGGTTGACGGTGTTGTCCTCCTCCTCGAAGGGGTACTCGACCTGGTTCAGCATCGCCTGGGCGACCGACCCGCTGGCGTCGTACCAATAGGCGTCGGAGCTCGCGACGAACTCCTCGCCGAGGGCGAAGTAGTCCTCCCAGGTCGTCATCATCGCGGCGACCTCGGTCCGGTCGCTCGGCAGCCCCGCGGCTTCGAACAGGTCCGCGCGGTAGCAGATCGCCTCGGGGCCGGCGTCGGTCGCGTAGCCGAGCAGCGCACCGTCGTCGGTCGTCGCGGCGTCGGACTTGAAGTCCAGCCAGCGGCCCTCCACCTCGTCCTGCGACAGGTCGACCCACCGGTCGGGGGCGGCGACGAGCGCGGGCATGAAGTCGCCCTCGACCGCGACGACGTCGGGGAGCCCGGACCCGGCCTGGAGGTTGGTGTTGAGCTCGTTCTTCCAGTCGTCCCAGAGGGAGACCTTCGTCTGCTCGACCTGGATGTCCGGATTCGCGGCGTTCCACTCCTCGATGAGCGCGTCGTAGCCGAACTCACCGAAGGTCGTGATGGTGAGCGCCTCGCCCTCACCGAGGCCTTCCTGCTCGGCGGACTTGGTGGGGTCGTCGTTGCCTCCGCATGCCGCGGCGAGCGTGACGACGAGGGTGGCGATGGCGCCGGCGGCGATGGTGCGCCGGCTGCGGGGGAGGAACGTGTTGCTCACGGTGACACTCCTGACGTGCTGCTGTTCGTCGGTGACTTCGACTCCGGCCCGGACCGGCGGGGTAGGTGGCCGAGCGTGAGAGCGCTTCCACAACTTTGCCGCAGTCACCATGACATGCGTCACACGAGGTGTCAATGGTGGAGTGGCGGGAGCGTGAGTTCTCGTGAGCAGGTCGCTCCTTGTCTATGAGAGCGCTTCCACTAGACGGATCGGGATCCGCGGCCTTACGGTGTTCGCGATCCATCGATCCGCTGAGAGGACCGACATGGCCACGGTGCGCTTCGACCATGCTGAGCACGTCTACCCGGGCACCGCCCGGGCGGCGGTCAGCGACCTCGACCTGACCATCGGGGACGGCGAGTTCATGGTCCTCGTCGGGCCCTCCGGCTGCGGCAAGTCGACCTCGCTGCGGATGCTCGCGGGGCTCGAGGACTGCACGGCGGGGTCGATCTGGATCGGCGACCAGGACGTCACCCAGGTTGCCCCCAAGGATCGCGACATCGCGATGGTGTTCCAGAACTACGCGCTCTACCCGCACATGACGGTCGCCGAGAACATGGGGTTCGCGATCAGGATCGCGGGCGTGCCCAAGGTCGAGCGCCGGCGGAGGGTGGAGGAGGCGGCCAGGCTGCTGGACCTCACCGAGTACCTCGACCGCAAGCCGCGGGCACTCTCGGGCGGCCAGCGGCAGCGGGTCGCGATGGGTCGCGCCATCGTCCGCGAGCCCCAGGTCTTCCTCATGGACGAGCCCTTGTCGAACCTCGACGCCAAGCTCCGCGTCTCCACCCGCACGCAGATCGCGGCGCTGCAGCAGCGGCTCGGCGTCACCACCGTCTACGTCACCCATGACCAGGTCGAGGCGATGACGATGGGCGACCGGGTGGCGGTCATGAAGGACGGCTTGCTCCAGCAGGTCGACACCCCGCTCGCGCTCTACGACAAGCCGGCCAACCTCTTCGTCGCCGGGTTCATCGGATCACCCGCGATGAACCTGCTGGCCGGGAAGACGGCCGGTGACGGAGTGGCTGTCGTCGACGGCGTCGAGATCCCGATCCATCGCGCGGCCGCGGCAGCCTCCTCGGGCTCGGTCACGCTCGGCATCCGGCCGGAGTCGTGGCGGGTCGCCGGTCCCGGCGGGTCCGGCTACCCGGTGACGGTCGCCGTCGTCGAGGACCTCGGTGCCGACGCCTACCTCTACGCCACCCCCAGCGGGGTCTCCGACCAGCCCACCGACGGCGTGCTCCAACAGGTCGTGGCGCGGGTCGAGGGTCGGCACGACTTCCAGCGCGGCCAGCAGGTGCAGCTCACCGCGGATCCCGCCCGGGTGCATCTGTTCGACACCTCGACCGGGCTGCGTCTCGTGGGCTGAGCCACGACGCTGCGCGGCGGGTCTTGCGCTGAGCGCGGGTCGCTGCGCGGCTGGTTCCGCGCTGCGCGCGGTCGCTGCGCGGCGGGTCTTGCGCCGGGTCGGGTGTGTCGGATGTGCGGTGGCGTCGCCTGGAGGGGGCCCCGGGGCGGCTACCAGTCCGGGGGGCGCTGCGCGCCGGGGGGACGGCCAGACCCAGCCACGCCACCCCGGGGCCCCCTCCCTGCGCCGCCACCGCACGTCCGCGCCACCCACGTCTCCCGGTTCGGGTGGGTGGGTTTCGATGTGTCACGGGGCTGGTGCCGTGGGCGAGCCCGACCAGCCACGAACCACACCCCACCCACCCGATCGGGAGCCGTGGGGCTCGCGCACGGCCGGACTCTGGCGTCGGGTGCCGGCGCAAGCCTTTCCGTCGGCGGCCACAAACCGGCAGTGCGTGACACCCACCAGGCGCGAGACCCGCCGCGCAGCGCGCGAAGCGCAACTGTCTAGCGGGTGCCCTTCCGAGCCCGCGACGCCATCTTGGCCCGCTCGTTCTGGTCGAGCACGACCTTGCGGATCCGCACGGTCTCGGGGGTGATCTCGACGCACTCGTCCTCGCGGCAGAACTCCAGGCACTGCTCGAGCGAGAGGCGGCGCGGGGGGATGAGCTTCTCGAAGTTGTCGGAGGTGGCGGACCGGATGTTGGTCTGCTGCTTCTCCTTGGTGATGTTGACGTCCATGTCGTCGGCGCGGGAGTTCTCGCCGACGATCATGCCCTCGTAGACCTCGGTGGCGGGTTCGACGAAGAGGATGCCGCGCTCCTGCAGCGAGGTCATGGCGTACGCCGTTGCGGCGCCCGAGCGGTCCGCGACCAGCGACCCGGACGCCCGCGAGCGGATCTCGCCGGCCCACGGGTGGTAGCCCTCGGAGATGTGGTGGGCGATACCGGTGCCGCGGGTGTCGGTGAGGAAGTCGGTGCGGAAGCCGATCAGGCCGCGGGCCGGGACGACGAAGTCCATCCGCACCCATCCGGTGCCGTGGTTGGTCATGCCTTCCATCCGGCCCTTCCGGTTGGCGAGCAGCTCGGTGATCGTGCCGAGGAACTCCTCCGGCGCGTCGATCGTCAGCCGCTCGTAGGGCTCGTGCAGCTTGCCGCCGACCTCCTTGGTCACCACCTGCGGCTTGCCGACGGTCAGCTCGTAGCCCTCGCGCCGCATCTGCTCGACCAGGATGGCCAGGGCGAGCTCGCCGCGGCCCTGGACCTCCCACGTATCGGGGCGCTCGGTCGGGAGGATGCGCAGCGACACGTTGCCGACCAGTTCGGAGTCGAGACGCTCCTTGACCAGGCGCGCGGTGACCTTGTGGCCCTTCCCGCCCTTGCCGACCAGCGGCGAGGTGTTGGTGCCGATCGTCATCGAGATCGCGGGCTCGTCCACGTGGATCAGCGGCAGCGCCACGGGGTGCTCGGGGTCGGCCAGCGTCTCGCCGATGGTGATGTCGGGGATGCCGGCGACGGCGACGATGTCGCCGGGGCCGGCGGACTCGCCGGGCTTGCGCTCGAGGCCCTCGGTGACGAGCAGCTCGGTGACCTTGACGGTCTTGACCTCGCCGTCGCGGCGCATCCACGCGACCTGCTGGCCCTTCCTGAGGTTGCCGTGCTTGATCCGCAGCAGCGCGAGGCGACCCAGGAACGGGGAGGCGTCGAGGTTGGTGACGTGCGCCTGCAGGGGCGCGCCCTCGTCGTACTCGGGGGCGGGGATGGTCTCGAGGATGGTGCGGAACAGCGGCTCGAGGTCGCTGCCCTCGGGCAAGGTGCCGTTCTCCGGCTTCGCCAGCGACGCGATGCCGGCCTTGCCGGAGGCGAACACGACGGGGAAGTCGAGCGCGTCCTGGCTGTGGTTCTCGTCGAGCAGGTCCATGAACAGCTCGTAGGTCTCGTCGACGACCTCGTCGATCCGTGCGTCACCGCGGTCGGTCTTGTTGACGACCAGGATCACGGGCATGTCTGCGTTGAGCGCCTTGCGCAGCACGAACCGGGTCTGCGGCAGCGGGCCCTCGGACGCGTCGACCAGCAGCACGATGCCGTCGACCATCGACAGCCCACGCTCGACCTCGCCGCCGAAGTCGGCGTGCCCCGGGGTGTCGATGATGTTGATCGTCATGTCGCCGTTGGCGAGCTCCTGTGCGGACGGGCCCCGGTAGTGCACAGCGGTGTTCTTCGCGAGGATCGTGATGCCCTTCTCCCGCTCGAGGTCGCCGGAGTCCATGACCCGGTCGGCGACGCCCTCGGCCTGGTGTGCGGTGAACGCGCCCGCCTGGTGGAGCATCGCGTCGACCAGCGTGGTCTTGCCGTGGTCGACGTGCGCCACGATGGCGACGTTGCGCAGGTCGGTGCGTCGGGTCGCTGACTGGGGAGCCATGGGAGTACGTCGTCTGCTCTCGTTCGTGGGTGTGGTCATCCGCGGCATAGTCCCCCACGAAAAGCACGCGGAAATGGACGATCCGAGGTGCTTTTCGAGGGGGACTATCGCCCAAATGCGCCAGCAGCGTATCCAGGAACCGACCTGCGTCCTGCATCGGCGACGACGCCTTAGACTGCCGCAATGGAGACGATCGGACTCGTCGGCGGCATGAGCTGGGAGAGCAGTGCGGCGTACTACGACCTGCTCAATCGTGGGGTCGAGACCCGGCTCGGGGGGTTCCATTCGGCGAAGACCGTGATGGCGTCCGTCGACTTCGCCGAGGTCACCCACCTGCAGGAGGCCGAGGACTGGGACGGCGTCGCCGCGATCCTGCGCGATGCGGCGGTCGCGGTCGAGCGGGCAGGGGCCGACTTCCTGCTGCTGTGCACGACGACGTTCCACCGGGTCGCCGACCAGGTCCAGGACGCCGTCTCGATCCCGCTCGTGCATCTCGGCGACGTGGTCGCCGAGGCCTGCCGGGTGCAGGGTGTCGAGGCGGTGGCGCTGCTCGGGACCGAGTTCGCGATGTCCCGCTCGTTCTTCACCGACCGGATCGCCAGCCACGGGCTCGAGGTGTTGGTTCCCGAGGCTGGGCATCACGACGAGCTCAACCGGATCATCTACGACGAGCTGGTGCACGGCAAGGTCATCGACGACTCGCGGAAGTACGTCGTCTCGCTGATCGACGAGCTGTGGGACGCCGGTGCGGGGGGCGTGATCCTGGGCTGCTCCGAGCTCGAGCTGCTGGTCAAGCAGGCCGACTCCGACCTCCCGGTCTTCCCGTGCACCACCCTGCACGTCACTGCGGCGCTCGACCGCGCCGTGGTGTGACAGCTTGTCGCGGGAATCCCGAGTGTTCTCGGATGCGGTAGCCGTCCCGAGCGATTGCGTCCTCGCAGAACACGGACATGCTGCACTTCTTCGCAGGGACGCCGTTCGGGGACGGCGTAGGGAGCCATTGGGAGGTGGCGATGCAGCTCGGGCGACTGCCTCGTCTCGCGCTCGGTCTCGGATTGTGCGTGGGCGCCATGGTGGTGGCGGCCGTGACGCCGCACGGAGGCTCGGAGGACCGGAGGACGCTCCTGCTCGAGGGTCACGACGTCGGCGCCGTCACGGAGTCCGAGGCGGGTGGGTCGCTGGTCGCGAGCATCTCGTGGACCGGCGTCACCGGCGACCTTGACCAGTCCGACATCTGTGTCGTGATTTTCGACGGGGCCGGCGAGGTGGTGAGCAAGGAGGGGAACGACAGCCTGGCTCCGATCCCGGACGAGCCGGCCGCCGGTCGCTGGACGGCGGACGGGCTCGACGCCGGGACCTACACGGTCTACATCGCGCAGTGCGCGACGCCGGCGACGAACGAGTCCGTGTGGGTGGTGCCGCAATTCCTGGGCGGAGGTGACGACCTCGACGCGGCGACCTGGGTCGAGGTCGCGGACGGCAGCCAGGTCGACCTCGGCACCATCGCCCTGCACGGCATCGGCTCCGAGTGCCACCGGAACAAACCGGCACTAGGCCTGCGGCAGCCGGTGCACCTTGTGCTGCGCCGCCTGCGCACGCGGACGCATGACCAGCTGGTCGATGTTCACGTGCGGTGGCCGGGTGGCGACCCAGGCGATGGCATCGGCGACGTCCTCGGCACTCAGCGGGTCGGGGACACCGGCGTAGACGGCGTCGGCCCGCTCGTGGTCGCCGGCGAACCGGACCAGCGCGAACTCGTCGGTCCGCACCATGCCGGGAGCCACCTCGCACACGCGGACCGGCTGGTCGAAGAGCTCGAGCCGGAGGGTTTCGGTCACCGCCTTGGTGCCGTGCTTCGCCGCCGTGTAGCCGCCGCCCGCCCTCATAGGCCACCCGGCCCGCGGTGGACCCGACGTTGACGATCACGCCGGCACCGCTCGCTACCAGCGCCGGGAGCAGTGCGCGGGTCACCTGCATGAGCCCGATCACGTTGACCTCGAACATCCGACGCCACTCGCCGGCGTCGGACTCCGCCACGGGAGTCGCGCCGAACGCCCCGCCGGCGTTGTTGACGAGTACGTCGAGCCGCCCGCCGACCACGTCCGCCAGCTCCGACACCTGCGCCTCGCTGGTGACGTCGCACACGACCGCCCTGCCACCGATCTCGGCCGCCAACGCCTCGACGCGGTCGGCACGCCGGGCCGCGCAGACCACCTCGAACCCCTCCGCGGCCAGCCGGCGGGCCGTGGCCGCTCCGATCCCGCTCGATGCGCCGGTGACAACAGCCAGACCCGTCCTCATGGGGACGAGTCTGGCAGCCCGGGAATGCCGGCTCGCGTCCGCTGGTTGCCTGCTACGGACCAGTGCATCAATCGAGCCAGCAGTAGAGCGAGCAGTCGAGCCAGCAGTCGAGGAGGCGGGCATGTCGGAGATCCGCCGGATGGCGATGATCAGCCTCCACACGTCTCCGCTCGACCAGCCGGGCACCGGTGATGCCGGCGGGATGAACGTCTACGTCGTCGAGGTGGCTCGCCGCCTTGCTGCGCGCGGGATCGAGGTCGACATCTTCACGCGGGCGACCAGCAGCGTGCTCGACCCGGTCGTACAGCTCGCCGACGGCGTGCAGGTGCGCAACGTGCACGCCGGCCCCTTCGAGGGGCTCACCAAGGACGAGCTGCCCGGCCAGCTGTGCGTGTTCGCCCGCGAGGTGCTCCGCGCCGAAGCGGCGCAGCCGCTCGGCCACTACGACGTCGTCCACTCCCACTACTGGCTCTCCGGCCAGGTCGGCGCGCTCGCCCGCGACCGCTGGGGCGTCCCGCTGGTGCACTCGATGCACACCATGGCGAAGGTCAAGAACGAAGCGCTCGCCGAGGGCGACAAGCCCGAGCCGGCCGCGCGCGTCATCGGGGAGGAGCAGGTCGTCGAGTCGGCCGACGTGCTCGTCGCCAACACCGTCCTCGAGGCCAAGCAGCTGATCAACCTGTACGACGCACAGCCCGGCCGGGTCGAGGTCGTCCACCCGGGAGTCGACGACAAGGTCTTCCGCCCGCAGGACCAGGCTGCCGCTCGCGCGGCCCGCGGCATCCCGGCGGACGCACTGGTGCTGCTGTTCGCCGGCCGGATCCAGCCGCTCAAGGCACCGGACGTGCTGCTGCACGCCACCGCCGAGCTGCTCCGGCTGCGGCCCGAGCTGCGCCGCCGGCTCGTGGTGCCGGTCGTCGGCGGCCCGTCGGGCAGCGGCCTCGAGCGGCCGACGGCGCTGGCGAACCTCGCCGACGCGCTCGGGATCGCCGACGTGGTCCGCTTCGTGCCGCCGGTCCCGCAGCACGAGCTCGCCGGCTGGTACGCCGCCGCCACCCTCGTCGCCGTCCCCTCCCACAACGAGTCGTTCGGCCTGGTCGCCGTCGAGGCGCAGGCGTCCGGGGCTCCGGTCGTCGCGGCCGCCGTGGGCGGCCTGACGACCGTCGTACGCCACGGTCACAGCGGGCTGCTGGTCGACTCGCACGATGCGGCGGACTGGGCCCGCGCGCTCGAGCCGGTGGTCGTCGACCCGGCCTACCGCGACCGGCTCGCCGCTGGTGCGCTCGAGCAGGCCCGTCACTTCTCCTGGGACGCCACGGCCGCCCAGACCCTCGAGGTCTACCAGCGGGCGGGATCGAACATGTGGGAGACCGTGGCAGGGTGACCCCTGTGGAGCA
This sequence comes from uncultured Actinomycetota bacterium, assembly GCA_963766035.1. GTDB lineage: Bacteria > Actinomycetota > Actinomycetes > Propionibacteriales > Nocardioidaceae > Nocardioides. The sequence continues at coordinate 574,616 of CAVXYP010000010.1, read as the reverse complement.
GCCCGCCGACGTCGTACGGCAGCACCTCGCAGCGTCCGAGGTCGACTACGAAGAGCCCGAGCCCGGCGTCTTCACGTTCTCCCTCCCCGGCGAGCGCAAGCAGCAGACGCCGGTGCGGCTCGACATCGGGCCGCACGCGCTCGGGGTCCACGCATTCGTGTGCCGCCGGCCGGACGAGGAGTTCGAGCGGGTCTACCGATGGCTGCTCGAGAAGAACATGCGGATGTACGCCGTCGCGTTCGGCCTCGACCACCACGGTGACATCTACCTCGACGCCCGGCTGCCGCTGTCGATGGTCAACCCGGACGAGCTCGACCGGCTGCTCGGATCGGTGCTGACCTACTCCGACGAGTCGTTCAACGCCATCCTCGAGCTCGGCTTCGAGTCGTCGATCCGCAAGGAGTGGGAGTGGCGGATCAAGCGCGGCGAGTCGACCAGGAACCTCGAGGCGTTCCGCGGCTGGCTGGAGCCGGAGCGCGCCGACACGGAAACGGGGCCGTGACCATCGCTGGTCACGACCCCGCCTCGTCGCTGCGATCGGTCAGCAGTTGCCGGCTGCCGCTGCGCAGGAGTTGTTGTAGATGGTGGTCCAGGCCGAGCTGAGCTGGGACGCGCCCTCGATGAGGGACGCACCACCGTCGGTGTAGATGTACGACGTCACCCCCACGACCGTGTTCCGCACCTTGAAGCCGACGCCGGTCGGTGCCGCGCTGGCGGGGTTGCCGAAGTTCTCCAGCCAGGGGCCGCCGCTCGAGCCACCGGTCATGTCCGACCCGTACTCGTACACGTTGGGAACGCTCGAACCCGGAGGAGTCCGGTGGTCGCTGGAGTCGACGCGCTGCATGATGTTGCAGGCGTCGAAGTTGCACGGGTACCCGAGCATCGTGACCGCGGTGTCGAACAGGTGGCCGGTGGCGAAGGTGTACTTGCCTGCCTTCTCGGAGAGCTTGTAGTTGACGCCGGAGAACGCCTGGTCGTTGAAGACGAGAGCCGCGTAGTCAGTGGCGTTGGGCAGCGAGCCGTTGGTGGTGAGCCAGTTCTGCGGGACCTCGCCCCGGCGCCAGGTCCAGGTGCCGTAGGGACGCTGCTGCGCCAGCGTGGCCTGGCCGCCGTCGTAGCCCGGGATGAACACCCAGTTGGTGTAGAACCCGTGGCCGCTGTTGAGGCAGTGGGCCGCGGTGATGACGACCCGCTTGGCGATCACGCTGCCCGAGCACTGGAAGTCACCGACACCGGGCTGGGTGAAGAAGATCTTGCCGGTGGTCCGGTAGGGGATCGTCACGTTGGCGCTCCGCGGCGTGATCTGGGACCGCGTGAAGTCCAGGTTGGAGCTGCCGTACGACGCGTCGTGCGCGTCGGTGCGCGTCGGGATGAGCTCCTCGGCGCCCTTCGTCCTCGCCTTGGTCCAGTACTGCGCGGTGGCGCCGGGGTTGTGGTTGACGATGACGTTGCTGGCCGGCGACGCCGCGATGCTCGCGGCGCGGTCGATCGTCGGGGCCGCGTTGGCGCCGCTGGCGAGGTTCGTGCTGAGCTGCGCGAACGTGACCATGGCGCCGAGCGTGAGCGCGGCCGCCGTGAACGGCAGGAGCCGCTGCTTGAGCGTGGTGCGGTGGTGCTTGGGCATGACTGTTCTCCTCAGAGATCCGACCGGTCGGTCGGCGAGCTGGACGCATCCGGTGCGGCTGCGTGGCCGGGATGGAGTCCCTGGCCAACTCGATATTCGCGATCTCTGGAGAGCGCCACATTCCCCTGGTGGATGAACAAAATCGCCCGCCAGGACGTATCAAACGGCTGGTCCAGACCAGTCAGGCGATTGCGGGCTGTTTCTCGACAGTCTCGGCCGCTCGCCGGCCCGATCCACGGCGCGTGATGGCGACGCCGAGGAGGGCCAGCACGCCGCCGACGTAGGCCACCGGCGGTGGGGTCTCGCCGAGGAAGACGAGGGCCATCACGATCGTGATCGGCGGCACCAGATAGGTCGTCACTCCCAACGACGACGCGCTCATGTGCCGCAGCGCGAAGGCGTACGTCGTGAACGCGATCGCGGTCGGGAAGACGCCGAGGTAGACCAACCAGAGCAGTGAGGAGGTGGGCGCGTCGGCCACCTCGGAAACCAGGGCGGGGCCGAACGGCAGGCAGGTGATCGCGCCGATCGTGCAGGCCAGCCAGGTGACGTGGACGGCCGACAGGTCGGTGAGCAGTGGTTTCTGCAGGACGAGGCTGACCGAATAGGTCACCGCCGACACCACGCAGAGCAGTGCACCGAGCAGCATCTTGCCGGAGTCGACGCCGTTGTCGCCGGACCCGGACAGCCCGATGAGTGCCACGCCCGCGAAGGCCACGAGCAGGCCGACGACCAGGGGCGCGGTGAACCGCTCGCCCAGGAAAGTCACCGCCAGGACCGCCACGAGCACCGGCGACACCTGCAGCAGCATCGCCGCGGTGCCGGCGTCGACCCACACCTCCCCCTGGTTGAGCGCGAGGTGGTAGATCGAGAACCACAGCACTCCGATCACGGCGATCGACAGCCACTGCCGCCGGGTCGGTCGCGGCAAGCCGTGGCGGAGCGCCACGAACGCGAGCGCGATCGCCGCCACCCCCATCCGCGCCAGCGTCAGTGGTCCGGCGGTGAAGTCGTCGGCGAGGTGCCGGATCGCGACGAACGCCGAGGCCCAGAACACGAGCGTGGTCGCGACAGCAAGGATCGGCAGGATCGGGCGGGGCGTCGCCGAGGGGGTCTCCACACGACGACGCTACGGGGCGCCACCGACAACCGTCGCGCGGTTTTCGGCCACTGGTCAGCGAGATGGCGCCGTTGGTCGAGGAGGTCGCGCAGCGACCGTCACGAGACCCATTGACAGTGGTTGCGGTCTGCGTTCGGCTCACCGGGTCTCGTGACGCGTCGTCGCGGCTTCGTTCCTCAGCCGCGGCCGCCCTCGACCTCTTCGGCGGACCGCCAGTCTGCTCGTTCCTCGCAGACTGGCGGTCCTCAGACGTCGAGCTTGTAGCCCAGGCCGCGCACCGTGACGAGGTACTTCGGCTCGCTCGGCTCGGGCTCGAGCTTGGCGCGGAGCCGCTTGACGTGGACGTCGAGGGTCTTGGTGTCGCCGACGTAGTCGGAGCCCCAGACCCGGTCGATGAGCTGGCCGCGGGTCAGGACCCGGCCGGGGTTGCGGAGGAACATCTCGAGCAGCTCGAACTCCTTGAGCGGCAGCCGCTGCTCCGCGCCGTCGACGGTCACCACGTGCCGCTCGACGTCCATCCGGACCGGACCGGCCTCGAGGGTGTCGGGGAGCAGGTCGGTGTCCATGCCACGGCGGAGCACCGCACGGATCCGGGCGACCAGCTCGCGCGGGCTGTAGGGCTTGGTGACGTAGTCGTCGGCACCGAGCTCGAGCCCGACCACCTTGTCGACCTCGTCGTCCTTCGCGCTCACCATGATCACCGGCACGTTCGAGGTCTGCCGGATGGTGCGGCACACCTCGGTGCCGGGGATGCCCGGGAGCATCAGGTCCAACAGCACGATGTCGGCGCCGTTGCGGTCGAACTCGGTGAGCGCGGCGTTGCCGTCGGCCGCGATCGCCACCTCGAAGCCCTCCTTGCGGAGCATGTAGGCGAGGGCGTCGCTGTAGCTCTCTTCGTCCTCGACGACGAGTACTCGGGTCACTGGCTTGTCTCCTGTTGTGCTGGGCGGCCGTTCTTACCGGCGACCTGCGCCAGCTCGGAGACCGTCTCGGCGACGGGGAGCAGGGTCTGCTCCGCGTCGTACGCCGCATGGCGCGGGAGGGTCAGGGTGAAGGTCGACCCCTGCCCCTCCACCGACCACACGCGGACGTCGCCACCGTGGGTGGCAGCGACGTGCTTCACGATCGACAGGCCCAGCCCGGTGCCCCCGGTGGACCGGTGGCGGGCCGGGTCGACGCGGTAGAACCGCTCGAAGATCCGGTCGATCTCGTCCTTGGGGATCCCGATGCCCTGGTCGACCACCGAGATCTCGACGTACCCCTTGACGGTCTTGGTGGACACCAGGACCTTCGAGCCGGGCTCGGAGTAGTGGACGGCGTTCGCGACCAGGTTGGCGACGGCGGCGGTCACCTGCTCCCCGTTGCCGAGGACGGTGACTCCTGTCTGGCCCTCGACCAGCACCCTGATGTCCTTCGCGCCGGCGTCCATGGAGCTGGTGTCGACGGAGATCGCGATGACCTCGTCCATCTCGACCGTCTCGGGCGACTCGAGCGGCTCGTCGCCCTGGAGCCGGGAGAGCTCGATGACCTGCTGGACGAGGTGGGTGAGCCGGTCGCTCTCGGTCAGCATGCGGCTCGCGAACCGGTGCACGGCCTCTGGGTCGTCAGCGGCGTCCTGGACGGCCTCGGCGAGCAGCTTGATCGCGCCGACGGGGGTCTTCAGCTCATGGCTCACGTTGGCGACGAAGTCGCGGCGGACCGCCTCGATCCGTCGCTCGCGGGTGCGGTCCTCGACGAGGGCGAGGACCAGCCGGGAGCCGAGCGGCGCCACGCGGGCGCTCACGTTGCGCGGCGGGCCGGACTGGCGGTTCACGATCAGCTCCGTCTCGCGGATCTGGCCGTCCCGGCGCACCTCCTGCACCAGCGTGCTGAGCTCCTCCGACACCAGGCTGGAGCCGCGGACGAAACCCATCGCGAACGCCGGGGCGGAGGCCTTGACCACCACGTCCCGGTCGTCGACGACGACCGCGCTGCTCCGCAGCACGGAGAGCACGGTCGCCACGCCGGGCGGCAGCAGCGGCTCCTCCGCGGGCGGCTGGCGGTGCTGCTGGCGATCGGAGATGGCCCACGCGAGCACCGCACCCCCCGCCACGAGGGAACCGAGAATGCCGGCGAGGAACGCCTGTGTCGTCGGATCCACATCTCGATGGTACGGCGGCACGACCTGGCGCCCTCGAATCGCGGACACCGTGCAACCGAGAAGTTCATCGCCCGTTCACCGCGATCCTCCGCTTGGACAACTCGTGGTCCTAGCCTTGGTTCATGCGCGAGGCCTACCACGACCAGCTCGACTCCATCTTCGACGACCTCGCCGGCATCTGCCGGCGCGTCGAGTCGGCAGTCGGGCTCGCCACTGACGCCCTGATGACCGGCGATGCCGCCATGGCCGAGAAGGTGATCAGCGAGGACTCCGAGATCGACGAGGCGCGGGTGCGCGTCGAGGACTCCGCCTTCAACCTGCTCTCGCTGCAACAGCCGGTCGCCGGCGACCTGCGCACCATCGTCGCCGCGCTGCGGATGGTGAGCGAGCTCGAGCGGATGGGCGACCTCTCGGTGCACGTCGCGAAGGTCGCCCGGCTCCGGGTCCCCGACGTGGCCGTGCCCGCCGAGATCCGGCCCACGATCGCGCAGATGGCCACCGTGGCCGAGGACATGGTCCGCCGCGTCCACGAGGTGATCGTCGGCCGCGACGTCGAGGCCGCCATCGCCCTCGGCAAGGACGACGAGGAGATGGACGGCCTGCGCCGCCAGAGCTTCGCCGAGCTGCTCTCCGACGACTGGACCCACGGCGTGGAGGCGGCGGTCGACGTCGCCCTGCTGGGCCGCTACTACGAGCGCATCGCCGACCACGCGGTCTCGATCGCCAACCGGGTCGTGTTCGTGGTCACCGGGCATGTCCCGGCTGCACTCGCCGAGAAGGCGTCGACCTCCTGACCCGGCACGAGGGCTGGCCGTCGTGGCAGCCGGAGAGCTGGCGAGCTGAGGCCTAGCGGCCCTGGTTCGCAACCGCGGCGGCTGCCGCGGCGGCAGCCTCAGGGTCGAGGTACTGGCCGCCCCTGGTCACCGGCTCGAGGGTGTCCTCGTCGAGCTCGTAGACCAGCGGCATGCCGGTCGGGATGTTGAGGCCCGCGATGTCGGCGTCGCTGATCTGGTCGAGGTGCTTGACGATCGCGCGCAGGCTGTTGCCGTGGGCGGCGACCAGCACGGTGTGCCCGGCCCGCAGGTCGGGGACGATGCCCGCCTCCCAGTAGGGAACCAGCCGGGCGATGACGTCCTTGAGGCACTCGGTGCGCGGCATCTCGTCGCCGAGGTCGGCGTAGCGGGGGTCTCCCACCTGGGAGTACTCGTCGTCGTCGGCGAGCGCCGGCGGAGGTACGTCGAAGGACCGGCGCCAGAGCATGAACTGCTCCTCGCCGTACTCGTCCCGGACCTGCTTCTTGTCCTTGCCCTGCAGCGCGCCGTAGTGGCGCTCGTTGAGCCGCCACGACCGGCGCACGGGTATCCAGTGCCGGTCGGCGGCGTCGAGGGCCAGCGCGGCGGTGTTGATCGCGCGGCGCTGGAGGCTGGTGTGGACGACGGTCGGCAGCAGCCCGGCGGCAGCCAGCTGCTCGCCGCCGCGGACCGCTTCTGCGTGACCCTTCTCGGTGAGGGCCACGTCGACCCAGCCGGTGAAGAGGTTCTTCGCGTTCCACTCGCTCTCGCCGTGGCGGAGCAGGATCAGCGTGTGCGTCATCGGTATGGCCGAGCGAGCTCAGTGCTCGCCCTCCTCCTCGGCGGACTCGGTCGGATGGTCGCAGAGGTAGGTGTCGTCGGTCTCCGCCGTGGCCTCCTCCTCGCCTTCCTCCTCGGTCTCGGCGGGAGCGTCGGTCTCCTCGGCGGCCTCGGGCTCGAACTCCGGGCTCGCGATGTCGGCGTACTGTCCGCACGGCTTGACCACCGGCACGTCGTCGAGCGTGACGGACACCGTGGTGGATTCGCTGGTGGAGAAGGTGTAAGTGAGGGAGAGGACGTCACCGGCGGTGAAGTCGCCGGTGACCCTGATCTCGGCGACATCGTCGCCGGCCAGGTTGAGGTGCTTGGCCGGAACGACCTCGATCTCCGTGATGCCCGCGACCTCCACGCCAGCGCCCTCGACGGCCTGCAGCACCGCCGGCTCCGTCGCGTCGTTGTCGTTGTAGACCAGGCTGCCGATCAGCCGGCCCTGGCCATCGGAGAAAGCGAGCACCCGGGCGCCCAGGACGTCGACCTCGCCCTCGCGGTTGTTGACGCCGGCGGCGATGGTGTTGACGCGGTCCGTCGGGTAGTCGAAGCCGCAGGACGTCAGCGCGGCGGCCACAGGCAGCAGCACCGCTACGAGAGCGGTCGCGGTCGAGCGTCGGTGGAGCATTCGGCGGGCCTCCGCACGTGATCGGTGGACACGAAAGGGGTGCTCGCAAGGAGCGGGGTCACTCTAGTGGTGAACTCGGGTGCCGCGCTCCTCGGGACCGGACGCCGGTCACCTCGAGAGGCCGACCTTCGCGCTGACGACGGCGAGCAGGACGACGATCACCAACGTGTAGAGCGTCGAGATCGCCAGGAGCCGGCTCGCACCCAGCTTGAGGCCGAGCTTGAGCGGCAGGTAGGTCCAGCCGTCCTCGTGGTCGGCGACCAGGCCCCACACGGCCCGCATGAAGTGGATGCCGATGCCGAGCAGGCCCGCGAGGATGGTGATCGCCGTCTCCGGCGGTTCGCCGACCGCCTGACCGCCCCAGCCGCCGTACGACAGGTAGGCCGGCAGCATCCCGAACGAGACCGCCCACGTGACCCACGAGAAGAACCCGGTGCGCAGCGTGACGTTGCCGAGCATCCCGACGCAGAGCGAGACCAGGTAGATCGCGCCCGCCGTGATGCCGGTCGTGATCGACAACGGCACCAGGACCAGGGCGGCGACCACGATGGCGTACCAGGCGGCGCCCGGGTCGAGGCGACCGTCCCCGATCGGTTTGCCGGGCGTCTTGTGCGCCGCGTCGCGAGCCTTGTCGACGATGTCGTTGTGCCAGCCGAGGATGGTCTGGCCGACGAGCACGGTGAGCAGCACCACCCCCGCCTCTCGCGGCGGCCGGTCGGCCAGGACCGCGACGCCTCCGACGGCGAGCGCGGTCACGATCGCCTGCTTGGCGTGGGCGGCCTGGATCAGGAGGAGCGGCGTCCACTGCAGCGAGCCGAAGCGGCGGCGCTGCGCCGGGACGGCTCGGGCATCGGCGTCGGCGTCGGCTTCGGCGTCGGCGTCGTCGTCGGCTTCGGCTTCGGCGTCGTCGTCGTCGTGCTCCTGGTCGACCACGTCGTCGACCACGTCGACGTCCTCGAGCGCGCCCTCGTCGCGATCAGGTGCCATGGCGAGCAGTATTGACCACCTCGTCGCACGGCGCAGGTGGCCGAGGTGAGTGTCGGTCGCCGATTCCCACGCGAAGGCGGCCCCTGTGACGTCGCCCACCACATGCGAGGGCGTCTGTCAAGCCCACGATTGCCGTCCTGACCTGCGCAAACACTTTCTGAGTGAAGGCTGAGACGTGGTAAGATGGCCGCCTAGGAAGGGGTTCATCACATATGACTTTCACCGTCGGCGAAACGGTTGTTTACCCCAATCACGGGGCCGCAGTCATCGAGGACATCGAGATGCGGACAGTCAAGGGGGAGGAACGGCAGTACCTCGTACTTCGGATCGTAGCCCAGCAGGATCTGGTGGTTCGGGTCCCGGCCTGCAACCTGGATCTGGTCGGAGTTCGCGACGTCGTCGACAAGGAGGGCCTGGACCGTGTGTTCGGTGTCCTTCGTGCCGAGCACGTCGAGGAGCCGACCAACTGGTCGCGCCGCTACAAGGCCAACCTGGAGAAGCTGCACAGCGGCGACGTCATGAAGGTTGCCGAGGTCGTGCGTGACCTCTGGCGCCGCGAGCGTGACCGTGGCCTCTCCGCCGGCGAGAAGCGGATGCTCGCCAAGGCCCGGCAGATCCTGGTCTCCGAGCTGGCGCTGGCCGAGCACACCAACGAGGACAAGGCAGAGACCATCCTCGACGAGGTCCTGGCAAGCTGATCTGACTCAAGCAGCGCCTCCGCCCGGCAAGGGCGGGGGCGCTGTTTCCTTGTCCACGCCCTACGGTGGTCGCCGTGGAACCCGAGGCGTACGACGACGAGGCCGGTGAGCCGCAGCGGCCCATGGGCTTCGTGGTCGACGAGGACCGCGGATCCCTGCCCTACCGACTGGTCCACGGCGAGGCGCTGGTCGCGGCCGCCGCCTGGGCGATGGGGGAGGCCGGCGTCTCCCTGGTCGACGTGACGGTGCCGTGGTCGGTCGTCACCGACCTCGGCCGGCCGCTGGTGCTGCACGACCCGCTGTGTCCGATGACGCCGCCGGACTTCATCGCGGAGTGCGTGCGGATCGCCGTCGCCCGGGACGTCGTGACCGTCGGGGTCCGGCCGGTCACCGACACCGTCAAGCGGGTCGTGGAAGGCCGTCTCGGTCAGACCGTCGACCGCGACGCATTGGCCGCCGTGTGCTCGCCGGTGGTGCTGCCGGCACGGGTGGTCGCGACGTTCTCCGCCTGCCCCACCGGCGACTTCGCCGAGCTCGTGGCCGACCTGCGGTCGTCGTACGACGTCGTGCTGGTGGACGCCCCGGGGTCGGCCCGCCGGGTGGCGTCCGACGAGGACATCCGCGTCCTCGAGGCGCTGACCGAGCCGCGGTGACGTGCGGGCGACCCAGGACGAGGGTCCTTGCCTCCGCTGGTCGGAGTGCTGTCCACTGACCGCATGCTGCGTCGTCTGCCTCGTGGTCGGGTGACGTTCGCGTTCGTCGACGTGGTCGACAGCACGAAGACGTTCGCCGAGCACGGCGAGGCGTTCGTGGCGGCCCTGGCGGTGCTTCAGGAGCGGATAGCCCGGCGCACGCAGGAAGCCGAGGGCGAGGTCGTCAAGACGGAGGGCGACGGGGCGTTCCTGGCGTTCCCGACAGCCGCCTCCGCGATCGACGCCCTGGTGGGGTTGCAGGACGAGCTGGCACTGGTCCCCCTGACGACGGTGCCGCGGTTGAGGGTGCGCGCAGGCGCCCACACCGGCGAAGCGGTGCCGGTGGCGGACGACTACGTAGCGCTGGCCGTGAACGTGGCCGCGCGGGTGACCTCGACGGCCGGAGCCGGGCAGGTGGTGGTGTCATCGGCGACCCAGGCCGAGCTTGCTGCGCCCGTCGGCGTCTGCGTGGGTGAGTACGACCTGAAGGACGTCACGGACCCGGTCGAGCTGTGGCGGGTCTGCGGTGACGAGGCACCGTTGCGCGGTTCCCCTTCGCGACGCACGAACGTCCGGATCCCGGTGTCCGGGTTCGTCGGTCGTGTGCAGGAGCTGGCCTCGCTGCGCGAGCTGGTGGGCGGGCACCGACTGGTGACGGTCCTCGGCCCGGGTGGCCTGGGCAAGACCCGCTTGGTCACGGAGCTGGTGCTGGAGCGCGCAAGCGGGATCGAGGGTGGTGCTTGGCTCGTCGAGCTGGCCTCGCTGAGCACGGCGGACCAGGTCCCGGTCGCGGTGGGCCGGGCGCTCGGCATCCAGTCCGGCGAGGTCGAGGTGATCGCTGCGGAGATACGTCGCCGCGGCGAGGTGTGGCTGGTGCTGGACAATTGCGAGCACCTGATCGAAGCGGTCGCCGAGCTCGTCGCCGATCTGCACGAGGTGTGCCCGCAGCTGCAGCTCGTGTGCACGAGCCGCGAGGCGCTGCAGGTCCCCGACGAGCGGGTGTGGCGGCTCGGCCCCTTCGTCGGGCCGGCCGCCCGGATCGAGCTGTTCACCCAGCGTGCTTGGGCCAGCGGCGCCGTGGTTCCGGATGACTCGGTCGAGCTGGTCGACCAGCTCTGCACAGCGCTCGACGGACTCCCGCTGGCGATCGAGCTGGCCGCCACCCAGGCCGGCTCCACCTCGCTGGAGGAGCTGGTGCGGATCGCCGTGCACGGGAGCGACGACCTGGCCCGTCGCGGGGGACAGCCTCGGCAGCGCAGTCTCGACGCCGTACTGGCCTGGAGCCTCGACTGCCTGCCCGCTCCGCTCCGCGCCTCGCTGCTGGTGCTCTCGATCGTGCCCGGCCGGTTCGACGCCGAGATGGCGACGGCGATCCTCGGAGCCGTGGATGCGTGCGAGACCGATGCCGTACGCCACCTCTCCAAGGCCAGCCTGATCGACCTCGACGGCGAGGACTACCGGATCCTCGACACCATCCGGCACGCCGCCCGGCGTCACCTGGTCGCCGATCCCGAGCTTGCGTCCGCGGCCAGGCTCGCGCTCCGCGCGTGGGCGCAAAGGACGGCAGCAGACCGCTACCGCGTGCGAGAACGCCACGACGTACCGATCGATCGGATGCTGGCTCTGGAGACGGCGCTCGAGCACGCGATGGATGACGGCGCGTCCGGTATCGGGAAGCTCTGGAAGCTCGTTGAGGTCATCAACATGAACCAGGAGCCGAGCCCGCGGGTCGTCGGCCTCGCCCGGCGAGTCGTGGCAGGACCTTTGCCCGCCGACCCCGACCAGACCTTGTGCTTCGCCGGCGGCCTGCACATCCTCGAGCTGGTCGGACCGCTGCCGGCCTCCGACGAGCGACTCGAGGCCATTTGTGCCGCAGCAGACCGGGATGGCATCAGCGCTCCCGCGGCCAACCTGCATTTCCGCCTCGTGCTCCACTACATCGGTCGCGGCGACCTGGATGCGGCCAACCGACATATCGACGCCCACGTGGTCTACTCCGAGAGCCCGGACGCCGACTACATGGACAAGCGATACATCAACGACCTGAGGCTCTTCGTCGCCTACGCAGCCGGGGACTTCGCCGCAACGCTGATCCACGCCGAGCACGCCCTCGTCGACGCGCGACTCAGGGCCAACGACCTCGACCTCAACCTCTGCGAGGGGAACGTCGCGGAAGCTCTCGTCAACCTGGGGCGGCCGGAGGAGGCACTGCCCCACGCGGTCGAGGCCGTCCGCCTGACTCCGCGACCGGGCCCGGCCCGGCGGTTCGTCCTTCTTCAGCTCGCACGCGCGCAGTCCCAGCTCGGCGACACAGCGGCCGCGTTGGCAACGGCGCGAGACATTGAAGTCGACCTGCTCGGGTCGGGGCGCTCACACGAGCAGATCCAGGCTGAGCTGGAGCAGCTACGACGGGAGATTCCGGCCGCCCGCTGACCCAGAGGTCAGGCAAGGCGCGAGGCCGTCAGCAGGTCCTCGGCGTAGGTGATCTTGACGTTCGCGGGCCCGGTCGGCACCGGGACGATCGCGACGTCGGGCTGGTAGCGCTCGAGGCAGGAGGCGGTGTCGGTGCCGTCGAACCCGTCGCGGCGCGCGGCCGTGTAGGCGTCGAGGAGCGGCGCCGCCCGGAACGCTTGCGGGGTCTGGACGCCGACCAGGTCGCCGGCGGGGAGCTCGTCGGCGGGATCGCGGAGGAGCAGGCCGGCCAGCTCGACGGTGGGTACGGCGCCGCCGGCCTGCCTGGCTGCTGCGATGACCTGCGTGAACAGCTCGGTCGAGGCGAGCGCGCGGGCACCGTCGTGGATCACGACGACGTCGATCTCGCCGCCCTCGATCCGGGGCGCGAGCACGTCGAGGGCCGCCTGCTCGGAGGCGTGCCGGGTGGCTCCGCCCGGCACCAGCAGCAGGTCGCGGTCGCCCTGGTGCGGGCCGACCGCCGCGGCCACCGCGTCCTCCTCGCCGGGCCGGCAGACGATCACCACGGGATCGACGCCCGGGAGTCCCAGGACCGTGACGACCGAGTGGGCGAGGACCGGACGGCCGTCGAGGTCGAGCAGCACCTTGTTGACCTCGGCGCCGACGCGCGAGCCACTCCCGGCGGCGAGGATCACCACGGCGGCAGAGTGCTCGGTCACCCGCAAACCCTAGTCCGATATTCGGCGGCGATGCCGGCTGGTGAGACGCCACGCGGCCGCAACTCTTGACCTCGTCGACTGCGCGCGCTCGCGCATTCCAATGGGTGAGCAAGCGTTTTCATGCCTGTTACAAAGCGAAACGCGGGTGTGAACAGGACGGACCTAACGTCGGCCCATGGCTCCGCGGACCGTGACCGACGACGAGTGGCAGCCGGTGTGCCGGATCGTCGAGCTCGAGGTCGATCGCGGCGTCACTGCGCTCGTCCACGGTCAGGCGATCGCCATCTTCCGAACGGCCGACGACAACGTCTACGCGCTCGGCAACCACGACCCTTTCGCGCGGGCGGCGGTGGGCGGGATCGCGAAGGGCATCGTCGGCCGGCGGGGCGACGTGCCGTACGTCGCGTCGCCGGCGCACAAGCACGGCTTCGACCTACGGACCGGGCGGTGCCTGGACGACACCCATGTGTCGGTGCCCGTCTACGCGGTGAAGGTCGTCGAGGGTGTCGTCATGGTCGGCCACCGGCTGGTTGTCGCTGCGTGAGGCTGCGCGCAGGGCGCGGTCGACCAGGGCGCAGAGCTCGGTGGTGACCAGCTCGGGTCGCTCGAACGGCAGGTAGTGGCCGGCGTCGGGAGCGACGACCAGCCGGGCGCCGCGGATGCCGTTGGAGATCTTGCGGGCGTGGGACGGCGGCGTCAGCAGGTCGTGGGTTCCGACGAGGACCGTGGTCGGGATCCCGTCGAACGCGGCCAGGTTGCCGATCCGGTCGTGGGCCATCATGTCCTTGAAGAACCCGGACCAGGTGTCGGGTGCGCAGTGGATGAGCAGGTCCACCACGTGGCCCACGTCGCGCGGCTTCGGCGATCGGCCGAGGAAGAAGCGGCGCGCGATCTGCCGCTCGATCAGCGGGAACCGCTGGCGCCGCGACAGGCTCAGCATCCGAGCCCGGCTGGCGAGCACGAACGGCAGTCGGTTGCGCAGGATCGGGCCGACCTCGGGCAACCCGAGCGTCACCGTGTGCAGGTCGGCACCGGACGTCGAGACCATGAGCAGCCCGGCGATGCGCGGCATCACGTGCGAGCACTCCTCGGGGAGCGCCGTGATCGCCATCCCGCCCACGGAGTGCCCGGCGAGCACCAGCGGGCCGTCGGGCGTGAACTCGTCGACGACGGCACCGAGGTCGCGCGCGAGGTTGGGGATCGTGCAGGCCGCCTCAGGAGCGCGGTCGCTGCGACCGTGCCCGCGGTGGTCCCAGGTGATCAGCCGGATCTGGTGGCCGTAGCGCGAGAGCAGGTCCGAGACCTGGTAGTGCCAGTCGGACTCGTCCGCCGTCCAACAGTGCGACAGGAGCACGTTGACGGGAGCATCTGTGGGCCCGTGGGCGGTGACGTGGAGCCTGAGGCCGTCGTACGTCGTGAGCGCCTCGGTCGTCACCGGGTCTCCTCGTCGATGCCCGAGGGCACGGCGTGCAGCAGCGCGGTCGCGATCGCGGCGACGCCCTCGTCGCGGCCGGTCAGTCCCAGCCCGTCGGTGGTCGTGGCCGACACCGAGACCGGTGCCCCGACGGCGTCCGACAGGACGGACTCGGCCTCCGCCCGACGGGCCCCGAGGCGGGGCCGGTTGCCGATCACCTGGATGGCGACGTTGCCGACCGCGAAGCCGGCGGACCCGACCCGGCGGACCGTCTCGCCGAGCAGCGCGACACCCGGGGCACCGGCCCAGGCCGGGTCGGCCGTGCCGAAGTTGCTGCCGAGATCGCCGAGACCGGCGGCGGAGAGCAGGGCGTCGCAAGCGGCGTGCGCGGCGACATCGGCGTCGGAGTGGCCCTCGAGGCGTAGCGGCTCGTCGGGCCAGCTGAGGCCCGCCAGCTGCAACGGTGGGTCGCCGGTTCCGCGGGGCACCAGACGGTGGACGTCGGTGCCGATCCCGGTCCGGATCGAGCCCGCTTGGGGCGGTTGGGTCACGCGCTGATCATGCCTGAGACACAATCGGGGTGTGAGGACGTCCCGCAGGTGGTGGTGGTTGTCCGGCGTCGTCGTCGGCGCGCTCGGTCTCGCCATCAGCTATTTGGTCGCCGGACTGCTCAAGGTGCGGGAGTCGCCGCCGGTCGCGGTCGGTGAGGCGATCCGGGACCTGGCCCCCTCGGCCGTCGTCGAATGGGCGAAGGACTCGCTCAAATCGGCCGACAAGCCGGTCCTGATCATCGGCATCTTCGTCTTCCTCGCCGTTGCCTTCGCGGTGATCGGACACCTGGCCCGGGACCGCTGGTGGTTCGCGGTCGGCGGGCTGGTCGCGCTGGCGACGATCGCCGGCATTGCCGTTGCGACCAGGCCGACCTTCGTCGGCACCCAGCTGATCCCCGTGTTCGTCGGCTTCGCGGTCTGGCTGATCGCGCTCTCGGTGATCACCGGATCGCTGCGTCGATGGGAGCTGGTCGAGGGCGCCGACGATGCCGAGAGCGATCCGACCCACAGCCGGCGCGGCTTCTTCGTCGCGGCCGGTGCGGTCGGCGGCATCGCTCTGCTCGCGGCCATCCTCGGCAAGTTCGCGGGCAACCCGCGGGAGCAGGTCGAGCGCGACCGACGCCTCCTCCGCGTCGACGAGGTCACCAAGCCGACGGCGCCGCGCGGCGCGAAGGTCGAGGTCGACGGCGTCCGGCCGTGGCAGACCTCGGCCGAGGACTTCTACCTGATCGACACCACGATCCTGAGCAGACCGGCGATCCGTCCGAAGGACTGGGAGCTCCGGATCCACGGCAAGGTCGAGCACGAGCTGCGGTTGACCTACGACGACCTGACCAGCCGCGGGATCACCGAGGACTGGATCACCCTCAACTGCGTGTCCAACGAGGTGGGCGGCGACCTGATCGGCAACGCCTGGTGGAGCGGGGTGCGCCTCAACGCGATCTTCGCCGAGGCCAACCCGGACGACGACGCCGACGCCGTGCTGCAGACGTCCGACGACGGCTGGACCTGCGGCACCCCGCTGTCGGCGCTCACGGACGACGACCGCAACGCGATGCTGGCGGTCTACATGAACGGCGAGCCGCTGACCGTCGAGCACGGCTTCCCGGTCCGGACGATCGTGCCCGGCCTGTACGGCTACGTGTCGGCCTGCAAGTGGGTCGTCGACATGGAGGTGACCACCTTCGACGCCATCGACGCCTACTGGACCGACCGCGGCTGGTCCGAGATGGGTCCGGTCAAGATCGCGTCCCGGATCGACGTCCCCGACAACGGTGCCGACGTGTCCACCGGCACCCTCGTGTGTGCCGGCGCGGCATGGAAGCAGCACACCGGCATCGAAGGAGTCGAGGTCTCCCTCGACGGTGGCGCGTGGACGGCGGCCACGCTCGCCCGCGTGCCCAGCGACGACACCTGGGTGCAGTGGCGGGCCGAGGTGGAGGTCGACGAGGGAGACCACGAGCTCCGGGTCCGAGCGATCGGCAAGGATGAGGACGTGCAGACAGGTGTGGAGCGCGGCGTCCTGCCCGACGGTGCCACGGGGTGGCACACGATCGACTTCTCTGCCTCGTGAGCACGTCACACGGTCCGGCGGACTTCACCGGACTCGCCGGTGGCGCGCTCGTCGTCGGCGGTTCGGGCGGGCTCGGCCACTGCATCGCCGAGATGTTGATCGAGCGCGGGGCGCGGGTGGCAGTGACACATCGGACCCGGCCATCGCGGGTCGGTGAGGCGTCGTACGCCGTCGATCTGGGCGACCGGCGCGAGGTCGGCCGGGTCGTCGACCAGGCGGTCGCCGATCTCCGCGGCCTGCACACGGTCGTCTACGCCGCGGGCCCGCACGTGCCGATGGTCCATCTGTCGCGGGTCGAGCCGGACACGATGGCCGAGCAGCTCGATGCCGACGCCGCCGGCTTCTTCGCTGTCGCCCACGCCGCACTTCCGGCGTTGCGGGCGTCGGCCGGTTCGCTGGTCGCGGTGACGACCGCCGCCACCGCCCGTTTCCCCGTGCGGGACGGGTTGTCGTCGGTGCCGAAGGCCGCGGTCGAGGCGATGGTGCGGGCGCTGGCTGTGGAGGAGGGACGGTTCGGGGTCCGGGTCAACGCGGTCGGCCCCGGGATGCTCACCGACGGCATGGCCGAACGGCTGATCAGCTCGGGCGAGCTCACCGACGAGGCGCTTGCGATCACCCGCAACAACATCCCCCTGCGCCGGTTCGGCTCCGCCCAGGACATCGCCGAGGCCGTCTGCTTCCTCGCCTCCCCCCGCGCCGGCTTCATCTCCGGCCAGAAGCTCGACGTCGACGGTGGCTACTCCGCCTGAGTTTCTCCGCGAGTCGGCGCGTCTTAAGACGCGCCGACTCGGCGTGATGGCAGGGGTAAGACGCGCCGGGTCGGCGATTACCAGTTGGTGGCGTGCCGTGGGTTGGGCAGTGGGTGTGCGGGGTCGGTGATGACGTAGGCGAGGCCGCCGGAGGCTTCGAGCCAGAGGCGCTCGAGCTGGCCGCGGTCATAGGTACGGCGCACCCGGCGGCGGTTGGCGGCAGCTGGATCGTTGACCACGACGTTGCCGTTGTCGCGGATGCCGACGATCACCAGCAGGTGGCCGTCGGAGGAGCCGATGGGTGCGCCGTCGAGCTCGCCGGGACCGAACGCGATCGACACGACCACGGGGATCCCGGCGGCCAGGAGCTGCTCGGCCTCGCGCACCGAGCGGAGCCGGGTCACGAACGCCTTGCCCGCGAGCGGTCCGGCATAGGCGGTGTTGAACGGCCAGTTGCCGGTGCCGTCGTAGGCGTGGTCGAAGGTCATCCGGGCGGCATGGTCGACCCAGGGGTCGACGTGGCCGGCGGGCACCCACGCGTAGCGGCGCGGCGCGGGCAGCCGGTCGAAGTAGGCGAGCACCATCGACGTCGACGTCGGCGAGCACCAGGCCTCCCCGCCACCACCCCACTGCGGGTAGTGGCCGCGATGCGCCATCTGGGAGAAGCGCGGCACCGGGAGCACGACGCCGCGGGCCGGGCCCGCGGCGGACGGCGCTCCGGCCGACGCCGGCACCCGCGAGGTCATCGCGGTGGCCAGGTCCAGGCTCGGCCGGTACGACGCACCCGACCGCCGCGCGAGCGAGATCCGGATCTGGTAGCGGGACAGACCGTCGGTCCGCCAGGTGTCGACCGCCACCCGGGTGCCGTCGTCGGTCTGGCCCGACACGGTGGCCCGCTGCAGGAACCGGTCGCCGGAGGCCCACCGCCCGAGCACGTCCCACGTGGTGCGGTTGCCGGCATCGCTCTCACCTCGCACCTGGACCTCGATCCAGCTGTCCTTCGGCGTCCTGGCCGACCACGACGCGATCAGCTCGGTGAAGACATAGCCCGGTTCGACCCAGGGCGACATCCAGCGCGCGACGTCGTACGACCTGCCGCCGGCCGACTCGGTCGCCACCGGCTGGTCGAACGCCAGCCGCCCCTGACGCACCGCGGTGCCGGCCAGCTCGCCGCGGCGCCACTGCCCAGCGCTGTCCCAGCGGGTCAGTGTGATCATCCGTTCGCCGCTGGTCGCGGCCACGGCGACGGCGGAGCCGTCCGGGCGGTCGGCCGTGGTGCACGCGCTCAGTCCCGCGAGAGTGAGCAGGAGGCAGAGCCCGACGGCGAGGCGACGCATGGCTCGACGGTACGTCACATCCGTCACTCCTGTCACAGAGCACGACGATGCGCCGCGACCGGGTGCCCGTCCCTAGACTGGTCCGGTGACCCTTCGGCTCTATGACACCGCGACCCGCGAAGTCCGTGACTTCGTGCCCCTCGAGGAGGGCAAGGCGGGTCTCTACCTGTGCGGCCTGACCGTGCAGAGCGAACCGCACATCGGGCACGTGCGGTCCGGGGTCAACTTCGACGTCCTGCAGCGCTGGCTGCGTCACCTCGGCTACGAGGTGACCTTCATCCGCAACGTCACCGACATCGACGACAAGATCCTGGCCAAGTCGGCCGAGCAGGGCCGCCCCTGGTACAACCTCGCCTACGCCATGCACCGCGAGCTCGACAAGGCCTACGCCGCCCTCAACGTCGCCCCGCCGACCTACGAGCCGGCCGCAACGGGGCACGTGCCGGAGATGGTCGAGCTGATCGGCGAGCTGATCACCCGCGGTCACGCCTACGCCGCAGCGGACGACTCCGGTGACGTCTACTTCGACGTCCGGTCCTGGCCGGCGTACGGCGAGCTGACCCGCCAGGGTGTCGACGACATGGAGCCCGCGGCCGACGCCGATCCGCGGGGCAAGCGCGACCCGCGCGACTTCGCCCTGTGGAAGGGCTGGAAGAAGGAGTCCGAGCCCGAGACTGCCGCCTGGCCGAGCCCGTGGGGTCCCGGCCGACCGGGCTGGCACATCGAGTGCTCGGCGATGGCGGGCAAGTACCTCGGTCCCGCGTTCGACATCCACGGCGGCGGCGTCGACCTGCGCTTCCCGCACCACGAGAACGAGCAGGCTCAGTCCCGCGCGGCCGGCCGGCCGTTCGCGACGTACTGGATGCACAACGCGTGGATCACCACGTCCGGCGAGAAGATGAGCAAGTCGCTCGGCAACTCATTGCAGATCCCGGCGGTGCTGGAGAAGTTCCGCGGCATCGAGCTGCGCTACTACCTGGTCGCGGCGCACTACCGGAGCAGCGTCGAGTTCTCCTTCGAGGCGCTCGAGGAGACGACCGTCGGTTTCCGGCGGATCGAGGCGTTCCTCGAGCGTGCCGCGGATGGGCTGGGCGAGTTGCCGACCGGCGGGATGGTGTGCGCCGAGTTCATCGAGGCGATGGACAACGACCTCGGCACGCCGGCTGCCGTCGCGGCGATCCACGACGTGGTGCGCGAGGGCAACAAGCTCATCGCCGGCGGCGACTCCGCCGCACTGCGGGGCAACGCGGCCTCGGTGCGGGCGATGCTCGACGTGCTCGGCCTCGACCCGGCCGATCCGGCCTGGGCGACCGGCGCGAGCGGCGGGGACGAGAAATTCAGGGCCGCGGTCGACGCCCTGGTCGCGGGACTGCTGCAGGAGCGGGCCGAGGCCCGCGACGCGAAGGACTGGGCCCGCGCGGACGCCATCCGCGACCAGATCAAGGCAGCCGGCATCGAGGTCACCGACACCTCGACCGGCCCCACCTGGACGGTGAGCTGACGCAATGCCCGGGGTTTCGAGACGCCCGACGCTCGTCCCTCGCGGCGGGCTCCTCAACCACCGACAAAGGACACTTCGTGCCTGGTAACTCATCCCGTCGCGGCGCGATCCGCAAGACCAGCAAGAAGCCCACGGCCGGGTCCGGCGGGCGGGTCAAGCGCGGCCTCGAGGGCAAGGGTCCGACGCCGCGCGCGGAGGACCGGCCCTACCACAAGGCGCACAAGGCCAAGCAGGCCAAGGAGACGACGGCCAAGCGCAGCGGCGGCCCGCGCCGTCGCACCTCCGATTCCGAATGGATTGCCGGCCGCAACCCGGTCGTCGAGGCCTTGCGCGAGCGGGTCCCGATCACCTCGGTGTACGTCGCCGAGAGCGCCGAGCGCGACGGCCGGCTGCGCGAGGTGTTCAAGCTCGCCGCGGAGCACGGCGTCGGACTGCTCGAGGTGAGCCGCAACGAGCTCGACCGGCTGACCAACGGCGCGGTCCACCAGGGCCTCGCGGCGAAGATCCCGCCCTACGAGTACGCCCATCCCGAAGACCTCATCGCTGCCGCCGCGGAGATGGGGGAGAAGCCGCTGATCGTTGCGCTCGACGCGGTCACCGACCCCCGCAACCTCGGCGCGGTCGTCCGCAGCGCAGCCGGCTTCGGCGCGCATGGCGTGGTGATCCCGGAGCGCCGGGCCGCGTCGATGACGGCCTCGGCCTGGAAGACCTCGGCCGGCGCCGCGGCTCGCATCCCGGTCGCGCAGACGGTCAACCTGACCCGGCAGCTGAAGGCCTACCAGGACGCCGGCTGCTTCGTGATCGGACTGGCCGCCGACGGCGACCTCACCCTGCCCGAGCTGGTCGCGGACGCCGATCTCGCCGGCGGTCCGCTGGTGCTGGTCGTCGGCTCCGAGGGCGACGGCCTGCACCGGCTGGTGGCCGAGACCTGCGACCGGCTGGTGTCGATACCGATGGCCGGGGCGCTGGAGTCGCTGAACGCCGGAGTGGCCGCGTCGGTGGCGCTCTACGCGATCGCCGAGTCCCGGGCAAGGCTCTAAGCGGGCCGATGGACCGGCTGCGTGGCTGGCTCCCGGTGGCGGCGCTGGTCGTCGTGTGGCTGGGCCTGTCCTCGCTGGCCGCCGTCGGGGCCTTCCTGACCAGCGAGCGCACCGTCGACGTGGCGAGCCACGAGGCGCGGGTGACCCCCGACTTCAGCGGGGACGTGGTGATCCGCACAGGTGCCGTGCTGCCCGATGTCCGGACCGAGTCGGGGTCGCCGATCGGCGTCGAGATCGAGCTCGGCAAGACCAACGCGCGTTCGATCGACCAGCTGACCGCCCGCTACGCGGCGATCGGCAGCAATCCCGAGGTGCAGATCGCGAAGGTGCGCAGTGCCGTGCGGGACATGGCCATCGACGCGGTGGTGCGGGGGCTGGCGTTCGGAATGCTGCCGATCCTCGGCTGGGTGCTGCTCGGTGAGCGCCGACGACTCGAGATCATCGAGCAGCTGCCGACCCGCCCCGGGGTGGTCGGGCTGGTCGTGGTCGCATTGGTCGTGATCGGGCTGACCACGCCGTGGCGCGGCCTGGGTGCCAGCGAGGAGGGCAAGCCCGAGCGCTGGGTGCCGCTCGCGTCGTTCGTCGGTCCGACCGTTCAGCTGCCGGACGAGCTGGCCGACGTCGAGGTGCTCAACGACACCACGACAGAAGAGACCAAGCGGCTGGTCGCGAGCGCGGTCGACTCCTACCGCGAGGGCCGTGAGTTCTACGCCGACGCGGCGGACCGCGCTGCGGACCTGGACATCCGGCAGCCGGAGGAGGGGGAGGCCGTCGTACTCCTGTTGTCCGACCGGCACGACAACGTCGGCATGGACCAGGTGGCGCGCGCCATCGCCGAGCGCGGCGGCGCCGAGGCGGTGTTCGACGCGGGCGACGACACGTCGACCGGCGACGAGTGGGAGGCGTTCTCCCTCGACTCCCTGGCGACGGCGTTCGAGGACTACCCGCGCTGGGCGGTCGCGGGCAACCACGACCACGGCTCGTTCGTGCGGTCCTACCTCCAGGACCTCGGCTGGACCTACTTCGACGACGAGGTGATCGACGGGCCGGCCGACACCCGGATCCTCGGCGTGGATGATCCCCGCTCGAGCGGCCTCGGCAACTGGCAGGACGAGACCGGGCTGACGTTCGGGGAGGTCCGGATCCGGCTCGCCGACGCGATCTGCGAGGCGGACGAGGACGGCGACCGGGTCGACACCTTGCTCGTCCACGACGCCAACCTCGGCGACGAGGCGCTCCGGCGCGGGTGCCTCGACCTGGTCGTCGGCGGCCACACCCACGTGCAGGACGGCCCCGACGCGATCACCGGTGAGAACGGCGAGATCGGCTACACCTACACCGTCGGTACGGCGGGAGGCGCTGCCTATGCCATCGCGATCGGCACCAAGCTGCGCCGCGCTGCCAGCCTCGCGCTGATCACGTACAGCAGCGGGGAGCCCATCGGCATCCAGTCGGTCACGCTCGAGACGACTGGCCGCTACACGGTCGACCCGTTCGTGGAGCTGAGCTATTGAGCCCGCAGGATGTCCTGCACCGCCGGTGAGGCATAGAACGGCTCCAGCTCGGCACGGACGATCCGCTCGAGCTCGCCCGACTCGTGGGCGGCGGCGAGGAGCTTCGGCACGAGAGCGGTGGCGTGCTCGACGATGTCGTCGCGGGTGATCCCGAGGTCGTTCACCAGGTCGGTGATCGGGTGGTCGCCGTACACGCCGAGGAAGCCGTCGACGAGCCGGTCCGCGAGGGCGAGCGCGGGCTCGCTCGGCAGCACGTCGATCGCGATGTCCTGGACCAGGCCCGCGACCCGCTCGACGTCGGCCCGGTCACCCACGGCGACGCGGGGGATCGGCTGGTCGGCGTACAGGTCGAAGACCTCGACCAGCGCCGCCCGGGTGGCCGGGTCGCGCATGGTCTCGAGCAGGATCTTGTTGAGCCGGCGCATCGCGAACACCGCGCCCTTGCCGGCGGTGCCTCCGACCAGCTGCTCGATCTGCTTGTCGGCGACCCCCATCACCAGGCCGGCGGCGCCGGCGCCCAGCGACATGAGCGAGCCCACGCCGGGGATCTTCTCGGCGACCGCCCGGTTGGTCTGCAGGACGTCCTGGACGATCTGCGCGAGGAACCCGGCCGCGAGTGAGGCCACCTCGGGACTGCGGGTGAGGTCGTCGAGGACCTGCTCCAGCAACGGGGTGCTGGCGAGGACCTCGTCCACTATCCGCTCGACGTGCGCGCGGTCGATCACCTCGCCGAGCGAGAACGGCTTGTCCGGCCCCTCGTGGATCGCGTGGGCGACGACGTCGGCGACGGTGCTGGCCGCGGTGCTCGGTGGCACCGCCTCCGCGAGCCGGCGCAGCAGCGCCTTGATGTCGTCGCCGGCGATGACCGCTCCGACCGGCGTACGGGCGCCGATGGCGAGGAGGTCGTCGACCCGGTCGGGCACCAGAGCCGACAGCACCGGTCCGGTGAGCCGGTCGACGGCCCAGGCGACCTGGGCGTCGAGGAGGCGGCGGGCGAGGTCGTCGGCTGGCACCCGGGCAGCCTAGGGGGCTCGGCGTCCGGCTGATGGTGCAGGTTCATCACGGTATGTCGACGAACCGTCACTTCCCATGGTGTACGACGTGTGGGGAGTGAATGCTCGGCTGCATACCGTGATGAACCTGCACGCCCGCGAGGTCATCTGGGCGGGCAGCGGCCACGGGGTGCCCGGGGGCGTGGGTGGTGAGGGACGCGTTGGTTCTAGGCTGCTCGGGTGGGAACGAGCGTGGAGCGGCTGCTGCCGACCGACGAGGCCAGGGAACTGCTGGAGCTGACCCGCGAGATCGCGACCAAGGAGCTGGCGCCGCAGGTCCAGGAGGCCGAAGAGGCTGGCGAGTTCCCGGCGTCGGCGTACCAGCTGCTCGGGCGCTCGGGGCTCCTCAGCCTGCCGTTCGCCGAAGAGCACGGCGGCGGCGGCCAGCCCTACGAGGTCTACCTGCAGGTCGTCGAGGAGATCGCCGCCGCCTGGCCGAGCGTCGGCGTCGGCACCAGCGTGCACAGCCTCACGGCGACCGCGCTCGCTGCCAACGGCTCGGACCAGCTCAAGGACGAGTGGCTGCCGCGGATGCTCGGCGGTGACTGGCTCGGGGCCTACTGCCTCTCGGAGCCGCAGGCGGGCTCCGATGTGAGCGCCATCCGCACTGCCGCGGTCCGCGACGGCGACGAGTACGTCGTCACCGGCACCAAGCAGTGGATCTCCAACGGCTCGTGCGCCGACTACTACATCCTCTTCGCGCGCACCGCACCCGACCCCAAGCGCGGGCTGTCGGCGTTCGTCGTGCCCGACGGCATCCCGGGCATGTCCTTCGGCGCACCCGAGAAGAAGATGGGCCTGGCCTGCGACGTGACCACCCAGGTGCTCTTCGACGGGGCCCGGATCCCCGCCGCCAACCTGATCGGCGAGGAGGGCCGAGGCATGCAGGTCGCGCTGTCCGCCCTCGACGCCGGCCGGCTCGGGATCGCCGCCGTCGCGACCGGCATCGCGCAGGCCGCGCTCACCCACTCCGTCGACTACTCGAAGGAGCGGATCCAGTTCGGCAGCCCGATCAGCGACAACCAGGGCCTGCAGTTCATGCTCGCGGACATGGCAGCCGACGTGGAGCGGGCGCGGGCGTCGTACCTCCACGCGGCACGGCTCAAGGACGCCGGCCGCCCGTTCTCCCGCCAGGCGTCGATCGCCAAGCTGACGGCGACGGATGCCGCGATGCGGGTCGCCACCGACGCCATCCAGGTGTTCGGCGGCAACGGCTACACCCGCGAGTACCCGGTCGAGCGACTCTTCCGCGACGCCAAGGTCACCCAGATCTTCGAGGGCACCAACCAGATCCAGCGGATGGTCATCGCGCGCGATCTCCTGCGCTGACCCACGGTAGAGCCGTACCGTCGTCGGGTGTACGACGTCATCGTGGTCGGTGCCCGCTGCGCGGGCTCGCCCACGGCCATGCTGCTCGCGAGGACTGGTCTCCGGGTGCTCCTCGTCGACCGCGTCACGTTCCCCAGCGACACCTTCCGCAACCATGCGATCCTCTCGCCGGGCACCCGCAACCTGACGTCCTGGGGGCTGCTCGACAGCGTCATCGCGTCGAACTGCCCGCCCGTCCGCACTGTCACCTTCGACCTCGGTGACGGTCCGCTGGTCGAGCGTCTCGACTCCGGTGACGATGCGATCGACGCCATCTACATGCCGCGGCGCTACGTCCTCGACGAGATCCTCGTCAATGCGGCGATCGCGGCCGGAGCCGAGTTCCGACCGGCGTTCACGGTGACCGGGTTGGTGTGGGAGAACGGGCGAGTTGCGGGCATCGAAGGTCGCTCCGGCGGGCAGACGTTCACCGAGCGGACGGCGGTCGTCGTCGGGGCCGACGGGCATCGCTCGGTGGTCGCCCGCGCGGTCGAGGCGCCGGTGGTGCGCGAGCACCCGGTGGTGACCTTCGGGTACTACAGCTACTTCAGTGGCGTGCCCGTCAACGGGCTCGAGGGGTGGATCACGCCGGAGACGTCGCTACACCTCATGTTCCCGACCAACGACGACCTCACCTGTGTCGCGATCCAGGGACCCTCCTCGGGCTACTCGGCGTTCAAGGCGGACATCGCAGCCGGCTTCGGCGCCTATCTCGACCTGGCACCTGTGGTGGCCGACCGCGTGCGGGCCGGCCGCCGGGAGGAGCGCTGGCTCGGGACCGGCGACCTGCCCAACGTCGCACGACAGGCCTCCGGGCCCGGATGGGCGCTGGTCGGCGACGCCGGGTGCGTGAAGGACCCCGCGCCCGCTCACGGCATCAGCGACGCCTTCCGTGATGCACAGTCGTTGAGCGACGCCCTCTGCGCCGGGCTCGCGCCCGGTGGCGACCTCGACGCGGCTCTCGCCGACTATGCGGCGGTCCGCGACGAGGGGGCGCTGCCCTCCTTCGACGTCGCGGTCGCTGCTGCGTCGCTGGCCCTGCCCCCTGAGGTCTACGAGATGCGCGCGGCCGTGCGCGCGCAGCTGGCGTGAGGTCGCCCGGACGTCCTGCGGTAGGGCGTTTCGGGGTCGGGGCTGGCGGGCTCTAACCTTGGGACCACTATCCCCGGTTGGTCTGCCGGCAGGGCCCGCCTGACTTTGAATCAGGACTAGCGACGTAGGTTCGACTCCTACCCGGGGAGCCAACATCCGACATCGTGATGGTGGCGACCACGTGTGCGGAGTCCATCTCTGGGTAACGGCGAATGACTGGGTGTCCCGATGACATGGCCCCGTCGTCCCCGAGAAGAGGCAGCGCTGTGGCTGACGTCAGCGAATCCACCACGTCCACCGTCGACGACGACGGGAGCGGACTGAAACGGTCGATCACCGGCCGGCAGCTCTTCTTCTACACGCTCGGCGATGTCCTCGGTTCGGGAATCTACGTCCTCATCGGCCTGGTCGCCGCGGCCGTCGGCGGTGCGTTCTGGATCGCCTTCGCCGTCGGCGTCAGCATCGCTGCGATCACCGGCACGGCGTACGCCGAGCTGGTGACGAAGTACCCGCAGGCTGCGGGAGCCTCGCTCTACATCAACAAGGCGTTCGGCAACAAGGCGCTGACCTTCCTGATCACGGTGTCGTTCCTCTCCGCCAGCTTCGCGGCGGCCGGATCGCTTGCGGGTGGCTTCGCGTCCTACTTCGCCACGCTGTGGGACAGCCCGTCGCCACTGCTCGTGACGCTGCTCTTCATCCTCGTGCTGACCGTCGTCAACTACATCGGCATCACCGAGTCCGTCGTGATCAACATGGCGATGGCCGTCGTCGAGATCGTCGGTCTCATCATCGTGCTGGTCATCGGGATCTGGTTCATCGTGCAGGGCAAAGCCGACTTCGGCACCTTGACGGAGCTCGAAACCGGAGACACCAACTGGGCGCTGGCGATCCTCGCCGGTGTCGCCCTCTCCTTCTTCGCGATGACCGGCTTCGAGAACACTGCCAACGTCGCGGAGGAGACGATCGACCCGCATCGTTCCTTCCCGCGCTCCCTGATCGGGGGGATGATCACCGCCGGCGTGATCTACGTGCTGGTCTCGATGGCGGCGGCGCTCACCGTGCCGACCGAGAAGCTGGCCGGTTCGGACGCAGCACTTCTCGAAGTGGTCAAGACCGGGATCCTGCCGCTCGACACCGGTTTCATGAGCAACCTGTTCTCGGTGATCGCCATGGTCGCGATCACCAACACCACGCTGGTGGCCATCGTGACTCAACCCCGCATCCTCTACGGAATGGCCAACGAGGATGTCGTCCCCGGCGTCTTCGGCAAGATCCACGCCGGTCGGCGCAGCCCTTGGGTCGGACTGATCTTCAGCGCGATCGTGGTCGGCGCCCTGCTGGTGGCCGGCGAGGTGGTGCCCGACGTCGAGGGCACCTCGCTCGTGGAGCGCCTCGCGCTGGTCACGGTCCTCTTCCTGCTGTTCATCTACGCGCTCGTGATCGTGTCCTGCCTCAAGCTGCGCGGCCAGGACGAGGACGAGAGGGCGTTCCGGGCAAACACGCCGCTGCTCGTGGTGGGCCTGGTCGGCAACCTGGCCATCCTGGGCTGGAGCCTCTACGACGACCCCACCTCGCTGCTCTGGTGCGCCGGGCTCGTGGCCGTCGGGGTGGCGTTGTTCTTGCTGGAGTACCTCTTCGGCAGCCGTTCCGCCCCCAGTGACGGGGAGGTCACTCGTCGATGATGAGGGCCGCCCGCTCGTAGTCGGCGACCAGCAGGTGGCCCATCCGCAGCAGCTGCTCGGTCAGTACGTCGTCGAGCCGGCCGCCACAGGGAACCAGGCCGGGACTTGCTCGGCATACTGCAGGTATGACCACACCGGACCTCAGCGGTCGCACCTATGTCGTCACCGGCGCCAACTCCGGCATCGGGCTCGAGGTGGCAAGGAAGCTGACCGAGGCGGGTGGGCACGTCGTGCTCGCCGTCCGCGACGTCGCGAAGGGCGAGACCGCAGCCGCGACGCTGCCCGGTCCAGGCACCGGGGAGGTACGGGAGCTCGATCTCGCCAGCCTGGCCTCGGTGCGGGCCTTCGCCGCGGCTTGGGGGGACCTGCCGATCACGACGCTGGTCAACAACGCGGGGATCATGATGGTCGCCGAGGGGCGGACGGTCGACGGGTTCGAGCTCCAGCTCGGCACCAACCACTTCGGCCATTTCGCCCTCACGAACCTGCTGCTGCCCCACGTCGCGGACCGGGTGGTGACGGTGTCCTCCGGACTG
Organism: uncultured Actinomycetota bacterium; assembly: GCA_963766035.1. GTDB lineage: Bacteria > Actinomycetota > Actinomycetes > Propionibacteriales > Nocardioidaceae > Nocardioides. Next base: position 546,568 of record CAVXYP010000010.1, on the reverse strand, counting down.
CACAACGGTCCGCAGCTCGAGTTCGACAACCTTGATCTCGTGGGCAGCTACACGCCGGGAAGGGCCTACCACCAGTCCAAGCTCGCGAACCTCCTCTTCACCGCCGAGCTCCAGCGGCGGCTCGCCGCAGCAGGCTCAGCGGTCGTGGCGCACGCCTGTCACCCGGGCTACTCCGCCACCAACCTGCAGTCCCATCACGCCAACCCGTTGATGAACAAGCTGATGTGGGTGGGCAACAAGGTGATCGCCACCAGCCCGGAGTTCGGTGCTCGCCCGACCTTCCACGCCATCACCGCCGACCTGCCGCCCGACAGCTACATCGGCCCGACCGGGTTCCAGGGTCTGCGTGGCGACCCCGGGCCGAACCCCCGCTCCCGAGAGGCCCGCGACACCGCTGCGGCGACCCGTCTCTGGGCCATCTCCGAGGAACGCACCGGCGTGACGTGGCCGTTGGGCTGATGTCCGTGGGGAAGGAATTCGACGCCCACCCAGGAGCTCAGACGACCTGGTCGCCGACGATCTGCAAGCCCTCGCCGGTGTCCTCGACCGTGATCAGGCGGGTCTCGGACTCGGTGCCGGCGTCGGAGGAGTAGGTGAGCTCGACCGTGACGGCCCCGGAGTCGTCCTCGCTGGTGCCGTCGACCGACACCGCGTCGATGGTCTTCCAGAATCCCTTGTAGGAGCCGTAGCTGCCGACCTCGGCCTGCATGCCGTCGGACAGCAGGTCCCAAGCCGACTTGGTGTCGGACGGAAGCAGCGAGTAGTAGTCGGCCACGAACTGTGCGGCATCGGTCGACGGCTCGTCGGTCTCGTCGGTCTCGTCGGTCTCGTCGGTCGACTCAGCCTCGCTCGTCGTCTCCGTCGGCGTGGTCGACTCAGGGGGCGGTTCGGAGGTGGAGGAGCCCTCGGTGAAGTGCTGGGCGCTCGCGTTCGGGTTGTCGTCGGCCGTCGTCGCCGGATCATCGTCGTCACCTCCACTGAACAGGAGCGCGGCTCCGACGGCGCCGAGGAGCACCAGCGCGACCAGGACAGCAGCGACCGGCAGCCACCCACCCCTGCGGGCGTTCTCAGGTTCGACGTAGGACGGCTCGTCGCCGACCGGCATCGGAGGCGGAAGTCGGGTCGCGGCCGGTGCCGGGACGGCTGCTGCCGCGGGTGGGACCCGCTCCACGGTCGGAGGACCGTTGGCGAACGCGACCGTCGGGTGGTCGGTCTGGCCGGCGTCCTCGCCCGCGACCGCGTGCAGCTCGCTCGCCACGGTCGCCATGTCCGGCCGCTCAGCCGGATCGGTGGACAGCATCCGAGTGATGAGATCCGTCAGTGGCCCGGCCGCTGCGGGTCGGGGTGGCGCGTGCTCCGCGATGTAGTGCAGCATCGCGATCGGGTTCGGCTCCTGTGGCCACGGCGGCTGCCCCTCGACGACGGTGAACAGCGTCGCCCCGAGGGCCCAGACGTCGTCGGCAGAGGTGGCCTTCACGCCGCGGGCCAGCTGGGGCGAGAAGAACATCGGGGTCCCCGTCACCATGCCGGTCTGCGTCAGAGTCTCGTCATCGACATGGCGCGCGATGCCGAAGTCGGAGATCTTCGCCAGGTCGCCGTCGCCGACGAGGACGTTGCCGGGCTTGACGTCGCGGTGGACGGTGCCGCTGTCATGGGCTGCTGCCAGTCCGTCGGCGAGCTGGGCGCCGATGAATGCCGCGCGCCGGGGTGGCAGCGGTCCCTCCTCGGCCGTCAGAGCGGAGAGGGTCCGCGACGGGACGTACTCCATCACGAGCCAGACGTGGTCTCTGTCCTCCACTGCGTCGTAGATCGAGACGACGTGAGGATGGGAGAGAGCGGCCGACGCCCTCGCCTCGCGCAGCGCACGCGCCAGGTGGGGTGCGGTCTCGCCGGGCAGGCCGCCGATCTGCTTGACCGCGACCTGCCGGCCGAGGCGCTCGTCCCGGCAGAGCCAGACAGCTCCCATGCCGCCTCGCCCGATCTCCCGCAGCACCTCGTACCGGCCCGCGATCATCTCGGGTGGCATGTCTCCTCCTCGCGTCGCTCAGGGGTTGTTACCCGCGAACCGCGCTCTCACCCGATCGGGCGCCATCCGCCGCCGATGTCTCGCCATTCGGCGATCGCCCGGACAGCCGTCCGCCCCGGGGGTCCGTCGACGTAGGTTCGTGCCCTACTGAGAGCTAGCAACCGAGTGGAGGTCAGAGTGGCCAGCATCGTCGAGCACAGCGTGGAGGTCGCTGCGCCCGTGGCCGAGGTCTTCGCGTACGTCGACGACTTCACGAAGACCAAGGACTGGATGTACGGGCTACACAAGATCGAGCCGGTCAGCGAGCACACGCACGGCGTGGGCGCGACGTACGACGGCGTCATGAAGCTCGGCGTCTCGCTCACCTCCCGGATCCAGTGCAGCGGCTGGGAGCAGGACCGGTTGATCGAGATCACGTCGATCAAGGGCATCAAGAACACCCAGCGCTGGACGTTCACCGACCTCGGTGACGGACGCACCCGGGTCGACGCCTGGATCAGCTACACGCTGCCGGGCGGTCCGGCCGGCAAGGCGATGGCCGCCGCAGTGAAGCCGTTCATCGGGGTCGCGGTGCGGCACACCAGTGAGTCCCTGGTCCGCAACGTCGAGAGTCGCTGACCGACACTCATGACCGGGACCAAGCTCGTGATGGGCGCCAGTGGCTTCCTCGGTTCGCACGTGACCCGGCAGCTGGTCGAGCGCGGCGACCACGTCCGGGTGTGGATCCGGGAGTCGAGCCCCACCATCGGCTTCGACGACCTCGAGGTCGAGCGGTGCTACGGCGACCTCGACGACCGCGCGGGCCTGCGGAACGCCATGCAGGGAGTCGGGACGGTCTTCTACTGCATCGTCGATGCCCGGGCGTGGCTGCGCGACCCGACGCCGCTCTTCGCCACCAACGTGGACGCACTACGGGGCGTGCTCGACATCGCCGTCGAGGTCGGCGTACCCACGTTCGTCTTCTGCAGCACGGTGGGCACGATCGCCATCGCCGAGGACGGCCTCGTCGACGAGGAGCAGCCGCACAACTGGCGGCACCTCGGCGGGCCGTACGTCGAGTCGCGGCTCCAGGCCGAGGAGCTGGTGCTGGCCTACCAGCGCGACCACGGGCTCCCGGCCGTCGTGCTCAACGTCGGCACCACCTACGGTCCGCGCGACCACGGGCCGACCCCGCACGGCAAGCTGGTGCGGGCGGCGGCCCGGGGCTCGATGCCCGCCTACGTGCGGGGCGCCGCGATGGAGGTCGTCGGGATCGAGGACGCGGCCCGCGCCTTCCTGCTGGCCGAGGAGAAGGGCCGGGTCGGGGAGCGCTACATCGTGTCGGAGTCCTACCTGCCCATCAAGGACCTGTTCGCCATCGCCGCCGACGAGGGCGGCGCCAAGCCGCCGCGCATCGGCATCCCGATGCCGGTGATGAGAGTGATCGGCGCGATCGGCGGCGCCGTCTCCCGGATTCGCCGGAAGGACTCGGTCGTCTCGCCGACCAGCGTGCGGCTGATGCACATCCAGTCGGCGCTCGACCACGCCAAGGCCACGCGGGAGCTCGGCTGGGAGCCGGCGCCGACCGAGGAGGCGATCCGCGCAGGCGTGCGCTGGTTCCTCAGCGATCGCTCGCCTACGCCGCGCTAGACCCACGTCCGCGCGCGAGCAGGAGGCCGGTGACGCCCGCGAGCGCCAAGGACGATCCCTCGCCGATCGACAGCCACGCCGTCGTCGTCGCGGAAAGCGTGGTCGCGTCAACAAGCAGTGGCTGGGCTTCGCCGCTGAACTCGACCAGCTCGTCGAACCGGTCGATGGCCGCCGCCGTCTCCGCCAGATCCTCCGCTGGCACCGTCGTGCCGTCGTAGGCACCGAAGACGAGGCGAACGTCCGCCAGCCCGTTCTGGCGCGCTTCGACCTTCTCCTTCGAGAACGGCCGCAGCGAGTCGAGCAGCGCATCGGTGTCCTGCGCCTTGGCGAGGTGCCCGAGGACCAAGGGGGCCCCGGCCACTGCTGCTCCAGCGACGAGTACGACAACAGCCGCCCACCGAGAGGGCCGCGCCACGCCGACCGCGCCGGCCAGCACCGCGACGCCTGCCACGACGAGCAGCCCGATCGCCGCCCAGAAGAGATCCAGGTCGAACCCCGGAAGAGCCGCGGCGCTCTCGAACTGACTCTGCCGCTGCTCGAGGTTGCTGAGCACCTTGCCTGCGGTCGCACCCGCCTCGGGCAGACCAGCGGCCGCTTCGGAGAGTACTGGGTCCCGCTCGACCTCGGCGGCGAACGCTGGATCCGCAGCCATCTCGGAGAGCGTGCTGTCGATCCGCTCGAGGTCAGCTCGCGTGGTGGCGAGGGCGTCGTCGGTGAGGAAGGGCGCCGCCCCGTCGAGCAGGTCGTCCCCAGAGCTCGCCGCGTCGAGCTGGGACGCCCCCAGCGCCACGCCGAACATGAACAAACCTGTGACACATGCGAGAGCGAACGGGAGCCGTCTGAGAACGCCGGTCGCTGACACCGCGCCAGTATGGCAAGTCCGCTAGCTGGCGCGGCTCACCTCACTCGGGCTCGGCCATCGCGAGCGCCTGCTCGGCGGTGAGCTCGATGGAGTGCACCTCCCGGGCATGGGTCTGGGCCGCCTGCACGAGCTCGTCGTCGCTGTCGCCGCGGAACACGAAGCCGCAGTCGCACTTGATCACCTTGGCCATCTCGGATCTCCCTTTCTCGGTGGAGGACTGGGACCATAGTCCGGGGAGGTTGGCGGAGGGTTGGCCTTGTGACGGTGCGGATCTACCTCACCTCCCGGGTGCGGGTCGAGAACGGCGACCTGCTGCTCGACGAGGCCGCGCTGCCGGGTCGGCAGGGACGGCTGGTGCTCGCCTACCTGGTGGCCGAGCGCACGCGGCCGGTCTCCCGGGACGAGCTCAGCCTCGAGCTGTGGGGCGAAGAGGTCCCGGACGCTTGGGAGAAGGGCCTGATGGCAATCATCAGCAAGCTGCGGGCGGCGCTGCGGTCCGTCGGTCTCCCGGACGACACCTTGCGCACCGCCTTCGGCTGCTACCAGCTCAAGCTGCCGCCGGACACGTGGGTCGACATCGAGGATGCTGCGGCCGCGGTCCACACCGCCGAGACCGCGATCGCCGCCGGCCGGCCGCTGGAGGGCTACAGCTGGGCGTACGTCGGCTACGTGGTCGGTCGCCGTCCCTTCCTTGCCGGCGAGGACGGACCGTGGGCCTCGCGCCGGAGAGGCGCGGCGCGGGAGGTCTACCTCCGCGCGCTCGAGTGCTCCATCGTCTGCGACGCCGCGAACGGCGAGCTCGCCGAGGCGATCCAGGCAGCCGAGGACCTGATCGCGCTGGAGCCGATGCGGGAGTCGGCGTACCAACGGCTCATGTCTGCGCTCGCCGACGCCGGCAACCGGGCCGAGGCGATCAACGTCTACGAGCGTTGTCGGCGGGTGCTGGACGAGGAGCTCGGCGTGCCTCCGTCCGCCCAGACCCGAGCGGTCTACGAGTCGGTCCTGCAGTCGTGACCAGCGTCCTCCAACCTGGAGCCAACCTCCGGCGTGCATCGTCCTCGCCAGCGGTCCTCCGACGGGGAGGGCCCGAGGACAGGAGCAAGACATGCGAGCACACCGCGACACCACGACCGAGGGCCTCGAGTGGGGCGAGCTGATGGTGGAGTTCGAGACGTTCCCTGCCGGACTCGACACTGCGCCGCTGCTGCGCGGCCTGCCGGGCGACGCCTGCCCGTGCCCGCACTGGGGGTACGTGTTCAAGGGCAGCTTCAAGGTGCAGTACGCCGACCGCGAGGAGATCGTGCGCACCGGCGACGCCTTCTACCTCGAGCCGGGGCACGTGCCGGTGTTCCTCGAGGAGACCGAGATGTTCGAGGTCAGCCCGGCCAAGGAGCTGGCTGCCGTGATGGAGGTCGTGATGGCGAACGCGGCCGAGAGCGAGAACGAGAACGAGAAATGGGGCTGAGGATCGACCAGCGCTACCGGGGGCCGGAGGAGAGCGGCAACGGCGGCTACACCTGCGGTCTGGTCGCGGGCGTCGTCGGCGGGCCGGCCGAGGTGACCCTGCGCGGACGACCGCCGCTGGAGCGGGACCTGTCGGTCACCGTCGACGACACCGGCGTCGAGGTCCACGCCGGCGAGGACCAGATCGCGACGGCACGGGCGCTGTCGAGCGTCGACGTCGACCTGCCCGCACCTCTCAGCTTCGCGGACGCCGTTGCCGCGTCCTCGCGGTCGGTGCTCCACCAGGTCGACATCGAGAAGCTCGCCTACCCGTCGTGCTTCGTCTGCGGCGTCGGTCGCGGTGAGGGCGACGGGCTCCGGATCTTCCCCGGTCCGGTCGACGGCCGCCCGGGACTGGTGGCAGCGCCCTGGATCCCCGGCGACTCGCTGGGGAGCACGATCGACGACGTCTTCGTCTGGTCTGCACTCGACTGCCCGAGCGGGTTCGCCTGGATCCACCTGGACCAGTTGATGATCCTCGGCCGGATGGCCGGTGAGGTTCTCGACCGTCCGGCGGTCGGCGAGCGGTGCGTGGCCGTCGGCTTCCCCATCGAGCAGGAAGGCCGCAAGCTGTGCGCCGGCAGCGCCCTGTACGGCGAGGACGGCCGGCTGCTCGGGAAGTCGCGCGCCACCTGGATCACCCTGGGTGCTTGGACCCGTTGACGAGAAAACAGGAACACGTTCTACTGGGTCGGTGTTCATCGACGTCCCCGACGACAAGGACCCGATCCGCTACGTGTGGGGCGAGCTGGTGCCCGGCATCGGCCCGGCCGCCTCTGCGTTCGCGATGAGCGTCTACGAGCACGGCACGCTGGGGCTGCGTGAGTTCGAGGCGGCGCGGCTCCGGGTCGCACAGATCAACGGCTGCCTGTTCTGCCAGGACTGGCGCACCGAGCGCGACGGCAGCAAGGTCGAGGAGGGCTTCGACCGAGCGGTCGAGGAGTGGCGCACGACCGACGCCTTCGACGACCGCACCCGGCTCGCCGCCGAGTATGCCGAGCGCTACGCGACCGACCACCACGGGATCGACGAGGAGCTCTGGACCCGCATGCGCGCGTCGTACGACGACCGCGAGATCGTCGAGCTGAGCATGTGCATCGGATCCTGGCTGTCCTTCGGGCGGCTCAACCGGGTGCTGGGCCTCGACGTGGCCTGCGTGCTGCCGAGCCACGCCGGCAACTCCCCACGGCAGGTCCACCCGGCGGGCTGAACGGCCCGCGCCGCCCTACGACGACCCTCCGCCTCACCGTAGGCTCGGGGCCATGGCTGCCCAGCTCACCGTCATCGTGCTCGCCGCCGGTGGCGGCACCCGGATGAAGTCGAAGACGATGAAGGTGCTGCACCGGATCGGTGGTCGCAGCATGATCGGGCACGTGCTCGGCGCCGTCGGCGAGCTCGAACCGACCCGCGTCTGCGCCGTCATCGGACATCAGCGCGAGCAGGTCGGTCCGCACATCCTCGAGTGCCTCCCGGAGGCGGTGCTCGCGGTCCAGGAGGACCAGCTGGGCACGGGGCACGCCGTGCGCATCGCCCTGGAGGCGCTCGCCGAGCAGCGGGTCGCGCCGGACGACGGCACCGTCCTGGTCGCGTACGGCGACACGCCGCTCCTCCAGGGCACCACCCTGCGCTGGTTCGCCGCCGAGCACGAGGCGGCGCAGGCGGCGGTCAGCATCCTGTCCGGTGTCGTCGAGACGCCGACCGGCTACGGCCGGATCGTCCGCGACGGCGAGGGTGACGTGCTCGCGATCGTCGAGGAGAAGGATGCGAGCAACGAGCAGCGCGGGATCCGGGAGATCAACTCCGGCATCCTCGCCTTCGACACCGGCTTCCTCGTGGACGCCATCGGTCGGCTCGGCAACGACAACGCCAAGGGCGAGTACTACCTGACGGACACCGTCCAGCTCGCCCGCGACGCCGGCCTGACCGTGACCGCCTTCCCGGTCGAGGATGTCTGGCAGACCGAGGGCGCCAACGACCGTGCCCAGCTGGCAGCGCTGGGCCGCGAGCTCAACCGCCGCATCGTCAACCGGTGGATGCAGGACGGCGTGACCGTCATGGATCCCGAGACGACCTGGATCGACGCGAAGGTCGAGCTCGCCGAGGACGTGACCATCCTGCCCGGCACCCAGCTGATCGGCGCGACCGTCGTCGCCGAGGACGCGGTGATCGGTCCCGACACCACGCTGGAGGACTGCGAGGTCGGCGCGGGTGCGCGCGTCGTACGCACCCATGGCCAGCTGGCCGTCATCGGCGACGGCGCCACCGTCGGTCCGTTCTCCTACCTCCGACCGGGCACCATCCTCGGTGCCGGCGGGAGGATCGGCGCCTTCGTCGAGACCAAGAACGCCCAGATCGGCGACGGCGCGAAGGTGCCGCACCTGTCCTACGTCGGCGACGCCGAGATCGGGGAGGGCACCAACATCGGTGCCGGCACGATCTTCGCCAACTACGACGGGGTCGCCAAGCACCGCACGAAGGTCGGCAAGCACGCGCGGACGTCGTCGAACAACACCTTCGTCGCCCCGGTCACCATCGGTGACGGCGCGGCGACCGGAGCCGGCACCGTCGTCCGCAAGGACGTGCCGCCGGGCGCGCTCGCGGTGAGCGCCGGTCAGCAGCGCAACCTGCCCGGCTGGGCGCAGACCAAGCGGCCCGGGACGCCGCAGGCCGCAGCCGCGGCCGCCGCAGGCGCGGCTGCTGACGGGGCGGCCGCTGCCGACGCGGACGTCGAGGAGTAGTCGGCCCTCAGGTCCGGTCAAAGGCAAAGAGTCCGAAAACGCGTGGCAACTTGGGGGCGACGTTCGATACGGGGCACAATCGGAGTTGCCCACGCCGGCCGACCACAGGAGTCTTGCGTGACTGGAATCCAGCGGACCACCGAGAAGAATCTGATGGTCTTCAGTGGTCGGGCACACCCGGAGCTCTCCGAGGAGGTCGCCGAGATCCTCGGGATCTCGCTGGTGCCGACCCAGGCCTACGAGTTCGCCAACGGCGAGATCTACGTGCGCTTCGAGGAGAGCGTCCGCGGGTGTGACGCCTTCGTGATCCAGAGCCACACCGCTCCGATCAACGAGTGGATCATGGAGCACCTGATCATGGTCGACGCGCTCAAGCGCGCCTCGGCCAAGCGGATCACCGTGGTCATGCCGTTCTGGGGCTACAGCCGCCAGGACAAGAAGCACCGTGGCCGCGAGCCGATCTCCGCGCGACTGATGGCCGACATGTTCAAGACGGCGGGCGCCGACCGGATCATCACGGTCGACCTGCACGCCGATCAGCTCCAGGGCTTCTTCAACGGGCCGGTCGACCACCTGATGGCGCTGCCGATCCTGGCGGACCACATCAAGTCGAAGTACGGCGGACAGCCGCTCACCGTCGTCTCCCCGGACGCGGGCCGGATCAAGGTCGCCGAGCGCTGGTCCGCCCGGCTCGGTGGCGCACCGCTGGCGTTCATCCACAAGACGCGCCGTGCCGACCGGCCCAACGAGACCGTCGCGAACCGGGTGGTCGGTGACGTCAAGGGCCGGATCTGCGTCCTCACCGACGACATGATCGACACCGGCGGCACGATCGTGCAGGCAGCCGAGGCGCTCGCCGCCGACGGTGCGGCCGGCGTGATCATCGCCGCGACCCACGCGATCCTGTCCGAGCCGGCGGTCGACCGGCTCAAGAACTGCAGCGCGATCGAGATCGTCGTCACCAACACGCTGCCGGTCGGCCCGGAGAAGCAGTTCGACAAGCTGACCGCGCTGTCGATCGCGCCGCTGATGGCGCGCGCCATCCGCGAGGTCTTCGAGGACGGCTCCGTCACCTCTATGTTCGACGGCCACGCGTGACTCGCACAGGATCGCCCGGCACGCAGGTCTGCGGCGTTGGCACCGCTCGACGGCCCGCTTCGCTCAAAGGCCGCCTTCGCAGTGCCGCCTTGCAGCCGCACGCCCCGGACGACCCTGAGCGAGTCAGGTCTCTATTCGGCGCAACCATCGCGTAATCCGCATCAGTACTGACAACGGCCTGGTCAATGTGCACTAGGCCGGTGCGGCCTACACGTGCTATTCCGTGTTGTCGTTCGACGGAGTTAGCGTGTCGCTCGACAGCATTAGCACGCTCGGGGGCGAGCTGGTTGTCCTCAGGATCGGCGACTCGATTTGCCGACGAGGACGTCGCGTGTGGTCTTCCGGGGTATCTGCAGGAGGACCGCCCATCATGGCCATGCGACCTTTTCTCTCGTCCCGGCGCAGCCTCGCGGCGGTCGCCCTCTCGACAGCGACGCTGACAGCCGCGCTCGCGCCCACGACCCCGTCCACGGCCGCCATCCCTGAGCAGGAGGGCACGGTCACGGGCAGTGCGACGGCCACGTGGGACGTCGGAGACGCAAGGAACACCGAGGTCACGGTCACGGTCACGGTCCAGCAGACCAGCGCCGACGGCACGGTGACCACGAGCCGGACCCTCGACGTCTCCCTGATCCAGGACTGGTGCGACAAGTCGGGTGCCCAGGACCTCCACGTCTACACGGTCATGCACGACGCCCTCGTGGACGGCAGGCACATCGAGGCCTTCGAGAACGGCTACCAGAAGGCCAGGGGTCACACGCACGACCCGTTCACGCTCCACGGCACGATCACCTACACGCCGGTCGGCCACAACGGCACCTGCGCGGTCGCGACCGGTCCGTCGCAGACCGACACCTACCTCGCCAAGGGGAAGATCGAGGCGGAGTGGGCGCCCGTCAAGGGCTCGTCGCCCTCCAGCGGAACCGTGGGTGACACGTTCACGTTCACCCGCGCCGCCGTTGCCAAGGGGAAGATCGAGTTCAAGCCGCTGGCCCTCAAGCACTCCCTGCTGCCGGCGAATTCCACGGGCCCCGTTCTCTCGGTCGTCTCCCAGGCCACCGACGGCAGCGACCCGTCCACCATGTTTGCGATCAAGCCGTGAAGCGCGACCAGTCGTCGACCGCTCCGACGAAGGAGACACCCGTGAAGAACTCAGCACAGACAGGTCGGAGCGGCTGGCTCGGTCGCGCCGGGCGAGCGCTCGTCGTGCTCGCGCTGTCCGCGGCAACCCTCGGCGCCGTGGTGGTGACGTCCGGACCGGCGGAGGCCAGCCCGAACCCGACGGTCACCATGACCGCGTCCGCAGCCACGGTGCAGTCCGGTGATTCGCTCACCTACACGGTCGTCGTGACCGGCGCGGTCTCGAAGTACACGAACGTCAAGCTGACCGACCAGCTGAACGGCTTGACCAACGTCGTGCTCACCAGCACGCGCGGGTACTGCTTCATCAGCAACGGCCTCGTCACCTGCGAGGGTGGCTCGCTGCCCAAGAAGGAGACGACCTGGACAGTGACGATCCGGGGCACGGTGACGGCCGCGCACGGCGAGACGCTGAACAACACGGTCACCGCGACCGGGCGCAAGGCGAAGTCGAGCGAGGTCTACCGCGCGACGGCCACCACGCACGTGCTCGTGGACAACGGCTATAACGGCCCGCTCCCGGAGCTCTCCCTCAGCATCGCCGCGCCTGACGACGCGCCCGTGAACGCGCCGGTTCGCTACACGCTGACGGTCAACAACTCGGGCGGTGCGAACGTCAACGACCTCAAGGTCAGCGCGACCCTGCCGCCCGGCTTCGCTGCTGCCCCGGGCTCGGTGACCGGCACCAACCTGTTCGACTGCGCCATCTCCGTGCCGACGATCACGTGCAGCGGCGGCCGGCTCGACGCGGGCGCCAACGCCACGATCACGATCAACGCAACCAGCGCCGGCGCGTTCGAGCGTTACACGCTCACCGCCTTCGTGGACCCGGAGGATGCCGTACTCGAAGGCAACGAGGGCAACAACGACGCATCGCACGAGATCTTCCTGCCCGCTGCGCCTCCGCCCACCGAGCCGATCACTTTCAAGAAGTCCGGCCCGGCGCAGATCAGAGTGAACGACATCATCACCTACACCATCAACGTGGTGAACCTCAGCCCCAAGTACAACGCCGAGAAGCTCTCGGTCGTCGACGGCACGCAGGGCCTCGACATGGCGAGCGTCACCGCGACCACGACCAATCCCAAGCTGATCTGTACGCCGTCCACGTCGCAAGTCATCTGCGCCGGCAAGAGCAGCTTCACTCTCGAGAAGCTCAAGTCGGTCGTCATCACCATCTCGGGTCGCGTCGTCGCCACGCCCGGCAGCGTGCTGCAGAACACGGCGACCCTGTCGACGTACCAGAACAAGGTCCAGATCACCCGCCGGTCAACGGTGACCACGACGGTGCGTCCGCCGGTCGACCTGACCGTGACCCAGTTCGCCTCCTGCGCTGACGAGCCGGCGCCGGCGAACTTGGAGGACCCGTGGGGCAACTGCCCGTTCCGGGCGCGCGACCAGTTCAACTACGTCATCACGGTCGGCAACAGCGGCCTCGACGACGCGGTGAACGTGCGGCTGCGTGAGCCGCTGGCGCCGGGCGTCGTGTTCGAGGGCTTCACGGACAAGACCGGTGCGGGCTTCACCTGCTCGGAGTCGGCCGGGGTCGTGAGCTGCACGGGCGGCACGGTCCAAGGCCAGCTGTCCAGCGGCCAGTTCGGTGGCACGACCGAGCAGGTCGTGCTGCACCTCACCGCGCCGAACCAGAAGGGCCCGATCACCGGCACGGTGACGGTGGATCCGTTCAACGCGATCCACGAGCCGGACGAGAACAACAACACGGCGACCACCACCACGCAGATCCTCACGGGCATCGACCTGACGATCATGAAGTCTGCGAAGTTCGACCCGGTGGCGCCGGCGGGGACGCAGGTCTACACGGTGCTCGTCTCCAACATCGGCACCGCCGATGTGACGGGTGTGAAGGTGATCGACATCCTCCCGGCCGGAACCCGGTTCCGGTCGGCCCAGGAGGTGCCGAACCCGCCGATGTTCCCGGGTGCCGCCGCACACGGATTCTCCTGCAGTCACGATGGCTCCGCGACCGGCGGCGTCGTCACCTGCACCGGTGGCCGGCTGCAAGGTCGCTACGGGTTCAACGGCGGCCCGCCGTGGGCACCGCCCGCCCTGACCGACACCGCAACCATCGAGATCACGGTGTTCGCCCCGACCATGGTCGGCCCCACCCTCAACCAGGCGTTGGTCGACCCCGACAACCAGATCGAGGAGATCGACGAGAACAACAACCTGACCCTGCTCGAGACCGAGGTCGAGATCCCGACCGACCCGAACCCGACCGAGGACGGCACGTTCATCGAGCTGACGGTCGAGAGCCAGCAGACCAAGCCGGCGGCCGGTACGGCGGTCGCCCCGAACGGCACGCTGGAGTACACGCTCACCGTGCGCAACCGCGGTAGTGACCCGGCCACCAACGTCTCGGTGCTGGACGTGGTCCCTCAGGGTTCGCGGTTCCGCGCTGCCAACAGCTCGCCGCTCACCGGCGGCAACGGCGGCTTCCAGTGCGCCTTCAATGCCGGTGTCGTGCTCTGTGGCAATGGCGCGCTCGCAGGATGGGACGGCGTCGGGGCAGTGCCTTCGGCGACGATCAAGATCCTGCTGTTCGCACCGGACACGCCGACCGACATCACGAGCAACTACACCAACCACTCGGTCGTCGACCCGAACAACACGATCGCCGAGGCGGACGAGACCAACAACGTCTCCGACACCGAGACCATCGTCAACGTCGGCGGGGAGAACACGTACAACCAGCTCACGATCACGACCGAGCAGGCCGTTCCGGCGATGGCTGGACACGTGGCGCCCAGTGGCACTCTGATCTACCGGGTCCACGTGACCAACACCGGCAGTGACGTGGCACCGAACATCCTGGTGCAGGACTTCCTGCCCTCGGGCACGACCTTCCGGTCCGCCCGGTTGGTGCCGGGACTCTCCACGGGCGCCAGCGGCTTCGGCTGCACCCACTCGAACGGGGTCGTGGATTGCCGCAACGGCACGCTGCAGGCGGCTGGCCACGCGGTCATCGACGTGACGTTGTTCGCGCCGACCCAGCCGGCGACCATCAACAACCAGGCGGTGGTCGACCCGCACAACGCGATCCCGGAGGGCAACGAGGGCGACAACATCGCCTTCTCCGCCGACACGATCGTGGCGTTGGACGGCGCGTCCGACTTCATCGAGCTGTCGGTCGACGCCCTGACCGGCACGCCCGACCCGGTCGCGACCAACTCGATCCTGACCTACAACCTGACGGTGAAGAACGACGGATCCGACCAGGCGTTCAACGTCAGGGTCAGCGACCACCTGCCCACCGGTGCGACCTTCGTGTCCGCCGTCGACAACGGGGCCGCGTCCGGAAGGTTCACCTGCAACGAGTCCGGCGGCACGGTCGACTGTGTCGGAGGCTCGCTCCCGGGCGGCGGAGGCACGCGGACGATCGTGATCAAGGTCAGGACGCCCGGCCACGGTGACGTGTTCAACGACACCAACTCGACGACGATCACCAACGTGGCGACCGTCGACCCGGCCAACGCGATCGCTGAGGGTGACGAGACCAACAACGGCCGGACGGTGACGACCACTGTCCTGGCCAATGTCGACCTCAGTGTCACCAACACCGGGTGCGGCGGCTCGGGCACCGAGTGTGACTGGCAGTTCAGCGTGAAGAACAACGGTCCCGACGCGGTGACCGGTGTCGTGGTGGAGACCAGCCTCCCGGTTGGCGTCATCCCGCTCAATGTCCAGGTCGGCACGCCGGCGAACTGGTCCTGCCAGATCGAGGAGAACCCGATCAACAAGATCACCTGCACCGGCACCAGGATGACCAACGGTGAGACCGCCAACTTCACCGCCCACGTCTACGTGACTGCCGAGGGAGAGACGATCCATTCCACGACCGTCGTCGACCCCGACAACACGATCGTGGAGTCCAACGAGAACAACAACACGGCGCAAGGACAAGGGTCCACGTGAGTGCCAGAGGCTGGGCTGTTGAATCAGCAGCCCAGCCTCGACCCTGTCCGTACTGGTGGAAGAGGAGCGAGTTGCCGTGACCGAGCGCAAACGTCTATGGGCAGCATTGCTGGCCGCGGCCCTGCTGATCGCCGTGCCCGGCGCGGCCGCCACCTCGGCGCCGTCGTCGGCCCCGGCCTCCAGTGCCGCCGTCGACTGCGCGCGCCGCTACGTGGCCGGCGGCGACGGCGTGGTGAAGGGCACCCACTCCAGCGACAACGACCGATACTCCAAGCAGCTGCTCGACGAGCGGCTGACCACGGCCCCGGGACCGTGGTGCGTCTACAACACCTCCACCGACCCCGGCACGACCTCGAGCTATGTGACCGGTGCCAACAGCCAGCAGTCGCAGGCGTACAACTTGCGCCCGACCCTGATCACGCTGACCCTCGGCCGGCAGAACAGCAAGTGGGTCGACCAGATCGACAAGTGCTTCAAGAACGTGAAGGACCACGACTTCCTGGACGCCAACACCTGCGCCCTGGCCATCCTCGCCGACACCGGCGCCGCCACCACGCTGCGCAACAACCTCACCGGCATCCTCAACACCTACAAGACCCAGATGGCGGGCAACCCGAACCTCGTTGTGGCTGTGACCGGCTACTACAACCCGTACCCGAAGGCCACGTCGGTGGCCACGAAGATCCCGGGCTTCTGCGCGAAGCTGCAGGACACGATCCCCACCTGCATCGCCCGGTGGATCCAGCTGCCGCCCGCCCTGGTCATCCTCGACCAGGTCGTGAAGCGGCTCAACGCCACGATCGAGCCGGTCGTCAAGCAGTTCCGGCAGTCCTCGCAGGGACGGTTCTTCTTCGTCAACCCCTACGACAAGTTCGACGGCCACTGTATGCAGATGAACGTCGAGATCAAGACCAAGGTCTACCACCCGCCCAACACCGTCCACGACCACAACACCGGCAAGGTGAACTTCGGCTGCTCCGAGGGCGACAGTTTTGTCGCATCGGACACTGTGACTGGCAACAAGTCGCCGTTCCTCTACCTGACCCCTGCCGTCACCGGTGTCCTCCTCGTCGCCACCCAGACGACCGAGGACATGGGCTTCAACCCCAACGCGGATGGTCACGACTGCATCTCGGACCTGATCTGGGAAGCGGTCAAGAACAAGCTCGGTGTTCCCGAGCCGCCGGCCCAGGACTCCGAGGTGTGTGATGAGTGATCGATCCGTGCGAACTGCCGGGAGGCCCGTCGCCCGGTTGTTCGCCGCGCTGGTGCTCGCGGTCGGCGTGGCCGTCGTCGCCATCCCCGGTCTGGTGCTCGCAGACCAGGGCGAGGCACCCCCGCCCGTCGGCGCCGCCCAGCAAGGAAAGATCTCCGTGGGCGGGCTGCACACGTGCGCCGTGCTCACGTCCGGCAGGATCCAGTGCTGGGGCAGCAACGACCAGGGGCAGCTGGGCAACGGCAGCATCACGACCTCGACGGCACCGTCGACCGTCTCCGGGATCACGACCGCGACCGCGGTGGCGGCCGGCAACACGCACACGTGTGCGCTGGTGTCTGGCGGCGGCGTCCGCTGCTGGGGCCAGGGCGGCAACGGTCAGCTGGGCGACGGCTTCCCCGGCGATCCGGGCAACCAGCTGCGGCTGACCCCGGTCACCGTCAGCGGCATCAGCGACGCAACGGCCATCGCCACCGGTGGGTTCCACTCGTGCGCGATCGTCACCGGCGGCAAGGTCCGCTGCTGGGGCGACGACGGGCTCGGCCAGCTCGGCGACGGCACCTTGGGCGACTACAGCCTGGTCCCGGTCGAGGTCTCGGGCCTGACCGGTGCCACCGCGCTCGCCGCAGGCGAGTTCTTCACCTGCGCCCTGCTCGAGGACGCGACGGTCCGGTGCTGGGGTGCCAACGGCTTCGGTCAGCTCGGCGACGCCACCACGACCGACTCCGCGGTCCCGGTCGCAGTCGCCGGCCTGCCCGACCCGGAGGACCATCCGGCGCTGGCGCTGACGGCCGGCAACGGTCACGCCTGCGTCCTGGTCGACGATCTCGGCGAGCCCGCACTCTGCTGGGGCGCCAACACGTTCGGCCAGCTCGGCCACAAGACCATGGACGCCAACCCGGATCCGGACGTCACCGAGATGGTGCCGAGCCCCACCCCGCTCGTCGTGCAGATCGACGCCGATCCCACGCCGAACGGGGAGCTCCTCGAGCCTCTCATCGGCGTACGTTCGGTCTCGGCCGGCCAGATGCACACCTGTGCGCTCATCGACGGCGGCTCGGCCCGCTGCTGGGGGCAGAACGGCCGCGGCGCGCTCGGCACCGACCCCGACACGAGCGATGACGAGCTCACCGACAGCAGCAGCGCGGTGGTCGTCGGGGGTCTGGGCGGCGCCTCGGCGGTCACCGCCGGCGGCTTCCACAGCTGCGCGATCGTCGGGACCGGACTGGCGTGCTGGGGCTACAACTTCTACGGCCAGCTCGGCGGTTACCAGCCCGAGAGCACGGTTCCCGTCCAGGTCACCGCGGCCACGGGGATGGGCTCGGTGACGGTCGGGCAGGATTACGCGTGCGGGGTGCGCATCCCAGAGCTGCCCGGGCCTCCCGCGTGCTGGGGCCGTAACGAAAGGGGCCAACTGGGCTCCGGAAACTTCAGTTCCACGACGATCAGGGTGAACGTCGCCGGCCTGACCGGCGTGGACGCGATCGACGCTGGCCGCCTCCACGCCTGCGCGCTGCCAGCTGGTAGCCATGCACCTGTGTGCTGGGGGAACGGCCAGTTCGGCCGCCTCGGCAACGGCTCTGCCGCCAACACCAACAGCAACGTGCCGGTACCGGTGTCCGGACTGACGAATGCCACCAGCGTCGACGCAGGCGATTTCCACACCTGCGCTCGCCGGTCCGACGGAAAGGTCAGCTGTTGGGGCGCGAACGACGCCGGTCAGCTCGGCAACGACACCACCAGCACCCCGCCGGCAGACTGTGCTCCGAGCGCGGCGTGCTCCAGCACGCCGGTGACGGTGCTCCGTGACCCCGATCCCGACGACCCTGACAATCCGCTGGTGGATCTCGCCGGCATCGAGGCTGTGACGACCGGTGCCGAACACTCCTGTGGACTCGCTTCCGACGGCACCGTGTGGTGCTGGGGAGAGAACTTCTACGGGCAACTGGGTGACGGCACGGACGTCGAGCGGCACCTCGCCGTCCACGTCCAGAACGACGACGACCCCGACGTGGACCTTCCCTTGGGCGGCGTGACGGCCCTCGTGGCCGGAGCCAACCACACCTGCGCCATCCGGTTCACCGGCTTCATGCGGTGCTGGGGTGCCAACTCCAGCGGCCAGCTGGGTGACGGCACGACCACCGACCGGCACCGGCCGGTCGTGGTCGACGTGATCGGCATCGGCACCGCCGACCCCGACGACCCCGACAGAAATGCGGAGATCGCCACCGCCGGCAGGAACCACACCTGCGCCCGAGTGGCCAACGGAGGCGTGCTGTGCTGGGGCGAGAACGACAATGGTCAGCTCGGCATCGGCAGTCATTCCAACCAGTCCGAGCCGACCTACGTGTCCGACATGGGCCCGACGGACGACGACGTGCCCGAGTTCGTCCGGCCGATCGTGAAGTCGATCAGCGGCGGTTACACCAACACCTGCGCGGTCCAGATCGATACCACGGTCTACTGCTGGGGTGAAAACCTCCGCGGGGTCCTCGGCGACGGAGTCGGCGCCGAGCGGGTGTCCCCGATCGCGGTCGAGGGTCTAGGCGGGTCGGTCTGACGTGAGCGGCGATCAGTCCTCGTCGAGCTTGCGGACGAAGTCGCCGAAGCTGGGGAGGGTGAAACGGACCAGGCCGTGACCGACGGGCTCGATGACGCCCTTCTCGATCAGGCGCTCGCGGGGGTCGCTGATCGCGCGGCTGTCGCGCCCCATCCCCGCTGCGATCTCGGCCCGGGTCACGTTGTCCTTGCCGGTCGCCGCCATCGCCGCGAGGAACGAGCGCTCGGTGGCGGTGGCGGCTCCCCACCGGGCGCGGTGCATCGCGGTGAGCTGGTCGCGCGCCGCGGGGAGCCCCTTGCGCACCTGGGTCAGGGTGAGTCGGTCGCCGCGGCCGGGACGGACGGCGTCCCACGTGCTGCTGCCGATCAGCTGCAGCAGGTAGGGGTAGCCGCGTGCCTCGGTGATCACGGCGTCGAGCGCGCCGGCGCTCCACGTCACACCCTCGGCCTTGGCCGGAGCCTCGAGCAGGGTGCGCGCATCCTCGTCGTTGAGCACGTCGAGCGAGACGAACGTGCTGCGCTCGCCGAACGTGGCGGCCCGGGTGAGTGCCTCCGGCGTCACCGGCAGCCCCGCCGTGACCACGGCGAGCGGGTTGGTCTCACGCGCCCCGTCGAGGTTCTGGACCGTGTTGAGCAGCACCGACATGTCGTCTGACGACGCGGTGTGGAGCTCGTCCAGGAACAGCAGCAGGCCGGCGCCGCCGCGGCGTCGTACCAAGGTCGCGGTGTCGTGCAGCAGCTCCTCGAGCGCCGCGATCGGAGCCAGGGTGGTCGGCTCCTCCGTTGGGGGCGGGCTGGCGACGGCCGCTTGCACCTTCGCCCCCGGCAGGCCGACCTCGATGGTCACCGACTGCAGGCGCTTGCGCCATCGGCTACCCGCCCCGCCGCGGGGGAGCACGTCGGCGCGTTCCAGCGACGTGTGCACGCTGCGCACCAGCTCGGGCAGCACCGGACGCTCCCGTGAGCAGGCGACCCACGCCGACACGAAGCCCAGCGCTTCGGCGCGGCGCTGGGCGGCGCGCAGGAGCGAGGTCTTGCCGAGGCCGCGCGGTGCGTGGAACACCAGGAGCGGCCCGCCCAGCTCGCCGTAGGTCACGACGCGGGCGAGCTGGTCCTCGATCCGGCGCAGCTCGACGGCCCGCCCGGCGAACACCCGGGGCACCTGTCCCGGCGTGTACGGGTTGGTCGTCATGTCACCTCGACTCGATGCGTTCCGATACTTGACGGAAGTATAGGAAGGTATCGGGTCCGACTGCGGACGTGCTT
This sequence comes from uncultured Actinomycetota bacterium, assembly GCA_963766035.1. Taxonomy (GTDB): domain Bacteria; phylum Actinomycetota; class Actinomycetes; order Propionibacteriales; family Nocardioidaceae; genus Nocardioides. The sequence goes on along the minus strand of CAVXYP010000010.1, from coordinate 526,598 downwards.
CAGCGCGCCGCCGGCACCGCGGCGAGCCCGTCCCCGGTCACCAGCGAGCGGTCGGGCCCCCGGCCCGCGCAGATCATCAACAGCTCCTGGATCGGACCGGAGATGGTCGGCCCCTTGCCGCGGGTCCAGTCGACATCGGTCGCGACCATCAGGACGGACCGCAGCAACGACCGGGTCCCGAACAGCATCGACAGCCGGCGTGCGCGATCGGCGGCGACGGCCGCGGCTGACGGCGGCATCGCGCGAGCCAGGCCGAGCGGACGCACGATGTCCTGGTGGTGGACGAGGGCGTCGATGAGCGGCTCGACCGACGTGGTGACCGGCACGTGACGGGTGCTGGCGGCGTACGTGTCGTAGTCCGCCAGGATGGACTCGCGCGTCTCGCGCGCGCCGAGGCGCTTCACCTCGCGGAAGACCATCGCGTTGTAGCCGCGCCCGAGGTTCCGGGCCGACATGGCGGCGATCCCGCCCCAGCCGATCTGCGGGCTCGCGATGACGTGGGCGGCTATGTCGTGCACGGTCCACCCGTTGCAGAGGGTCGGGTGGGACCAGTCCTCCGCGGCCAGTCCGGTGAGAGTCGCGACCAGCGCCGTACGCTCCGCGTGGATGTGCCGCCAGAGCTCGGCCTTGTCCATCGCAGCACCTCTCGAAGCGTCAGAACAGTCAGGATGGCTGACTGTTATAGTCAGTTTGTCTGACGGTATCTGTCAAGGGGGTTCGGTGGCCGATCTCAACCCGGCGCTGCTGATGCTCATCAACGCCCGGCACGCCGAGGGCCGGGTCTACGCCGCCGTCCGGACCGCCGGGTACGACGACCTCAGCCCGGCCATGGCGCGGATCGCGGCCCAGATCGCCGAGGAGGGGAGCCGGGTGACCGAGCTCGCCGAGCGTGCTCGGATCACCAAGCAGAGTGCCAGTGTGCTGGTCGAGCAGCTCGAGCGGGCGGGCTACGTCACCCGCGTGCCGGACCCTGCGGACGCGCGGGCCAAGGTCGTGGCGCTGGCGGAGCGAGGCCTGGCCGTCCAGCGGGTCGCGCGACGTGAGGAGAGGGCGATCGAGCGCGAGTGGACCCGGCACCTCGGCGCGGACCGGATGCGGGCGCTGCACGACGCGCTGACCGCGCTGAGACCGATCACCGACCCCTACCTCGAGTGAGATGCCCTACGGATTTCGCCTGCGATCGCCCGGCCGGGTAGTCTCGTCCGGTTGCCTCGGCGAGGGAGCACCCGCTTCTGTGACTCCGTGATCGACTGGGCCGGTTCGTTCTACGACGCCGCGCGCCCACCGGTCACCGGGACAGGGCGGTGCCAGATTTTTGGGCATGCGTTCTTCGTTCCCGGGGCCCCCATACCAATCAGGAGGAGACCCCATGAGCGAGAAGATCACCGCCGAGCTGCGCACCGAGTTCGGCAAAGGTGCGGCCCGCCGCATCCGCCGCGAGGACAAGGTCCCCGCGGTCGTCTACGGCCACGGCAACGACACGATCCACCTGACCCTCCCCGGCCACGACACGATGATGGCGATCAAGCACGGTGGCGCCAACGCGCTGCTCGAGCTCGACATCGACGGCACGACCCAGCTCGCGCTGACCAAGCAGGTCCAGGTCGACCCGGTCCGGCGGGTGCTCGAGCACGTCGACTTCGTCGCGGTCCGCCGCGGTGAGAAGGTCACCGTCGACGTCCCGATCATCCTGGTCGGCGAGGCGGTTCGCGACACCCTGGTCGTCACCGAGAACTCGACCGTCCAGGTCGAGGCCGAGGCCACCCACATCCCCGAGTCGTTCGAGGTGGACATCGAGGGCGCCGAGGCCGGCACCCAGTTCCTGGCCGGCTCGCTCACGCTGCCGTCCGGCACGACTCTGCTCACCGACCCCGAGACGCTGGTCGTCAACGTGACCGCCGCGCAGGACTCCGACCTCGGCGAAGAGGCCGAGGTCGAGGCCGCCGAGGGCGAGGTCGCCGAGGGCGAGGACGGCGAGGCCGCTGAGGGCGGCGACTCCGAGGCCGCCGATGGCGGCGACGAGGAGTGACTCTCATTCGGCTCAGGTGGTTCCTGGGTCGACTGATCTCCCCGGCGCGCAGCGTCGTTGCCGGGGGCATCCATGCCTTTGACAGAGGTACGACGACGAGCGCCGATGCCGCGGAGGACTCGATGAGCGACCCTGCTGACGTATGGCTGGTGGTCGGCCTCGGCAACCCCGGTCCGTCGTACGCCGGACACCGGCACAACTTCGGCTACCTGGTGGTCGAGGAGCTGGCGCGCCGGATGGGGAGCGGTTTCCGCGCCCACAAGTCGGGTCGCGCCGACGTGGTCGAGGGGCGGCTGAGCGCGCCCGGCACGCCCGGTCCGCGGGTCGTGCTGGCCAAGGCCCGGGGCTACATGAACGAGTCCGGCGGCGGGATCAAGGCCCTGACGACCTTCTACAAGGTCCCGCACGCGCGAGTGATCGTGGTCCACGACGAGCTCGACATCCCGTTCGGCACCCTTCGGGTCAAGCTCGGCGGCGGCGACAACGGCCACAACGGGTTGAAGTCCCTGCGCGCGTCGTTCGGCACCGGTGACTTCTACCGGGTCCGGTCCGGCGTCGGTCGTCCGCCCGGTCGCCAGGAGGTCGCAGACTTCCTGCTGTCCAACTACTCCTCGACCGAGCGCAAGGAGCTGCCGTTCCAGATCGACACCGCGGCCGACGCGGTCGAGATGCTGATCGCCGAGGGCCTCGAGAAGACCCAGCAGAACTTCAACGGCTGACGGGCTGCGCCGCTGGCCGCCCGCGCTGCAGGTTCACCACGGTATGTCGACGAACCTGCGCTTCCCACTGGTCGTACGCCGTGGGAACTGTAGGTCCGGCTGCATACCGTGGTGAACCTGCAGCACCGCGCCCACTACCCTGACCCGGTGACTTTCGACGCTGGCACCCCCGCGCCCGAGGTCGTCGCCGACGACCACCGCTTCGCCGCCTGGCTCGCCGAGACTGCCGGCCGCCGCCTGCTCGAGGTGCGCGGCGAGGGGCTGGAGGGCAAGGACCTCAAGGACGCCGGTGACGCGGCCGCGCACGAGCTGTTGATGGGCCTGCTGGCGGCGTACCGGCCCGACGACGCGGTCCTCTCCGAGGAGGCGCTCGAAAGCGCCGTCGACAAGGACGCCAGACTCCATGCGGCGAAGGTCTGGATCGTCGACCCGCTGGACGGCACCCGGGAGTTCAGCGAGCCGCCCCGCGACGACTGGGCCGTGCACGTGGCGCTCTGGGAGGGCGGCACCCTGACGGCCGGTGCGGTCGCCCAGCCCGAGCTCGGCGAGACGTTCAACACCGGCACGCCGCCGGTGGTGCCGGGTCTCGACGGGCTCGACCACCGGAAGGGAGAGAAGCCGCGGATCGCGGTCAGCCGCAGCCGCCCGCCGGCCTTCGTCGAGGCGCTGGCGGAGAAGCTCGACGCCGAGCTGGTGCCGATGGGCTCGGCCGGCGTGAAGATGATGTCGGTCGTGCGCGACGTGGCCGACGCCTACGTGCACGCCGGTGGGCAGTACGAGTGGGACTCCGCAGCGCCGGTCGCGGTCGCCAGGGCCGCCGGCCTCTTCACCAGCCGGGTCGACGGCAGCGAGCTCGTCTACAACCAGGACGACGTCTACCTGCCCGACGTGATCGTCTGCCGGCCCGAGCTGGCCGACGACATCCTCGCCTTCATCGCCGAGCACGGCACCGGCGCCTGACCGACGCGCGTAGTCTGCGGGACGTGGCTCGGATCGTCGCGTCCCTCAGCGGATTCGGACTGCTGGTCGGGATCTTGTTCCTGCCGGCGTTGTTCTTCGACGACGCTGGTGAGCATGCCAAGGCCGACCCGGCCGTCTACGAGCCGACCTCGATCACGTCGTACGTCGCCGAATTCACGGTCGACGAGGACGGCGGCATGGACGTCGTCGAGACCTTGACCGTCGACTTCCCGATCGGCAGCGCGCTGCACGGGATCTTCCGGTTCTTCGACCGGCTCGACCCGTCGGCACCCGACATCCGGCACCGGATCAGCGACACCGAGGTGACGTACGACGGCGAAGCCGTCCCCGTCGACCGTTCGCAGCAGGACGTGCGGTACGACGTGCTCCGGATCGGCGACGCCGACGCTTTCGTTCCGTCCGGCCAGCACGTCTACGAGATCAGCTATCACGTGACCAGCGCGCTGACTCCCGGGGACGACGTCGACGATCCGACCCAGTTCTACTGGAACCTGGTGCCGCAGGGCTGGCAGCAGGAGATCGCCGAGACCGACCTGACGGTGCACCTGCCCGCGACGGCGGACGACGTGCAGTGCGCGATCGGTGTCGGCGAGGACGACACCGGAGCGTGTCAGGTCGCGGGCGAGGGTACGACGGACCTCCGCATCCGCACCGGGGCGCTGGACGACCACACACCCGTGACCGTCCTCGTGGGCCAGGACCTGCCGACGCCGGACCTGACGACGCTGCCGTGGTCGCCGCGCTTCGATCGAGTCGTGGGCAGCCGGCCGTGGATGCTCGGCCTCTCCCTGCTGCTTGGCCTCGCGGGCGCTGGGCTGGTCGGCCTCTGGCTCCGCCAGACCCGCGATCCGGAGCCGCCGTTCCCCCTCCAGTACGCCCCGCCCGACGGCATCGGTCCCGCTCAGGGGCACTACGTGATCGCCGAGGAGACCGGTCGCCCGCAGTTCGTGGCATCGCTGATGCACGCCGCCGAGCGCGGCGCGGTCCACCTCCAGCACCGTTCGAACGGCAGCTGGGCGATCACGAACCGGGAGGGGTCCGCGGGCCTGGTCGGCCTGGACGCGGTGACGAAGAGCCTGGGGTCGTTGATCGGCGCCAAGGAGGGTGAGGCGTTCGTCGCGAACCGCGGGGACGTCATGGCGGGATCGCGGCTCAGCACGGCCTACGAGACCCACCGGATCGCGCTCGAGAAGTGGGTGAACAAGCAGCGGATCCTCGAGAAGTGCGGCCCCGGCTGGAAGGGGCTCGGCCTGATCTTGCTGGCGATCGTGCTCGAGCTGGTCTGGCTCGGTCTGACCCTGGGCGGTGCGGTGGACGTCTCGATGTTCGCGCTGCCGCTGGCGGCGATCGGCGGGCTCGGGTTGCCGTTGTTGAAGGGGGGTGCGGGCACCCGTCGTACGGCCGAGGGGCGCGACCTGTGGTCTCGGGTGGGCGGCTTCCGCCGGATGCTCGCCACGGACTCAGCTGAGGCGCGCTTCGACTTCGCCGGCCGTGAGGACCTCTACCCGGCGTACCTCCCCTGGGCGGTCGCGTTCGGCTGCGCGGACCGCTGGTCGGAGAAGTTCCGCATCGAGACCGGCCAGGTGCCACCGCTCCCGCCCTACCTCGACGGGACCGACGACGACCTGCACCAGGGATCAGGAGGACCGATGATCGCCGCCATGGTGGGTGACTTCGACTCGACCCTCGGCAAGGCGATCGGTGCGTACTCCGCCGCGCAGGCGGCCTCGTCCTCGAGCAGCTCCTCCTCGGACAGCTCCTCGTCGTCCAGCAGCTTCTCCGGGGGCGGCGGAGGCGGCGGGGGAGGCGGGGGATCCTGGTGAGCCGACCAGCCCGAACCCATGGTTTGCCCGCGCGGCGTCACCGATCGGTGCCGTCCAGGTCCGATCTACCCCTAGCCTTGCGCCCATGAAGCGCCTCATCGCGTCGGCGTTCGCCTTCGCAGTCATGGTCGGGATCATGTGCATCCCGGCCGTGTTCTACGACATCGACTTCGAGTCCGCAGACCTGGCCAGCGATCCGACCACGATCACGGTCTACAAGGCCGACTTCACGGTCGACGAGGACGGCGACGTCGACGTCGTCGAGACCCTCACGGTGAACGTCACCACCTACGACCGGCACGGGATCTTCCGGTTCTTCGACCGGGTCGACCCGTCGGACCCCGACATCCGCCGGATCCCCGAGGACTTCGAGGTCACCGCCGACGGCGAGGACGTCGACGTCAAGCACACGGTGGAGCAGGGGAGGTACGACAACTACCGGATCGGCGACGCCGACACCACGTTGTCGACCGGCGACCACGTCTACGTGATGAAGTACCACATGGACGCGGCGCTGACGCCCGGCGGCTCGGGTGGTGCGGACGTCTCGACGGAGTCGCAGTTCTACTGGAACCTGATCCCGGGCGGCTGGCAGCAGGACATCCTGCGGTCGCTGCTGACGGTGCACCTGCCGGCGCCGGCCGACGGCATCCAGTGCTTCATCGGTGTCGGGAAGGTCGAGGACGGTGCCACCACCTGCGACGTCGAGAGCAGCGGCGACTCGACGGACCTGACGATCCGCACCAAGGGCCTCAACCCGCAGACCCCGGTGACGTTGGTCGCCGGCCAGGACGTGCCGACCCCGGACCAGGCGACGCTGCCGTGGCCGGCCCGGTTCGACAACGTCTTCGGCACCAGCCTTCCGGTGCTCGGGTTCTTCGCCGGGCTCGCCGTTCTCCTCGGGGGGCTCGGGCTGCTGCTGAGCTGGGTGGCCTTCGAGCGCGCTCCGCGGTTCCCGTTGATGTACGGCCCGCCCGACGGCATCGGACCGGCCCAGGCCCAGTTCATCCTCGAAGAGGGCGTCGGCCGGCGCGCGTTCGTCGCCAGCCTCATGCAGGCCGCCGAGCACGGTGCCGTCGACCTGCATCGTGGCGACGACCAGAGCTGGACCATCAGCGACAAGGCCGGCCCCCAGGGGTGGGCCGGCCTCGACCCGGTCACCACCAGCGTCGCGGGTCTCCTCGCGGGTCCCGGAGCTCAGTTCGTCGCGCGCAAGAAGGACGTCACTGCCGGTCGGCTGCTGCAGACCCAGGTCTCGACGTTCACCAGCGGCACCAAGCTCTGGGCGACCACCAACGGGCTGCTCTCCAGGGCCGGCATCGGGGGCCTCGGCGGACTGCTGGTGCTCGCCGCGTTCGGCGGCGTGATCGCCCTGACGTTCTGGCGACCGCTCAACATGTCGATGATGGGGCTCCCGCTGGCGGCTTTCGCCGCGGGCGCGATCTCGCTGCTGCAGGCGGGCTCCGCGACCAAGCGCACCCCGGCAGGGCGCGAGCTGTGGTCGCGGATCGGTGGCTTCAAGCGGGTGCTGTCGACGCCGTCGAGCAAGGACCGGTTCGACTTCTCGGGGCGCCAGGAGCTCTACACGGCCTACCTCCCCTACGCCGTGGCCTTCGACTGCGCCAAGCAGTGGGCGGAGAAGTACCACATCGAGACCGGGCTGGAGCCGCCGACGCCGTCGTACTTCTACGGCTACGGGTACGCCGCCGGTGCGGGCTACCACGTCGACTCGATGGTCGGCGACTTCGACAGCACGCTGAACAGCGCCATCTCCTCCTACGAGGCCACCCAGAGCTCGTCCTCCAGCGGCGGAGGCGGCGGCGGTGGCGGAGGCGGCGGTGGCGGCGGTGGCGGTGGCGGCGGTGGCTCCTGGTGAGCCCGGCGTTCGTGGCCTAGATTTCCAGCAACTCCAAGAGAGGGTCCACACCCCATGCTCTACGTCATCATCGCCATCGCCGTCATCGTGCTGCTCGGCATCTTCTTCGTCGTCGGCTTCAACAAGCTGCGCAAGCAGGACGTCGGTGCCCAGGAAGCACTGGGCGGCATCGACGTCCAGCTCACCCGGCGGGCCGAGCTGATCCCCAACCTGGTGCAGACCGTGAAGGGTTACGCCGCGCACGAGTCCTCCGTCTTCGAGGAGATCACGAAGGCGCGGGCCGGTGTCGCGGCCGCGGCGGCCGGCGACGACGTGCCGGCGAAGGCAGCGGCCGACGCCGCGCTCCAGCAGGCCCTGGTCAAGATCAACGCGGTGGCCGAGGCCTACCCGGACCTGAAGGCCGACGCCAACTTCCGCGACCTCCAGGACCAGCTCGCGAAGACCGAGGACCAGATCGCCTTCGCGCGCCAGTACTACAACGACGCGACCGCACAGCTCAACCAGTCGGTCCGGACCATCCCGTGGATGTTCTTCTCCGGCGTGGCCGGCGTCAAGGAGCGCGAGTTCTACGACGCCCCGGCGGAGCACACCGCCGCACCCGGAGTGGAGTTCTAGGTTTCGAGGCTCGCTTCGCTCGCACCTCAACCACCGAGCTAAAAAACGTTCAACGGCCGGTACTGAACCGAGATCCGGGGGCCGGCGGACGCCACCTTCGGCACGGCGTGCTCCCAGGTGCGCTGACAGCTGCCGCCCATGACCAGCAGGTCGCCGTGGCCGAGCTCGAACGACATCGACATCGACGCCGCGCCGTCGGTCCGGTCGCGCGGGCGCAGGGCGAGCCGTCGCGGGTCGCCGACGGACACGATCGCGACCATGGTGTCGTCGGTGGCGCCGCGACCGATCGTGTCGCCGTGCCAGGCGACGCTGTCGCGGCCATCGCGGTAGTAGCAGCAGCCGGCGGTGCGGAACGGCTCGCCGAGCTCCGCGAGGTAGCGAGTCGTCAGCGCCTCGCGCGCCGCGGTCAGCGCCGGATGGGGGAGCTCCTCGCCGATCATGTAGGTGTAGACCAGCCGCGGAACGTCGACGATCCGGTCGTACATCCGGCGTCGTTCGGCCCGCCAGGGCACCTCGCCGACGAGGGTGGCGAAGACATCGTCGGGATCGGGCAGCCAGCCGCGGGCCACGTCGACCCACGCGCCGGCGCCCAGCTCGTGCCGCTCGAGCCCGTCGAGACCGAGCCCGGCGGCCGGCTCGGAGGCGAACAGCGTGCTCTGGAAGTCCACACGACCATGCTAACGGATCGTTCGAACATTTGTTCGCTTCGGCAGACCGCGTCGATATCGGATCGGACGATATCGATGTTCCGGGGACACGGGCCATTCGCGGCTCTAGCCTTCGGTTGTGGAGACAGTCGACTGGGGAACGGCTGACCGTCGCGCACTGAAGCACGTGGCGATCCGGGAGCACGTGCGGGACCTGGTCTCTGGATGCGCGCCCGGGACAGCCGCCCCCTCAGAGCGTGACCTCGTCGAGAAGTTCGGCGTGGCCCGGATGACGGTCCGGCAGGCGCTGGACGCGCTCGTGGCCGAGGGCGTGCTCCAGCGGTTCCCTGGCCGCGGGACGTTCGTCGCGCCGCCCCGTCGCCAGCCGACCCGGATCACCAGCTTCACCGAGGACATGGCCGCCCGCGGCGCCGTTGCCGAGAGCCGCACCCTGATCGCCGAGCGGGTCAAGGCACCCGCCGGCGTCGCGCGTGCGCTCGGGCTCGCCCCTCGCGAGCCGGTGCTGCGCTGGCGTCGGCTGCGGCTCGCTGACGGCAGTCCGGTGTGCATCTCTGACGCCTACCTGAGTGCGTCCCTGATCCCTGGGCTGCTCGACGGGGCCGATCTGCCCGACAGCCTGTACGACGAGCTCGCCACGCGCGGGCGCCGACCCACCTGGGCCGAGGACTCGCTCACGGCGGGGGTGGCCACCCCTGAGGAGGCGGCACTGCTGGAGTGCCAGGACGGGTCGGTCGTCATCCGGGTCACCCGGCGGGCGCTCTGGGAGGACCGCCCGATCGAGATCTCGCGCAGCGTCTACCGCGCCGACCAGCACACGGTCTCCTTCCAGCTCGGTTCCTAACCGGCCGCTGTCTGTCTTCAGCCCGGTCCCAGCCGGCCGAGACCGGCGACGACGGTGCCTGTCTCGTCGCAGACCCAGGACGGCTCCGGGCCCCCGAGGTCCGGCTCGATGTGCAGCGCGTGCAGCGGCCCGTCGCTGCACCCCTCGCAGAGCGGCCAGAGGCCCGTCTTGCCGTTGCGTCCGTGCCCGTCGACCAGCGCGTCCTGGACGTCCTGGGCGATCAGCCCGGCGACATAGGCGGAGCCCTCCGGCCACTGCTCCACCCACCACCGCCGCTGGGAGCACGCCTCGTCGAGTGCTGACACGGTGTCGGCGTTCGCGACGCCACGGGCCGACAGATCGGCGAGCACCGACGCACGGGCTTCGAAGATCACGCGGTCGTCCACAGGGTCATTGTGCTGTGGCTCGGCAAACCCCTGGGCAGTGAGCGGCGCCGGCGGCGCGGATAGCCTCCGGGGGTGATCATGATCGACCCGCCGAACGCGCCCGGCCACGGCCGACTCTGGTCACACCTCGCGAGCGACGAGTCCTACGCGGAGCTGCACGACTTCGCCCGGCGGGCGGGCATCCCGGCACGTGGCTTCGATCGGGACCACTACGACGTACCCGCCGAGCTGTACGACGACGTGGTCGCTCTCGGCGCCCATCCCGTCAGCTCCCGCGAGCTGGTCGGGCGGCTGCGCGACGCCGGGCTGCGCCGGCGCCGGCCCCGCCCGGGCGGCTGAGGCGGCAGAGGCGGCTCAGGCGGCGAGGACGGCGAGCTCCCGCTCGACGTTCTGCCGCGCTGCTTCCTCCCACGCGGCGATCCCGTGAGCGGTGTGGAACAGGCGAGGCTTGGCGGTCAGCTCGCGCAGCACGTCGGCCCGCCCGGCGGTGAAGACGTCGTCGGTGAGGTGGCGATACTCGGCGCGCACCGCGGCGGCGTACTCGTCGTAGCGCGCCCGCGGTGCGGCGAGGATGCCGAGGTCGGCGTCGGACAGCGCGCAGCCGTTCGCATCCGCGTCATCGGGGCGGTGCGACTCGGTCAGCCGGACCAGCCGGGCGACCTCGGCGACGGTCGCGCCGTCGACGAGGCCGGGCAGCGACTCCTCGGCCCAGGCGGCCGACCGCTCCTCGGCATCGCGCTCACCGTCGTAGACCGCGTCGTGGAACCACGCGGCCAGCAGCACGGGCGTCCGGTCGTACGCCGTGCCCGCGGCGGCGAGCTCGTCGAGCCGCTCGAGCACCTCGGTCAGGTGCCGCGCGTCGTGATAGCCGCGTGCGGAGTCGGAGTAGGCCGCGAGCAGGGCGTCGCGCAGGTCGAGCGCGTCGGCGAGGGGCCACGGCAACGCGGGCTGGTCGGTAGGTCTGCCGTCCATCGTCCCTGATTGTGACCCATGCCGTGCCTGAAGGGGAGGGTTCGGCAAGGATGGACCTCGTGACTCCGGACGAGGCCCGCCAGGAACTGCTGCGACTGCGCGCGAGCATCGACAACCTCGACGCCGCGCTCGTCCATCTGCTCGCCGAGCGGTTCAAGTGCACCGAGCAGGTGGGCCGGCTCAAGGCCAACGCCGGGATGCCGCCGGCCGATCCCGCCCGCGAGGCGGTGCAGATCGCGCGGCTGCGCGGGCTCTCGGAGACCTCCGGCCTGGACCCGCTCTTCGCGGAGAAGTTCCTCAACGTGATCATCGCCGAGGTGATCCAGAACCATCAGCAGTTCCTCGACGAGTAGGGCTACCCGATGGCCACGACCGACCCCGTCGACCCAGCAGAGACCCTCCGGCGGTTCTTCTCGCCCGACGGCCGGCTGCACACGATGCCGACCCGCCACGTGAAGCGCCGCTTCGTGCTCGACCACGTGGCCCAGCGGTTCGAACCGGGCCGGAAGTACGACGAGCGCGAGGTCGACGCCGTGCTCAAGGAGATCCACGACGACCACGCCGCGCTCCGGCGCTATCTCGTCGACGACGGGTTCCTGACCCGCGAGGCGGGCCTCTACTGGCGGTCGGGCGGGACCGTCGAGGTGTAGCGGCGCAGTCAGGTGCCGGCGAGGTCGGCGGCGTCGACGATCCGGTAGGCGTAGCCCTGCTCGGCCAGGAACCGCTGGCGGTTCTGGGCGAACTCGGCGTCGACGGTGTCGCGCGAGACCAGCGCGTAGAACCGCGCGATCTTGCGTTCCCCGTCGGGACCGGGCTCGCCGGGCCGGAGCAGCCGGCCGAGCCGCTGCGCCTCCTCCTGCCGGGAGCCGAACGACCCCGACACCTGGATCGCGACCTCGGCCGAGGGCAGGTCGATCGAGAAGTTCGCGACCTTGGAGACGACGAGCAGGTCGATCTCACCGTGCCGGAACGCGTCGTAGAGCCGCTGCCGCTCGCGCACGGTCGTGTCACCGGTGATCACCGGAGCGTCGAGCGCGTGTCCGAGCTCGTCGAGCTGGTCGAGGTACTGCCCGATGACGAGCGTCGGCTGGCCGCGATGCCGGGTCACCAGCTCCTGGGTGACCGCGACCTTCTCGCGGGTGCACGACGCCAGCCGGTAGCGCTCCTCGGGCTCGGCGGTCGCGTAGGCCAGCCGCACGGCGTCCGGGAGGGTCACCCGCACCTCGACGCAGTCGGCCGGCGCGATCCAGCCCTGGGCCTCGATGTCCTTCCACGGCGCGTCGTAGCGCTTCGGGCCGATCAGCGAGAAGACGTCGCCCTCGCGACCGTCCTCGCGGACCAGGGTCGCGGTCAGGCCGATCCGCCTGCGAGCTTGCAGGTCGGCGGTCATCCGGAAGATCGGCGCCGGCAGCAGGTGCACCTCGTCGTAGATGATGAGGCCCCAGTCGCGGGCGTCGAACAGCTCGAGGTGGGAGTAGACGCCCTTGCGGCGCGTGGTCATCACCTGGTAGGTCGCGATCGTGACCGGCCGGATCTCCTTCACGGCCCCGGAGTACTCACCGATCTCGTCCGGCGTCAGCGACGTCCGTCGTACCAGCTCGTCCTTCCACTGGCGCGCGCTCACCGTGTTGGTGACCAGGATCAGCGTGGTCGCCTGGGCCTGCGCCATCGCGGCCGCGCCGACGATGGTCTTGCCGGCTCCGCAGGGGAGCACGACGACGCCGGATCCGCCGTGCCAGAACGACTCGACGGCCTCCGCCTGGTAGGTGCGCAGCTCCCAGCCGTCCTCGGCGAGTGCGATCGGGTGCGCCTCGCCGTCGACGTAGCCGGCGAAGTCCTCCGCCGGCCAGCCCAGCTTGAGCAGCGCCTGCTTGAGGTTGCCGCGCTCCGACGGGTGCACGGCCACCGTGTCGTCGTCGATGCGCTCGCCCAGCATCCCCGCGATCTTCTTGGCTCGCAGCACCTCTTCGAGCACCGGGCGGTCGGTGCTCGCCAGCACCAGCCCGTGCACCGGGTGCTTCTCGAGCCGGAGCCGGCCGTAGCGCGCCATCGTCTCCGCCACGTCGACGAGCAGGTTGTGGGGGACGGCGTAGCGGCTGTAGGTGAGCAGGGTGTCGATCACCTGCTCCGCGTCGTGCCCGGCGGCCCGGGCGTTCCACAGGCCCAGCGGCGTGAGCCGGTAGGTGTGGATGTGCTCCGGGCTCCGCTCCAGCTCCGCGAACGGCGCGATCGCCCGTCGGCACTCGCCCGCCTGCTCGTGGTCGACCTCGAGCAGCAGCGACTTGTCCGACTGCACGATGAGCGGGCCGTTCATCGGGGTCCCCGCGGAGTTGTTCGCCGGGGGAGCGAAGAGGAGGAGTCGAAGAACTCCGTGGGGTGAATGATCACCGCCCGAGTTTACGGTCCCCGCGAATCGGGGCACGCGGCACCGCGAATCGGGGGAGTTGGCACCGCGAATCGGAGGAGTTGGCTCGTCGGGACGGCCCGGTTCGACGGGCATCCTTCCCCGATTCGCGGAATTACGGGACTGGGGTGACGCGGGAGATCCGATGGACAGCGAAGGTGCGTACGTCGTCGGCGGTGTGGTCGCGGGCGGTGAGCTGGCCGCCCTCGACCGAGATCGGGTGGACCACCCGCTCGCCGACCACACCCTGGTTGTCGGTGAAGGCGATGACGACGGCCGCGTGCCGCTCGATGGCGTCGCGGAGGGCGGAGAGGGCGCCGGCGGGGGACACCGCGGCCGCCGGGCGGACCCGGGCCGCGGCGTCACCGGCGCGCAGCGAGCGGACCGCGGCGGCTACCTGGGCAGCGTGTCTCGCGTCCTGCTGTGCAGCGCCGCGGAACCGCGGGGTGCGAGCCCGCATCTCGTCCGGCCGGCCGACCCGGACGGTGCCGTCGGGACCCTCGACGACCGGCGCCACCCCGAGGTTGCGCAACCGGCCCAGCAGCAGGTCGACCGGCGTCGTGCTGATCAGCACGGTCGGCGCGATCCGCCGCAACCCGAGTGCCGCCGCGCCGGCGTGGTGAACGAGCGCGGCCAGCGCCGCCTCGTCGTCGGACCGCACGAACGACTCGGCGAACCCGACCCGCACCTGCCCGAACGTCCGCACCGCGTCGTCCACGAGGTAGGTCAGCGGCTGCGGGACCGGCGTCCGCGAGACCGACGCCAGGAAGGCGTGCACCTCGGCGGCGGTCCAGCCGACATCCAGCGCGCGTCGTACCGACTGCGCGTTGAAGCGGTAGACCGTCGCCGCACCGCGCGACTCGACGTCGGCGAGCAGCTGCAACGACCGGGCGATGCCCGACTCCAGCGGCCCGGGCGCCACCGCGGTCAGGTCGGCCTGGATCAGCACATGGTCCACCGGGTGCGGGAGGAGGGGTGCGAGGACCGGCTCCGGGTCGTCGCCGCCGACCAGCGCGCGGCCGTACGGCGACAGCGCGTCCAGGCCGGTCACGCCGAGCGCCGCCGCTTCGGCGACCGTCCACGCGACGTGGTCGGCACGGGTCCGTGGCCGTCGGGGTCGCAGCCAGGCCAGTCGGGCGACCAACGAGGGGAGGCCGGTGCCGGTCGCCAGCGCCTGCCCCGGAGGGACCTCGGCGAGGGCCGCAAGCGTCATCGCGCGGGTCTCCGGCATCAACACGGAGGACAGCTCCGGCGTCAGCGCGTTCCAGGGCTTGTCGTCGGCCGCGCGACCGCCGACCAGTCCGGGCAGCCGCGGGCTGGCGAGCCAGGCCGTGGCGAGGGTGACCCAGCGGGCGGCCAGGTCGGCGTTCAGCCAGCGGTCGAACGCGTCGGTCGGCACCCACACCGGGTTGCCGTCGGAGTCGGCCCGGGTCGCGAGCAGCCCGGCCGCCGAGGCGGTCTCGATCACCAACGCCGTGTCCGGCTCGGACAGGTGGAGGTGCTCGGCGGCCGCTCTGAGCTCCCGGACTCCGAGTCCTCCGGTGCGCAGCGCCGACGCGGGTCGGGTGCTCCACCACTCGAGCAGCAGCTCGGTCCGGCGGCAGAACTCCCCGGCCGCCCCCGCGGCCGCCCCGTCGGTGAGCCGGGTGGGCCGGTCTGCGGTCGCGACCTCGGGCGCCGCGTCGACGGGCTCCGTCGTGGTGCAGCCGCCGCGCAGCACCAGCCCGACCTCGCCCGGCACGACCAGCCGGTCGTCCCGGCCGGGCACCAGGAGGCCGCGGGACAGCAGCTCCTCGGCAGGGCCGGCGGCGTCTTCGGGACGGACGTTCCGGCGCGCGGCACCCGCCGTCGCCTCGCCGCCCTGCGTGAAGACGTGGTCGAGCATGACGCGTGCCGCCTCGGACAGCTCGCCGATCCTGGCCTCGACGACTCCGAGCGGCGGTGCGTCCGGGGTCCGGGGCCGCAGGCCGCTCACCCCCGCGTCCGGGCCGCCGACCAGGCAGTCGGCCACGCCGGTCAGCGCGCGCAGTCCTTCCGGAGAGTCCCACGCCAGCGCGAGCGCGCGGAGCCGCGAGAGCGCGGCGACGACGTACGTCTCCTCCGCCCTCACGATCGCCACGATCTCGGCGTCGGTGGTTTGCCCCGCGACCACCAGGGCATCAACCACCGAGAGCTCGCCCCGGGTGAGCGAGTCCAGGGCGCGAGCGAGGGAACTCCGGATCGCGGCGCGCGAGGCCAGCTGAGAGAAGTCGTGGGGGGCGGGCGTGGTCAGGTCCGGACGCGAGGTGAGCAGCCGGCTCAACTGTTCGTCGGTCCACGACCGCAGCTGGTCGGCGAGCGACCGGTGCCCCGCCGTACCTTCCGCTCCGGTGCCCACGTGCGCAACGCTACTCACGTGGGCCCCGAGGTGAACCGGCTCGACCTGCGGTACGGCGCTGCCACCGATGTCGGCCCGGTCCGCGAGGCCAACGAGGACGCGCTGCTGACCGCCCCACCGGTCTTCGTCGTCGCGGACGGCATGGGCGGCCACGACCACGGTGAGGTTGCGAGCGCGTTCGTCATCGAGGAGTTCGCCCGCCTGGCCGAGGAGGGCGTCGACCACACGACCGTCGTCGCTGCCGTGACTGACGCGCTGACCGCGATTCACGCCCGCATCGACGGGTACGACGCTGCGCACCGTGCCGCGGGGGAGCTGCTCTTCGGCGCCGGCACCACCGCGGTCGCCGCGGTGCTGGTGGACGACGTCGCCGAGCCGTACTGGCTGGTCGCCAACCTCGGGGACTCCCGTGCGTACCTCTGGTCAGCCGGTCGCTCCGCCGGCAGCGAGCTGGCCCAGATCACCGTCGACCACAGCCTGGTGCAGGAGCTCGTCGACGCCGGCACCATCGCTGCCGGCGACGCCGCGAGCCACCCGGACCGCCACATCGTCACCCGCGCCCTCGGCGGGCCGGTGCGCCACGAACCCGATCTCTTCACCATCCCAGCGGAGGATTCCGGGCGGATGCTGTTGTGCTCGGACGGGGTGAGCGGAATGCTCGCGCACGACGACATCGCTCGGATCCTCGGCGAGCACGAGAACCCGGTGATCGCCGCGGAGCAGCTGGTCGCGGCGGCGCTGGCGGCCGGCGGCAGTGACAACGCAACCGCGGTCGTCATGGATGTGGTGGGATTGGCCAGTGAGGTGCAGCACGACACCGATGTGCGGCGCCTGGGTACGGAGCAGGAGACAGGGGCACACCCATGAGTGCGATGAGCTCAACCGGAGCAGCGGGCGCTTGGTCCTACCGCACCGGCCCGTGGTTCGCGGCGTTCGGTCCGCGGGTCGCGATGCTGCTGCCCGAATCGCAACGGGAGCAGGTGGTGGGCGTGTGGTCGCTGGTCGACAGCGGCGCCGTCTTCGACGACGTGCTCGACGCGCTCCTCGCCTCGGGGTTGAGCCGGCTGCCGGGGTTCGTGCTGGTCAGCACCGAGGAGGGCCCCACCCGGGTCCTGCTGCGCGGCTCCGGGGTGAGCGCCACGCTCGCCACTGACGGCGACGACGTCGTGATCGACGGCAGTGCCAGTGGCACCTGGGTGGAGCGCACGGTCGACAACGTCACCTCGCTCACCGTCGCATTGGCCGAGGCCGACGACAGCGAGCACGCCGAGACCGACTTCGGCGTCGTCACCGGGCTGGTCCGGGTGTCGCGGATCGACCGCCCGCCGTACGTCGAACCGGCCGAGGCAGCGGCTGATGTCGACGCCGAAGAGGCCCCACCGGTCATGGCCGCGGCGGACACCACCGACGAGCCTGTCGACGAGCCTGCCGCGGAGGTGGCCGAGGAAGAGCCTGCCGCGGAGGTCGCCGAGGAAGAGCCCGCCGACTCCGTCGTTGCCGTCCCGGTCGGCGGAGAGCTGGCGGACGAAGCGACGGCGGACGAACCCACCGCGATGTCCGGGGAAGCGACCTCCGACGAGCCGGCACCGCTCGACGAACCGGCACCGCTCGACGAACCGGCACCGCTCGACGAACCGGCACAGCTCGACGAGCCCGCGCCGTTCGACGAGCCCGCGCCGCTCGACGAGCCGGCGCCGCTCGACGAGCCCGCGCCGTTCGACGAGCCGGACGAGGCGATGCCCACGGGCGGTGATCCGCTCACCGACCCGATGCCGCCGGCTCCCGCACCGATCGATTGGGTGACCCCCTGGGACACGCCCCCGCCTCCGACGGTGACTCCCGCCCCAGCGGCCGACGACGAGCTCGGCATGACGGCGGAGATGGCCGCCCCCGACGACCCGGCGGTGGCCGACGAGGCTGCGCCGGTCGTGGACGACGCCCCGTCGACGCCGCCGTCGGACGAGGCGGTGACCGGGTTCAGCCCCGGGGGTTACGCCCCGCCGCCACCGGCTGCCGACGCCCCGCCGGTCGACCTCCCGCCCCCGCCGCTCCCGGTGGGCTCCTGGGAGCCCGTGGGTGGGTTCCCGCCGCCCGCGCCCGCCGCCCCGGACCCCGGTGCCGCACCGCCGCCCGCCGCCGACGCTCCCGCGTCGGCCGCAGCCGTTGCGAAGCTGATGATCAGCGACGGCCAGCAGGTGCTGGTCGACCGGGTGATCCTGATCGGCCGGGCCCCGGAGGCGCGCCGGTTCGACTCGACCGAGCAGCCGTACCTGATCACCGTGCCGAGCCGGCTCCACGAGATCTCCTCGACCCACGTCGAGGTGCGTCCGGGCAGCGGTGCCGATCAGGGCAACGCGGTCGTCACCGACATGGGCTCGACCAACGGCACCGTGCTGGTCCAGCCGGGGCTCGGCCCGGAGGACCTCAAGCCCGGGATCGCCGTGCAGCTGGCGCCCGGAGCGATCATCAACCTCGGCGACGGCGTCACCATCCAGGTCACCCGCGCCTGATCCCCTCCCGACGCACCACCCGGCCGTCAGGGGTGCGGCCACTCCTCGCGGAGCAGGCCGTAGATCACGTTGTCGGTCCAGGTGCCGTCCGCCTCGGGCCAGTCCCGCCGCAGGTGCGCCTCCCGGGTCATCCCGAGCCGCTCGCACACGGCGGCCGACCGCTCGTTGCGAGGGTCCAGGTGCGCGACCAGGCGGTGCAACGGGTAGTGCTGGAACGCCATCGTGACCAGCGCCGTCGCGGCTTCGGTGGCGAGCCCGCGGCCGGCGTGGGACGGCGCCAACGCCCAGCCGATCTCGGCCACCGACGGTGGGGTGTGGTCGTCGCTGCGCGAGCGGAGCCGGAGGATCAGGTCGCCGACCAGGGTGTCGTCGTGCACGACGCCCAGGGACAGCACCTCTCCCGGGTCAGAGGGGGCGAGCCGCGCCGCCAACGTCTCGACCCGCGCCACGAGCGCCTCCTCGTCGAGGGCGGGGAACGGTAGGTAGCGGCACACCTCCGGGTCGGTGTAGTAGCGCAAAGCATCGATGTCGTCGAGCGTGATGTAGCGCAGCATGAGCCGCTCGGTGTGGATCGGCAGCGGCGGCGGCGCGAGCCGCGGCGCCTGGTCGGGCTCGGTCACCGGGTGATCACCACGGCCAGGCGGGTCTGGTCACCTGACGCGCTGCGCCAGAGCACCGTGCCCTTGTCCGTCGCCGGCGGCGCGGTCGGCAGGCTGATCCTGAAGGTCAGCGACCGGCCCGGCCGGAGCAGGCCGGCCGACGGGCTGACCAGCACCGGGCTGTCGAAGCCGTGGAGGTGCGTCGTCAGCCAGAGCGGGCGCCGGCCGGTGTTGGTGATGGTGCGGCGCACGACCAGACGGCCGGTCCGCATCAGCGCCTGGGGGAGGTCGAGATCCGTCCGCCGGCCGACCAGCCAGCCGCGGTAGCTGCGTGGATCGACCAGGTAGGCGATCGGCGGGACTCGGCTGATCCTGACCTGACCGGTGCCACCGCGGAGCCCGGAACGACCGCCGATCGGTGCGGTCGAGGTGAGCAGCGCGGAGCGCACTTCGGCCGGGGTGTTCCCCCGGTCGCCGAGGAGGATCGCGGCGACACCGCTCACGTGGGCGGTCGCGACCGACGTTCCGCTCACGACGTCCCATCCGCCGGTGGTGGCCGCCAGCGCTCCGGTGCCGGGAGCGACCAGGTCCGGCTTGATCACCGACCAGGTCGGGTCGCCGCCGCTGCTGAACCGGGCGACCCGCACCGGCACGTCCTCGACGCCGGTCGAGACCAGCCGGACCTCGGGCCGACGGCGGTCCTGCGCCCACGCCCGCAGAGCGCGACCGTCGCGGGCCGACAGGTGAACGGTGGGGACGGCGTGGAGGTCGGCGTCCGTCGACCCGGGTGCGGTGTTGACGAGCACCATCCCGGCGCCGTCGGCCAGTCGCACGGTCTCCGACTTCTGCACCCGGGGCAGGCCGCCCCGCTCGCAGAGCACGATCGCGCCGCGGACCGCTCGGGCGTCGAGGCTGCCGGGGGCGCAGACCTCCGCGTCGGCCCGCGAAGAGCCGGGAGCGGCCACGTCCCCGCCGAGGACCAGCCGGCTCGGACCGACCGGAGCTGTCGCGACCATGGCGCCCTCGAGCCGGGGCCCGTTGCGGGCGACGACGGCGCCGACCCGCCGCGGCGACGTGGACGCGCCCACGGTGGTCACCCACGGCGAGGGGTGCCCGGCGTACGCCGCCGAGCCGCCGTTGCCCGCGGCCGCGGTGACGACGATGCCTGCTTCGGTCGCCCCCAGCAGGGCGCGCTCGACGGTGTCGATGGTGCCGGACGGCCCGCCCACGGAGAGATTGAGTACGTCGACGCGATCGCTCGTGGCCCGGTCGATCGCCGCGACGAGATCAGCGGTCGCACAGCCGTCGTCGTCCGGGTCCGGTGCCGACCAGCAGGCCTTGTAGACGGCGATCCGAGCGCGCGGGGCCACGCCGGAGAACCGGCCGAGCCGGTGCTGGCCGGAGCGCACGGCGACCTCGCTGGTGCCGGCCGCGATCGACGCCGCCTCGGTGCCGTGCCCGTCCGTGTCGCGTGGCGAGAGTGCTGCGGTGGTCCGCAGGGCGTCGACGCCGAAGCCGTCGACGTAGTACTGCGCGCCGACGATCTTCGCCGAGCAGTCCGCCGCCGCCCACCCGGCGTCGTCGGCTGCATCCCCGCAGCTGCCGGCGTACCGGCGGGGGACCCGGCCGGGGTCCGTCACCTGGGAGAAGGCCGGGCTCGCCGGATCGATCCCGGTGTCGACGAAGCCGATCACCGTGCCGGCTCCGCCCGACCGGCGCGCCGGGGGCGACCCGCGGGTGGCGGGCCCGGCGGCCGTGCTGGCGACGTCGGCGAGCGGGCGTACGGCGTTCTCCTCGACGAGTGCCACGCGGTCGTCGCCGACCAGCGCGTCGTGCTGATCCTCGGTCAGCTCGACCGCGAACCCGTTGAGGGCCGTCGTCCACTGGTAGAGGGGCTGGCCGGCGTCGATGTCGTCGAGCACCTGGGCCTGGAGGGCGAGCATCCGCTGGGCGACCAGGGCGGGCGTGGCGGGCCCGCGGTGGCCGGCGGTCCCGGGACCGCGGAGCGTGACCAGGTGCAGGGCGGTGGCGTCGTCGCTGTCGTCAGCGTTGGCCGGGACGGCGGTGAGAGCCGACACGGCGACCAGCGCGGCGATCACAGCGGCACGCATCTGTCCCTCCTCGTGATCGAGCCCTCCCCCAAGGGTCCTGGAACGTCCATTGTGTCCCAGCCGTACCAGACGTGCGAAGTCGCGGCACGGGCTGTGGTCGACAGGATCGGGGCGCGATCGGCAAAGCCGTTCGTGGTCCGCCGGGCCGATGTCCTACGATTTCGGGTCGCGCTCCGGATTCGCCGGGGCGCAACTGACGAGAAGGGTCGAGACCGTGCCGACTGGCAAGGTGAAGTGGTACGACGCGGAGAAGGGCTTCGGCTTCCTCTCCCAGCCCGACGGACCGGATGTCTATGTCCGCTCCGACGCGCTGCCCGAGGGCGTCACGACCCTGAAGGCCGGGGCCCGCGTGGAGTTCGGGATCGCGCAGGGTCGCCGCGGCGACCAGGCCCTCCAGGTCAAGGTCCTGGACGCGCCGGCCTCGGTCGCGCGCAACCAGTCCGATGCGAAGCGGAGGAAGCCGGAGGAGATGGTCCCGATCGTCGAGGACCTGATCCGCCTGCTCGACGGCGTCGGTGAGGCCTACCGTCACGGCCGTCACCCGGACCGCCGTACGGCGCAGCCCGTCGCCAAGCTGCTCCGCGCGCTCGCCGACGAGCTGGAGGGCTAGCCGGACCTGCTGGGCGTGCCGGGCTGCTTCCCGGGCTTGCCGGGCTTCCCGGGCTTGCCGGGCCTGCTCCTCAGCGCGAAGACCGCCCACCCGCCGACGATGAGGGCGGCTGTCGGCAGTCCGAGGGTCGGGAACCACGACATGATGACGCCGAGGAATCCGCCGATCACCCATGCCATCTGCAGGGTCGTGTCGCCGCGGGCGAAGGCGCTCGCGTGCGCCCGGACGGGGACACCGGTCTGGATGGTCGAGTCGAGGGACACCTTGGCGAGGTACTGCATCAGGCCTGCCGTCAGGCCGAGCGCGACCAGGGTGATCAGCTCGTAGAACAACGCCGCGACGACGAGGATCGCGACGTCGGCGAGCAGCGCGACGACCACCATGACCGACGGATTGATCTTCTTCGCCAGCGAGGCGACGAGGATGCCCAGGGTGTTGCCGAGGCCGGCGGCGCCGATCACCAGGCCGAGCAGCAGCGTGGTCTTGTCCTCCCACCCGTCGATCGGATCGGTCCGGAGCACGAACGCCATGTACATCGTCAGGAACCCCGACAGCAGCCGCGGACCGCAGTTGGCGCGGAGCGCGAAGGCGACCTGGGGGGGCATCCCGGTGCCGCGGCGGGCCCCGGTCTCCGGATCCCGGGGCGGGACGATCGCGTGCTCGCCCGCGGTCGAGTCGACCCGCGCCGGCAGCACGATGGCGACGACCGTGCCGAGGACGAAGACGAGGAAGGCGAACCGCAGCGCCCACTCCGGGCCGAAGTAGGCGGCGCCGCCGGCCAACGGCGCCGCGACGGCAGCGCCGACCACGCCGGCCAGGGAGACCCGGCCGTTGGCCTTGACCAAGGTGATCTCCGACGGCAGCAGGCGTGGCACTGCGGCGGCCTTCGCCACGCCGTACCCCTTCGACGAGATCAGGACGCCGAGCGCGGCCGGGTAGAACCAGAGCGAGTCGGTGGTGACGGCACCGGCGATCACCCAGCACAGGAACGCCCGCACGGCGAAGGTCGCACCGATCGCCCATCGGCGGCCATGGCTGAACCGGTCGAGGAACGGGCCGAGCAGCGGGGCGACCACGGCGAACGGCAACATCGTCAGGCCGAGGAACAGCAGGACCGGGCCGCGCTGCTCGCTGGTCGCGCCTGAGAAGAAGATGGTGCCGGCGAGTGCGATCGCGAACGACGCGTCGCCGGCCGCGTTGCACGCGTGCAGCTCGATCAGCCGGTTGAGGCCGGACTTCTGGGCACCCTGCGCGCCGGCCGCGCGACGGGCGGACCGGAAGGTCGCCCGGCCGAACCGTCCGGTCCCGCGGGCGAACCCGCGCAGCCCGCGGGCCGTCGCCTTGGCGCCGGTGCCCACGCTCTGTCCGACCGTGCGTCCCGGCTCGAGGTCGTCCGGCGGCGCGGTCGCCCCCGGCGCACCCGGTGGAGCAGGCGGCGGCGGGGGGTACGACGCCTCACCGGTCCCGCTCGGGGGCGGGTACTCGGGCGGCAGCGACGTCACGTGCCTATCTTGCCCGTTCGGGCCCACCCCTGGACCCCAAGGTGACGACGAGCCCGTTGGTAGGCGACACTGCTCCGGTGACCACCACCGAGCGCAAGGTGACCGACGCTGTCGCCGTTGCGGCCGTCGACGAGGCGCGTGCCGCGCTGCTCGACGACGTCGGTGCCGCCGACGTCGGCGACTATCTCGGCCACGAGATCGAGGGCCAGCGCGTCGTCACGCACCGGTTCAGCTGCGCCCGCCGGGGCTATGTCGGCTGGCAGTGGGCGGTCACTCTCACCCGCGCCTCCCGCCAGAAGCGGGTCACCGTCGCCGAGGTCGTGCTGTTGCCCGGCCCCGACGCGATCGTCGCGCCGGCCTGGGTGCCCTACCGCGAGCGGATCAAGCCCGGCGACCTGTCGCCCGGTGATCTGCTGCCGGTCTCCGACGACGACCCGCGGCTGGTGCCGACGTACTCCTTCGGCGACGACCCGCTCGACTCCGACGACAAGGCCCAGGTGCGCCAGGTGGCCAAGGACCTCGGTCTCGGCCGGGTCCGCACGCTGTCGCCCGAGGGTCGTGACAGCGCCGCCGAGCGGTGGTACGACAGCGACGGCGGGCCCGACTCGCCGTTGGCCAAGTCCGCGCCCGAGAGCTGCACGACGTGCGGCTTCCTGGTCCGACTGGCCGGCCCGCTGTCCGAGTCGTTCGGTGTCTGCGCCAACGGCGACGCCAACGACGACGGCCGGGTGGTGTCCTTCGACCACGGGTGCGGCGCACACTCCGAGGTGCGCCTCAGCAAGCGGCACGCGCCCGTCCCGCCCGCGCCGCCGGTCGTCGACAACATCAGTCGCGACGACCTCGAGTCCTTCTGATCAGCGCGCTGCGCTGAGGATCGTCACGGCGTACTCGTCGTCCACCGGCCGGAGGTCGTAGCCGCCGAAGCGCTGGTCGATCCGCAGCCCTGCTGCGGCGACCTCGGCCCTGAACTCCTCGGGTGTCAGCTTCCGGGCTGTCTCGGGACCGCCACGCAGATGGAACCCGACCAGGATCCTGCCGTCGTGGGCCAGCAGGTCGCGCAACCGCCGCAGCACGGCCACCTCGGTGCCCTCGGCGACGAAGGTGATCACGTTGCCGACGCAGACGATCAGGTCGAACTCGGTCGGCCGTCCGGCCATCTCCAGGATGACGTCGGTCAGCCCCAGGATGTCGTGGGGGAGCACCTCGACGTCGGGATAGGTACGGCGGGACTGCTCCACCAGGCGCGGATCCGGCTCGGCGGCGACGACCCGGTGCCCCCGTCCGTGCAGGTAGGCGGCAACCCGGCCCATCCCCGAGCCGGCGTCGAGGATCCGTGCCTGCCGCGGCGCCAGGACGTCGGCGAGCCTGGCCTCGCCGTCCACGTCCGCGCCGGAGCCGACCAGCTCGGCGAACCGCCGGCCGTAGCCGGAGTTCTTGTCGCCGCCGCGCGCCCAGCGCGAGAGCGGCTCTTCACTCATCGGCGGCGGCGAGCTCGGCGCGATAGCGGCGCCGGCGCTTGCAGTACTCCATGCCGAGCAGGCCGAGACCCACGCCCGTGAGGCACATCCACAACAGCCAGGTGCGGCCGGCGTCCTCCAGCCGCGCGTAGAACGGCAGCAGCCCGAGGAATCCCAGCAGGAACAGGCCGGTGCCGACCTGGACCGTGCGCACGCCGTCGACGTCGAGCGGCTCGACCGGAGCGATCAGGTAGGTCCGGTTGCCGATCTCATGCTGCATCGGCTGCTCGTCGCGCAGGTCCACGAGCTCATCGTAGGGCGCATCACGCCCCTAGGGGAATGCTTAGCAAGGGTAATGACTTATGCTAACGAGATGCCCACTCCGGAGAAGACCGTCCGCACCGATGCCGGGCTCGCCAGCGAGCTGCGGCTCTCGGTGATGCGGCTGCGTCGCCGGCTCGCCGCCGAGCGCCACCCGGACAACCCGCTGAGCATGGGCCAGCTGGCCCTCCTCGGCGCGTTGTACCGCAACGGCGACCAGACCGTCGGCGAGCTCGCGGCCCAGGAGCGGGTGCAGCCGCCGAGCATGACCCGCACCGTGACCTGCCTGGCCGACGGCGGGTACGTCGAGCGGCGTGCCCACGAGTCCGACGGCCGCCAGGTCGTGGTCGCGCTGACCGAGGAGGGGCGGAAGGTGCTCCTCGCCGACCGCGCGCGGCGCGACGAGTGGCTCGCCCGGCGCCTGGCCGGCCTCAGCACCGACGAGCGCGACGCGCTCCGGCGGGCGACCCCGATCCTGCAGCGCCTGGCCCAGGCCGACTAGAAGCTCGAAGGAGGACCCCACGAGTCCCACGTTCCGATCCCTGTCCCACCAGAACTACCGCCGCTACTTCGCCGGCAGCATCGTGTCCAACGTCGGCACCTGGATGCAGCGCGTCGCCCAGGACTGGTTGGTGCTGACCATCCCGGGCAACGGTGGCGCCGCCCTCGGCATCACCACCGGGTTGCAGTTCCTGCCGATCCTGCTGCTCTCGCCGTACGCCGGCGTCATCGCCGACCGCTTCCCCAAGCGGCGGCTCCTGCAGCTCACCCAGGCCACCATGGCGCTCGCGGCGCTCCTGCTCGGGGTGATCGCGGCCCTCGGCGTCGCCCAGACCTGGCACGTCTACCTGATCGCTCTCGCCTTCGGCGTCGGCGCCGCCTTCGACGCACCAGCCCGTCAGGCATTCGTGTCGGAGATGGTCGGCCCCGACGACGTCACCAACGCGGTCGGTCTCAACTCCGCGGCGTTCAACACCGCGCGCATCGTCGGGCCGGCGCTGGCCGGGGTCCTGATCGGGCTGTTCGGCGGCGGCATGGAGGCGACCGGCTGGGTGATCCTCATCAACGCCGTGTCCTACCTCGCCGTGATCTGGCAGCTCGAGCAGATGGACACCCATGCCCTCCACACGCCGAGACCCGTCGCCCGGCGGCCGGGGATGCTGCTCGAGGGCCTGCGCTACCTGCGCGGCC
The DNA here is from genome assembly GCA_963766035.1 of uncultured Actinomycetota bacterium. Lineage (GTDB taxonomy): Bacteria > Actinomycetota > Actinomycetes > Propionibacteriales > Nocardioidaceae > Nocardioides. The sequence continues at coordinate 500,606 of CAVXYP010000010.1, read as the reverse complement.
AGCCGAAGATGCTCATGATCCTGGTCCTGGTGTTCTTCGCGGGCACCTTCGGCATGAACTTCCAGATGACCTCCGCGCTGATGGCCACCGAGGTCTACGGCAAGGGAGCCAGCGAGTTCGGAGTGCTCGGCTCGGCCCTGGCGGTCGGCTCGCTGACCGGGGCGCTGCTCGCCGCACGCCGTCCCCGGATCCGGCTCCGGCTCCTGGTCATGGCGGCGGTGGGCTTCGGAGTCGCGGAGATCGTGGCCGGCTCGCTCCCGACGTACCTCTCCTTCGCGCTGTTCTGCCCGCTGATCGGGTTCGCGACGATCACCCTGCTCAACTCGGCCAACGCCACCCTTCAGGTCGAGTCCGACCCCGAGCTCCGGGGCCGCGTGATGGCGATCTACATGACGATCGTCATGGGCGGCACCCCCATCGGCGCGCCCGTCATCGGCTGGATCGGCGAGACGTACGGCGCCCGCTGGACCCTCATCGTCGGAGGGCTGCTGGTGCTCGTCGGGGTGGTGCTCGCGCTGCTGCTGCACCGGTCGGCGGGCTCGGGCTCCCGACGCCGACCGGTGCCGGTGTTGCTGGGTTCCCCCGCGGGGAGGCCCGGTTCTGACATGCTGCCCTCATGACCAGTCCGGCGACCGCGGACACGTCCGCACTCGACCGCTACTTCCACATCTCCGAGCGCGGCTCCTCGGTCGGGCGCGAGATCCGTGGTGGCGTCGTCACCTTCTTCACGATGGCCTACATCGTCGTGCTGAACCCGCTGATCCTCGGCTTCGCGCCGGACATCGACGGCAACTACCTGGGCGGCGATTCGAACGCCGGCAGCGGGCTCGTGGCCATCGCCGTCGGCACCGCGCTGGTGGCCGGCGTGCTGACGATCCTGATGGGCGTCGTCGCGAACTACCCGCTCGCGCTGGCGACCGGGCTCGGGCTCAACGCGTTCCTCGCGTTCGCGATCGCCAGCCAGATGACCTGGGCCGACGCCATGGGACTGGTGGTGATCGAGGGCCTCGTGATCCTGGCGCTGGTGCTCACCGGCTTCCGGACCGCAGTTTTCCACGCGATACCGGCCCAGCTCAAGGTCGCCATCTCGGTCGGCATCGGCCTGTTCATCGCGCTGATCGGGTTCGTGGACGCCGGGTTCGTGCAGCGCACGGGCGCCGGCCCGGTCCCGGTCCAGCTCGGGCCCACCGGGGAGCTGAGCGGCTGGCCGGTCCTGGTCTTCGCCTTCGGTCTGCTGCTCGTGATCGCTCTCTGGGCGCTCAAGGTGCGCGGCGCGATCCTCATCTCGATCGTCGCGGCCACGATCGTCGCCATCGTCGTCGAGTGGATCGGCGACCTCGGCGCGGCGGCGATCGTCGGCCCCGGCGGCTGGTCGCTCAGCGTGCCGGCGCCCCCCGACGACTGGATCGTCGCTCCCGACTTCGGGACGCTCGGCGAGTTCTCGCTGTTCGGCTCGTTCGAGGAGGCCGGGGTGGTGACGGCGCTGCTCTTCGTGTTCACGCTGCTCCTCGCCGACTTCTTCGACACGATGGGCACGATGACGGCGATCGGCGCGGAGGCCGGGCTGCTCGACGAGGAGGGGAAGCCGCCGCACACGGAGCGGATTCTCGTGGTCGACTCGCTGGCCGCAGCCGCGGGCGGCGCTGCCGGCGTCTCGTCCAACACGTCCTACATCGAGTCCGCCGCCGGGGTGGGCGAGGGCGCCCGGACGGGACTCGCGTCGGTGGTGACCGGCGTCCTCTTCCTGGTCGTCATCCCGCTCACCCCCTTGGTGAGGCTGATTCCCTCGGAGGCCGCCGTACCCGCTCTGGTGCTCGTCGGCTTCCTGATGATGCAGCAGGTCCGGGGGATCGACTGGGACGACATCGAGATCGCGATCCCCGCGTTCCTGACGATCGTGCTGATGCCGTTCACCTACTCGATCACGGTCGGCATCGGCGCCGGTTTCATCGCCTACGTGTTCCTCAAGGTGGTCCGCGGCAAGGTGCGAGAGGTGCACCCGCTGCTCTGGGTCGTGGCCGCGGCGTTCGTCCTGTACTTCGCGATCGACCCGATCACCGACTGGCTCACCTGAGTTCTGGGTCTCGAGTGGGTCTCGATACGTCCGGTCCCGGGCTCGCAAGCTCGCCCGGGCGGACACTCGACCTCCCGCCGCTACGCGACTGCTCGCAGGCTCACAGTCGCTGCGGCGTGATTTTGACCGCCCCCTAGGCGGCCGGTAATCTCGTTCCTTGTGTCTGGGTCACCCCGACACGTCGCGCGCGCCCGCACTCCGTCACTTCGGAGGAGGCGCAATCCCGGCACATAGCTTCACCGCAGTACTCCCGTGCCCGGCAAGGTGCCGGGCCGTGATCAGCAAACAGGAAAGGGAACCACCAGGTGCCCACCATCAACCAGTTGGTCCGCAAGGGCCGCCAGGACAAGGTGTCCAAGAACAAGACGCCTGCCCTGAAGGGTTCGCCCCAACGACGCGGTGTGTGCACCCGCGTCTACACCACCACCCCGAAGAAGCCGAACTCCGCCCTGCGCAAGGTCGCCCGTGTGCGCCTGAGCAGCGGCGTCGAGGTCACCGCCTACATCCCGGGTGAGGGTCACAACCTGCAGGAGCACTCGATCGTGCTCGTCCGCGGCGGTCGTGTGAAGGACCTCCCCGGTGTTCGTTACAAGGTCATCCGCGGCGCGCTGGACACCCAGGCCGTGAAGGGTCGTAAGCAGGCTCGCAGCCGCTACGGCGCCAAGAAGGAGAAGAGCTGACATGCCGCGCAAGGGCCCCGCACCGAAGCGTCCCCTCGACGTCGACCCGGTCTACGGCTCGCAGCTGGTCACCCAGCTCGTGTCGAAGGTGCTGATGGACGGCAAGAAGCAGGTTGCGCAGCGCATCGTCTACACCGCTCTCGAGGGCACCCGCGAGAAGTCGGGCATCGACCCGGTCATCACCCTCAAGCGCGCGCTCGACAACGTGCGCCCCGCCATCGAGGTCAAGTCCCGCCGCGTCGGCGGCGCGACCTACCAGGTCCCGATCGAGGTCAAGGGCACCCGCGGCACCACGCTCGCGCTGCGCTGGCTCGTGGGCTACGCCCAGGAGCGCCGCGAGAAGACCATGAGCGAGCGCCTCATGAACGAGATCCTCGACGCCTCCAACGGCCTCGGTGCCGCTGTGAAGAAGCGCGAGGACACCCACAAGATGGCCGAGTCCAACAAGGCCTTCGCCCACTACCGCTGGTAAGGCAGCCGGCGGGCGCCGTACGACGGTGCCCGCCCGGCACCTACCTGCCCACTACTTCTAAGGAACGCTGACTCACGTGGCAGTCGACATCACGACGGACCTCAACCAGGTCCGCAACATCGGCATCATGGCGCACATCGACGCCGGCAAGACCACCACCACCGAGCGCATCCTGTTCTACACCGGCATCACCTACAAGATCGGTGAGGTCCACGAGGGCGCAGCCACGATGGACTGGATGGAGCAGGAGCAGGAGCGCGGCATCACGATCACGTCCGCCGCGACGACCTGCTGGTGGAAGAACCATCAGATCAACATCATCGACACCCCCGGCCACGTGGACTTCACGGCCGAGGTCGAGCGCTCGCTGCGCGTCCTCGACGGCGCCGTGGCCGTCTTCGACGGTGTGGCCGGCGTCGAGCCGCAGACGATGACGGTCTGGCGCCAGGCCAACAAGTACTCCGTGCCCCGGATGTGCTTCGTCAACAAGCTGGACCGCACCGGTGCCGACTTCTTCCGCTGCGTCGACATGATGGTCGACCGCCTCAACTCCACCCCGCTGGTGCTCCAGCTCCCGATCGGGGCCGAGTCCGACTTCATCGGCGTCGTCGACCTGGTCGGCATGCGTGCGCTGGTGTGGCGCGGAGAGACCACGATGGGCGAGGACTACGCCGTCGAGGAGATCCCGGCCGAGCTGGCCGACCAGGCTGCCGAGTACCGCGAGAAGCTGCTCGAGACCTTGTCCGAGGCCGACGACGAGATCATGGAGAAGTACCTCGACGAGGGCGAGTTCACGGTCGAGGAGATCGAGACCGCGATCCGTCGCGCGACGCTGGCCGACAAGCTCAACCCGGTGCTGTGCGGCACCGCGTTCAAGAACAAGGGCGTCCAGCCGCTGCTCGACGCGGTGGTCAAGTACCTCCCGTCGCCGCTCGACATCGACGCGATCATCGGTCACTCGGTCAAGGACGAGAACGAGGAGATCAAGCGGCTCCCGTCCGACGACGAGCCGTTCTCCGGCCTGGCCTACAAGATCGCGACCGACCCGCACCTCGGCAAGCTGATCTACGTCCGGGTCTACTCGGGCAAGCTCGACGCCGGCTCGACCGTGGTCAACTCGGTCAACGGCCGCAAGGAGCGGATCGGCAAGGTCTACCAGATGCACGCCAACAAGCGTGAGGAGATCGCGTCGGTCGGCGCCGGCCAGATCGTGGCCGTCATGGGCCTCAAGGACACCAAGACCGGACACACCCTGTCCGACCCGCAGCACCAGGTGATCCTCGAGTCGATGACGTTCCCGGCCCCGGTGATCGAGGTCGCGATCGAGCCCAAGACCAAGAGCGACCAGGAGAAGCTGGGCACGGCGATCCAGCGCCTGTCCGACGAGGACCCCACCTTCACCGTCAAGACCGACGAGGAGACCGGCCAGACCATCATCGCCGGCATGGGCGAGCTCCACCTCGAGATCCTGGTCGACCGGATGAAGCGCGAGTTCCGCGTCGAGGCGACCGTCGGCAAGCCGCAGGTGGCCTACCGCGAGACCATCCGCAAGGAGGTCGTCAAGCACGGCTACACGCACAAGAAGCAGACCGGTGGTTCGGGTCAGTTCGCGAAGATCCTGGTGACCCTCGGCCCCAACGTCGACCCGGAGACCGGTGTCGGCCTGGGCTACGAGTTCATCAACAACGTGTCCGGTGGCCGGGTGCCGAAGGAGTACATCCCGTCGGTCGACCAGGGTGGCCAGGAGGCCATGGAGTTCGGCGTGCTCGCGGGCTACCCCATGGTCGACGTGAAGTACACGCTGGAGGACGGCGCCTACCACGACGTCGACTCCTCCGAGCTGGCCTTCAAGATCGCCGGTCTTCAGGCGTTCAAGGAGGCCGCCCGGATGGCGAAGCCGGTCCTGCTGGAGCCGATGTTCGCGGTCGAGGTCATCACGCCCGACAGCTTCCTCGGCACGGTGATCGGTGACATCAACAGCCGTCGCGGTCAGATCCGCGCGCAGGAGGAGCGTCACGGCGACATCGTCGTGGCAGCCCTCGTGCCGCTGTCCGAGATGTTCGGGTACGTTGGCGACCTGAGGTCCAAGACCTCCGGCCAGGCTTCGTACTCGATGGAGTTTGACTCGTACGCCGAGGTTCCCACGAACATCGCCGACGAGATCATCAAGAAGGTGCGCGGCGAGTAGTCGTCGTACGCCCTCGGCAACATCCCTTTCAGTACGAGTCAAGTAACACACAAATCAGGAGGAGCCCCCAGTGGCTAAGGCGAAGTTCGAGCGGACCAAGCCGCACGTGAACATCGGGACGATCGGTCACATCGACCACGGCAAGACGACGCTGACTGCAGCGATCTCGAAGGTGCTGCACGACAAGTACCCGGACCTCAACGAGGCGTCGCCGTTCGACTCGATCGACAAGGCTCCCGAGGAGCGTCAGCGCGGCATCACGATCTCGATCGCACACATCGAGTACCAGACCGAGTCGCGTCACTACGCGCACGTCGACTGCCCCGGTCACGCCGACTACATCAAGAACATGATCACCGGCGCGGCCCAGATGGACGGCGCGATCCTCGTGGTCGCCGCCACCGACGGCCCGATGCCGCAGACCCGTGAGCACGTGCTGCTCGCGCGCCAGGTCGGCGTGCCCGCCCTGGTGGTCGCGCTCAACAAGTGCGACATGGTCGACGACGAGGAGCTCATCGAGCTCGTCGAGATGGAGGTGCGCGAGCTCCTCTCCGAGTACGAGTTCCCGGGCGACGACGTTCCGGTCGTTCGCGTTGCTGCCGCTCCGGCGCTCAACGGCGACGCGAAGTGGGGCGAGTCGGTTGCCGAGCTGATGGCTGCGGTCGACGAGTACATCCCGACCCCCGAGCGGGAGACCGAGAAGCCGTTCCTCATGCCCGTCGAGGACGTCTTCACGATCACCGGTCGTGGCACCGTCATCACGGGCCGCATCGAGCGGGGCATCGTGAAGGTCAACGAGGAGGTCGAGATCATCGGCATCCGCGAGGGCGCGATCAAGTCCACCGTCACCGGTGTCGAGATGTTCCGCAAGCTGCTCGACGAGGGCCAGGCCGGTGAGAACGTCGGTCTGCTGCTCCGTGGCACCAAGCGCGAGGACGTCGAGCGCGGCATGGTCGTGATCAAGCCGGGCACGACCACCCCGCACACCAACTTCGACGCCTCGGTCTACATCCTGTCGAAGGAGGAGGGCGGCCGCCACACGCCGTTCTTCAACAACTACCGTCCGCAGTTCTACTTCCGGACGACCGACGTGACCGGCGTCGTGACCCTCCCCGAGGGCACCGAGATGGTCATGCCGGGCGACAACACCGAGATGGCCGTGGAGCTCATCCAGCCCATCGCGATGGACGAGGGCCTGCGCTTCGCCATCCGCGAGGGTGGCCGCACCGTCGGTGCCGGCCGGGTCACCAAGATCACGAAGTGAGGACAGGCGGATCGAGCTTGCTCGTATCCGCTCCGAACTGAAGTGATCCCAGCGAGCGAAGCGAGCTGGACCGATCACCAAGTGACCTGCTGAACCAACCGTTCGGGCCCCCGAAAGCCGCAAGGCTGTCGGGGGCCCGTTCGTTTGCGCGCGCCCCCTCGCCGAGTCGGCGCGTCTTAAGACCAGCCGACTCGGCGTCGTACGGCACCGAAGACGCGCCGACTCGGCGTCGTACGGCACCGAAGACGCGCCGACTCGGCGTCGTACGGCACCGAAGACGCGCCGGGTCGGCGTTTCCGAGCGGCACCGGAATGGAAGGATGATCGGCATGAGCGAGCAGCCGCCGCAGAACCCCTACCACCCTTACGGTGCGCCCGGCCCGGGCGCTCCTCAGTGGGCTCCCGACCACCCGCAGGCCACCACGGTGCTCATCCTCGGCATCCTCGGCATCGCGGTCTGCCAGGTCCTGGCGCCCTTCGCGTGGGTGATGGGCAAGCGGGTGCGAGATGAGATCGACGGTTCCGGCGGCCGGATCGGTGGTCGGAGCCAGGTCCAGATCGGCTACGTCCTCGGCCTGGTCGGGAGCATTCTCCTGATCCTCACGGTGGTCGGGGTCGTCCTCTACATCGTGGTGATCTTCGCCGTGATCGGCACCAGCCTCAGCGCGTGACCGACGACCAGCACAGGGCCACGCCGGCCCGCCCTCGCCAGCGGCTGACCGACGACGGCCGGCGGATGCGGGAGGTGCTGACCTACAGCCGCCGCGGCAGCCGGTTCACGCCGCTGCAGGCGGCGGCGTGGGAGGCCCACCACCAGCAGTGGGTGATCCCCGACGAGGCAGTCGACGCCCCGGGCTTCGCCCTCGACACCTGGTTCGGGCGCGACGCCCGGGGCCGGGACGGCTTGATCGTCGAGATCGGCTCGGGCGTCGGCGAGGCGACCGCGGTGCTGGCGGCTGCGCGGCCGTCGTACGACGTGCTCGCGCTCGAGGTGTGGAGGCCCGGTGTCGCGGCGACGCTCGCGCGGCTGGCCGAGGCCGGTGCTGACAATGTCCGCCTGTGCGGTGTCGACGCGGTCTGGGCGCTCGAGCACCTCGTCGCGCCGGACAGCATCGCCGAGCTGTGGACGTTCTTCCCGGACCCGTGGCACAAGACGCGGCACCACAAGCGTCGCCTGGTGACGCCGGGGTTCGCGGCGCTCGTCGCGAGCCGGTTGCGGCCCGGCGGGACCTGGCGGCTGGCCACGGACTGGGCAGACTACGCCGAGCAGATGGTCGCGGTGCTCGACGCCGAGCCGGCGCTCGATGGTGGGACCGTCGAGCGGTGGGGCGAACGGCCGGTCACCAAGTTCGAGCGCAAGGGAGTCGCCGCCGGCCGCGCGATCACTGATCTCGCGTACCGGCGGCGCTGACCCTGACGCTCAGCTCTCGCAGGCGGTGATGGTGTCCCCGACCTCGCCGCACTTGTCGCTGTCCGGCCCGCCGTCCAGCGTGTCGACTCCCTTTCCTCCCCACAGGGTGTCGGCCCCGAAGCCGCCGTACAGCGCGTCGATGCCGTTGCCGCCGTAGATCTTGTCACCGCGGCCGTAGCCCTCGAGGATGTCGTCGCCGCCGCGCCCGTCGAGCGTGTTGGACCGGTCGTCCCCGGTGATGTGGTCGGCGTACGACGTGCCGCGGACCCTCTCGACCCCGGTCCCGAGGTCCAGTCCGTCGGCGGGACCGGCCGTGGCCGGCTCGGCCAGCGCCAGGACCAGGTCCTGGTGGTGCAGATCGACGTTCATGCCTGCTACCGCGAGGCTGTAGTCGATCGTGTCCGTGCCCTCGCCGCCCAGCAGCAGGTCGTCACCCAGACCGCCCATGATCACGTCGTTGCCGCCGCCACCGCACAGGATCTCGTTCTCGGCGGTGCCGATCACGTTGTCCGCAGCGGCCGTGAAGGCGTTGTCGCACACGAAGTCCTGGCTGGCGGTGTCGGTGGCGGAGTTGTGACCAGGCTCGTCGTCCGGTGTGGTGAGCGTCGCGGTGGCCGCGTGCGGTCCCTCGCTCGTCGGGCGGACCGTGATCGAATGGACGACGGTCTCGTCGATGCCGAGCGGGCCCGCGTTGCAGTGCAGGAGCAGGCCGTCCGTCGTCGTGCACGTCTCGGGTGGGCTCACCAGGAGGACCGTGGAGGGCAGCTGGACGTCCACGAGCACGTCCTCGGGACCCTCGCCGCGCTGCCGGGTGACCATCACGTCGTAGTTGAACGTCGTCTCGCCCGGGTTGTCGGTCACGCTGACGCCCGTCCCGAGGTCCGACGCCACCCGGAACTTCAGGCTGACGCCGGCGGTCGCGGCGGTCGTGTACTGATCCACGGCGATCCGGTAGGTCTGGCCGGCCACGGCGTCGAACGTGATCCGGCTCCAGCGCACCGTCGGCGTCGCGTCGTCGTTCTGGGCGACCGCGGACAACCCGTCGACCGCGCTGCCGGTGTAGGCAGCGAGCACGGTGTCGTTGACGCTTCCCTCCGTGTCGAACGTGACCGGTCCGTCGTGGTCCGCGGTCCAGGACCACCACACCGAGTGACCGCTGGAACGCCCGGCGTGGTTGGGCTCCCCGGTCTCGGCCGTGGCAGCGACGGTCGAGCTCGTGTCGTCACCTGCCTCGCCGGTCAGGCCGGTGGCAGAGAGGAAGTCGTCGTTGTCCGGTCGGACCGTCGCCGACAGCGCCAGGGCACCGCCCTTCGGGCAGAGCAGCGTCGTGCAGCCGCCGCCCGCCTGGATCAAGTAGGTGACCCCGCCGGACAGCGGGACACCCGTCAGGCTCGACGTCCCGTCCGACGTCCGCGGTGCGTTGTCGTTGCACGCGACCGGGAGCAGACCGCCACGCCCTGAGGACCAGACAGCGAGGACGGTGTCGAAGCCGCTGGTCGCGGTCGAGGCCTTCAGGGTGCTGTCGAAGGTGGGCTGGATCTTGTACCAGACGGTCTTGCCCATGGCAGGGCAGTGGGTGTTCTCGGGCTCCGGCCGCTCGGTCGTCGCGGTGCCGGTGAAGATGTTGTGCTGGTAGGCACCCGTGCCGATGGCCAGCGCGTGCAACCGGTCGTCGTGGACGGGCCGCAGCGTGATCGAGAGCTCGTACTCGCCCCACGTCGCCCCGCCGGTCACCTGTTGCCCGCCGATCTGCACGTAGACCGTCTGGTTCGCGGGGATGTAGGCGTTGGTGACGGCCGGAGCCACTCCGTTGGCCCAGTCCCCCCTGCTGCACCCGACGGCCGACAACGCGGGCAGGGAGGTCCCTCGCCACACGTTGACGACGCCGGGAGAGTCGCTGCCGGCGAGGCTGACGTCGAGGTAGCCGGCCGCCGGCGGGGTGTAGCGGTACCACAGGGTGTCGCCGGTCGCGCACCCCGCCTGCGACGGCTCGCCGGCCGAGGTGGTCGCGAAGGCGTTGCTCTGGTAGTTGAGCGACTGTGACCAGCCGGCCAGCGGGGTGGCACCCGCGAAGGTGTCGTTCGCCGGCGCGGTGCCTGGGGGTTGGGTGAAGGTCGCGGTGATCATCTCGGAATCGGGGGTCAGGTGGCTCATCGAGATCCGGTCCGTGCTGCCCGAGGCGTGCCAGGTCTGCGGAGCCGACCAGGGGTCGCCCGCGTCCCCGCGGTTGGTCCCGTTGAGCAGGTCGTTCAGCCCGTCGGCCTCGATGACCCGGACCAGGTTGTTGGTCTTGTTGTTGGCGTAGGACTCGTTGATCTTCAGGACGACCATGCCGGTCCCGCGCAGCGACTCGTCGTAGGAGCCGACCGTCTGCTCGCGGTTCTCGACGAGGTAGTACGCGCCGCTGGACGAACCGTCGCCCCAGTCCGGGCCGTCCGGGTTGTCGCCGAGCAGGATGGCGGTCGTGAACTTGCTACCGGTGCTGGCCGAGCGGCTGTAGGTCCGCTTGACGCCGGTGACCTTCTCGGGCGAGATCCAGCCGAGGGTCCAGCGGGACCAGGCGTCGAACATCACCGGGGTGGCGCCGGCGTACGTCGCCGGGTCGCTCGGGCTCTGACCCCACGAGCCACCGCCCATGACGCCCCAGTAGCCGATGCCCGCCGACGACTTGTCGGTGTCGTAGAGGTCGGGCAGCCCGAGGTCGTGGCCGAGCTCGTGCACGATGACGCCGACCGTCGCCTGGTGGGTGTCGGTGGTGCCGTTGTTGAGGGTGACCTTCTGCTTCTCGCCGAAGGTCAGGAAGCCGGTGTTTCCGACGGTCTTGCCGTCGACGGTGGGGGTGTTCGCCGCGTCCAGGTACCAGCGGTTGGCCCAGATCGAGTGCTCGGGGTTCGAGTTGCCGGAGATCGACTCCTCCAGGCCGGCCATCACGACGTTGACGTGGAGCTCGTGGAACTGGAGGGTCCCGTCTCCGTTGGTGTCGAAGGACGCGTAGTTGACGTAGGGGTCGGCGGCCTTGATCGCGTCCCGGATCACGGGTCGCTCGTAGCCGTCGTCGTCCGGGTGGTTGATGGGGAGCGTCAGCCAGCCGACGATCCCGTTGTTGGCGGTGCCGTGGGACTCGGCCGCCGGCGTGAAGGTGAACTGGTTGTAGGAGTTCTTGTTGTAGGCGTCGGCCACCGACTTCCCGCTGCCGAAGTAGCGGTTGGACCAGTTGGTCGCAGTGGTGCCGAGGTTCGACTGGTTCTGGAACTGCACCAAGATGACCAGCACCGGGTCGGTGCCGGTGGAGGTGAGGCCGGCGTGCCCGCTCTCGCGGTTGGTCCGGTTGGTCAGGCGCGTGAGCTGGCTGCGGCGTTCGTCGGCCTGCCGTACGGCGTCCGCGTCGCGCAGGTGCCTGGCCATCGTCGGCCGGCCCTCGCCGACCCGCAGGTCGGTCGCGCGGAGCGAGCCGTCGGACCGCTTGGCGGCGTAGACCCACCAGCCGTGGCGCTTGAGGATCGTGTGCCCGTCGCGGGTCTCGTAGCCGTGATACCACTCGTCGCCGAACTGGCGGGCCTTGAACTTGGTGCCGTCGTGCTGGGTGAGCACGTTGACGCCCGGACCTGCCGGCACCGCCTGCGCGGTCTCAGCAGAGCTGAGCGCCCAGGCGACGGCCACCAGGACGCCGATCGCTCCGAGCACCCAGAGCCGGAGCCAGATGCGGTCCTGCCGCGTGCCGTCGTTGCGATCCTGCGTGTCCATGACGCCCCCATGAGCGATCGAGCCGTAGCGGTGTCCATCACCGCAGCTCCGACGCTAGGGCCGCAGACCCCTCACCAGAATCTGGGAAAACCCTACGATTCCGTCGGAGGCGGCTCTGGTGCGGTGAGGTGCGTCACCTCTTCGTCGACGTACGGGTCGTCCTCGCCGATCGCCTCCAGCTCGGTCTTGAGAGCCAGCTGGACCGCCAGTGCCTCGTCGCGCCGACCGAGGTTGCGCAGTGCCCACCCGACCATCCACCGGGCGATCCGGGTGCGGCCGTCGTCACCGATGCGCTCGCGCGCGGCGAGCGCTTCCTCGAACACGACCAGCGCGCGGGCAAAGTCGCCCGCATCGGCGTGGATCATGCCGAGGTTGTTGAGCAGCGAGGCGTCCCAGTCGCGGGCCCGGGGGTCGGTGGAGGCGGCAGCCACGGCGAGCGCCCGTAGGGTGATCCCGACCTGCTCGGCCTGATCAGCGACCAGCGCGGCCATGTGCAGGGCATCGACGTGGAGCTCGTCCAGGCCCGCCTCCGTCGCATCGTCCACGGCCCGCGCGAAGAGCTCGCGGGCCTCGGCCGGCTCACCCGCAGATCGGAGAAGGCGGCCCCGCTCCAGCAGCAGACGTACGGCGACCGCGGGGGAGTCGCCCTCCTTCCTCCCGTCGAGCACCGCGTCGAGCACGGCGTGCGCCTCGTCGTACCGCTCCTGGAGGCCCAGCGCCCGGGCGACCTGGGTCAGCCAGATCCGGCGCTGCGGCTCCTCTGCGGCGTCCGCCGCGTCCCGGAACCGCTGCTCGGAACCGGCCGGGTCGTCGAAGTCCCACAACTCGCTCGGGTGCATGGCGCCAGTCTGTCGGTTTGCGGTGGGCCGGCACCGAGGTTTCGGCCACGTGACGTTCACGAGCCGGTTAGGGCGTGTCGCAGTTTGCGGCCGCTTCAGCGGCGTACTTTCGCAAGCACTGGCGGGTGGGGAAGCTCGTCATATCGGGAGGCCCGTTCGTGACCAACGACTGCATCACCCGCCGCGGGTGCCAGGGTGATCCCTGCCGCGCGCACCGGGTGAGTGGACGCCGGCACTCCGGCGTTCGGGCCCCTGCGTCTGCTCCCACAGCCGCGTCCCGGTCCGTCTGCGAGGAACAGGACCGGGCGTGAGTGCGCGCGTGGTCTGGTGAGGTGCGAAGTGCCATCATCGAAGTCCCGCGCCGCCGTCAGCTCTGACGCCACGCGCCCCCCGAGGTCCGCTCCCGTCCCCGGGCGGCGGACCTATGTGCTCGACACCAGCGTGCTGCTCGCCGATCCCGGCGCGCTCCGGCGGTTCGAGGAGCACGAGGTGGTGCTGCCTGTCGTCGTGATCACCGAATTGGAGGGGAAACGGCACCATCCCGAGCTGGGGTACTTCGCCCGCAGCGCACTGCGGATGCTCGACGAGATGCGGATCAGCCACGGCCGCCTCGACACGCCGGTCCCCGTGGGCGACGAGGGCGGCTCGCTCCGCGTCGAGCTCAACCACACCGACGCGTCGTCGCTGCCGTCGGGCTTCCGGCCCAGCAACGGGAGCTGGGACAACGACTCCAGGATCCTCGCGGTCGCCCGCAACCTCGCCGACGAGGGTCACGACGTCACGCTGGTCTCCAAGGACCTGCCGTTGCGGATCAAGGCGTCGGCGGTCGGCCTGGCCGCCGAGGAGTACCGCGGCGAGTCGATCAACGACTCCGACACCGGCTACTCCGGGCTCGCCGAGCTGGACGTGGCGGCCGAGGAGCTCGACGAGCTCTACGACGACGGCACCCTCGACCTCGAGACGGCCAGGGATCTCCCCTGTCACCAGGGGCTGGTGCTGCTGTCCGACCGCGGTACGGCGCTGGGCCGGGTCGGCGCCGACAAGCAGATCCACCTGGTGCGGGGCGACCGGGAGGCCTTCGGCATCCACGGCCGGTCCGCGGAGCAGCGGATCGCACTGGAGATGCTGCTCGACCCCGAGGTCGGCATCGTGTCGCTCGGTGGCCGGGCCGGCACCGGCAAGTCCGCGCTGGCCCTGTGCGCCGGGCTGGAGGCGGTGATGGAGCGCCGCCAGCACAAGAAGGTCGTGGTCTTCCGCCCGCTCTTCGCCGTCGGCGGTCAGGAGCTCGGCTATCTGCCTGGGTCGGAGTCCGAGAAGATGTCGCCCTGGGCGCAGGCCGTGTTCGACACCCTCGGCGCGCTCACGTCCAGTGACGTCATCGAGGAGGTCCTCGACCGCGGCATGCTCGAAGTGCTCCCGCTCACGCACATCCGCGGCCGGTCGTTGCACGACTCGTTCGTGATCGTCGACGAGGCCCAGTCGCTGGAGCGCAACGTGCTGCTGACGGTGCTCTCGCGGATCGGCGCCAACTCCAAGGTGGTGCTGACCCACGACGTCGCGCAGCGCGACAACCTGCGGGTCGGGCGGCACGACGGCGTCGTCGCGGTGGTCGAGAAGCTCAAGGGCCATCCCCTCTTCGCCCACGTCACCCTCACCCGGTCCGAGCGCTCGCCGATCGCGGCGCTGGTCACCGAGATGCTCGAGAACGTCGTGGTCTGACGCCGTTGCGGGACCCGTGGGGCGGGTGTGAACCTTGGGGCGAACGGGTTCACACCCGCTTCCACATCAGACGCGGGTCGGTTTGCGACTGTGGGTTAAGTCAGGCAGGGTGTCGGGGGTTGCCATCGGCCGGCGACATCCATGCCGGCCTTCTCCGGGGGCAGCCACACCTGTCGTCGACCACGGATTGTGCCCTTGTCGAATCACGCGAAGCCTGTTCCCAAGCACCGCGGCAACCCCCGACACGCCCACCTGAAGGAAGCACCCAAGAGGGCGGCCCGCAACACCGTCGTCCTCTCCGGAGTCGCCCTCGCCGTCACCGGGATCACCATCGGCGGCGGCCTGCTCGGCAAGAGCGGAGCCCAGACCCCCGGTCTGGCGGCGCACGTCGACGGCGCTGTCAACAACCTCCGCGCCGAGGTCCCCGCAGCCGACACCGGCGAACGACTGCCGGTCGTCTCCCGAAACGACCGCCGCGCCGCGGCGGACCCGGCCAAGCGCGCCGGCCTGGTCCAGACCGAGGCCTCGGCGGTCACCGAGTCGGAGCAGCTCTCGCAGGGCGACCCGCGCGACATCGCCCGGGCGCTGCTCGGAGACTTCGGCTGGAGCCAGGACCAGTTCGGGTGCCTCGACAGCCTGTGGATCCGCGAGTCCAACTGGAACCCGCTGGCCCACAACCCGTCCTCCGGCGCACACGGCATCCCGCAGTCCCTGCCCGGCTCGAAGATGGCGACGGTCGGCTCGGACTGGTACTCCAACCCGGTCACCCAGATCACCTGGGGCCTCGGTTACATCCGGGACCGCTACGGCAGCCCGTGCTCCGCCTGGGGCCACTCCCAGGCCTCCGGCTGGTACTGAGTTCGATCGCTGCCGGGCCGGACGGGACGACGGCGACCTGCGCAGGTTCATCACGGTATGTCGCCGAACCTGCACTCCCCACGGCATACGACCCATGGGAAGCGTCGGCTCGCCTGCATACCGTGGTGAACCTGCACACCACCGATCAGCGGCCCAGAGGTACGACGCCCGACGGGCCTCGTGCGGCATGATTCAGTCATCTCGGGTGGGCACCAGCGCACCCACGGGCTGAAGGAGCCTCGATGGACGTCATCTGGCTGATCATCACCACCGTCGTCGGCGGCACGATCATCGGAACGCTCGGCAAGATGGTGGCGCCCGGTGACCGCGACCGGATCCCGTTCTGGTTGACCGTGGCCTGCGGCATCGTCGGCATGCTGGTCGGCAGCTACCTCTACTGGGCCCTGTTCGGCCACAACAACGACGCGTTCGACGGCCACCAGGCGGAGCCGACCAACGCCACCAACGGGATCGACTGGCTGCGCCACCTCTGGCAGGTCGCCGTCGCCGCGGTCACGGTGATGGTCGCCGCGGTCGTCACCGGACGCAGCAGGTGACGGCAGAGGTCACCGACTTCCGCACCGACCGCGTCGGTACGGCGCTCGCCGGCACCAACCCCACCGTCCTCCGGCGACTCCGTGCCGGCTTTGCCGTCATCGGCGACGTGCAGCACCTGCCCGGCTACTGCGTCCTGATCACCGATACGCCTGGCATCGACCAGCTGATCGACCTCCCGCCGGACCGGCAGCTGGTGTTCCTCGAGGACATGGCGATCCTGGGGCGGGCGGTGGCCGAGGTGTGCGGGAGACGCGACCCGCAGTTCCGACGGATCAACCTGGAGATCCAGGGCAACACCGACGCCTTCCTCCACGCCCACGTCACGCCGCGCTACGAGTGGGAGCCTCCCGAGATCGTGGGCTGGCCGGCGGCACTGCACCACTGGACAAAGCTGGCGGCCGACCCCGCCACCAAGCCGCTCGGGCCCGAGCACGACGAGCTCCGCCGCGAGCTCGCCGCGGAGATCGACCGTCAGCTGACGGGTGCGCTGCTGAGCTGACCCGTCACGGGTGGGTCATGTCGTCGACGTCGAGCGCGGCGTCGAGCTGTTCGAGGGTGAGCTCGCCGCGGTCGACGTACCCCAGGGCCAGCACGGTCTCGCGAATGGTCGCACCGTCGGCGAGGGCCTGCTTGGCGATCTTCGCGGCGGCTTCGTAGCCGAGGTAGCGGTTGAGGGGCGTGACGACCGACGGGGACGACTCGGCGTAGCGGCGCATCCGCTCGGCGTCCGCGGTGATGCCGTCGACGCACCGGGTCGCGAGCGTGCGGGTCGAGGTCGACAGGAGCCGGATCGACTCGAGCACGTTGCGAGCCAGCACCGGCATCGCGACGTTGAGCTCGAAGCTGCCGCTGGCGCCGGCCACGGTCGCTGCGGTGTCGTTGCCGATGACCTGCATGCACACCATCAGGGTGGCCTCGGGCAGCACCGGGTTGACCTTGCCGGGCATGATCGACGACCCGGGCTGCAGGTCGGGCAGGTGGATCTCGGCGAGACCGGTCGTCGGGCCGGACGACAGCCAGCGCAGGTCGTTGCAGATCTTGGTGAGCCCGACCGCGATCGTCTTCAGGACGCCGCTGAGCTCGACCAGCGAGTCGCGGGTGCCCTGGGCCTCGAAGTGGTTGCGTGCCTCGGTGAACGGCTGCCCGGTCGCCGCCGCGAGGGCCTCGATCGCCGCCGAGGGGAAGCCGGCCGGGGTGTTGATCCCGGTGCCGACCGCGGTGCCGCCGAGCGGAAGCTCGCGGACCCGGGGGAGCACGGCGGCGAGTCGCTCGACGCCGTACCGGATCGTGGCGGCGTAGCCGCCGAACTCCTGACCGAGCATCACCGGAGTCGCGTCCATGAGGTGGGTGCGCCCCGACTTCACCAGGCCGGCGAACTCGGTGGCCTTCGCCTCCAGCGAGGAGGCGAGGGTCTCGAGGGCAGGGGTCAGCTCGTCGGTCACGGCGCCGGCCGCCGCGACATGGATGGCGGTGGGGAAGATGTCGTTGCTGGACTGGCTGGCGTTGACGTGGTCGTTGGGGTGCACCTCGACGCCGGCCGCTGCGCACAGGGAGGCGATGACCTCGTTGGCGTTCATGTTCGAGCTGGTGCCGGAGCCGGTCTGGAACACGTCGATCGGGAACTGGTCGTCGTGCCGGCCCTCGGCCACCTCCCGGGCCGACGCCTCGATCGCGGCCGCGGTCTCGGCCGGCAGCACCTCCAGCCGCCCGTTGGCCGCCGCGGCCGCCGCCTTGACCTCGCCGAGGGCGTGGACGAGGGCGGGCTCGATCGGCGTACCGCTGATCGGGAAGTTCTCGACGGCGCGCTGGGTCTGGGCCTTCCACAGCGCCGACGCCGGCACCCGGACGTCGCCCATGGAGTCGTGCTCGACGCGGAAGCCGGAGTCGCTCATGCTGCCGACAGTACCCAGGCGGGGCACTGTCAGCAGTCGGCTCCGCAGGTCACCCGGCCGCGGATATCCCTCGGCGTCAGGGAGCGACGGGGCAATCTTCGTCGTCCTCGTCGCGGTAGGAGATCAGCATCTCCTCGTCGACCTGCACCGTGCCGTACGAGCCGAAGCCCGTGCTGCCGTTGTTCTGCCAGCCCCACGCGATCTCGAAAGCGGTCTCGATGCGGAGCATCGGGTCGTAGGACGCGTCGAGGTAGGGACACCCGGCCGGGACCCGGTCGACCTCGGTGAGGTCGCCGTCGTGCTCCGCCAGCAGCACGATCGAGGCATCGGTGCCCTCGTGGACGAGCTGCACCTGGACCGTCTTCCCGGCATCGGTCAGCTCGATCTCTGCGAGGACCTCTTCCTGCCCGGCCGGGCTGCCGCCGTCGCCAGCGGCGGTCGATGGATCGTCCGCCTCACCCCCCGGGTCCTCGTCGCGGAGGAACAGGAGCACGATCGCGGTGACCGCGACGATCGCCAGCACCGCGACGGCGCCGAGCAGCAAGGGGTTGGTACGCAGGGCGCGACCGCGTCCAGGATCCGCGATCGCGGGCGACGGGCCCGCCGGCGGAGCCGGCGTCGGGCCGGGTGGTGGAGGCGGGGGAGGAGGCTGCTGGCTGGCCACCTGGGTCGCGTCGACCGCCGCGGTGGCGGGCGGGGCGGCGGCCCGGGTCGGACCGGGGTCGACGATGCCCGGTGCGGGGGCGCTGTCGGCCGCCGGCCCCGGCGTGCCGAGTGAGTCGGGGACCGACGGCCGGGTGAGCACCAGGTCTACCGGGACCGACCCCGACGCGTGCGCGAGCACCGACAGCGCCCACCGGGCGCCGTCCGTCTCGCTGGTGCCGCGATCACGGGCCAGCAGGTCGCCCTGGACGGCGATCGACGTCGCCGGGTCGGCACCGAGCGCCAGCTGGTCCTTCAGCCGTTGGAGCGCCCCGGTGGCGATGGCGCCGACGAGCAGGCTCACCTCGCCCGTGGAGGCGGCGCCTTCGGAGATGAAGTCGTCGAAGGCGGCCCGGAACGCGACCGGGTCGTCGAAGACCCGGGGGCCTACCTGGTCCCGGAGATCGGCGAGCTCGTCGTGCAGTGCCACGCGCACAGCATGTCAGCGGCAACGGGCGTACCGGAAGTAGCCGGCCGACGGACCGCCCGTCGTACCGTGCCCGCACACCGGTCAGACCGGCAGGCCGCCGGTGGCCGCATAGACCTGGAGCCGCTCGGACAGGTAGCCGCCGTCGTCGTCGGCCGACGTGGACCGCTTGCCGGTGTCGCCCGGATTGCTCACGCCGTCGCCGGCCGCATCACACGGACACGTCGTCGTGGTCGCGCCGCCGTCGACCCCGAAGACGATCCCGATCACCCCCGCATCGCGAAGCGCGATGAGGTTGTCGAAGTCGTCGTCGCCGAGGATCCACTCCACCCATCCGTCGCGGAAGTGGAAGTCGGTGTTGTCGAGGGTGCGGTAGACGGAGTTGCCGACCGGCACGTTGTCGAGGACGACCCTGGTGTCGGTGGCGGCGGAGATGCCCTCGACCCAGATCAGCAGCCGGTCGAAGAACCGGTCGTCGGCGATGTGGTCGTCACCCTCAGCGCCACCCTCGCTGTAGACCATGATGTTGTCGAGGAAGTCGAACCGTGCGCCGAGGGTGGCGTAGGACTCTCCGAACATCGCCGCCCAGTGCTCCGCCTGCGCCGCCGTCGGCAGATCGGGGAGGAAGTCGTTGTTGATCTGCCACGGGGAGACGGTCAGGCCGATCCGGACCTGCGGCGCGAGCTCGTCGCGGAGGGCGAGCCAGGCCTGTGCCCAGCCCGCGAAGGTGTCCGGCAGTCCGTCAAGGCCGTCGACGCCCGTGCCCGCGACGGCAGTCGGTACCGCGCTGGCATCGGGGTAGTCGACGAGGATCTCGCCCGCCAGATCTGGTTCCGGAAGCAGCTCGACCGGAGCCTGGAGCTCGCCCAGCTCCGTGAGGACGTCGCGGACGTTGGTCCAGTACGTCGTCATCAGGTCGACGTCCTGCAGCAGGTTGTAGAGGGCGTCGCCGCTGGCGTCGACACCCTCCTGACCGGTGATGCGGAGCGCATAGAACTTCACCCGGGCCGGTACGCCGGCGTCGAGCAGCTCGCGCACCCTGACCGCCGTCGGCTCCGGGCCGGTCTCGGCCTGGGCGTCGGGAGACAGGGGGTCCCCGCCCGAGAACACCTCGGTGGCCACCCCCTCCCCGAACGCGGTGGCGACGGTGCCCTGCAGCTCCACGGGGAGGCGCACGTCGAACTCGAAGGTGGCCGGGAACCCGGTCGGCAGGTCGGGCAGGTCGGACGGCGCGCTGGGCAGCCCCGAGCTGCCCCCCGTGTCCTCACTGCTCGACCCGCTGGCGCTGGGGCTGCTCGCCGGGCTCCCGCTGTCGCGCGGGGAGTCGGTCGCCTCGTCGTCAGGCTTGTCGCTGTCGCCCAGCAGCACGACCGCGGCGACGACAGCGACCGCGATGGCTGCCACTGCGGCAACGACGATCGCGATCCAGCGGCGGCTGCGAGCCGGTGGCGCGGGTGGCGCGGGTGGCGCGGGTGGCGCGGGTGGGGCGGGTTGGTCGTCGGGCCGGCGCACGACGGTGCTCGGCTCGGGCGGGACGGGGGTCCCCGGCACCGGGACCTGCGCCTCCGGGGAGAGGAACGTGCTCGCGAACGCGTCGGTGCTCACGGCCGGAGTCGCCGGCTCCGAGGCCTGCTGCTCCCCAGCGATGGGGCTGCCGAGGGCCGACGGCCGGGTCGTCACCGCTCCTGCATCCGCCAGCCCTCGCGCGAACGCGAGTGCCGAGAGCGCCCAGCGGGCGCCCTCGATCTCGACCGTGCCCCGGTCGCGGGCCAGCTGCCCGGCCTCGGCGGCGATCGCGGTCGCGGGGTCGGCGTTGATCGCGAGCTGAGCGGCCAGCCGCCGGAACGACCCGGTCGAGATCGCATCGACCAGAAGGCGCAGCTCACCGGGCGTTGCCGCACCCTCCGGCACGAAGTCGTCGAATGCCCCCCTGAAGGTGTCCGCGTCGTCGAAGACCTGAGGGCCGACCTGGGTGAAGAGCTCACGGAGCTCGTCCTGAAGCGGCATCTCAGCGATGCTATCGGGCGAGCGCACCTGGATTCGCCGAAATCGGAACGTTCATCCCTCCCACTCCCATTCCCACGGCCACTCCCGCTGCCGGTCCCACTCACGCTGCCGGTCGGCGGACGGGCGGGACGTCATACGTTGTTGCACCCTCGGGTCCTTGCCCGCATGACCTCCCACCGGACGTCATGCGGGGCGCGAGGTAGGGATCGATTGTCGTATGACGTCCGTCGGCGGCCGCCGGGCCAGCAACCGTTCACAGGGTCGCGGTGATCCGGGGTGCGTCCACAGGGGCGATCGAGCGGGGCCACGGCCGGGGACGGTTGTCAGACGCTGGCGAGATGACGAACACCAGGAGTACGCCGGAGCGTCGCCGCAGTCATCGGGAGGCGGCTGAGTCGTGTGCGGGCAACCAAGGCGGCGTGGTCACTCGCGAGCAGCTCCATGTGCTCGGGATGAGCGCGGCCGCCATCAGGGCGAATCTTGACGCCCGTCGTTGGCAGGACCTCGGCGTGCACTGCATCGTGGTCCACACCGGACCGCTGACGGACGACGCACGGCATTGGGCGGCGGTGCTCGAAGCCGGTCCGCGGGCCTACGTCGACGGCGAGTCGTCACTGGTTCGTGCGGGGTTGACGCACTACACGCCGAAGGCGATCCGGGTGACCGTCCCTCGCGGCGCCCGGATCCGGCATCGCGGCACCGGAGTCGACATCCGACAGACGCGTCGATGGGATCCGGACGACATCGTCGTCGATCCCGTCCCGCGGTCACGGAACCCGGTCGCCGCGGTGCGGTCGTGCCTGTGGGCGCGTTCCGAGCGTCAGGCCGAGCTGCTGGTGACGATGACCGTCCAACAGGGCCTTGCCCGGATCGAGCACATCGCCGAGGCGGCGCTCGTCGTGAAGCGTGATCGGCGCCGCAACCTGCTGGGGGAGCTGTTGATCGACCTGTCCGGAGGCATCGGGTCGCTCAGCGAGCTGGACGTGCTCCGCGGCTGCCGTGAGCGGGGGCTTCCCGAGCCGGACCAGCAGGTGCTTCGCCGTACGCCGGGAGGGTCCTACTTCCTCGACTTCCGCTGGAAGCGGTGGGCGACGGTCGTCGAGGTGGACGGCATCCACCACGCGTGGGCGCAGAACCTGGTCGCCGATGCGCTCCGGCACAACGCCATTGCGATCGACGGCGACACCGTGCTCCGGCTGCCGATCCTCGGCCTGCGACTCTGCCCCGACGCGTTCTTCGCCCAGATCGAAGAAGCGTTGCGCCGTGCCGGCTGGTCACCGACCTCCGCCGCCGCCTGAGAGGTCATACGTCGCTGGACCCACGCCTCGACGGGCGTATGACGTCCCGCCGGACGTCATGCGTCGCTGGACCCACACCTCGACGGGCGTATGACGTCCCGCCCGGACCTCCCGCCCTACTCGGCCGAGCGGACGCGGATCCCACTGATGGGCACGTTGACGGCGCCGGAAGGGTCGGTGAAGAAGTCGTTGCCCTTGTCGTCGACGACGATGAAGGCGGGGAAGTCCTCGACCTCGATCTTCCAGACCGCCTCCATGCCGAGCTCGGGGTACTCCAGCACCTCGACCGACTTGATGCAGTCCTGGGCGAGCCGGGCGGCCGGGCCGCCGATCGATCCGAGGTAGAAGCCGCCGTGCTCGTTGCACGCCTCGGTGACCTGCTTGCTGCGGTTGCCCTTGGCGAGCATCACCAGCGATCCACCGGCGGCCTGGAACGCCTTCACGTACGAGTCCATCCGGCCGGCCGTGGTCGGTCCGAAGGAGCCGGACGCGTAGCCGGCGGGCGTCTTGGCCGGACCGGCGTAGTAGACCGGGTGGTCCTTGAGGTACTGGGGCATCTCCTCACCTGCGTCGAGCCGCTCCTGGATCTTGGCGTGCGCGATGTCGCGCGCGACCACGAGCGGACCGGTCAGCGACAGCCGGGTCTTCACCGGGTGCTGCGAGAGCTCGGCGAGGATCTCGCTCATCGGCTGGGTGAGGTCGACCTTGACCACCTCACCGCCCTGGATCAGGTGCTGCTCCTCGGTGTCGGGGAGGTAGTGCGCCGGGTCGGTCTCGAGCTGCTCGAGGAAGACGCCCTCAGCGGTGATCTTGCCCAGCGCCTGTCGGTCGGCCGAGCACGAGACCGCGATCGCCACCGGACACGAGGCGCCGTGGCGGGGGAGCCGCACGACCCGGACGTCGTGGCAGAAGTACTTGCCGCCGAACTGCGCACCGATGCCGAAGGACTGGGTCAGCTTGAAGACCTCCTCCTCCAGCTCCAGGTCGCGGAACCCGTGGGCGCTCATCGACCCCTCGGTGGGGAGGTGGTCGAGGTAGTGCGCCGACGCGTACTTCGCCGTCTTCAGCGCGAACTCCGCGCTGGTGCCGCCGATGACGACGGCGAGGTGGTACGGCGGGCACGCGGCGGTGCCGAGGGAACGGATCTTCTCGTCGAGGAAGGTCAGCATCCGCTTCGGGTTGAGGATCGCCTTGGTCTCCTGGAACAGGAACGACTTGTTGGCCGAGCCGCCGCCCTTGGCCATGAACAGGAACTTGTACTCCGGCCCCTTCTCGCCCTGGGCCGTCGAGTAGAGCTCGATCTGCGCCGGCAGGTTCGAGCCGGTGTTCTTCTCCTCGTACGTCGTCAGCGGTGCGAGCTGGCTGTAACGCAGGTTGAGCCTCGTGTAGGCGTCGAAGACACCCCGGCTGATCGCCTCCGCGTCGTCGGCGCCGGTGAGCACGCCCTCGGACTTCTTGCCCATCACGATCGCGGTGCCGGTGTCCTGGCACATCGGCAGCACGCCGCCGGCGGAGATGTTGACGTTCTTGAGGAGGTCGAGCGCGACGAACCGGTCGTTCCCGGATGCCTCGGGGTCGTCGATGATCTTGCGCAGCTGGGCGAGGTGCGCCGGCCGGAGGTAGTGGCTGATGTCGTGCATCGCCTCGGCGGTCAGCTGCCGGATCACCTCGGGATCAACACGAAGGAACCGCTGGCCGTCGACCTCGAAGGTCGAGACGCCCTCGGTGGTGATCAGGCGGTAGGGAGTGTCCTCCTTGCCGGTCGGGAGGAGGTCGGAGTACCGGAACTCAGTGTCAGCCACGAACACCGAGGCTATCGGCAAACGGAAGGGCAGAGGCGCTGGGTCGCGATGCGACCCAGCGCCTCTGCGAACGCGGTCCGGACTCAGCCGATGGCTGTGTCGGCCACCGCGATCTCTATCACGGCACCGACCGGTAGCCCGGCACGAGAGGTGTCGAGAGTGATCCGGATGCCGTCGATCCTGTTCTGCCTTGCCCCGTCGGGGTTCTTCTGCTGCAGGTTGATGGCGACCTGACCCAGGTTGGCAACATTGATGATCGTATTCTTCGCGACGTCAATGGGGATCTTCTGTCCAGCGATGACGAGATTGACGAAACTCATCCTCATCCGGCTCTTCCACTTGCCGTCCAGCACTCTGCCGTAGGCAACGACCTTGATTGCGTCCGCTGTGATCAAACCATTGAGGACGTTGAGCCCCGCTGTCTGATTGATGTTGCGGATCTCGGCGTTGCCCAGCTCGTCCTTGGTCGAGTTGCTCGTCGATGCCACCGCACCGGTCGTCAGCAGCCCAGGCACGTTCACGCCGAGGGTCTCATTCCGCAGCGTCTTGCCGTGGCTGGAGAAGTAGGGCACGTTGATGCGGGCGGTCGGGTCGCTGATGACCTCGATGTCGTCACCGACCTCCGCCTGGACGCGGGTGCCATAGGCCTGACCGCCGATCCTTGCTCCAACCACCTTGGTTTCGGCGAGCCATTGGTTGACGGGATTGACAACGACGGTCACGCCGGCCGCGTAACCGGCGCGTGGCTCGAGAAGCTCGACGCCAATGGCCCAGCCCAGGGTCGACACCAACTCGTCGACCTTTTCGTTCAGATGGACGTTCAACGTGATTCTCGCGACTCCCGGGATCGTGACCGCGTAGTTCTTGGGGATCCTGAGCGGCAGGTCGACGCCCAAGATCTTGATGCCGAGGAGGTCGGTGGCGCCTGTGGAGGACCACGTGCCGTCGGTACGGGCGACAGTGGAGATGTTCGTCTCGACAGCGTTGACCTTGATGAGACCGTTCAGCAGGTCGACGTTCGCCGAGCGCGCGTACGAGGACAACGTTGTGCTGTCGGCGGCGACGGTGGCCGTGGTCGTGGTCTCGACAGCGCCGACCCGAAGCAAGTTGTTCACCGTGACCGCGGTGGTGCTGTTCTTCGCTGACGCCGATTGCGGTCCGCCGGTGACGGTGGACGCGGCCGTGAAGTCTGAGTTGACGGTGCCGTCGAAGACCTTGACGTAGGTGCCGCCCGTCTTACCGACGAAGCTGTAGGTGTTTGCCGCGTGGGCGGGTGGTGCCGACGTGGCCACGAGGCCGGCACTGACGAGTCCCGCCGCGACGATGGTCGCTATTGTGCGCATTTCTTGGGTCCCCATTCCCATTGGGTGTTAAAAGAGGTTGAGTTCCCCCGGAACAGACGAACGTTATCGTAATTGATTATTTGGCTTGCGACGGTCTAACGGCTGATTTTGTGAACCGTCACGACCTGGAACGGGTTTCAAAGGTAAACATTTGGCGAGCGTGGGGCATATCGTGCGGGCCAGGTTGGTTGACATGTCATGCAAGTGTCCGACTCCCTCGTGATCGGCGCCGGTCAGGCGGGTCTGTCGGCGTCGTACCACCTCGATCGGCTGGGGATCGACCACGTGGTCCTCGACGCGGGTCGACAGGCGGGTGGTGCCTGGGCGCACCGCTGGGACTCGTTGACGATGGCCGGGGTCCACGGGGTGGCCGACCTGCCGGACTCGCCGGCGCCGGGCCGCGGCGACGACCGGGCCAACGCGGTGATCCCGGCGTGGTTCGGCGACTACGAGCGGGCGCACGGGCTGCCGGTGATCAGGCCGGTGCGGGTCGACCGGGTCGAGAGCCTCGGAGACCTGCTCGTCGTCCGGGCTGGAGAGCGCAGCTGGACCACCCGCACCCTGGTCAACGCGACCGGCACCTGGTCGCAGCCGTTCGTGCCCTACTACCCGGGTGCGGCGACGTTCCGCGGTGAGCAGCTGCACACCGTCGACTACCCGGGCGCGGAGCACTTCGACGGGAAGCGGGTGCTGGTCGTCGGTGGCGGGGCGTCGGCCGTGCAGTTCCTCGGTGAGCTGGCGCCGCGGACCGCCGTGCTGTGGGTGACCCGACGTGAGCCGGTCTGGCGGTCGGACTGGGACGAGCAGACGGGCCGGGACGCGATCGCGCTCGTCGAGCGACGGGTCCGGGCGGGGCTGCCGCCGGCAAGTGTCGTCAGTGTGACCGGGCTGGGGCTGCGGCCGCAGGAGCAGGAGGCTGCCCGGCTCGGGGTCTACGACGCGCGCCGGCCGATGTTCGACCGGATCGAGCCGGACGGCGTGCGGTGGGCGGACGGGAGCTTCGAGCACGTGGACGTGATCTTGTGGGCCACCGGGTTCCGGCCGGCGGTCGCACACCTCGCGCCCCTGCACCTGCGCACCAGCCGGGGAGGCATCCCACTGCACTCGGTCGGGAAGGACGTGCAGACGGCGGTCACCGCGGCCGCGGACCCGCGGGTGCAGCTGGTCGGCTACGGGCCGTCGGCGAGCACGATCGGCGGCAACCGCGCCGGGCGGGCCGCGGCGACCGCCGTACGGCGCCATCTGGCGGATCGACCCGGTGCGCTAACGTGGGCGCTTCCACCACGGGAGTCCGCGGCAGCGGGCTGAGAGGGAGCTGGAGCCGCTCCGACCGTTGAACCTGATCCGGGTCATGCCGGCGCAGGAAGCGAAGGAGCAAACCGATGGGCCGTGTTGTCAGGATCCCGCGCGTCACCTGCCTGGTGTCCGACCAGGACGATCTCTCGCTGCTGCCGGCGCTGGCCGACGCCGGCGTCGACGGCTTCCAGGTGCGGGCCAAGACGCTCGACGGGCGCGCGCTGACCGCGCTGGCCGAGCGGGTCGTCGCCGCCGTCCGCCCGGCCGGGGCCCTGGTCCTGGTCGACGACCGGATCGACATCGCGCTGGCCGCGGGGGCAGACGGCGTCCACCTGGGTCGGGGCGACCTGGCCGTGCCGGCCGCCCGTCGGATCGCGCCCGACCTCGTCATCGGCGCCACCTGCCGGTCGCGCGTCGCCGTGGCGACCGCGGTCGAGGAGGGCGCGGACTACGCCGGCTTCGGGCCGGTGTTCGCCACGTCGAGCAAGGACGGACTGCCGGCCCCGCTCGGTCCGGCCGCCATCGCGGCCGCGGCCGGCCTGCTGCCCCTGGTGGCGATCGGTGGCATCGACGCGCACCGGGTCGAGTCCGTCGTGGCTGCGGGCGCGCACGGCGTCGCCGTCATCGGCGGCGTCTGGCGACAACCGGATCCGGTCATCGCAGCGAAGGAGATCGTCGCGGCGCTCGGGTGACCGGGGTGCGAGTCAAGGTGCTGGGTGCGGGCATCGTCGGCCTGTCCGTGGCCGACGAGCTGGTGCGGCGTGGGCATGCGGTCACGGTGGTCGATCCGGCGCCGGGCGCGGGCGCGTCGTACGCCGCCGCCGGGATGCTGAGCCCGTCCGCGGAGCTGTGGCACGGCGAGGAGGAGCTGCTGCGGCTCGGGCGGGCGTCGCTCGGGCTGTGGCCGGAGTACGCCGACCGGCTCGGCGTGCCCGTGCGCAGGGAGGGCACGCTCCTCGTCGGCTACGACGCCGGCGACCTCCAGCAGGTCGAGCGCCAGGTCGCCCTCCTGCATCGGCACGACAAGGTGGTCCAGCTGCTCGAGGGTGCGGAGGTGGCCGGCTTGGAGCCCCGCCTCGGCCCGGTGCGCGGTGGGGCGGTGCTCGCCGAGGAGGCGAGCGTCGATCCCCGTGCCGTCGTGGCTGCGTTGACCCGGAGGGTCCCGGTGGTCCGGGAGGATCCGGGCGGCGGCCACGACCTGACGGTGCTGGCGACCGGCAGCCGGCTGCCGGCGCCGTACGCCGCGCTGGTGCGCGGCGTACGCGGCGAGATCCTGCGGCTCCGGTCCGACGATCCGCCCACCCGGACCGTGCGCGGGTGGGTCCGGGGCGAGCCCGTCTACGTCGTGCCGCGGGCGTCGGGCGAGGTGGTGGTCGGCGCGACCAGCGAGGAGCACGACGCTCCGCCGGTCGTGACCGCCGGTGGCGTGCGGCGGCTGCTCGCCGCGGCCCGGGCGCTGTGGCCGGCGCTCGAGCGGGCCGAGCTCGTCGAGGCGACCGCCCGCGACCGGCCGGGCACGCCCGACAACCTGCCACTGGTCGGTCCGGCCGGCGACGGTGTCGTGCTGGCCGCGGGTCACTACCGGCACGGAGTGCTGCTCGCGCCCCTCACCGCGCAGCTCGTTGCCGACCATCTCGAGACCGGTGCGGTCGACGTGGCCGTCGATCCGCGCCGCCTCTACCCAGGAGGAAGTCGATGCTGATCACCGTCAACGGAGCGGCAGTCGAGCTCGCCTGCTCGACCGTCGCGGAGCTGCTCGTCAACCGGATGGACGATCCGCGCCCGCACGGCGTTGCGGTCGCGGTCAACGGCGCCGTCGTGCCTCGCGACAGCTGGCCCCGGTGGCCGCTCGCTGCTGGTGACGTGGTCGAGGTCGTGACGGCGGTGGCCGGCGGATGAGTGCACTGACGATCGGTGGCCGGGAGCTGGCGTCGCGGCTGTTCCTCGGCACCGGCGGGCTACCGAGCCTGGCTCTCCTCGAGCGGGTGCTGGCCGCCGCCCGGCCCGGGCTGGTGACGGTGTCGATGCGGCGCACCTCGTCGACCCGTGACGGGGGGCTGCTGGACGGGCTGCGCCGGAGCGGCGTGGCGCTGCTGCCGAACACGGCCGGCTGCCTGTCCGCCCGCGAGGCGGTCCTGACCGCCGAGCTCGCGCGCGAGGCGCTCGAGACCGACTGGGTGAAGCTCGAGGTGATCGGGGACGAGACGTCGCTCCTGCCGGACGCGGTCGGACTCGTCGACGCCGCCGGCCAGCTGGTCCGGCGCGGGTTCACGGTGCTGCCCTACGCGACCGACGACCCGGTCCTCGCGCGACGGCTGGCCGACCTCGGCTGCGCCGCGGTGATGCCGCTCGGATCGCCGATCGGGTCGGGCCTCGGCATCCTCAACCCATCTGCGATCGAGGCGGTCCGCGCCGCCGTCGATGTCCTCGTCGTCCTCGATGCCGGCGTCGGCACCGCCAGCGACGCCGCCCTGGCGATGGAGCTCGGCTGCGACGCGGTCCTCGCCGCCACCGCCGTCACCCGGGCGGACGATCCGGTGGCGATGGCGGGTGCGTTGCGGCTCGCCGTCGACGCGGGGTACGCCGCGCGCCACGCCGGTCGGATCCCACGCCGAGCCACTGCCCGCGCCTCCAGCCCGATGGCGGGGCGGATCGCATGACCCCGTCCCGCGAGTCGGCGCATCTTCCTCCTCCCATTGCGCCGAGTCGGCGCGTCTTAAGTCGCGCCGACTCGGCGGGGTCTCGGGGGTCAAACCAGCCGACGACTCGGCATCTTTCCGGGGGTAAGACGAGCCGACTCGCGGAGCTGCCGCGGGTGCTGCTGCTCACCGACCGGTCGCAGCTGCACCTGGGACGGGCGCTGGTGCGGACGATCGAGGAGTGCGTGGGGGCGGGGCTGCGGGCGGTCGTCGTCCGCGAGCACGACCTGGCCGCTGGGGCGCGGGCGGCGTTGGTCGCGGACCTGGGCGCGATGGACGGGCTCACCGTGATCTCCTCACGGATCCCCGATCCGGCCGCGGACGGCTTCCAGCTCTCCGCGGGCCAGCCGGTGCCGGACGGCTCCCGGCCATGGGGTCGTTCCTGTCACTCCGCGGCGGAGGTGCGCCGAGCCGCGGCCGACGGGGCGTCGTACGCCGTCCTTTCGCCGTACGCCGCGACCCCGAGCAAGCCCCGCTACGGCCCACCCCTGCCGGCGGGTGCGTTCGCGGACCTGCCACTGCCGACCTACGCGCTCGGCGGGATCACCCCGGCCAACGCGGCCTCGGCCACAGGAGCAGGCGCCTTCGGCGTGGCCGTCATGGGTGCCGTCATGTGCGCCGACGACCCGGCCATGGTCGTCGCCGAGCTGATCGAGGAGCTGGGATGACGCCGCCTGTCGTGCTCGCGATCGCCGCCACCGACCCCGGCGGCGGTGCCGGGCTGGCGGCGGACCTGGCGACGTTCGCGGCCATCGGTGTCCACGGCGCCTGCGTCGTCACGGCGATCACCGTCCAGGACACGACGGCCGTGCACGGGGTCCACCCGCTGTCGCCCGACCTGGTCGCTGCCCAGCTCGATGCTGTGCTCACCGACCTCCCGGTCGCCGTGGTGAAGACGGGGATGCTCGCGTCGCCCGAGGCAGTCGTGTGCCTGAGCACCCGCCTGGAGGCGTTCTCAGGCACACGACCCCTGCTCGTGGTGGATCCGGTGCTGCGGGCGACCACCGGCGCCCGGCTCGCCACCGACGAGGTGATCGCGGCCTATCGCACGCGCCTCCTCCCGCTCGCCACCGTGGTCACGCCGAACGAGGACGAGTTCGCCGCGCTCGGCCGCCCCGACCATCCGGGCGTCATCGTCACCCGCGGCGGCGACATCCGGACCACGAACGACCACGGCACCGGCTGCACCTACGCCAGCGCGCTCGCGGCGTACCTCGCTCTCGGCGACGACATCCAGACCGCCGCCCGCCGGGCGGACGCCTTCACCCGCCGCCAGCTGATCGTCAGTGCCACCTGGGACCTCGGCCGTGGCCGGGGCCCGATCGCCCACACCAGAGGAGCTGCTCCATGACCGTCCATCCCGCCCACGCCCGCATCGAGGTCGGCGACCTCGGTGTCCCGTGCACCAGGGTCGCGCTCACCAACGGCGAGACGTTCGACCGCTACTGCACCGAAGGTCCCGGCAGCGACCCGCAGGTCGGCCTGCCCCCGCTGCGAGCGGCCTGGATCGAGAGTCGCCGCGACACCGAGACGTACGCCGGCCGCGAGACCCGGCTCCTCGACAACGGCCGGGCGGCGATCCGCCGCGGCGAGGCGAGCGGCGAGTGGCAGGGCGAGAAGCGCGACCCGCGTCGGGCGACCGGGCCGTGCGTGACCCAGCTGGCCTACGCCCGGGCCGGCCTGGTCACCCCCGAGATGGAGTACGTCGCCCTCCGGGAGTCGTGCGACGTCGAGCTGGTCCGGAGCGAGGTCGCTGCCGGCCGCGCGATCATCCCCGCCAACGTCAACCATCCCGAGTCCGAGCCGATGATCATCGGCCGGAGGTTCCTGGTGAAGATCAACGCCAACATCGGCAACAGTGCCGTCACGTCCTCGATCGACGAGGAGGTCGACAAGCTCACCCACGCGATCACCTGGGGTGCCGACACCGTGATGGACCTCAGCACCGGCGACGACATCCACACCACCCGCGAGTGGATCATCCGCAACAGCCCGGTCCCGATCGGCACCGTCCCGATCTACCAGGCGCTCGAGAAGGTCGACGGCGAGGCGGACCGGCTCACCTGGGAGATCTTCCGCGACACCGTGATCGAGCAGTGCGAGCAGGGGGTGGACTACATGACCATCCACGCCGGCGTACTCCTGCGTTACGTCCCGCTCACCGCCCGCCGGGTCACCGGCATCGTCTCCCGTGGCGGCTCGATCATGGCCGGCTGGTGCCTCGCGCACCACGAGGAGAACTTCCTCTACACCCGCTTCGACGAGCTCTGCGCGATCTTCGCTCAGTACGACGTCAGCTTCTCCCTCGGTGACGGGCTCCGCCCCGGCTCGACCGCGGACGCGAACGACGAGGCGCAGCTGTCCGAGCTGCGCACGCTGGCCGAGCTCACTGAGCGGGCGTGGGCGCACGACGTCCAGGTGATGGTCGAAGGTCCCGGTCACGTGCCGCTCCACCTGGTCGAGGAGAACGTCCGGCTCCAGCAGGAGTGGTGCCACGGCGCGCCGTTCTACACGCTCGGGCCGCTCGCCACCGACATCGCTCCGGGCTACGACCACATCACGTCCGCGATCGGGGCGGCCACCATCGCGATGCACGGCACCGCGATGCTCTGCTACGTCACTCCCAAGGAGCACCTCGGGCTGCCCAACCGGGACGACGTCAAGACCGGCGTCATCACCTACAAGCTCGCCGCGCATGCCGCCGACGTCGCCAAGGGTCACCCCGGCGCGCGCGACTGGGACGACGCGCTGTCGAAGGCCCGCTTCGAGTTCCGCTGGCGCGACCAGTTCGCGCTCTCGCTCGACCCGGTCACCGCCGAGGAGTTCCATGACGAGACCCTCCCGGGGGAGAACGCCAAGACCGCGCACTTCTGCTCGATGTGCGGCCCCAAGTTCTGCTCGATGCGGATCAGCCAGGACGTGCGGGACCGATTCGCCGAGAAGTCCGCCGAGTTCCTCGAGCTAGGAGGCACTGTCTACGTCTCGAACTAGGGTCGCGACATGGAGTTCGAGTTCTCTGCTCCCGTCGTCGAGTGGCGCGGCCCCGCGCCGTACTACTACGCCGACATCCCGGTCGAGGACAGCGAGGACGTCAAGGAAGCCGCCAAGGGGCTGGAGTACTGGGGCCAGGTCCCGGTCGTCGTCAGCATCGGCGACACCGATTTCACCACCGCCCTGTTCCCGAAGGACGGCCGCTACCTGCTGCCGCTGAAGGACGCCGTACGTCGCGCCGAGGGCATCGAGCTCGGCATGACGGTCGAGGTCGGGATGGATCTCAGGCGTTCCTCTCCTCGAACAGGGTGAGGTGGACCTCGGCCGGCGCGTCGAACCTGGCGTTGACCGAGTCCCACGGCGTCAGCGTGGGCGGCGCAACCGGCATCGCACCGCCCGCCTCCGCCGCAGCGGCCGCGTCCGCGCAGTCGTCGACCTCGAGCGCCACCCGGAAGTGGGGCGCCACCCGGCGGCCGACCTCCACCTCGTCGATGTAGTCGATCTGGGCGTCGTTGGCGAGCTCCAGGGTCGCGCGGCCGGCGTCGAGGATGGTGACCTCGGCGCCACCGGGTCCGGAGTAGGCCTCCGCCGTGGGCATGCCGAGCGCGTCGCGGAAGAACGCGAGCGCCTGGTCGTAGTCGGTGGCGTGCACGACGAGGCGGAGCTGGCGAACAGTCATGAGATCCAGCCTACGATCGGGTTATGGCCGAGGACCTGTGGCAGACAGACCGGCTCGACCTCGACGGCTATCTCGGACGACTCGGCGTCGCGGCGGAGGCACCGAGCCGCGCGTTGCTGGACCGGGTGCACGAAGCGCACCTGCGCACCTTCACCTTCGACAACATCGACGTGTTGCTGGAGCAGCACCCCGGCGTCTCGCTCGGTGCCATCCAGGAGAAGTTCGTCGCGCGCGGGCGCGGCGGCTACTGCTTCGAGCACTCCACCCTGCTCGCCGCCGCCCTGCAACGGCTGGGCTTCGACCTACGCCGTCAGCTCGGTCGCGTCGGTGATCCGACGCGGTCGGGACGCACCCACCTCGTGGTGATCGTGCGGCTCGACGGCGAGGATCTGGTGTGCGACCCGGGATTCGGCTTGAGCATCCTGCGTCCCCACCCGCTCCGCGACGGAGCAGAGGACGAGCACCGGGGTCAGCGCTTCCGCATCGACCGGGTCCAGGGCGGCTGGACCCTGTCCCGGTGGCACGCGGGTGGCTGGGATCTCATGCACACCACCGACGACCTCCCCGTCATCCCCGACGACGTCGTGATCGGACACCACTACACGAGCACCTTTCCGGGATCGCACTTCCGGAGTGGGCTCAAGATCACCAAGCAGCTGGCAGACCGGCACGTCGCGGTGACGGACAAGACCGTGACCGTACGACGTCCGGGCGAGCCCACCGAGCATCATGATCTCGTCGACGGCGAGCTGGCCGAGTGGCTGCGCGCGCTCGACGTAGGGCTGACGGCGGACGAGGAGGGTCGGCTGCTCGCGAGGTTCAGGCCGTGACCTGGGCGCCCGGGATCTCGCCGGCGTTGGCGTGGTCGACGGTGAGGTTCTCACCGGTCGCCGGATCGAAGAGGTGGAGCTTGCTGGCATCCAGCCAGATCTCCGCGTCCGAGCCGGCGGCGATCCGACTGGCCCCGTCGAGGGAGACGACCAGCTGGGTCCGCAGCGACTCGCCGTCGAGGTCGCGCTCGAGCTGCGCGAGCTGCTCCTGGACCTCGGGCGGGGCCTCGAACGGGATGTAGGCGTAGGTCTCGTTGCCGAGCCACTCCACGACATCGACCTTGGCGTGGAACGTCGAGCCCGAGCGGGTCTCCGAGGTCGCGAGGGACGCGTCCTCGAAGTGCTCCGGCCGGGCGCCGGCGATCAGCAGCCCGCGGCCCGCGGCCCTGGCCGCCTTGTCCGCCGGCAGCTGCACCTCGCCGAACGGGAGCTTCGCTGTCGTGCCCGACACCTCGCAGGGCAGGAAGTTCATCGGCGGCGAGCCGATGAAGCCGGCGACGAAGAGATTGCCCGGGTTCTCGTAGAGCTCCCGAGGGGTAGCGAGCTGCTGGAGGAGGCCGCGCTTGAGCACCGCGACCCGGTCGCCGAGCGTCATCGCCTCGGTCTGGTCGTGGGTGACGTAGACCGTGGTGATGCCGAGCCGCTTCTGCAGCCGGGCGATCTCAGCCCGCATCTGGCCACGCAGCTTGGCGTCGAGGTTGGACAGCGGCTCGTCGAAGAGGAACGCGTCGGCCTGGCGCACGATCGCGCGTCCCATGGCCACCCGCTGCCGCTGACCACCGGAGAGGTTCCCGGGCTTCCGCTCAAGGTGCTCGTCCAGGTCGAGGGTCTTCGACGCGTCGCGCACCAGGCGGTCGACCTCCGCGTTGTCCATCTTCGCCAACCGCAAGGGGAACGCGATGTTCTCGTAGACCGTGAGGTGCGGGTAGAGCGCGTAGTTCTGGAACACCATGGCCAGGTTGCGATCGCGCGGAGCGAGGTCGTTGACCCGGCGGTCTCCGATCATCATGTCGCCCGACGTGATGTCCTCCAGGCCGACGATCATCCGCAGCAACGTCGACTTGCCGCACCCGGACGGGCCGACGAGGATCATGAACTCGCCTTCGGCGATGTCGATCGAGACGTTGTTGACCGCCGGGAAGCCGTCGCCGTACTTCTTGACGAGATTCTTGATGGTGATCGATGCCATGACGGATCTACCCCTTCACTGCGCCGGACGTCAGTCCGGCGACGATCTTGCGCTGGAACAGCAGCACGATGATGATGATCGGGACGGTGACGACGACCGAGGCCGTGGCCAGCTGCCCGTACGGCGGGTTGAACGGATCGGGTCCGACGAAGAACGACATCTGCGCTGGGACCGTGCGTGAATCCGTCGTGGAGGTCAGCGAGATCGCGAGCACGAACTCGTTCCACGCGAAGAAGAACGTCAGGATCGCGGCCGTGAAGACGCCCGGTGCCGCCAGCGGGACGATCACCTTGCGGAACGCCTGCCACGACGTGGCGCCGTCGACCTGCGCGGCCTGCTCCATCTCCCACGGGATCTCGCGGAAGAACGCCGACAGGGTCCAGATCGCCAGCGGCAGCGTGAACGTCATGTACGGGATGATCAGGCCGGGCCAGGTGTTGAAGAGGTGGAACGTGCGCCACATGTCGAACAGCGGCCCGACCAGCGACACCACGGGGAACATCGCGATCGCGAGTGCCAGCGAGAGTACGAGGCGCTTGCCCTTGAACTCGAGGCGAGCGATCGCGTAGGCAGCCAAGGTCGCGAACACGACCGACAACAGCGTCGCGATCAGGGCGATGCCGAACGAGTTGAGCAGTGCCTGGAGGAAGTCGTCGGACACGGCCGGGTCCGGCTTGGTGCCGTCGCTGAGCGTGCCGACGCCGAGCAGCGTCTTGTAGTTGTCGAGGGTGCCGTCCTTCGGCAGGAACTGGGGGCTACCGGCGCCGGTCTCCGCGGTCGACTTGAACGACAGCGAGATGATCCAGGCCACCGGTAGCAGGCACCAGACCATGATCGCGATGAAGCCGACGCCGGTGCCGACCTTGGTCTTCACGTCCGTCTGCATGGCCATCAGCCCTCACCCCTCGCCTGGGCCAGATCGACCCGGAACAGCCTGACGATCGTGAAGGCGAGGAGCAGCACCGTCAGGAACAGCAGCACCGAGAGCGCCGATCCGAGCCCGAGCTGGAACTGCTCGATGACCTGGCGATAGGTCAGGAACGACGACGACTCGGTGTCTTGGGCACCCCGGGTCATCACGAAGATGTTGTCGAAGATCCGGAAAGCGTCGAGGGCCCGGAAGAGGACCGCGACCATGATCGCCGCTCGCATGTTCGGGAGGATCACCTTGAACAGCCGCTGCCACCAGGTGGCGCCGTCGACCTTCGCGGCCTCGATCATGTCCTCGCTGACCTGGGACAGCCCGGCCAGGAGCAGCAGCGACATGAACGGCGTGGTCTTCCAGATCTCGGAGGCCATGATGGCGAACATCGCCGGCCAGTGGTCGCCGAACCAGTTGGTGTCCTCCGCTATCCATGGCAGCCAGTTGAACCAGCTGTTGACGAAGCCGTTGCTCAGGCTGAACGTGAACTGCCAGGCGAACGCCGAGACCACGGTGATGATGCCGTAGGGGATGAGGATCGAGGTGCGGATGACGCCGCGGGCGAAGATCACGCGGTGCATCACCATCGCGAAGATGAAGCCGATCACCAGCTCGACCGCGACCGTGACCACCATGATGATCACGGTGTTGACGGTGTCCTTCCAGAACAGCCCGTCGCTCAGCACCGAGGCGTAGTTGCCGAGGCCCACGAACTCCTTCTCGTCGGGCGTGGTGAGCCGGTACTGGAACAGCGACAGGTAGAGCGCCTGGATCATCGGCCATGCCGTGACCAGGAGCATCACGATCACCGCAGGGGCGACCAGGCGCAGGCCCAGTCGGTTCTCGGCCGTCGACCTGTCGCTGGCCGGCGCTCGATGGGTGCGGGCGGGGGCGTCTTCGACGGTCGCGGTCACAAGAGGCTCCTTTGCTGCAGCACGTCCTCGATGAAGACCTGTGCGTCGTGGGGGGTGTCCTCGTCGACCGACGACGGCGGGTGGAAGCGGCTCTGGAGGGCGCCGGAGATGTCGCTCCAGTAGGGCGACACGGTGCGTGGCGCGGCGGCGTCGAGGCTCTCCTGGAAGAGCTCGAGCAGGTCCGCCGGATAGATCTCCGCCAGCGCGGGCCACTCGTAGCCCGCCGCGCTCGACGGCATGTTGCCGGTGATCTCGGCGTTGAGGCCCTGGTTGTCGGGACTGGTCAGGCACTCGAGCGCCTCGAGCGCCTGGTCCTTGTGGTCGGAGTACTCGCTGACCCCGATCCCGATCCCGCCGTACGGCGGCCGCGACTCCTCGCCGGCCACCGACTGCGGATAGCGCGTGTAGCCGATGTCCTCGACGACCTCGGGGGGGTAGCCGGCCCCGGTCAGGATGTAGGTCCAGTTGACCAGGAAGGCGCCGACGTCGGAGCCGAAGGTCGCTCCCGCCTGGCCCTCCTGAGCGACCGACATGTCGGCCGGCGCGGCGTCGGAGTTGGCGAGGTCGCTGATGATCTTGGCGGCCTGCTCGCCCGCCGCGGAGTCGACATCGATCGTCGCGTCCGCGCCCTTCTCGGTGTCGGTGGCGATCTCGCCGCCCGCCCCCGAGATCAGGGCGTTGATCCAGACCGCGTAGCCCTCGTACTTGTTGGACTGGACGGCCACCTTGCCGCCGCCCTGGACCGCGGCGTCGATGATCTGCTCCCAGGTGACCGGCTGCGACATGTCGATGCCGACCTTGTCCACGAACGACTTGCGGTACCAGAGCACCTGGGTGTTCGACCAGAACGGCGCGACCACGAGCTGGTCCTCCCAGGTCGCTGCTGCCGCGGCGCCTTCGAAGGCCTGCTCGCGCAGCCGGTCCTGCATCTCGGTCGGGATCTCGGCCAGGTAGCCGGCGTTCGCGAACTCCGCGGTGTAGGGCGGGTCGATGCTCATCAGGTCGATGGCCGGGTCCTCCGCGGCGAGTCGGCGCGCGAGCTGGATCCGCTGCTCACCGGCCGCCTGGGGCAGGACCTGCGTCGTGATGTCGAAGCCGAGCTCCTTGCTGCACGCCGCCGCGACAGCCGCCTGGCCGCCGGAGTCGGGGTTGATGTACCAGACGAGGGCATCGTCAGATCCCCCGCACGACGACAGCAGGGTGGCGGTCAGGCCGATCGTCGCCGCGGTCGCCAGACCACTGCGCCAGCTCCGCCGAGACCCGCTCACCCGTGGTCGTCCCGAATCAGGGGACCCCAGTCCTCCCGAGCGATTCACCATTGAATCCTCCCGATTGATGTGACCACAGCCACATTCCTACGGATGTCGATCGTTTGTCTAGAGCGGATGGCTAGACGTGCTTCGGGGTAGCGCGATCGGCCGTGCGTCGTACGGCGGACGCGATGGTGTCGTACAACGGCTTGGGGAAGTCGTGGCCCATGGCGTCGATGAGCAGCAGCTCGCTGCCCGGCACCGCCATCGCCGTGGACCGGCCGCCGGACACGTGGACCATCCGATCCGCCAGGCCGTGGATCACCAGGACGGGCATCGACAGCCGGCGCAGCTGCGCCGTGCGGTCGGGCTGGGTCAGCACCGCCATCATCTGCCGCATGACGCCGCTGCGGCTGACGCCGCGGTCGAAGGTCTCGTTCCCCCGGCGCTCGAGCTCCGCGATGTCCGGCGGGAATCCGGGCGAGCCGATCAGCTGCCAGACCCGCACCCCGCCGGCGACGTAGGCCTCCCGGTCGGGGCCGCGGCGCGCGATCAACGTCGGGAGCAGGACCGGGCTCTGCCAGCCGACGGTACGGCGACCCGTCGTCGACATGATGCTGGTCAGTGAGCTCACCCGGTCGGGCTCGGCGATCGCCATCGTCTGGGCGATCATGCCGCCCATCGACGCGCCGACCACGTGCGCGGCGTCGATGCCGAGGTGGTCGAGCAGGCCGAAGGCATCGTCGGCGAGATCGCGGATGGAGTAGGGCGCCCGGACCGGCCGGCCGAGGAACGCCCGGACGACGTCGCCCCGTTTGACCCGATGGGCGTCGCGGGACGAACGACCGGTGTCCCGGTTGTCGTAGCGGATGACGAAGAACCCGCGCTGGGCCAGCAGCGTGCAGAGCTGGGGGTCCCACCAGTTCATCGGGCCGCCGAGGCCCATCACCAGGAGCAGCGGGTCGGCGGCCGGGTCGCCGAAGGTCTGGTAGCAGATCTCGACGCCGCTCGGGAGCGGCGCGAGCAACTCCTCGGAGACCGAGACGTTGCTCTGGTCGGCAGTCGCGCTCATGAGCCCTAGTTTGCCGAATGTCCGACAGTTCAGGATTCAACGACCCTAGGATCGGGTACATGACGACCGTGCTGGCGCCGTACTTGTTGCCCGACGGCTTCGGTCGTCCGGCGCTCGCTGCGCTGCTGCGCGAGGGCAGCCTGGTGACCGAGACCGGGAGGCTCGCGGTGCACAAGGGCGCCGCCCGCCGCACCCGCCGGCGCATGCCGTACGCCGCTCGCGGGGTCGTCCGCGCTCCCGAGCCGGTGCTGCTCATCCCCGGTTTCCTCGCCGGCGACTGGACGCTGCGGCAGATGGCGGCGGGGCTGCGTGAGCGCGGATTTCGGACCTACCGCTCCCACATTCACGCCAACGTCAGCTGCACCCTCGACGCGGCCGGGATGGTCGAGTCGCACCTCGAGCGGCTCGCCGAGCGGCGCGGTTCGCGGGTGCAGATCGTGGGTCACAGCCTCGGCGGCATGATCGCCCGCGGCATCGCGGTGCGGCGACCCGACCTGGTCTCCGGCATCGTCACGATGGGCAGCCCGATGCTGGCGCCGGCCGCCCACCACCGGCTGCTGACCGGAGGGGTCACCGTCCTCAACCGGCTGTCCGCCGTCGGCGTCCCGGGCGTCATGTCCGGGGAGTGCGTCGCCGGCCCGTGCGCCGAGATCAGCTTCCACGAGGTGCGCCAGCCCCTGCCCGCCGGCGTAGCGATGACCAACGTCTACTCCCGGCGCGACGGCATCGTCGACTGGAGGGCGTGCATCGACCCCGACGGCAACGCCGTCGAGGTCCGCGCATCCCACATCGGCATGGCCGTCGACCCCCGCGTCATCGCCGTCGTCGGCGAGTCGCTCCTGCGGCAGACGTCCCGCGTGGCGAGCCTCGCGGCTGTCGAGACCGCCTGACGCGGGCGGCCCGACGCCGCCAGGCTGCCGCAACCAATGACCGCGTCAACCGCGGCCCGGCAGCGTGTCGGGAGGCGTCGTCGCCGGTTGCGGTCCGCAAGCCGACGACGGTCGGTCAAACCCGGCGGCGATGCCGGAGACACGCTCGGCCAATTCAAGTCAGTCGAAGTCGATGCTGCTGAACTGGCGCAGCTTCTGGAGCTGGTGCTGGGAGGTGATGGTGCGGATGGTGCCGCTGCGCGACCGCATCACGAGTGACTCGGTGGTGCAGCCGCCGGCGCGGTAGCGGACGCCGCGGAGCAGCTCGCCGTCGGTGATGCCGGTGGCCACGAAGAAGCAGTCGTCGCCGGTGACGAGGGTGTCGGTGGTGAGGACGTAGTCGGCGTCGAGGTTGTGGCCCGCGTCGATCGCGCGCTGGCGCTCCTCGTCATCGGTCGGCCACAGCCGGCCCTGGATGGTGCCGCCCATCGCCTTGATCGCGCAGGCGGTGATGATGCCCTCGGGCGTGCCACCGATGCCGAGCAGCAGGTCTGCGCCGGAGTTGTCGCTGGCGGCCGTGATCCCGCCGGCCACGTCGCCGTCGGTGATGAACTTGATCCGAGCGCCGGTCGCACGGATCTCGTCGACCAGCTGCGCGTGGCGGGGGCGGTCGAGCAGCACCACGGTCACGTCGGACGGCTGGGCACCCTTGGCCTTGGCGACCTGGTTGATGTTCTCAGCGACGGGGTAGCGGATGTCGACGACGTCGGCCGCTTCCGGGCCGGTGACCAGCTTCTCCATGTAGAACACCGCGGACGGGTCGTACATCGAGCCGCGCGGCGCGACGGCGAGCACAGCGATCGCGTTGCCCATGCCCTTGGCGCACAGCGTGGTGCC
Source organism: uncultured Actinomycetota bacterium (assembly GCA_963766035.1). Classification (GTDB taxonomy): domain Bacteria; phylum Actinomycetota; class Actinomycetes; order Propionibacteriales; family Nocardioidaceae; genus Nocardioides. The sequence goes on along the minus strand of CAVXYP010000010.1, from coordinate 459,721 downwards.
GTCGATCGGGTCGACGGCGACGTCGCACTCGGGCCCGGTGCCGTCGCCGACGTGCTCCCCGTTGTAGAGCATCGGCGCGTCGTCCTTCTCGCCCTCGCCGATCACGACCACACCGTCCATGCCGATCGTCGAGATCATCACCCGCATCGCGTTGACGGCCACGCCGTCGGCGCCGTTCTTGTCACCGCGGCCGACCCACCGCCCGGCCGCCATCGCCGCCGCCTCGGTCACCCGCACCAGCTCGAGGGCGAGGTTGCGGTCGGGGGCCGGCGGGGGCACGGCGAAGCTCTCCATGGGGCGCACCTTATCGTTCGCGGACACGCCCTCGTATTACCCCGAGACGGCCTGCCGAGTCTCTCGCCGACGGTCAGGCGTCGTACGTCGTCACGGCCGTCTCCTTCACCGACAGCCACACCTGCTGCCCCGGGGCGAGGGCGAGCTCGCGCGATGCCGCCGGGGTGACGTCGGCGATCAGGTCCCGCTCGCCGCTGACCTGGATCCGGATGGCGTCGCCGTGGGGTGCGGCGCCGCGCACGACGCCCTGCCAGCGGTTGCGGGTCGAGTCGCTGGGTGCCTGGAGGCCGACGGTCACGGCGGCGGGTGAGAACGCGCGCAACCGGTCGCCGTCGCGGATGACGTTGAGCCCGACCAGGCGGGCGACGTGCTCGGTGCGCGGACGGGCCGAGACCTCGCCGGGCGTGCCGAACTGGGCGACCCGGCCGCCATCGAGGACGGCGACCGACGTGGCGAGGGTCAGCGCGTCGAGCGCGTCGTGGGTGACCAGGACGGTGATCCCCCCGAAGTCGGAGAGGTGGCGGCCGAGCTCGATCCGGAGGGTTGCCGCGACCCCCACGTCGAGCCCGGTGAAGGGCTCGTCCAGCAGCAGCAGGTCCGGATCGGTCGCCAGCGCCCGAGCGATCGACACCCGCTGGGCCTGGCCGCCCGAGAGCCGGCCCGGACGGCGGTCGGCGAGGTCGGCGATGCCGAGCCGTGTCAGCCAGTCGGCGGCCTTCCGTCGGTCGAGGAGGTCGCTCCGGCGGCCGTCACGGGACCAAGGCCGGCTTGCCCGCCGCGAGCGCAGGCCGAACGCGACGTTGTCGAGCGCGGAGAGGTGCGGGAAGAGCCGTTGGTCCTGGAAGACCACCCCGACATTGCGGTCCCTCGGCGTGCGGGCCAGCAGGTCGACGCCGTCGAGCACGGCCCGGCCGGACGCGGCCACCAGTCCGGACAGTGCGTGCACGAGGGTGCTCTTGCCGGCGCCGTTGGGGCCGACGACGGCGACCACCTCACCCGGGCCGGAGGTCAGGGCGGCATCGAGACGGTCCGCGACGACCAGGTGCGCGTCGAGCCCGCTCACGGCGCCGCCACCAGCCACCGGTCACGCAGCGCCACCAGGACGCCGACGGACACGATCAGCATCACCAGGCTCAGCGCGAGCGCGGCGTCGGCATCGGACTGCCGGGCGACATAGATCAGCGTCGGCATCGTCTGGGTCGTCCCCGGATAGTTGCCGTTGAAGGTGATGGTCGCCCCGAACTCACCCAGCGAGCGGGCCCAGCCCAGCACCATCCCCGCCGCGATCCCGGGCAGCGCGAGCGGCACCGTGACCCGGCGGAACGTCGTCCAGCGGGTCGCGCCGAGGGTCGCCGCCGCGTCGTCGTACGCCGTGCCGGCGGTGCGCAGCCCACCCTCGATCGCGATCGTCACGAACGGCAGCGAGACGAAGACGTGCGCCAGCACGACGCCCCACGTCGTGTAGGGGAAGGCGAAGCCGGTCGCGTCGAGCAGCGGCTCGCCGAACAGGCCCGAGCGCCCGAACGCCGAGCGCAGCGCGACGCCGGCGACGACCGGCGGCAGCACCATCGGCACCGTGACCAGCGCCCGCACCAGTCGTCGGCCGCGGAAGTCGACCCGCGCCAGCAGCCAGGCGAGCGGCAGCCCGAGCACCAGGCACACCAGCATCGCGGCCGTCGACGTCACCAACGACAGCCACAGGGCTTGCTGGAGGGCCTCGGTGCCGAGCGCGTCGACCAGGCTGCCCGGGTCGGTCGCGACCACCATGGCACCCAGCGGCAGCAGCAGCAGGAGTACGGCGCCGGCCGCCGGGAGCATCAGCACCAGCGGCGGGCGTCCGAGGGGTGTTGCCGGTCATGGCGTGTCGAAGCCGGCGTCCTGCAGCGCCGCCTGCCGGCCGCGCCGAGGACGAGGTCGACGAACGCTTCTGCCAGGTCGCCGTCGGGTGCTTGTTGCAGCGTGGCGATGTAGTACGACGACGGAGTCGCGTCGGCCTCTGGCAGTCGGGATCGTCTCCACGTCGTTGCCCGCGGCGAGTGCGTCGGTGCGATAGACGAGTGCGGCGTCGGCCTCGCCGGACGTCGACCTTGTCGAGAGTCGAACGAGCGTCCTCCTCGAGGCTGTCGGGCTCGATGTCGAGCCCCACCGAGCTCAACAGGCTGACGGCCGCTCGGCCGCAGGGACCTCGTCTGTGCAGCGCACCCAGGTCGACGTCGGCGAGGTCGTCGAGCCAGGTGACCCCGGCCGGGATTGCCGGCTGGGGTCACGAGACCAGCACGTTGCTGGCGAAGACAGTCGGCGATGCTCGACGACGCCGGCATCCTCGCGCGACCGTCATCGAGGGTCTCGTCGGCCGTCGCCAGCACCGTCACCGGGCGCACCGTCAGCCGCCTGCTCCGCCAGGTCGGTGCTGGAGCCGAACGAGAACTCCACCTCGACGCCGTCGTGGTCGGCCTCGAACTGCTCGCCGAGCTCGGTGAACACGTCGGTCAGGGACGAGGCCGCCAGCACCCGCAGCGTGTCGGGTTCGTCGTCGGCGCCGCAGGCCGTGCAACGGATGCGATCAGCACCAGCGATGCGAGCGCGATCGCGCCCCGGCGCTTCACGGCCGCTCCACGACGACGCTGGTGGACTTGACCGACGCGATCGCCCGGACGCCCGGCTCCAGGCCGAGCTCGGTCGCCGCCTCGGTGCTCATCAGGGACACCACGCGGTAGGGACCGCAGACCATCTCGATCTGCGCCATCACGGTGTCCTTGACGACTCTGGTGACGATCCCGGTCATCCGGTTGCGCGCGCTCACGGAGCCCGCCCGGGTGCGCTCGTGCTCGGCCGCGTCGACCAGCGACGCCGCAAGGGCGGCGAGGTCGGCGCCGGGGATGACGGTCCGCCCGCCTCTCGTGGTGCTGGGCACGCGACCGGCGTCGACCCAGCGGCGTACGGTGTCGTCGCTGACGCCGAGCACCTCTGCCGCCTCCGCGATCCGGTAGTCAGTCACCCGGACAGCATTCCGCAACTGCGGTTCATTCACCAGTCAAACGCCCGCATCCGCGGAACAGCAGTCGACGCTTGCCGGGCCCGGCGCACTCGGCCAGGGCAGCGGCTGTGAAGATAGGCCGCGCTATGAGTACGACGAGCGAGGGCCGCCCGGGGAGGTACCAGCGGTCGCCGGGCGGCCTGGTCGCCGCGCTGCTGATGACGGTCGTCGCGATCGGCGGACTCCTGTGGTTCCTCGGCCTGTTCCGGCCGGACACCGACATCGGGCCGGACCACGTCGACTACCTGGAGATCGCGCGCGAGGCGCAACAGGCCGACCTCGAGCCGGTCTATCCCGTGTCGCTGCCGAAGGGCTGGATCGCCACGGCGTACGACGTGACCGCGGTCGACACGCCCAGCCTCGAGATCCGGATGCTGACCGGCGACGACGACTTCGTCGGCATCCACCAGGAGGAAGCCTCGGTCTCCGAGCTGGTGCGTCGCTACGTCGACGAGGACGCCTCGACGAGCGACATCTACTCGACCTCAGGGTCGGTCGCCGAGGCCTGGCAGGGCTTCGAGGACGACGGCGGCGACACGGCGTACGCCTCCGAGGTCGGCGACCAGACGGTGCTCGTCTACGGCTCGGCGTCGGCCGAGGAGCTGCAGGACCTCATCGATCGGCTCACGACGAAGCCGCTCGAATAGCCCTTGGTTTCGAGGCTCGTCGCCAGCGCTCCTCGCACCTCAACCAGCGGCATCGTCGTCGGCGTCGTCGCCGATCACCGCATCCAGCCGGGCGCGGGCACCGTCGAGCCACTCCTGGCAGATGGTGGCGAGCTGCTCGCCGCGCTCCCACAGCGTCAGCGACTCCTCGAGCGTGGTGCCGCCGGCCTCGAGCCGGCGCACGACGTCGACCAGCTCCTCCCGCGCCTCTTCGTAGGACGGACGCTCGTCAGGCTTCGGCCGCCATCGGTCTCCTCGAGCAGCTCGGCGCGGGTGGCTTCTACATGGATCCTGCCGTCGGCGACCCGCACGCTCATCGCCGCCCCTGCCGTGACGCCCGTGGCGGACGTGACGACGTGGCCGGCGTCGTCCTGGAGCACGGCATAGCCGCGTTGCAGGGTCGCCAGCGGTGAGAGCGCGCGGGCCCGGGCGCGGTGGTGGGCGATGTCGTCGGAGGCTCGGTCGAGCCGGTGGCCGAGGTTGCGGCGCATCCGCTCGCAGATCGCTGCCAGCTCGTCGCCACGGCGGTCGAGGAGCGTGCGGGGGTCGGCGAGGGCGGGCCGGGAGCGGAGGGCGTCGAGCCCGGCCTGCTCGCGGGCGACCTGGGCGACGAGCGCCCGCCGGAGCCGGTCGCGGGCGTGGGCGACGCCGGTCGTCTCGGTGGCGACGTCGGGCACGATCAGCTTGGCCGCGTCGGTCGGCGTCGAGGCCCGGACGTCGGCGACCAGGTCGAGCAGCGGACTGTCGGGCTCGTGGCCGATCGCGGACACGACCGGGGTGCGGGCCTTCGCGACGGCGCGGATCAACCCCTCGTCGGAGAACGGCAGCAGGTCCTCGACCGAACCGCCGCCACGGGCGATCACGATCACGTCGACGTCGGCCCGGGCGTCGAGCCGCTCCAGCGCCTCGATCACCTCCAGGGCCGACCGGGGCCCTTGCATCGCGGCGTAGACGGTCTCGAACGCGACGCCGGGCCACCGCCGGGTGGCGTTCTCCAGCACGTCCTTCTCGGCCGCCGACCGCGGCGCGGTGATCAGCCCGACCCGCCCGGGCAGGAACGGCAGCCGCCGCTTGCGCTCCTGGGCGAACAGCCCCTCGGCCGCCAACAGCTGGCGCCGCTGCTCGAGCCGCGCCAGGAGCTCGCCGAGCCCGACCATCCGGACGTCGCGGGCGTAGAGCGAGAAGGTGCCGCGGTTGGCGTAGTAGGACGGCTTGGCCTGGATCACCACGCTCGCGCCCTCGACCAGCGGCGGCTGCAGGCCGTCGAACAGGACCCGCGAGCAGGTCACCGGCACCGAGATGTCGGCGACCGAGTCGCGCAACGTCAGGAACACGGTGTTGACGCCGGGCCGGCGGCTGACCTGGGCGACCTGGCCCTCGACCCACACCACGCCGAGCCGGTCGATCCAGCCGGAGACCGCGTTGGCGATCGCCCGGACCGGGGCCGGCTTCTCGAGGGAGGTCTCCAGGGCCACGGGGCGAGACTAGGTGAGGTAGGCGTGCACGAGTGGGACGACGGACGACCCCTCGCCGCTCGCGGCCGCGACTCGTTTCATCGAGCCCGACCGGATGTCGCCGACGGCGAAGATGCCGGGCACCGTCGTGCCCAGGCTCTCCGGGGGAACGCCGTCGCCCCAGCTCTCCGACGGCACGTCCCGGCCGGTGAGGACGAAGCCGCGCTCGTCGCGCGCGATGGCGTCGGGCAGCCAGTCGCTGTGCGGCTCCGCGCCGAGCAGCAGGAAGAGGCCGCCGGCCGGCACCGTGTCCTGGCTGCCATCGCGAAGATCGCGGAGCGCGAGCCACTCGAGTCGGCCACCTCCGCCGCCGTCGACGACCTCGGTGAACGGCCGCACCGTGATCCGGTGGTGGTAGCTGATCTCCTTGATCAGGTACGACGACATCGTGGCCCCGAGCCCGTCCCGCCGCACCACGATCGTCACGGTCCGGGCGAACCGGGCCAGGTGCAACGCCGCCTGGCCGGCGGAGTTGCCACCGCCGACGACCACGACGTCGGTGCCCTCCATCTCGCGCGCGACCGACATCGCGCTGCCGTAGTGGACCCCCCGCCCGATCAGCTCCTCGATCGCCTCGACGCCGAGCTTGCGGTACTTGACCCCCGTCGCCAGCACCACCGTCTTGGTGTGGAGGTCGCCGCCGTCGGTGTGCAGGACGTGCGGCGCGCCGCCGACGCCGGGCGTCAGGCCGTCAACCACCCAGCCGGTGAAGAACCGGGTGCCGAACCGGATCGCCTGGCTCCGCGCCCGCTGCGCGAGCCGCATGCCGGAGACGCCCCGGGGAAAGCCGAGGTAGTTGCGGATCATCGAGCTGGTGCCGGCCTGGCCGCCGATCGCCTCGGCCTCCACCGCGACCGTCGTGAGACCCTCCGATGCGCCGTAGACCGCGGCGGCGAGTCCCGCCGGCCCTGCGCCGACGATGCACAGGTCGACGATGGTGTTGGCGCCCTCGGGATCGATCGAGTCGGGTCGGCCGTAGATGACGGCAGCGACCTCACGGACGGTGGTCGGGGCGATCACGCCGCCCCGCATGCTGCGCACCAGGGGGTACGTCGGCTCGCCGTCGTTCGTGGTCCGCCACTCCTCGACTGCGGTCCGACCGACAGGGGAGTCGGGTGCGTGCGTCGCGCTGGGCATGCCCATCCGGGAGAAGAACTCGCGGATGGCCACCGCGAGGGCGTCACCGGGCTCCGCGATCACCTCCGCGGTCGTCACCTCCGGCGCGGCGGCGGTCGAGCCCCAGTCCGACAGCAGCTCGCACACGGCCGTGTGGAACTCCTCGTCGCGCTGGCCGCGCGGCATCAGCAGGAAGGCGTCGAACTTGCCGGTGACCAGGCCGGGTCGGAGCGCCTCCGACACCTCGAGGAAGTCCTCCCAGTGGGCGGCGACCAAGCGGCGGGCGGTCGGTACGACGTCGCGCCAGCGGTGCATCGCCACGAGGACCGGGACGTCGGGGAGCCGGGCCTCGGTGACCAGCAGCGCGATCTGGCGGCCGTCGGCGACCAGCTTCTGGGCGAGCGCCTCCGCGTCGCCCGCGGTGGTCGCCGTGAACAGCTCGTAGTCGCGTGCGTAGCGGCCGAACTCGTCGCGCAGGAAGTCGGTGCGGGTGGCCGACACCAAGATGATCGCGGGCTGGTGGCCCAAGGTCGGTAGAGACACGTCTGAAGTATGGCGGGCAGAGTGAAGCCATGGATGGTGTGGCGCTGGTCGTCGGTGAGGCCCTGATCGACGTCGTCGAGGCCGTCGACGGGTCCGTGGTCGAGCGTCCGGGTGGGAGCGCGGCCAACGCGGCCGTCGCCCTCAGCCGGCTGACGAGACCGGTGCTGCTGGCGACGTCCTACGGTCCCGACGAGCGCGGCCGGCTGCTGTCCGATCACCTGTCGGCGAGCGGGGTGGTGCTGGCGACCGATCCCCACGTCGTGCAGCACACGTCGGTGGCGCGGGCCCGGATCGGCGCCGACGGCGCGGCGTCGTACGACTTCGACGTGGAGTGGCGGCTGGGTCCGGTCACGGTCGAGGACGTCCAGGTCCTCCACGTGAGCTCGCTGGCTCCGCTGCTCGAGCCCGGCGCCGAGGCGGTGCTGGCCCTCGTCGACCGGCTGGCGCCGACGACGACCGTGACCTACGACCTCAACGTGCGGCCGGCGATCACCGGCACCGGACCGGACGTGCTCGCGCGGGTCAGCGGGATGGTCGCCCGGGCCGGTCTCGTCAAGGCGTCGGACGAGGACCTGGCCGCGCTGTGGCCGGATCTCGACGAGGATCACGCGGTCGCGCACCTGCTCGCTCTCGGTGCCCGCAACGTCGTGGTGACCCGGGGAGCCGAGGGCGCGTACTGGGTGTGGGGCCGACGGCGCGGAGACCGGGTGTCGGTCGCGACGCCGGCGGTCGACGTCGTCGACACCATCGGGGCGGGCGACACGTTCGGCGCCGGCCTCCTCGACGCGTTGTGGGACCACCTGGGCAGCGGGCTCACCGACCTTGATCCGGAGGCGCGCGCCGCCGCGCTGACCCACGCCGCCGCCTGTGCCGCGGTCACCGTCTCCCGCGCCGGCGCTGACCCGCCGTGGCGGGCCGAGCTCTAGGGTTCGCGCATGGATGTCGAGCAGATGCAGGCCTACTGCCTGGCCAAGCCCGGAGCCTGGCCCGACAACCCGTGGGAGCACGAGCACCCGGTGATGAAGGTCGGCCCGGGGGAGCGCGGCAAGATCTTCGCGTTCCTCGGAGCGGGCGGAGTGGGCGTGAAGTCCGGCCGCACGCGCGAGGTCGCGGACGAGTGGATCGCTCGCTTCCCCGAGGACGTGACCGTGATGAGGTACATCGGCCGGTCGGGCTGGAACGATCTCAAGCTCGGTGGCGTGATCCCCGACGACGAGCTGTTCGAAGCAGTCGACGAGTCCTACCGGCTGGTGGTCGAGGGACTGCCGAAGAAGCTGCGGCCCGAGCGCTGGGACGACTGACCCCGCTGGACTGCCGGCCTCACCCGGAGTACGCCCGCGCGACCGCCGCCCCCAGCCTGGCGTTGGCGCGCACCAGCGCGATGTTGGCGGTCAGCGAAGCGCCGTCGGTGAGCTCGACGATCCGGCCGAGAAGGTACGGCGTGATGTCCTTGCCGCGCACGCCCTGCCGGTCCGCCTCGCCGAGTGCTCGGTCGATGACCTCCGCGATCTCGTCGGCCGCGATCTCGTCCTCGACAGGGATCGGGTTGGCCACGACGACCCCACCTGCCAGCCCGAGGTCCCACTTGGTGCGCATCACCGCAGCGATCTCGGCGGCCGAGTCGGCCCGCATCGGAGCGCGGTGGCCGGACGACCGCGAGTAGAAGGAGGGGAACTCGTCGCTGCCGTGGACCAGGACGGGCACGCCGAGCGTCTCCAGCCGCTCGAGCGTGAGCCCGATGTCGAGGATCGACTTCACCCCGGCGCTGACGACCGCGACATCGCTGGTCGCCAGCTCGGTGAGGTCGGCCGATTCGTCGAAGGATGTGCTCGCGCCGCGGTGCACGCCGCCGAGACCGCCAGTGACGAACACCGAGATCCCGGCGAGCGCGGCCAACCGCATCGTCGACGCGACGGTCGTCGCACCGTGCGCGCCCCGCGCGACGACGTACGGCAGGTCCCGGATGCTCACCTTCGCGACGTCGTCGTGCGAGCCGAGGAGCTCGAGATCGTCGTCGCCCAGCCCGATCCGCGGCGCACCGCCGAGGACGGCGATCGTGGCCGGCACGGCCCCGCAGTCACGGACGATCGCCTCGACCTCGCGGGCCATCGCGACGTTTCGGGGGTAGGGCATCCCGTGGCTGATGATCGTGCTCTCCAGCGCGACGACGGGTGCGCCGTCGCGGAGCGCGGTCGCGACCTCGTCGGTGAGGCGAAGCAGTTCGTTCACAGCAGCCTGCCTATCAGTCGGACCGTGAGGTCGGAGCGGACGGTCTCCTCGCTCGCGACGGTGAGTGCCGCGGCTGCGTGGCCGTACGCCGCGGCGTCGACCGGCGCCGCGCCACCGAGGAGGGCGTGACAGAAGGCCGCCAGCATCGCGTCCCCGGCACCGGTGACGTCGACGACGTCAGCAGGGACGGGCGCCAGCCGGGTGCGGCCATCCGGACCGCTCAGCACGGACCCCTCGGAGCCCAGCCGAACCCACACCAGCTCGGCGCCGGCCCCGTGCAGCCGGTCGATGCGCTCGTCCAGGGTGAGGTCGCCTCCGGTCAGCGCAGTGAGCTCGTCCCGGTTGGGCGTGATCGCCCGGATCGCACGAGGGAGCATCGAGCGCAGCCGCGTTGCCTTGGGAACGCTCACCGGCTCGACGACGACCGGGACCGACGCCGCTGCGGCCAGATCGAGCGCGCGGCCGATCGTGGCCGGGGCGAGGTTGCCGTCGACCACGAGCAGGGTGGCACCCGCCAGCAGGTCGGCCGGGAGATGGTCGGGAGCGAGAGCATCGGTCGCGGCCATGTCGGCGACCGCGACGGCCAGCTCACCGGTCGGATTGAGGATCGCGGTGTAGGTGCCGGTGGCGATGCCGGGCAGGCGGCGCACGCCGACCACGTCCACTCCCGCGGCCGCGGTGGCCTCGAGCAGCTGGTGGCCGAGCGCGTCGTCTCCGACAGCCGCGACCAGGCGAGTCCTTGTCCCGAGCCGGGCCAGGTTCTCGGCGATGTTGCGGCCGACTCCGCCGGGGGAGATCCGGGTGCTGCCGGGATTGCTGGTCCCGGGCAGCGGAGGCGCCGTCGAGCGCGCCTTGACATCGACGTTCGCTCCTCCGACGACGACCACCTCGCTGCGCACCCGCGCATCGTAGGGGAGCCGGAACTGCTGCTCGACGTCGTGACACACTGACGCGGGTGCGGCTGCGGATCGATCTCGCTTACGACGGCACCGGCTTCCACGGGTGGGCCGCACAACCGGGCCTCCGGACGGTCCAGGGCGAATTGACGGCGGCGCTCGCGACGGTTCTTCGGCTTCCCGCCGACGAGCTCCAGGTCGTGTGCGCCGGCCGCACGGACGCCGGCGTCCATGCGCGGGGCCAGGTGGCGCACGTCGACCTGGCCGGCGACCTCGGCGAGGACGAGCTCGGCCGGCTCGCGCGACGGGTCAACGGCGTGCTCGCGCCGGACGCCCGGGTGCGCCGGATCGGTGTCGCGCCGGACGGCTTCGACGCACGGTTCGCGGCCCTGTGGCGGCGCTACGCCTACCGGATCGCCGACTGCCCCGACGCCGTCGACCCGCTGCACCGGCGCCATGTCCTGACGTGGCCGAGGCCGCTGGACGTCGATGCCATGAACGCCGCGGCGGCGCCGCTCGTCGGGCTCCACGACTTCGCCGCGTTCTGCAAGAAGCGGCCGGGGGCCACGACGATCCGCACACTCCTCGAGCTCTCGTGGCTCCGGGACGATGCCGGGATCGCCGTCGGCCACGTCAAGGCGGACGCGTTCTGCCACTCCATGGTGCGGGCGCTGGTCGGCTGCCTGGTCGCGGTCGGCGAGGGCCGGCGCCCGCCGGAATGGGCCGCTCACGTCCTGACCGCGCAGCAGCGGGACCCTTCGGTCGCCGTCGTCCCTGCGCGCGGGCTGACCCTCGAAGAGGTCGCCTACCCGCCCGACGCCGGCCTGGTTGCTCGCGTCGCCGAGGCCTCGGCCCGCCGGGAAAGCGCATGAACGAGGACCACTACTTCTCCGCAGACCCGTCGGTGCCGTTCCAACGCGCCACCGTCGAGGCGGAGGTCTGGGGTCACGGGCTCGTGCTCACCAGTGGCTCGGGGGTGTTCGCGCAGGGGCGGGTCGACATCGGAACGTCGGTGCTGTTTCGCGAGACCGAACCGCCGAGTGGAGGGCGGATCCTCGACCTCGGCTGCGGGTACGGCGTGATCGGGCTGGCCATCTGCGTTGCCTGGTCTCGTGACAGTCGCTTCGCGACGTCCTCGACCAGCGGGACGGTGACTGCCGTCGACGTCAACCGCCGGGCGGTGCTGCTCGCGAACGAGAACGCCGCATCGCTGGGAGTCAGCGAGAGGTTCGTCGCGGTCACGCCCGAGGAGGTGCCAGTGGGTCAGACGTTCGACGAGATCTGGTCGAACCCTCCGATCCGGATCGGCAAGGCAGCGCTCCACGAGCTGCTGCTCACCTGGCTGCCGCGGCTGGCACCCGGCGGCCGTGCGGTCATGGTCGTCGGCAAGAACCTCGGCGCCGACTCGCTCCAGCGCTGGCTCGGAGAGCAGGGCTTCCCGACCGTGCGGCTCGCCAGCGCCAAGGGCTTCCGGGTCCTCGAGACCCGGGCTGCTGCTACGGCGTGATCGCGGTCTGCAGCAGCTCGGCCGCGACGGTGTCGTCGACCGGGACCCGCTTCCACAACGCCAGCAGGAGGTACGACGCCGGGCCGGTCACCTCTCCCACGGGATCTCCGGTCCCGCTTGTCCTGAGGAGGTCGCTCTGCGACCGTCTCGAAGGGATCTCCAGCGGCGCGGCGTCGACGTCGGTCGGAACCAGCCGGAGGGTGCCGGCCAGCGGGGCGATCCGGTCGCTTCCGCACCTGACGGGGATAGAACAAGGTGGCGACCTCGTCCACGCCGTCCCAGGCGAGTGCGGGATCGATCGCCCAGGTGTCCTCGCGGCCGATCGTGGCGAGCGCGTCGTACTCGTGCACGACGGTCTCGTGGACCTGACGCCGGTGCCAGAACCCGGCGACCTTGTCGGGCCCGAACGTCCAGGCCGGCGCTTCGGCATCGCGCTCGGCGAGCACGTCGACCAGGTGCTTGGCGCTCGCGCGGTACCACTCGACCATGCCCGCCGGCTCACCCGTGAACCGGTCGTCGCCGTCCGGCGTCCCCTCGGTCACGGCGTGCGCGGCCCAGCGGTGCACCCGGCCGAGGTGTTCGACCAGGTCGGCGAGGGTCCAGCCGGGACAGGTCGGCACCGGGTCGTCGAGACCGCCCGACGCGGCTGCGTTGGCGAAGCGGTGGGCCGCCCGGTCGAGCTGTCCGATCCACTCCATGCCCGGATCCTGCCACCTCCGGTCATCTAGGGTCCCAGCATGGTTACCGAGATCACCGTCCGCGGGTCCTACTCGGCGTTCCAGCCGCCGGAACGTGCGACGGTGCGCGCCACCCTCGGGTTCGAGGGCCCGCAGATGCAGCCGGTCTACGACCGCGTCGTGCGCGACCTCGAGGCGGTGAAGGCATCGATCGTCGAGATCCACGACCCGGAGCACGGTCCGGTCACCTGGTGGGCGACCCAGCAGGTCCGCACGTGGGCCAACCGGCCGTGGAACCAGGACGGCAAGCAGCTCCCGCTCGTCCACCACGCGAGTGTCGGCCTCGAGGTGAAGTTCCGCGAGTTCGCGGTGCTCACCGGCTGGATCGCCCGCCACGTCGAGCGGACCGCCGGCTTCAGCCTCGACGGCGTCGAGTGGGCGCTCACCGAGCGGCTCCAACAACAGCTGGAGCGCGACGTCCGTGCGCGCGCCGTCCATGACGCCGCCACCCGCGCGCAGGAGTACGCCGACGCACTCGAGCTCGGTCCGGTGCGAGCGCTGGCGCTGGCCGACGCCGGGATGCTCGGCAACGGCCTGCACCCGATGGGCGGCGGCGCCGAGGCTGCCTTCATGCGCGCCGGCAAGATGGCCGACAGCGACGGCCAGCTCGCCCTGTCGCCCGGCGACATCGAGGTCGCCGCGGTCGTCGACGGACGGTTCGTCGCTGGCTGAGGGCGCCTGTCGCAACACGATCTCGCCGGCGAGCGTCTGTAGGGCGTGGAGGCAACGATGGGAGGCGTCAGCGCTCGGGCGCGGCAGGTCGGGTTCGACGACTGGGTCGCCGCGCGCGGCCCGTCACTGTTGCGGCTCGCCTACGTGCTGACCGGCAACACCGCGGACGCCGAGGACGTGGTGCAGGACGCCCTGTCCCGGGCACTGCCCCGGTGGGACCGGATCTCGCAGGCGGCGGACGTGGACGCCTACGTCCGGCGGATGGTGGTCAACGCGCACACCTCGTGGTGGCGCAGGTTCCGCCGGCGAGAGTCGCCGGCCGCCGAGGTCAGGTCCGACAAGGTCGTGCCCGGCCCCGGCGAGGGGATCGCTTCCGACGAAAGACGTCGCCTGTGGGCGGCGTGCCAGGCACTTCCGCAGGACCAGCGCACTGCCGTCGTCCTGCGCTACTACGAACAGCTCGAGTACGACGAGATCGCCGACCTGACCGGTGTCCGCGAGGGCACCGTGCGCTCCCGGGTGTCCCGCGGGATCGCCGTGCTCCGCCAAGAGATGCTTCAAGAGATGGGTGAGCGTGATGAGTGACTTCGACGAGCGGCTGTCCGCCGTGCTGACCACAGAGGCCGACGGCGCCCCGCTCGGCGCAGGGCTCGCGCAGGCGGCTCGGCGTCGCCACGTCGTACGCCGTCGGCGTCGGATCGCTGCGGGAGGCGTTGCTGCTGCGCTGGCGATCGCCGCGCCCGTGGTCGTCCTGGCCGGTGGCGACGGCGGCGACGACAACCTGGACGTCTCCGACCAGACGTCCGCACGGCCCGGCTGGCAGACCGTGGCGCAGGACGACGTCCGGGCCGAGATCCCGGGAGACTGGAGCAAGTTCACCTGCGACTTCGACGGTTTCACGAGCGACGTGTTCGGACCGAGCGAGAGCGACGCGTGCGAGTTCCACACCTACCTGGCGTTCTACGCCAGCGCGACGTTCGACCCGCTGAACGGCCCCGGCGTGATCACCGAAGGAAACGAGAACGACAGTGGCGGCTACGTCTACGCCGGCGATCTCGCCGTGTCCGCAGGGACCGACGATCTCGACCTGACCCGCCGGATCCTGGCCTCGGCCCGGGTCGACGGCGAGCCCGAGGTGGATGCGGCCGAGTGGCGGACTGTCGAGGGTGTCGGGATCCGGGTCGACCTGCCCGTCTCGTGGGGCCTCGGTCCCGGTGTCGACCTGCGCGACTTCGCGGTCTGCGTGGCGCCAGGTGAGCGGAACGACCCGCCGGTGATCGACCGGAAGGGCAACGCCGACGAGATCTCCGTGGCTTGGGCCTGGGTCGACGGTCGATGGGTCACGGTGTCGGCTCCGACCGACGCGGTCCGGGACCTGGTCATGGCGACGGTCGAGGGCAGCCCTGACAGCTCAGGGGTCGGCTGCCTCTCGGATGTGCCCGGCAACGGCGCGCCCTCCGGCGACTGGCAGCAGTTCGACGCGCAAGGCGTGCGCTTCGAGCTCCCCACCGGCTGGGCGCAGCTGGACTGTCCTTCGTCTGCGAACCTGTTCGGGCCGAGCCCGGGACTCTGCGGGCGCGGTGAGTACCTCACCCTCTACGCGGAGGCCCTTTTCGACCCGGCGATGGCTCCCGGCAAAGTCATCTCCGACGAAGAGGAGGGCGAGACGCTCTGGACCGGCTACGTGTTCGCGGGGGACTGGGCGGTTTTCGTGCGGACTCACGAGCAGCAGCTCACGGAGGACATCCTCGCGACCGTCCGTCAGTGACGGTCACCTTCAGGCGACGAGGGGTGGTCGTGGTCGGGCCGGGTGGTAGCTGAACCGGTCGCGGAGGTCGACTTGTGGTGGTGGGATCCACACTGGTCTGCGAGATCCGGGTTCGATCTGGACCTGCCAGGGGGTCTGATGAGTGATCGTGTGGTGGTGTGCGGCAGAGCAGGACCAGGTTGTCGAGTGAGGTGGGTCCGCCCTCGGCCCAGTGGACGATGTGGTGGGCGTCGCAGGCGATGGGGAGCCGCGAACATCCGGGGAAGGCGCAGTGTCGGTCGCGGAGCACCAGGGCGTTCCAGATGCCGGTGGTGACGAGTCGTTGGCTGCGGCCGACGTCGAGGACCTGGCCCTCGGTGCCGAGGACGGCGGGGATGATCTCGGCGTCGCAGGCCAGCCGGCGGACCGCGGCCACCGAGAGCCGGTCCCCGGAGGGGAGGTGTCCGCCGTCGTGGAGGTGGCCGTCGGGCTGGTCGAGGAGCTGTTGGAGCGGAATGGTCACGGTGATCCGGGCGGTGGTGCCGTGGGCGTGGGGCACGGAGTCGGTGGCTTGGAGTCGGCGGCAGGCCTCGATGAGGGCGTCCCACATCCGCACGCCGTGGTCGCGGGGGTCCTTGCCGGTGTGGCTGCAGCTGGGGTCGGGGCAGCGACGTCCGATGAGGTGGCCGTGCTCGTCGAGCTCGTAGGGCTGGTGGGCGACGCCGCCGCAGGCGCCGGGCTCGGTGACCACCGGCGCGGAGAGCGGCATCAGCACGGACTTGAGGAGCTCCCATTCCTCCACGGTGGAGTAGCCCTTGATCCGCACACCGCCGAGGGTGTCGGCGGTGCCGGAGAGGAACCGGGCGTGGTGGGCGCCGCGCTCGGCCTTGTCCTTGTCCAGGTCGGCCGACAGCAGGGACCCGTCGGGGTCGAGCTCGCGGACCACGTCGGGGAAGGACTGGTCGAGGTCGGTGGCGTCGTAGCCGTGGTCGGCGACCAGGTCGAGCATCCTCCCCGCGGCCTGCTCGCGCAGCTCGGCACCTGCGGCAGGGTCGCGACCCGGCCGCTGATCACACTGGCCTGCGCGATCGAGATCTCACCGCAGGCGAGCGCGGCCCGGACCGCGGGGAGCTGGGCGGTCTGGTGCGCCACCCGCACCAGGCAGGCGCCGGCACCCTTGCGGCCACCCAGCACGTGGGTGAGGAAGTCCTTGGTCGAGGCCCACCCGAGCGCGTCGGCACCGCCGGTCTCCTGGAGTCGCTCCGCAACCGCGACCAGCGCGCCGTCGAGGATGGCCTTCAACCGGCCGAGCTCGGCGGCGCTCGCCACGGCGTCGGGGCCATCGAGACCGTCCCAGTCCACCTCGGTCAGCTCCCGGGCGCGCTGCAGGGCGGCGGTTGCCGCCTCGAGCGCCCCGGGAGAAGTCATGCGCTCAGTCTATCGAACAGATGTTCGATTAACAAGGAGCAGGCGCGACTTCTTCTCGAGAACTTCTGCAGCCTGGGGCCCGGCTGCGGCGCGCAACCCCAGCCCACCTCGTCCCCGTCCAAAGCCCTTTCGATAGCAACCACCGCCGGCCCGTCACTTGCACCGATCAACCCCGGCAGCGAAAACCTGTCGCACGACGCCGCAGCCTGTCGGACAATCGAACCTTGTGGGTCACGTAGAGGTCAGCGGCATTCGTTACGAGCTTCCCGACGGTCGGGTGCTGCTCGACGACGTCTCGTTCCGGGTCGGCGACGGCGCGAAGGTGGCACTGGTCGGGGCCAACGGGGCAGGGAAGACCACGTTGCTGAGGATCATCACCGGCGAGCTGGTGCCGCACGCCGGCGCCGTCACCCGCAGCGGGGGGCTGGGCGTGATGAAGCAGATGGTCGGAGCAGGGCTCGGCACGGAGCCGACGGTGGGCGACCTGCTGCTGTCGATCAGTCCCGAGCGGGTCCGCACGGCGGCGGCCGAGGTCGATCGCTGGGAGCGGGCGCTCATGGACGTCGACGACGAGAAGACCCAGCTCGCCTACGCGCACGCGCTCGCCGAGTACGCCGACGCCGGCGGCTACGAGCTCGAGGTCACCTGGGACGTGTGCACGGTCAAGGCGATGGGACTGCCGTTCGACCGCGCGAAGTACCGCGAGCTGCGCACCCTCTCGGGAGGAGAGCAGAAGCGGATCGTGCTGGAGTACCTCCTCGCCGGACCCGACGAGGTGCTGCTCCTCGACGAGCCGGACAACTTCCTCGACGTGCCCGGCAAGGTGTGGCTCGAGGAGCGGATCGCGAGCTCGGACAAGACGATCCTCTTCATCAGCCACGACCGTGAGCTGCTCGCCAACACCGCGACCCGGGTGGTGACCGTCGAGCTCGGCGCGGCCGGCAACCTGGTGTGGACCCACCCCGGCGGGTTCGCGAGCTACCACGAGGCCCGCAAGGACCGGTTCCTCCGCTTCGAGGAGATGCGCCGGCGCTGGGACGAGGAGCACGCGAAGCTCAAGGCGCTGGTGCTGCGCTACAAGATCAAGGCGGAGTACAACGACGGCCTGGCCAGCCAGTACAAGGCGGCACAGACCCGGCTCCGCAAGTTCGAGGAGGCCGGCCCGCCGATCGAGCAGCCGCGCGAGCAGCAGGTCACCATGCGGCTGTCCGGCGGCCGCACGGGCAAGCGGGCGGTGGTGTGCGAGTCCCTCGAGCTGGTCGACCTGATGAGGCCGTTCGACCTCGAGGTCTGGTACGGCGAGCGCGTGGCTGTCCTGGGCTCCAACGGGTCCGGCAAGTCGCACTTCCTCCGGCTGCTCGCGGCCGGTGGCAGCGATCCGGATGTCGAGCACCGACCCGTCACGTCGTTGGTCGAGGAGGTTGCGCAGCAACCGTCACGAGACCCCGTACCACCGGTGCGACACGCGGGCGTCGCCAAGCTCGGCGCCCGCGTCCGGCCGGGCTGGTTCGTGCAGACCCACGAGCACCCCGAGCTGGTCGGCCGCACGCTGCTGGAGATCCTGCACCGCGGCGACGGCGCTCCGAACGGGCGCCAGGGCATGGGGCGGGAGCAGGCGAGCCGGGTGCTCGACCGCTACGAGCTCAGCATCGCCGCCGAGCAGAAGTTCGAGTCGCTCAGCGGCGGGCAGCAGGCGCGGTTCCAGATCCTGATGCTGGAGCTGTCCGGCGCGACACTGCTGCTGCTCGACGAGCCGACCGACAACCTCGACGTGGCGTCGGCCGAGGCGCTCGAGGACGGACTCGCCGCGTTCGACGGCACGGTCCTCGCGGTGACCCACGATCGATGGTTCGCTCGGGGCTTCGACCGGTTCCTGGTGTTCGGCGCCGACGGCGGCGTCTACGAGTCCGACGACCCCGTGTGGGACGAGGGAAGGGTGGCGCGAGTCCGATGAGCCTGAAGATCGAGGAGGTCGACGTGTTCGACGACGACGCGCTCGGCACGTGGCTCGACACCGTCAACACCGTCGACCTCAACGAGCGCGGCGACGCCTCGACACCCTGGACGTTCGCCGAGCTCGCCGTGGGTGCGCGCGAGCCCAGCAAGACGTGGAAGACGATCAGGCTCAACGGCTCGGTCGACGGCGTCGTGGTGACGGCAGGCCAGGTGCAGATGCCATTGCTCGACAACCTCTCAGCGGCCGAGATCGATGTCAGCGTCCTGCCCGAGCACCGGCGGCACGGCTACGGCACGGAGCTGCTCGGGGAGTGTGAGCGGATCGCGAAGGACCACGGACGCACCCGGTTCGACGCGATGACCTCGTGGCCCTACGACGGACCGCCCGACGGTGCCGGCACCTCCGGAGTCGAGTTCGGCAAGGTGCACGGCTACGTCTTCGGGCTCGGCGACGTGCAGCGAGAGGTCATCCTCCCGGTCGCCGACGCGATCCTCGACGAGCTCGCGGCCGAGGCAGCGGAGCGCGCCGCCGGCTACGAGCTCCATTCCTGGAGCGGGCCGTTCACCGACGACGACCTGCTGCTCAGCTATCTCGAGCTGTCCTCGACGCTGCTCACCGAGGCGCCGATGGGCGACAACGACTACGAGTCCGAGGCCGTCGACCTCGAGGCGCACCGGATGCACGAGGCCATCGTCGCCAAGCAGGGGCGCACCAAGTTCACCACCGTCGCCCTCGCCCCGGACGGCAAGGTCGCCGCGTACACCGACCTGATGGCGCCGTCGCACCAGCCGACGCACGTCTACCAGTGGGGCACGCTGGCCAGTCGCGCTCACCGCGGTCACCGCCTCGGCCTGGCGGTCAAGATCGCCAACCTGAAGGCCCTCCAGGCCACCGGCCTCTACGACGGTCGGCGGCTGGTCACCTGGAACGCAGAGATCAACGACCACATGATCGCCATCAATGAGCTGATGGGGTTCGTGCCGACCGCCCGAGCCGGGGAGCTGCAGAAGAAGGTCTGATCGATTGGCCGGACCACGTGGGGACCGCGGATGCGGATCAGGAGTTCGACGACGTCGAGTCCGAGCCGAGCTGCAGCTGCGTCGTCTGCTCGTCGCCGTTGCGCAGGAACGTCACCGTCACCTTGTCGTCGGGCCGGTAGGAGCGGACCGTCGCGACCAGCGAGCCCGAGCTGTCGACCGGGTGGTCGTCCACCCGGGTGATCACGTCGCCGGTCTGCAGGCCGGCGTCGGCCGCGGCGGACCCGTTCTCGATCTCGCGGACCTCGGCACCGTTGTCCGCGTCGCCGACCTGGATGCCGAGCCGCGCGTGCGTCGGGGTGTCGCCGTTGCGCAGCTGCTCGACGATCGGGGTGATCTCGTCGATGGGGATGGCGAAGCCGATGCCGATCGAGCCGGCGTCGGGGTCACTGCCGTCCGGCGTGCGGATCGAGGCGTTGATGCCGACCAGCTGACCCTCCATGTTGACCAGCGCGCCTCCGCTGTTGCCGTGGTTGATCGCGGCGTCGGTCTGGATCGCGGGGTACGCGGTGGTGTTGCCGCTCTCGTCGCGCCCCACCTCGACCGGACGGTTCAACGCGCTCACGATGCCGCTGGTGACGGTCGAGTCGAGACCGTACGGCGAACCGATCGCCACCACCTGCTCGCCCACGTCGAGGTCGCCGGACTGACCGACCGTGATCGGGGTCAGCCCCGAGACGCCCTCGGCCTGCACCAGAGCGGTGTCGGTGAGAGGGTCGGTGCCGACCACGTCGGCGGTGGCGGTCGTGCCGTCGGCGAACGACACCGTGATCTGCGCCGTGTCCGGGTCCGCCTCGCCGGCGAGCGTGACGACGTGGTCGTTGGTGAGGATCAGCCCGTCCGGGGTGAGCACGACACCGGACCCGCTGCCGCCGGTCCCGCCCGCGGTCACGTCGAGAGCGACGACGGAGGGGAGCACCTGGCTCGCCACCTGCTCGACGCTGCCGTCCTCGGCACTCCTGTCGGACGTGTTGGCGACCTGGAGCGGGGAGGACGGCGTACCGCCGCTGCCCCCGCCCTCGCCGTTGTCGTCCAGCGCGGACCACAGCGCCGACCCTCCTAGGCCCGCACCGCCGCCGACCACCAGCGCGCCTGCCAGCACCGCCGCCGCGAACCCACCGCGACGCGGACGCGGGACTCCCTGGGTCGGCGGCGGTGCGCTCGGGGGCGGCGGCAGCTGTGGGTACGACGGCGGTGCGGAGATCGTCATGCAGACAGCGTGCTCAGCATCCCTGTGAACCCGCTGAGACGGGGATTCAGATTTCCCTAGAGTGGTTTCGAGGCTCGCTTCGCTCGCACCTCAACCACCGTCAGACCTGGCGCTCGCGTCCTTCCCAGTACGGCGCCCGCAGCTCGCGCTTGAGCACCTTGCCGGTGGGGTTGCGGGGGAGCGCTTCGACCACGTCGACCGACTTCGGGCACTTGTAGTGGGCGAGTCGCTCACGGCAGTACTCGATGATCTCCTCCTGCGTCGCCGAGGCGCCCTCCTTGAGGGCGATGAACGCCTTGACCGACTCGCCCCACTTCTCGTCGGGCACACCCACGATCGCGACCTCGAGCACGGCGGGGTGCTCGGACAGGATCCGCTCCACCTCGGGTGAGTAGATGTTCTCGCCGCCGCTGATGATCATGTCCTTGAGCCGGTCGGAGACGTAGAGGAAGCCGTCGGCGTCGAGGTGGCCGATGTCGCCGGAGCGGAACCAGCCGTCCTCGGTGATCACCTCGGCGGTCGCCTCCGGCTTGTTGAGGTAGCCCGCCATCAGCTGCGGTGTCCGCATCCAGATCTCGCCGGCCTCGCCCGTGGGCAGGTCGTCACGGGTGCCGGGATCGACGATCCGCAGCTCATAGCCGGGGATCGCCCGCCCGGCGGAAAGCAGCCGCTCGGGGTGGCCCTCGGCCTCGGCGTCGCGGTGCTCGTGCGGCAGCAGGTGGGTCGCGACGCCGGACACCTCGGTGAGCCCGTAGACCTGCATGAAGTCGGTCGCCGGCCAGGCCTCCATCGCCGCGCGCAGCAGTGGCGGCGGCATCGGCGAGGCGCCGTACGTGTAGGAACGCAGGGCGCTGAACAGCTTGACCGCGTCTGCTCCGGACTGCAGCACCTGCGCCAGCACCGCCGGCACCAGGAAGGTCACGTTGGCGCCGGCGAGGATCGCGCCGGCGAGGGACGCGGCGTCGGGCTCGCGGGTCATGATGCTGGGGATGCCGTCGTGGATGCCGAACAGGACGTACGACGAGCCGCCCACGTGGAACAGCGGCATGGCGACCATCGACTTGTCGCCCGGCTCGAGCTCCCAGCCGTCGTGCGCGTTGACCGTGTGGGCGACCATGTTGCGGTGCGTGAGCAGCACGCCCTTGGGGCGCCCGGTCGTGCCCGAGGAGTAGAGGATCAGGCAGACGTCGTCCTCGACCACGTCGGGGCCGTCGTCGCAGGGCGTCGAGGCGGAGAGGAACGACTCGTACTCGTCGCCCTCCGCGCCGTCGGGCGTCACCGTGATGATCTTCTCGATGTGCGGCAGCCGGTCACGGATCGCCTCGATCGTCGGCAGCAGCTCGGCGCCGACGAAGAGCACCTTCGCTCCTGAGTCGTTGAGGACGTAGTCGACCTCGTCTCCGGCCATCCGCCAGTTGACGATCGCGTTGGCGGCACCGATCGACCCCGCCGCCATGCTGATCTCCACGCAGGCGGGGTGGTTCTTGTCGAGGAACGCCACCACGTCGCCGCGCGCGATCCCGAGCTCCCGCAGCCCGAACGCCGCCCGGTGCACCCGCTCGTGCAGCTGCGACCAGGTCCACGACCGCCCCAGGTAGCTCATCGCCTCGCCGTCCGGGTTGGCGTCGGCCCAGTGGTTGAGCCGGTCGTCGACGTACGTCGGCTCCGGTGGTTGCGCCGGTGGCCAGGTGCGGTGGGCAGCGGCGTCAGCAACGGTCGTGATCGAGGGGGCCATCGGGGGATTGTGGCCTACCCCACATGACTGGACAACGACGGTGCCCGCAGGCTGGGCAGATCGGCTGGTTGGGTTGGCCGATCCTTTCCGATATACTCGTCGTAAGGACGACTGAGGATGGTAAGGAGTCGCAGTGGCGGCATCGACGATGACCAGCAAGGGCCAGATCACGGTGCCCAAGGAGGTCCGCGACGACCTTGGTCTGGTCGCCGGCTCCAAGGTGCTGTTCGTCAAGATCGGCGAGGGTGATTACCGCCTGGTGGCTCGCACCGGTCGGATCGCCGACCTCGCGGGCGTCTTGCACCGCCCCGGCCAGCCGGCGCTCACCATGGACGAGATCACCGACGGCATCGCAGACGCCGCCGCCGCGAGCGGGCTGAGCGGCCTGCGGTCCGAATAGCCGGCTCACGAGCGTGATCGGGATCGACACCAACGTCCTGGTGCGCTATCTCGTCCGCGACGACGACGAGCAGCACGCCGAGGCGGCTGCCGTCCTCGAGACGCTCACCGAGGACGCGCCGGGCTTCGTCACCCAGGTCACGCTCGTGGAGCTCTACTGGGTCCTGGCCCGGTCCTACCGATTTCCGGTGACGACCTGTCTCCAGGTTGTGAGAGGGCTCGTCAGCACCTCCGCCCTGGAGTTCGACGACGGCGAAGGAGTCGTCCGGGCCCTGTCGCTCGCCGAGGACGGTGCCGACTTCCCCGACGCGCTGATCCAGGGCGCGATGGAGCTGTTCGGGGTGCGGGAGACCGTCACGTTCGACCGGGCCGCCGCGCAGCGGCTCGGGTGGCGCCTGCTCGGCGCCCGCTGAGGTGCTCGCCGATGTTCGCTCGACCCGCCACACTGACGCGCGTGAGACTGACGCCGTTCCGCGCCTTCGACTGGAACCTCCGCTCGTGCGGGCTCCACGGACACATCACCTACAAGCCTGATGAGGATCCGCTGGCCGCCCGGCTGCAGGCCACGACCCCGGCGGGGCAGGCATGGCGGTGCCTGCGCTGCGCGACCTTCGTCCTCGGTCCGCCGCACGGTGCGGGACCGGCAGACGAGGCGCCGCTGGTGCTGCGCGGCCGGTTGCTGCGCGACGCGGCCATCCTCCGGCTCCTCGCCGCCGAGCGTGGGATCCGCGGACTGCTGCTCGTCCTGCTCGCCTACGGCATCTACCGCTTCGACGGCTCGAGGGTCGCGCTGAAGCGCACCTTCGACGAGTACCTCCCGCTGCTCCGGCCCGCGGCCGACCGGGCGGGCGTCGATCTCGAGGAGACCGGGCCGGTGCGGTTGATCGAGCACGCGCTCACTCTGCAGCACAGCACCCTGATCCTGGTCTCCCTCGGTGTGCTGGCCTACGGGCTGCTCCAGCTCGTCGAGGCCGTCGGCCTCTGGATGATGAAGCGATGGGGTGAGTACGTCGCCGTCGTGGCGACGTCGGTCTTCATCCCACTCGAGGTCTACGAGCTGGTCGAAGGCTTCACCTGGATCAAGCTGAGCGCCCTCGTCGTCAACCTCGCGGCGGTCTTCTACCTGGTGTGGACGAAGCGACTGTTCGGTGTCCGTGGCGGGCACGCGGCGTTCGAGGCCGAGCGGCACGCCGAGTCCCTGCTCGAGGTCGAGCACGCCGCCGCTGCCTCGTAGGCCGGACCGTCCGGCGCCGGCCGGGCCGAGGTCAGGCCCAGCGCTCCTCGGCCGGCACGAAGTCGAGCTTGCGGTCGCCGGTGTAGATCTGCTTGGGACGCGCGATCTTCTGGTCCTTGTCCTGCACCAGCTCGAGCCACTGCGCCAGCCAGCCCGGCGTACGGCCGATGGCGAACAGCACCGTGAACATCTCCGGCGGGAACTCCAGCGCCTCGTAGATGAGGCCGGAGTAGAAGTCGACGTTGGGGTAGAGCTTGCGCTTGATGAAGTACTCGTCCTCGAGCGCGATCTTCTCCAGCTCCTTGGCGACCTCGAGGAGCGGGTTGACCCCGGTCACCTCGAAGACGTCCTCGCAGGCCTTCTTGATGATCGTCGCCCGCGGGTCGAAGTTCTTGTAGACCCGGTGGCCGAAGCCCATCAGCCGCTCGTTGCCGGCCTTGACGCCCTCGATGAACGCCGGGATCTCCGACGTGCTGCCGATGCGGCGCAGCATCTTGAGGACCGCTTCGTTGGCGCCGCCGTGCAGCGGGCCGAAGAGCGCACCGATGCCGGCCGCGACCGCCGAGTAGGGGTCGACCTGCGAGGAACCGACGGAGCGGACGGCGTTGGTCGAGCAGTTCTGCTCGTGGTCCGCGTGCAGGATGAAGAGGGTGTCGAGCGCCTTCGCGATGCGCGGGTCGGGGTCGTACTTCACCTCGCTCATCTTGAACAGCATGGAGAGGAAGTTCTCCGAGTAGCTCAGGTCGTTGTCCGGGTAGACGTACGGCTTGCCCTGCGCGTGGCGGAACGCCCAGGCCCCGAGCGTCGGCATCTTGGCGATCATCCGGACGATCTGGATGCGCCGGTTGTCGGCGTCGGCGATGTTCGCGGCCTCGGGGTAGAACGTCGACAGCGCGCCCACCGACGCCATCAGCATCCCCATCGGGTGCGCGTCGTAGCGGAAGCCCTGCATGAACGCCTTGACGTTCTCGTGGACGAACGTGTGGTAGGTGATGTGGTGGACCCAGTCGTCGTACTGCTCCTTGGTCGGGAGCTCCCCGTGGACCAGCAGGTAGGACACCTCGAGGAAGCTGGACTTCTCCGCCAGCTGCTCGATGGGATAGCCGCGGTACTCGAGGATCCCGGCCTCTCCGTCGATGTAGGTCACGGAGCTCCGGCACGAGGCGGTGTTGACGAACCCGGGGTCGTACGTCGCAAGGCCGGGCTCACCCTCAGCCGCCTTGATCTGTCCCAGATCAGCCGCCCGGATGGTGCCGTCGGTGATCGGGATGTCGTACTCCGCGCCGGTGCGGTTGTCGCGTACGGTGAGAGAGTCAGTCACGCCCTGCACCGTAGTCGTAGGCCAAGCCGGAGCGTAAGACGCTGTCCGCCCCGTGGCGTTTTGACCCCCCTCCGACGGGCCCGTAGTCTTGTCGATTGCGTCATCTGCCGCCCCCGCATGCGGGGGCAGAGCCCCGTCTCGACGGCCACACCGTCGAAGGGGCCAGTGTTCGTCAGACGACGTCGCGGTCGGAGCCTTCGGCCGTGTCACCACGAACGACAGAAAGTGACGCAGCCATGCGCACCTATGCCCCGAAGCCCGGCGACGTTGAGCGCCAGTGGCTTGTGATCGACGCGACGGACGTCGTCCTCGGTCGCCTCGCCGCCACCACGGCCAACCTGCTGCGTGGCAAGCACAAGCCGATCTTCGCCCCCAACGCCGACACCGGTGACTACGTCATCGTCGTCAACGCGTCCAAGGTCTCGCTGAGCGGCAACAAGCGCGAGAACAAGATGGTCTACCGGCACTCCGGCTACCCGGGTGGCCTGACCGCGACCCCGATCGGTGAGGTCATCGACAAGGACGCCCGCAAGGCCATCGAGAACGCCGTCTGGGGCATGCTCCCCAAGAACAAGCTCGGCCGTCAGATGCTGAAGAAGCTGAAGGTCTACGCCGGCCCCACGCACCCCCACGAGGCCCAGCAGGCCGTCCCCTACGAGATCAAGAAGATCTCCCAGTGACTGACTCGACCGACGCGAAGAACCTAGGAAACAACGTGGCTGACACCGACATCTCTGAGACCGACACCACCGGGGTCGAGGAGACCTTCGAGACCGACGAGCAGGGCCTCGCCTACACCAGCGAGACCTCCCCGTCGGCCGCCGCCCTCGACGCCCGGCCGGCCACCATCGAGCCCGGCGCCGCGACCGGCCGCCGCAAGGAGGCCGTCGCCCGCGTCCGGATCGTCCCGGGCACCGGCGTCTGGACCATCAACGGCCGCACGCTCGAGTCGTACTTCCCCAACAAGCTGCACCAGCAGGTCGTCAACGAGCCCTTCACGGCGCTCGGGCTGAACGACCGCTTCGACGTCATCGCCCGGATCCACGGCGGCGGCATCACCGGCCAGGCCGGTGCGCTCCGCCTCGGCGTAGCCCGCTGCCTGAACGCGATCGACCTCGACGCCAACCGCGCGACGCTGAAGAAGGCCGGTCTGCTGACCCGCGACGCCCGCGCCACCGAGCGCAAGAAGGCCGGTCTCAAGAAGGCGCGCAAAGCGCCCCAGTACTCGAAGCGCTGACCCTTCGAGACGGTCGCTGCGCGACCTCCTCAGGGACCGAAAGAGCGGGGCAGATGCGGATCTTCGGCACCGACGGGGTCCGGGGCCTGGCGAACTCGTCACTGACGGGGGAGCTGGCCCTGGGCCTCGGCGTTGCTGCTGCCCGGGTGCTCGTCGAGCACGGCGGCCTCGGCAGCGGCCGGCCACGGCCCCTGGCGGTCGTCGGGCGCGACACCCGCATCTCCGGGCAGTTCCTGGAGCACGCCGTCGTGGCCGGTCTCGCGTCGGCGGGCGTCGACGTACTGCGCCTCCGCGTGCTGCCGACCCCGGGCGTCGCCTACTTCACCGACGCCCTCGGCGCCGACGTGGGCGTGGTGATCTCGGCGTCCCACAACCCGATGCCGGACAACGGCATCAAGTTCCTCGCCCGCGGCGGCGTGAAGCTCGACGACGCGCTCGAGCGTGAGATCGAGGAGCACCTCGACCAGGAATGGGACCGCCCGACGGGTTCGGAAGTGGGCCGGGTGACGCCGTACGGCCCGAGCGTGGAGGAGTACGCCGCCCACCTGGTCGCCACCCTCGACAAGCCGCTCGTCGGGCTCCGGGTGGTGCTCGACTGTGCCAACGGCGCGGCCAGCGAGGTCGGCCCGCGGGCGCTTGCGAGCGCCGGCGCCGAGGTGATCGCGATCTGCGCCGAGCCGGACGGCCTCAACATCAACGAGGGCTGCGGCTCCACCCATCTCGGGGGGCTCCAGCGTGCCGTCGTCGAGCACGGCGCCGACGCCGGCTTCGCCCTCGACGGCGACGCCGACCGGTGCCTGGCCGTCGACCACACCGGCGCCATCGTCGACGGCGACCAGATCATGGCGATCCTCGCGCTCGCCCTCCGGGAGACCGGCGGGCTCGTCGACGACACCCTGGTCGCGACCGTGATGAGCAACCTGGGGCTCGTGCAAGCGCTCACCGCCGCCGGGGTCACCGTGCGCCAGACCGCGGTGGGCGACCGCTACGTCCTCGAGGACATGCGCGCGGGCGGCTACTCCCTCGGCGGCGAGCAGTCCGGCCATGTGATCATGCGGGCGCACGCGACCACCGGCGACGGCCTGCTGACCGCGCTGCACGTCATGCAGCGGATGGCCGTGACCGGCAGCAGCCTGCAGGAGCTCGCCGCAGTGATGACCCGGCTGCCGCAGGTGCTGGTCAACGTGCCCGGAGTCGACAAGGACCGGTGCGACGACCCCGAGCTGCTCGGCGCCGTTGCCGCGGTCGAGGCCGAGCTCGGCGACTCCGGCCGGGTGCTGCTGCGCCCGTCCGGCACCGAGCCGCTGGTCCGGGTGATGGTCGAGGCTCCTACCGCCGAGCAGGCGCAGTCGGTCGCCGACGGGCTCGCGGACGTCGTACGTCGCCGCCTGTCGCTCTGACCGTCAGATCTTCCGCAGCCGCACGTAGCGGACCGAGTGGTCCCTGTCCTTGCGCAGCACCAAGGTGGCGCGGGAGCGGGTGGGGAGCACGTTCTGCTCCAGGTTCGGCCCGTTGATGGTGTCCCAGATCCGTCGGGCCTCGTCGACAGCGACGTCGTGGGTGAGCTGGGCGTACTTGGCGAAGTAGGAGCCCGGGTCGCGGAACGCCGTCTCGCGCAGCCGCAGGAAGCGGTCGACGTACCAGTCGCGGATGTGGGCGACCGCCGCGTCGACGAAGATCGAGAAGTCGAAGAAGTCGGACAGGCCGAGGCCGGTGCGACCGTCGCCGCGCGCGCGGGCCGGCTGCAGGACGTTGAGGCCCTCCAGGATCAGGATGTCCGGACTGTTGATGGCGACCTTCTCGTCGGGCACGACGTCGTAGATCAGGTGGGAGTACCTCGGGGCGAGCACCTCGTCCCTGCCGGACTTGATGTCGACCACGAACTTCATCAGCGCGCGTCGGTCGTACGACTCGGGGAAGCCCTTGCGCTCCAGCAGCCCGCGGCGCTCGAGCTCGGCGTTGGGGTAGAGGAAGCCGTCGGTGGTGACCAGGGCGACGTTCGGGTGGGCCGGCCAGCGGGCGAGCATCTGCTGCAGCACACGCGCGGCGGTCGACTTGCCGACCGCCACCGAGCCGGCGAGTCCGATCACGAACGGTGTGCGCGGCGGCGTGGCGCGGTGGAGGAACTCCTCCTGCGTGCGATGCAGGGCCGCTGCCGCCTCGACCCGCAGGCTCAACAGCCGCGACAGCGGCAGGTAGACCTGCACGATCTCGTCGAGGTCGAGCTGGTCCCCGATGCCGCGGAGCGCGAGGATCTCGTCGTGCGTGAGCGGGCTCTCCGTCTCGGAGGCCAGCGCTGCCCACGTCGCCCGGTCGAGCTCGAGGTACGGCGAGGACTCCCGATGGAGCTCGTCACCGGTCTCGTGCTCGCGCATGGCGACGATTCAATCAGCACCGGGATTTCGAGACGGGTCGCCCACCCCGTCGCTGCGCTCCGGTGTGCGCGACCCTCCTCAATCTCCTCGCTGACCGGGTCCGTCCCCGTGCCTCGGACGGACCCGCGCTCGGAAACCCGTACAGTTGTGCGCCATGTGCGGGATCGTCGGCTACGTCGGGCCCCAGCGCGCGCAGGACGTCGTGATCGACGGCCTCCGGCGGCTGGAGTACCGCGGCTACGACTCCGCTGGGATCGCTGTCGTCGATGACGGCGAGCTGGCCGTGGCCAAGCGCTCCGGCAAGCTGGCCAACCTCGAGAAGGAGCTGGCCGACCACCCGCTCCCACCGGCCCACACCGGCATCGGGCACACCCGCTGGGCCACCCACGGCCCGCCCAACGACGCCAACGCACACCCGCACACCGGCGGTGCCCGCCGGATCGCGCTGGTCCACAACGGGATCATCGAGAACTTCGCCGAGCTGCGCGCCCGGATCGAGGCCGACGACCACGTCTTCCTCTCCGAGACCGACACCGAGATCGCCGCCCACCTGGTCGAGCTGCAGGTGCAGTCGGGCGTCGACCTGCCGGTCGCGATGCAGCGGGTGTGTCAGCAGCTGGACGGCGCGTTCACCCTCGTCGCGGTTGACGCCGAGGACCCGGACCGGGTCGTCGCCGCGCGGCGCAACAGCCCGCTGGTGATCGGCCTCGGCGAGGGTGAGAACTTCCTCGGCTCCGACGTCGCGGCGTTCATCGAGCACACCCGGGAGGCGCTCGAGCTCGGCCAGGACCAGATCGTCACCCTGACTCGCGACGAGGTGACCGTCACCGACTTCTTCGGCAACCCGGTCGAGGCCGAGCAGTTCCACGTCGACTGGGACCTGTCCGCCGCCGAGAAGGACGGCCACGACTGGTTCATGCGCAAGGAGATCTTCGAGCAGCCGCGCGCTGTCGCCGACTCGCTCATCGGCAGGCGGGGTGTCGGCGGGCTTCTGCAGCTCGACGAGATGCGGCTCGCCGACGAGGAGATCCGCGACCTCGACAAGATCATCGTGATCGCCTGCGGCACCTCCTTCTACGCCGGCATGGTCGCGAAGTACGCCATCGAGCACTGGACCCGCACACCGGTCGAGGTCGAGCTCGCGTCGGAGTTCCGCTACCGCGACCCGATCGTCGACAACACGACCCTCGTCGTCGCGATCAGCCAGTCCGGCGAGACCGCCGACACGCTCCAGGCGATCCGGCACGCGAAGAGCCAGGGCGCGCGCGTGCTCGCGATCTGCAACACCAACGGCTCCTCGATCCCGCGGGAGTCGGACGCCGTGATCTACACCCACGCCGGCCCGGAGATCGGGGTCGCGTCGACCAAGGGCTTCCTGACCCAGCTGGTGGCCTGCTACCTGCTCGCGCTCTACGTGGCGCAGGTCAAGGGCACCCGCTTCGGCGACGAGATCGACGAGATCATGGGCCAGCTCGAGGCGATGCCGGGTCACATCGCCACCGTTCTCGAGCAGGCCGACTCGGTCTACGCGCTCGCGAGGTCGCACGTCGGCACCCGGTCCGTGCTGTTCCTCGGCCGGCACGCCGGCTACCCGGTCGCGCTCGAGGGCGCCCTCAAGCTGAAGGAGCTGGCCTACCTCCACGCCGAGGGCTTCGCTGCCGGCGAGCTCAAGCACGGGCCGATCGCCCTGATCGAGGAGGGGTTGCCGGTGCTCTGCGTCGTCCCGCCTCGGGGCCGGGACCAGCTGCACGGCAAGATGCTCAGCGGCATCCAGGAGGTGCGCGCCCGCGGCGCCCTCACGATCTGCCTGGCCGAGGACGGCGACGACAAGATCGAGCCGTACGCCGACCACCTGATCCGGCTCCCGCAGGTCCCCGTCCTGCTCCAGCCCCTCGTCGCGATCGTGCCGCTGCAGCTGTTCGCGTGCGAGCTCGCGACCGCGCTCGGGCACGACGTCGACCAGCCGCGCAACCTGGCCAAGTCCGTCACCGTGGAATGAAGCCGACCAGATGGCTGTGATCGGGGTCGGCATCGACGTGTGCGAGCTCGACCGTTTCGCAGCATCGATCGAGCGCACGCCGGCGCTCGCCGTACGTCTCTTCACCGAGGCGGAGCGGACCCTCCCGGTCGCCTCGCTCGCGGCCCGGTTCGCTGCGAAGGAGGCACTCGCGAAGGCGCTCGGCGCGCCGCGGGGGATGGACTGGCACGACGCCGAGGTGATCCGCGAGGAGTCCGGCCGGCCGGTGTTCGAGATCCGCGGGACCGTGCTCGCCCAGGCGGAGGCGCTCGGGGTGCAGCACGTCCACCTCTCGCTCTCGCACGACGCCGGCATCGCGTCCGCGATGGTGGTCCTGGAGTCGTGACCGAGGACCGGAGGGCGTCGTACCCGGCGTAGATGTCGCAAATCCCACGAAATCGCGACAGCTATGCCGGGTACGACGGGTCGCGCGCCCCACTAGCGTGGGCGACGTGATCCGAGCCCACACGGTCGAGCAGGTCCGGGAGGCCGAGGCGACGCTGCTGGCGCAGCTGCCCGAGGGCGCGCTCATGCAGCGGGCGGCGCACGGGCTGGCGTACGCCGTGCTCGACCTGCTCGGCGGGGGGTACGGGCGGCGGGTGCTGCTGCTGGTCGGGTCCGGCGACAACGGCGGTGACGCGTTGTACGCCGGAGCCGTGCTCGCGCGGCGTGGGGCCTCGGTCGAGGCGTGGTTGCTCTCCGACCGGGTGCACCCTGCCGGACTGGCCGCGCTCCGGGATGCGGGTGGTCGGGTGGTCGAACGCGCCGGCACCTACGACGTGGTGGTCGACGGGATCGTGGGGATCGGCGGACGCCCGCCCCTGAGGCCCGACGCGGCGACCGCGCTCGAGGCGGTGGCCGGGGTGCCGGTCGTGGCGGTCGACATCCCGTCCGGCGTGGACGTCGACACCGGCGAGCTCGACGGACCGCACGTCACGGCCGACGTGACGGTCACCTTCGGGACCCACAAGACCGCCCACCTGGTCGATCCCGCGGCACTGCGGAGCGGCGTCGTCCACCTGGTCGACATCGGCCTCGACCTCCCGGAGCCGGCGCTCGAGGCGCTCCAGCCGGCCGACGTGGCCGCGCTGCTGCCGTGGCCGGACCCCGTCGCGCACAAGTACACGCGTGGCGTGGTCGGCGTCCGGACGGGCTCGGGCGCCTATCCGGGAGCGGCCCTGCTCAGCGTGGGAGGTGCGGACTGCGGACTGGCCGGCATGGTGAGGTACGTCGGCGATCCGGCCGTGCTCGACTCGGTCCGGGCGGCCCATCCCGACGTGGTCGGTGACGGCCGGGTCCAGGCCTGGGTGGTCGGCTCGGGCAGCGATGCGAGCGCCCAGCAGTCTCTCCAGGACGCGGTCGCGGACGCCGTACCACTGGTCGTCGACGCCGACGCCCTCGAGTTCGCCGACCTGGTCGCCGGGCGGCCCGCGGTGCTGACCCCGCACGCCGGCGAGCTGGCGTCGATGCTCGGAGTCGAACGCGCCGAGATCGAAGCGCGCCCGCTGCACCACCTCCGGGCCGCCGTCGAGGTCTACCGCACCACGGTGCTGCTCAAGGGCCGCCACTCGCTCGTCGCCGAGTCCGGTCGTCCGGTACGGGTCACCACGACCGGCACGCCCTGGCTCGCCACGGCCGGCGCCGGCGATGTGCTCGGTGGCGTCATCGGCGCGCTGCTCGCTGCCGGCCTGACGCCGTACGACGCCGCCTCGGTCGGGTCCTGGCTGCACGGTGCGGCGGCCACCCTCGCCTCCCACGGCGGTCCGATCGTTGCCGGAGACGTGGCCCGCACACTGCCCTCGGTCATCGCGACCCTGCAGCGGTAGTGGGAGGATCGGGCTCATGCCCGACCAGCAGGCCGGCCGTCACGACGGCCCGCTCGCCGAGATCGTCGTCGATGTGGCGGCGATCCGGCACAACGTGCGGGTGCTCCGGGAGCTCACTGGCGTACCCCTCATCGCGGTGGTGAAGG
Source organism: uncultured Actinomycetota bacterium (assembly GCA_963766035.1). Lineage (GTDB taxonomy): Bacteria > Actinomycetota > Actinomycetes > Propionibacteriales > Nocardioidaceae > Nocardioides. Next base: position 426,842 of record CAVXYP010000010.1, on the reverse strand, counting down.
CGAACGGCTACGGCCACGGCCTGGTGGAGGCGGCGCGCGCGGCTCGCGAGGGCGGCGCCGAGTGGATCGCGGTCGCGACCGCCGACGAGGCCGTCCAGCTGCGCGCTGCCGGGTACACCGGCCCGCTGCTCTGCTGGCTGATGCTGCCCGGCAGCGATCTCGAGCGCCCCGTGACGGAGGGGATCGACCTCTCGGCGTACTCCGTCGTCGAGCTCGACGCCATCGCCGCCGCGGCCGAGGCAGTCGGTCGGCGCGCCCGGGTGCAGCTCAAGGTCGACACCGGCCTCAACCGCGGCGGCGCGCCGCGGTCCGCCTGGGCCGACGTGTTCGCCCGCGCCCAGGTCGGGGAGCGCGACGGCAGCTGGAAGATCACCGGCCTCTGGTCGCACTTCGCGTGCAGCGAGGAGCCCGAGCATCCGGCCAACGACCGGCAGGAGCACGCCTTCCGTGCCGCGGTGGCGCTGGCGGAGGACAGCGGCCTGCGGCCCGACCTGCTCCACCTGTCGAACTCCGCTGCCGCGTTGCTGCGGCCTTCGGCCCGCTTCGGCGCGGTCCGGTGCGGCCTGGCGATCTTCGGCCTCGACCCGGCGCCGGGACACACGGCCGACCTCGGTCTGGTGCCGGCGATGACCGTGCGCACCAGGCTGGCGATGGTCAAGGACCTGGTGCCCGGCGATGCGGTCTCCTACGGGCATCGGTGGGTCGCCGACCGGCCGACGACGATCGGTCTGGTGCCCCTCGGCTACGGCGACGGGGTCCCTCGACAGGCCTTCCATCCCGGTGGCAGCGCCGAGGTCGCCGTCCGCGACAAGCGGCGCCCGATCCGCGGCACCGTGTGCATGGACCAGTTCATGGTCGACCTGGGCGGCGACCCGGCCGCGGCCGGCGACGAGGTCGTGCTGTTCGGAGCCGGCCCCGAGGTGCCGACCGCGCAGGACTGGGCCGAGGCGTGCGGCACCATCAGCTACGAGATCGTGACCAGGATCGGAGGCCGGATGACCCGGACGTACGTCGACAGCGGGGCCACCTGATGGCCAGCGTCCGCCGCCGCATCGTCGGCTCGGTCGCCGGCGCGCTCGGCGTCGCGGCTGCCGGGGGTGCCATCACGCTGGCCCGTCAGCAGCGCTCGATCGGCCGCCGGGCGGGAGAGGACGTCGCGTTCGGAACGCTGCGCTCCGCGCCGATCACGGTCGTCGCCGAGGACGGGGTGCCGCTGCACGTCGAGGTCGACGAGCTCGACGGCAGCCACGGTCTCGACCGCGCCGGTCGGCTGATCCGCCGGGTGCGCGGCGCCGCGCCCGACGTCACCGTGGTGTTCGTGCACGGCTTCTGCCTCAACCTCGACTGCTGGCACTTCCAGCGCGCGGCCTACCGCAACCTGGTGCGCACCGTCTTCTACGACCAGCGGTCCCACGGACGGTCGGGGCGCTCCGATCGTGAGCACTCCAACATCGACGAGCTCGGCCGCGACCTCAAGGCGGTCATCGACGCGACCGCGCCCGAGGGTCCGATCGTGCTGGTGGGCCACTCCATGGGCGGGATGGCGATCGTTTCGCTGGTCGAGCAGTTCCCTGAGCTGATCGGCGATCGCGTGGTCGGCGTCGGCCTGATCTCCACGACCGCCGGTGGCCTGGACGTGAGCCGGCTCCTGCTGCCGATGCTGCCGGCACGGCTGAGCGGCCCGGTGACCCACCGAGCGGTGCGGACCCTCCACCGCGGGCACCGGTTGGTCGACGGGGTCCGACGCCTGGGCCGCACGGTTGCCACGGTCGCCACCGATCGTTACGCCTTCGGCGGCGAGGTCCCGGCCGGTTACGTCGTGTTCGTCGACGAGATGCTGTCGGCCACACCGTTCGAGGTGGTGGCGGACTTCTTCCCGCTCTTCACGAGCCTCGACAAGTTCGACGCCGTCGAGGCCATGGGCGCGATCCCGACGTCGGTCATCTGCGGCACCAGCGACAAGGTCACCTCGATCGGCCATTCACGCAAGCTGCGCGCCCGGATCCCCGACTCCCGGCTGCTCGAGTGCGACGGCGCGGGACACATGGTGATCTTCGAACGCCACGACCTGGTCAACTCCGAGCTCGACCAGCTCATCACCGCGGCGACGGCGGGGGCCCGGAGCCGGTGACCGTCGACATCACAGAGCCGACGATCGAGGTCGTCGGCCCGGAGGCGGCGGGCGTCGTACTCGAGATCGTGCGCACCGCCTTCGCCGACCGCGAGCCGCTCGACCCGCCCACCGATGCGCTCGCCGAGACCGAGGAGACCATCGCCACCCGGTTGGCCGCCGGCGCCGGCCTGGTCGCCCGGGTCGATGGTCAGGCCGCGGGGACCGTCCTGCTCGACGCCGAGCCGGACGGCCGGGCCGTGCACCTGCGTCGCTTCGGGCTGACGCCGGCGGCCCGTGGCCGGGGCGTCGCGGTCGCGCTGGTGCGTGCCGCCCTGCACGCCGCGGCCGAGCTCGACGAGGGACAGGCCGAGCGTGCCGTCGTGTTCGCCCGCGAGGAGCTGCCGCACACCGCCCGGTTCTGGCGCCAGCAGGGGTTCTCGGAGACCGGCCGGCACCCGCCGTACGTCGAGCTGTCCCGTGCCCTGCCGCGCCGCTACGACGTGCCGACCGCCGACGACATGCGACGGCTGGCGGGCCGCGTGGCTCAGGTCCTGGTGGCCGGGGACGTGGTGATCCTCGGTGGCGAGCTGGGGGCCGGCAAGACCACGTTCACCCAGGGCCTGGGGGCGGCGTTGCGGGTGCGCGGGGGCGTCACGTCGCCGACGTTCGTCATCGCCCGGGTGCACCCGTCGCTGGTCGGCGGTCCCGACCTGGTGCACGTCGACGCCTACCGGCTCGGTGGTGCCGCGGAGCTCGACGACCTCGACCTCGACACCGACCTCGACCGTGCGATCACCGTCGTGGAGTGGGGCGAGGGTCTGGCCGAGGACCTCGCCGACTCTCCGCTCGAGATCCGGATCGCCAGGTCCACGGGCAGCGACACCGAGGGGGAGTCGCTGGACCCGCGCACCGTCGAGCTCGAACCGCTCGGGCCACGCTGGTTGGGCGTCGATCTCTCGATGTAGGCAGGCCCGCTAGCCTCGACGCGTGCTGCTCGCGTTCGACACGTCGTCGCCGACCGTCACCGTCGCTGTGCACGACGGCACCGACGTGATGGCCCAGCTGGCCTCGGCCGAGACGATGCGACACGGCGAGCAGCTCACCCCCCTGATCGACGAAGCGCTGCGGCAGGTGGGGATCGGCCCCCGCGACCTGACCGCCATCGCGGTGGGCGTTGGTCCCGGACCCTTCACCGGGCTGAGGGTCGGTCTCGTCTCCGCCCGCACCATGGCCTATGTACTGCAGATCCCCGTCTACGGCGTGTGCTCGCTCGACGTGCTCGCGGTCGAGGCCGTCGACACCGGTGCGGTGTCGGGTGCGTTCGTCGTCGCCAGCGACGCGCGCCGCAGGGAGGTCTACCTCGGCGCGTACGACGCAGCCGGCCTCCGCGTCTCCGGACCGGACGTGCACCGCCCCGCCGCCGTCACGGAGTCGTTCGGCGATCTGCCGGTGGTGGGTGAAGGTGCCGCGCTGTATCCGGACGCGTTCCCCGACGGCCGTCCGCCGCTGCGTCCTTCGGCCGGCTGGCTGGCCCGGTGTGTCGTCGAGGAGCGGGCCGAGATCCGCGACCCCGAGCCGCTCTACCTCCGGCGCCCCGATGCGGAGATCCCGCGAGCGCCCAAGCCGGTCTCGTGATCTTGTCCGTGCGTCCTGCCGAGGTGGCAGACGTGGACGCGATCGTGGGTCTCGAGCTGGTCGCGTTCCCGCTCGACCCGTGGTCCGAGCCGCTGATCGCCGAGGGCGTGGCAGGTCGGGTGCCGACGACCTCCTACCTGGTCGCCGAGCAGGAGGGTGGGTTCGCCGGGTATGCGGCGGTCAGCGTCGTGCAGGAGATCGCGGAGCTGCAGCGGATCGCGACGGTGCCGGCCGCGCGCCGTACGGGCGTCGCGGTGCGTCTTCTCGCCGCCGTCGATGCACACGCCGGAGCTTGCGGCGCCGAACGCCTCCTGCTCGAGGTGCGCGACGACAATGTCGCCGCGCGGGCCTTCTACGCGGGAGCGGGGTTCGCCGAGATCGCGCGGCGGCCGGGCTACTACCGCGACGGCACCGACGCCGTCGTCCTGGAGCGGTTTGTGAGGATGGTGCCGTGATGACCGACGAACCGCTGGTGCTCGGGATCGAGACTTCCTGCGACGAGACCGGCGTCGGCATCGTCCGCGGTTACACCCTCCTGGCGGACGCGATCGCGAGCAGCGTCGACGAGCATGCCCGGTTCGGCGGGGTCGTGCCGGAGGTTGCCAGCCGCGCCCACCTCGAGGCGATGGTGCCGACCATCGAGCGGGCGTGCGAGACCGCCGGCATCGCGCTCCACGACGTCGACGCCATCGCGGTGACGAGCGGCCCCGGTCTCGCCGGCGCGCTGCTGGTGGGTGTGGCCGCGGCCAAGTCGCTGGCACTCTCCCTCGGCAAGCCGTTGTACGGCGTCAACCACCTCGCCGCCCACGTCGCCGTCGACCAGCTCGAGCACGGACCGCTGCCGGAGCCGTGCCTGGCGCTGCTGGTCTCCGGCGGCCACTCGAGCCTGCTCCGAGTCACGGACGTGACCGGTGACATCGACCCGCTCGGGGCGACGATCGACGACGCGGCGGGTGAGGCGTTCGACAAGGTCGCCCGGCTGCTCGGCCTCCCGTTCCCCGGCGGTCCGCACATCGACCGATCCGCCAAGTCGGGGTCGTCGGTCGCGATCGACTTCCCGCGCGGTCTCACCGGTCGCCGTGACCTCGAGCGGCACCGCTTCGACTTCTCGTTCTCCGGGCTGAAGACATCGGTGGCGCGGTGGGTCGAGGCCCGCGAGCGGTCCGGCCAGCCGGTGCCGATCGCCGACGTCGCGGCATCGTTCCAGGAGGCAGTCTGCGACGTACTCGTCCGCAAGGCGCTCGACGCTGCAACCTCCGAAGGGATCGAGGACCTGCTGATCGGCGGCGGGGTCGCCGCCAACTCCCGGCTGCGGGCGATGGCCGAGGAGCGGGCGTCGAAGCTGGGCATCCGGGTGCGGGTGCCGCGCCCCGGTCTGTGCACCGACAACGGCGCCATGGTCGCCGCGCTCGGGTCGTCGATCGTTACGCGCGGGCTCCCGCCGTCGTCGTACGACCTCCCGGCCGACTCGAGCCTCCCGGTCACGTCCGTGCTCGCCGGTTGAGTGATGCGGTTCGCCGATCCGGAGTGGCGGCTCGTCCGGCCTGAAAAGCCCTGTGGCACGGGCGTGCTGCTCGTTGCCGGATCGAGTGGCCGGATCCCGGTCGATCGCGCCGAGCTGCTCGCGCGACACGGTGCGACGGTGCTGGCGATGCGATGGTTCGGCGGGCCCGGCCAGCAATCGGGACCCTACGACGTCCCGCTCGAGCTGTTCGTCGATGCCCTCGACCAGGTCGCTCCTGAGTGCGACCGGATGGCACTGGTCGGCACGTCGTTCGGCGCCGAGGCGGCGCTCCTCGTCGCCTCGCGGGACGACCGGGTGTCGGCCACCGTCGCGTTCGCGCCGTCGGCCTACGTCTGGGCCGGGTACGGCGACGGCCGCTGGACCTCCCACTGGACCTGGCGGGGTGCGCCGGTTCCGTACGTTCCGTTCCGTGACGACTGGACGCCCGACTCTGATCCGCCGGCCTATCGGAGCTGGTACGCCGAGAGCCTGGTCGCTGCAGATCCCGACGTGGTCGGCGCCGCGACGATTCCGGTCGAGCGGATCGAAGGGTCCGTGGTGTTGGTGGCCGGTGGTGACGACCAGGTCTGGCCGGCTGGCGACTTCGCCGGCACGATCCTCGATCGTCGGGCGGCCTCCGGCCTCGCCACCGATCTCGTCATGCTCCCGGCTGCCGGCCACCGCACCCTTCTTCCCGGAGAGGAGGTCGTCGATGCCGGCCAGGCGATGCTCCGCGGCGGCACGCCGGCCGCCGACGCAGCACTCGGCACTCAGGCGTGGCCGGCGATGGTGTCGGCGCTGCGGCTGGGAGCCGAAGCCGGTGGTTGAGGTGCGAGCGCAGAGAGCCTCGAAACCACCCGTGAGCATGCCGATGGCCCCGCCGAGGCGGGGTTCGGGGCGGGGTCGTTAGAGGTCGTGGGTGCCGGTGGGGTCGACCAGCCATTGGCGGCCGTCCAGGTCGCAGCCCAAGCCTCCCGTCACAGAGGGCAGGGCTAGGTGGGACAGCCACGCAACCAACGACGGCGAGCAACCACGTCATCCAAGAATCCTGGGAGCCGCCGCCCGCCCGCGACGGCCGCGTGCCGCCGCGGGACGCCGCGAGCTGCCAGTCAGTGCTGGATGAGCGTGAACGGGCTGTCGACGTCGTTGCCCTTGACCGGGTCGGCGATCTCGGCGATCTCACCGGTGGGGCTGAGGGACATCAGGTGCCAGTTCGCGCCGTCGTAGGTCGAGACGAGCAGGTTGCCGTTCGTGGACCAGGCCCAGTCGGCGACGAAGCCGCCCTCGGGGGCGTAGCGGCCGGTCTCCTCCAGGGTGGTGGAGTCGACGATGGAGATGTCGGTCGGGCCGAGTCCGTCGAAGTAGGTCGGCGGCGCCGCGATCGACGCTCCGTCGGGGGAGATCTGGCGGAGCTGGACGTCGCAGGTCTTCTTCACGGTCGTGCCGGTGTCGGTCTCGATGAGTGCGCTGCAGGTGTCGAAGTCGGTGACCTTGGTGAGCACGGTCGCCCGGCCGCCGTCGACGTCCCTGACGGCGATGTGCTGCTCGAGCGGGCTGTCGTTCACGCCGTGGGAGTCGAAGGACGCGACGGTGCCTTCGCCGCCGTTGGCGTAGACGATGCAGCCGTCGACTACCTCGTGGCAGTCGGGGCCGCCGGTGACCGCGGCCGGGAACCAGGCGATGGTCTCGCCGGGTGCGGCGAGGTCGACGGTGCCGATCGAGACCTCTCCGCCGTCCCATGCGGTCATCACGGTGCCGTCGGTGTCGATCCAGGCGAGGGTGGTGCCCTCGGCGTTGACCACCACGTTGGCCGTGGTGTCGAAGGAGTCGACGACGTTGCCGTCCTCGTCGATCACGTCGGCGACGGAGAAGACCTCGCCGTCCCAGCGGGTCGCGACCAGCTGGTCGTTCCAGATCACGGCGGCGTCGTACGCCTGCGGGTTGTCGGGCAGCTGCACGGTGTCGCCGTCGGCCTGGTGCCAGACGCCGTCGACGACGTAGTCGACGCCGGTGTCGGCCGGCTCGGTCGGCGTGGCCGACTCGGAGATGGTCGGCTCGGAGGTGGTCGGCGCCACGGTCGGCTCGGAAGACGCCGCGGTGGTGGGGTCGGAGGCCGCGTCGTCCGCCTTGGGGTCGGAGTCGTCGCCGCAGGCGACAGCGAGTACGGCGAGCGGCGCGATCACCGCTGCGACGGCGATCCGGGAGTGGAGGTTGATGGTCATCGGGTTTCCTATCTGTGATGTCTGCCCGGAGGACGCGAAACCGGCCGAAAGGGTTGCAATCGGCCGGCTTCGGAGAGGTTGTGATCAGTGGCGGACGGGCACCCAGGGGCTCCGGTACCTGTCACCGGGGATCGGGTCCGTCAGCTCGACGACCTCACCGTCGGGCGCCATCGAGACCAGGTGCCAGCCGGCGCCGTCGTACGTCGACAGCAACAGCGTGTTGGCTGTCGTCCAGCCGACATCGATCCAGATGAAGGAGCGTCGGCCCTCCGGCGCGTAGGTGCCGACCACCTCTCCGGCCTGGGCGTCGAGGATGCTGATCTCTCGGTAGCCCTCGTCGAACCGGGTGGGAGCGCCGACGACGTAGTTGCCGTCGGGAGAGATCTTCTTGACCTCGTAGTCGCAGGTGTGCCACAGGAAGTCCAGGTCGAAGCCCGACCAGACGCCGCCGCACGAAGTCCCGTCCGGCCTGCGCTTGTCGGAGTACGACAACAGGTTGTCCTGCTCGTCGAAGCACGCGCGGGCGTCGGCGGGAAGCGGCACGTCGCTCGAGCCGATGCCGCGGCAGCCGGAGGTGTAGGTGTTGATCCGGATCAGGCAGGCGCCGGACTCGGCCACGCAGGGTGCGGTTCCGATCACGGAGACCGGCGCGCCACCGACCGACTCGCCGCCACCTGTGTCGACGACACCCTCCGCCATGACCTCCTGCCCGCCATCCCAGCGGGCGATCAGGTCCCCCGTGCCCGTGGTGTAGCTGAGGATGGTGCCGTCGTTGCTGACGTTGAAACCAACGACGTCCTCGAGCCCGTCGACCCGTTGGCCGTCGTCGTCGAAGATCGTCATCTGCCCAGTGGCTTCACCCCACGGCTGGCTGGTGACGAGCCGGCCGTCCCAGAGGACGGCGTCGTAGTACTCACCCTTCGGCAGCTCGACCTCCTCACCGTCGGCCTGGTGCCAGGTCCGGCCCTGCAGGTAGTCGATCCCGTCCGGCGCCGGCGGAGGAGTGTCGGTCGGCGTGGTCGGCGTGGTCGGCGTGGTCGGCGTGGTCGGCGTCGACGAGGCGACCGTTGGATCCTGGCTTGCCTTGTCGGTGGTGTCGGTGGTGTCGCCGGCGTCGGAGCCACAAGCGACGGCGAGTACGGCGAGCGGCGCGATCACGGCCGCGATGGCGATCCGGAAGTGGTGGGTGCCCATGCCAGTTCGACGCACCAGAGCCCGGGGAAGTTGTGCCGGTCCGGTCCGGGTGTGCGTCAGTGCTGGATCAGGGTGAACGGGCTGTCGACGTCGTTGCCCTTGACCGGGTCGGCGATCTCGGCGATCTCACCGGTGGGGCTGAGGGACATCAGGTGCCAGTTCGCGCCGTCGTAGGTCGAGACGAGCAGGTTGCCGTTCGTGGACCAGGCCCAGTCGGCGACGAAGCCGCCCTCGGGGGCGTAGCGGCCGGTCTCCTCCAGGGTGGTGGAGTCGACGATGGAGATGTCGGTCGGGCCGAGTCCGTCGAAGTAGGTCGGCGGCGCCGCGATCGACGCTCCGTCGGGGGAGATCTGGCGGAGCTGGACGTCGCAGGTCTTCTTCACGGTCGTGCCGGTGTCGGTCTCGATGAGTGCGCTGCAGGTGTCGAAGTCGGTGACCTTGGTGAGCACGGTCGCCCGGCCGCCGTCGACGTCCCTGACGGCGATGTGCTGCTCGAGCGGGCTGTCGTTGACCCCGTGGGAGTCGAAGGACGCGACGGTGCCTTCGCCGCCGTTGGCGTAGACGATGCAGCCGTCGACTACCTCGTGGCAGTCGGGGCCGCCGGTGACCGCGGCCGGGAACCAGGCGATGGTCTCGCCGGGTGCGGCGAGGTCGACGGTGCCGATCGAGACCTCTCCGCCGTCCCATGCGGTCATCACGGTGCCGTCGGTGTCGATCCAGGCGAGGGTGGTGCCCTCGGCGTTGACCACCACGTTGGCCGTGGTGTCGAAGGAGTCGACGACGTTGCCGTCCTCGTCGATCACGTCGGCGACGGAGAAGACCTCGCCGTCCCAGCGGGTCGCGACCAGCTGGTCGTTCCAGATCACGGCGGCGTCGTACGCCTGTGGGTTGTCGGGCAGCTGCACGGTGTCGCCGTCGGCCTGGTGCCAGACGCCGTCGAGGACGTAGTCGACGCCGTCCGCGGGATCCACCGGCGTCACCGTCGAGTCGTCAGCGGCGTCGGGCTTCTTGCTGTCCGGGGAACCGTTGCTGTTGGCGAGGACGGCGAACGGCGTGACGATCGCGGCGACACCGAGGATGCCGCCCGCGACCGCCGCGCGGCGGTTGCGCCGGATGCTGCGCGCCTTGCCCTTGACGGAGTCGAAGTCGAGCGGGGCCTCGTGGAGGTCTCGGACGCGCGCGTCGAAGTCGCGGGTCATCGCATCCTCCCAGGCTGTGTTGTCGCGGTTGGGGTCAGGGTTCTTGGGCTCGTTCGGGGTCTGGCTCATGACGTGGACTCCTCGCCGTAGCGGGGGTGGAGCTCGGCGGGCACCCGCTCGCGAAGAGCGGCGAGCGCCCGACTGCACTGGGACTTGACCGTGCCGATCGAGATGCCGAGCGCGTCGGCGACCTCGGACTCGGACATCTGCTCGTAGTAGCGGAGGACGACGACCGCCCGGGCCTTCGGTGGCAGGGTCTGCACGACCTCCCAGAGCCGGTCGTTGGTGCCGTCGTACTGGGAATCGTGGTGCGGCGCACCCTCGGGGACCTCGTCGGTGGCGAACTCCCGCTTCTTCCACGCCCGCCGCCACAGCGAGTTGTTCTCGTTGACCATGATCCGGCGCACGTACGCATCGACCGCGCCGCGATCGTGGACCTTGTCCCATGCCAGGTAGAGCTTGGCCAGCGACGTCTGCAGGACGTCCTCGGCCTGGTGACGGTCACCGGTGAGGAGGTACGCCGTGCGCAGCAGCGTCGGCTGCCGTACGGCGAGGTACTCGGTGAACTCGGCGTCCCGCTGTGCTTCGCGGTCCTTCCGGCTCATCAACTCTCCTCACTCGGTCGACGACCCGACTCGGGCCCTGGTGGAACTGTCTCGGGTGGAGGACGCGAACCGTCGGAGATTGGTTGCAATCGCCGGCGCGTCGTCAGGAGTGGGTCTCGAACGTGACGTTGAAGGTCCCCTGTGTCGGCATCCAGTCGACGGCGAGCGACCACGCGCCGGTGCGCGTGTCGAGGCGTACGACGGCCGCCGTCCCGCACTCGGGCGGATCATCGCGACCAGCAGGTGGTGCGCGGTCCTCCCACGTCGCGGCCCCGGTCCGACCGCGGGTCCACGGACCCGGTGAGGCGTACCGGGCCAGCTCCGTGCCGGTCACGTAGTCAGAGACGACCAGCTGCTCACGCTGGACACGGACGGCGGGGATCCCGGCCCGCTGGGGAACCACTGGACGGATCTCGCCAGGGCGGTGGATCACCCGCGCGTCGATCGCACCCGACCCGACGTCGGCGACGTAGAGCCGGGTCGGCTCACGGTGCGGTCCGAACTCCGACGGGGTGAACGTGATCCATCGGAGCGTCGTACCGTCTGCGCTGAGGACGGGTGCCCCGGTCATGTAGCCGAGGTCGCGCACCGTGTGGCCGCGGGCGTCCAGCAGCGCGACTCCGGCGGTCGCCTCGAAGTTGCGGTCGTCGACGACGAGGAAGCCGTCACCGATGCCGGCGATCGCGGTGGTTCCGCGGTCGCGGGGCAGTCGTACCAGTCGGCCGTCGGAGGAGTGGTAGGTGTGCCCGACGACATAGCCGACCGCCGGCGGCGGCCCGACCGGGAGTCCGGCGACCCACCCGGTGTAGCCGAGGGTCGGCCCGCTCGTGGAGGCCGACGACGACGTCGCCGATGACGTCGCCGACGACGTGCGCGGGGCGCTGTCGCTGTCACAGCCGGTCGCGAGCAGAACCAAGCCCAGGCCGACCGAGGCGACGAGAAGCCGGCCGGGGGTCATACCCGTACGACGCGCCGACGCCGCTCGGGGTTGCCCGTGTTGTCCGCGAATCCGGTGGGATTGCCCGTCGAATCGGGGAAGGTGACCCGGCGAGATCGGCCGACTCGACAGGCGATCTCCCGGATTCGACGGGTGATTTCCCCGGATTCGACGGGCGACTTCCCCGGATTCGACGGGCGATCTTCCCGGATTCGACGGGTCAGAAGGGGGTGACCAGGAGCGCGGTGCCGTGTCCGCCGACGCGGGTCAGCACCAGCGTGGCCTCCTCGTCGCCGGCGAGCGCGAGCCTCTTGCGGAGCGCATCGGGGACGACGTCGACGCCGCGCTTCTTGATGGTGAGCCGTCCGATCCCGCGCTCGCGGAGCGCGGCCTTGAGCTGCTTCTCGCGATAGGGGAGCTCCTCGAGCACCCGGTAGCCACGGGCGAAGGGGGTGCGGAAGGAGCGGTCCGAGGTGACGTAGGCGATCTTGGCGTCCACCAGCCGGCCCTCGATGCCGGCGGCGACCGCGGTCACCAGCCCGGCCCGGATCACAGCGCCGTCCGGCTCGTAGAGGAACCCGCCGACCTCGCCGACGCCGACCGCATCCAGGCCCGGATCGTCCTCGTCGGTCAGGGACGCCAGCCCCCCTGCGCCGATGACGGTGGCCCGGCGCCGAGCGGTCGCCGTACGACCGGACCAGAGGGCGGCCTCCTTGACCTCGCCGCCGTCGCTGACCCACTCGGCCTCGACGCCGGCCGGCACCAGCGAGTGCGGGATCCCCGGGGCGACCTTGACGCACGCGTCGCGCCGCAGCAGGCCCTCGACCCAGGTCCACGGCGGCACCCAGTCGTCCACGTTGAAGCTGCGTCCCGCACCGGTGCGTCGCGCGGGATCGGCGAACGCCATGTCGAAGCCGCCGTGGTTGACCGTCGTCGCGTCGGCGACCTGGACGGCGCCGGGCAGCCCGAGCGCGGCGAGGTTGGCCTCGGCCACGGCCACCCGCACCGGGTCGAGATCGACGCCGGCGCACACCAGGCCGGCGCGGGCCGCGGCGATCAGGTCGCCGCCGATGCCGCAGCCGAGATCGATCAGGGTGCGCGCGTCGAAGGCCTGGTATCGCCCGGCCCGGTGCGTCGCGACCGACAGGCGCGTGGCCTGCTCGAGGGCGTCGGGGGTGAAGTACATCCGGTCGGCCAGGTCGCCGAACTTGGGCCGTGCCCGCTCCCGCAGCTCGACCTGCGTCAGCGCGACGGAGACCGCCGCCGCCGGCGCCGTACGGCGGAGCTCGGCCTGGATGTGCAGCTCGTCGCCGGCCCCCGTGGACCCGGCCAGCTCGGTGGCCCGCGCGAGGAGCGCCTGCCCCTCATCGGTGAGCAGCCACCGGAACGCGTCGAGGTCCACGCGGTGATCCTCTCAGGTCGGGGCCCCGGTCTGGCACTCGTTGGCAGCGAGTGCTAGTTTCGTGCTGGCACTCTCCCCGTGAGTGTGCCAGCGCTTGCCGAAGAGCGTGCGACCCCCGCGACGGCGTACTCCCCAAGGCAAGCCTCAACGTGGACGGGCGCAAGCCCGTCAGCCAACCCGCACATCCGTCAGCAAGTCTGCGTACATCCCAGAAGGGGAGGTCGATCGACGTGTCGATCAACATCAAGCCGCTCGAGGACCGGATCGTCGTCAAGGCGATCGAGGCCGAGCAGACCACGGCTTCCGGCCTGGTCATCCCGGACACCGCCAAGGAGAAGCCCCAGGAGGGCGAGGTCCTGTCGGTCGGCCCCGGCCGCATCGACGACAACGGCAACCGGGTCCCGCTCGACGTGGCCGTGGGCGACAAGGTCATCTACAGCAAGTACGGCGGCACCGAGGTCAAGTACGGCGGCGAGGAGTACCTCATTCTCTCCGCCCGCGACGTCCTCGCGATCGTCTCCTGATCCTGTTCGGGTCGTGTGCCTGAGAACCCGCCATAGCGCGGGCTCGGGCACACGACCCGTTCTCCGTTAAACCCTCTCCCAAGGAGAAGCAATGCCGAAGATCCTGGAGTTCGACGAGAACGCCCGCCGCTCCCTCGAGCGCGGTGTCGACAAGCTCGCGAACACGGTCAAGGTCACGCTCGGCCCCAAGGGCCGTTACGTCGTCCTCGACAAGAAGTGGGGCGCCCCCACGATCACCAACGACGGCGTGACCGTCGCGCGTGAGATCGAGCTCGACGACCCCTTCGAGAACCTCGGTGCCCAGCTCACCAAGGAGGTCGCGACCAAGACCAACGACATCGCCGGTGACGGCACGACGACCGCGACGGTGCTCGCGCAGGCGATGGTGCACGAGGGCCTCCGCGCGGTGGCCGCCGGCGCCAACCCCATGGGCGTCAAGCGCGGCATGGACGCCGCCGCCACGGCCATGTCCGACGCGCTGCTGGCCGCCGCTCGCGAGGTCGAGTCGAAGGAGGACATGGCCAGCGTGGCCACGATCTCCAGTCGCGACAGCCACATCGGCGACCTGCTCGCCGAGGCGTTCGACAAGGTCGGCAAGGACGGCGTGATCACGGTCGAGGAGTCCAACACCATGGGCACCGAGCTCGAGTTCACCGAGGGCATGCAGTTCGACAAGGGCTACATCTCGGCCTACTTCGTCACCGACCCGGAGCGCATGGAGGCGGTCATCGACGACGCCTACATCCTTCTGCACCAGGGCAAGATCTCCGCGATCGCCGACCTGCTGCCGCTGCTCGAGAAGGTCATCGCCGCCGGCAAGCCGCTCTTCATCCTCGCCGAGGACGTCGACGGCGAGGCGCTCTCGACGCTCGTCGTCAACAAGATCCGCGGCACCTTCACTGCCGTCGCGGTGAAGAGCCCGGCGTTCGGTGACCGCCGCAAGGCGATGATGCAGGACATCGCGATCCTGACCGGCGGTCAGGTCATCGCGCCCGAGGTCGGTCTCAAGCTCGACCAGATCGGGCTCGACGTGCTCGGGCAGGCCCGGCGCATCGTGGTCACCAAGGACAACACCACGATCGTCGACGGTGCCGGTGACCCGGCGCAGGTCGAGGGTCGGGTCAACCAGATCAAGGCGGAGATCGAGAACTCCGACTCCGACTGGGACACCGAGAAGCTCCAGGAGCGGCTGGCGAAGCTCGCCGGCGGCGTCTGCGTGATCAAGGTCGGCGCGGCCACCGAGGTGGAGCTCAAGGAGAAGAAGCACCGCATCGAGGACGCGGTCTCCGCGACCCGTGCGGCCATCGAGGAGGGGATCGTCGCCGGCGGCGGCTCCGCGCTCATCCACGCGGCGTCTGTGCTCGACAAGGACCTCGGCCTCACCGGTGACGAGGCCGTCGGCGTCCGGATCGTCCGCAAGTCCGTCGACGAGCCGCTGCGCTGGATCGCCGAGAACGGCGGTGACAACGGCTACGTCGTCACCACGAAGGTCCGCGAGCTGGGCGTCGGCAACGGCTTCAACGCCGCCACCGGCGAGTACGGCGACCTGGTTGCCCAGGGCGTCCTCGACCCGGTCAAGGTGACCCGCTCCGCGCTGGTCAACGCAACCTCGATCGCCGCGATGCTGCTGACGACCGAGACGCTGATCGTCGACAAGCCCGAGGAGGAGGAGCCCGACGCGGGCCATGGCCACGGCCACGGTCACGGGCACTGATCCCCCCGCATCACCTCCCGCCGAGTCGGCGCGTCTTAAGACGCGCCGGCTCGGCGTCGTTGTGGGCAGAAGACGCGCCGACTCGGCGTCGTTGTGGGCAGAAGACGCGCCGGCTCGGCGTCGTTGTGGGCAGAAGATGAGCCGGGTCGGCGGATCTCTTGCCGTCGTTCGTGCCGGGTCGGCAGGATCAGAGGCATGGTTGACGACTTTCTCGCGGCGTGGAAGGCCTGGCGCCGCGCGCACGAGGACGTAGTGACCGCTCCCCACGGCTTCCTGTCCATCACCGGGCTGCACTGGCTCGACGCCACTCCGCGGCGCTACGACGGCGCACCCGGCGAGTGGTGGCTCGGCCCGGACGGCGTGGAGGTCGAGCTCGGCGACTCCGAGTCCCTCACGCTCGAGGGCGCCGAGATCCGCGGGCACCACGTGATCGGTCGCGTGAACGAAGGCGGGATCCGGGCCCGGGCCGGCGACCTCGAGATCGAGGTCGCCAGCCGCGACAGCGCCGTGCTGCTGCGTCCCCGCGACCCAGCCAACGAGGTGCTGAGGCAGCACCGGCCGACGCCGAACTATCCGCCGGCGCCGGAGTGGGTGGTGCCCGCGACGTTCGCGCCCTACGACGGGGTCCCGCCCACCGACAACACGATCGGCGAGGTGACGTTCACCGTCGCCGGTCAGCAGGCGACCCTCGTCGCCTTCGACGATCACGGCGCGCTCTGGCTGGTGTTCGCGGACACGACCGCGGGGCGGACGACGTACCCCGCCGGGCGACAGCTCTACGCTCCTGCGCCGGATGCCGACGGGAGCGTCGTCCTCGACTTCAACCGCACCATCAACCTGCCGTGCGCCTATTCGGACTTCACGACCTGCCCGGTGCCGTTGCCGCAGAACCGGCTGCCGTTCCCGATCGAGGCGGGGGAGCAGCTCCCGCTCTGACACGCGCAGCACAAGATGCGGCATGCTGTGACCATGCTGTGGAGGGTGCGCGCGAACCTGCCGGATCGCCCCGGAAAGCTGGCCTCCCTTGCCCAGGAGTGCGGCAAGGCCGGTGTGAACATCGGCGCGGTCCAGGTGTTCAGCAGTCAGGTGGAGGGCATGGCCACGGTCGAGCTCGTCATCCGGACCCCCGAGGACTGGGGCGAGCCCGAGGTCATCGACCTGGTCCGCCGCTCGGGGGGTGACTCCGTCGTGACCCATGCCGTGAACCATCACGCCCTCGACGACCAGCCGACCCGCTACGTCCGGGCGGCTCAGCAGATCCTCGATCACCCGGCGTCCTTCCCCGACGTCGTCGCCCACCTCTTCGACGCCGACGTCGAGCCCACCCACGGCTCCGAGGACGTGCTCGAGATGACGGTCGGGACAGCCGTCATCCAGATCCGGCGGGACACGTCGTTCACGCCGGCCGAGCGCACCCGCGGCTCCGCGCTCGCCGACCTGGTCACTGATGTCCTCAGCCGCGAGTCGCCGTCGGCGCCGCACACCGCTGGAGACGCCCTGCCGGCCTACGTCGCCGGCGAGAACGAGGCCTCGGCCCTGGTCGGCGGCCGGGTGGTCGGCCGCGCCTCGTTCACGGCGGGCGCTGCGGACGACGACCCCTGGCCGGTGGACATGTGGGTCGATCCGGCGTGGCACCGGCGCGGCATCGGCACCCGGCTGCTGGCCGACATCGCCCGGATGGCACGCAGGCAGGGAGCCGAGGAGATCGTGCTGACCGCGCCCGCCGACACCCAGGCGGTGCTGCCGATGGTGCTGTCCGCCGGGCTGCGCGGGCGGATCCGGATGGCCGGCGACACGCTCACCGTGCGGATCGCGGTCAGCGAGCTGCGGGTCTGACCCTGGACCCCTCGTGAAAAGATTCACAAACTCGTGATCGGTCGCTGACCCGGGCGTAGCGTCGGAGGGGTGGTGACCCCCGCACTCCTCGCCGACGCCGTCCGGATCGCCGCGGCGGCCGAGCCCGATGGCCTACTGCCCGCCCGCGAGCAGATGGCGCTCTCGCTCGGCTGGCACATCGTGCTGGCCTGCTTCGGGGTCGCGTTCCCGGCGATGATCTTCGTGATGCACCTGCGCGGCATCCGCCGCGACGACCCGGTCGCCCTCGGCCTCGCCCGCCGGTGGGCCAAGGTGTCGGCCGTGCTCTTCGCCATCGGCGCCGTGTCCGGCACGGTGCTGAGCTTCGAGATGGGTGTGCTCTGGCCCGGCCTGATGGGGACGTACGGCGACGTCCTCGGCCTGCCGTTCGCGTTCGAGGGCCTCGCGTTCTTCCTGGAGGCGATCTTCCTCGGCATCTATCTCTACGGCTGGGGCCGGATCCCGCCGAAGCGGCACGTGCTGATGGTGCTGCCGATGGCGGTCACGGGGATCGTCGGCGCCTACTGCGTGCTCGCGGTGAACGCGTGGATGAACTCCCCGACCGGCTTCCGGATCGTCGACGGCGAGGTCACCGACGTACAACCGTGGGCGGTGCTGTTCAACCCGCACGCATTCCTCCAGTTCGCGCACATGTGGGTCGGCGCCTACATGCTGACCGGGTTCTGCGTCGCCGGTGTCTACGCCGTGGGCCTGCTGCGCGGTCGCCGGGACGACCACCACCGCTTGGGCTTCATGGTGCCGTTCGTCTTCGCGTCGATCGCGGCCGTGACCCAACCGTTCGTCGGCCACGTGCTCGGGTTCGGCCTCGACGAGCGGCAGCCGTCCAAGCTGGCGGCGTTCGAGCTCGCCGAGACGACCGAGAGCCCGTCGCCGCTGCGCCTCGGCGGCGTGCTCGTCGACGGTGAGGTCAAGGGATCGATCGACATCCCCTGGCTCGGATCGGTGATCGCGATGAACTCACCCGACAAGCCGGTCCCAGGTCTCGACACCATCCCGGACGACGAGGAACCGCCGGTCAACCTGGCCCATCTCGCGTTCCAGACCATGGTCGGGATCGGCACGCTGCTGGCGGCCGGTGTCGCCTGGTTCTGGTTCCAGCGCCGGCGCGGGCGGGACCTGCTGGAGCGGCGGTGGTTCCTCCGCGCGGCAGCCGCGGCGGGACCCCTGGCCGTGGTCGCCCTCGAGGCCGGCTGGATCGCGACCGAGGTCGGACGCCAGCCGTGGATCGTCTACGGAGTGATGCGGACCCCGGAGGCGGTGGGTGACTACACCGCGAGCCTGTGGTGGCTGCTCGGGATCAGCACCGTGGTCTACACGAGCATGACGGTCGGCGCGGTCGTCGTACTCCGCTCGATGGCGCGCCGGTGGCGCGCGGGGGAGGTCGACCTGCCCAGCCCCTACGCACCCGACGTCGAGGGCGTGGAGGCGGTCCGGTGAGCCTGGAGGTCGCCGTCGCTGCCGCCTTGTTCGCCGGCGTCGTGGTCTACGCCGTCCTCGGCGGAGCCGACTTCGGCTCCGGATTCTTCGACCTCACCGCCGGCAGCAGCCGGCGCGGCGCAGAGCTGCGCACCCTGGTCGACCACAGCATCGGCCCGGTGTGGGAGGCCAACCACGTGTGGCTGATCTACGTCCTGGTGATCTGGTGGACCGGCTTCCCGGAATCCTTCGCCGCCGCGATGTCGACGCTGGTGCTGCCGCTGCTCCTCGCGTTGCTCGGGATCGTGCTCCGCGGCGCCAGCTTCGCGTTTCGCAAGTACGCCGAGACGCTCGGCCAGGCGCGCCTGTTCGGCGTCGTGTTCGCGACGTCGTCGGTCCTCACGCCGTTCTTCCTCGGGACCGTGGCAGGCTCGATCGCCTCCGGTCGGGTGCCGCTGGACGGCACCGGTGACCGGTGGTCGTCATGGGTCAACCCGACCTCGTTGTTCGGCGGCGCGATCGCGGTCGGGACCTGCGCCTTCCTCGCCGGTGTCTTCCTCGTCGCAGACGCCGACCGCCGGGCGCAGGACCGGCTGGCCGACGACCTCCGGGTCCGAGCCCTGGTCGTGGGGACGGTCACCGGCGCGGTGGTGTTCGCCGGTCTGGTGCCCGTCGCCCACGACGCACCGACCCTGAGCGACGGGCTCGCCGGACGCGCGGCCCCGCTCGTCGTGCTGGCGGCGATCGCCGGGCTCGCCACGCTCGCCCTGCTGTGGCGGCGCCGCTACCGCCCCGCGCGCGTCGCCGCGGTGACGGCGGTGGCGTCGGTCGTGTCGGGGTGGGGCATCGCGCAGTACCCCTGGCTCCTCGTCGACGAGGTCCGGATCGTCGACGCCGCGGGCGCGACCGCGACCCTCCAGGGCCTGCTCGTCGCCGTCGGCCTCGCCGTCGTGCTCGTCCTGCCGCCTCTGGCCTACCTCTTCCGGCTCACCCAGAGCGAGGAGTGGTCCCGCCACTAACCCTCGATCCAAACGGACTACTTCTGCGTGAGCGACCGGTCCGGCGCGTGGTTGCCGAGCCGCCAGCCGCCGATGGGGAGCTCGATCGCGGCTTGCGGGCCCCACGACCCCTGCGGATAAGGCTGCACGGCCGGGCGCTGCTCGAGGACGGGCTGGCAGATCTCCCACAGCCGCTCCACCTCGGCGGAGCCGATGAAGAGGGTGCGGTCGCCGCGCATCACGTCGAGGATGAGCCGCTCGTAGGCCTCGAGCGGGTCGGCGTCCGGGACGTCGCACACCAGGTCGAGCCGGAACACGCCCTCGACGATGTCCATGTCGGGACCGGGACGCTTGGCGCGGACGTCGATCGCGATCCGCGGCTGGTCGGCGAGCTCGATGACGAGCTCGTTGGGCTCTGGCCGGCCGCCGTGCGCGGGCTTGAGCCAACGGTGCCGCGGGTCGGAGAAGCGGATCGTGATCGTCCGCCGCCCCTCGGCCATCGCCTTGCCGGTGCGCAGGTAGAACGGCACGTCGCGCCACCGGTCGTTGTCGATCCACATCTCGATCGCGACGAACGTCTCGACGTCGGAGTGGGAGGCGACGTCCGACTCGGCGAGGTAGCCGTCGTACTGACCGAAGACGACGCGCTCCGGATCCAGCGGCCGGACCGCGGCGAACACCGCCGCCTTGGCCGCTCGCAACGCGGACTCGCGATAGGCGTGCGGGTCCTCGAGCGCCACGAACCCGAGCAGCTGGCACAGGTGGGTCGTGACCATGTCGCGCAGGCAGCCGGTGCCCTCGTAGAAGCTGCCGCGCCCCTCGACCGTGAGCTTCTCGGGCACATCGATCTGCACCGAGTCGATGGTGTGCCGGTTCCACGCCGGCTCGAACAGGCCGTTGGCGAAACGGAGCGCCAGGATGTTCTGCACCGCCTCCTTGCCGAGGAAGTGGTCGATCCGGAAGATCTGGCGCTCCTCGAAGGCGTTGAGGAGCACGACGTCGAGCGCTCGGGCGGTGGCCAGGTCGGTGCCGAACGGCTTCTCCGCGACCAGCCGCGAGCGGTCGACCAGGTCCTCCTTGGCGAGCATCTCCACGGTTCCGGACACGGCCGACGGCGGGATCGAGAGGTAGAGCAGGCGGCGTACGTCGGACAGCAGGCAGCCGGCCTCCTCCAGCAGTCGGTCCTCGGCATCTCGCACCGCCTCGGCCAGCGCCGTGCCGTCGTCGGCCGACGAGGTGACGAACGAGATCCGCTCGAGGAGCGGCTCGGCGATCTCCTCGTCGACGTCCTTCACGAACTCGGCGAGGGCACCTCGCACGTGGCCGCGGAACTCCTCGTCGGTGCCGGGCGAGCGCCGCCCGCTGCCGATCACCGCGAAGTGCTTCGGCAGCCGGCCGGCCGCGGCCAGCCGGTAGAGACCGGGGAACAGCTTGCGGGATGCGAGGTCGCCGGTCGCGCCGAAGAGCACCAGCACGTGCGGGGGCAGGTCAGGAGTCACCCGCCGAGGTTATCCCCGTAGGATTCGGTCATGGAGGTCTTTGAAGTTCCAGCGAAGTTCGCACCGTTGGGCCTTACCTACGACGACGTCCTGCTGCTGCCCGGTCATTCCGACCTGACACCCGACGACATCGACACGACCACACGCCTCACGCGTGAGATCAGGATCAAGGCGCCGCTCGTGAGCGCCGCCATGGACACGGTCACCGAGTCCCGGATGGCGATCGCGATGGCCCGCCAGGGCGGCATCGGGATCCTGCACCGCAACCTGTCCGCCGACGAGCAGGCCTACCAGGTCGACCTCGTGAAGCGCACCCAGACCGGCATCATCTCCAAGCCGGTCACGATCGGCCCCGATGCGACCCTCGAGGACCTCGACCGGATCTGTGGGGAGTACCGCGTCTCCGGGCTGCCGGTCGTCGACGCCGACAACCGGCTCCTCGGCATCTGCACCAACCGCGACCTCCGGTTCACCCCCGTCGCGGAGTGGGCCACCACCAAGGTCGACGAGGTGATGACGCCGATGCCGCTGGTCACCGGACCGGTCGGGATCAGCCGCGACGACGCGACGACGTTGCTGCGCAAGCACAAGCGCGAGCGGCTGCCGCTGGTCGACGAGGACGGTCGGCTCGGCGGGCTGATCACGGTCAAGGACTTCGTGAAGTCCGAGCAGTTCCCCGACGCCTCCAAGGACGGCCAGGGCCGGCTGATGGTCGGCGCCGCGATCGGCTACTTCGGTGACGCCTGGCAGCGGGCCACCGGCCTCATCGACGCCGGCGTCGACGTGCTCGTCGCCGACACCGCCCACGGCCACGTCACGCTGCTCCTCGACATGGTCCGGCGCCTCAAGAGAGACCCGGCCACCCGGCACGTGCAGGTCATCGGCGGCAACGTAGCGACCCGTGACGGTGCGCAGGCGTTCGTCGACGCCGGTGCCGACGCGGTCAAGGTGGGCTTCGGCCCGGGCTCGATCTGCACGACGCGCGTGGTCACCGGCTGCGGCGTACCCCAGGTCACCGCGGTCTACGAGGCGGCGCTCGCGGCCGGGCCGGCCGGCGTACCCGTGATCGCAGACGGTGGTCTCCAGCAGTCCGGCGACATCGCCAAGGCGATCGTCGCGGGCGCGGAGTCGGTGATGATCGGCTCGATGCTCGCCGGCTGTGAGGAGTCGCCCGGCGAGGTGATCTTCGTCCAGGGCAAGCAGTTCAAGGCCTATCGCGGCATGGGATCGCTCGGGGCGATGTCGTCACGCGGCAAGAAGTCCTACTCCAAGGACCGCTACTTCCAGGCCGAGGTCGCCAGCGACGACAAGATCGTCCCCGAGGGCGTCGAGGGCCAGGTCGCCTACCGCGGTCCGCTCGCCGCGGTCGCCCACCAGCTGCTCGGCGGGCTCAACCAGTCGATGTTCTACGTCGGCGCGCAGACCATCGCCGAGCTGCAGGCGAAGGGTCGCTTCATCCGGATCACCTCGGCCTCCTTGAAGGAGAGCCACCCGCACGACGTGCAGATGACGGTCGAGGCGCCGAACTACCACGGCTGACGAGCTCCGGGGGCCGGTGCGGTGGCGCCCGGCCGCCAGAAGCGGACCCCGGCGCACGGCGTCGTGGGCGCGCTGTCCGGCACCGGTTCGGGAACGGTGTCGTCGAGCAGGATGACGGTCATGGTGGCCTCCGGGAGTCTGGAGGCAGCACCGTCGCACCGGCATGTTGAAGGATCTTTGAGAGAGGGTTGAGGATCTCAGGACGCGCTGCGGTCGCTCACGGACTCCCAGGGCTGCGCAGGCACGTCGAGCTCCCGCATCCGGGACGTGTAGACGCCGTAGTAATTGCGGGCCTCCCCGTGTCGGCCGAGCCGCTCGAGCAACCGCACCAGCGAGACGTACGTCGGCTCGTCGTACGGGTCGTCGTTGATCTGCCGGATCAGCCAGGGGACGGCCCGCGCGGCCTCGGGTGTCCCGGACAGGGCGATGGCGAGGGCTCGGTTCACCTCGCGGCCCAGGCGCTCGACCTCCTCGCGCGGACCGTCGATCCACTCGACATCCTCGCCCTCGAGGAGTGCTCCGGTGTGGCGGGCGGCGACGGCCTCGAGCACGTCGACGGCGACCGCCCCGCCGCCGGTGACCTCCACCGCGGCGCGGCTGAACTCGTGGAGGTCGACGGTCACGGTCGCCCCGTTGAGACGGACCCGCGACCGGTCGGCAACGACGTAGTGATCGGCCGGATGGTTGCGGCCGGGATCGAGGACCTGCCGCAGCTGGGAGAGGGCCACCGACAGCCGGTTGCCCGGCTCGAGCACGTCGGGCCAGAGCAGCCCCTCGAGGCGTGACCGGCTCAGGCCGTCCGGGTCGGAGACCGCGAGCAGCTTGAGCGCGTCGCGCGCCTTGCGTGACGGCCAGGCCGACGACGGCACGGTCCGGCCCTCGACGTCGAGGGCGAACGCGCCCAGGCAGTGCACGCGAACGCGGTGATCGGGCCGGCGTACGGCGTTGAGTGGTCCGGGCAGCGACCACGCGTCGGCGTGGATGCCGAGCCGGTGCAGGTCCTGCAGGGCCACGTGCTCGGCGACGGAAGCGCCGGAGAGCCGGGCGGCGACGTAGGCGTTCATGCTCTCGCGTACCCGGTTCCCCGCGGTCGCCCACATCTCGCGTGCCTCGGCCAGGCGGGGGTCGGAAGGGTCCCGGTCGCCGGCGAGCACCGCGAGCTCGAGCGCCTCGGCGATGACGCTGTTCTCGCTGTAGTGGGACGCCTCGGCGATCTCGTGGTCAGCGATGGCGAGCGCCTCACGCCGTGCCTCCGGCCGTTCGTCGGACTCCAGGAGCAGGAACCAGCCGTAGGCGAGCTTGCTCGCCAGGTGGTGGGTGACGGCCGGCAGGGCGCGTGCCCGGTCGAGCAGGGCCCGCGCCGCCTCCCGGTCGTCCGCGGCACGCACCAGCGCGAGCCCGACCATCGCGGGCAGCAGGACCTGGCTGAAGCCGTGCTCCTCCGCGTAGCGCACCGCTTCGGCATGGGCGTGCGCGGCGCGGCTCAGGCTGCCGCGGATCGAGTTCACGGAGCCGAGGATCCGCCACGCCGCGCCGACCAGCGGCGAGTCGAGGACGCCGAACTGCACGCGTGCCAGCTCCGCCTCGTGCACCGCTTCGTCCAGCCGGCCGACCCGGATCAGGGCCTCGGCGAGGTTGACCCGGGTCAGGGCCTGGCTGCTCACCAGACCGTGGGCCTCGGTCGCCGTGATGGTGTCGGTGAGCCGGGCGATGGCTTCGTCGTACCGCGCCTCCTCGAGGTCGGCGCACGCGATGTGGAGGTGGATGCGGGTCACCGCGAGCATGTCGCCGGCAGCCTCGGCGTAGCGCAGCGCCTTGTGCTCCGCCGCGGCGCTGGAATGGCGGTCGTCGACGGCGGCGAGGAGGGCGCGGGCGACCCACGCCGCCGCGAGCGCGCCGGGGTCGCCGCTGGCCTGCGCGAGCGCGAGGGCGCGGTCCGCCAGCCGCGCTCCCGGCTCCACCTCGCCGCGGCTCCACAGCGCGGACGCGTGCGCCGCGGCCAGGTGTGCGGCCTCGACGTCGTCGTCGGCGTCCTCGGCGGCTTCGAAGTAGGCGAGCGCCTCCGGCGCCCGGCCCATCAGGTGGTGCGCGTAGCCACAGCGCCAGGCCACCCCGGCGGGCAGGCGCCCGTCGGGCCGGCGGAGCCGGTCCACCAGAGCCGTCCAGTCGTCGCGGTGGAGGTGGGCGATCGCGTCGGTCGAGCTCGCGCGCAGGACCCCGACGACCTGCTCCGCATCGGCGCGGCCGAGGTCGGCCAGCAGTCGTCGTCTCGGGTCCGTGGGCTCGGGGTCCATGGCCTCCTCGTCGGCTGCGATCGCCGCCCCAGACTAGCGAGCCGGATCGCGGCTCATGGACGAATCGCTCCGCACGCCTCAGGAGTCGCCGGCACGGGGCAGTCCGTTCCACAGGACCCGCGCGGCGGCGTCGACGACGTCGTCGAACGGGGTGCCCGGGTGCAGGGCCCACCACTGGGCGAGGCCGTCGGCGGCACCACTGACGACGGCGACGATGACCGGCAGGCTGGTCGACGCGAGGTCGACGCCGGCGCCCGCCAGATCGGCGGCGAGCAGGCCGCCGATCGCGTCGGACCGGTCCTCGAGGTAGCCGCGGACCACCTGGTCGAGCTCCGGGTCACCGGACGGGATGGGGTCGAGCAGCAGTCGCCGGGCCGCGGGGTGCTCCCGTGTGAACCGCAGGTACGACGCCAGGGTCGCTCGCACCCGTTCGCGCGGGCCGCCCTCGCTCGTGATGCCGCGGGCGATCTCGGCCAGCATCAGCTGGTGCTGGGAGTCCAGGACGTGGAGGAAGAGTGCCCGCTTGGTGGCGAAGTGGTCGTACATGACCGTGCGGGTCACCCCGGCCGCGGACGCGATCTCGCCGAGCGAGGTGGCGTCGTACCCGCGGTTCGCGAAGGCGACGACCGCAGCGGCCTCGATCCGGGTACGGCGCTCCGGCCCGCGCATTCGCCGCCGAGGCCGGTTGACGAGGGGGTCGGCGTCGTACACAATCCGATGCTAACCGACACTAGTGTCGGTTAGCGAGAGGGGTCAGGCATGGAATCGGTGTCACGGCGGAGCGTGCTGCGCGGGTCCGGGGTCGCGGCAGCGTCCCTGGTGGCCATGGGACCGCTGTCGCCGGCGCTCGCGGTCCGACGCCGCAGGGTCGCGGTGCTCGGTGGCGGCATGGCCGGGCTGGCGGCGGCGCACGAGCTGGTGGAGCGGGGATTCGAGGTGACCGTCTACGAGCGCAAGTCGCTCGGGGGCAAGGCGCGCAGCATCCCTGTGCGCGGCACCGGGGCCGGTGGCCGGCGCCCACTGCCAGGAGAGCACGGCTTCCGCTTCTTCCCCGGCTTCTACAGCCACATCCCCGACACGATGGCGCGGATTCCGTTCGGGACCAACGAGAACGGCGTCTTCGACAACCTGGTCGCGGCCTCGATCCCGCTCTTCCCGCGATCCGGCGGCCGGGACGACCAGAACCTGTTCGGGCTGATCCCCGATCCCCGTCACCTGGCCACACCCGATGCCTTGACCCGCTTCATCGTCAACGAGCTGCTGGGCGGGCAGATGATCTCGCCCGACGAGGCGGCGTACTTCGCGACCCGGCTCGTCGTCTACCTGTCCAGCTGCGACGAGCGCCGGCTCGGGGAGTGGGAGCAGACCTCGTGGTGGGACTTCGTCCGGGCGGCTCAGCGCTCGAGCGAGTACCAGACGGTGGCCGCCCGCGGGCTCACCCGAGCCCTGGTCGCGGCGAAGGAGGAGATCGCCAGCACCCGCACCATCGGCAACATGGCCGAAGCCTTCCTCTACGCGATCGCCGGCATGGGCACCGGCGGCCGGCCGGCCGACCAGGTCCTCAACGGGCCGACCAACGAGGTGTGGATCGACCCGTGGGTCACCCTGCTGCGCAGCAAGGGCGTGCGCTTCCGCACCGGCACCAAGGTCGTCGGGCTCGACGTCGCCGACGGAAGGATCACGGGTGCCCGCGCGACCACGCCGAGCGGACCGGTCACGATCGACGCCGACTGGTTCGTCTCCGCGATGCCGGTCGAGAGGGTGACGCCCTTGCTGTCGCGACGGATGCTCCGTGCCGACCCGGGCCTCGAGGGTCTCAAGGGCCTGGTCGTCGACTGGATGAACGGCATCCAGTTCTACCTGAAACGCCCGGTGGACCTGACTCCCGGACACGTCGCGTTCCTGGACTCGCCGTGGTCGCTCACGTGCCTGACCCAGGGCCAGTTCTGGGCCGACGACTTCGCGGCGACGTACGGCGACGGCGCCGCCGTCGACTGCCTGTCCGTCGACGTCTCCGACTGGACGGTGCCGGGAATCCTGTTCGGCAAGCCGGCCAACCGGTGCACCAGGGCGGAGGTCCGTGCGGAGGTCTGGGCCCAGATGAAGGCGTCCCTCGAGGACACCGGCCGGTCGGTGCTGCCCGACGACATCGTCCACTCGTGGCACCTCGACCCGGCGATCAAGTGGGACCCGACCCGGAGGGTCAACACCAACGACGAGCCGCTGCTGATCAACACGGTGGACTCGTGGCACGCCCGGCCGGCCGCGCGGACCAAGATCAGCAACCTGTTCATGGCCGGAGACTTCTGCCGCACCAACGTGGATCTCGCCACGATGGAGGGCGCCAACGAGTCCGGCCGGCAAGCCGCCAACGCGATCCTCGAGGAGTCCGGTCGTCCGGGAGCGCCGGCGGCGATCTACCCGCTGCACCGCCCGGCGGAGTGGGAGGCGCTGAAGCTCGTGGACCAGCAGCTGTACCGGCTGGGCCTCAAGAACTCCTTCGACGTCGGCTGAGCTCCATCACGCTCCGTCAGAGGTAGAGCCCGGTGCCCGTGGACGGCTTGTCGTCCGGCGGCGGGGTGGCCGGCAGGTCCTGCCAACGGAGCATCCGGACCTCCTCGGGAGCCGCAACGTCCAGCGCGACGATGCGCTGCGCCTGGCGGGCGACCGTCTCCTCGAAGACGTTGCGCACGAAGCGACCGTTGCCGAAGCCCTCGGGCCGCGGCCGCGGGAAGAGCTGCCGGAGCTGCTGGGCGACGTACTCGTCGAGGACGTAGCCCGCCCGCTCCCGGAGCAGCTCGAAGATCGCGACCAGCTCGTCGTCGGCGTAGTCGGCGAAGCCGATCGTGGTGGGGAACCGCGAGGCGAGCCCGGTGTTGGCAGTCAGGAACCGCTGCATCTCGCGCGGGTAGCCGGCCACGATCACCACGACCTCGTCGCGCCGGTCCTCCATCAGCTTGAGCAGGGTCGAGATCGCCTCGTGGCCGAAGTCACGGTGGGAGTCCGGCGGCACCAGCGCATAGGCCTCGTCGACGAACAGCACACCCCCGGACGCCCGGTTGAACGCAGCCGTGGTCCGCGGCGCCGTCTGGCCGATGAACTCGCCGACCAGGTCCTGCCGGCTCACCTCCACCAGGTGGCCGTTGCCGAGGACGCCGAGCTGCGCGTAGACGCGGGCCAGCAGCCGGGCGACCGTCGTCTTCGCGGTGCCGGGGTTGCCGAGGAACACCATGTGCCGCGAGCGGTCGGACTCGGGCATGCCGATCTCCCGGCGCAGCTGCTCGGCCCTCACCTCGGCCACCAGTCGCTGCACCTGCTCCTTGACCGCGGCCAGGCCGATCAGCTCGGCGAGCTCGGCCATCGGGTCGCCGATCTCGACCGGCGGGGGAGCGTCGTCGGCCGCGTCCTCGTACTCGTGCTCGCGGAGCCGTTGACCGGTCCCGGGCGCGGCCGGGCCGGTGACGCCGGTGACCGGCGCGCGCGACTGGAGCCGGGAGGCGAACGGGTTCCGCACCGTGGGCGCCGGCCGGAAGATCGCGCGCACGTCCTCCCAGAAGCCGACCCGGTTGGGGCAGCTGGTGTTGGCGTCGGGGTTGGCGAGGCGGACGTTGAAGTAGGCGACGTGGGTCGCCATCGCCATCCAGATCCGGGCGGCGTCGATCTCGCCGTTGACCATCGCCCGGGCGATCCAGCCGCGGGTGTCGCCGAGCCAGTCGACCGGGTCGAAGCCGGAGCGCTGCCGCTCGATCTCGGCGCGGACCTCCTGGAAGCGGGCGGGGCCGAGCATCGCGGTGCTGGCGGCGGCGAGCTCGTCGACGCGGTCGTAGAGCGTCATCGACGCGATCAGCTGGTTGGCGGTCTGGCCGCGGCCGATCCGGGCGGTGAGGTGGGCGTGTGCCGCGTCGAGCCCGTGCAGGCCCCAGGAGAGCAGCGACGTCCAACCGCGCAGCTCGGGGAGCGCCGCGGCGTCCTCGTCGGTCACCAGCGTGTGGTCCTGCTGCCACCGGGCGTCGACCTCGGTCCACGAGCCTCGCTGGATCGCGGCCACCAACGACTCGTCGGCCCGCGCCCTCCGCAGCACCCGCGCCGCCGCGGTGGCCCGCTCGCGATGGATCGGTGCTTCCGCGAGCAGGTCGCAGGCGGCGATCGAGACGTCGAACGCCTCCGGTACGGCGGACAGGTCGGCCGCGCGGGTGTTGTAGACGAGGTCGAGCAGCCAGTCCCATCGACGGATCGCGAACGTGTGCACGTCGCCCGGTGTGAAGATCTCGGCCGGGAGGTACCACGGCTCGAGCAGGGTCTGTGCCAGCTGGGTGTGCGAGCCGACGAAGATCGGCGCCGGGGTGGGCAGGTAGGTGATCGCCGACCAGAGGAACGGCAGGGTGCGCGGCAGGCCGGCGCGGTACGGCGTCGACGTCTCGCCGGTGCGCTCCGGGCCGAGCCGCTCCACCAGCCGCCGCAGCTCTTGCTGGGTCTGCTCGAGCCAGCCGTCCGGCACCACCCACGGGTCGGAGGTGCCGATGACGTCGATGAAATCGGCGGAGCCGAGGAGGGGCGCGAGGTGGTCGGGGAGGACGAGTTCGGTCATGGTCGTCCGAGTGTGCCTGCGTCGTCGTCGGCGAATCCAGTCACCCGACCCGATCACTACACTGCTCCGGTGACCGACATCGAGATCGGCCGGGCCAAACGCGCCCGCCACGCCTACTCCTTCGACGACATCGCGATCGTGCCGTCGCGGCGCACCCGCGATCCCGAGGAGGTCAGCGTCGACTGGCAGATCGACGCCTACCGGTTCTCGTTGCCGATCCTCGCCGCCCCGATGGACTCGGTGATGTCACCGGCGACCGCCATCGCGTTCGGTCGGTACGGCGGACTCGGCGTGCTCAACCTCGAAGGCATCTGGACGCGCTACCGCGACCCCGAGTCGCTGCTCGAGGAGGTGGGCGGGCTCCAGGGTGACGCCGCGACGCGCCGGCTCCAGGAGATCTACGCCGAGCCGATCAAGCCCGAGCTGATCACCGAGCGGCTGCACCAGATCCGCGAGGGCGGGGTCACCGTCGCCGGGTCGCTCTCGCCGCAGCGCACCAAGGAGTACGCCAAGGTCGTCACCGACGCCGGCGTCGACCTCTTCGTCATCCGCGGCACGACGGTGAGTGCCGAGCACGTCTCCAGCCAGGCCGAGCCGTTGAACCTCAAGGAGTTCATCTACGAGCTCGACGTGCCGGTCATCGTCGGCGGCTGCGCGACCCACCAGGCGGCGCTGCACCTGATGCGCACCGGAGCGGCCGGCGTGCTGGTCGGGTTCGGTGGCGGGGCCGCGCACACCACGCGCACCGTGCTCGGCGTCGCCGTGCCCATGGCCTCCGCAGTGGCCGACGTCGCCGCCGCACGCCGCGACTACCTCGACGAGTCCGGCGGCCGCTACGTGCACGTGATCGCCGACGGCTCGATCGGCCGGTCGGGTGACATCGCGAAGGCCGTCGCCTGCGGCGCCGACGCGGTGATGGTCGGGTCGCCGTTCGCCCGGGCCACCGACGCGCCGGGTCGCGGCTTCCACTGGGGCGCCGAGGCGCACCACCACGACCTGCCCCGCGGCCAGCGGGTGCAGTTCGAGCAGATCGGCTCCATCGAGGAGATCCTGTTCGGCCCCAGCCGGGTCGCCGACGGGACCATGAACCTGGTCGGCGCGCTCAAGCGCGCGATGGCGACGACCGGCTACACCGATCTCAAGGAGTTCCAGCGAATTGAAGTCGTCGTCGAGTGACATCTGAGGCCGCCCCCGACGCCGGTCTGCGGATGGGCAGCACCCGCGGCCGCTGGGTGCTCCTGGTCACGGTGCTCGGCTCCGGCCTGGCCATGCTCGACGCCACGGTCGTCAATGTCGCCCTGAGCCGGATCGGCGACGATCTCGGCGCCGGGTTCGGTGACCTGCAGTGGACGATCAACGCCTACACGCTGACCCTGGCCGCCCTGATCCTGCTGGGTGGCTCGCTGGGTGATCGGTTGGGCCGGCGGCGGATCTTCCTGATCGGGGTCGTCTGGTTCGCGCTGGCCTCGCTGCTGTGCGGCATCGCGCCCGACATCCACACGCTGATCGCGGCCCGCGGGCTGCAGGGGATCGGCGGCGCGTTGCTGACCCCGGGCAGCCTGGCGATCATCGCGGCGTCGTTCCACAGCGAGGACCGGTCGGCCGCGGTCGGGGCCTGGTCCGGGCTCGGTGGCGTCGCCGCCGCGATCGGCCCGCTCGTCGGGGGCTGGTTGGTCGAGTGGAACTGGCGACTGGTGTTCCTCGTCAACGTCCCGGTCGCGATCGTGATCCTGCTCGTCGCCGTACGACACGTCCCCGAGAGCCGCGACCCCACGGCAGCGGCCAAGCTCGACGTCGTCGGCACGAGCCTCGCCGCGGTCGGACTGGGCGCGGTCACGTTCGGGCTCACCCGGGCCGGTGACCTCGGCTTCAACGGTTCGGTCCTGGCCACCCTCGGTGCCGGCTTCGCGTGCCTGGCGGCATTTTTGGTCGTCGAGGCGCGGTCGTCCCACCCCTTGGTGCCGCTGGAGCTGTTCCGCAACGCCCAGTTCAGCGCCGCCAACGCCGTGACGTTCACGGTCTACGCCGCGCTCGGCGTGATCTTCGTGCTGCTGGTCCTCCAGCTCCAGGTCGTCGCCGGCTGGTCGCCGCTGGTGGCGGGTTCGTCGATGCTCCCCGTCACGGTCCTGCTGCTGCTCTTCTCGTCGCGGGCCGGCGCGCTGGCCCAGCGGATCGGTCCACGGCTGCCGATGGCCGTCGGTCCGCTGCTGGCGGCCGGAGGCGTGCTCTGGATGGGTGCGATCGGCGCCGATGCGTCGTACCTGCTCGACGTGCTGCCGCCCGTGCTGCTCTTCGGCGCCGGACTGGCCCTGATGGTCGCGCCGCTGACCGCGACCGTCCTCGACGCCGCCGACGACCGTCGTGCCGGCATCGCGTCAGGCGTCAACAACGCGGTCGCCCGCACCGCCGGCCTGATCGCGGTGGCCGTCATCCCGGTCGCGGCGGGCATCGGCGGTGCCGACTACATGGATCCGGGTGCGTTCGACAGCGGCTTCGGTCGGGCGATGATGATCAGTGCCGCGTTGCTGCTGGCCGGTGCCGCACTCGCCGCCGTCTTCATCCGCAAGCCGCTCGCCGCCGCCGAGGAGTCCGAGCACCGCATCCACATCGAGGAGTGCGTGCACTGCGGGGTCTCCGGGCCGCAGCTGCATCCGGCCGACCACGCGCGCGACTGAGACGGACCGACTGCATGCGCATGCCGAGTTGGCATGGGCTCTTGACTCACTAGAACACGTTCTACATCCTGGCGGGGTGACACAGGCCCCACTTCCCGCCGACATGACCCTTCAACGCTCCAGCCGCGACCCGGACACCGTCCGGGCGCGGCTGGAGGCGTGGCTGGGCACCGCGCTGCCGCCAGGGTCCGATCCCGAGGTCACCCTGCACGAAGGCATCCAGACCAACGGCATGTCCAGCGAGACGGTCCTGCTGGCGATCACCGCCACCGAGGACGGGCAGCGCACGACGAAGGAGTACGTCGCGCGGGTCGCGCCCGCCGCGGAGGACCTGCCGGTCTTCCCGGCGTACCGCCTCCAGGACCAGTACGACGCGATGCGGCTCGCCGGCGAGCTCTCGGGCATCCCGGTCCCTCCGGTCGGGCTGATCGAGCCGACCGGCGACGTGCTCGGCACCCCGTTCTTCCTGATGGGCCGGCTCGAGGGCGCCGTACCGCCGGACGTGCTGCCCTACACGTTCGGGGACAACTGGCTCTACGACGCCGCACCCGAGCAGCAGGCGGCCCTGCAGCGCAGCAGTGTCGAGGTGCTGGCCAAGCTGCACGGCATCCCGGACGCCGCGACGACGTTCGGCTTCCTCGATCCCGCGGTGGCCGGCTTCGTGGGTGGGACCACGCTCGCTCGCAATCTCGCCAAGCTCCGCGCCTGGTACGACTACGCCGTTGCCGCACCGGAGGGCAGTCGTCGGTCGCCGCTGGTCGAACGGGGGCTGGCCTGGCTCCAGACCAACCTGCCGCCCGAGGAATCAGAGGGCGACGCCGTCCTGTGCTGGGGCGACTCCCGGATCGGCAACGTGATGTACCGCGACTTCGAGCCGGTCGCCGTCCTCGACTGGGAGATGGCGACGCTCGGTCCGCGTGAGATGGACCTGGCCTGGATGGTCTTCGCCCATGCCGTGTTCCAGGAGATCGCGACCATGCTCGAGCTGCCCGGGATGCCGGACTTCCTGACGGCGGAGGGGGTCGTGGCGACGTACGAGGAGCTCACCGGCGTCGAGGTCGGCGACCTCACCTGGTACCAGCTCTTCGCCGCCGTCATCTGGGGCATCGTGTTCCTCCGGACCAGTGCCCGGCAGATCCACTTCGGCGAGATCGAGCGCCCGGAGGACCCGGAGGCGGTCATGCACCACCGCCCGCTGTTCGAGCGGCTCCTCGACCAGGTCGGTGCCTGATGAGCGGTCCCGACCACACGCACGGACTGCACGGGGAGTACGTCGGGCTCGGTCCGCTCGACGAGTACCCGATCCACCAGCTGCCCCGCCCGGTCGCGTGGGCCGGCAGCAGCGACCGCAACTTCTACGACCGGTGCTACCTCAACGCGCACGACCGCACCGGCGACCTGTTCCTCATCACCGGCCTCGGCTTCTACCCGAACCTCGGCACCAAGGACGCCTTCGTCCTCCTGCGCCGAGGTGACCAGCAGACGGCGGTCCACCTCGGCGACGCCGCCGACCCGCGCGGCGCGGACCGGATGGAGCAGCGGGTCGGCAGCTACCGGGTCGAGATCATCGAGCCGCTGCGCAAGCTGCGGCTGGTGCTGGAGGAGACCGAGGGCGTCGCGCTCGACCTGACCTGGGAGGGCTCCTTCGACGTCGTCCAGGAGCTGCCGCACGTGATGCGCCAGGGAGCGAACACCATCCTGGACGCCCAGCGGTTCGCCCAGGTCGGCACCTGGGAGGGCACGATCGCCGTGGACGGCGAGGACATCGCGGTCACGCCCGACCGGTGGGTCGGCTCGCGGGACCGCTCGTGGGGCATCCGGCCGGTGGGTGAGGCAGCTCCCGGCGGCAAGCCCGCCGATCCCGCGTTCGAGGGCATGTGGTGGCTCTACGTGCCGATGCGGTTCGACGAGTTCTGCGTCGTGATCATCATCCAGGAGACCCCGGACGGTTTCCGGACCCTCAACGACTGCACCCGGGTCTGGAAGGACGGACGGGTCGAGCAGCTCGGCTGGCCCCGGGTGGAGATCCGCTACTCCTCGGGCACCCGGGTGCCGACCGGAGCGACGATCGTGTGCCAGACGCCGGAGGGCAAGGACCTGGTGCTCGAGGTCACCTCCAAGCTCCCGGTGCCGATCCACATCGGCGGCGGCTACGGCGGCGACCCGGACTGGACCCACGGCGCCTGGAAGGGCGCCGGGTTCACCGAGCGGCTGACCTATGACCTCAACGACCCGGCGGTTGCGGGCCGGGTGATGTTCGGCGTCATCGATCACGTCGGCCACGCGGTCGCGCACGGTCCGGGCGCGGATGGTGCCGAAGGCTGGGGGCTGTTCGAGCACGGAGCGTTGGGGCGGCATGATCCGAGCGGTTTCAATGACTGGTTCGATCTCGCACCATGACCTCGACCAGCGAAAGGAGCAATTGATGACCCTCGACCGAGACTCACTGTTCATCGGCGGCACCTGGACCAAGCCGGCCACGGACGCCGTGCTGGAGGTCGTGTCGCCGCACACCGAGGAGGTGGTCGCGCGGGTGCCGGAGGGCAGCGCCGCGGACATCGACGCCGCGGTGGCGGCGGCTCGGAAGGCGTTCGACGAGGGCCCGTGGCCGCGGCTGACGCCGCAGGAGCGGATCGACGTCGTACAGACCCTGTCCGGCCTGTACGCCGCCCGGCTCGGTGAGATGGCCGAGGTGATCAGCCTCGAGATGGGGTCGCCGATCTCGTTCAGCAACCTCGCCCAGGCACCGGCGCCCTGGATGCAGATCGAGGCGTTCCTGACGATCGCGCGGGCGTTCCCGTGGGAGTCGACGCGGCCGGGCGCGCTCGGCGCCGACGTGATGGTCCGGCACGAGCCGCTCGGCGTGGTCGCCGCGATCCCGCCGTGGAACGTCCCGCAGTTCACGGTGCTGTCGAAGCTGATCCCGGCGCTCCTGGCGGGCTGCACGGTGGTGGTGAAGCCGGCGCCGGAGAGCCCGCTGGACTGCTACCTGCTCGCCGAGATGCTGCAGGAAGCGGGCGTCCCCGAGGGCGTCGTCAGCATCGTGGCCGGCGGACGCGAGGTGGGGGAGCACCTGGTGTCCCACCCCGGCGTCGACAAGGTCGCCTTCACCGGATCCACCGCGGCCGGGCGCAGGATCGGTGCCATCTGCGGTGAGCAGCTCAAGCGGTGCTCGCTCGAGCTCGGCGGCAAGTCCGCCGCGATCGTCCTCGACGACGCGGACCTCACCACCACCCTCGAGGGACTCAAGTTCATGGGCATCATGAACTCCGGCCAGGCCTGCGTCGCGCAGACCCGGGTGCTGGTCAGCCGGGACCGGCACGACGCGTTCGCGGCCTCCCTGGCCGAGGCCATCGCCGGCATGAAGGTCGGTGACCCGATGGACCCGGCCACCGAGATCGGCCCGATGGTCGCGCGGCGCCAGCAGGAGCGGGTGGAGAAGTACATCGCGCTGGGCCAGGAGGAGGGCGCCGAGCTGCTGACCGGTGGTCTCGGGATGCCCGACGGCCTCAGCAAGGGCTGGTACGTCCGCCCCACCGTCTTCGCCTCCGTCGACAACCGGATGCGGATCGCGCAGGAGGAGATCTTCGGGCCGGTGCTGTCGGTGATCCCGTACGAGGACGTCGCGGACGCCGTACGCATCGCCAACGACTCGGAGTACGGCCTGGCCGGCACGGTCTGGACGAGCGACGCGGACGCCGGCGCCGATGTCGCCCGCCAGGTGCGCACCGGCACCATCGGCATCAACACCTACACGATGGACTTCGCGGCGCCGTTCGGCGGCTACAAGGCGTCGGGGGTCGGCCGGGAGTTCGGACCCGAGGGGCTGGCGCAGTACACCGAGCTCAAGTCGGTCTACCTCAGCAGTCCGCCGATGTAGCCCGTCGCAAGTCCTCAGGGCTACCTTGAGCACCATGCGCCAGCTCCGGAGCCTGGTCACACCGGAGCGGGAGCTGCGGCTTTCGGTGGCGACCGTGGACACACCGCAGCCGCAGCAGCGGGAGGTGTTGGTCCGGGTCGAGGCGGCGCCGGTCAATCCCTCCGACTTGGCGTTGTTGCTCGCGATGGCCGATGTCTCTCAGGCGGTCGCGGGCGGGTCGGTGGACGAGCCGACCGTGACGGCGCCGATCCCGGAGCCGGTCATGCGCGCGTTGGCCGCGAGGGTCGGTGAGGCCATGACCGTGGGCAGCGAGGGGGCCGGTGTCGTCGTTGCGGCGGGGGAGTCGCCGGAGGCAGAAGCGCTGCTCGGCCGCACGGTGGGGTTCATCGGCGGCGCGACGTACGGCGAGTACTGCCTGGCCTCGCCGCGGATGTGCCTGCCGCTGCCCGAGGGCGCCACCGCGGTTGACGGAGCATCGTCGTTCGTGAACCCGCTGACCGCGCTGGGGATGGTGGAGACCATGCGCAGCGAGGGACACGCCGGGCTGGTGCACACGGCGGCCGCGTCCAACCTCGGGCAGATGCTCAACCGGATCTGCCTGGCCGACGACGTGCCCCTCGTCAACATCGTCCGGCGTCCCGAGCAGGCCAACCTGCTGCGGGAGCAGGGCGCCGTGCACGTCTGCGACTCCAGCGAGCCGTCCTTCGAGGCCGATCTGGTCGCGGCGCTCACGGACACCAAGGCCACCCTGGCGTTCGACGCGGTCGGTGGTGGGTCGTTGGCCGGCCAGATCCTCAACGCCATGGAGGCGGCGATCGTGGCGCCCGGCGCGCCGTACAACCGCTACGGCAGCGACGTGCACAAACAGGTCTATGTGTACGGCGCCTTGGACCCGCGGCCGATCGAGCTGCGCCGCCGGTTCGGCTTCGCCTGGGGCATCGGCGGCTGGCTGCTGACGCCGTTCCTCGCGCGGACCAGCGGCGAGGACCTGGCCCGGCTGCGGCAGCGGGTCGCCAAC
Organism: uncultured Actinomycetota bacterium; assembly: GCA_963766035.1. GTDB lineage: Bacteria > Actinomycetota > Actinomycetes > Propionibacteriales > Nocardioidaceae > Nocardioides. The sequence goes on along the minus strand of CAVXYP010000010.1, from coordinate 390,011 downwards.
GAGCTCACCACGACGTTCGCCAGCCACTACACCGACCAGATCTCGTTGCGCGAGGCCTTGGACGTGGGGACGTTGCAGCGATACGCCCGCCAGGCCACCGGTGAGAAGTTCCTGATCCGTCCGCAGCGCTGACTCACCTGGCCACAGCCAGGACCCTTGTCCGGGGCCGGGTGCAGGCAGATCATCGAGACGTGGACGCAGACCTGGTTCTCAAGCTCGGCGTGATCCTCGCTGTCCTGGCGCTGGTGAGCGTGCTGGCCGGCTGGGACACCTACCGTGATCACGTCCTCCGAGTAGGTCGCGCACTGCACGTGACCGAGCCCCCGCCGCCGCAGCCGGCTGGCCCACCCATCGAGCGGATCGCGGCAGACATCCGCCGGATCCGCGCCCAGATCGCGCACGCACCGCCAGGCATGCCCGTTGCGCGGATGCGTGGCTGGCTCGACGCATACGACGAGGTGCTCGTCACCGCGTGCAACGCACTGGGCCTGGAGGAGCAGATCCGCGCCATCCCGCACGGTGCCCAGCGCAACCTGGAGCGTGAGCGGGTCGAGCGGGCTCTGATGCGCGCGGGGCTCCGATTGCGCTCGCCGGCCTGAGCTCGTCGTCAGTGGTCCTCGCCCCAGTTGGCGATGACGACAGCGATCGGTGGGAGAACAGCAGCGACGACCGACATGACCACGGCTGCCGTCGTCGACCACAATCGGACCAGGTTCCAGGCCAGCACAATCAGCACCAGGCAAACGCCCATCAGGGTGAAGTACCACCGCTGACGCCGGCGCAGCCGCTCGCTCTGCGGCCAACGCACCGCGCCGGTTGTGACGCTCCGATGTCGTCTCATCGCCTCCACGATCCCACGGCCGCCGGGAACGCGGAGCGGCAACGAAGTCGCTCCTTGCGCTCCGGATCCGCCGTCGACCGTCAGGCGCAGTCGGCACAGAGGTCGGCGACCGGTGAGGACCGGCGAGATTTGTGCTGAACGAGAAAGCAGGCTGTGCACATGAACTCGTCAGACTGCTTTGGTGTGACCTCGATGGATAGGGTTTCGTGGGAGAGATCCGCCCCGGGAAGCTCATACGACTCGGCCAGCTCGGTCTCGTCCTCATCCACCTTCCCCGAGGTCTTGTCCTGCTCGCCCAAGGTGAGGCGGCGAGCCTCGAGGCTCTCTTCCTTCTGTTCGTCTTCGGTCTTGCGGGATGCGTCGTAGTCGGTGGCCATGCGAAGGTCCTCTCGGGGCGGAGCGCGAATGGTAGCCCCGGATGTCCTCGCGGCCTGCAATGCCGACGCGGCTGGGAACGGCGTCGTCCTTACGACGGAGCCGCCGGCAGTCACCCGACAGGAGCCAGAGTGACGCAACGTGGGCACGAGCGGAGGTCCGGAGTCGTAGCGTGCAGCAATGGAGACACTGGGTCTGGCGCAACTCATGGAGCTTGAGCGCAAGGGGTGGGACTCGCTCAGCCGGTCGACGGGCGGCGACTTCTACGGTCAGCTGATGACGCCTGATGCGGTGATGGTCCTCGTCAACGGCATGGTCCTGGACCGCGACACCATCGGGAGGTCGCTCAACGATTCGCCACCATGGGCGTCATTTGACCTTGCCGAAGAACGACTGGTGGAGATGGGCGGAGATGCTGCGGCGGTGGTGTACAAGGCCAAGGCGTCACGTGACGGACAGACGGACCCGTTCGTCGCCCTTATGTCGAGCGTCTATCGAGTGATCGATGGCGAGCCACGCCTCGCCCTCTACCAGCAGACGACGATCACCCACTGATTGCAACGCCGGTCAGCGGGGCGTTTCGTCGGCCGTACTTCGTTCGAAATCTCGCAGCCGATAGGCGGCGATATGGCGCACCAACGGTGGCCGTCCGGGAGCGCCACTGCACGTGACAGCCGGGAGGAGGTCGGTGGGCGGTCAGCGGATTCCCGTGTCGCATGGGATCTCCACTGTCGAGTATTCGCCTGCCTCGACCCGCGCGTCCATGAGCTCGCAGGACATGCCGGCGTCGGCGGTGACGATGTAGTTCCCTGGTGGCACGGTGACGCTGTAGACGCCGTCTGCATCGGTCGTCGTCCGCGCGACCACTCGACCGTTTGCGTACGCCTCGCCGGGTAGCTGCTCGGCGACGGTGACCTCCACCTCCGACGCCGGTTCGTCGTCACAGGGACCGGTCGCGGTCTCGACCGGGCACTGGGGCCCGAGCAGCACTCGCCCAGTGATCCCCGATCGAACGCGCGCGGCCTCAAGGTCGGCCTGGCCGCACGCGCCGAGGAGCGACATGGCGATCGCGCCTGCAAGCACCTCAGCTACGCGCATGTGGATGGGACGTCCATGTCGCCCCGGGGGTTTCACCGACGGCCGCATGACCCAGTCGGGCGAATCAGTCAGCGCTCTTCGTGTCCGGTACCCCGCATAAATGGACGTCGCGAAGAGCGCCGACAGGCGGCTACTAGAGACTTCCCCGCAGGATCGGTGTCTGGCCAGACTCGGTCCAGGTGTCCGGCGGAGGGCTCTCCATGCGGCTGCCCACCCCGAGCGGGTGTGGCTCTCTTCCGGTCTGCAATCCGTCGGGCACCGTGACGAGGCGTGGCTCGAAAGGGGACTGCCCAGCTCGTAGTAGCAATGCCCACCTCGCCGTCCCTACCGGTTCGAGGTGAAGCAGGAGAAGCGCTATGGCGAAAGTGATCATCGGGGTCGATCCCCACAAGCTCTCGGCCACGATCGAGGTCGTCGACCGACACGAGAAGCTGCTCGGGTCTGGCCGGTTCCGCACCGACCAGGCCGGCTACACCGCGATGCGGGCCTATGCGAAGAACTGGCCCGATCGGGTCTGGGCGGTCGAGGGCAGCAACGGCGCCGGCCGACCCTTGGCCCAGCGGCTGCTCGAGGCCGGTGAACATGTGGTGGACGTGCCGGCCAAGCTCGCTGCCCGGGTTCGGCTCTTCGACACCGGCCACAACCGCAAGACCGATGCCCGCGACGCTCACTCGATCGCAATCGTCGCGGTCCGGACCAAGACGCTGCGGGTGCTGCGCGCCGATGGTGAGCTCGAAGCGCTGCGGATGCTGTGCGACCGTCGCGAGGAGCTCACCCGGCTCCGGGTCCAGACCGTCAACCGGCTCCAACGGCTGCTGTCCGAGCTGGTTCCCGGCACGGCGAAGAAGGACCTCACCGCCCTGCAGGCTAAGGCGATTCTCGCCACTATGCGTCCGCGTGACATCGCTGGGAAGACCCGCCGCCGGATCGCTGCCGAGGAGCTCGCCGACCTGGTCGCGGTCGAGGCCAAGATGAAGAAGGCCACCGCCGAACTCAAGGTCCTGGTCAACGCGCGGAAGTCCCGGCTGATGGACCTCCCCGGCGTCGGACCAGTCGTGGCTGCTCGGACGCTGGCCGACGTCGGCGACATCGCCCGGTTCGCCGACCGCAACCGGTTCGCGTCCTGGACCGGCACCGCACCCCTGGATGCCTCTTCCGGTGAGCAGAACCGGCACCGGCTCTCCCGGGCCGGGAACAGGCGGATGAACCACATGATCCACATCGCCGCGGTCACCCAGATCCGCAACGACACCCCCGGCCGCGCCTACTACCGACGCAAACTGACCGCCGGCAAGACCAAGCTCGAAGCGTTGCGCTGCCTGAAGCGACGGATCTCCGACGCTCTCTACCGCCAGCTCCTCACCGACGCCGAACGAGCACAACTCAACAACGCGGCCGAGGTCGTTGGCACGGGTCCGGGAGGGCACTGCGGGGCGTCTCAAGAATCCAGCGCGGTCGACCTGCCCCCGCACATCGACACTTCGGATCAGCCACTTCCCGGACCCGCGATTCCGACGCTACAACCGTCGGCACCGGCACGGAAGACCACCCGAACCTAGGACCCCGCAGACCACCGGTTGACAACAAAGGGGAGCCGGATTGACGCTGATTATCCGGCTCAAGCAGGAACAGTTACCGCGCGCCAGCAGGCGGTTGCGATCTTCTCGAGTTGATCCGGGGTCATGGTCTGCCCTGCTGCAGCGAGACGGATTGCGGGACCCAGGGCGAGGTCGTAGAGAACGTCGTCAGGGAGCGGGAGGAGCAGTGCAACGAGGTCAGGTGTCGCCACCTGTGCCTCCAGCGGGTCGTTCTGGTCGGCCATGGCTGCCTCATGGGCGGAGCCGCGGTACGGCGAGTGTTCGACCTGCAGGAGGAACCGAGCATGCGCGGGGTTGGTTCGCAGGAAGTGGTGGTAGGCCAACCACAACGCCCGGAACCTCTGATCCGGCGGGAGGGTCGCGTCGACCTCAGCAGCCGCTGCCTTGCCTACCTCGGCCTTCGTCTCGCAGTACGCCGCAAGGACCAGCGCGTCTTTCGAGGCGTAGTGGGTATAGGCGGTTCCGGTGGCGACGCCGGCCTCTCGTGCAACGGCGCTCATCGATGCTCCGTGGAATCCGTGCTCGGCGACCATGTTGCGCATCGCCTTACGGACGGCAGCCGCTCTGTCGGTGGGCGTCGTTGTCACGTCCCGACGGTAGTGAGATCTGGCGCGACCCCGGTTTCGACCTCGGACACTTCCCAGAGGGTGGACACGGCTCGCTTCATCCCAAGTCTCCGGAAGATCGGCTTGCGCACCGGGCGCCCGGTGTTGACCAGGAGCGGTCCGTAGAACTCGCCGCCTTTGGCTGACGGGTCGGTCGCGGCACGCAGCTGCGGGAGAGCTCCCTTGTCGGCAGACATCCCCGTTCGCTGCGCAAGAGCTTGGAAGAACCGCTGGGAGGCGCCGCCTCCGGATTCCTCGACGCTGACGGTCTGCAAGTCGGTGTTGGACAAACCGGGGTGGGCGATCAGGCTTGCGGTCTGCGCCCCGACCCTCGAGAGTTCGCGCTGCAGACCGAGTCCGAAATGGAAGTTCGCCAGCTTGGCCTGGCCATAGGCACGCCAAGGTCCGTAGTTGCCCTCGAGATGGGGGTTCTTGGGGTTCACGGCCCGGCCGATATGGTGCGCGGTGCTCGTTACGGTCACGACGCGGGATCCCGGCGTGTGGAGCAGGGCAGGGAGCAGGAGTGCGGTGAGGGTCCAGTGCCCGAGGTGGTCGACTCCCAACTGCATCTCGTAGCCGTCGACCGTCCTTGCCTCGGGGATTCCCATCACGCCGGCGTTGTTGATCAGCAGGTCGAGCCGGTCGTGCCCGGCCAGGATCTGGCGGGCGCAATCTTTGACGGAGGCTTGGGAGGACAGGTCCAAGGCGACGACTTCCAAAGAAGCGTCCGGCGCGGCGGCATGGATCGCTTCCACGGCGGCCGCGGTCTTTGCGGGATTGCGTGCAGCGAGTACGACGTGCGCGCCCTTCGCGGCCAATTCGCGGGCGGTTACCAACCCGAGCCCGCCGTTCGCACCAGTAACGACGGCCGTGCGGCCGCGCTGTGAGGGGATGTCGTTTCCGGTCCAGCTCATTAACACCTCCGAATGAATGTTCATTCAGTATGCTTGATGCGATGGGCCTCCGCAAGAGATGCCGACGACGGCATCCGACTCGCGGCGTATGACGCAGCTTGCGTGGCCGGTGCCGCATGCGGATCCTCACGCGCAGCGTGGCCGTACGGAATCGTCAATCGGCGACAGTGAGGAAGCCGCACTCGGTCCGGTTGCACTGCGTCACGTAGCCGCAGGCCTTGCGTTTCGTCGTGCCGGCCATCGATCGTCACGCGGAGTTCGAAGCGCGGTCTTGGCGGCGAAATGACGCACTCCGCTGCAGCGAGCGGATCTCGACAGTTCCGGAAGAATGGCATCCGTTGCAGTCGGTAGCGTGGCAGGCGTGTTCGATGTGCGCGACCTGGACGTGCCCATCATCGGCGCGCCCATGGCGGGTGGTCCGACCACGCCCGCGCTGGCTGCGGCGGTGTCCGAGGCCGGTGGTCTCGGATTCCTGGCAGCCGGTTACAAGACCCCAGATGTCGTCGCTGCCGAGGTAGACGCCGTGCGTGCGGCCACAACGGCGCCAATCGGTGTCAACCTATTCGTCCTCAGGCCGTATCAGCCGGAGGCGACCTTGCTCGACGCCTACCGACGTTCGCTCCAGAGTGAGGCTGAGCGTCTCGGCGCCGAGCTCGGCGAGGCGCGATGGGAGGACGACTACTGGCGGGCGAAGATCGACCTGATGCTCGATCTCGGACCCGAAGTCGTCTCGTTCACCTTCGGGTGCCCGAGCGCCGCGGTTCTCCGCCAGCTGGCCGACCGAGGCGTGTTGTCCACGGTCACCGTTACGTCGGTCGCGGAGGCTCAGGTGGCCGCCGCTCACGGTGCTGCCTCGTTGTGTGTCCAGGGTCATGACGCCGGTGGCCACCGGGGCACCTGGGACCTGGAGGCGGACCCGGAGACGACACCCCTCCGCGATCTGGTGTCCGCGGTGATTGCGGTGGTCGACCTACCAGTCGTAGCCGGCGGCGGCATCTCTGACAGGGATGGGGTGAAGTCCGTGATCGACGAGGGCGCAGTCGCGGCACAGATCGGCACCGCATACCTCCTTGCACAAGAAGCGGGCACGAACCCGACACACCGGGCCGCGCTGGTGAACCCGATGCTCACGGAGACAGCCACCACCCGGGCGTACACGGGCCGGTGGGCACGAGGCCTTGCCAACCGGTTCATGGCCGATCACCTCGACGCGCCAGCGGGCTACCCCCATCTCCACCACCTCACGTCGCCCCTCCGGAAAGCCGCAGTCGCCGCGGGCGACGTCGAAGTCGCGCAGCTGTGGGCAGGAACGGGCCATGCTCAAGCTCGCGACGCCGGTGCGGCGGACATCACCCGCTCGCTCGTTCCCTGACCAAACCGGCCGGTTCGCGTCGCGCCCACCGCTGCTCGATCACTGCCTAGCGGTGGATCCGGGTGTGCGAAATGATCGCAACCATGATCGAGCAGTGGTGGGCGAGCGGTGAACGCGTCGCGGTCGAGCTGGCGAGCGGTACGCACCAGGTGTTCCTCCAGCGTCTGGGAGATCGGTCAGCACCATCGATGACGCTGTTACATGGCTTTCCGAGCAGCTCGCACGACTGGGCGAAGATCGCGCCGGCGCTGGCGGAGGACAATGCCTTGCTGATGCCTGACTTCCTGGGCTACGGGGCGTCGGACAAGCCGCGCGATCACGCCTACTCGCTCAACGAGCAAGCGGATCTCATCGAGGCGGCGTGGGCCCGCGAGGAGATCACCAGGACTCGTCTGGTCGCCCACGACTACGCGGTCTCCGTGGCCCAAGAGTTGTTGGCCCGCAGCGCTTCCGGTGACCTTGCTGTCGCCATTGAGCGGGTCGACCTCCTCAACGGCGGCTTGTACCCCGACCTGCACCGTCCGGAGCCTGTCCAGACGGCGCTGCTGGATCCTGAACAAGGACCCGCGATCAGCGAGATCGTGGACGAGGCCCTGCTGACCGGCTCGCTGGCACCGACCTTCGCGCCCGACTTCGATGCCACCAGCGACAGCCGCGAGATCTGGCAGTCGATGGCACGCGACTCCGGTCAGCGCAACGCCCACCTGCTCATCCGCTACATCACCGACCGCCAGACGCACGCCGAGCGGTGGATAAGCGCCCTGGAGAGCACGGACGTCCCGCTGCGCTTCATCTGGGGGATGCTCGACCCCGTATCGGGCGCCCACATGGCCGAACGAATTCGCGAACGGCTCCCGACCGCGCCTTTCGTCGCGCTCGAGGACGTCGGCCACTGGCCTCCGCTCGAAGCGCCGGACCGAGTGCTCGGTGCGTTGATCGCCGACTGACGGACTGCGGGGATCCTCACCCTCCTGCGCTCGCGGCAGTTGGCGCGCCGCTTCGGCGACCGCCGCCTCATTGCAACTGTGCAGCCTCGTGCCGGGAAACCGCTCGGCGCCGTGAGGAGACCACGTTGTGTCGAACCCAGCGTCTACGTTCGGACAGAAAGGCGGCGACGCAATGCAGGAGATCTACCGGCGGGGGACAGTCACTGTGTGGGTCAAGTACGACGACGAAGGCCGGCTGGCAATCGATGCCCAGGACCTCGGCGGACACCCAGCCTTCGAGGAGTACGAGTACTTCGTCCGGATCCTTCCAGATGACTTTTCCGAGCTCCGTCAAGCGCTGGATGGCGAGGTTGACGACGACGTGCTCGACCTGATCGTGGCGAACGCAGACACAATCTGTCGCACGGGAGAGACCACGTGGCTCAAGGCACACGGGATTCCCTACGACCTCAACACTTGGGGCCACTGAAAGATGTTGTGACGCCCTGGTCCATCGGCACAGCGGGTTCTCGCAGGCGCGATTGCGGCGATAAGACGCATTCGGATCACCGCAGATGCGGACGCTTGGACCTGCAGAGCCGGTCTGGAACTCGGCCGCCGATCGTGGTCACCGCTCCTGGGCGCTGGCCAGGCTGTTGGCGTGCTGGGCGATGGCGCGCAGGAATTCGACGTTCTCGACGTCTCGGTTGGTCGCTTCCTCGGTTGAGGTGCCGTACAGCCGGTTCGCGGAGAGCTTGACGATGGTGGTGCGGCTGGTGGGGTCGACGTAGACGAGCTGGTTGAGGATGCCGATGGCGCTGTAGTCGCCCCGGTCGCCGGCCGGGATCCACCACTGGTAGCCGTAACCCAGGTCGATCTCGTGGTCGCCGACGATTGGGCGCCCGGGCTCGCGGATCGGGGAGTCGATGGTGGTCGAGGCCCGCACCCAGTCTTCGGAGACGATGCGCTGGCCCTGCCAGACGCCGTGGTTGCGGTAGAGCTCTCCCAGCTTGGCGAAGTCCCGTGCGGTGAGGTTCAGGCCGGCGTACGACATCTCGACGCCGCGCATGTCGGTGATCCAGAAGCCGGGCGACTCGAAGCCCAGCGGCTCCACGAGCTTCTCGTGCATGTAGTCGGAGATGTTCTGGCCGGTGGCGCGCGCGATCAGGGCACCGAGCACCTGGGTCTCCCCGGAGTTGTAGCGGCACACGGTCTCCGGTTCGCTCTCCCTCACCATCCGCGCGACGAACCCGTCGAGACCGCCCCCCAGGCCCAGCATTGCCCGGGAGATCTGGTGGACATCGGACTCATGATCGTTGTAGTCCTCGTTCCACCGGGCGCCCGAGGACATCTGCAGCACGGTCCTGATCGGGACCCCGTCGTAGGCCGACCCGGGCTCGACGGGAACGTAGTCGCTGATCGGGTCGTCGATGCTCCGGATCTTGCGTTCGTCAACGGCGATCCCGACCAGGCAGGACACGAAGCTCTTTGCCACCGACATCGACAGCCAGTTCACATTGGGGCCGCCAGAGAGCAGGTAGCGCTCAGAGCGGATCGTGCCGTCGACGAGGACCAGCAGTGCCGCGGTGTCGGTGTCCAAAAGGAACTTCTCGGTGGACCGCTCCTGCCCTTGGAAACCGTACGTCGTCGGCAGTTCGATCGTCGGACCGGTCGGCCAGGTGAAGGGTCCGGCGGCTGCAGCCATCTTCCGGGTGGGGGCGAGGTCGCGGACGCGGGCGAAGTTGTCGTGCTGGGGGGCGCCGGTGAAGAGCCCGATGTCCATCAGTGACGCCGGCCTGCCGCCCGGGCGGACCTTGCTGGCGAGGTAACGCGCCAGGAAGGGGATCGTGTTAGCGCGGTTCTTTCGCGACATCTGGCAGTCTCCTCGGGAACGGTGTGTACGCGCTGACGTGGCCGGATGCTGGGCTGTGGCAGACTAGGCGTACCAAATGGTTGACGTACCATACGGTACGCCTACTCCGAGGCATTGACCAGCCCTCGCGAACACCGAGGCGGAGGGATCCCGATGAGAACAGATAGTCAGCCGGACGGCCGCAGCCTGCGGTACCAGCACCGGCGCCCCGAGCTCCTCAGCAGCGTCACCGAACTCCTCCTAGAGCAGGGCATCGCGAACCTGTCGCTACGAGCCGTCGCTGAGGGAGTCGGGGTCTCGCACGCAACCCTGCTCCGCCACTTCTCCTCCAAAGAGGAGCTGCTCACCGCGGTACTCGTTAACATCCGCACCGACCTCGCCGCGCGGATGAGCACTGACCCCGAACTCGCGTCAGCCAACTCGACCGCACAACTCATCACCAGACTGTGGCAACTACTCTGCGATCCGAAGGAACAGCGTCAGTTCCTCCTCCTCTTCGAGCTGATCGGCCGGCATCCTCGCCGCGGCCAGGGCGACCCACAACTCTCCGAATCCCTCGTCCTCGACTGGATCGAGCTCATCGCCGAGCGCCTCGTGGGCGAAGGTTGGACGCGCCACGAGGCCGAACCGGTCGCCACCCTGGTCCTCGCACAGGTCCGAGGCCTGCAAATCGACCTCCTCGTCACCGGTGACCGGGACCGAGTCGATCGTGCGATGCAGACTTCCCTACGCCTACTCCACCCGCCGAGTCCCACCACGTCCGGTGGACGATGACTGGCACATGGCAAATCCCCGCCATCGCGGGCTGGTGATGCCGCATAAGGATCGCGGAGGTGAGTTCGCCGTGTCGGTCCGATCAGGCGTAGAAACTCCGAGAACCTGACCAAATCCGGGAGAGACTTACTCCATGAAAGCTGTTGATCAGATCCGGTACTGCGAGTCCTGTACCCGATCCACAAGCCACAGCCTGATGATTCCGCCGCAACAACGAGACGGGACCTACCCGTTCGAACCGTTCGCGGAGTGCTCGGCTTGCGAGGCCCACAGTCCGATCTAGAACGCTAAACCACCCCGGCAAACGATGCCTGGACAAACGCAACGTGGCGGACCAATGGTGCGACAGCGAGCGATCGATCGATCGCTCGCTCGCTCGGTGCGAGCCCTTCTCGCGGCGGAATGCCGCACCCCGACCAAGGCTGGACCGTGATGGAAGTACGTCAACGTGCGGCTGGGCTTCATCTACATCGACCACTCGATCGAGGACGGCACGCAGTGGGCGGTGCTCGAGCCAAACCGACGCCTCAGGGCTGAGTCTGAGGCGGGAGAGACCCACGATCATGCGGTCCGCCATGACTGCCTAGGTCACTTCGTCGACCTCGATGAGCCAGACCGCAATTCGAGCGCCAGGCGTTTCGCCTGACGTTGGCTGTCGCTTGACTGCCGTGATTTCGTCGACCTGGTCATCGGCGGGCTGCGAGTCCCACTGAAGCCCAGGTCAGTACCACGGCCCGGCCTTGCGTGGTGACGAAGACGTTGGTGACGAGCACGCCCTGGATCAGGCCTGTGATGCCGCCGACGACATCAACCTCGACACTACCTGTCCGCCCCGTGTCCCTGGCGCGACGAAGATCTGCTTGCGCGGTGCCTAATCGGTCTTCCCGTAACACCTCGCGGGCCCCTCAGTGTTCGCTGCTGAAGAACCGTAGCAACAGCGGGCCGACGATCTGTGGGTCGACGACGTGATCCGGCCCCTCGAGGGTCTCCCGCTGAGCGTGGGGTAGGAGGTCTGCAAGCTCGTCGGCTGCGCGGTCGAAGAAGTCCGAGGGCAGGCCTGCCATGTAGGGGACCGTGATCGGTCCTCCGGTGGTGACCAGGACCGGTTGGGTGACCGTTGCCAGTCGATCGGCCGGCAACTGGTAGTGGTTGAGGAAGAGGCTGTCGTGGACCAGCGTGGGCGCGAGGGCGACCGAATCCGCCCAATGCGCCGTCTGCTTGCCTGCCGCTTTCCTGGCCGCGATGTTGTCGTCGGAGGCGCCGGTCATGCGCATGAACAGTTCGAGAACCTCCTCGTCTCGCCCGGCGTCGAAGGCGCGTCGGGTGTCCGCGACGTACTCCTCGAATCGCGGGCGTATGTCGTCCCCGACCGCGTAGGGCACCTCCCACACGGCGATCGTGTCGATGGCTGACCCGGCCGCGGCGGCTTCCAGCGCCAGAGCGCCACCAGAGGACGCCCCGAACAGGTGTGCCGAGCCGCCCGCCTCCGCGATCAACGCATCCAGGTCCTCGATCTCCCTTTCCACGGCGTAGGGCTCGGTGAAGCCGCTCGCGCCGCGTCCCCGACGGGCATAGTTGTAAACCGTGAAGTGCTCGGCGAGAGCAGGTATCAAGGGAGCGTTCTCGGCTCCGTCGTCCTGTGCGCCGCCTACCAGGACGACAGCCGGGCCGCTTCCCTTCCGGTCGTAGGCGATGGTGGTGCCATCGTTTGATGTCACGCGAAAGGCCATCTCGTTCATCTCACATCTCCGTTCGAGAGGTTTGTCTCAGCGCCTGAGCAGCGTGCCGACGACGGCCTCGGTGCGCGACCACCGCACCCGTGCGATCACGGCCGCCACGACGAGAAGGGCGAGCGGCAGCCAAGGGCTCTGCTCGAGCACGAACTCAGAAGTCCAACCCCTCCCGCGACCTCCAGCGCTCCGACCAGGTACCGGAGCCACTGGCCAGCCCCGATGTCGGCGAACATGTCCACCATGACCGGGTCGCCGGCGAGCTTCGAGATTCCGCCGCCGGCGATGATCGCCGCTAGCACGCCTTGCAGAACCCAGACCCCGATGCTGCTCCCCCGCCCGGGCGTGTGCGCAACGGTTTCCGAGCTGTTCTTGACGATGGTGCTCATTCGGCTCTCCTTGCCGCGTCCGGGCCTGGGCGGCTAGTCAAGTTTGGTTACTCGGTCAAAGTAAACGAGGAGGAGCGTCTAGTCAAGGTTGATTAGGGGACCGTTCGCCACGAACCCGGATCATCGGCCATGGTGTAGGCGCCCTCAGCCAGTCGTTTGCTCAGGCTCTTCGCCCACTCCAGTTCGGTGCGTGCATGTCCCGCCCACAGTTCGGCCTGATCGCGGACGTGTTCGGGAATGTCGGGGTTCGGGTGCTCCCGCCACTTGGCCTGCTCTACGAGCTCCGCTTCCAGGCGCGCGACCCGCTCGTTGACGTGCGCGATGGCATCTGTCCTGGTCAGCATGGGCAACATGGCGATCGACGCGTTGAGCATGGTGGGGTCATGGGTGCGCCGCAGACCGTCGCGGACCAGTTCGACTATCTCGTCACGTCCCCGAGCCGTCACGCGGTACAGAACGCGCTCCGGCCCGGAGTTGCCCGGCTCGGCGTGTTCGGTGAGGAGGCCATCAGCCGCCGCCTTCTTCAGCGCGTGATAAATCGAGCCGGGCTTGATCTTGGCCCACATCTCCGCACGCCAGCTCTGCAGCTCGGACCGCACCTGGTAGCCATGCGCGCCGCCGGAGAGGTGCACGCTACCGAGTACCAGGAGCTTCGTCGCCGACATGCGCCCACCTCCGCTCAATCTGCTCGGACTCCCTCCGCTTGCGCGCCCGCCAGGGTGGTGTCAACTCCCACCCACACTAGGGTGCCCTCCTGGTCCGGGTGGTGTCAGCACTGACCTACAAACGGTGCTGGTGGAGACCTCCAAAGCCATCGGGGGTCTACTCGCGGCGCAAAGACGCACCTCGAGCACTCTCAACACCCAGCTCAGCAGTGTCGTCCCAACCAGGCGGCTCGACGCGATCCTGTCGCGAGCTTCGATCAGGAGCTGGACCATCCGGTTCAGGCCCACGCGATTCGCCGGACGGGAACAAAGCTGTGCCTGTGCGACCTCCTGCCGCCTGGCTAGATTGGGCCATGGAAGCCCAGGGTCGGCCTCGCTACGTTGTAGCTGTCCGGCGACTGAGGAGACCTCATGAGCGAGCCCTTCGAACACTACGACGTCGTAGTTCTGGGCGCGGGCATCGCCGGGCTCAACGCCCTGGCAGTTGCGAGCCAGTACGTCGGGCGCCAAGGTCGTCTCTTGCTCGTGGATCGTCGGCCCCGTCCGGGCGGCATGTGGAACGACACCTATGACTACGTCCGCCTCCACCAACCTCATGCGTTCTTCACCGCCGCTGACATTCGCTGGGCAGGGGGCCATCGCCGCGAGCACCTGGCGTCCAAGAGCGAGGTGCTCGACCACTTCCAGCGCTGCCTCGACGTCGTCGCCGGACGCGCGCGTCTCGACACGCGCTTCGAGACCCAGTACGTCTGCCACACCGAGGGCGACGGCCTTGTCGAAGTTACAATGAGCGACGCCAAGGGCATCACCAGCGCTGTCACCGCGGACCGCCTGGTCAAAGCGTTCGGTTACGACGTCCCTATCAATCCACCCCTGCGCGTCTCGAGCGATCGGGTGCGGTCGGTCTCGCCGAACGAGCAGGACGTGCGCACCGGACCGATCTCCCAGGATTTGGCACCCGTGTGGATCATCGGTGGCGGGAAGACCGGCATGGACACTGCGCTCGCCATCGTTTCCGGGCAGCCCGCGCGGGAGGTGCGCATGCTCGTGGGCGGGGGCACGTCCTTCACCGTTCGCGACGAGATTTTCCCGACCGGGGTACGTCGTTGGATCGGCGGCTCACGCGCCATCCAGCAATCCACCCGGTTCACCTCGCAATTCGACGGCACCAACGAGGCCGAAGCCCTCGCGTGGTTCCTCGCCCAGGACGGCCATTCCCCAGTCGACAAACCGAGAGACTTCATGCTCGGGATCATGGGGCGCGACGAGGCGGCGACTATCCACGGTGGCGTCGCCGAGTTCGTGCTCGACTACTTCGAGGACGTGCACGACACGCCTGAGGGCGCCGTTCTCCAACTGCGCTCGGGCGTGCGCAGGCCCATCGATGACGGGTCGTGGCTGGTCAACTGCACCGGCTACCTTGCCCGACATGATCGGCCGTACGAACCATTTGCATCACAGAGCGGACGGGTCCTCACGATCACCGAGCGTTCGGCGACCACCCACCTCACGTCGTACGCCGGCTATTTCATGACCCATGCCCTGATGCGTGACCTGCTCCCGCTCGCAGGGCTCTACGAGGTCGACCTCATCGAGCTGCGGGAGAAGGCCAAGCCGGCTTGGGGCATCGCGGCGCTGACGCTCACGATGCACAACGTCGGGGTTCTCTTCGATGCCCTCCCCCAGTCGGTGTTCCTCCGGTGCCAACTCGACTACGACCGTTGGTATCCGAGGCCACGCACGCTGGCCGGCGGGGTCCGGTTCATGGTGAGCCACCGCCGCTCAGTCGCCCAACAGCGTCAGGCACTCGACGCGCTGTCCACTCGGGGCATCCGCAGCGGCCCGCTGACAACCTCTGTGCCTTGACCATCCTTAAGACCCGGGTGCCGCCGCTGCCGGAGACTTCAGCACAGCGGCGACACGCGGCGTTAAGACGCAGTTGTGACGAAAGCGCTCAACCAAGCGCACGTCGCGGACGTCGCCGGCATGCCGGAGATAGCGTTGAACGGTGACCACCGCTGCGGATGATCTCGTTGCTGCGTATCTGCGCGCTCTCAGCGCCGCAGACACCGACCTCGCAGTCAGCCTGTTCACTGACGACGGCATCGTCCATTCCCCGCTCTACGGACCCCGACCGCCAGTGAGTTCTATCCCGCGCTGTTCGCCGACACGAGCCAGGCGAACCTGACCTTGAAGGCGGTGATGCGCGGCGAAGACCGGGCCGGTCAGACGACCGTGAGCTTCTGGTTTCACTTCGACTGGCGCCTACCCTCCGGCACCGCAGCCCCGTTCGATGTCGTCGACGTAGCCACTCTGGCTCCGGACGGGAAAATCAAGGAACTCCACATCATCTACGACACAGTCGACGTCCGCCCTGCGTTCGAGATCGACGTCCGGCGTTCCTCATGGCGTCGCCCCCACCCTGAGCGTTCCTGAGTACCGATCGGTTGGATCGGTGCGGCGCAAGGACGCGCTGCCCGGGCCGTCGATTGTTGCTACACGTGCGCTACGACCGGATCGGGTGTCTGGGCCGTTGGTGCCACACCCGTGTCATCAAGAGCCCTGCGACCCTTCCGGTTGGTGGCGCACGCGTAGCGCCACGACTGACGGACGACCCTGCCACGCGACGAGGACTCGCCGAGCCACGCCTACGGCACGGTGGGCGGAATGCAGCAGGTGGATCCGGCGGTCGGCGGCCGGCGCAGAGGGCAATGAGCTCAGCGGTCGGCGCCGTGACGGTCGTCGTTCGGCAGGTCGTCGGTGCCGCCGGGGTGGTCGTCGATGGCGAGCAGGTCGGGGAAGGTGAATCGGATCCGGAGGCCGATGTCCTCCACCACGTTGTAGCGACGGCCCGCGGCTGCTGCATCGTCGGGCGGCGGTTCAGATGGACTCACGCCAGAACCCCTCTCCGTCGTTGTCGGCCGAGGCGATGCTGCGCTGGACGCACTCGCCGATGAACGCGAGCCGGTCGGCGTACCGCTTGCGCTCCTCGGTGCCCTCGTGGAACAGGTCGGCGAACTGCTGCCGGGCCTGCGCAGCGAGGTCGGTGTTGTAGGGATAGGCCTGGGTGAAGCCGGCCAGGCGCTGCGGCGGCGCGGCGGCGGCGGAGGCGACCATCCGGTCCAGGATGGTGCTGACGATCCGGTGCGCCTCGTCGGGCTCGCACCCGTCGGGTGCGGCGAGCCGGTCGAGGAGCCGCTGGCGGAAGTCGAGGAGCCGGGCTGCCTCACGCAGGTAGACCTGCGGCTGGTTCGGCCGGAAGTAGCTGTGGGTCCGGTTGCGGGTGCAGAGGTGACCCAGCTGCGGGATCGCGATGAACTTGCCGTGCGCCAGGTCGTTGAGACCGACCGAGTAGTCGAAGAAGCCGGGGACGTTCCAGCTCATCAGGAACTCGTAGCGCGCCACCAGCAGGCTCCGGCGGGCGACGCCGTAGTACGTCGTGAACCGCGACGCCGAGAACCTCCGGAACCGCTGGGCGACCCCGTCGGCGGCGATGGTGCGGACGTCGTCGAGCCGGGCGATGCCGGTGCCGTCCTTGAGGACGTCGAGGTGGATCAGGTGCCCGCTCGCGCAGACCGCGTCGGGAGTCGCGAGCAGGCGCCGCTCCGCCTTCTCCAGGGTCTCGGGCATCGGAAAGTCGTCGTCGGCGCCGATCGCGAGGAGCTCGTCGTCGAGCGCCGTGATCACCGTCAGCAACCGCTCGAAGAAGGGCATCTCCTCGTCGTACGGCTGGTAGTCGACGTCGACCCCGGCCTTGTCGATGACGTCCTGGTTGGCCTGCTTGAACCGGTCGCTGCTGCCGTCCGCGATCAGCAGGTCCGCCGTGGGGTAGAAGCGCTCGTAGTAGCCGAGCGCGCCCTGGAGAGCGGTCGGCCGGTTGCGGGTCGGGAGGACGATCTTCACGACGATGGCTCCCCGGCCGCGCCCGGTTCCTCGCTCAGCAGTCCAGGGAACGACACCGGGATGATGAATCCCAGCGACCTCATCGTGTGCGGACCCTCCGGCGCCGTGGCACCGGACGCCGGCTCAGAGTGATCCATACCGCGCGGCTTCTCCAGCGTTGTCCGTCGACGCCATCGTCCGCTGCAGACGGTCGGCGATGAACGCCAGCCGCTCCGCATACAGGTGGCGGGTTTCGGTGCCCTCTCGGAAGAGATCGGCGAACTGTCGGCGTGCGTCTGTCATCGCCGCCGTAGCGTACGGGTAGGTCGATGTGAAGCCCCGCAGCCGGTGCGGCGGCGCGCCCGACACGGCGGCGACCCGGCCCCGGATCAGGTTGCTCACCAGCGCCTCGGTCTCCTGCGGGTCGGCACCGTTGGTCATCCTGAGCCGGCCGACCAGGTGGTCGTGGAGCTCGAGGACCTGATCGGCCATCCGCAGGTAGACGAGCGGGTCCTCGGACCGGAAGTAGCTGTGGGTCTCGTTGCGGGTGCAGACGAAACCGAGCTGCGGCAACCCGATGTACTGCCCGTAGGTCAGGTCGAGGAGCCCGACCCCGAAGTCGAAGAACTTCGGCACGCTCCAGGTGCGGAGGAACTCGTAGCGGGCGATCAGCAGCTCGCGCCGCGCGACGCCGTACGTCGTCGTGAAGGGGTACGACGCGAACATCCTCATCCGGCGCCCCGGATCGGGGTTCATCAGGTTGCGCACCGGGTCCAGGCGGGCGGTGGTGCCTTTGTCGTCGATCTTCAGGTGGACCAGGTGCCCGCCCGCGAAGCCGGCGTCCGGGTGCTTGACCAGCTGCCGCTGGGCCTTGTCGAGCGTCTCCATGATCGGGTAGTCGTCGTCCGCGGCCATCAACACGAAGTCGCTGTCGAGGCCGCGAAGCACGTCGAGGAGCCGGTCGAACAGCGACATCTCGGGCGGGTAGCTCCGCAGCTCGACGGCGAACGCGGACTCGGCGACGACCTCGCGGTTGCGGTCCTGGAACGGTTGGTCGCTGCCGTCGGCGATCAGGACGTCGGCCGTGGGATAGAACCGCGCGAACCACGCGAGCACGCCCTCCAGGGAAGTGGGCCGGTTCCGGGTCGGGATGACGACCTTCACGAGCCGCCCACCTGGTCGACTCCGATCGGACCGAAGTCGACGTCCGGGTAGTAGGAGCAGTACCGGTGGACCTGCGCCCGCAGCTCGTCACTGAGGACGGCTCCCCGGCCCGGAACCCCGACGTTGAAGCGGTTCCCGCGGGCCATGGTGCGCTCGAGCGCGGCGACGTACGCGTCGTCGTTCCAGCCGAGACCGCCGAACTTGGTGATCCGCCACAGCTCGTTGCGCGGGTTCTTGATCAGGTCCTCATAGGTGACGACCAGCTTGTGGTCCGCCTTGAACCAGCTGACGTAGAAGTGGATGTACCACGGCACCGCGAGGTCGACGAGGAACGCGTGCATCCGCTCGGGCGGCCAGCCCCGCATCGTCTCGTCGATGTACGCCGCCGCGGTGTACGGCGCCCGCTGCTCGACGTGGTCCCGAAAGCTCACCACGACGTCGAAGATGTTGCGGACCAGGCAGACGGGGACCAGCCCGTGGTCGTCGATCTGGCGCTGCGTCTCGGCGTTGTGCTTGACGTGGTGCTGCGCGACGAAGCCGCGCGGACGGTGCTCCGCGGTCACGGAGCCCTGGTCGTAGGCCTGACGCAGGGTCCTGGTGCCCTCGAACGCCTGCACGATCTCGGCCGCGCCGATCTCCTGCTCGCGCCGCTTGAAGGACGGGACCAGGCTCGCGCGCCGGAACCCGGGGAGCTCGGCGACGAGACCCGACAGGAAGGTGGAGCCGCTCTTCGGCATGCACGCCACCAGGACGCCGTGCATCCTCTTCTCTCCCGTGGGTCCGTCCGTCATCGGTTCTCGGTCTCCAGGTCTCGGCCGGGCACGGTGGTGAGGATGTCGGCGAGCGCAGCCGCGAACCGCTCGAGCCCAGCATCGTTGAAATGGGTGTCGTCGCGTCGGAACTCCGCACCGAGCTGGTCGAGGTCCGGTCCCGCGAACGCCCTCGGGATCGACTGCACGATGTCGTTCTGCGCCTGGATGACGGAGGCCGACGTGACGCCACACCAGTACGACGACCGGCAGATGATCCACGGGATCTCACCCGTCATCTCGGTGACGGTGGCGTGCAGACGGCGGAAGTCGGCGGCGTACGCGTCGGTCGACGTACGGCGTCGGTTGTCCTTCTCGCCCTGTTGGTAGACCACGTGTGTCACCCCGTCGAAGTCTCCTGACCGGTATCGATCGTCCAGCGCAGGGAAGCGGTCGCCTCCCGGCGCCCAGTCCGCAACGGATGTGCGCTCGACGGCGACCAGCGTGAGGACCAGGGGGCCGGGCCGCGTGAGGGCAGAGAGTCGGTCGGCCAGCCGGGGCCAGACGCTGCCCGTGACGCCGGAGCCTCCTCGGATCGGATCGGTCATCGGGTGGGTCTCGCCACGGAACACCACGATGCCGGCCGCGGAGGCCGCGGGCGTCCCGCAGTGGTTGGCCAGGTTCGACTGGCCGATTCCCAACACATGCACGAGGGACACAATCTCAAATCCGAGCGAGCGGGTGGAGTAGGGTCCGGCCCGGACGCGTAAGGACGGGAGACGGACGGGGTGACCGTGTGAAAGCCGTGATCCTGGCCGGAGGCCTCGGCACCCGGATCTCCGAGGAGACCAGCGTCCGACCGAAGCCGATGGTGATGATCGGTGGACGCCCGCTGATCTGGCACATCATGAAGCTCTACTCCCACCACGGGATCGACGAGTTCGTGATCTGCTGCGGCTATCGGGGCTACGTCATCAAGGAGTACTTCGCGAACTACGCGCTCCACATGTCCAACGTGACGCTCACGATGGCGACGGGGGAGATGGTGGTGCACGAGCAGCGGGCCGAGCCGTGGACGGTCAGCCTGGTGGACACCGGCGAGGACACGATGACCGGCGGCCGGCTGCGGCGGGTGCGTGACTACCTGCCCGACGACGAGCCGTTCTGCTTCACCTACGGCGACGGCCTCACGGACGCCGATCTCGCGGCCGAGGTCGACTATCACCGGAGCCACGGCAAGCGGGGCACCGTGCTCGCGGTGGAGCCGCCCGGCCGGTTCGGAGCGCTCGAGATGGAGGGCGACACGGTCACCGGGTTCCGCGAGAAGCCGCACGGGTCGGACGGCCGGATCAACGGCGGGTTCTTCGTGCTGGAGAAGTCGGTCATCGACCTGATCGACGACGACCAGACCACGTGGGAGCGCGAGCCGCTGAACCACCTCGCGAGCACCGGCGACCTCGTCGCCTACCGTCACGACGGGTTCTGGCAGCCGATGGACACCCTCCGCGAGCAGCGGACGCTCGAGGCGCTCTGGCTGAGCGGGGCGGCGCCCTGGAAGAAGTGGGGCTGATCGAAACCGTGTTGCCTTCAGCGGAGTTCTGGGAGGGCCGGCGGGTCCTGCTGACCGGGCACACCGGCTTCAAGGGCAGCTGGCTGTCGCTCTGGCTGGAGCAGCTCGGCGCGTCGGTGTCCGGCTACGCCCACGCGCCCGACCAGCGCCCGGCGCTGTACGACCTGCTGGCGCCGTACGCCGGCGCGCAGTCCACGATCGGCGACCTCTCCGACCACGCCGCCCTGACCAGGTTGGTCGATGCCTTTCAGCCCGAGGTGGTGCTGCACCTGGCCGCCCAGCCGCTGGTGCGCAGGTCCTACCGCGAGCCGCGGGCGACGTTCGCGACCAACGTCCAGGGCACGGTCAACGTGCTGGACGCCGCGCTGCGGTCCCGTGCGCTCGAGGCTGTCCTCGTCGCGACCACCGACAAGGTCTACGCGCCGGGACCCGGCCGCCCGTTCCGCGAGGACGACCGGCTCGGCGGCTCGGACCCGTACGCCGCGTCGAAGGCCTGCGTCGAGCTGGCCACGGCAAGCTACCGGCAGAGCTTCTACGCGACCCGGGGGATCTCGCTCGCGACTGCCCGCGCCGGCAACGTGCTCGGCGGTGGCGACTGGTCGGAGGACCGGTTGGTGCCGGACGTCTGGCGCGCGGTCCGGATCGGCCTGGCGCCGGAGCTGCGCTACCCGGAGTCGACCCGGCCGTGGCAGCACGTGCTGGAACCGCTCGTTGGCTACCTGCGCTACGTCGAGGCGCTCGTCGCGCGCCAGGAGGGCCTGCCGCTGGCCCTCAACTTCGGTCCCGCTCCCGACGCGCCCGCGGCGACGGCTGCCGACATCGCCGAGGCCGTCGCGGTCGGTCTCGGCGCCGACCGCGGCTGGATCGCGGCACCGGGTGAGCATCCGCCCGAGGCGCCGGCCCTCGCGCTCGACAGCGCGCTGGCGTCCGAGGCGCTCGGGTGGCACCCCCGTCTGTCCTCCTCCACCACGGTGGAGTGGACCGCCGAGTGGTACCGCGACTACGCCGCCGGCGCCGACCCGCGGACGCTGTCGCTCGGTCAGCTCGACCGCTACCAGGACGCCGGATGAGCGGGCCGTCGTGCCGCGGTTGCGGCGCTCCGCTTTACCGGACCCTCGTCGACCTCGGCGAGCAGCCGCTGTCCAACCGCAACGTACGGCCTGAGGACGCCGACGTCCCGGACAAGGCATACCCGCTGCACGCCCGGGTGTGCGACGAGTGCCTTCTGGTCCAGGTCGACACGGTCGTGCCGCCCGAGGAGATCTTCACCGACGACTACGCCTACTTCTCCAGCTACTCCGAGAGCTGGCTTCGCCACTGCGAGGCCTACGCGACTGCGATGATCGACCGCTTCGCACTCGGGCCGGCCAGCCAGGTCGTCGAGGTGGCGTCCAACGACGGCTACCTGCTGCAGTACTTCGCCCGCGCCGGCATCCCGGTGCTCGGCATCGAGCCGGCGGCGAACACGGCTGCAGTGGCGATCGGGAAGGGCCTGCCGACGCTGGTCCGGTTCTTCGGCCACCAGGCGGCGCGGGACCTCGTCGTCGAAGGCGTCCGGGCCGACCTGCTGGCCGCGAAGAACGTGATGGCGCACGTGCCCGACATCAACGACTTCGCTGCCGGTGTCGCGACGATCCTCCAGCCGGAGGGCGTCTTCACGGTGGAGTTCCCGCACCTGCTCGAGACGCTGCGGCAGGTGCAGTTCGACCAGATCTACCACGAGCACTTCACCTACCTGTCGCTGCTGGCGGTCGAGCGGGTCTTCGCCCGCAGCGGCCTTCGCGTCTTCGACGTCGAACAGGTCACCACCCACGGCGGCTCGCTCCGGGTCTTCGCCTGTCGTGCGGATGCCGGTCATGCCGAGTCTCCGCGGGTCGGCCAGGTCCGCGAGCTCGAGGAGGCGGCCGGTCTTTCCGGGCCGATGGGCTACGCCGGCTTCGCCCGCGAGGTGGAGCGGGTGCGGGACGAGCTGCTCGCCTTCCTGGACGGCGCGCGGGCAGAAGGCAGGACGGTCGTCGGCTACGGCGCGGCAGCGAAGGGCAACACCCTGCTCAACTACGCCGGGGTGACGGCGGCCGACATCGCGATGATCGCGGACAAGTCGCCGGCGAAGCAGGGCAGGCTGACACCGGGTGCCCGGATCCCGATCGTGGCGCCGGAGGCCCTGGACGACCTGGCCGCCGACTACGTCCTGATCCTGCCGTGGAACCTCCGTCACGAGATCGTCTCGCAGCTGGGAGCGCTGCGGGCCAGGGGCGCACGGTTCGTCACCGCGATCCCGGAGATCCGGGTGGTGTGAGGTGGAGTTCGAGCCACTCGCCGTCGAGGGCGCGTACGTCGTACGACACGACGAACGTCGGGACGAGCGCGGGTCCTTCGCCCGCACCTGGTGTGCGGACGAGTTCGCAGCGGCCGGGATCGACTTCGTCCCCGTGCAGAGCAACCTCTCGCGCACCGATGCCGTCGCGACCCTGCGCGGCCTGCACTTCCAGCGGCCGCCGCACGAGGAGGCCAAGCTGGTCCAGTGCCTGCGGGGCGGCGTCTTCGACGCCATCGTCGACCTGCGACGGGGTTCTCCGACGTTCGCCAGGTCAGCGGCCGTCCTGCTCGAGGAGGGGGACCGGCAGTCCTTCTTCGTCCCGGCCGGGTGCGCGCACGGGTTCCTCACCACCCGTCCTGACACCCTGCTGCTCTATACGATGGGTGCCCGCTACCTGCCCGCCAGCGCGCGGGGCGTGCGGTGGGACGACCCCGCTCTCGGCATCGCCTGGCCGGAAGCACCGCAGGTCATCTCCGAGCGCGACGCAGCACTTCCGCTCCTTGCCGACCTCGACCCCGAGGATCTGTCATGACGAACTCCATCGACCAGAGCGCCCGGGTCTCGTCCCTCGCCGACATCGAGCCGAGCGTCCAGGGCACCCGGTTCGTGGTCGGCCCGCGCACGGTGATCGACAGCTTCGTGAAGTTCAAGCCGGCCGGCGGATCCGGCGAGATCCTCATCGGCAGCGACTGCCACCTGAACTCCGGGTGCGTCCTCTACTCGGGCAACGGGATCACGATCGGCAACTCGGTGTCGATCGCGGCCAACTGCGTGTTCGCACCGGTGGATCACGAGTACGCCGACCCCGAGCGGCTGATCCAGGAGCAGGGCTTCCGGCCGAGCAAGGGCGGCATCGTCATCGACGACGACGTCTGGCTGGGGGCGGGATGTGTGGTGCTCGACGGCGCCAGGATCGGGCGCGGTGCCGTCGTCGGCGCGATGACGCTGGTGCGGGGAGAGGTGCCGCCGTACGCCGTCGTCGCCGGCAACCCGATGACCGTCCGCGGGCACCGCGGATGAGGTTCACCGTCTTCGGCTCCGGCGGCTTCCTCGGCGGGGCGCTCACGACGTACTTCCAGGAAGCCGGCCACGAGGTCGCGACGCCTGCCCGCGACGAGGTCCCCGGGCCGGGGGAGGACCTGGGCCACGTGGTCTACGCGATCGGGCTGACCGGCGACTTCCGCACCCGGCCGCTCGACACTGCCGACGCCCACGTCACCGCGCTGGTCGACCGGCTCCGCGACGCGCGGTTCGACTCGTGGCTCTACCTGTCCAGCACCAGGGTCTACGGCGTGGGCGCCGGCGTCGCCTCCGAGGACGACGACCTGCGGCTGCCGGCCGGAGCGGACGTCTACGACCTCAGCAAGCTGCTCGGCGAGGCGCTCGTGCTGTCGCTGCCCTCGGCGACGGCACGCGTCGCGCGGGTGGCCAACGTCTTCGGCCCGGGCGCCCACGGGGAGTCGTTCCTCGGGATGCTGCTGGCCGATGTCGCGGCCGGAAGGGACCTGACGATCGGGGAGTCGGCGGCGTCGTCGAAGGACTACGTCGCGATCGACGACCTGTGCCGCATGGTCGGTCACGTCGCGGTCCATGGGCAGCAACGGCTCTACAACGTCGCGAGTGGCCGGCCGACGACCCACGGCGAGATCGCCGAGGTGATCACCCGCGTGACGGGGCGACCGGTCGGCTTCGCTCCGGACGCCCCGACCCGTGCGTTCCCGCGCATCGACATCTCCCGGGTCACCGGCGAGACCGCTGTCCGCCCGGCCCGGTTGACCGACCGGCTGCCCCACCTGATCGCCCGACCAGCCCCCATGGAGACCGGCCGTGAATGAGAACCCTGACCCGATCGCCGCGTTCGAGGACGAGCGACGCGCGTCGATCGGCACCTACCCGTCGGACCGGGCCTGGCAGGACGAGACCCGGCGGTGGGTGACTCGCTCCTTCGACAACCGCTACATGTACAACTTCGACTGGCTCGGCAGGCCCTTGATCCAGTTCCCGGCCGACATCGTCGCGTTCCAGGAGGTCGTGTGGGCCGTCAAGCCCGACCTCATCATCGAGACCGGGATCGCGCACGGCGGCTCGCTGGTGCTGAGCGCGTCGCTGTTGGCGATGCTGGAGTACGAGGACGCGGTGCGCTCGGGCGGAGTGATCGACCCCGCGCGGCCGCGGCGTCGGGTGGTCGGCGTGGACATCGACATCCGGGCTCATAACCGGGCTGCGATCGAGGCTCACCCGATGAGCGGTCGGATCACCATGCTCGAGGGCTCGTCCATCACCTCGGAGATGGCGGCCCGGGTCGCCGAGACGGCAGCAGGCTCCGAGACGGTCCTCGTCGTGCTCGACTCGAACCACACGCATGACCACGTCCTGACCGAGCTGGAGCTCTATGCCCCGCTGGTGACGCCGGGGAGCTATTGCATCGTGTTCGACACGATCGTGGAGGACCTGCCGGCCGCCGCCTTCCCGGACCGGCCGTGGGCGCCGGGCAACAGCCCGAAGACCGCCGTCCGGGACTACCTCGCCGGCCATCCTGAGTTCGCGATCGACACCTCGGTGAGCGACAAGCTGCTGATCTCGGCGTCGCCGGACGGGTGGCTGAAGCGCTCCGGGGCCTAGACTCGAAGCGTGGCGGAGCCTGCCGCCCGGGTCCGGCTCGCCGAGCTCGTGGCGACCATCTCGCTGGGCACGGACCTCGGCCTTGGTCAGCCGATGGAGCACGTCATCCGGCAGACGATCATCGCGCTGCGGCTGGCCGACCTGCTCGACCTCGACGATGCGGAGCGCGAGGTCGTCTACTACTCCGGCCTGCTCGCTTGGGTCGGCTGCCACACCGATGCCTACGAGCAGTCGAAGTGGTTCGGCGACGACATCGCGATGAAGCGGGAAGCGATGTTCGCCGGCTCTGCGCCGGCGTTCGCCCGCTTCTTCGTCACCCACCTGGGCGCGGGCAACCCGCCACTCGGGCGGCTCCGGACGGGGTTGGCCTTCCCGCGGGAGGGCGTGCGGTGGTTCTCGGAGCTGCTCGCCACCCACTGGCGGGCCGCCGATCTGTTCGCCGAGCGGCTCGGGCTCGGCGAAGACGTGCGCCGCAGCCTGGTGGAGTCCTACGAGTGGTGGAACGGGAAGGGCGCGGCGGGCCTGAAGGGTGAGGAGATCCGGTTGGCCTCCCGGATCGTCTACCTGGCGGACGTGATCGCGGCGTACGAGCGGACGGCGGGGTACGACGCCGCGCTGGCGTGCGCGCGCGACCGGAGCGGGACCCAGTTCGACCCCGCCCTGGTCGACCTGCTGTGCGCGCACGCCCCCGAGGTGCTGGCCGACCTCGACGCGGACAGCCACTGGACCGACATCCTCGACGCGGAGCCGGGCCTGGAGCGGGTCGTCGACGACGCCGGGCTCGACCAGGTGCTGGCCGCCATGGGGGACTTCGCCGATCTCAAGTCGCCGTACTTCATCGGTCACTCCGGCGAGGTGGCCACGCTCGCGGGTCGGGCGGCCGAGCTGCTCGGGCTGTCGGCTGCGGAAGCCACCTTGATCCGGCGGGCCGGGCTGGTGCACGACGTCGGCCGGCTCGGCGTCTCGAACGCGGTGTGGGACAAGGCCGGCCCGCTGACCTTGACCGAGACCGAGCGGGTCCGGATGCACCCCTACCTGACCGAGCGGATGCTCGCGTCGAGTCCGGCGCTGGCCGACCTGGCCGCGATCGCCGTACTCCATCACGAGCGGCTGGACGGCTCCGGCTATCCCCGTGGCCTGTCCGGGAACGCGATCCCGACCAGCGGCCGGGTGCTCGCGGCGGCCGACCGCTACGCCACGCTGACGGCCGAGCGACCGCATCGTGCGGCGTTGGCTGCGGACGACGCGGCGGGACTGCTGCGGGACGACGTACGTGCCGGGCGGCTCGACGGGCCCGCGGTCGACGCCGTGCTGACGGCCGCCGGCCATCGCGTACGACGGCGCTCGGCATGGCCGGCCGGGCTCACCAACCGTGAGGTCGAGATCCTGCGACTGGTCACGCTCGGCCTCACCAACCGCCGGATCGCCGACCGCCTGCAGCTGTCGCCGAAGACGGTGGGTGCGCACGTCGAGCACATCTACACGAAGACCGGCGCCACCAACCGGGCAACGGCCGGCCTGTTCGCCTCACAGCACGGGCTGATGTCGGACTTCGCGTAGCGCGAAAGGTAGGGCGTTCACCCGATTCGCCACCGGTTGCCGCTGCCTAACGTCGACGGCATGACGACGACGAGCATTGAACGCAGCACCGCGACCGTCCCGGCCAACGGGATCGAGATCCACTACGTCGAGGCCGGCTCTCCGGACCTGCCCGACCTCGTCCTCCTGCACGGCGGACTCGTGAGCACCAGCCCGGTGTGGGACGGCACCCCCGTCTCCTACGGGACCTTCCTCGACGAGCTGGCGGAGCGCTTCCACGTCATCGCGCCCGACCAGCGCGCGTCGGGACCGACCGGCCACTCCGGCGGCCAGGTGTCGCTGAGCCTGCTGGCCGACGACGTGGCTGCGCTGATCGAGGCGCTCGGCCTGGACCGACCGGCGGTTGCGGGATTCAGCCTCGGTGGGATGACGGCGACGATCCTGGCGATCCGGCACCCCGGTCTGGTCGGTGCGCTGGTCAACGACGCCGGCTGTGACGCCTTCGACCCAGAGTCGCCGACGTTCGCGATGAGTCGGCGGGTCTTCGGCGGCTCCGAGGACGCGACGGAGGCGGACCCGGACGCTGCCGAGGCGTTCTTCGGTGCCGACCCGCGGATGCGGATGGTGTTCGAGACGATGAAGGCCGATCAGGACGCGGCTGGTGGGCCGGGTGCGTGGCGCGCCTACCTGCAGCACTTCTTCGAGACCGCTCGGTCGTGGCCCGGCTACGGGTTCGCCGAGATCGAGACCATCGACGTGCCCGCGCTGGTTCTCGGCGGCGACCAGGACTTCTTCTCCCGCCCCGAGGACGCCGTGCGGACCTACCGCGCGCTGCCGCACGGCGAGCTCGCGATCGTCCCCGGAACCGGCCACGACATCACCGCCGAGAAGATCGCGATCATGGTCGCGTTCTTGTCTCGTCTCGGTCGCCGCTTGCGGGTGGTGGGTGCGGCGACCGCCCGCTGGCGCGCGAGCAGGGGCTGGGTTGCACGCTGCCGCTGCCGCTGGCCGTTGGTCGAGGAGGTCGCTCTGCGACCGTCACGAGACCTCGGCGAGATTCAGTTCCGGTCGCTCCATGCTGTTCCATTCGGAACCGAACTGGTGTACGATTGAAGCACTCGGGAGGTGAAGATCGTGGTCGCACAGCTGATGCCCCAGCCGCACCCGATCCTGGCCTGCGCCGCACAGCTGCTGACGACGCTCACCTCGGTGCGCGACGTGCAGCCGGTGTTCATGACCCCGGCCGACCAGCAGACCGCGGTGATCGAGCTGGGTCGGGCCGCGACGGCGCTGGCCGAGCTCCAGCTCCGGGTCCTGGCCGCCTCGGGGGAGGCCGCCGACCAGGCCGGCGCCCGCGATGTCGGTGCCTGGATGGCGTCGTTGACCCATGCCGACTTCGCACCATCGCGTGCCGATGCCCGACTCGCCTCAGCGCTGGACCGGTCTTGGCAGCAGGTGGCGGCCGGGATGGCCGAGGGCACCGTGTCGGTGGCCCACGCCCGGGTGGTGGTGCACGCCCTGGAGGCGTTGCCCGGCGACCTCGACCCGAGCCTGGTCGCCAAGGCCGAAGGGCACCTTGTCGAGCTGTGTCACCAGTTCACCCCCACCGAGGTCCGCCGCCTCGGACGCCGGATCCTGGAAGTCGTGGCCCCCGACATCGCTGATGCCGAGGAAGCCCGGGCGTTGGAGAAGGAGGAACAACGCGCCCGCGAGACCTGCCGGCTCACCCTGAAACCGATCGGGGACGGGTCCACCCGCTTGTCGGGGGTCCTGCCTGACGCCGACGCGACCCGGTTGCGGACCTACCTGGAGGCCTACACCTCCCCGCGTAAGGACGATCACACGGTGCTGGGGGAAGAGGACCGGATCCCCTACCGCCGCAAGCTCGGCCTC
The DNA here is from genome assembly GCA_963766035.1 of uncultured Actinomycetota bacterium. Lineage (GTDB taxonomy): Bacteria > Actinomycetota > Actinomycetes > Propionibacteriales > Nocardioidaceae > Nocardioides. The sequence goes on along the minus strand of CAVXYP010000010.1, from coordinate 361,112 downwards.
GCGTTCTGCGCGCTCCTCGAACACCTCAACCCCACCCGGCTCCCCGCCCACGGCGGCGACACCACCACCGTGCTGGTCACCATCGGCCTGGACGCCCTCCGCCACGACCTCGGCACCGGCGCCATCCTCGGCGGCGACCCGCTCTCAGCCACCGCCATCCGCCGCCTGGCGTGTGAGGCCACCATCATCCCCGTCGTCCTGGGCGGCAAGGGCGAGATCCTCGACCTGGGCCGCAGCCGCCGCCTCTTCTCACCAGCACAACGCAAAGCCATGCGGCTACGCGACCAGCACTGCCGCGCCGAGGGCTGCTCGGTCCCCGCGCCGTGGTGCGAGGCCCATCACTGGGTCCCCTGGTCCAAAGGCGGCAAGACCGACCTCGACGACGGCGTCCTGGGCTGCAGCTTCCACCACCACCTGCTCCACGACCCCCGCCACACCCACGAACTCCTCCCCAACGGCGACATCCGCTTCCACCGACGCACGTAGCATTCCTGAAGACCTCTCGGAAGGAGCGCGGCATGCGACCACGCACGATGACTTGGGTGGGCGTGGTTCTCACGCTCGTGTTCTTGGTCGGCACGACGAGTGCGGCAGCCGCCGTCCCTCCGGAGCGGCTGACGACTGCACAGCGACACGCGATCCGCCACGCCGAGCACCCCTATGTGCGCAGCCAGTGTGACCGTGGCGTCGCGGTCTTGTTCGCACGGCGGACCAGCATCGGCACCCGTCGGGTCATCGTCGCTCAAGTCGAGTGCAAGACCAGCACGAGCGGCGCACCGGTCGAGACGGCTGTCTACGGACGCCGCGGTCACGAGTGGCGTCAGCTGTACCGGTTGGACTCCGGGCAAGCCCTTCAACGGGGCCACTACTCGATCGCGGCCAGCGAGACGTTTCGTGTGCAAGAGCGGCGGCTCGGCCTCGGGTACCAGGGTTACCGCGACACGGATCCGTTGTGCTGTCCGTCCCGGCGGTACCACCGCGTGTTCCACCTCGGCTGGGAGTCGTTCACTCGGGGACGACTCATCCGGGACAACTGACCCTGGCACGGTTGGCCTCACTCGCGATAGCGGGTGAGGCCAACCGTGCCGTGCGTCAGGAGCCGATCAGGCTTCCGGCGTATCCGCGGAACACCTTGCCGCCAGCGATGAGGTACCAGATGCGCGCCGGATCCGAGATCGTCTGCACCGGTCCGCCGACCACCGAGTTGTCCAAGTCTCCCCACGGGTTGCGGATGGTGACGGAGATCGGCTGGCCGCCCGCGTCGAAGTTGACGTGGTCGATGATCATGATGTGTGCCGACCGACGGTAGTTGTCCGACGTCAGCGCCAGTGCATTGGTCAGGTCGCCCACGGAGCCGAACCCGACTGCCTTGTTCTCCGATCGTCGGGCGTGCAGCCAGTTGAGCAGGGTCTTGTTCTGCGCCTTCACCGTGTCGGCGATGAATCCGGCAGGCTCACCTTGCGCCCACCAGTCCATGACCACCTGCTTGCTCAGCACGCCGTTCGAGATCGAGAAGTCTTCGCCGTCCGCCGCGATCCCGACAAGCTTGGTGCCGTTGCCGCCGTCGATCGAGTCGTAGCTCACCAGGTCCTGGCGCGCCACGGCGTACGCCTTCTCCATGATGGCGACCCAGGAACCCCCGCTGGGGAGGACCCCCGCGTAGGCCGGACGGTTCTTCGACGGGTAGCTCCACAGGTCTGCGTCGACCCGGACATACGTCGCCAGGTGCGGAGTGCCGAGGTCCCAGAAGCGCACCACGTAGGAGCCGTCGCCGAGGGGGGCGACGCTGTTGCGGATGTACTCCGGGTCGGTGCTCGCCAGCGACCCGAGCCGTGCCAGGAAGTAGCAGTCGCCCAGGGCGCCTTGGTCGACGTCCTCCTTGCGAGGCCCTGCGGGCCCGAAGAGGGGACTGGATGCGTAGTTCTTCTTGGTCACGGCGGGTACGTCCTCGGGCTCCGCCACGGGGTCAGGCAGGTCCTCCCCGACGGCACTGATGCCCGTCGAGTAGCCCGGTGCCGAATGGAAGGAGTACACGACGTGCTGGTATCCCAAGGTGTTCTCGCCGCTGGTCAGGTCCGAGAGCGTGTCGTTGTTGTCGCGCCACGTCGAGTCCCACTGGGCGCCGCCCGTCAGCGCGTCGGTGCCCAGACCGATCGACATGAGGAAGTCGTTCCCTGTCCCTCCGTCGTAGTTGTCATTGCTCGACCCGCCGTTGAGGGAATCGTTGCCGGCCTCGCCTCGCAGGACGTCCTGACCACCGTGGCCCCACAGACTGTCGTCTCCTGACCCACCCCACAGGGAGTCATCACCGCCGCTACCCCAGACCGTGTCATTGCCGTCGCCGCCCTCGAGCCAGTCGTTGCCCAGGTTTCCCACCAGCGTGTCGGTGCCGGCCATGCCCCAGAAGTGGTTGTCTCCCGTGCTGCCGGTCAGCTTGTCGTTGCCACCGCCGCCTGCGAGATATTCGACGTCGGTGCGCACGTTGTCGCCCTCTCCGGAGCCTCCGTCGTTCGCGACGTCGTCGATCGTGACCGTCACCGGCTGGGCAGCTGTCCGGTGCTCATAGGTGACCAGGTCGAACCCCGCGCCGCCGGAGATCGAGTCGGCACCGCGCCCGGGCAGGATGACGTCCGCGCCGTCGCCCGCGACGATGGTGCCGTTCAGCAGGACGAGCTGGTGGGAGAGATCGATCCGGTCGTTGCCATCACCGGTGGAGATCGAGTACCCGGCCGTGACGGCCGACGACGGACACCGCACCTGCGTCGTGCTGACAGTCGAGCAGCTTCTGCCGCTGGTGACCACGGTCGAACCGACACTGCCGGTCTCGGTGACGTAGTAGTAGCGGGTCCCGCCGATCACGATCGGCTGGGAGATCTCCAGCCGGTTGTCGCCGCCACCGGCCGACGTGACGACGAGCTTTCCGGAGCTCACCGTCACCGACGTCGCCGAACCGCCGGCGAATGCGGGTGCTGAGGTGGCGCTCACGAGCGCCGTCGAGGAAAGTGCCCCGGCAAGGAGAAGCTGCCAACCTGGCAACCGATTGATGCTCGACATTGCTCATCTGCTTTCACGTTGTTGGAGGGAGTCCTTGCAGATTCCTGCCTCTGTCGCAGTGCTCGCATCAGGGTTTTCCCCCTCATCCAAGAGATCGATGTGCGCCTCCTCACAGAGGTGCCGCCCGCCGCTGCAACCGCACTGCAAGGGTGTCGCCGCAGGCTCGCTGCTGCCACGATGAACGAGCCCGAGGAGCCCGCCATGTCCCAGCCCGACCCCGTCGACCTCTTCCTGGAAGCCGTCTGCGCCGCGACGATCGAAACCTGCGATGCCTGGGCGCCCGACGCGACCCTCGACGCGACCGTGCCCAACTGGCGGTTCCGGCGCGCGGGCGTGCCGGCGATCCGGGAGACCTACCGCACCTGGTTCGCCGACCCCGGCCAGATCGAGCACCTGCGGCGCGAGCGGATCTCGACCGGCGAGGTCGTCGAGTACGACCTCACGTGGACCGAGGCCGGCGTCCCGCACGCGGCACACCACGTGCATGTCCTCGACATCGAGAACGACCTGATCGTCGCCGACCTGGTGCTCTGCGGCGGCCGGTGGCCGGCGTCGCTCCTCGCCGAGATGGAGGCTGCGGATGCCTGACCGCCCAGTCCTGGACTCGGTCGAGGCGCTCTTGGCCGGAGCGACGGACCGCGTCCCGCTGGAGGGTCCCGGCAAGTCCGGGGCCCTGCTGGAACGGGTGACGATCGACGGCGAGCCGTACGTCGTGAAGCACCTCGACCACGACACCGACTGGACGCTCCGGGTCGCCGGGATCCCGGGCAGCGCGACGGTCGAGCTGTGGCGGCGGGGCGTCCTCGACCAGCTGCCGGACTGCTTCAACCAGCCGATCGTCGCCGTCGCGCGGGACGCACAGCGTCCGAACGTCTCTGCGCTGCTGATGCAGGACATCGGCACGTGGCTGGTGCCTGCCACCGACGAGACCATCCCGGCCGAGCAGCACGAGAGGTTCCTCGACCACATGGCCGCTCTGCACGCGACCTTCTGGGAGCAGCGGATCGACGTCGTGTCGCCCACGGACCGCTATCTCGAGCTGTCACCCCGGATGGCCGCCGCCGAGGCGGCGATCGGGTCGGACCACCTGGTGCCGCGGCTGGTCGCGCAGGGGTGGCCGCTGCTCGAGGAGGTCGCACCGGCACTCGCCCGCGTCGTCGTACCCCTCGTCCACGAGCCAGGGCCGCTGGTGGAGGCCCTCGACGCAACCCCGGCGACCTTCGTCCACGGCAACTGGAAGCTCGACAACCTCGGCACCGACGACCGCGGTCGCACCGTGCTGCTCGACTGGGAGCTGCCGGGCGTGGGTGCGGCGGCCAGCGACCTGGCGTGGTACCTCGCGATCAACTGCCGCCGGCTCCCCACGACGAAGGAGCAGGCGATCGCGTCCTACCGTGCGGCTCTCGAGCGCCGCGGCGTCGCGACCGAGCCGTGGTGGGACCGGCAGCTCGGGCTCTGCCTGATCGGCGCGATGGTGCAGTTCGGCTGGGAGAAGGCGCTCGGCGGCTACGACGACGAGCTGGCGTGGTGGGAAGCGAAGGTCACGGACGGAGCGCACCTGCTCGTGGCAGCATGACGTCGATGGACGAGATCGGCGCGGCGTACGACGCCGCCTCGGCCCTCTGGCGGGCGGGACCGGAGCGGATGTATGCCCGGCTGTCCGACGCGATGGCCGACCATGCCCCCGTCGACGTCACGGGGGCGCTGGTGCTCGACGCCGGAGCCGGCACCGGGGTCGCGGGCGACGCGCTGCGGCGGCGCGGTGCGCGCACGGTGGTCGCGGTCGACCTCGCGCACGGCATGCTGCCGCGGTCGCCGGCGCTCTCCGCGGTCGGGGACCTCACCCGGCTGCCGTTCGCGCAACGGCACGTTCGACCTGGCTGCCGCGGGGTTCTCGCTCAACCACTTCGAGGATCCGACCGCGGCGATGGTCGAGCTCCGTCGGGTCGCGGGTGCGCTGTTGGCGACCGTCTTCGCGCCCGAGTGGGACCATCCGTGCAAGGAGGCGATCGAGGGTGTCCTGATCCGGACCGGCTTCGTGCCACCCGAGTGGTACACGACCTTCAAGGCCGGCAGCAGCTGGGAGCTCGGCCCGCCGGAGCTCGAGGCGTTCGCCCGTGCGGCCGGGTTCGCCCACGCCGTGGCGACGGTCGTGGAGGTCGACACCGGCTTGGGCACACCGGCCGACCTGGTCGACTGGCGGTTCGGCATGGCCCACTCCGCGCCGTACGTCGCCGCGCTCGCCCCGGACCAGCGCGCCCTCCTGCGGCGCGACGCCGAGGCAGCGGTGGCCGGGATGCCGCCGCTGGTCGTGCAGATGGTGGTCCTCAGCGCGCGCTGACCGCCCGCCAGTCCGCCAACCGGCGGTCGGCCTCGGCGCGGAGCGCGTCGGCGTGGCCGCCGCCGGCCCGGGCGAGATCCGCCGCCAGCTGCTCGGACCGGGCGAGCCACCGCGACTGGCCGAGGGCGGCGCCGGTCTCGCCGGCCCACCACCACGCCTCGACCCGGACCGCCTGCTCGAGCTCGGCCAGGTCCTGCCACGCCCGGTCCAGGTCGACCGGCTCGCCGAGCGCCGCCCGGGCGCGGTGCCCGACCAGCCGCGCGCTGGCGTCGTACCTCGGCACGCCGACGCGTACGGCGTCCTCCCGCAGCTGCTCCGCGAGCAGCAGCCCACCGGCGGGATCGTCGACAAGCAGCCGCACCTGTGCGTCGAGGAGCTGGAGCTTCATCGCGAGCCGCCAGCCGAAGACCAGGTTGCCTGCCAACGCCGGGCGCGCCCGGTCGAGATAGGCGGCTGCCGCAGCGGGGTCCCCGGCGCGGATCCGCTCCTCGGCGAGGTCCTCCAGTGCGGCGACCAGCATCTCGGGGAAGCCGACCTGCTCGCCCATCTCCAACGCCTCGGTGTGGGCATCGACGCCGGCACTCGTGGCGCCGAGGCTGCGCAGCACCCAGCCGCCGAAGTTGACGCCCCGCCCGGCGAACCGGGGGACGTCGCGACGCTCCACCTCGGCCGTGTAGTCGGCGAAGCAGGCCAGGGCGGTCGCGGCCCGCCCTGCGACGGCGTGCGCGTGCCCGGTGAAGAGCATCGCGTGCAGTGTGGCCGCGGTGTGGTCGGCGCTGACGCCGGCACGGGTCACCGGGCGCAGCAGCTCGATCGGCCTCGTCGGGTCGGCTGCGGTGCGCGTGCAGCACGCCGAGCCAGGCCGCCGCCTCGAGTCGCTCGTCGCCGGACGCCGACTCCATCGCCTGGGACAGCCGGGTGCCCGCGCTGTCGAGGTCGCCGCGCGCGTGCAGGACCCGACCTGACGCGACCAGGCAGCGGGTCAGCGCAGTCGGGTCGCTAGCAGCGAGCGCCCCGTCCTCGGCGTACTGGATCGCGTCGTCGAACCGGCGGTCGAAGTAGGCCGCCCAGGCGCCGATCTCCCAACGACGGTCGCCGGCCCCGGTTGCCGCGATGACGTCCTCCTCCGCGGCGTGATACCGCCCGCGTCGGATCCGCACCTGGGCGCGGGCGACGAGGGTGTCGTGGTCGGCCACCAGCGCCAGCGATTCGTCGAGGAGATCCTCCGCCGTGGCGTGGTCGAACCGCTCGGCAGCGCGCGCGGCCGCGATCCGGAGCCAGGTGGCGGCCAGCGCGCGATCGCCACCGAGCCGGGCGTGGTCGGCGACGACCGCGGGATCGGCGTCCGGTCGGCCGGCGAGCACCCGCCCGGCTTCGCGGTGCAGCAGCGCCCGCCGACCGGCGGTGGTCCCGATGACGAGTGCTTCTCGCGCCAGCTCGTGGCGGAACCGGTGCCGGCCCGCGTCCTCGATCAGCAGGCCGCGCTGCTCGGCGAGCTCGACGTCGGCGAGCACGTGGAGTGCACGCCGGTTCAGGACCGCCGCCAGCAGCTCGACGTCCAGGTCCCCGATGACCGCAGCGGCACGCACCAGCTCGCCGGCCGTCCCGAGCTGGTCGCAGCGGCCGGAGACGGCAGCCACCAGCGATGGCGGCAGCTCGCCGGCGGGCACTGATGCCAGCTCGGAGAGGAAGAGCGGGTGGCCCCCGGATCGGTCGTAGAGGTCGTCCGCACGCTCGTTGCCGACCAGCTCGGCCACCTGATCGCGGTCGAGCGGGCCGAGCCCGATCTCGTCGGTGGCGGGCAGCTGGGGTCCTTCGGCCGGGCGGGCGCCGACGACGACCAGGATCGGGATCGGCCGCCTCAGGACGTAGGCGAGCCAGTCGGCGAACGCCTGGCCGGCCAGGTGGGCGTCGTCGATGACGACGATCACGCCGTCCGTGCCGGCGATCCGTCCGAGCACCGCGGTCACGGCTGCGAACAAGGTGGCCGGTCCGAGCGCGGGGTCGACCCCGCGCTGCTCGCCGGCCACGCCTGCGGCCATCCCGAGCAGCGGCGCCAGCGTGCTCGCCTCCGGGCCGAGCAGACGGGCAGCGTCCGGCGATCCGCGCAGGTGGTCCGCGATCGCGGTGAGCAGCACGTCGAGCGGCGCGGCTTCGGTCGAGCGGGCGGCAGGTCCCCGACAGCACCAGGTCACCGCCGGCGCGGCGGGCGCGGACCCAGGCGTCGAGCAGCGTGGTCTTGCCGATCCCCGCTTCGCCGGCGACCTTCGCGACCCGCGTCGAGTGGTCGTCGAATGCCCGGCGGACCAGCGTGTCCAGGTGACCCGCCTGGCTGGTGCGCCCGACCAGCGCGATCGGTTCCGGGCCGGCCTGCTGCACCGGCAGGCTTGCCGCGGAGGATCGCCGTGTTGAGCGCCTCGGTCTCCGGAGCGGGGTCGGAGCCGAGCTGGTCGGCAAGGGTCTCCCGGAGCTCGGCGTACGCCGCCAGGGCGAGCCCTGGTCGGCCGCCGGCCGCCTGGGCGCGCATCACCGCCCGCACGGCCTCCTCGTCGAGGGGGTCGGCCAGCGCGTCGGCAGACGCGACGTCGAGCGCGTCGAGCCAGTGCCCGGCGTCGAGGAAGGAGGCAGCCGCGACGTGCCGCGCCCGCCGGACCAGACGTACGGCGGACGCGTGCTCGGCCATCGCCCACGGCGCATCGTTGCGCGGCTCGGGCACCGGGCCGCGCACCAGCGCGAGGCTGACCCGGGCTGCCGAGACCGCGCCGGCGACCTCACCTGCCGCAGTGCCGTCGCTCCGCCTCGGCAACGACCGCCTCGAGCTCGGAGAGGTCCAGCCAGTCGGCATCGAGGCGATAGCCGGTGTCGGTGCGCTCGATCCGGTCCTTTCCGAGCTCGCGGCGCAGCCGGCTCGCGAGCACCGCGAGCTGGTCGCCCGGACGGGCGGGCGGGTCGTCCCCCCAGAGCGCGTCGACCAGCGCGTCGGGTGAGACCGGCCGGCCACGGGCGAGCGCCAGCAGCTGGAGCAGGCCGCGAGACTTCCTGTCCAGGCGTGTCAGGTCGGATCCGTCGACCGTGAGTTCTCCGAGCACCCGAACGGACAGTGCGCTCACGGCGCTGATCGTACGCGGCTGCATCGCCACTGCAACCGGACTGCAAGGCGGTGGCGGGAGCGTTCGGGTCGTAGCCCGGCGATCGGCGCCGGACGACGAACCGGAGGAGATCCGACGATGAGCACCACCACCCAGCGCACCGAGCAGAAGAGCTTCGACACGCCGGACGAGACCCGGTCCTTCGAGAACGGAAGGGTCGACCTGCTCAACATCGGTGACTCGGAGATCGGGCGCCTGGTCCTGCAGCCGGGCTGGCGCTGGTCCGAGCACGTCAAGCCGATCGCCGGCACCGACCTGTGCGAGGCCCCGCACTTCCAGTACCACGTCAGCGGCACCCTCGGCGTGCTGATGGCCGACGGCACCGAGCTGGTCGTCAAGGCCGGCGAGATCACCTCCCTCCCCGAGGGCCACGACGCCTGGGTGATCGGCGACGAGCCGGCCGTGATCGTCGACTGGTACGGCGCCTCCAACTACGCCAAGCGCTGACCGTGCTCCCCGGGTCGCGTGACAGTCGCTAGCGCGACTTCCTCGACCAACGTGGCCCCTTGACACCGGAAGCGGATGTGTAAAGCGTCACTCTTGGCTACCGACCGGTAGCCGAGGGTGACGACACTCACTTACTCTCGCTCCATGAGCTCTTCGAACCCCGGCCATCCCGACGGTGTCCAGCCCGAAGGTGGAGGAGGACCCCTCGTCGAGGGGCCGCACGATCCCGAGCACGACCCGCGGGCGTCGTACGTCCTCGAGCCGGACTACGTGAAGTCGTTGACCGACCGGGTCCTCGCGACCACCGGCACGACGGTCCCGCTGACGTCGCCGCTCGACGGGGCGCCGCTGGCGAACATCCCGCAGTCCAGCGCCGACGACGTCGCCGAGGCCTACCGGCGGGCGCGGGTGGCGCAGTCGGTGTGGGCGAAGACGTCGATGGAGGAGCGCTCCGCGGCGATGCTGCGGCTGCACGACCTGCTGATCGACCGGATGCCCGAGCTGCTCGACATGATCACGCTCGAGAACGGCAAGGCGCGCAAGCACGCCTACGACGAGGTCGTCCACACCGCGCTGACCGCCCGCTACTACGGGCGGATGTCGGCCAAGCACCTGGCGACCGAGCGGCGCGGCGGCGTCGTCCCGGTGCTCACCCGGATCGACATCAACCACGTGCCCAAGGGCGTGGTCGGCATCATCTCGCCCTGGAACTACCCGCTCACCATGGCGATCTCCGACGGCCTGCCGGCGCTGATGGCCGGCAACGCCGTCGTCTCGAAGCCGGACGCCCAGACCATGCTCACCGCGATGCTCGGCGTGAAGCTGATGGACGAGGCCGGGTTCCCGCGCGACCTCTGGCAGATCGTTGCCGGCCCGGGTCGCGAGCTCGGCACGCCGATGATCGAGCGCTCCGACTACATCTGCTTCACCGGCTCGACCGCGACCGGCAAGCTGATCGCCAAGCAGTGCGCCGAGCGGCTGATCGGCTGCTCGCTCGAGCTCGGCGGCAAGAACCCGCTGCTGGTCCTCCGTGACGCCGACATCGAGAAGGCTGCCGAAGGCGCGGTCCGGGCGAGCTTCTCCAACGCCGGCCAGCTGTGCGTCTCGGCCGAGCGGATCTTCGTCGCCGACCAGGTCTACGACCGGTTCGTCGAGCGGTTCGTCGCGCGCACCAAGGCGCTGACCCTCGGCGCCACGCTCGACTGGGAGGTCGACATGGGGCCGCTCATCTCGGCCGACCAGCTCGAGACCGTGACCGACCACGTCGACGACGCCGTCGAGAAGGGCGTCCGGGTGCTCACCGGCGGCACGCCGCGGCCCGACCTGGCGCCGTACTTCTACGAGCCGACCATCCTCGAGGGCGTCACTCCCGAGATGACCTGCTTCGGTCACGAGACCTTCGGGCCGGTGGTCTCGCTCTACCGCTTCCACGACGAGTCCGACGCCATCGCGCGGGCCAACGACGGGGAGTACGGCCTCAACGCCGCGATCTACAGCCAGGACGGCAACCGCGCCCGGGCCATCGCCCGCCAGATCAAGTGCGGCACCGTCAACGTCAACGAGGCGTTCGGCGCCACCTTCGGCAGCGTCGCGGCCCCGATGGGTGGGATGCGCGAGTCCGGGATGGGTCGGCGTCAGGGTGCCGAGGGCATCCACCGCTACACCGAGACCCAGTCGGTCGGCACCCAGCGGCTGCTCAGGCTGGCGCCGCAGCTCGGGCTCAGTCCCGAGCGCTACGCCAAGGTGCAGACGTTCGGGCTGAGGGTCCTCAACAAGCTCGGCAGGGCCTGATCATGAGCACCGAGATGGACACCGACGTGGGCAACGGGTTCGACTACGACGTCCTGGTCATCGGCTCGGGGTTCGGCGGGTCCGTCTCGGCGCTCCGGCTGACCGAGAAGGGCTACCGGGTCGCCGTGCTCGAGGCCGGCGCGCGGTTCCGCGACGAGGACTTCGCCGACAACTCGTGGGACCTGAAGAAGTACCTCTTCGCGCCCACGGCCGGTTGCTACGGCATCCAGCGGATCGACGCGGTCCGGGACTGCCTGATCCTGGCGGGCGCCGGCGTCGGCGGGGGATCGCTGGTCTACGCCAACACCCTCTACGAGCCGCTCGACCCGTTCTACCGCGACCCGTCGTGGTCCCACATCACCGACTGGAAGGCCGAGCTGGCGCCGTACTACGACCAGGCGAAGCGGATGCTCGGCGTCGTCGAGTACCCCACGATGACCCCGTCCGACGAGGTCATGAAGAGCGTCGCCGACGAGATGGGCGTGGGTGACACGTTCCACCCGACGCCTGTCGGTGTCTTCTTCGGAGGGCCCGGCGAGGCTCCGGGTGGAGAGAAGGACGACCCCTACTTCGGCGGAGCCGGTCCGCAGCGCAACACCTGCCTCAACTGTGGCGAGTGCATGACGGGGTGCCGGCACAACGCCAAGAACACGCTGGTCAAGAACTACCTCTATCTCGCCGAGCAGAACGGCGCGGTAGTGCTCCCGCTCACGACCGTCACCCGGGTGCGGCCGCTGGACGGCGGGGGCTACCGGGTCGACGCGCGCTGGACCAAGGCCAAGCTGTCGCGCAGGACCGCGGTCAAGAGCTTCACCGCCGAGCACGTGATCTTCGCCGCGGCCGCGCTCGGCACCCAGAAGCTGCTGCACAAGCTCAAGACCACCGGCGACCTGCCGAAGCTCTCCGACCGGCTCGGGCTCCTCACCCGGACCAACTCCGAGTCGCTGCTCGGCGCCATCGCCCCCAAGGACTCCGACACGGACTACAGCACCGGGATCGCGATCACGTCGTCCTGGCACCCCGACGAGGTCACCCACATCGAGCCGGTGCGCTACGGCAAGGGCTCCAACGCGATGTCGCTCATGCAGACCGTGCTGACCGACGGCGACGGGCCGGGCCCGCGCTGGAAGACCTGGCTCAAGGAGCTGTGGAAGGAGAAGCGCAACGTCCTCGACCTCTACGACGTCAAGCACTGGTCCGAGCGGACCGTCATCGCGCTGGTGATGCAGACGGTCGACAACTCGATCATCACCAAGCCGCTGAAGACGCCGTTCGGCTGGTTCCTCACGTCGAGCCAGGGCCACGGCGAGCCGAACCCGACCTGGATCCCGGTCGCCAACGAGGCCGCCCGCAAGATGGCCGAGCACATGGGCGGGGGCACGGCCGGCGGCACCATCGGCGAGCCGTTCAACATGCCGCTGACCGCGCACTTCATCGGCGGCTGCACCATCGGCGACAGCCCCGACAGCGGAGTCGTCGACCCCTACCACCGGATCTACGGCTACGACGGCCTGCACATCGCGGACGGCTCCACGATCTCGGCCAACCTGGGCGTGAACCCCTCGCTGACGATCACCGCCCAGGCCGAGCGGGCGATGTCGTTGTGGCCCAACAAGGGCGAGACGGACACGCGGCCGGCCCCGGGAGCGTCGTACCAGCGGATCCAGCCGGTCGCCCCGAAGCACCCGGTGGTGCCGGACAGCGCCCCCGGCGCGCTCCGACTGCCGATCGTCGGTGTTTCCTGAACAGGAAATCTGTTCGAAAATTCCTTCAGATGGGTTCGTAACGGGCGTAACCCGCCCCGAAAGCCGTCGTTGATCGAAACGAGCCCGGAGATTCACGCTCCCTCCCGAAAGTCCGGGCTCGGTTCAGGCACTGTCCAGCAGCTGCTTGGACGATCAGGGCCCGACCACCCTCCCTCCCCGGTCGGGCCCTGGTGTCTTCTTTGCCAAGGTGAGCGCGATCGCAGGGAACACCAGCACCGAGACCAGTCCGGCGCACACCAGCGCGGTCGCCGTGGAGGTGGGGATCCGCCCGGTGATGACGCCGATCTGGGTGGCGGCCACGATGAACGGGAGGCTGGTCGCCTGCAGCAGCGCCGCGGCGCCGGTCGCGGAGCGGCCCAGCCGACGGAGGAAGAGCACGGCCGGCACTCCGCGCACGACGAGCAGCGCGGCGACGTACACCGGGAGCCGGAGCAGCTCCCCGGGCGACTCGGCGAGCCCGGTGACGTCGAGCTGCAGCCCGCTGCTGATGAAGAAGACCGGCACCAGGAATCCGTAGCCGACGGCGTCGAGCTTGGTCCGGAACTGCGGATGCGTCGTGGAGTCGCGGTCGATCGCGGCGACGGCTGCGCCGGCGAGGAACGCGCCGAGGATGCTCTCGAGGCCGATCCGCTCGGCCAGGACGGCGAGCGCCACCATCAGGAGCACGGCGGCGCGGACCCGGATCTCGGCGGTGGTGTCCTGAAGCCGGATGATCACCTCGGACACTTTCATCCGCCGCCCGGTCGCGGACACCCCGAAGGCGACCGCGACCACGACGACGGCGAACAGCAGGAAGTAGCCGATCCGGGCCCCGCCGCTGCCGCCGTCGGCGGAGAACAGCACCGAGAGCAGGAGCACTGCTGCGAAGTCGGCGAACGACGCTGCCGCGACGACGGTCTTCGAGAGATCGGTCTCGAGCAGGCCGGCGTCCTTGAGCACCGCGACGACCAGTCCCAGCGAGGTGGCGGAGAGCGCGACGGCGACGAGGAGCGGGTCCTCCAGCCATCCGACCGCCTTCAGGCTGAGGCCGATCCCGCCGCCGAGCAGCAGGGACACGGCGTAGCCGGCCGCGGCGAGCGGCAGCAGGCCGCCGGTGAGGTTGCGGATGTCGACCTCGAGCCCCGCCAGGAACAACAGCATCGCGAGCCCGAGCAGCGCGACGGTCCGTACGGCGAGGTCGGGCTCGAGCCAGTCCAGCACCGACGGCCCGAGCACGACCCCGAGCAGGATCTCGAGGACCACGGCCGGCACCTTCAGCCGTGGCACGAAGCCGAGCGACAGCGGGGCGATGAACGCGATGCCCAGCACGCCGAGCAGATTGACGAGCTCGATGTCCGGCATCAGTCGGCGCTCCGCGGATCGGCGCGCCAGCCGGCGAAGGCGGCCAGCAGCCGGTCCCTGACGGCCGGGACGAGGTCCTCGGGCGTGAGCCTGCCGGCGACCCGGATCGTCTCCCGGAACTGGTCCAGGTAGGTCTCACAGCCGGGGCAGAGGGTGGCGTGGAGGACGAACCGTCCTTCGGTCCAGCGATCCATCGCGCCGTCGAGGTAGTCGGTGACCAGCTCGACGAACTCCGCGCAGGTCATCATCGGCTCATCAGCAGGGTTGTCGGTGGTCATCGGTCACCACCCCTCGTAGCGCTCGGCAATACTCGCCCTGACCGCCGCGCGGGCGCGGTGCAGCAGGACCCGTTGGTTCGCCGGCGTGAGTGCCATCAGCTCGCAGACCTCGTCCGCCGAGAAGCCGTGCACGTCGCGCAGCGTGATCGTGAGCCGCTGTCGGTCGGGCAGGGTGGCGATCGCGGATGCGACGACGTCGGCGCGCTCGGCTTCGATGGCGGCGTCCTCGGGCTCCGGCCACTCGACGGGGAACACCTTCCAGCCGCCGGTGTACTGGTCCTCCGGTCCCCGGAACCGCTCCGGGTCGACCGTCGGCCCCAGCGAGCTGAGCGGCACCGCCCGGCGCTCCCGGGTGCCGCGGGTCCGGGCGATGTTGGTGAGGATCCGGAACGTCCAGGTGCGCAGCGACGAACGCCCCTCGAAGCCATCGATCCCGCGCAGGACCGCCAGCCAGGCGTCCTGCACGACCTCGTCGGCGCTGGCGTCCGTCGACACGTGGCTGCGGGCCACGCGGGTCATCAGCGGCGTCCAGGAGTCGACGAGCACGCGGAACGCCTGTTCGTCCCGAGCCCTGAGCGCGTCGGCGAGATCCGCGTCGTCCACACGGAGTTCATAGCAGCGCGGCGTCCTGCTGCACACAGAGAAGCGCAGGTCCGGGAGTAAAGAACAAGGTCCGCATCGCCTCGTCGAGCTGCTCGCGTGCCTCGACCCGGATCCCCTTGGCTCCACACAGTTCCGCGTAGGCGGCCCAGTCGGGGTTGTGCAGCGAGGTGTGCCAGACCGGGTAGTCCGCGGCCACCTGCTCCTTCTCGATCTTGCCCAGCGCGCCGTTGTCGAGCAGGACGTGCTTGACCGGGATGCCGTACTTCACCGCCGTGGTGATCTCCATCGCGTACTGGCCGAAGCCGCCGTCCCCGGTCACCGCCACGATCGGCCGGTCCGGCATCGCGGCCCAGGCGCCCATCGCGGCCGGGTAGCCGAAGCCGATCGACCCGAGGTAGCCCGACATCAGGACCGGCTGCCCCTTCGACTCCAGGTAGCGACCGAGGGAGTAGGCGTTGTTGCCCACGTCGACGGCGACGACGGCGTCCTCCGGAAGGTGCGTGGAGAGCGCGGCGAAAACCGCCGCAGCGGACACGCCTCGTCCCCGGTCGTCGGCGACGCGCCGCGCCTTCTCGGCCCGCCAGAGCGCCCACCGAGCGGCCACATCGGCGCGCTGGTCGGTCGCCGCGGGCTGCGAGACGGCCGCGTCGAGCGCGGCTAGTGCCGGCCCGGCGTCGGCCTGGACGGGGACCGTGACCGCGTGGAACCGCCCGATCGCGTCCGGGCGGTCGTCGATCTGCACGATCGGCTTGTACGACGCGATCCCGGTGTGGTTCGAGAAGGACGCGCCGACGACGACCAGCAGGTCCGACTCGTTCATCAGCCAGCTCGCGACCGGAGTCCCGCTCCGGCCGAGCACGCCCGCGCCGAGCGGATGCGTGTCCGGCACCAGGCCCTTGGCCTTGAACGTCGTCAGGACCGGGGCGCCGAGCCGCTCGGCCAGCGCGATCAGCTCGCTCCGACCGCCGCGCGCACCGTGGCCGACCACGAACACGGGTCGTTGGGCCTGGCTCAGCAGCCGGGCCGCGGCCGCGATGTCGCCGGCCGCAGGAGCGCTGCGTCCCGTGGTGGCCCGTCCAACCGGTGACGCCGGCGCTGCCTGCGAGGGCAGCTCCTGGACCTCGTCCGGCAGCACCAGGTGCGCGACCCCTCGACGGTCCACCGCGTGCTTGACGGCCAGCGCCGCGAGCTCGGCGTGATCGCTGCCGGCGTGGACGGTCGTCGTGGACGTGGCGACGTCGGAGAAGACGGCCGAGAGGTCGAGGTCCTGGAACGCGCCCCGGCCGAGCACGTTCGACGGCACCTGGCCGGAGATGGCGATGACCGGAGACTGGTCCAGCCGGGCGTCGTACAGGCCGGTCAGCAGGTTGGTCGAACCGGGCCCGGCGATCGCGAAGCACGCGGCCGGCCGGCCGGTCAGCTTGCCGTAGGCGCTCGCGGCGAACGCCGCCGCGCCCTCGTGCCGGATCCCGATGAACCGGAGCTCACCTCGCTCCTCGGCCCGACGCAGGGCATCGGCGAAGCCGAGGTTCGAGTGGCCGACCATCCCGAACACGGTGTCCACGCCGTGCGCGACCAGGGTCTCGACCAGGACGTCCGACACGGTGCGGAGCCGGGCAGGCTGGTCCGGCAGCCGGACGTAGACACCGTCCTCGCGGCCCTCGACGTCGTACGCCGTCACGGCGTCGCTGAAGCCCTCCGGCGGTCGTCCGCTCAGCGGGTTGTAGTCGTAGCCGTGCCATGGGCAGCGCAGCCACCCGTTCTCGATCGAGCCTTCGCCGACCGGGCCGCCCTGGTGCGGGCACCGGTTCTCCAGGGCGCCGAGCTTTCCGTCGCAGCGGGTCAGCGCGACCGGCCGTCCGTCGACGACGGTGCTGCGGACCCGACCCTCCTCCGGGACGTCGGTCTGCTCGACGCGGTGCCACTGCGTGCCCGGGGCTGCCTGCTGCTCGTCCATGGTGGTCACGGTGTAACGCCTTTCCGGCTCACGAGACTGTGTCTGTAACCGTCCTCGTTCGACCCGGATCGTTACGGACAGATCAATCAGGAGCGCAGATGCCCGATCTCGTTGCCACCCGCCGCTCGCTCCACGGCGTGGCCGAGCTGTTGCTGGCCGGGCCGCAGCACGCGCAGAGCGGGACCATCCGGATGGCACCGTGCCGCGGCGGGTTCACGACGGTCGCCGAGCCGGCCGTGAGCGTGGTCGGCGGCGAGGTCGTGCACGGGGGCCGGTCCGAGCGGTTGCACGGCCGGACGGTCGCGGACGTCGCTGCCGCGATCGGTCTCACGCACGTGTCCCTCGTCGACGTCTACCAGGACGGGTCCGGGATCCAGGCCGACGACGTGCTCGAGGTCAGCGACGAGGCCGCGGCCGAGATCGCGGCCGCGTTCGAGCGGGGTCAGGCCGGCCTCGAGGTCTTCCGCCCGGACATCGCGGCGGTGCTGTGGCCGGAGCACTTCGACCTCGGCATCACGGCCGACGAGGTCAACTACGGCATCTCGCCGGGCGACGACCACGTCGCGGTGCCCTACGCGTACGTCGGACCGTGGACTCCCCGTGAAGGCCCGTTCTGGAACACGTCCTTCGGCGCGGCCCGCCCCCTGTCCGAGATCCCCGACCTCGCCGCGTGGTTCGCCGAAGGAGCGGAGCACGCCCGCAACGACCACGCCCGCAACGACAAGGAGAAGCAATGACCGAGTGGGACTTCAGCGACCTGAAGGCCATCTACATCAACTGCACGCTGAAGAAGAGCCCGGAGGTCAGCCACACCCAGGGTCTGATCGACTCCAGCTCGGCGATCATGATGAAGCACGGGGTGACGGTCGAGGAGGTCCGCGCCGTCGACCACCCGATCGCGACCGGCGTCTACCCCGACATGAGGGAGCACGGCTGGGAGGTCGACGCCTGGCCGGACATCTACCCGCAGATCCTCGACAGCGACATCCTGGTGATCGCGGGCCCGATCTGGCTCGGCGACAACTCCTCGATCACCAAGCAGGTCATCGAGCGCATCTACTCGCTCAGCAGCGAGCTGAATGACAAGGGCCAGTACCTCTTCTACGGCCGGGTCGCCGGTTGCCTGATCACCGGCAACGAGGACGGCATCAAGCACTGCGCGCAGAACGTCCTCTACTCACTCCAGCACGTCGGCTACACGGTCCCGCCCAACGCCGACGCCGGCTGGATCGGCGAGGCCGGCCCGGGTCCGTCGTACCTCGACCCCGGCAGCGGCGGCCCCGACAACGACTTCACCAACCGCAACACCACCTTCATGACCTGGAACCTCATGCACCTCGCGAAGATGCTCAAGGACGCCGGCGGCGTGCCGGGCTACGGCAACCAGCGCTCCGAGTGGAACGCCGGCACCCGCTTCGACTGGGAGAACCCCGAGTACCGCTCCTGACGCTGGCCCCCGGCGCGCGTCGTACCCACCATTTCGGTCGCCCGTCGGACCACTTCGCGACCCAAACGGCGGGTACGACGGTGCCGGCGCCGCGGGGCTGTGGAGGACGGGATCCGCGCGCCCTGGATCAGCGCACCCTCGGGCCATGGATCTGTCGCGTATCAGCCGCCCCGGTGTCGTCCTGCCGGTCCACGTCGACCCCGAGGGAAGCGGTGGGCCGACCCCGGGGCAGGCCAGGGGGCCGCGTTGGCGTCAGGTGGCGCCCGGTTGGTACGTCCCGTCGCCGACGGACTCCGGCGTCCTGGATCAACGGATCGTCGAGGCGGTCGCGGGGACACCTGCTGACGCGGTGGTGACGGGATGGGCATCGTTGGCGTGGCGCCGCGCCCAGTGGTTCAACGGTCTCGCCGGCGACGGTCGGTCCCGGCTTGCCGTTCCGGTCGGGCTCCCCCGCATCCGCGGCGTCCGGAAGCGGAACGGGGTCGAGTTCTCCGAAGACTGGCTGTTCCCCGACGACGTGGAAGAGGTGGACGGCCTGCGGCTGACCTGCCCGCTGCGAGCCGTCAGCTATGAGGCCTGTCGCGCGCGCACCCTCCCGGCGGCAGTCCGGACGATCGACCTGGCAGCAGCCGGGGACCTGGTCGACCTCGAGTCGCTGGCCGACTATGCCTCGCGTCTGATCTCCCGACCCGGGGTCAGACTGTTCAAGCGGGCCGTCGGGCACGCCGATGAGAACGTGTGGTCGCCGCAGGAGCCGCCGATGAGGCTCGTCTGGAAGGCGCACGTCCCGCGTCCGCTCCTGACCAACCGGCCGTTGTTCGACCGCGCCGGCCGGCACCTGATCACCCCGGACCTGCTGGACGAGGAGGCGGGCGTCGTCGGTGAGTACGACGGCGCCGTCCACCTCGAGCACGGCCCGCGGCGTCGGGACCTCGATCGCGACGCGCTCTACCGCGATCTCCGGCTCGAGCTGGTCACGATGATGTCGTCGGATCGACGAGACACCGACCACTTCGTCGCGCGACTTGCCGCGGCGTACCAACGCGCCGCAGAGCGCCGCGGGTCGCCGCGGACCTGGACGACCGAGCAGCCGGCGTGGTGGGTCGACACCTCGACGGTGGCGCGTCGCCGAGCGCTCACGGCCGACCAACGGGCGATCTGGCTTCGGCGGCTGGCCAACTGACGTCGTACCCAGCATTCCTGCTCTCGATCGCGAGAATTCGCGACCCGAATGGTGGGTACGACGCGATCCACGATCCACGCGCGTCGGTCGATACGATTCGCCCATGACGGCACCCGGGTATGGAGAGCACGATCTGGTCCTGGTGGTCGACTTCGGGGCGCAGTACGCCCAGCTGATCGCCCGGCGGGTGCGGGAGGCGCGGGTCTACTCCGAGATCGTCCCGCACGACATGCCAGTGGCCGAGATGGTGGCCAAGGGGCCGAAGGCGATCATCCTGTCCGGTGGTCCCTCGTCGGTCTACGCGGAGGGCGCGCCCAGCCTGGATCCGGCCATCTTCGAGACCGGTACGGCGGTCTTCGGCATGTGTTACGGCTTCCAGCTGATGGCGCAGGGGCTCGGTGGCAGGGTCGACGCGACGGGAGCCCGTGAGTACGGCCGCACGAAGGTCCACGTCGGCCACGCCGGCACCCTGCTCGGCGGCATACCCACCGAGCACAACGTCTGGATGTCGCACGGCGACTCGGTGACTGCCGCGCCCGACGGCTTCGACGTGCTTGCCTGGACCGCGGGCACCCCCGTGGCGGCCTTCGAGCAGGTCGAGCGTGGATTCGCCGGAGTGCAGTGGCACCCGGAGGTGCTGCACACCGAGCACGGCCAGAAGGTCCTCGAGCACTTCCTCTGGGACATCGCCGGCTGCCGCCAGACCTGGACGATCGGCAACATCGCCGACGAGCAGATCGAGCGGATCCGCGAGCAGATCGGCACCGACGGCCGCGCCATCTGCGGTCTGTCCGGCGGCGTCGACTCCGCGGTCGCCGCCGCGATCGTGCAGAAGGCGATCGGCGACCGGCTCACGTGCGTCTACGTCGACCACGGGCTGATGCGGAAGGGCGAGACCGAGCAGATCGAGCGCGACTTCGTCGCGGCGACCGGCACCCGGCTGGTCGTGGTCGACGCCGAGAAGCAGTTCCTCGAGGCGCTCGCCGGCGTCACGGATCCTGAGACCAAGCGCAAGATCATCGGCCGCGAGTTCATCCGGACGTTCGAGGCGGCCGAGGTCGACGTCATCAAGAGAGCCCCCGACGGTGCCACGGTGAAGTTCCTGGTGCAGGGAACGCTCTACCCCGACGTGGTCGAGTCCGGCGGGGGAGCGGGAACCTCGAACATCAAGTCCCACCACAACGTCGGCGGCCTCCCCGAGGACCTGGAGTTCGAGCTGGTCGAGCCGCTGCGCACGTTGTTCAAGGACGAGGTCCGGCTGGTCGGCGAGCAGCTCGGCCTGCCGCCCGAGCTGGTCTGGCGGCACCCCTTCCCCGGCCCCGGCCTCGGCATCCGGATCATCGGCGAGGTCACCCGCGAGCGGCTCGACATCCTGCGCGAGGCGGACGCGATCGCCCGCGCCGAGCTCACCGCGGCCGGCCTCGACCGCGACATCTGGCAGTTCCCCGTCGTGCTCCTCGCCGACGTCCGCTCCGTCGGCGTCCAGGGTGACGGGCGCACCTACGGCCACCCCGTCGTACTGCGCCCGGTCACGTCCGAGGACGCGATGACCGCCGACTGGGCACGGGTCCCGTACGACGTGCTCGAGCGGATCTCGACTCGCATCACCAACGAGGTCCGGGAGATCAACCGGGTCACCGTCGACATCACCAGCAAGCCGCCCGGCACTATCGAGTGGGAGTGAGGTTCCTGCTCTGATCTGCGGGCTCGAGCGCCGGCCTGAGGATCAGCACCGTGAGGGCGAGGACCCACAAGGGCATCACGATCAGGCTGGCCATCACGTCCGTCAGGTGGTGGGCGCCCTGGTAGAGGCGCGCCAGGCCGACGAGCAGAGGCACGACCAGGAGAAGCATCGCGGGGGCTCGCCACCGTGGTGCGGCGTACACCCACACCAGGGCGACGACGCCGCCGAAGAACGTCACCGCCGTGCACACGTGTCCCGACGGGTAGCTGGCGTTGGGGTCGAGGCCGTGGTCGAGCAGCTTGACGGGCGGCCGGTCTCGCGTCACCAGCCGTGAGGCGAGGTGGTAGACGAGGGCCTGGCCGGCAAGGCCGACCGCCATGAAGACCAGCGGGCGCGCGCTGCGAGCCCAGAGGCTGGCACCGATCGCGACGACGGCCGCGATGGCGCAGATGGTGATGGTGTCGCCACCCGTACCGCCGATCGCTGCCAGGTCGGTCCGGGTCTCCGTCCGCTGGTCCGCGAGCCATTCGGACAGGTCGGTGTCGACGGGGTCGATGCTGCCGTTCAGCCCCTTGGTAATCAGCCAGCCCAGGCCGAGCATGACGAGGAGGACTGTGGACCAGACGACGACAACCTTGCCGGCCACGACGGCGTACTGCCGGCCGGACTCGCTCTCGGCCCTGTGAACAGCCACGTCACCGTGGTGCCCGGAAACCAGCGGCGCAGTCCCTGTGGACCTAGCGCGAGCGGGTCAGCGGATGTCGAAGATCGGCTTGTCGGCGTCCGCTTGCTGGTTCAGGTCGGCGAACACCGCTGCCAGCACTGTCACCAGCGCCACGCTCCCGAGGATCAGGCCTTCGGGGCGGTGCCACCCCCACTCGGCGAACTGCCGAGCCCGCACGAGGAGCTCGTCACCCGCGAGGAGCACGGCAGCAGCCGCCACGAGGGCGATCGCGGTCCATGCGCTGAGTGCCTTGAACCACGGGCGGGTGAGCACGCTGTTGCGCAGCTCGATGGTGACCGGAGGAACGATCGACGGAATGGTCCCGATCGGAATGTTGCTTGCCATGTGAACCTCGCTCGGTGGGCATCGAAGTGCCGGCGCGGATCCGTCGGCATGCCGGCAGCGAACCCGACGGCAGGACCGAGGGAAATACTTTCGGTCGGGTCCGGACGAGGTCCGTGCACTCCGTACAACCCAATACACGCGAGCCCGAGCAAAATCCGGTTTGATGGCCACAGCGATCGAGCGCCCTCCAAGTCACACGCCTGCGGAGGAGTCATGGGGTCCAGTGCAGTCGAAGAGCCGTCCCGGCTCGCTCTCAGCACGCGTGCCGAGCTCGCCCGGTCGCTGACCCTCGCGCGGCGGCGGGCAAGGCTGAGCGTGCGGGAGGTCGCACGGATAGCCGGCGTGCCGGCCGGCACCACCGGCGGCTACTTCAGCGGGCGCCACCTACCGAACCTCTCCTTCCTCGACCCTTTCCTCGCGGTCCTCGATGCGCTCGGCATCGATGACCACGAGCCCTGGGTGGCGGCGCTCGAGCGACTGCGCTGGACGCCCTCGCTGCGGGTGGCCGACCAGACCTCGCCGTACAAGGGGCTGGACAGCTACCAGCCCGAGGACGCCGCTTGGTTCTTCGGCCGGGACGCCGTGACCGCCGACATCCTCGCTCGGCTCGGTGAGCGGATCGGGCAGGGCGGTGCGGTCGTCGTCGTCGGCGCATCGGGCTCCGGCAAGTCCTCGGTGCTCCGCGCCGGCGTCGTCCCCGCGGTCCGGGAGGGCGCGCTGCCGGGGGACTGGTCGGTCGCCGTGATGACGCCCGGGGCCGATCCGGTCGCGGCGCTGCAGCGTGCGGCCCGCGAGGTCGCCACGGAGCACCTGCTGGTGGTGGTCGACCAGTTCGAGGAGCTGTTCACCCACGCGTCGGAGGAGGCACGCGAGGAGTTCGTCGGCCTGATCATGGATCCCGCGCCGTCGAGGCTCGTGGCGATCGGGCTCCGCGCCGACTTCTACCCGCTCGCCGCAGCCGTCCCCGAGCTCGTGCCCGTGCTCCAGGGAGCCCAGGTCGTGGTCGGCCCGATGGGACGCAGTGACCTCCGCCTGGCGATCACCGAGCCCGCCCGCAGGGCCGGCGTCGAGCTGGCACCCGATCTCGTCGACCGGCTCCTGCTCGACCTCGGCACGGCCCAGCGCGGTGCCGCACACGCCCACAACGCCGGGGCGCTGCCCACTTCTCTCCCACGTTCTCCGGACCATGTGGGAGCGGTCCCAGGAGCGCATGATCACCCTCGCCGACTACGAGGCGAGCGGCGGCCTGAACGGAGCCGTCGCGCAGACGGCAGACGGCCTCTACGACGCGCTGGACGCTCGCAGCCAGCGGCTCGCGCAATCGCTGCTGCTGAGGCTGGTCGCCGTCGAGGACGACTTCGTCGTACGGCGCCGCGTCCGATGGGAGGAGCTGCTTGACGCCGGGCACGACGACGATGCCGCGACTGACGTGCTCGAGGCCTTCATCGCCGCCCGGCTGCTGACCGCGGACACCGAGACGGTCGAGGTCAGCCACGAGGCGCTGCTGACCGCCTGGCCCCGGATCGAGAATTGGGTCGCCAAGAACCGCGAGGGGCTGCAGCTGCACCGCCAGTTGACCGACTCCGCTCGCGCGTGGGCAGAGGCGGGGCGCGACCCTAGCGACCTCTGGCGCGGCGCCCGGCTCGCTGCCGCAACGACGTGGGCGGGGGACCCTCACCGGCCCGGGATGCTCAACCCGGCCGAGCGCGAGTTCCTCGCGGCCAGCGCTGGCGCGGCCGCAGCCGAGGCGGAGAGCCAGCGGCGCCGCACCCGACGGCTGCAGCAGCTGCTCGGCGTGGTCGTGGTCCTCGCCATGGTCGCTCTGGTGCTCGCGGCTGTCGCCGTGACCAGCAGCCGGCGCGCGGACGACGCCGCCGAGCTGGCTCGCACCGAGCGGCTGGCGGCGGAGTCGCGCGAGGTGGCCATCCAGGCTCGTGCGGTCGTCGCGCGCGATCCCGCACTCGCCCAGCAGCTCGCCCTGGCGGGCTACCGGATCGCGCCGACCGTCGAGGCCCGCTCAGCACTCCTCGACGTCTCCGCGCAGGCACAGGTGACGCGCATTGCGGTGCCGACCGGGCCCACGTCGGTCGCCGTGTCCGCAGACGGCTCCCTGATCGCGACAGGCAACGTCGATGGCCGGCTCCGGCTCTTCGAGGTCGGGCCGACGGGGTGAAGCAGATCGGCTCGATATCGATCGACCCCGAGCAGCAGATGTACGGCGTCGCCATCAGCCCCGACAGCCGGCTGGTCGCCATCGGAGGTACCGGCACCGTCGTACGGCTCGTCGACATCAGCGACCCGACGGCCCCCGA
Organism: uncultured Actinomycetota bacterium; assembly: GCA_963766035.1. Classification (GTDB taxonomy): domain Bacteria; phylum Actinomycetota; class Actinomycetes; order Propionibacteriales; family Nocardioidaceae; genus Nocardioides. The sequence goes on along the minus strand of CAVXYP010000010.1, from coordinate 336,690 downwards.
GCTGCTCGACGCCTCGCTGCTCCGCGGAAGCCGTCGAGGGCATGCGGTTCAGCCCGGACGGTCGGATGCTCGTTGCGAGCACCGCGCTCGACGTCGCGCACCGCTGGCGCCTCTCGCCGGACGGTACGGCGACACCGCTCGGTGACCTGAGCGGCTTCGGCGGTTACCTGCACTGGACCGATTTCAGCGCCGGACGGGCGCCTGCTCGCGACGTCGAGCAGCGACGGCTCCGTCCGTGTCTGGGACGCGCTCGACCCGAAGGCGACCGATCGGCCGCTGGCGATGGCATCGGTCGGCGACACCTACGCCACCCCGGCCGGACCGACTGCGAACGCCGTGCCGTCGGTGGACTTCGACGCCACCGGACGTCGGCTGGCCGTCGGAGCCAAGGACGGCATGGTGCATCTGTTCGGCGTCTCGCGACGCGGCTCCCGGCTGGACGCTGCGTCCCATCGGCGAGCCGATGGGGACCTTCGATGCTCAGATCAACCACCTCGAGTTCAGCCCCGATGGGGACGAGATCGCCGCTGGAAGCTCGGACCTGACCGTGCGCGTGTTCGACCTCGCGAGCCGATCGGAGGTGGCGCTGCTCAACAACCCCACGCCCGTCACCTCGCTGTACTACCTCGGTGACACGGGCACCATCATGTTCGGCTCGTCGGACGGCTTCTTCCGGCTCTGGCGCCGACCGGACGCTTCGCTGCCGAAGACGGTCGCCCCGGTGATCAGCACGGGCTTCTCGGCCGACGGCCGGCTGGTCGCCGCCGGCAACGCGGGCGCGCTGAGCGGCGAGGTCGAGCTGTGGGACGTCGCCGAGCGTACGAGGCCGGCACTGCTCGGCGAGGTCGTCTCCCCCGACCCGGCCGCGCTCCTCAACGGCAAGGCCGCGCTGAGCGCCGACGGCACCCTGCTCGCGGCGGGCACCTCGGTCGGAGAGGTGCAGCTGTGGGACACCTCCGATCCGGACCGGCCGGAGCTCGCGTCGCGGATCGCGGCCTCGGACACGCTGATCCAGCAGGTCGCGATCGCCGCCGACAACGGCCTTCTCGCGGTGGCGGCCGACGACTCGCGGGTGACCTTGTGGGACCTCGCCGACCCCTCCGACCCCGCCAAGGCGGCCACCCTCGCCGACGCAGCCGACCGGGTGCTCGCCGTCGCATTCTCCCCGGACGGCACCACGCTGGTCGCCGCCAGCGCCGACCAGGTCGCCTACGTGTACGACGTCAGCGACCCGGCGAGGCCAGAACTGGCTGCGAAGCTGACCGACTTCGAGAACTTCGTGCACGCGGTCGCCTTCTCGCCCGACGGGGAGATCGCCGCGATCGGCAGCGACGACGAGCTGGTGCGCCTCTACGACCTGAGCGATCCCGCACAGCCCGTACTGGTCGGGGAGCCTCTCTCCGGCCCGAACGGCTACATCTACTCGGTCGCGTTCAGCGGCGACGGCCGGTCCGTCGTCGCGGCTGCCGACGGCGCCGCCTGGGTGTGGGACGTCGCCGAGCCGGACGGGGCCGAGCTGACGGCGACCCTGCGGCCCGGCATCGGAGCCCTGTGGACGGTGGCCGCCTCGCCGGTCGACGGAACGATCCTCGCCGGCGGGGCCGACCGCCGGGTCTTCTCGTGGGACACCGATCCCGACGCCGTCGCCGACCGGACGTGCCTGCTGGCCGGCGCCGCCATCACCCCCGACGAGTGGGCACGCTACGTCCCCGCCCAGGAGTTCGCCGCCCCGTGCGCCGGTCGACAGTGACGCGGGCGGGCGGGCTGCGTCACCCTGCGTGCGCGGCTTGGAGCAGCTGGTCAAGCGTCCAGCGAGCTCCAGCCGCTCGGCACGCGGCCGCTCTCTCAACGACTGCCCCAGCCGACGTCCTGTGATGCTAGCGCCGAGGCCGGCTTCGGCGTTTCATCGCGGCCGCCGCCGCTCCGCGACTACGATCACGGGCACGCTCCGTGAGACTTCAGCGTCGCCTGGCGATCAGCAGGTTCAGGAATATGGGGGAGTCGTGTCCATGCGTCGAGCCGTCGTCGGGTTGGGACCACTGCTGCTGACGCTGGCTCTCCTGCCCGCCACCGCCCACGGCTACGAACCGGACGGCGGGGTCACGTTCAACACCCCCAATCCGTGGGGCAGCCCGGGCGAGCGGGCCGAGATCGTCACCAAGGTCGAGGAGGCGATCCGACACATCCGGCCGACCAGGCGCGACCCGCATCCCCAGCTGATCATCGCCGCCTACCTGTTCGACAGGTCCGAGAGCGCGGACGCCATCATCGGAGCCTGCCGGCGGGGTGTCTCGGTGCGGGTGATCATCGACCGCCGGGTGAGGTCGACCCCGTTTCGGCGCATCGTCACCGCGCTCAACGCTGACAACGTCCGTGACCGGAACCACGACGGCATCGCCGACCGGGACCCTCGTGCCGGCCGGTGCAACCGGCCGCTGCGGGCCGACACCGGCGGTCTGCGTACCCACCGGGGCATCCCGCTGATGAGCGCCCGGCAGGTCCGGGCCAGCCTGCGCCGACCCACCGGTAATCCGGTCACCTGGGGCACCGACGGCAGCTACGTCCTCAAGTGTGCCGGCAGCTGCCGCGGCCGTTCCGGCACCAACATGCACTCGAAGATCTACGCGTTCTCGAGTGTCGGCGCTGCCGACCACGTGGTCATGTTCGCGTCGTCGAACCTCAACAGCGGAGGGGTCAACTCCGGCTGGAACGACCTCGTCGTGATCAAGAACCGACCGAAGACCTTCGCCCTCGTCGACCGCATGCACCGGCTGATGACCGCCCAGAGGCGGGCCGGCCCGCGGCTGGTCGAGCTCGAGGACGGCCCCTACACCACCCGTTTCTTCCCGATGACCGGCGCCCACAGGGACCGCGACCCGGTGGTGGTCGACCTGCGCAAGGTCCGCTGCACGAGCGCCTTCGGCGCGACGCAGCTCTACATCCAGCAGTTCTGGTGGAACGGGCCTCGCGGCAACTACATCTGGGACAAGATCCGCAGCCTCGCGGCTCACGGCTGCCAGGTGCACATCATCTTCGGCGCCGTGGACCGCCGTCTGCTGGCCCGGATGCGAGATGCCCGTCGTGCCGGACTGGTCGACCTCTGGGACAGCCGGTGGGACACCGACGACGACGGCGAGGTCAACACCCGCACCCACATGAAGGCAATGGCCATCCGCGGCACCTTCGGTGCGAACCGCCGCTACGCCGGCGTGTGGACCGGCACCGCGAACTGGGGAGAGAACTCCCTGTCAGGCGGGGACGAGGTGACCCTCAACGTCCAGAGCGCCGGCCTCTACCGCAGGTACGTCGACCGCTGGCACATCGTCCGGAACCACTCCCGGCGAGAGTAGGTGCAGAAGGGCGGCGCAGCGGTCCGGCTACTCGTAGACGAACTTCTGGGCCCCCGGGTAGACCCACGACAGGGCGTCGCGGAGCGTGTCGCGCCAGTTCTCCCAGTTGTGCCCGTCCCGGGTCTCGACGAAGCGCACGGTCATCCCCGTGGACTCGAAGGTCGGCACCATCGAGCGGTTCGGCGTGATCAGGGGTTCGTAGATGCCGCAGCTCACGAAGACCCGGTCGGCGACCCGCGTCGGCCTCGCCCGATACCGGTTGACGAACTTGACGACCGGGTCGAAGACCGGTCCGCCGCCATGGTCGTTGCCGATGTCGGTGAAGACGAAGGATCCCGACATCAGGATCAGCGACCCGTAGGTCGACGGCGACTTCACCGCCGCGGAGAGCGAGGCGACGCCTCCGAAGCTCGAGCCCAGCAGGCACCGTCCCGACGGCCGGCCCGTCAACGGCAGCCGGGTCTCCAGGTAGGGCACCAGCTCCTGGGTCAGGAACCTCGAGTGGGCGGTCGAGTTCGCGTACTCGGTCAGCCGGTCCTTCGGGTGCAGGAAGGCGACCACGGTCTCGGCAACCTCGGACCGGTCGATGAGGTTGTCGAGCACGGTCTTGGCTGCGGCGTACTGAAGGAAGTCCGGGCCGTCGTGCACCACCAGCAGCGGGTACGTCGACGTGCGGCGGAACCGCGCAGGAAAGTACAACGTCACCGGGCAGTCGCGCCGCAGGGCCCGGCTCGGAACCACGATCTCCTCGAGAGTGCCCTGACGAGCCGTCGGGTCGGGCTCCGTCCACTCCGGACTCTCGTAGCCGTGCGCGAAACAGACCGAGGACGTGCCCACGGGACTGTAGGAGACCTTGGGGTTCAAGGGATCGTTGAACCGTTCGACCTGCTCGTCCCGGCGCACTTCCAGCTGGTAGTTGACCCGGGAGCGCTCAGGCAGCTCGAGCACGAGGTACCACAGGTCCGTGCCCCGCAACCGGCGCATCGGCAGCTGCTCGGGCAGCCCGACCACGCGCTGGATCAGTGAGACCTCGTCTGCCTCGCCGCGGAACAGGAACGTGCACCGGGACTCCTCGACGATCGGTACCTCATGACGTGCCAGGAACCGGTCGATGGTCTGCGCGTCGAGCGGCTTGCGGTCCCGGAGCCGGTTGATCGCGAGCTTGCGCTTCGGAGAGGGCTCGGTCATGCCGCCTCGAGTGTGGCGATGTGCCCCTCGTGGTCCAGCACCCGGGCGTCCTGCGGCAGCCGGAGCTCCTCGTCCAGCGGCACCCGCGTGGCGTCGTCGAGAACCAGACAACGAGCGGGCGTGAACCGGCGGGCCAGGAGCGACATCCGGATCGGGTCGCCCACCTGCAGTCGACGCCGGGCGTGAGGGAGCGCGACGACGCCGGGCACGACGCCGATGCCGGTGCCGTAGACCTCGGTCTGGGCGACCCCGTGCGGGACGAAGTCGTGGAACAGCACCACCCGGTCGGTCAGGGCCATCGCCCCCGCCGACCAGGCCACCACGCGAGCCGGCAGGGACGGCGCGACGTGGAACAGGTGCAGCACGCGGGTGAGCTCGCCGACATGCCCGCCGGCGATCGCCACCGCCGACGCTCCCGCGAGGATCTCCCGGATCTCCTCGCGGTGGCGTACGACGCCCGGTCGTTCGTGTGGCCGCCAGGCGTCGTAGAACTTCAGCTGGAACTCGGTCAGCCGCTGCAGGTGCTGTTCGTCGAGCAGCTGCACGACCCGCATCGCGTCGGCCAGCGCCTGCTCCCGCATCCTCGGCCTCGCGTCGGAGCGGCGGGCGACGTCGTACGCCGCGCTCAGTGCGTGGTCGAGCTGGACCAGGTAGAGCTCACGCAGCTCGGCCAGCGCAGCCTCGTGCTCGCGCTCTGCGTAGCCGTACTCGCGGTCCTCCTCGTGGACCGCCAGCCAGCGCGCGTGCAGCGCGAGGTTGATCGTGCGGACGCCGATGACGTCGCTCAGCTCGGCGTCGTCGCCCTCGCGGTCCTGCCACCCCGCGGTCACGGTCGCCACCACGGCCTCGCGATCGAGGTCGCCGAGGACGCGATGCAGCTGCGGCGTCGGCGCGGGACCCAGCAGCGTGATCTGGCGGCTCACGCGGCGTGCACGGTGATGGTCCGGCCGACGTCGTCGAGCATCTCGTGGAGCACGTCGAAGTCGGGGTGCCGCATCCGGACGTAGGCGTTCGCGAAGTAGCCCGCCTCGTGCCCCTGCGTCGGCGTGCCCGGGTCCGGGAAGTGCGCGTCGATGACCCACTCGCCGTGCCGGCCCTGGATCTCGTCGATGCCGGAGTAGCCGGAGATGTGACCATCACTCTCCGGGCGGAGCGCGACGATGCCGGAGGAGAACCGCCGCGACGGTTGCGCACCCACCGAGCCGTGGACGATCGCGTTCGCCCACTCGCGATAGAGGTCCAGATCGTTGCCGGCGGAGTAGAGGTCCCAGGCGCCGACGCCCGGCGGTCGGCAGCCGATCTCGGAGAACTTCAGTCCCTTCGGCCCGAAGAACCACTCCATGTGCGTCGCGCTGGTGCCGATCCCCAGCGCCTCGATCACCCGCTGGCCCATCTCCCGCACCTGGTCGTAGTCCGCCACCGAGTCGAGCCGGTTCGTCGAGATGTACTGCGGCGAGATCCACCGGGTCCGCATCGCCTCCAGCACGTTGGGGAAGTAGTGGCACACGAAGTCCGCGGCCGGCCGGCCGTCGATGGACACCGTGTCGTAGAAGCCCTCATGGCCCTCGACGTACTCCTCGACCGCGATCGAGTCGACCCCGGTCGCACCGAAAGACTCCAGGACGCGCCCGAGCTGGTCGTGGTCGTCCACGCGGGTGGTGTCGGCCGCGCCCGCGCCGCTGCGCGGCTTGAGGATCAACGGGAAACCGACCGTGTTCGCGAACTCGCGGACCTCGTCCGCGTTGTCGGCCCCGGTCGACGCGGCCGTCGGCACGCCGACGGCGCGCAGGGCCTCCTTCATCGACGGCTTGTCGCGGCAGAGGTACGCCGTGCGCACCGACGTCCCGGGGATGGTGCACGTCTCGCGCACCTGCGCGACGGGCAGGATGTGCGCCTCGATGGTGGACTCCAGCCGGTCGACCCAGGTCTTCTCCTGGATCCAGCGCACGGCGTCGGTCATCGCGCCGACGTCCACCACGCTGCCGACCTGGTGGTAGTGGCGCATCCACCCGCGGAGCTCGTCGTCGAGCGCCTCCTCCGGCGACTCTCCGATGCCGATCACCTCCGCACCGACCGACGCCAGCGCCCGGACGAACTCGCGCTGGTTCCTGGGAAACGACGGTTCTACGAAGACGACCCGCATCTCAGACAGGCTAGCGTGCTGCGAATGGTTACCCGTGACGCGGTCACGTCCGTCCTGCCGACCGTGCGGGCTGGTCTGGAACGCCTGGTCCGCATCCCGTCGGTGTCCGCAGACCCGTCAGCGGGCGGCCACCTGTGGGCCAGCGCGGAGGAGGTGGCCCGGCAGCTCGCCGACGCAGGGCTGACCGACGTCGAGGTCGTGACCGCCGGCGGCGGACTCCCTGCGGTGATCGGGGTCCGCCGCGGCGCCCCCGGTGCACCAACGGTGCTGCTCTACGCCCACCACGACGTGCAGCCGGTCGGCGACCTCGCCGCCTGGGACAGCGACCCGTTCGAGCCCGTCGAACGGGACGGGCGCCTCTACGGCCGCGGCGCCGCCGACGACAAGGCCGGGATCGCGGTGCACCTGGCGGCGGTGCGCGCCCTGGGTGAGGACCGGGGCGTGACGGTCGCGGTGCTGATCGACGGCGAGGAGGAGATCGGCTCACCGACGCTGCCCGCCGTGCTCGCCGAGCACCGGGAGCGGCTGACGGCCGACGTGCTCGTGCTCGCCGACTCGACGAACTGGCGGGTCGGCGTGCCCGCCCTGACCACATCCCTGCGCGGCGGGGTCAACGTCGTGGTGGAGGTGCGCACGCTGCGGCACGCCGTGCACAGCGGGGTGTATGGCGGGCCGACGCCGGACGCCCTGACTGCGCTCGCTCGACTGCTCGCCACCTGCCACGACGCGGCCGGTGACGTTGCGGTGCATGGCCTCAGCCGCGGCACCGCCGACCCGCTGGACCTGACGGAGGACGAGTTCCGCGCCGACGCGGGTGTCCTCGACGACGTTGCCCTCATCGGCAGCGGCTCGCTGACCTCGCGGCTCTGGAAGGCCCCCGCCCTGTCCGTCGTCGCGATCGACGCACCGGCGGTCGACGACGCCGGCCTGCTCCTGGTGCCGTCCGCCCGCGCCAGGCTCAGCCTTCGGATCGCACCCGGCGACGACCCCGAGGCCGCCCGCGACGCCCTCGTTGCCCACCTCCACGAGCACGCCCCCTGGGGTGCCGAGGTCACCGTGACCGCGGGGAGACCGGTCGCGCCGTACACCGCCGGGACCTCGGGCCCCGCCTACGACGCGGCCCGGTCGGCGTACGCGGAGGCCTTCGGCCGACCCGTGGTCGAGATCGGGGTCGGTGGGTCGATCGCGTTCGTGAAGGCGTTCGCGGAGGCGTTCCCCGCGGCGGAGGTGCTGATCACGGGTGTCGAGGACCCCGACACGCGCGCTCACGGCCCGAACGAGAGCCTGCACCTTGCCGACTTCGCGTCGGCCTGCCTCGCCGAGGCGCTCCTCCTCGAGCGGCTCGGCGCCGGTGAGGGCACGCCCTAGCAGAGCTCGTCGAGGTACTGCGGCAGCATCCGCCACCACGTCGGCCAGTCGTGGATCGTCTCGGGTCCCCACGAGTCGACGCGGTTCGGCACGCCCTTCGCCCCGAGCACCTCCGCCATCGCCCAGGACTCGCCGATGTCCTCGTGCTCGCCCTCACCGGAGGGGAGGATCACCCGGCGCTGCCGCAGGAGCTCGAGATGGTCGCCGTCGAGCCCGGGCAGGAAGTCGAGAGGCGAGGAGAAGAACAGGTCGTCGGACCAGGCGCCGTCGAGGAACCGCTGGATCCGGTAGGTGCCGCTCATCCCGATCGCGGCGTCGAACACGTCGGGGAACCGGCACAGCAGGGCGACCGCGTTGAACGCCCCGATCGAGGCGCCGGCGGCGACGATGCGCTGGTCCGACCCGCCCGTGTCGGCGTGGATGGCGGGCACCACCTCGTGGCGCACCGCCTGGTGGAACTGGTTGAGCAGCCACATCCGGTACTCCGGGCTGCCGGTGCCGCTCGCCATCGCCCGGCCGGCGACGGAGTCGCAGGAGTAGATCTTGATCCGCCCGGCCTCGAGCAGCTCGCCGCACGACTCCACGAGCTTGTGCCGCTCGATCTCCTCGGCGTCACCTCCCGCGGTCGGAAACACCAGCACCGGGGCGCCGAAATGGCCCCACCGCGCCACCGTGAGCTCCTGCTCGAGCCTGTCCGAGAACCAACGATCCACCGTCTTCATCGCCCCATCGTGGACATCGCGCCAGTGCTGCGGCAAGGTCGAGGAGATGAGCAACCACTTGATCGGGCTCCTTCTCGGGGCCGAGGAGGACTGGCCTCGCGCCTTCGAGACGATCCAGAAGATGGTCGGCCCCATCACCTACGAGGGTGCCGACCACACCGTCTCCAGCGAGCGGATGACGATCGAGCCGTTCCGGCTCGACGACCCCGTGCGGACACCGCTGGTCATCGACCGGCTGGCCCACTGGTACTACCACCCGCGCGAGTGGTTGAAGAAGGCCGCGCTGGTCAACGGCACCTACCTGCTCAACAGCCCCTTCACGTTCCAGTCGATGGAGAAGCACAGCGCCTACTGCGCGCTGGTGCGGTTGGGCCTGAAAGTGCCTCCCACCACACTGGTGCCCTACAAGAACCCGTTGGACAACGTGCGGTGGGCCTACACCGCGGAGCGCTACAACCAGCCCTTCGACCTCGACCGGATCGCTGACGAGCTGGGCTACCCGCTCTACATGAAGCCGTTCGACGGAGGTGGGTGGCGGGGCGTCTCCCGCATCGAGGACCGCGGGGACCTGCACCGTTCGTACGACGAGTCCGGGGAGATGCTGATGCACCTCCAGGCGACGATCGACTTCGAGCACTTCGCCCGCGCTCTGTCCATCGGGCCGGAGACCATGGTGATGGACTTCCGGCCCGACCAGCCGATGCACAAGCGCTACGCGGTGTCCCACGGCTTCCTCTCCGACAGCGCCGGATGGCAGACGGCAGCGGTCAGCCGCATCGTCAACGCGTTCTTCCAGTGGGAGTTCAACTCGGCGGAGATGCTGGTGGTCGGTGACGACGTCTATCCGATCGACTACGCCAACGCGTGCCCCGACGTCGCACTCACCTCGCTGCACTACTACTTCCCGTGGGCGATCAAGGCGCTCGTGCGCTGGTCGACGTACTGCGTGGTGACCGGTCGGAAGTCGAAGGTGGACCTGGAGACCACTCGCTACTTCGCGATCGCCGACGAGCCGGGACTGTCCTACGACGAGAAGATGACGGCGTACCTCGCGATCGCGGACGAGTACTTCGAGCGCGACAGGTACCGCGAGTGGTGCGCCGAGCACCTGCCGCACCTCGACGAGCAGGTCTGGGAGTGGGTGTCCTCCGACGACTTCGACCGGTTGCTGCGGCACACGGTGCAGGCGACCTACCCCGCCCACGAGCAGGACGAGTTCCTCGCCCACTTCAGGGGGCTGATCGCCTTGTGGATCGCCGACAACGCGAGCGGCACGTCGTCGACCTAGCCGACCTCCGTCAGGCTCGTGCGCTCGCGTCCAGCCCGTTCAGCAGCTGATCGAGGAGCGCGCGGAGCTGCTGCGCGTCCTTGGCAGTGAGCCCGGTGCCCACCCAGGCGCGCTCGGGGATGTGGGCGACGTCGGTCCGCAGGTGCCTCCCGGCTCCGGTGACCTCCACGAGAACCCGCCGTTCGTCAGCGCCGTCGCGGTGGCGCTTCACGAAGCCTGCGCTCTCGAGCCGCTTGAGGACCGGCGTCAGCGTGCCCGAGTCCAGCCGGAGCAACCCGCCGATCTCGCCCACGGTCAGCGGACCTTCGGCATCCCAGAGCGCGAGCATCGTGAGGTACTGCGGATAGGTGAGGCCGAACTCGGCCAGCAGCTCGGCATAGCGGCGGGTGACCCCTCGGGCGGCGGCATACAGCGGGTAGCAGAGCTGTGCGCTGAGGGCGAGCTGTGGCTGATCGGTCATGCGAGCAATGTTAACTTGCACAAATAGATTGTGCACAATATAGTTTCGCGCATGGATATTCTCTACACAGCAAGCGCGGTCGCCACGGGTGACGGGCGCAACGGTCACGTCCAGTCCACCGACGGCTTCGTCGACACCGACGTCCGCGTACCCCGCGAGCTGGGCGGCGCCGGCGGCGCGACCAACCCCGAGCAGCTGTTCGCCGCCGGCTATGCGGCGTGCTTCCACTCGGCGCTCCAGCTGGTCGCGAGCAAGGAGAAGCTCGACGTGACCGACTCGGAGGTCGTGGCCGATGTCTCGATCGGCGCGAACGGCGTCGGCGGCTTCGGTCTCGCCGTGCAGCTGGAGGTCGCGCTTCCCGCCCTCGACCGGGTCGAGGCCGAGAAGCTGGTCGAGCAGGCCCACCAGGTCTGCCCCTACTCCAACGCCACCCGCGGCAACGTCGACGTGACGCTGTCCGTCGCCTGACCCTTACGGATCAAAGAGCAGTCACCAGGGCGCGGGCCGGTAGTCCTTCACGAAGCGGCCGTAGAGGTCCTCGCCGGCTTCGCCCAGCACGATCGGGTCGTAGACCCGGGCCGCGCCGTCGACCAGGTCGAGCGGCGCGTGCCAGCCCTCGGCGGCGATCCGCAGCTTCTCGTGGTGCGGCCGCTCGTCGGTGATCCAGCCGGTGTCGACGGCCGTCATCAGGATCTTGTCGGTCTCGTACATCTCTCCGGCCGAGGTGCGGGTCAGCATGTTGAGCGCGGCCTTCGCCATGTTGGTGTGAGGGTGCCCCGCTCCCTTGTAGCGGCGCCCGCCGAACTGGCCCTCCATCGCGCTGACGTTGACGACGTAGGCTCGCCGCGCCCCCGCTGCCACCGCCGCCCGCATGGACGGCCGGAGCCGGGAGATCAGCAGGAACGGCGCGATCGAGTTGCAGAACTGCACCTCGAGCAGCTCGAGCGGGTCGACCTCCTCGACGACCTGGGTCCAGGAGTTGTTGGCCTGTACGTCGGGGAGCAGCCCGCCCGCGTCCACGGCGGTGCCGGCCAGGTGGGCGTCGAGCGACGCGTGGCCGGCCTCGAGCGCGAGTCCGGTGAGCGATGCCGCGTTCTGGGCGGCGATCGCGTGCTCGATCGACTCGCCCTCGTGGTGGGCAACGGCATGGGCCTCCAGCGCGCCCGCGATCGCGGCCGGGTGGGCTTCTGAGATCCGGTCGAAGGTGACCATCTCGGGCAGCTCGATCCCGCCGGGGAGCGGGGCCGCCTCGAGCTCGACCAGCTGGGAGTAGGCGCCGGGCGACCGTCGTACGGTCTGGCACGCGTTGTTGATCAGGATGTCGAGCGGACCGGCCGCGGCGACCTCCTCGGTGAGCGCGATCACCTGGGTGGGGTCACGCAGGTCGACGCCGACGATCTTGAGCCGGTGCAGCCAGTCGGCGGAGTCGTCCATCGCGGCGAACCGGCGGACCGCGTCCTTGGGGAACCGCGTCGTGATCGTGGTGGCGGCGCCGTCGCGCAAGAGGCGGAGCGCGATGTACATCCCGATCTTGGCGCGTCCTCCCGTGAGCAGCGCCCTCTTCCCGGAAAGGTCGGTGCGCTGGTTGCGCTTGGCGTGGGAGAACGCCGCGCAGTCGGGGCACAGCCCGTGGTAGAACGCGTCGACCAGGGTGTAGTCGGTCTTGCAGATGTAGCAGCCGCGCGCGGTGATCAGCTCGCCGGCGAAGGCGCCCGCAGCCGTCGAGACCAGCGGCAGTCCGGCCGTCTCGTCGTCGATCCGGAGCGCCGACCCCGTCGCCGTCCTCTCGATCACCGCCTGGTCCTGCGTGGCCCGCTCCGCCCGGATCGCGGCCCGCCGGGTCTTCTTGATCAGCTTCCACATGTGGCCGGTGGCGTGCTTGACCGTGCGTACGTCGGGGTGCGCGGGGTCGAGGTGGTGGAGCTCGCCCAGCACCTTCAGGGTGGTGGCGAGCTCGTCCGGATCGATCCGGGTCAGGGGAGACGTCCCTTCTGGCACCGCATGAATCTAGTCGCTCCCGCTGCGCGAGTCAGATCGGTGCGCTGCCAGGAGCAGCTGGTCCAGCGTCCACCGGGCTCCATTCGCCCGGCACTCCGCCGCCCGCGGTCCCAGACGGATGACGGCCTCGTCGACGATCACTGCATAGGTACGGATGACGGCCGGAGGATCCGGGCGTTCCATGACGGCGCTGTGCGCTTCGACGGCTGCCATCAGCTCGACCGCATCGGCGTCCTCGCCGAGCCTGGCCAGGGCCGCGGCGACGCCCTGCAGCTGCGCCAGCACCGAGCCCAGCGCCCGGTCGTCCAGCCTCGACAGCTGCTGCCGGAAGTACTGGAGGGCGATGGCGGGCTCGCCGAGTCCCAGCGCGCAGTCGCCGAGGTACGACGGCGCCCACAGGCTGTTCCGATCGGTCCGTTCCGTCGCGCGTGCCACCGACCGAAGGTCGGCCCACGCCTCGTCGAAGCGGCCCTGGTCCACCAGAACGATGAGCCGGAGCGCCTCGACCAGTTCGCCCCACCGTGGGTCGGTGAGCCCCGCAGCCATGCTGATGGCTTCGTCCGAAGCCGCGAGAGCCGCTCCTGCCAGTCCGCAGTGGACGTACGGCGGCGCCACGATGGTCAGGATGACGATCGCGATCTCGGGGTCCGTGCGCACCAGGTCGACTGCACCTTGTCCCAGGGCGAGGCTGCGCGCCGGGTCGTCGTCGCGGGCAGCCCCCACCGACTGGCTCGACATCAGCAGCGCCCGGCTGGTCGGGTCAGGCGCGAAGTCGAGCAGGGCGCCGCGACCTCCCAGCGCGCCGCGTCTGCCCAGGATGCCGAGCATGTGGCTCGACCAAGCCGACAACCGGGCCGCCAGCGGCAGGTCGTTGTGCCGCGCCCAGTCGAAGGCGTGCAGGATCTCGCTGAGGTCATCGGAGACGTTGGCGATACCGCGACGATGATCAAGGGTGAACTCGATGAACCGGGGGCGGAGGGAATCGAGCAGGATTTCTGCGTGTCCACGCCGGCGACGGTCGGCGTCGCCCATCCCGAGAAGCTGGCCGCGCGCGTGTCTGCGGGTGCGTTCAGCCATCGTGAGCCGGCCGTCACCGCGCCTGATGATCAGTGACAGGGCCAGCAACCTCTCCAGCGCCGCCCACACGTCGAGCTCAGGCTCCTCGGCGAAGAGAGCCTCGGCCCGCTCGACGGTCCATGCCTCGGCGAACGCGCCCAAGCCGGCGAAGACGGTGCGTTCCTGACTGTTGAGCAGCCCTGTCGTCCACTCGAGCACCGCCTTCAAGCCACGCTGCCGTCCCGGCAGGTCCGCGGGACCGGTGCCGAGCGCGCGGTCGGGGTCGCGGTCCAGAGCTGCGCGGAGCCCGGTCACGCCGGTGAGACCGACCCGTGCGGCTGCCAGCTCGAGAGCCAGCGGCACCCGGTCCAGTGCGCGGCACAGGTCGAGCACCGCGGCCTCGTCGGTGTCCTCGGTGTCGAGGGACCCGGCCCGGTCGCGGAACATGGCAACGGCTGCTTCGTCGTCGAGCGGCCCCAGTGGAGCCACGCGTTCTGCTCGGAGCGACAGCGGCGACTGGCTCGTGACGAGCAGCCGGCACCCAGGAGCGGCCTCCATCAGGCGCGAAACCACCTGAGCCATCCCGGGAAGGTGCTCGAGGTTGTCGAGCACGAGCAGCATGCGCCGGGTCGCGAGATGGGCGAAGAGGGTCGCCTCTGGATCGTTGCCGTGGGCCGCACCAACGGCGTCGGCGATGGCGTGGACGGCCCGTCGGTCATCCTCGGCGGTCGCCAACGAGACGAAGGCAACCCCGTCGGAGAAGTCGGGCGCCAGCCGCTCCGCCGTGGCAATGACGAGGCGGGTCTTGCCCATGCCGCCGGGTCCGACCACGCTCACCAGGCGGTCGCCGCCGGTCAACCGCCGGGCGAGCTCGCCGACCACCGGCGCCCGCCCGTACAGCGGGCCGTAGATGGTGGGCAGGTTGTTGCGGTGCGTCGACAGTGTGCGAGGTGGCGCGTACTCCTCCAGCTGGTGGCCCTCGACGAGCAGGTGGAACAGCTCCCGGGGAGCAGGGAAGTCCTTGAGTGCGTGCTGACCCACCGAGACCACGTGCGCCGACGGCACAGCTCGGCGCATCAGGTCGGTGACGAGGATCTGTCCACCGTGCGCCGCCGCTGCCACGCGGGCGGCGTAGTGGACATCGATGCCCCAGTAGTCGTGGCCACGCACGAGCGGTCGACCGGCGTGCAACCCGATGCGTACCTTGACCGTGCGCCGGGCTGGCCAGGGGTGCTCCTCGAACCGACGCTGGACCTCGATCGCAGCCGCGACAGCGGCCTGGTGGTCCGCAAAGGCGGCGAAGAAGGCGTCTCCCTCGTTCTTGACCTCGACACCTCCGTGCTGGTCGAACGCCGTGCGCATGATGGCGTCGTGGTCGTCGAGCACGCGACCGTAGGCATCCCCGAGATCGTTCAGCAGCGCCGTCGAGCCCTCGATGTCGGAGAAGAACAGCGCGACCTGCCCGCTCGGCAGCGCGGGTGGTGTCGTGACGCCCGCCTGGGCCGGCATGGAGCGATGCTAGCTGCGGGAACCCCCGGCGCGCCCGGCCTCCAGCATCCCGGTCCGTTCGGCGACCTTGACCCGCTCGCGACCCTCGTTGGCCCCCAGCTCGATCTCGTGCTGGTCGAGGCGAGTCCAGTCGTCGAACGTCGCGACGTCGACCCGGCGCTCGGCGAGGTAGGCGTCGATGTCGCCGGGCTCGCGGAGCACGGCGGTCGGCGTCGTCTCCGCGAGCAGGTGCCCGACGGTCTCGGCGGCGTCGCTCTTGGTGTGACCGATCAGGCCGACGGGCCCGCGCTTGATCCAGCCGGTGACGTAGGTGCCGGGGATCGGGTTGCCGTCGAGATCGAGCACCCGGCCGCCGTCGTTGGAGATCACGGCGGCGCGGTCGTCGAACGGGAGGCCGGGCAGCGGCGTGCTCCGGTAGCCGACGGCGCGATAGACGGCCTGCACGTCCCAATAGGTGTGCTGCCCGGTGCCCTCGATCGAACCATCTCCGACCGGCCGGGTGCGCTCGGTGCGCAGGGTGGTCGCGCCGTGGCGGCCACCGAGGATCTCGGTGGGCGCCTCGGCGAAGTGCAGGTGGATCCGGTGCGGCTTGCCGACCGGCTCCCGGCCGACCCAGTTCGCGAGGGTGTCGAGCACCATCTTCTGGGCCTTGTGCTTGCCGATGTGCTCCATGCCGTGCTCGTCGACGTCGAAGCCCTCGGGGTGGACGATCACCTCGACGTTGGGGGAGTGGTTGAGCTCGCGGAGCTCCATGGGCGAGAATTTCGCGTACGCCGGCCCGCGGCGCGCGAACACGTGCACGTCCGTCGTGGTCTTCGCCTTCAGGCCCTCGTAGACGTGCGCCGGGATGTCGGTCGTCAGCAGCTCGTCGCCGGTCTTGGCGAGGATCCGCGCGACATCGAGAGCGACGTTGCCGACGCCGAGCACGGCCACCCGCTCGGCGGTCAGGGGCCAGGTCTGCGGGACGTCCGGGTGGGCGTCGTACCACGAGACGAAGTCGGCGGCGCCCAACGAGTGCTCCTCGCCCGGGATGCCCAGGTCGCGGTCGGCCATCGCTCCGGTCGCGACGACGACGGCGTCGTAGAAGTCGCGCAGGTCGTCGAGCTTGATGTCGACGCCGTAGTCGACGTTGCCGAGCAGGCGGACCTCCGGCTTCGCGAGCACCCGTTGAAGGGCCTTGACGATCTCCTTGATCCGCGGGTGGTCCGGCGCGACGCCGTAGCGGACCAGCCCGAAGGGAGCAGGGAGCCGCTCGAGAATGTCGACGGAGACGTCGGCCCCTGCCTCTGCACTGGCCTTGGTGAGGATGTCGGCGGCGTAGATGCCGGCGGGTCCACCGCCGATGATCGCAACACGCAGCGTTGCCGGAGAGTTGGGCGTCATGTCCTCCAGTCTGGACACGGATCTCAGTCCACAGAACGAGGTTGTGGTTGTGAGGTCACAAAGTAACCTTGTGTCTCGTGCTGGGATCCCATGTGCCGGAGCTGCGCGCTCTCGAGCTGTTGGTGGTGGTGTCCCGCACCGGGAGCCTGAGCGCGGCAGCGGCCGAGCTGGGCATCACGCAGCAGGCCGCGTCGTCGCGGGTCCGGACCATGGAGTCGCTGGTGGGCGCGCCCCTGCTCGACCGGTCGCGCCGCGGTTCGGCCCTGACCCCGACGGGCGAGCTGCTGGTGCAGTGGTCGGGCGGCGTGCTTGAGGCGGCCGGACAGCTCGATGCCGGCATCAGTGCGCTCCGGGCCGACCGCCGCGGCCACCTGACCATCGCCGCCAGCCTCACCATCGCCGAGCACCTGCTGCCGGGCTGGTTGGTCGCGCTGCGCGCGCGACAGGCGCAGCTCGGCCAGGTCCCGACCGACGTCACCATGACCGCGACCAACAGCGAGCGGGTCGCGGAGCTCGTG
The DNA here is from genome assembly GCA_963766035.1 of uncultured Actinomycetota bacterium. Lineage (GTDB taxonomy): Bacteria > Actinomycetota > Actinomycetes > Propionibacteriales > Nocardioidaceae > Nocardioides. The sequence goes on along the minus strand of CAVXYP010000010.1, from coordinate 319,707 downwards.
GCCGCGGGTGACGTCGACCTGGGCTTCGTCGAGGGGCCGGATGCGCCGGACGACCTGCAGTGCCGCCTGGTCGGCACCGACACCCTGGTCGTGGTCGTCGGCCCCGGCCATCCGTGGGCGATGCGCTCCAGTCGCCGGGTCACCGCGGCGACGCTGGCCGCCACTCCACTCGTGGTCCGGGAACGCGGGTCGGGCACCCGGACCGTCCTGGCCCGCGCTCTCGAAGGACTGCCCACTGCGACGCCCGCGCTCGAGCTCTCGAGCACGGCAGCGGTGCGGTCCGCCGTCGCCGCCGGCGCCGGCCCGGCCGCGCTCGGCGCGCACGCGATCCGCGACGACCTCGCGACCGGCCGACTCATCCGCATCAACGTCGCCGGACTCGATCTGACCCGCCGGCTGCATGCGGTGTGGCGGGGCGGGGCGCACCCGCCCGAGGGACCGGCGCGCGATCTCGTGACTTGGGCCGCAAACTAGAACACGTTCCACTATCCTCGCTCGGGTGAGCAAGGCCGAGTCGATGACGCGCGTGGCTGTCGCCTACCTCCTTGCGTTCGGTACGGCGACCGCGTGGCTGGTCTGGGGTCCCGACACGGACCGGCTCTGGCTGGATGCGCTCATCGCCGACGTGCTGGCGACCCTCGTGGTCTTCGCCGCGAGCCGCTGGCACCACAACTCCAGCTTCTACGACCCGTACTGGAGCGTGCTGCCGCCGTACCTCGCGGTCTACTGGCTGCTGGCGAGCGACGGTGCCGGCGATGACGTCCGGACCGTCCTGGTCCTAGGCGTGGTGATCCTGTGGGCGGTCAGGCTCACGGTCAACTGGGTCATCGGCTTCCCCGGCCTGCACCACGAGGACTGGCGCTACCCGCTGCTCCGCGACAAGGCAGGCAGGCTCGAGCTGCCGGTCGACTTCTTCGCGATCCACCTGATCCCGACCTTCCAGGTCTTCCTCGGGACGGTGCCGGTCTACGTCGCCGTCGCGCGCCCCGGCCGCGACCTCGGCTGGCTCGACGGGGTCGCTCTTGCCGTCGGGGTCGGCGCGGTCGCCCTCGAGCTGGTCGCCGACGGGCAGATGCGCCGCTTCGTCCGCGACCGCTCGCCCGGTGCCGTGATGGACCGCGGCCTGTGGGGCTGGTCGCGGCACCCGAACTACTTCGGCGAGATCAGCTTCTGGTTCGCACTCGCCCTGTTCGGCATCGCCGCGTCGCCGAGCGACTGGTGGTGGCTGCCGGCCGGGACGGTCGCGATGATCGCGATGTTCCTCGGCGCCAGCATCCCGATGATGGAGGCCCGGAGCCTGGAGCGGCGCCCGTCCTACCAGGCGGTCATCGACCGGGTGCCGATGCTCGTCCCGCGCCCGCCGCGTCGCCGAGCGGGCTCGTGACCCGGGCGCGGGTCGTCGTCGCCGGCCTCGGCGACAGCGGGCTGCTGACGGCGATCCACCTCGCCCGCCGGGCCGACGTCGTCGGCATCTCGGCGAAGCCCGGTCTGGTCAGCGGGCAGGAGCTGGGGATGCGGCTGGCGCGGCCCGAGGACTGGGTCCGCCAGTACTGGACCGGGTTCGACCGCTACCGCCGCCTCGACCGGATCCGGACCGTCCACGGCACGCTCACCGCCCTCGACCTCGCCGCCGCCGAGGTCGCCGTCACCCTGCCCGACGGCGACCTCCGGACCGAGCCGTACGACGTGCTCGTCATCTCCACCGGGGTCACGAACGGCTTCTGGCGCCGCCCGCACCTAGAGACCGACGACGACATCGCGGCCGATCTGGAGCGGGCCCACGAACGCCTCGCCGTGGCCGGCTCGATCGCGGTCGTCGGTGGCGGTGCCGCGGCCGTGAGCAGCGCGCTCAACCTTGCCCTGCGCTGGCCCGGGAAACGGGTCGACCTCTGCTTCCCAGGTGACCGCGCGCTGCCCCGGCACCACCCGCGGGTCTGGTCGCACGTCCGCTCGCACCTGACCCACGCGGGAGTCGCGCTGCACCCGGGCCACCGCGCCGAGGTGCCGGACGCCTTCGCGTTCGACCGGATCACGGACGGCCCGGTCTGCTGGAGCACCGGCCAGGAGCCGATGGCGGCCGACGCCGTCCTCTGGGCGGTGGGCAGGGTCCGTCCCAACTCCGCCTGGCTGCCCGGGGAGCTGCTCGACGAGCACGGCTTCGTCCGGGTGCTCCCCACCCTCCAGACGCCGAGCCGCCCGGAGGTCTTCGCGATCGGGGACGTCGCGGCGACCGACCCCCTGCGCTCTTCGGCCCGCAACCGCGCCGACCGCCTGCTCGCACGCAACATCCGCTCCCACCTCGCGGGCAGGAGCCTGCGAACCTTCCGGGCACCGCGTTCCCGCTGGGGCTCCGTCCTCGGGCCGCAGGCCGACGGCCTCCGGGTGTTCGCGCCGTCCGGGCACCCCTTCCGGTTCCCGGCCTGGTCGGTGCGCCACGTGCTGAACCCGTGGATCGTGCGGCGGGGGATCTACAAGGGCGTCCGCGCGGAGAGGTAGCGAGCACGGGGGCGGGCGGCGTACGGTCGCCAGGTCCCGCCATCGTCCTGCTCGGAGGTCGCCATGCGCCGCACCCCTGCCGTCCTTCTCGCCGCTGCCCTGTCCCTCGGCGGAGTCTCAGCCGCCGCGGCACCGGGCCCCGGCGGCCCCGGTCATCACCCTGGTCGTCACCACTGGTCATCACCCTGGTCATCAACACGGTCATGACGCGGTCCGGTTCGCGACCTTCAACGCCTCCCTGAACCGTGGTGCCGAGGGGCAGCTGGTCAGCGACCTGTCGACGCCCGGCAACCAGCAGGCCCGCAACGTCGCGGAGACCATCCAGCGCGTCGACCCGGACGTCGTGCTGATCAACGAGTTCGACTATGCGCCCGCGGCAGTCGACCTGTTCCGCGACAACTACCTGGAGGTCGGCCAGAACGGCGCCGACCCGATCGACTTCCCCTACGCGTTCATCGCGCCGTCGAACACCGGCGTCCCCAGCGGCTTCGACCTCAACAACAACGGCGTGGTCTCGGGCGGCGACGACGCGTTCGGCTTCGGGCTGTTCCCCGGCCAGTTCGGCCTGGTCGTCTACTCGAAGTACCCGATCCTGGCCGACCAGGCCCGCATCTTCCAGCACTTCCTGTGGAAGGACATGCCGGGCGCACTGCTGCCCGACGACCCGGGGACGACGGCGCCCGCCGACTGGTACTCACCCGAGGAGCAGGCCGTCTTCCGGCTCTCGTCGAAGTCGCACTGGGACCTGCCGATCCGGATGGACAAGAAGGTCGTTCACTTCCTGGTGTCGCACCCGACGCCGCCGACCTTCGACGGTGCCGAGGACCGCAACGGCACCCGCAACCACGACGAGATCCGGTTCTGGGCCGACTACGTGGCCGGCGGCAAGCGCGCCAGCTACATCTACGACGACGAAGGCCGGCATGGCGGCCTCCACCACGGCTCGCAGTTCGTCATCGCGGGCGACATGAACGCCGACCCGTACGACGGCGACTCGGTCGACTCCGCGATCCTGCAGCTGCTCGAGAGCAAGCGCGTCGCGGTGACCAACCCCACGTCCGCCGGTGGACCCGAGGCGAGCATGCTGCAGGGCGGCGCCAACACGACGCAAGAGGGCGACCCGGTCTACGACACCGCCGACTTCGCCGACACCGCGCCGGGCAACCTGCGCGTCGACTACGTGCTGCCGTCGCGGCAGCTGCGGACGATCGGGTCGGGCATCTTCTGGCCGACCACGACCGACCCGCTCTACCGACTGACGGGGGCGTTCCCGTTCCCGACCTCGGACCACCGGATGGTGTGGATCGACCTCAGGTGAAGATGCTCACGCCGCCCGGGCCGACCAGCAGGCCGACGACGATGAGCACGATGCCCCACAGAGGCTCGCCCCTGACCAGGCTGACGATCCCAGCGACCACCAGGATCACCGCGAGGATCCAAAGAATGAATGCGAACATCGTGCTTCCTCCCTCTTTTGTGACAGATCTTCCGGTCTGCCGCTGATGGAGATACCCCGGGCGAACGATCACACACTGCCCGGAGGCAACCGGCCCCCTACTCGCGGCCGACCTCGTCCTCGGGCACGACGTGCATCGCCGCCTCCTCGGCGCTCGCTGCGGCGCCGTCGATGCCGACGTCGCTGCCGATCATCCCGGCCTCGGTGTCCTCGTGGGCTCCTTCGTCGGGCTCCACGATCCGGCCGGCCCGCTCGGCACCGACCTCCCCGCTGTCGATGTCGCCATCGACGATCGCGTCGGGGTCCATCGTCGGATCGGCGTACGGGTCCGGCTCAGGCTCCTCCTGCGCGATCCGCTGCTCGAGCGTCTCGCCGGCGGCCTCCTCCGCGGGGGTGTTCCCGAACCCCTGCGCCGGCGAGTACTTCTCCGGGGGCGAGTAGCCCCGGTCGAGGGTGTCCTCGACGTCCGGGTCGTCCAGCGTGTCGGCAGGCTGGAGCTGGTCCTCGCTGTCGACGCTGTAGTCGCCGTAGCTGTCGGAGTCCTGCTGCGGGTCGGAAGTGGAGTCGTCGGTCGTCATTCTCGAGGAGTACCCGGCGCCGAGGGCAGCAGACGTGCCGGTCGCGGCCGGGCTAGCCTTCCCGCGTGGAGTCCCTTGCGATGGCCTTCTCGAGCGGTTGGGCCAGCGGCGTCAACGCCTACCTGGTCGTGCTGGTGCTCGGGATCGCCGAACGGATCGACAGCTCCGCGCAGATCCCCGACGAGCTCGGCTCGTGGGAGGTGCTGTCGGTCGCCGCCGTGATGTACGCGTTCGAGTTCGTCGCCGACAAGATCCCGTACGTCGACTCCGTGTGGGACGTGATCTCCACCGTGATCCGGCCGCTGGTCGGCGGAGCCGTCGGCGTCCTGCTCGCGGGCGACTCGACCGAGATCACCGGACTGGTGGGCGGCTCGGTGGGCGGAGTCAGCGCACTGGCGTCGCACACCGTGAAGGCGGGGACGCGGCTCGCGGTCAACACCAGCCCCGAGCCGGCCAGCAACATCGCGATCAGCATCGGCGAGGACTTCGTCGTACTCGCCCTCGTGTGGTTCGCGATCGAGCATCCCTACATCGCGGCGGGCATCGCCGGCACGCTGCTGCTGATCGGCCTGGTGGTCCTCTATCTCGCGATCCGGTTGATCAGACGCGGGTGGCTCCGGCTCAAGGCATGGCGCGAGAAGCGCAAGGCCCGGCGGACCGCCCGGCTTCAGTAGTCCGTCAGTCCGCCAGTAGTCCGGTCCCAGTAGTCCGTCAGTGCGTCGACCAGGAGCTCCGTGCGCTCGGCGGCGAGGAGCACGGCGCCCACGAGGCTGGCGCGCTCACCGAGAGCGCTCGCGACCACCGGCGTCTGGGCGACCGCGTCGAGGGCGTGGCGGCGCAGCCCGATCCGCGCCGGCTCGAGGAGCAGCTCGCCCGCACGGGCCATGTCGCCGCCGACGACGATCACCGAGGGATTGAGCAGGTTGACGATCGTGGCGAGTCCCCAGCCGAGGTGCAGGCCGGCGTCCTCGAGGGCCCGTCGCGCGGACACGTCCCCGTCCTCGGCCGCCTTGACGATGTCGTCGAGGGTGGCCTGCGGATACTGCCCGGCGATCATCGCGGTCACCGCGCCCACGGACGTGTAGGCCTCCAGGCAGCCGCGGCTCCCGCAGCGACACATCGGTCCCTGCTCGTCGAGGGTGAGGTGGCCGATCTCGCCGGCGGTGCCGCCCGAGCCGTGGAACAGCACGTTGTTGATGATGATGCCGGCGCCGACACCGGACGAGATCTTCACGAAGACGGAGCTGTCGTGGCCGATGCCGACGCCACAGCGGTGCTCGGCGAGGGCGCCGAGGTTGGCGTCGTTCTCGACGTCGACGGGGACGCCGAGCACCTCGGAGGCGGCTGCCGCCGCATCGATCCCGCGCCAGCCCGGGAAGATCGCCGGCGTCCGGATCACGTCGTCGGTGACCGGCGCCGGCAGGCCCATCCCGATGTGCCGCAGCGTGCTGCCACGGGGTCGCAGTCTCTCGATGAGCACGGCCGCCAGCTCCAGCGCCGCGTCGTGCTCGAGCGGCGTGGTCATCCGCCGTCGCTCCTCGGCGAGGACCTGGCCGGTCAGGTCGCCGACCGCGATCGCGAGGTGGCTGTGCCCGAAGTCGACGCCGGCGACGACACCGGCCGCGGGGGAGAGACTGACCGCGGATCCGCGACGACCGCTGCCGGCCTCGCTGTCGACCAGGCCGGCGGCGATGAGCTCGCGGACGATGTTGGAGATGGTGGCCCGGGCGAGCCCGGTCTCCCGCGCCAGCTCGGCCTGGGTGAAGGCCGTCGGACGACCGCCGGCGTCGGCGTCGTGGGTGCCCGGTGAGGCGGTCCGGAGCACGTCGAGGACCCGCTGCTGGTTGGCGGTGCGCAGGGTCGCCGTGGAGCCGGGGGCGGAATCGCCGGGCGCGGGTGACATGGCGGAACTGTGCACCGCCGAAGGGTTTGTGGTCAAGGTGCGATCACTAACACGACCAAAATCGCTAGATCGATTCTTTTGTGTTCAAGTCTTGACGACAAGCGAGTGACGGTCGACACTCAATCCAAGTTCGCGTTCCGCCCCACCCCGTGTCGAGGAGTCCCATGTCCACACCCAAGCTCTACCGCTCTGCCGCGTTCGGTGCCGCCGTGCTTCTCGGCACCGTCGGGCTCGCCGCCTGCGGCGACGATTCCAAGGACGGCGGGGGCGGCAGCGATGCCGACATCACGTCCGCCTGCTCGCTCGACAGCCCGCCCACCAGCCAGGCATCGGCTCCGCCGGAGGCCGACACGTCCGCCCAGGCCACCGGCAAGGTCGGCGTGATCCTTCCGGACACGACGTCCTCCACCCGCTACGAGCTGTACGACGCACCGCTGCTCACCGAGGCGCTCAGCAACGCCGGCATCACCGCCGACGTGCAGAACGCGCAGGGTGACAAGAACAAGTTCGCCTCGATCGCGCAGAGCATGATCGGCCAGGGCGTCGACGTACTCATCATCGACTCCATCGACGCCGCCTCGGGTGCCGGCGTCGAGCAGGCTGCCGACGACGCCGGCGTCGACGTCATCGACTACGACCGCGTCAACCTCGGCGGGACCGCGCCCTACTACGTCTCCTTCGACAACCAGGACGTCGGCCGGCTGCAGGCGCAGACGATGATCGACTGCCTCGAGGCGCAGGACATCGAGAAGCCGCGGATCATCATGATGAACGGCGGCACCGACGTCGACAACAACGCCGTGCTGTTCCAGAAGGGCGCCCACGAGGTGCTCGACCCGCTGGCCGACGCGGGCGACATCGAGATCGTGTCCGAGGCGACCGTCAAGGGCTGGTTGGTCGAGAACGCCGCGCCGGCGTTCAGCCAGGCGCTGACCGCCGCCGGCGGTGACGTGCAGGGTGTCCTCGCCGCCAACGACGACATCGCCAACGCCGTCGTCGGTGTCCTGAAGAACCAGGGCCTCGACGGGCACGTCGTGCTCACCGGTCAGGACGCCAGCATCGTCGGTCTGCAGAACGTCATCACCGGCAAGCAGAGCATGACGATCTTCAAGGACGTCACGCTCGAGGCCGCCGCCGCTGCACAGCTGGCCATCGCGCTGATCTCGGGCACGGACCCGGCCGACGCGGGCATGACGCTGGCGCCGTTCGAGGACCCCCAGGCCCCCGATCACGCCCTCGAGGCGCTGCTGCTGCCCTCGCAGGTGATCACCCAGGCCAACGTGCAGGACATCATCGACGCCGGAGCGCTCGACGCGAGCGAGCTGTGTGCCGGCATCGAGGACGAGTGCGCCGACCTCGGCGTGTCCTGATCCACCTGTGACCGAACGGGAGCTGGGGCGGCGGACCCCCGCCGCCCCAGCACCCGCCGCCCCAGCACCCCCCGCTGCCCGACCTGACCGAAGGACCCGATCGTGCCCGACCCGATCCTGGAGATCTCGAAGCTCAACAAGAGCTTCGGCCCCGTCCACGTGCTCCATGACGTCGACCTCAACGTCTATCCCGGCGAGGTGACGGCGCTCGTCGGCGACAACGGCGCCGGCAAGTCGACGCTGGTCAAGTGCATCGCGGGGATCCATGGCTCCGACAGCGGCGAGATCCGCTTCGAGGGCCAGCCCGTCACGCTCTCCGACCCGCGTGACTCGACCGCCCTCGGGATCGAGTTCGTCTACCAGGACCTCGCGCTCGCCGACAACCTCGACATCACCCAGAACATGTTCCTCGGACGTGAGCTGAACCGGTTCCGCGGCTTCCTCTCGGACGGCGAGATGGAGCGCCAGGCACGCAAGACGCTGGCCGGCCTGTCCGTGCGCACAGTGTCGTCGGTCCGGCAGCTGGTCTCAAGCCTGTCCGGCGGGCAGCGGCAGACGGTGGCCATCGCACGTGCCGTCCTCTGGAACAGCAAGATCGTCTTCCTCGACGAGCCGACCGCGGCGCTCGGTGTCGCTCAGACGCGGGAGGTCCTCGACCTCGTTCGGCGGCTGGCCGATCAGGGCTGTGGTGTCGTGTTCATCTCCCACAACATGAACGACGTGATGGAGGTCGCCGACCGGGTGGCCGCCCTCTACCTGGGGCGCGTGGCGGCCGAGGTCAAGACCAAGGACTCGTCGACCACCCAGATCGTCGAGCTGATCACCTCCGGTCGCAGCGGCGACATCGGCCTGGCGCCCGCGGTCGCCAGCGAGAACATCTGAGGGGCGCGCGCATGCCTACCGAAACTCCGGAGACCAGAGTCGATTCCGGCTCGCTGCCCGAGCCCGAGCGCGCGAGCGGGTTCTCCCTCGACGTCGAGGAGCTCTCGATCGGCGGCGCCATCAAGGCCTGGGTCGGACAGCTGCGGACCGGTGACCCCGGCGCGCTGCCCTCCATCCTCGGCCTGCTGGTGCTGACGATCCTGTTCAGCCAGGTGAGCGACCAGTTCCTGTCCGCCTTCAACCTGGGCAACATCCCCGGCCAGGGCGCCTACATCGCGGTGATCGCGATGGGCCTGGTCTTCGTGCTGCTGCTCGGTGAGATCGACCTGTCCGCGGGCACCGCGGGCGGCGCCTGCGCGGCGTTCGCCGCCGTCGGGGTGTTCACGGGCGACCTGCACGACGGCCTGCCGGGCGCGCTCTACTGGGCGATCGTGGTGGGCCTGGTGCTGTCGATCGGGTTGGCGATCCGGCTCAAGACGTACGCCGGCGCGGTGGTCGTCGCCGTCGGCCTGGTGCTGGTCCTCACCAACCAGACCCAGCACCTGGTGCCGGCCCTGGTCGCCGCCGTCTGCATCGGCGCCGCGATCGGCATCTTCAACGGCTACCTGGTCGCGAAGGTCGGTATCCCGAGCTTCGTCGTCACCCTGGCCCTCTTCCTCGCCTGGCAGGGCGTCCTCCAGTTCGCCCTGAGTGGACAGCCGGTCAACACGTCCAACTACGAGCTGTGGCACGACCTGACCTACGGCAACCTGAGCGTGACCAACAGCTGGATCTTCGTCACGGTGGTCGTCGGGGGATACGTCGCCTACACCGTGCTGCGCTCGCGGCAGGCCAAGGCGGCCGGCCTGGCGCACGAGACGATGAGCCTGGTGCTGATCCGGGGCGGCGTGCTCGCGGCGGTCGCGGTGGTGCTCACCGCACTGGCGTGCCAGAACCGCAACACCAACCCGTTCAAGGTGATCCAGGGCATCCCGGTGCCGGCGGCGATCGCGATCATCCTCATGATCGGGTGCACGATCGCGCTGACCAAGACGACGTGGGGTCGTCACCTCTATGCGACCGGTGGCAACCCCGAGGCCGCCCGCCGGGCCGGCATCGACGTGGTCCACATGAAGGTGACCGCGTTCGCGCTGTGCTCGGCGTTCGGTGCGCTCGGAGGCATCATGCTCGCGTCGTCGCAGTCGTCGGCGTCGCTCGACCTGGGCTCCGGCAACGTGCTGCTGTTCTCAGTGGCAGCCGCGGTGATCGGCGGGACCTCACTCTTCGGCGGCCGTGGCCGGCCGCGCGACGCGATCCTCGGCGCGCTGGTCATCGCGATCATCCCGAACGGGCTGCTGCTCCGGCCGAGCCTCGACCCGCAGTGGCAGCAGGTGATCACCGGCGTCGTGCTGCTGATCGCCGCCGCTGTCGACGCGATCTCGAGGCGACGCGCAGCCAGGGGGTGAGGCCGGGCCGCGACGACCCGTCGCGGCCCGGTCCGCCGGGATCCACGGTCCGCTAACCAGCGCGGGCCGGCGGGACGCCGTACGTCGTGGTGCGCTCGCGGACCGGGCGGCCGATGCCCGCGCCGATCTCGGTGAGCTCCTCGACCGTCTTGGCGGAGCCGTGCTCGGAGCCGGCCATCCGGGAGATGGTCTCCTCCATCAGGGTGCCGCCGACGTCGTTTGCGCCGGCCCGGAGCATCGCGCGGGTGCCGTCGACGCCGAGCTTGACCCAGCTGGTCTGGATGTTGGAGATCCGGCCGTGCAGCAGGATCCGGGCCATCGCGTGGACGGCGAGGTTGTCGCGCATCGTCGGCCCGGGGCGGGCGACTCCGGCCAGGTAGATCGGCGACGACGTGTGCACGAACGGCAACGGCACGAACTCGGTGAAGCCGGTGCGGCCGGCCTCGAGCGCCTGGTCCTGGACCCGGCTCAGGACGCGCAGGTGGGCGACCCAGTGCCGCGGGTTGTCGACGTGGCCGTACATCATCGTCGAGGTCGTCGGGATGCCGAGCCGGTGCGCGGTCGAGACGATCTCGATCCAGGTGCGCGCCGGCAGCTTGCCCTTGGTGAGCACCCATCGGACCTCGTCGTCGAGGATCTCCGCGGCGGTGCCGGGCAGCGAGCCGAGGCCGGCCTCGCGGGCCTTGATCAGGAAGTCCTCGACGGACAGGCCGGTGCGGGCCGTGCCGTTGACGATCTCCATCGGGCTGAAGGCGTGGACGTGCATCTCGGGGACGCGCTGCTTCACGGCCTGGACGAGGTCGAAGTACGCCGTCGCCGGCAGCTGGGGGTCGATCCCGCCCTGCATGCACACCTCGGTCGCCCCGAGGTCCCACGCCTCCTGCGCCCGGTCGGCCACCTCGTCGTACGACAGCGAGTAGGCGTCCGCGTCCGAGCGGCGCTGCGCGAACGCGCAGAACCGGCACCCGACGTAGCAGACGTTGGTGAAGTTGATGTTGCGGTTGACGACGTACGTCACCTCGTCGCCGACCGTCTCGCGCCGCAGGTCGTCGGCGAGCTCGACGACTCGGCGCAGCAGGTCGCCCTCGGCGGTCATCAACGTCAGCGCGTGCTCGTCGCGCAGGTTGCCGGGGTCCTTCTCGGCGGCCCGCAACGCGGATAGTCCCCCTCGAAAAGCACCTGAATTGCCCCTATTGAGGTGCTTTTCGGGGGGGACTATGCCGAATTCGGACGTTGAGCGTGCTGCCTCCTTCACGGCATCCCAGTCGCCGTAGACGCTGGTGAAGTCGCCGCGGCGGTCGTGGGTGCGGCCCTCGGTGTCGACGGCTGCGAACAGGTCGGTCCTGCCGGCGGACTCCAGGCCGCCGTCGGGCTCCTGCCAGGGGAGGCCGGTGGGCTTCACGCCGGGGATGGCGAGGCCGGCCATCGGTCCTTCGACGACGGCGAGCGCGGCGACGTGGCCGGCGACCCGGGGGTCGAGCCAGGGCTCGCCACGCTGGAGCGCGCCGACGACGTACTCCGGATGGACCGTCAGCCGGGCCCGGAGCTCGAAGCCGCACTCGGCGGTGAGCTCGCGGAGCCGGTCGAGGGACGGCCACGGGCGTTCGGGGTTGACGTGGTCGGGGGTCAGCGGGGAGACGCCGCCCCAGTCGTCGATCCCTGCCTCGAGCAGCAGCCGGCACTCGGTGAGGTCGACCAGGTTCGGGGGCGCCTGGACGCGTGCCTTGGGGCCGAGGACCAGGCGGGTGACCGCGATCGCGGCGCGGTAGTCGTCCAGTCCGAGGTCGTCGACGTGGCGCATCGCCGTGTCGGGCTTGGCGCGGAAGTTCTGGACGATGACCTCTTGGACGGCGCCGTAGGCACGCGTCGTACGACGCAGCGCGAAGATCGTCTCCGCCCGCTCGGTCAGCGTCTCGCCGATGCCGACGAGCAGGCCGGTCGTGAACGGCACCGACAGGCGGCCGGCGTCCTCCAGCACCCGGAGCCGGACCTCCGGGTCCTTGTCGGGTGAGCCGAAATGCGCCTCACCCCTGGTCTCGAACAGCCGCCGGGACGTGGTCTCGAGCATCATCCCCATCGAGGGCGACACCGGCTTGAGCCGGTTGAGCTCCTCCCACGACATCACGCCGGGGTTGAGGTGCGGCAGCAGCCCGGTCTCCTCCAGCACCCGGACCGCCATCGCCCGGATGTAGGCGAGCGTCGAGTCGTAGCCCTGCTCGTCCAGCCACTCGCGAGCCTCGGGCCAGCGGTCCTCGGGCCGGTCGCCGAGCGTGAACAGCGCCTCCAGGCAGCCGAGCGCGGCGCCGTCGCGGGCGATGTCGAGGATCTCGTCGGGGGACAAGTAGAGCCCGCCGGCGCCATCATTGCGGCGCGCGGCCTGCTTCGGGGTCTCGACGAACGTGCAGTAGTGGCACTTGTCGCGACACAGCCGGGTGATCGGGATGAAGACCTTGGGGGAGTAGGTCAGCACCCCGGGGCGACCGGCCGTGACGAGCCCCGCGTCGCGCACCTTGGCGGCCGCGGCGGCCAGGCGCTCGAGGTCCTCCCCTGTCGCGGCCAGGAGGACGGTCGCCTCGTCGAGATCGAGCGCGGCACCGCGCTCGGCGCGCGCGAGCGCACGACGGACCTGTTGGGGGGTGGGGTGGTCGGCCATTTGCGCAAAGAGTAACGGACCACCGCTGAAACTAGAACGTGTTCTAGCCCGACGGTGGTCCGTCACCAGGTCAATCCGATCAGTCGAGCGCGGGGACCTTCTCGCGCTCAGGCTCCGCCTCTGCCTCCGGCAGCGGGTGGTCACCGGGGTCGATCTTGCTCGGCCACCAGATCTTGGCGCCGAGGTCGAGGTTGATCGCCGTCACGAGCACCGAGCGCACGATCATCGTGTCGAGCAGCACCCCGAGCGCGATCGTGGTGCCGAGCTGGAGCGTGAAGGTCAGCGGCATCGTCGCGAGCATCGCGAACGTCGCTGCCAGCACCAGGCCGGCCGAGGTGATCACGCCGCCGGTCGACGACAGGGCGATCAACGAACCCTTGCGGGTGCCGTGGGTAGCCGTCTCCTCGCGGACCCGGGTCATCAGGAAGATGTTGTAGTCGATGCCCAGGGCGACCAGGAACACGAACGCCCAGAGCGGGAACCCGGGGTCGGTGTGCTCGTGGCCGTAGATGAAGTCGAACACCAGGCCCGAGAGGCCGAGCGCCGCGCCGAAGGACAGGATCACGGTCCCGATCAGCAGGAGCGGCGACACCACAGCCCGGAGCAGTCCGAACAGGATCAACAGGACGGCCAGCAGGACGATCGGGATGATCACCTTGTTGTCACGCCCGGACGCATCCATGATGTCGACGGTCACCGCACTGAGCCCGGTCGTCAGGGCATCGGCGCCGTCGACCGCGTGCACGGCGTCGCGGACATCCTCGACCGCGCCGAACGCGGCGTCGGAGTAGGGGTCGGACGTCAGGTCGGCCACGATCAAGGACGTGCCGTCCTTGGTGGCCACAATGACCGGGTCCGCGATCCCGTCGATGCCCTTCATCGCCGCAGCGACGTCCTCGGCCTTGTCGGCGTTGGCGACGACCTGGATCGGCGTGCTCGCGTCGACGACGCCGTGGTCGACCAGGATGCTCTGGCCGGTGACGGAGTCCTGGTCGGTCGTGTACTGCTCGTCGCTCGGGATGCCGCCGGTGTCGAGCCGGAAGAACCCCAGGGCCACGACTGCCAGTGCCGCCGCCGTGCCGATCCACACGATCCGCGGCTTGCCGCTGATGCTGTTGCCGACCCGGGCCCAGAAGCCTGAGGAGGTCGGCTCCTCGGAGCCGAAGTGCGGGACGAACGGCCAGAACATCCAGCGACCGAAGATCACCAGGAGAGCCGGCAGCAGCGTGACCATGACGAACACCGTGACCACGATGGCGACGGCGTTGGCCGGGCCGAGTCCGGCGGTCGAGTTGAGGTCGGCGAACATCAGGCACAGCAGACCGATGGCGACCGTTGCCGCGCTGGCCAGGATCGCCGGAGCGGCCCGGTGCAGCGCGAAGGCCATCGCCTCGTGACGGTCCTCATGGCGCCTGAGCTCTTCGCGGTAACGGGCGATCAACAGCAGCGCGTAGTCGGTGCCGGCGCCGATCACCAACACCGTCATGATGAACTGGGTCTGCCCGTTGACCGTGAGGCCGGCGTCCTTGGCCAGGAAGTAGAGCAGGCCCATCGACGTGCCGAGCGACACCACCGCGCTGATGATCGGCAGCAGCCAGAGCAGCGGACTGCGGTAGCTGATCAGCAGGATCAGGATCACGGCGAGCAGGGTGACGCCCAGGAGCTTCCCGTCGAAGGACGTGAAGATGGTCGCGGCATCGGCGTTCTGCCCGCCGGCACCGGCGAGGTAGACCTTGCCACCGTCCGGGAGGGAGGTGATGTCGTCGACCTTCTCCTTGAGATCGGGCAGCTCTTCCCAGAGCTTGTCGCCGTAGTTGACGTTGAACTCGATCTTGGCGACCTGCCCGTCCGGGGAGACGAACGGCGCCGGGATCCCGGCCGCCGTGGCTGCCGCGGGGGTGAGGACGTTGGTGATCGCGTCGGGGTCGATCTCCGCGATCTCGGTCCCCTGCTCCTCGATCGCCTGGAGGTCCGTGTCGGTCAGACCGGACGCGCGGTAGTAGACGACGGTGGTGCCGACGTCGTACTCGTCCTGGAACGCCGTGAGCTTGTCGAACGCCTTGGTCGACTCTGCGCTCTCGGGGAGCCAGGACTGGGTCTCGTTGTTCTGGACGTCGATGAGCTTTCCGGCGAACGACCCGAGGCCGAGAAAGACCATGACGACGCCGACCAGAACTATCCATTTGGTGTATCGGCCGGTGAGCTTGCCGGCTATCTGACGATGCATGGAGCCAACCCTTTCAGGAACTACGGACATGGGTCATCAGGGTTTTGCCCTATCCGACCCTGAAAGCCTCAGGGGGTACCTCAGAGATACCTCAGAGCGCGGGCACCCTCTCCCGGTCCGGCTCCTGCCCGGGCTCGGGCAACGAGTGATCACCGCTGTCGAGCTTGCTCGGCCACCAGATCTTGGCGCCGAGGTCGAGGTTGATCGCCGTCACCAGGACCGAGCGGACGATCATGGTGTCGAGCAGCACGCCCAGTGCCACTGCGACACCCAGCTCGGCGAGGAACACCAGCGGTATGGATCCCAGCACCAGGAACGTAGCCGCGAGCACGAAGCCCGCCGAGGTGATCACGCCACCGGTCGACGACAAGCCGATGAGCGATCCCTTGCGGGTGCCGTGGTTGGCCGTCTCCTCGCGGACCCGGGTCATCAAGAAGATGTTGTAGTCGATGCCCAGCGCCACGAGGAACACGAACGCGAACAACGGGAACCCTGGGTCGGACCCGGCGAAGCCGAAGACGTACTCGAACAGCAGCGCCGAGATGCCGAGCGCGGCGCCGAACGACAGCACCACGGTGGCGATCAGCAGCACCGGTGCGACCACCGCCCTCAGCAGGGCCAGCAGGATGAGGAACACCACCAGCAGGACCAGCGGGATGATCACCACGTTGTCGCGGTCCGAGGCGATCTTGGTGTCGAGGTAGAACGCCGAGCCGCCGCCGACCAGTGCGTCAGCACCGGCGACGTCGTGCACTGCGTCCCGCGTCGCCTCGACGATGTCGAACGCCTTGGTCGAGGAGATGTCCTCGCCGATGGTGGCTTCGAAATAGCCCCGGCCGTCACCCAGTGGCGTGACCTTGCCGGGCTCGCCCAGGCCGTCGATCTCGCTGACGGCAGCGACGACGTCGTCCATGGCGCCCTCGTTGGCCACGATCTGGGCGGTGTTGGAGGTGTCGGAGAGACCGTGGTCGACGAGGATCTGCTGACCCTTGATCGAGTCGAACTCCTTCGTGTAGGTGTCCTCGGTCGACAGGCCGCTGGTGTCGAGGCGGAAGAGGCCGAGGCAGGCCAGCAGCAGCAGGCCGGTCGTGACCGCCCACACCACGCGCGGGCGCGGCGCGATGCCGTTGCCGACCTTGGCCCACAGGCCGCCGGTGGTGGGCTCCCTGGAACCGAAGGACGGTCGAGCGGGCCAGAACACCCACCGGCCGAAGATGACCAGCAGTGCCGGCAGCAGTGTGACCATCACGAAGTAGGTCGTCGCGATGCCGACGGCGAGCACCGGCCCGAGACCGGCCGTGGAGTTGAGGTCCGCCACGACGAGGCAGAGCATGCCGATGCAGACCGTGGCGGCACTGGCGAGGATCGCCGGGGCGGCGCGGTGCAGCGCGAACGCCATCGCCTCGTGCCGGTCTTCGTGCCGCCTGAGCTCCTCTCGATAGCGAGCCACCAGAAGGAGGGCATAGTCGGTGCCGGCACCGATCACCAGGATGCTGAGGATCGCCTGACTCTGTCCGTTGACCGTGAGGTCGGCGTACCTCGCCAGCAGGTAGACGACGCCGGTCGCGATGAAGTTGGCCATCGCCGCACAGAACACGGGCAGCAACCACAAGATGGGGCTGCGATAGGTGAACAGCAAGATGATGATGACGACGCCGAGCGTGGCGAGGATCAGGTTGGTGTCGATGCCCTCGAAGGACTCGGCTGCGTCGGCCGCCTGGCCGCCGAAGCCGGCGAGGTGGACGGTGACACCGTCGATCGCGGTCAGGTCGCGGACCTTGTCGGCTGCGTCGGGCACGGCGTTCCAGCCTTCGTCGCCGAAGTTCCAGGTGAAGTAGAGGTAGGCGGCCTCGCCGTCGTCGGACAGCAGCTGCTGGGGCAGGCCCTGCTCAGCCGCCAGGTTGGGGGTGAGGACGCCGGCGTCGGTCACGCCGTCGGTCTCGGCGATCTCGGCGGCCTGCTCGTCCATCGTGGCGAGGTCGGCTTCGGTCAGGCCGCTGGCACGTTCGTAGACGACCAGGGTCGGGATGTCGTTGGGGTCGACGGTGTCGGAGAGCGCGTCGAGCACCTCGGTGGACTCGGCGTCACCCGGGAGCCAGGAAGACGCTTCGTTGTCCTGCACGTCGACGAGCTTGGCGTTCAGCGGCGCCATGGCCATCGCGAAGAAGATCACGACAACGGCGACGATCCATTTGGTGGCGGTGCCGGTGAGGGATCCGGCTATCTGACGGTGCATGGGAACAGCCTTCCAGGGGGCTCGGACATCGGCATCTCTGTTTCGCCGGTTCCGACCCTGAAAGGGTCAAGGATTCATCGGAGGTGCACAAGACCGGTCAGCCGTTGATGAGCTCCTTCATCGTGCGCACCAGTGCGGGTGCGTCCTCGACCGCCGGCGTGATCTGCAGGTTGGTGACGCCCGACTCCTGGTACGCCGCGATCCGCTCCTTGACGTACGACTCGGGACCGACCAGGTTCATCGCCTCGAGGAACTCCATCGGGACCAGCGCCTCCGCCTCGCGCTTCTTGCCGTCGAGGTAGAGGTCCTGGATCTCCTTCGCCTCCTTCTCGAACCCGTAGTCGCAGAAGAGGTCGTTGTAGAAGTTCTTGCCGCGGGCGCCCATGCCGCCGACGTACAGCGCGATGAGCGGGCGCGCGAAGTCGAGCAGGGCCTTGGTCTCAGGACCCTCGCCGATCGCGCACATGCCGCCGGCGACCACCTCGAGCGGGGCCAGGCCCTCCGGCCGCTTGGCGGAGCCGGCCGCAACCGCTTCGCCCCAGACCGCCTTGGCCCGCTCGGGGTAGTAGAGGAACGGCAGCCAGCCGTCGGCGTACTCAGCCGTGCCCTGCACGGACTTCTGGCCGAGGGCGGCGATGTAGATCGGCACGCTCGGGCGCTCGGGCTGGACCAGCAGCTTGAGCGGCTTCCCGAGGCCGGTGACCGCGCCGTCCTCCTTGGACAGCGGGAGCTTGAAGATGCCGTCATTGGTGAGCTTCTCGCGCTGCATGCCGCGGCGCACCAGGTCGATGATCTCGCGGGTGCGGCCCAGCGGGTTCGCGTACGGCACGCCGTGGAAGCCCTCGATCACCTGCGGGCCCGAGGCACCGAGGCCGAGGATCGCGCGGCCGCCGCTGACGTTGTCGAGACCGGCCGCGGTCTGGAGCAGCGCGCCGGGGGTGCGCGAGTAGATGTTGAGGATGGCGGAGCCGATCTCGACGGTCTCGGTCTTCGCCGCCAGGTACCCCATCAGCGTGGGGGAGTCGAAGCCGTAGGCTTCAGCGACCCAGATGGTGTCGAGACCGGCCTGCTCGAGTGCGGTCACCTGGTCGGCGGCGTCGCGCGGGTTGCCGGCGTACATCAGTGCGCTGGAGAGCTTCATCTGGTTCCTTCGGGTGCGGGAAAATGTCCGGGTGCAACTGTGACAGTATTACTGTCACGGTGTCGAGTGGGTGTGACGAGGTCGAGGAGAGCACGTGACGTCAGACGTCAAGTACCGCGTGGCCGTGATCGGTGGCACCGGTCCGCAGGGCAAGGGCCTGGGCTACCGCTTCGCTCAGGGCGGGCACGACATCGTGCTGGGCTCCCGGGCGGCCGAGAAGGGCGAGGCGGTGGCTGCCGAGGTGCGCGAGAAGCTCGCCGGCGCGACGGGTGCGGGCGAGGTTGAGGGCGCGAGCAACGCCGACGCCGTCGCGCGGTGCGACGTCGTGCTCCTGGCGGTGCCGTACGACGGCCACGACGAGCTGGTCGAGTCCCTCCCGCTGGCCGGCAAGACCGTGATCTCCTGCGTCAACCCGCTGGCCTTCGACAAGCGCGGCGCGCATGGCCGGGTCATCAACGGCGGCGAGGGATCGGCGGCGGAGTCGGCCCAGGCGCTCGCGCCTGACGCCACCGTGGTCGGCGCCTTCCACAACGTGTCCGCCGTCGGCCTCTGGGACGAGCCCGGCAACCTCGACGAGGACGTGATCGTCGTCGGTGACGTGGTCGAGGCCAAGGAGGTCGCGATGGCGCTCGCCGCCTCGGTGACCGGCCGGGTCGGCATCGACGGCGGCAAGCTCCGGCTGGCGCGCCAGCTCGAGCCGTTCACCGCGGTGCTGATCTCGATCAACCGGAAGTACAAGGTGCACTCCGGCCTCCGGGTCACGGGGCTCAGCGAGCCTCACTGACGCTCGTCACGGCTGCGCCTCCAGGCGGGTGAGGAACTCCTGCTGGGCCGTTTCGGCGCCCGCGCGGTCGCCGCTGCCGACGACGAGGGTGTGACAGCCGTACAGCTGGCCGCTCACCACGAAGGTCGATCCGTCGTCGTAGCCGAACACGATCCGGTAGCCCGGGCCCAGATCCATCGTGCACATCGCGTGCTCCTCGGCCGGCGCAAGCGCGTTGATCGCGGTCACGAGGCCTTCGACATCGGTGGTCAGCGCGTCAGTCGGGACATCGAACGTGGTTCCCGGTCCCTGACAGAGCCTTGCCGAGGTTGCGCCGTCGGGAATGTTGGCCGGGGCATCGGGGTCGGGCCGGTCGATCGCGGATCCTTCCGCAACTCCCTGGCGGATCTTGATCGGCGGGCACTCGACGATCGGCGGCGTGTTCGTCGCGACCTTGTCGTCGGAGTCCTTCTCTCCGCTCCCGGCGAGCGTCGCGGTCAGCACCGCAGCCGCCGCGACGGCACCGGCTGTGCCGACGACGGCCAGCGCCGTCGTACGGCGGCGTCGGCGGGCCAGGCTCTCGGCGGCGCGGGCGCGGTCGGGGTTGACGGGCGGCGGGGGTACGGCGTCGGCCAGTCCCTCGCGCAGCCACTGCTCGTCAGTCATCGTTGGGCTCCTCTCGTCGCAGGTGGGGAGAGGTGCGCAGGGACGTGAGCGCGCGCGAGCACTGGCTCTTCACGGTGCCGGCGCTGATGCCGAGCACGTCCGCGGTCTGCTGCTCGGTGAGGTCCTCGAAGTAGCGCAGCACCACGACCGCCCGCTGGCCGCGGGGGAGGCTGCCGAGCGCCGCCACGAGGTCGTTGCGGGCGTCCGTGTCGATGGTCGTGCTCGACGTCTCGGGCAGCTCGGCGGTCGGGCGTTCGCCGCGCCACTTGCGCCGCCACCAGGAGACGTACGTCGTGAACAGCACCCGCCGCACGTAGGCCTCGAAGCTCTCCGCGCCGACCCGGTCCCACGCCCGCCAGCTCTTGGCCAGCGCGGTCTGCACCAGGTCCTCGGCCAGCTGGTGGTCACGGGTCAGCAACCACGCCGACCGCCACAACGCGTCGCCGCGAGCCGAGACAAACGCGTCGAAACCGTCGTCGGTCCCGGCGCTCCGCTCGGCCACGCCCACCACCGTTCGCTCCATCGGCACTCCTCTCACCCTCTCAAAGCGGAAAGGGGTGCCGGAAGGTTGTCAGCGCGCTCGCGCGACCAGCTCCTTGATGATCGTGCGTGCCTCGCCGCGGGGCAGCCACTCCCTTCCGCCGGCGAGGGTCAGGCCGAGGATCCCGCGGATCACGGTGATCGGGTCGCCCCAGGCATTCGTGCCGACGAGCCAGTGGTCGGTGCCGCCGAAGTACGGGGTGGTGAAGATGTCGTCGGTGGAAATGCTGTGGGTCCGCATGCTCGCGACGAGAGTCCTCAGGTCGTCCGTTGGGACCACCACCCGACGGGCCGCGTCAGGGCGCCGGGTCAGACCGACGCAGAGCACGGCGACGGTCAGTCCGGCGGGGTCGGCGAGCCGCCCGGTCCACAGCTCGAGGGGCTGCCCGCAGTCGAGCGTCGCCGGCTTGGGCGCGTTGGGCGGGGTAGCGGCCGCCCGCTGCGCGAGGAGCCCGTCCATGAACGTGTTGAGCGCCGGCAACGCCTTCGCTCTTCGCGCACTACCGACGAGGAGCTCGGCGCACGCCGTGAACCTGCCGGCGACGACGAAGCTGGACCCGTCGGGGTAGCCGAACGCCAGGTTGTACTCCGGGATCCTCCGGTCGACGCACCCTCGCGACACCAAACGTTGGCTGTTGACCGCCGTCACCACCGATGCCACGTCGGTCGTCAGCGCGTCCACGGGCGGCGTCACCTTGTCTGCCCCGCCGTCGCAGAGGCGCACGGACGTCGCGCCGTCCGGCACTGCGTCCGGCAGGGCGGGGTCCGTGTCCAACAAGGTGGCGTCAGGACACGTCACGATCGGACCCGGGTCGCCGGTCGGGGAGTCGCTCACGGACTCGCCGGACTCGCTGGACTCGCTGGACTCGCTGGGCTCGCTGGTGCCGCTGCTGGCGCCTGCGCTGGGGTCCGGTTCGGGATCGCCGCCCGAGCCGTCGCACCCCGCCAGGAGGAGGACGAGAACAGCGGTCACCGCGATCCCCTGGCGCATCATGGCCTCAGCCTGCCAGTCCCTCGATCACTTCGGCACCCGGCAGCTCCGCGAGCAGCGCGCCGGGGAGCAGCAGCTTGGACCGGCGCACGCCGGACCCGATCACGGCCGCCTCCACGTCGACCACCCGCGCGTCCAGCAGCAGTCGCCAGCCGCTGGGGAGTCCGACGGGCGTGATGCCGCCGTACTCCATCGCGGACTCGGTCACGGCCCGCTCCATCGGCATGAAGGACGGCTTGCGCACGTCGAGCAGCCGCTTGACCGTGTGGTTGACGTCGGCGCGGGTGTCGGCGCGCACCAGGCAGGCGGCGATCCGCTCGTCCCCCTCGCGCTTGCCGGCGACCAGCACGCAGTTGACGCCCGCGCTCATCGGGAGGTCGTACGCCGCACTCATGGCCGCCGTGTCGGCGAGATCCGGGTCGATCTCGACGACCGCGACCCCGGACGCGGGGGGCCAGCCGGCGAGCGCGGCCGCGACCGGAGGTGCGACCAGCTCGGGATGGGCGAGTGCGGGCAGCGACGTCAGGCCGGGGAGCGAGATCAGATCCACCCGGACATCTTGCCGGGTCGGCGTCCGGCGGACCGCAGCACGCCGGCGACCAGGCCGACCACGCCGGCGACCAGCCACGGCAGGGGCAGCAGCCAGTGCGCGTCGCCGAGCTCCACCGTGTCGGAGCTGATCAACGCCCAGACGGTGAACAGCCCGACGAACGCCGTACCCATCACCAGGTGCCCGACGTTCACCGCGTGCCAGCCGCTGGGCTCCTTCCTCGGGCTCCTTGCTGGGTTCCTCGGTGGTCTCCTCGACCGGGCTCTCCTGCTCGCTCATCACGCTGCCTCCTCGGTCTCGACCTCGATCTGGCCGAACAGCACCTCGAGGTCCAGCTTCACGTCCGCGGCGCCGACGCCGCCGCGGTAGGTCTTGTCGAAGGACCCGTCGGTCCGGTCGCCGAACAGCACGCTCTCGCCCTCACCCTCGATGGTGCTGTCGACGCTCAGGTTGAGCCCCTCGTCCGGCACCACGACCAGGATGTGGCCGAAGCGGGCCTCGGCCTCGATGGTGCGGCCGTCGAGGTTCGCGAGCTCGTCGGGGTCCATCTCCGTCAGGTCGATGACGATCTCGCCGGCGCCGACGGTGTAGCGGTCATCCAGGTCGGCCGCGAGGACCGGGGTGGCCTTGACCTGGCCGGCCGAGATCTCCGGGACCGCGGTCGTCACCAGCGTCGCCAGCGCGGCGACCAGCCCGACGAGGATCAGCCCGCCGGCCCGACCGTAGAACGCGCCGACCAGCAGCATCACGCCACACGCGGCCAGCACGGCCGCGGGATAGGCCGCGGCGGGTGCGTCCCACCCGGCCAGGTCCAACGTGGCGACAAGAGCGACGCCGACGAAGGCGAGCGCCATGGTGAACCAGAAGAGCACCGGGCCGCGGCGACGGGTGTCGACCGGCTTCGGGACCGGCTGATAGCTGGGGTAGGTCGTGCTGTGCTGGGCACCCGGCTGGGCACCCGGCATCACGCCGGTGCTTCCTGGTGGGATCCAGCCGTTGCTGGGCAACGGACCGGGGTGCGGCTTCGGGCGGCTCGCGGCGGCGATGGCCGCGATCACGAGCCCCACGACCGCGAGCGGCCACGGGAACTCCCACCCGCCGAACGAGTCGCCGAGCAACGAGAGCGCGGCGACGGCGCCGACCACGGCGAGCAGGACCGTACGGGTGCGGTGGTCGACCTTGACCACCCCGTCGTCGCTGCCGTCCTCGGGGATGAGCAGCCACCCCGCGGCGTACGCCAGGATCCCGCCGCCGCCGAAGAACGCCAGCAGCACGAACGCGACCCGCACCAGGAGCGGGTCGATGTCGAAGTGACGGGCGACGCCGCCCGCGACGCCCGCGATCTTGCGGTCGGTCAGGCTGCGGCGGATGCGGCCGAGGTCCTTGGCTTCCTCGCGGGTCACGCGAGGGCCGGCCGACGGCGGAG
This sequence comes from uncultured Actinomycetota bacterium, assembly GCA_963766035.1. Lineage (GTDB taxonomy): Bacteria > Actinomycetota > Actinomycetes > Propionibacteriales > Nocardioidaceae > Nocardioides. The sequence continues at coordinate 296,384 of CAVXYP010000010.1, read as the reverse complement.
CCGCCGGCGGCTCGGCGGCCGGCCCGGTAGACGGGTCGGTGGAGCCGCTGGGGGCCTCGGGAGGCGTGGTTGTCATTGCGGGGTCCCCGCGAAGTCGTTCGGAGGAGCGAAGCGGGGGAGAAGAACTTCGTGGGGTGCCATGGCTCCAGCCTGAGCCGTCGGGTGCTCGCGCACCATCGGGGAGTGCCCTGATCTTGCTGTACTGACGGGCCTTTGGTCTCGGGGTCGGGTCAGGGTAGTTCCCGCTGCTCCCGACGCTCGCGCAGTGAGACGATGGGATAATCATGACGACTACCGTGGGCGCATCCGGGGCGCAGGCTCCCCGGGACGTACGACGCGCCTACCGCGACCTGCGCGAGCCCGTTCTCGGCGGCGTCGCCGCCGGCCTCGCCGAGCACCTCGGCGTGACGGTGCTGATCGCGCGGGTCGGCTTCGTGGTGGCCGCGGTCCTCGGCGGGGCCGGCATCGCGGCCTACGCGATCCTCTGGGCGATGCTCCCCGCGGGCCCGCCGACGACCGCGCTCGCGCCGGGTCTTGCCAGCGCCACCCGGGGTGGCCGGCGACCCGGCCCCGCGCGGCGGCTCTTCGACGTCGGGCCGGTGATCGTGCTCGGCGCGCTTGCGATCGGTGGCGTCTTCGTCCTCCAGGGCCTGCTCGGCGCCGGAGGCTGGGTGTGGCCGCTCGGCATCGCGATCGCCGGTGTCGGCCTGCTGTGGCGGCAGGCCGACGAGGCGCAGCGGGAGCGCTGGGTCGACGCCCGCGGGCGGATCGACCCGCTGCGGATCGTGCTCGGGGACGGCGGCTGGGCGTCGTACGCCCGGCTCGCCGCCGGTGTCGGCCTGATCGTGGTCGCCGTCGTGCTGTTCACCCTGCGGGGCGGTTCGTTCTCGCTCGCCCGTGACGTCACCCTGGCCGTGGTGCTCGTGCTCGGCGGGCTCGCGATCGTCGTCGGGCCGTGGATCTACCGGCTCGCGGCGGAGCTCAGCGACGAGCGCGAGGAGCGGGTGCGCACGCAGGAGCGGGCCGACGTCGCCGCGCACCTCCACGACTCCGTCCTCCAGACGCTCGCGCTGATCCAGAAGAACCCGTCCGACGCGGCGCGGCTGGCGCGCGCGCAGGAGCGCGACCTGCGGTCGTGGCTGTTCGCCACCGAGTCGTTGGACGACAGCACCGTCGCGAGCGCGCTCCGGGCCATGGCCGGCGAGGTCGAGGACGCCTGGAACCTGTCGGTCGTCGTGGTCTCCGTAGGCGACTGCGACCTCACCGAGGCGATGCGGCCCATCGTGTCGGCCGCGCGCGAGGCGACGACCAACGCCGCCAAGCACGCGGGCGTGCCGCGGGTCGACATCTATGCCGAGATCACGCCGGCCGCGGTCGACGTGTTCGTGCGTGACCGGGGCACGGGCTTCGACCCGGACGCCACCCCGGAGGACCGGCTGGGTGTGCGACGCAGCATCATCGACCGGATGGCCCGCCACGGCGGCACCGCGGACGTCCGGTCCGCGCCGGGTGAGGGCACCGAGGTGCGGTTGCACCTCGGCCGTGAACATGAGGGGGACCTGAGATGACCGTTCGAGTGGTGGTCGTGGACGACCACGGAATGTTCCGGCGCGGCGTGACCGCCGAGCTCGAGTCGACCGGGGCCGGTGTCATCGAGATCGTCGGCGAGGGAGAGGACGTCGACACCGCGGTCGCGGCGATCGCGGCCTCGGCGCCCGACGTCGTGCTGCTCGATGTCCACCTGCCCGGTGGCGGCGGCGTCGAAGTCATCCGCAAGCTGTCGAGCCGGGCGACGGGTGACCTGCCCCGCTTCCTCGCGCTGTCCGTGAGCGACGCGGCCGAGGACGTCATCGGCACGATCCGCGGCGGTGCCCGCGGGTACGTCACCAAGACGATCACCGGCCCCGAGCTGGTCGACGCCATCCAGCGGGTGGCCGGCGGCGACGCCGTCTTCTCGCCGCGGCTCGCGGGGTTCGTGCTCGACGCGTTCGCCGGCTCGATCGAGGTCGCCGACATCGACGAGGACCTCGACCGGCTCACCGAGCGGGAGCGCGAGGTGATGCGGCTGATCGCGCGCGGCTACTCCTACAAGGAGGTCGCGAAGGAGCTCTTCATCTCGATCAAGACCGTCGAGACCCACATGTCGGCGGTGCTGCGCAAGCTGCAGCTGTCGTCGCGCCACGAGCTGACCAAGTGGGCCTCAGACCGCCGGCTGCTCTGAGGTGACGGTTCGGAGGGCGTACGCCGCCGCGCTGGTGCTCGTGCTAGCACCAGCGGGCTGCGGGCTCGCCGACGACGAGGCCCCCGACCCGGGGAGCACGACGGACGCGGCCGCGCCTGCTGGGAAGCGGGATCGCCCGCCGAGGAGTCCTTCTTCTAAGCCGGCCGCCCCGCTGTCGTCGTACTCCGACTGGGAGCTGGGCGCCCATCGGCTGCCGCTGCGCCCGGACGGTCTCGGCGTGATCGGTCCGACTCCTCGGGAGCTCGTCGAGCGTCGGTTCGCGACCGTCGACCTGCTGCCTCCGCCGGCGAACGACAGGTTCCACTCGACCATCGGCCCGGTGACCGACGCGATCCGGAAGCGGCTGGGGAAGACGTGGTCGCCGGCGTGCCCGGTCGGCCTCGACGGCCTGAGCTACGTGACGGTGTCGTTCCGCGGGTTCGACGGGCTGGCCCACACCGGTGAGCTGGTCGTCGCAGCGGGTGAGGCGACCGGCGTGGCGTCGGTGTTCGAGGCGCTGTTCGCCGCCGACTTCCCGATCGAGGAGATGCGGCTGCCGGGGACCGCGGACGTCGACGCGCACCCGACCGGGGACGGCAACGACACCGTCGCGCTGCACTGCCGGGCCACGACGGGCGGCACCTCGTGGTCCGCGCACGCCTATGGGCTGGCGATCGACATCAACCCGTTCGTCAACCCTTACCTCAAGGGCGACGTCGTGCTGCCGGAGCTGGCGTCGTCGTACCTCGACCGCTCGTGGCAGCGACCCGGCATGATCCAGCCGGACTCGCTCGCCGTCCGGGAGTTCGCGCGGATCGGCTGGTCCTGGGGAGGTGACTGGTCGTCGCTCAAGGACTACCAGCACTTCACCGCGACGGGCCGCTAGCACCCTAGAGTTCAGCCCATGGACACGGCTCGCCAGATCCTGCTGATCATCCACATCCTCGGCTTCGCCGCGCTCATCGGCGGCCTGCTGGCACAGGCGGGCGGCGCGGAGAAGAAGGTCAACAGCGCGATGCGCGACGGCGTCGGCACCGCGTTCGTCGCGGGCCTCCTGCTCGTGGGCGTGCTGGAGTCCGGCGACGGCGACGTCAACCACGCCAAGATCGGGGTGAAGTTCGGCATCGGCCTGGTCCTGCTGGTGCTGGTCATGGCCAACACCCGCAAGGAGTCGATCCCCAAGGGACTGTGGGCCGGCCTGCTCCTCCTCGCGGTCGCCGAGGTGTGCGTCGCGGTGCTCTGGTCGCCCGTCCACACCTGAGGCGCTGTCGGCTCGGGTCGCCGGGCTCCGCCCACGGTTGGGCGCGCTGTAACACGTTGTTCGCCGATCTGGGCGGGCGATGGCGGCTGCAACACGCTGTTCGCCGATCTGGGCGGCGGTTCACGTCTGTGGGAGACCGTTGGATCGAGGCCGAAGCAACGTGAACGTCCTGCCAGATCGGCGAACAGCGTGTTACATCGGGCGTGCCGGACGCGACGATGACCGCTCGGCGGCGAATCAGGCTGCGCGGCTGGTGATCAGCTTCGGACGGGGCCGGTTGCCTCGAGGGAGGTACGGCGCCAGGTCGCTCACGTCGGTGCCGAACCGCTGGCAGGTGTCGAGGTACTCGCGCTTGAGCCGCGCCTGCACGCGCTCGAGCGCGGCGCCGCCGATGACGATGGCGAACGCGTCGTCCCACACCAGGCGCGACATGCCGGTCTTGAAGCCGCAGACCCAGTCCTGGCGCTTCTTCTCGAACCACACAACCTCGTCGGGCGAGGTCGATGCGAACCCACCCTCGTCGACGCGGAGGTACTTCACCCGTCCGTCGAACTCGAACATGTGCCGACCGAGGCACAGGTCGCACCACGTGGTCCGTCCGTCGGCGGTGAGCCCGAACTGGATCCACGGCACTCCGAACCCGAGGCTCGTGACCAGCTCCGCGGCGAGCGTCTCGCCGATGCTGTCGGTCTTCGGCGAGGCCGATGCGTTGGCGTCCTTCACGACTGTCACGTAGGGCCAGCTCGTCATCCCGTCAGCGATGCTGTCGAGCTCAGCCTTGCTGGTCCCCGATCGGAGCGCTGACTCCGCGGCGACCCGGCCGGCGAGGTAGCCCTGGTCGCGACTGATGTCGCACGCGGTCCGGGCCGGTCCGAAGCAGCGGAGGCCGTCACGCACGGTGACCTGCTCGGCGTCGTAGGGCGCCCGGTGGTGAACGACACGGTGCCGCAGGTGTGATCCGACGACGCCTGGCCGGGTGACGTGGGTGCGTGCGGTCGGCCGCTCGTGCAGCACATCGAGGTCGAGCAGGTAGGCGCTGGAGTGGTGACTGTGGACGTGCGGAGACCCGATGCGCATGCTCGCCGCCCGGTCGAGCAGCAGTCGCTGCTCGCGGACCGACGTGAGGCTCGCGACGTAGGCCGACTCGGCGTAGACACCCTTCCGCACGACCGTCCACACCTGGCGTCTGACGAGTCGGTCGATCTGGTCGGGCGACATCCCGAGCTCGATCGCCTGACGGCGGGTGATCAGTCCGTGCTGTGCGCTCATGAGAGCTCTGACTTGGGTGTTCATGCCGACCACGCTGCATCGGGGCGGCGACTCGATGCCGGCGAAGGGCTGCAGCCTGTGGACGGCCCGCCATCGCCGTACGCCTGTGGACGATTGGTGGCGCAGCGCCGCTCCGGCCGGCGCGTGATGTAACACGTTGTTCGCGGATCTGGCAGGACGTTCACGTCTCTTCGGCCCCGATGGAACGGTCTCCCACAGACGTGAACGGTCGCCCAGATCGGCGAACAGCGTGTTACAGCCGCCTTCGCCCGCCCAGATCGGCGAACAGCGTGTTACAGCGCGCCCGGGCGCGCCCGACCGGCCCCAGGGCTCCTCGGCCGACGATGCCGCGCGTCCGGATGAGGGCGCGGCGCCGTAGGCTGGCATCAGCATGAAAAACACCCCACGGAGTTCTTCGGCTCCCCCGCTTCGCTCCTCCACCGAACAACTCCGCGGGGACCCCGAAAGACCTTCACCGCAGCCGCTGCCCGGCCTGGAGGGCATCACCCCCGCTGAAGAGCCGCGTACGACGCGGCGGGGGCCGACCGCGGAAGAGCTGCTGGAGGGCCTCAACCCGCCCCAGCAGGAGGCGGTCAAGCACGCCGGCCCGCCGCTGCTGGTGGTGGCCGGCGCGGGCTCGGGCAAGACCCGGGTGCTGACCAGGCGGATCGCGTGGCTGATCTCGGAGCGCAAGGCCCACCCGGGCTCGATCCTGGCGATCACGTTCACCAACAAGGCCGCCGCGGAGATGAAGGAGCGGGTGTCCGACCTGGTCGGTGGCCGCGCCAGGATCATGTGGGTCAGCACCTTCCACTCCGCGTGCGTCCGGATCCTGCGCAAGGAGGCCGAGCACCTCGGCTACACCCGGCTGAAGTCGAACTTCTCGATCTACGACGCCCAGGACCAGAAGCGGCTGATCACCCTGGTCTGCAACGATCTCGACCTCGACCCTCGTCGCTACCAGCCGGGTCCGGTGCTCCACTGGATCAGCAACCACAAGAACGAGCTGCGCGACCCCGACGAGGTCAAGGCCGACGCCCGCAACGGCATCGAGGAGAGCTACTCCGCGGCGTACTCCCTCTACCAACGCCGGCTCCGCGAGGCCAACGCCCTGGATTTCGACGACCTGATCATGGAGACGGTCCGGCTGTTCCAGGCCCACCCGGAGATCCGCGAGACCTATCGGCGGCGGTTCCGCCACGTCCTCGTCGATGAGTACCAGGACACCAACCACGCCCAGTACGCCCTCATCCACCAGCTCTGCGGCCAGAGTCTCGAGGATCCGATCGAGACGTCGTACGACGACGCCGGCACCGAGGCCGAGGAGCGGGTGCCGCCGGCCGAGCTGATGGTGGTCGGCGACGCCGACCAGTCGATCTATGCGTTCCGGGGCGCCAACATCCGCAACATCTTGGACTTCGAGCAGGACTTCCCCGACGCCCGGACCATTCTGCTGGAGCAGAACTACCGCTCCACCCAGACCATCCTCACCGCCGCCAACGCGGTCATCGGCCACAACCAGGGCCGCAAGGAGAAGCGGCTCTGGTCCGACGCGGGCGACGGCGAGCGGATCGTCGGCTACGTCGCCGACGACCAGCACGACGAGGCCCGGTTCGTCTCCGACGAGATCGACAAGCTCACCGACGCCGGCTACCGGGCGGGGGACGTCGCGGTCTTCTACCGCACCAACGCGCAGTCCCGGGTGTTCGAGGAGATCTTCATCCGCACCGGCCTTCCCTACAAGGTCGTCGGCGGCGTGCGGTTCTACGAACGGCGCGAGGTCCGCGACGCGCTCGCCTACCTGCGGATGCTGGTCAACCCCGACGATCAGGTCTCGCTGCGGCGGATCCTCAACACGCCCAAGCGCGGCATCGGAGACCGCGCCGTCGAGTGCGTCAACGAGCTCGCCAACCGCGAGCAGATCACCTTCTGGGAGGCGCTCCAGCGCGCCGACGAGGCGCCCGGGCTCGCGACCCGCAGCCAGACCAACATCGAGGGCTTCGTTGCGCTGGTGACCGAGCTGCAGTCGATGGTCGCGGCCGGCGAGCGGCCCGACGTGATCCTGGAGACGGTGCTCGACCGGTCCGGCTACCTCGCCTCGCTCGAGGCGAGCGACGACCCGCAGGACGAGACCCGGGTCGAGAACCTCGGCGAGCTCGTGGCGGTTGCCCGGGAGTTCGCCGAGGACCCTGTGGCCGCGCCGAGCGCCGACCCGGCCGACGTCGACGCCGGCCTGGTCGAGCCCGGCCTCTCCGACTTCCTCGAGCGGGTGGCCCTGGTCGCAGACACCGACCAGATCCCCGACGCTCCCGCCGACGGCGCCGTCGACCCGGACGCGCCGCCCGACCCCGGCGTGGTGACGCTGATGACCCTCCACACGGCCAAGGGCCTGGAGTTCCCGGTCGTCTTCCTGAGCGGGCTCGAGGACGGCGTCTTCCCGCACTCACGCTCGCTCGGCGACCGACCGGAGCTGGAAGAGGAGCGCCGGCTCGCCTACGTCGGCATCACCCGGTCCCGCGAGCGGCTCTACGTCTCCCGCGCCATGGTCCGCTCGTCGTGGGGCGCTCCCGCCCACAACCCCCCGTCCCGCTTCCTCAGCGAGCTGCCGATCGATCTCGTCGACTGGCGCCGCACCGAAGCCGACCAGGCCCGCTGGTCGCGGCCGACCTTCGCGAGCGACACGGCTTCGACGTACGCCGGACCGGGGCTCGGCGCTCCCACGGCCGCCGGGCGGCGCAACTTCACCTCCGCCGCCGCCCGCGCCGACGCTGCCGCGAAGGCCAAGCCGGCCCGCCCGATCCCCGTGCTCGAGCCCGGCGACCGGGTCACCCACGACACCTTCGGGCTCGGCACCGTGGTGTCGGTCGAGGGTCAGGCGGAGAAGTCGGTCGCGTCGATCGACTTCGGCTCCGACGGCGTCAAGCGGCTTCTTCTGCGTTATGCGCCAGTCGAGAAGCTGTAACCACCATTGCTCACCCGCCGTGACGGCTGTCGCCCGCGGCTCCGCTCACTTCGTTCGCTACGCTCCGCCGCGGGCGCCGCCGTCGGCCTCGCCCGTCACGGGTTCACTCCGTTGACCACGAGTGCTGCGTAGGGGTCGACCGGGTCACCGCCGCCTGGGCGGACCTCGAGGTGCAGGTGAGGACCGGTCGTGTTGCCGGTCGAGCCGACGTAGCCGATGACCTCGCCGGCGACGACGTTGTCGCCGACGGAGACGGCGTAGGAGGTCTGGTGGCAGTACCAGACCTCGGTGCCGTCCTCGAGGGTGACGATGGTCTGGTTGCCGTAGGCGCCCTCGTAGCCGACCGAGGTCACGACGCCGTTGGCGACCGCCATGATCGGCGTGCCGCTCGGAGCGGCGAAGTCGAGACCGGTGTGGTAGCCGCTGGACCAGTAGCCGCCGCCGTCGCCGAAGCCGGCGGTCAGGTGGTAGACACCCGCCGCCACCGGGAGCGACCACTGGTTGGCGTTGATGTTCTTGGCTTCCTTCTCGGCCTGCTCCGCCAGGTTGCCGAGTGCCTCGTTGCGCTGCTCGGCCTGCGCCTCGACCTCTTGCACGAGGGAGGCGTCGCTGGCGTCCTCGAGCGCGTCGCGGTCGGAGTCGCGGCTGACGACCGGGGAGCGACCCACCGCGTTGTAGACGCCGCCCCCGATCTCGCCCGACGCGGCGTTGGGCGCCGACATACGCGGCGCGACATCGTTGCCGACCAGCTGCGGACCGTTCGTGCTGAGCACGCCGCCGGCCGAGACGGCCAGCGCGGCGATGCCGACGACGACGGGCATCGACGGCAGCGCGCGGAGCAGGGGTGGCCGCTGGACCTTCGTCGCGCGGCGCTTGCCGGGAACGGCAGGGCGGAGCGAGCCGGTGGTGGCGTCGGAGAAGACCGAGACGGGGAGCTCGACCGTGGCGGGCGGCAGCTCGGGGGCAGCGGCACGGGCAGCGACGTACGGCGCTTGCGGCGCAGCTTCACGACCGGCGACCCGGCGGCCGACGTAGGCCTCTGTGGGGTGGCGCTCCGAGCGGCCTCGCGACGACGCGCGTCGTGCCGCTCGGTGGTTGCCCATAGGTTCGTGTGTCCCCGCGTTTGACGATTGGTCATCCGGCCCACCCCCGTGAGACGAATGCGCAAGACCCTAACCGATCGACGGGTCAGGCCGAAATCTCCGTGCGGGCATAGTGGGATGGCCCGATCGGGTGGTGTAACCCAGGTCACCTGCTGGATGGGCACCCTCGTCGGGACCCGGACCAGCCGACTAGGGTGCCCGAGGACCCGCATTTGCAGCGCGGCCCGCACCCGAACAGCTGAGGACAGACCAGTGGACCTGATGGAGTTTCAGGCGAAGGAGCTCTTCGCCAAGCACGGTGTGGTGACCACCCTCGGTGTGGTCGTCGAGACCGCCGAGGAGGCGAGGGCCGCCGCCGAGGAGATGGGCGGCGTGGTCGTCGTCAAGGCCCAGGTCAAGGCCGGCGGCCGCGGCAAGGCCGGTGGCGTCAAGCTCGCCAAGACACCGGACGAGGCCTTCGAGCACGCGACCAACATCCTCAACCTGACGATCAAGGACCTGCCGGTGAACCGCGTGCTGATCACGCCCGCCACCCCGCCGGAGGAGGAGTACTACTTCTCGTTCCTGCTGGACCGCTCGAACCGCCAGTACCTCTGCATCGCGTCGGTCGAGGGTGGCGTCGAGATCGAGGAGGTCGCCAAGACCAACCCCGACGCGGTCAAGAAGATCGCGATCGACCCGGGCGCCGGCGTCGACGCCGAGAAGGCGCGCGCCATCGCGACCGAGGCCGCTTTCCCCGAGCCCGTCTTCGAGCAGGCCGTCACCATGATCGAGCAGCTCTTCAAGGTGTTCGTCGAGGAGGACGCGACCCTCGTCGAGGTCAACCCGCTCGCCCGCCTCGCCGGCGACAAGCTGGAGGCCCTCGACGGCAAGGTCTCGCTCGACGACAACGCGTCCGAGGTCCGGCACCCCGACCACGAGCAGTTCGAGATCCGCGAGGAGGCCGACCAGCTCGAGTCGAAGGCCAAGGACCTCGGTCTCAACTACGTCAAGCTCGACGGCGAGGTCGGCATCATCGGCAACGGCGCCGGTCTGGTGATGAGCACCCTCGACGTCGTCGCGTACGCCGGCGAGGCCCACGGTGGCGTCAAGCCGGCCAACTTCCTCGACATCGGTGGCGGCGCGAACGCCGAGGTCATGGCCAACGGGCTCGACGTCATCCTGAACGACGAGCAGGTCAAGTCGGTGTTCGTGAACGTCTTCGGCGGCATCACCGCCTGCGACGAGGTCGCCAACGGCATCGTCGGGGCCCTGAAGATCCTGGGTGACAACGCGACCAAGCCGCTCGTCGTACGCCTCGACGGCAACAACGTCGACCGGGGACGCCAGATCCTCGCGGACGCCAACCACCCGCTGGTGACGTTGGCCGAGACGATGGACGGCGGGGCCGACAAGGCCGCGGAACTGGCCCACAATCCGGCTGCCTGAGAAGGGACGAGGACACATGAGCATCTACCTCAACAAGGACTCCAAGATCATCGTCCAGGGCATCACCGGCGGGATGGGTGCCAAGCACACCGCGCTGATGATGGACTCGGGCGCGACCATCGTGGGTGGTGTCAACGCCCGCAAGGCCGGCACCACGGTCACGCACAAGGACCAGGACGGCAACGACGTCGAGCTCCCGGTGTTCGGCACCGTCGAAGAGGCGATGAAGGAGACCGGCGCCGACGTGTCGGTCCTCTTCGTGCCCCCGGCCTTCACCCAGGCCGCGTGTGTCGAGGCCATCGACGCCGAGATGCCCCTGATCGTGGTCATCACCGAGGGCGTCCCCGTGCAGGACACGGCCGAGGTGTGGTCCTACCTGCAGGGCAAGTCCACCCGGATGATCGGCCCGAACTGTCCCGGCATCATCACGCCGGGCGAGTCGCTGGCCGGCATCACGCCGCACACCATCACCGGCTCCGGCCCGGTCGGTCTCGTGTCGAAGTCGGGCACGCTGACCTACCAGATGATGTACGAGCTGAAGGACTACGGCTTCTCCACCGCCATCGGCATCGGCGGTGACCCGATCGTGGGCACCACCCACATCGACGCCCTCCAGGCGTTCGAGGAGGACCCCGACACCAAGGTGATCGTCATGATCGGCGAGATCGGCGGCGACGCCGAGGAGCGGGCCGCGGCCTACATCAAGGACAACATCACGAAGCCGGTCGTCGGCTACGTCGCGGGCTTCACCGCGCCGGAGGGCAAGACCATGGGCCACGCCGGCGCCATCGTCTCCGGCTCGTCCGGCACCGCCGCGGCGAAGCAGGAGGCCCTCGAGGCCGTCGGCGTGAAGGTCGGCAAGACGCCGTCCGCGACCGCCGAGCTGGCTCGGGAGATCCTGCAGAGCATGTGAGTACGGCTAGGACAGTTCGGCGTCGTGACAGACGGCCTCGACGTTGTTGCCGTCGGGGTCGCGGACGAAGGCGCCGAAGTAGCGCTCGTGGTACTCCGGCCAGAGCCGCGGCGCATGCAGCGACTCGGCACCGAGACTGAGCGCTGCCTCGTGGAACGCCTGCACCGCCTCGGGGTCCTGGGCCTGGAACGCGACATGGATCTCGCGGTTGGTCGGCATGTCCTCGTAGGCGCTGAGCCAGAAGTCGGGCGACTCCCTGCCGTAGCCGACGGCGGTGTCGAAGTCCATCACCCGCCGGTAGCCGAGGGTGCCGAGGACGGTGTCGTAGAAGTGCTTCGCGGCGTCGAGGTCCGCGCAGTTGATGCCAAGGTGATCGAGCATGCGCCGATCCTGGCATCTGGCGCCGACACCGTTCAGCAGCCGTCGGAAATGAAGACGCAGAGGCTGGTCGCGATCCGCTTGGTGAGGTCGGTGCGGTGCTCGGCGACGACGGGCCCGTCGCCGATGGCGCCCTCGCCGTAGACCTCGGTGAAGAGAACCGCGTTGCCGACCCGGGTGACCTGGAAGGTGGTGAGGCCGAGTCCTTCGGTGGAGGACGCAGTGAACGTCACCGAGTCGTAGCCGGTGTCGCCCTCGAGCCCGGTCCACACCGTGGTGCCGTCGGTCGGACACCGGGGGACGACGTAGCGGATCGCATCGACCGCCGCGACGGCGGCGTCGACGGTCGGCAGGGTGACCAGGTCACGCCTGTCGGCGTACTCGGCCCGTGGCCCACGCGCTCAGCTGGTCGACGAACGCTTGGCCGTCGCCGTCCATGACCGGCCACAGGAGCTGACCACACGCTTCCAGCGTCCTTCCGGGCGCGGAGGCTCCCGGGTGGTACGGCTTGGCGTGGTACTCCCCGCCGTCCCCACGCGCGTCCCACAGGTCGATGCCGAGCGGGATGCCGTCCGGGATCGTGGTCACGACGCCGGCGGGAGCGGTGGTCGGCGGCGGTACTGCTGAGCTCGGCTCGGTCGGCGAGGGCTCCTGCGTGGCAGTGTCGGTGGCCGACGGCACGGCGGCCGGGTCGTCGGTGCCGCCGCACGCGGTCAGGAGCACGGCAGCCGCGGCCGCCGCGACTCGCGTTCGCATGTCAGCAGCCTTCGACGGTGAACACGCACATCGCGTTGCCGATCAGCTGGGCGAGCTCGACCTGGTCGGGCGCGGCGGTCGCCTGGTACTCGGCGCTGTACTCGCCGCTCCACTCGATCGCGAGGATCGCGTTGCCGACGCGGGTCACCGTGTAGAGCTGGCCGGCCGGGGCGCCGACGCCGTTCTTGATCTCGTAGGTGTAGCCGAACGTCACCGAGTCGTAGCCGGTGTCGGAGTTGAACGACCGCCACAGCCGGTCGGACAGGCCGTCACCCTCGCTGTCACGGTCGCAGCCCTGGAGGGCGGCGCGCAGGACCGCCATCTGGTCGAGGGCGTCCTGGACCGTCGGGTAGGCGCGGATGGTCCGTCCTTCGTAGCCGACGAGGGCGGACACCGAGTAGCCGAGCTCGTCCTCCGGGTCGTTGTCGCCACCGCCTGGCCTCGACAGCGTCTCCCCGCACGCCGTCTGGGTGCGGACCCCCTCGACGTCCGGGCCGGGGCCCTCGATCGTCGTCTCGCTGTCCTCGATCGGCGGGGCGCCCACGGCGGTGTCGAGCGGGAAGCCGTCGGGGATCGTGGTCGTCCCGGCCGGATCGGTCAGTTCGACGGTCGGGTCCGCGGTGGGGTCCGTGGTCGGGGCGGCAGGCTCCAGCTCGGTCATGGCCGCGATCACGTCTGCGAGGTTCTCGCGGGTCACGGTGGCCAGGTCGGTCACCGTGTCGCCGGAGCCCTCGTCGCTCGCGAGGTCGACCACGACCGCGTTGCCGACGCGGACCACGTTGATGACGACGCGGCCGATGCCGTCCGACGCCCGGGTGATCACGGCGGACTCCTCACCGATCGAGCCCGGGTTGACCTCTGTCGTGAACGTCGGCGGAGAACCGTTCTGGTCGTCGGTGGGGCAACCCTGGTAGAGCGCACGCAGCTGGGCGACGTAGGTCACCGCCTCCTGATCGGTGGGGAACAGCCCGAGCTCGCGGACGTAGTCGTCCGAGCCGTAGGAGAGTCGGGCGGTCAACCGCTCGATTGCGCCCGGGTCGACAGCAGAGAAGAGGCACGCCGTGAGCTCGCCAGCCGGGATCATCGCCTGGTTGGTGACGCTCGGCGGCTCGAGCTGGTATTCGCTGGCGCCGTCGGCCGACGGCCACCCCGAGGTGAGCGGGAAGTCAGTGGGGATCTCGGACGGCCAGTCTCCTTCGACGGTCGGCTCGTCGACGCTGGCGCCGTCGCCGAGCACCAACCGCTCGCCGGCAGCGGGGAGGATGCCGATCATGGGCGGGTCCTCGAACGCGTAGTCCTGGACGATCATCCCGCTCACGACGACCTCGACCCGCTTGCCCGCCACCACCAGTCCGGTCTCCAACGCCTCGACGGCGTCCTTGACGTCCTGGGGCAGGTAGGTGGCAAAGATCCGGTGCGCCTGGTCGCCGACGCTGATCGGCACGTCCGCCTGGGACTCGATCCGGTAGTGCGTGCCGAGCGTGTCGCTGTTGGAGCAGTCGGCGAGGGTCGTCGACAGCTGGTCGTACACCGCCTGGGCGTCCGCCTCGCTGGCGAACTCACCGGCGATGGCGGTCATCCACGCCGGTGTCGTCCCCGGCTGGAGGTCGAACTCGCGCCTCCACACGTCGTGGGCGCCGAGGTCGGCGAAGGACGACTGGGCGCACGGGTGGTAGACGTCCTGCCCGTCGCCGCGGTAGGTGTCGTAGTCGACCCAGCTGCCGCCCGCCGTACGGCTGCCGGCGTCCTCGCTGGTGATCAGGTTGTCGCGGTCAGCGCCGCGGACGGCACCGTGTCGGTGACCGTCGGTGCGAGGGCTGCGGGCGGCAGCTGGTCGTTGTCGGGCGAGCTCGTTGAGCGTGAGCGCGACGACAGGCACGGCGACGGCCGCGACGACCGCGGCGCTGGCGCCGGCGATGACGGCGTGCTTGCGGCGGCGGATCCGGTCGCCACGGGCGCGGATCTCGGAAGCTGGAACTGGCATCGGTGCCCCCTCCAACGCGTCGCCGAGACGGTTGAGCTTCTCGATCGGGTCAGACATGGCTCATTCCTCCAGCCAGACCGCCGTTGGTCTCGTCGGTCAGCAGCTCGGCGAGCGCGGTGCGTCCGCGGCTCAACCGGGCCTTGATGGTTCCTTCGGGTACGCCGATCTCGGCCGCGATCTGGTGGATCGGGAGATCGGCGATGTGGTGCAGCACCAGCGCCTGGCGCTGGGCCTCGGGCAGCTTCTTGAGAGCGGCGACCAGGGCGACGTGCGACTCGTCGAGGGCCGGCGTGTGAGTGGCGGCGCCGACGGCACGGTCGGTCGGACGCTTTCCGAGCTGGGTGCGGCGCCAGCGGCTGACCGCCAGCCGGTACGCCGTCGTACGGACCCAGGCTTCGGGGTACTGCGCCTTGTCGAGCTTCCGGCGGTTGGCCCAGGCGCGTGCGAACGCTTCCTGGACGCACTCGGTCGCCTCGTCCAGGTTGCCGATCATGGCGTAGACCTGGCTGGTGATCCGACGGAACGACGCGGCATAGAGCTCGTCGAACTCGGCTGCCTCCACGGCCGTCCCCCTCTCGAGCCCGAGTCCGGGACCCTACGACTCTGGGCCCCGGAGTGTTGATGTCGATGGTGGTACGCCCCAGCCCCGGGAGGGGTTGCATTCCCGGGCGTGTTTCCTGCGGGCTGTGGTCAGCCCGGGTAGGGCGGCAGGTGCGGCAGCCGCTCGAGCGCGCGTCGGGTGAGCGTGACGAACTGCTCGTCGGTCATCCGGGCGCCGGGGGCGGACACGAACACCAGCTGCGAGACGGCGGAGCCGCTGCGGAGGAACGCGACGGAGTATTCGACGGTCCGCTCGCCCGGGAGCCGGGTGCTCAGGTGCCAGGCAGTGAACGAGTCGTCGCCGTCGTCGTCGGCTTCGAGGACCCGCACGTCGGTGCCGGAGCTGGCGTCGCGGTCGGGGCAGCCGTTGATCGCGGAGCGGTAGTCCTCGAGCAGTGCCGCCGCGCCCTTCGGCGGCAGCGCAGCGACGACCTGGGTGAGGCCGAACTCGGCGGGCAGGTCGCTCTCGACCTTCACGAAGGTGCGCACCAGATCGGTGCGGAACCGCTGGCCGTCGTAGTCCCCGGCCAGGCTGGGGTTGCCGCAGCCGAGCACGTCCATGTCGGTGCGGTCGTTGGTGATCTCCTGCGGCGGTGTGCCCATCCACGGTGCGGCCGGGTCGCCGACGAACGGCATGTCCACCGGCGCGAGGAGGGCAGGCACCTGGCCCGCGGCGAAGGGCGGCACCGTCTCGAGATCAGTCGACCTGCCCGCACAGCGGCCGGCGTCGGGCAACGCGCAGAGGCGGTCGACGGCCTCGCCGAGCAGCTTCGCGATCCCTGGGCCGTTGGCGGTGTCGGGTGCGACGTCGGTCTCGAGTGCGACGGCCGTGGTGAAGAGGCCGGTGCGCGCGACACCGACGACGTACGTCGTCAGCGCGGGCTGCTGCTCGGTGAGGACGAGGATCGCCGACGCGTCGGCCAGCCCGGGGCTGGTCGACGTGGAGACCAGGCGGACGCCCGGTGTGAAGCAGTCGGCGATCCAGCCGCGCAACCGGTGGTAGGTCTTGCGGGCCCGCACCGGAGAACGAGACGACTCGACGACCTCGGTGAACGTGCGGGATGCCTGGCGGTCGGGGCCGTTGCGGAAGACCCGCACCAACGCGGCGGTGCCGTGCGGGTCGGCGTACCGAGCGTCCGCGTCGGCCGGCTGGCAGGGCAGGACGACGCCGTTGCCGACCGAGTTGTCGTGGGTCGGGCCCTGCTGCCACTCGCCGACCAGCGCCTCCCGCACCAGGTCCGCAGGGAGCAGGCTGGTGTCGGGCAGCACGACCTCTGGAGGCGGCGCGACCGTGCTGGCGCTGGGACCGGCCGTCGGTTCTCGGTCGAGCGTTGGTCGGACGCCCCTCGCGTCGGTGACCGCCGCGCCGCTGGCGACCAGCGCGGCGACCACCACGCCGGCGCCCACGACGGTGTGCATCCGGCGGCGGGCGGCGCCGGCCCGGCGGATGATCGTGGCTCGCGGCCACGTGACGTCGGTCGTCGCGGTGGCAAGCGCGGCGAACGACATCGGGATGGATGCGGCCGGGATGTCCTTCTGGGTCCCGAACTGGGCGGCGGCGGTCTGCAGGTCCCGCTCCGCGACGTCGCTCGGGAGCCCGATCTCGCGCGCCATGTCCTGCATCGAGACGGCCGCGAGCTGGGTCAGCAGCAGGGCCCGTCGCTGGTGGGCGGTGAGCGCGGCCAGGGCGTCGAGGGTCGCCAGGTTGTCGGAGTCCAGGCCCTTCTCCTTGTGCCACGGGCGGACGGTGGCCCGGCGTACGGCGTGCCGCCAGGCGTGCGGGCGCACCCACGACTCGGGGTCCTCGAGCCGGGAGACCTTGCGCCAGTGGTGCCACGCGACGACGTACGCGTCCCGCACGGCGCTGCGGGCCGCCCCCAGGTCGCCGGTCAGCGCGTAGGTCTGCAACAGCAACCGGTCCCGCGCAGCCTTGTAGAAGGCGTCGAACGCAGCCGTGGGGTCCGGCGTGAGATCGGGGTCGTCCATGACCGGTCCACGGTACGGCAGCGCGGCGTGGCACCGCCGTTCGGCCCTGACCCCGCGAGAAGATGAACGAGTCATGACGTCGCTCCACTCCCCGCCGGCCCGGACGTCCGCACGGCCGGACGCTCGCCAGGAATCCGAGCTCCGGCAGGCGCTGGTGACCCGCCGTCCGCTGGTGCCGACGGCGACGCTCGGCGGTGCCCTCGCCGCGGCCGGGCCACTGCTGGTCTTCATGGCGGTCGCGGTCGTCGGCTGGTTCCTGAGCGATGCCGGCGGCCATGGCACACCCAGCGGTGCGCTGCGGGTCGGCGCCCTCGGGTGGCTGGTCGCGCACGGGTCGGGAGTCAGTGTCGAGGGGGTCCGGATCACCGCGATGCCGCTCGGCCTCACCCTGCTCTGTGCCTGGTCGGCCTGGCGGGTCGGCCATCGCGTGGGGGAGTCGGTGTCGGGGCACGGCCCGGACGCCGGCCGGATCTCTGACGGCGAGCGCGACTGGACCGTCCTCATCGCCGGGAGCCTGTTCACCGTCGGCTACGTCGTGGTCGGCGTCGTCGCGACCACCCTCACGTCGACGATCGGCACCGCACCCAGCGTCAGCCGAGTCGTCCTCTGGTCGACGGTCATCGCTGTCGGCGCCGGCCTCCCCGCGCTCGCGCGCGGCTCCGGCCGGGCGGCGATCTGGCTGCCGGCGATCCCGGCCGCGGTCTGCGATGCCGGAGTGCTGGTCCGCACCATCCTGCGGGCGTGGCTCGCGATCGCCCTGGCCGCACTGCTGGTCGCCCTCGTCCTCGACTTCTCGACCGCCGCCAACATCGTGTCGCAGCTCGACAGCGACACGGGCGACACCGCGATGATGGCCGTCGTCACGCTCGCGGTGCTGCCCAACGCCGCCCTGTTCAGCGGGGCCTACCTGCTCGGGCCCGGTTTCACCGTGGGCACCGGCACCCTGGTGTCACCCGGCGCGGTCGTGCTCGGGCCGCTCCCGTTGTTCCCGCTGCTCGCGGCGCTGCCGGACGCCGGTCCGACCCCTGCCTGGGCCGGCTGGCTGATGCTGACGCCGGTCCTGGTCGCTGCCGCCGCGTCCGCGCTCGCGCACCGCGCCCGACCGGCCGCGACCTGGGACCAGGCGGCCATCCGCGGCTGTGCCGGCGGCCTGGTCGCCGGGCTGCTGCTCGGTCTCCTCACCTGCGTGGCGGGCGGTTCCGTCGGCCCCGGCCGGATGGCCGACGTCGGCCCGTTCCAGTTCGACGTGCTGCTGCACGCGATGACCGGGTTCGGCATCGGCGGGCTGCTCGGCGCGCTGGCCGTGACCTGGTGGCAGCGCCACGGCAGTGACCTCGCCCGTGCGGCGTGGAGCCGCGTCCGCGTGCGCGTCGGTCGCTGACACGTCTGCGAGGCGCGGCACTAGACTCCCGCCGTGCCCGCGCCTCCCGCACGACTGGTCGTGCTCGTCTCAGGAGCCGGCACCAACCTCCAGGCACTGCTCGACGCCTGCGGCGACCCGGCGTACGGCGCCCAGGTGGTCGCCGTCGGAGCCGACCGCGACGGGATCGAGGGGCTGGCGCGCGCGGAACGGGCAGGGGTCCCGACCTTCGTCGCGAAGGTGTCGGACCACCCCTCGCGCGAGGACTGGGACCGCGCGATCACCGACACGGTCGCCGGCTACCGGCCCGACCTGGTGGTGCTGGCCGGCTTCATGAGGCTGGTGGGCGCGTCGTACCTCCCGGTGCTCGGCCGCCGCACCGTCAACACACACCCGGCGCTGTCGCCGTCGTTCCCCGGCATGCACGGGCCGCGGGACGCCCTGGACTACGGCGTGAAGGTCACCGGCTGCACCCTGTTCGTCGTCGACGACGGCGTCGACACCGGCGCGATCGTCGCGCAGACGGCGGTGCCGGTCGAGGACGACGACACCGTCGAGTCTCTCCACGACCGGATCAAGATCGCCGAGCGAGCCATGCTGGTCGACACGGTCGGCCGGATGGCTCGGGAGGGGTGGACCGTCGACGGCCGCCGGGTTCGGCTGGGAGGGTGACCTCTCGTTAGGATGAGGACACACGACTGGCGAAGGTGGGACACCACCGGGGAGTGTGAGCCGGCATCGACCGCCTGGGTGCCCTCATCGATGATGACCGAACGATGAGGAGACCCCTGTGAGTGAGCGGATCGAGATCAAGCGTGCCCTGGTCTCCGTCTACGACAAGACCGGCCTCGACGAGCTGGTCCGCGGCCTGGCGGCGGCAGGTGTCGAGCTGGTCTCGACCGGCGGGTCGGCGGCACTCATCGAGTCGCTCGGCCTGCCCGTCACCAAGGTCGAGGACCTGACCGGGTTCCCCGAGTGCCTGGACGGCCGGGTCAAGACCCTGCATCCGCGGGTGCACGCCGGGATCCTGGCCGACCGGCGGCTGCCGGAGCACGTCAGCCAGCTCGAGGAGCTGGGAGTAGATCCGTTCGACCTGGTCGTCGTCAACCTCTACCCGTTCACCGACACCGTGATGTCGGGCGCTTCGGTCCAGGAGTGCATCGAGAAGATCGACATCGGCGGGCCCTCGATGGTCCGCGCCGCCGCCAAGAACCACGCCTCGGTCGCGATCGTCACCGACGGTGCCGACTACGCGCGGGCGCTGGAGGCCGCCCGGAGCGGCGGGTTCACGCTCGCCGAGCGCGAGGCGCTCGCCGCCAAGGCGTTCGTCCACACGGCGACCTACGACGTGCACGTCGCTTCGTGGATGGGCAACGTCCTCACCGACTCCTCCGAGGGCACCGGCTTCCCGGCGTGGGTCGGCGCCACCTGGGACAAGAGCGCGGTGCTGCGCTACGGCGAGAACCCGCACCAGCCGGCCGCGCTCTACCGCAACGGCTTCATGCCCGGCGGGCTCGCGACGGCCGAGCAGCTGCACGGCAAGGAGATGTCCTACAACAACTACGTCGACACCGACGCGGCGCGGCGGGCGGCGTACGACCACGGTGACGCGCCGACCGTCGCGATCATCAAGCACGCCAACCCGTGCGGGATCGCCCTCGGTTCGGATGTCGCCGAAGCACACCGGAAGGCGCACGAGTGCGACCCGGTGTCGGCGTTCGGCGGCGTGATCGCCACCAATGTCGCGGTGTCGGTCGCGATGGCCGAGCAGGTCGCCGAGATCTTCACCGAGGTGATCGTGGCGCCGGCGTACGACGAGGGCGCGGTCGCGGTGCTCCAGGCGAAGAAGAACATCCGGATCCTCGTCGCGGAGCCGCTCTCGCAGGGTGGTGCGGAGACCCGGCCGATCAGCGGGGGGCTGCTGATGCAGCACACCGACCGGTTCCAGGCCGAGGGCGATGACCCCAAGGGCTGGACCCTGGCGACCGGGGACGCCGCCGACGAGGCGACCCTCGCCGACCTGGCGTTCGCGTGGCGCGCGGTACGGGCGGCAAAGTCCAACGCCATCCTGCTCGCCTCCGGCGGCGCGGCCGTCGGCATCGGCATGGGCCAGGTCAACCGGGTCGACTCCTGCCGGCTCGCGGTCACCCGGGCGGCGGACCGGGCAGCCGGCTCGGTCGCCGCGTCCGACGCGTTCTTCCCGTTCGCCGACGGGGCGCAGGTCCTGATCGATGCCGGGGTGAAGGCCATCGTCCAGCCCGGCGGCTCGATGCGGGACGACCAGACGATCGCGGCCTGCCAGGCAGCGGGAGTCACCATGTACTTCACCGGCACGCGCCACTTTGCGCACTGAGCGATGGGGCTGAGGGAGGATGAACCCGTGACCGCACAGAAGCTCGACGGCACCGCGACGGCGGCCGCGATCAAGGGTGAGCTCCGGGAGCGCATCGCCAAGCTGGCCGAGCAGGGAGTCACCGCCGGCCTGGGCACCGTGCTCGTGGGCGACGACCCCGGCTCGCGGTGGTACGTCAACGGCAAGCACAAGGACTGCGCCGAGGTCGGCATCTCCTCGATCCGGGTCGACCTGCCCGAGGTCGCCACCCAGGAGGAGATCGAGGCGGCGGTCGCCGAGCTCAACGCCGATCCCGCCTGCACCGGCTACATCGTCCAGCTGCCGCTCCCGCGCGGCCGCGACGAGAACAGGGTGCTGGGGCTCATCGATCCCGCGAAGGACGCCGACGGCCTGCACCCGACCAACCTCGGCTGGCTGGTGCTCGGCAACGAGGCGCCGTTGCCGTGCACGCCGTACGGCATCGTCGAGCTGCTGCGCCGCCACGACGTCCGGATCGCCGGCGCCGACGTCGTCGTCGTCGGCCGCGGGATCACGGTCGGCCGCCCGCTCGGCCTGCTGCTGACCCGCCGTTCGGAGAACGCCACGGTGACGCTCTGCCACACCGGCACGGTCGACCTGGCCGCGCACGTGCGGGAGGCCGACATCGTCGTCGCCGCGGCCGGTGTCCCCGGCATCATCACCGGCGCCATGGTCAAGCCGGGCGCGGCCGTGCTGGACGTCGGCGTCTCCCGGGTCGACGGCAAGATCGCCGGCGACGTCGCCGCCGAAGTCTGGGACGTGGCCGGCTGGGTGTCGCCCAACCCCGGCGGGGTCGGGCCGATGACCCGCGCCATGCTGCTCGCTAATGTCGTCGCGATGGCCGAGAAGCAGGTGTCGCGCTGAACGACGCCCCGGTCACGCCTCCCGGGCCTGACCCCGAACCACCGCCGCCCGACGCCCGACGGCGCTATCCGTCGACGATCGGTGGCGCGCTCTACATCCTGGTGCTGCTCGCGGTGGCGGTCGGCATCGGGATCACTTGGCGCGAGCACGACTGGCGGCTCGGGATCCGGGTCGTCGCCGGCGCCCTCGCCGCCGCCTCGGCGCTGCGGCTGGTGCTGCCTCAGCGCGACGCCGGCATGCTCGCCGTACGGCCGCGGCTGTTCGACGTCGCCCTGGTCGGCGCCATCGCGGTCGGCCTGTTCGTGCTGGCCGCGAACATCCCGGACCAGCCGTCCTGAGTGTCTGACGAGCGGGTCAGATGAGGCCCAGCTCCGTGACCGCGTCGCGCTCCTCGGCGAGCTCGGCGGCCGAGGCGTCGATCCGGGCGCGGGAGAAGTCGTCGATGTCGAGGCCCTGGACGATCGACCAGCTGCCGCCGGAGGTCGTGACGGGGAAGGACGACACCAGGCCCTCGGGCACGCCGTAGGAGCCGTCGGAGACGACCGCCATCGAGACCCAGTCGCCCTCGGGGGTGCCGTGCAGCCAGTCCCGGGCGGCGTCACAGGTCGCCGAGGCGGCCGAGGCGGCCGAAGAGGCGCCACGGGCGTCGATGATCGCCGCGCCGCGCTTGGCGACGGTCGGGATGAAGTAGTCGGCGATCCAGGCCTCGTCGCCCACGACCTCGGCGGCGTTCTTGCCGCCGATCTCGGCGTGGAAGACGTCGGGGTACTGGGTCGCCGAGTGGTTGCCCCAGATCGTCATCTTCTTGATGTCGGTCACCGCTGCGCCGGTCTTGGCCGCGAGCTGCGAGATCGCCCGGTTGTGGTCGAGCCGGGTCAGCGCGGAGAACCGCTCGTGCGGGATGTCGGGCGCGTTGGTCATCGCGATCAGCGCGTTGGTGTTGGCCGGGTTGCCGGTGACACCGACGCGCACGTCGTCGGCGGCGACCTTGTTGAGGGCCTTGCCCTGGGCGGTGAAGATCGCGCCGTTGGCGGAGAGCAGGTCACTGCGCTCCATGCCCGGACCGCGCGGACGCGCGCCGACCAGCAGGGCGAGGTTGACGCCGTCGAAGATCTGCTCCGCGTCGGCACCGATCTCGATGCCGGCGAGGTTGGGGAACGCACAGTCGTCGAGCTCCATGACGACGCCCTCGAGCGCCTTCAGAGCGGGCTCGATCTCGAGCAGACGGAGCTCGACCGGGCGGTCGCCGGCGATGGCGCCGCTCGCGATGCGGAAGAGCAGGCTGTAGCCGATCTGGCCGGCGGCGCCGGTGACGGCGACCTTCAGAGGCGTGTCGCTCACGGGGACTCCTTCGATGAGTGCAGCTCGGCCCTCGACGTCAACCGAGACTCGTGCGAAGGACGCTAGCAGCGGCGGGTCCGATCACGGCAGTGGGGTTGACCGACCGTGGGTACGAGACGATGCAGCCATGCCTCGCCCCGTCCGTTGCGCCGTCGCCGTCGTCGCCGTCGCCTGCTCGCTCGCGCTGACCGGCTGCGGGAGCGCGTCCGAGCCGAGCCCCCCGACCGGCGTGGACGAGCTGGTGATCCCGACGCCCTCGCTCGACCCGGACGACTTCGTCGGACGCATCGACAACCAGTGGCTGCCGCTGATCCCGGGCAGCACCTGGCGGTACCGCACGTCCGCGGACGGCGAGCACGGCACGGTCACGGTCACGGTGCTCGACGAGACCCGCGAGGTCCAGGGGGTCGCCGCGACCACCGTCCGGACCGAGGTCGTCGACCCGCGTGGACGGGCCGCCGACGAAACCAACTGGTTCGCCCAGGACGAGGACGGCAACGTCTGGCACGTCGGCGCCGAGGGGACCTGGGAAGCCGGCGTGGACGGCGCCCAGGCAGGGCTGGCGATGCCGGCACACCCCCGGGTCGGTGACGGCTTCCGGACGGAGTATGCCCCGGGCGTGGCCGAGGACCATGCCATGGTGGTGAGCCTCGACGGCTCCGCCTCGGTCCCGTACGGCGACCTCACCGATCTCCTGGAGACCGAGCACAGCAGCCCGATCGAGCCCGGACGCGACGAGCGCCAGCTCTACGCGCAGGGCATCGGACTCGTGCGTGAGCAGACGGTCGAAGGAGACGAGCTCGTCGAGCTCGTCTCCTTCAACACCGCCGCTGGTTGAGGTGCGAGCGCAGCGGCCTCGAAACCTAGGGCGCGTCCGGCGGACGCACGACCGTGTGCTCGCTCGACGGGGGCGCCCAGCCGCCCGGCGGCTGCTCCGCCTGCGGCGCGGGCGGCTGCTGCTGGGCCGGGATCCACTGCTGGGCCGCGGGATCCCACTGCCAGCCGTCCTGGATGATCGGCTGCTCGGCAGGAGCCGGAGCCGGAGCAGGAGCGGCGGCGCCGGGCTGCTGGGCCCACTGCTGCTGGAAGGCGTCCGGTGCGCCGAGGCCCGGAACGGTGCCCGTCGCGCCACCAGCCGGGAAACCGGAGCCGGCGACCGGCGCGCTGCCGCGACCGAAGAGGATCGGGTAGAGCAGTCCGGCGACGGCGCCGCCGACGAGCGGAGCCAGGATGAACAGCCAGAGCTGGATGATCGCGTCACCGCCGGACTCGAACGCGACGCCGATCGAGCGGGCCGGGTTGACCGACGTGCCGGTGGCGGGGATGCCGACGAAGTGGATCGCGGCGAGGGACAGGCCGATCACCAGCGGCGCGAAGGCCGCGGTGTCGTTGCGTTCGTCGGTCACGCTGAGGATGACCAGGAGGAAGATGAAGGTCAGCACGATCTCGATCAGGAGCGCGCCGATGACCTCGACACCGCCCTGGTCGCCGAAGAAGTTGTTGCCCATCGGGTCGCCGAACTCCCAGCCGGTGTCACTGGCGAGCAGGATGATCGCCAGGACGATGCCGCCGATCACGGCGCCGACGACCTGAGCCGCGGAGTAGAGGCCGGTGTCCTTCCAGGACAGGCGGCCGCTGAGCGCGGCGCCGACCGACACAGCCGGGTTGAAGTGGCCGCCGGAGATGCGGCCGAAGGCATAGGCCATCGCGACGATGGCGATGCCGAAGCTGAGGCCGATCGACACGATGTCGCCAGCGCCGAAGACGGCCGATCCGCAGCCGACGAGGACCAGCACCGCGGTGCCGATCGCCTCTGCTGCCAGCTTCTGGACGAGGGTCGGCGGAGCTGTGTCCGCCATCATCTGCTCGGTCATGGGATGAGCACTCTCCTTCGGTCGGCTCCCGAACCCGCGAGGCACGCGCCAGGTGTGACAGAACAGTAGCGATATTGCCGCCCTCACCTGGGGATGCAAGGCTGGCACGGCCCGCGAGCCGTATGCCGGGCCACGTCCGATATCTTGATGTCAAGCAAAACTTGCAGGCCCGCCCCGTTTGACCCCGAACCGCCTCAGGAGTCGCCCGAACATGTCGAGCATCATCTACACCCAGACCGACGAGGCGCCGCTGCTCGCGACGTACTCCTTCCTGCCGATCGTCGAGGCCTACGCCGCCAAGGCCGGCGTCAACGTCGAGACCCGCGACATCTCGGTCGCGTCGCGCATCCTCGCGCAGTTCGGTCTCGCCGACGACGCGCTGGGTGAGCTCGGTGCCCTGGCCAAGACGCCCGAGGCCAACATCATCAAGCTGCCGAACGTCTCCGCGTCGGTCTCGCAGCTCAAGGCTGCGATCAACGAGCTGCAGGAGAAGGGCCACGACATCCCGGACTACCCGGAGTCGCCGGACAACGATGCCGAGCGCGAGGCCCGCGCGAAGTACGACAAGATCAAGGGCTCGGCCGTCAACCCGGTGCTGCGCGAGGGCAACTCCGACCGCCGGGCGCCGGCGTCGGTGAAGAACTACGCCAAGAAGCACCCGCACACCAACAAGCCTTTCGCCGACGGGTCGAAGACCAGCGTCGCCACGATGAGCGACCACGACTTCGCGAGCAACGAGAAGTCGGTGACCATGCCGGCCGACGACACCCTGCGGATCCTGCTCGAGACCGCCAACGGCACGACCACGCTGAAGGAAGGCCTCGAGGTGCTGGCCGGGGAGATCGTCGACGCCACCCGGATGGACGCCGGAGCGCTCAACGAGTTCCTCGCGCGGACGGTCGAGCAGGCCAGGTCCGAGGACGTCCTCTACTCGGTGCACCTGAAGGCCACCATGATGAAGGTCTCCGACCCGATCATTTTCGGCCACGTGGTGAAGGTCTACTTCGCCGACGTCTTCCGGCGGTACGGCGCCGACCTCGCCGCCGCCGAGCTGTCTCCGAACGACGGCCTCGGCGGGATCCTGGCCGGCCTCGACGCGCTCCCCAACGGAGCGGAGATCAAGGCGGCGTTCGAGGAGGCTCTGGCCAACGGGCCGCGGCTCTCCTACGTGAACTCAGACAAGGGCATCACCAACCTGCACGTGCCGTCCGACGTCATCATCGACGCCTCGATGCCGGCGATGATCCGCAACGGCGGCAAGCTCTGGGGTGTCGACGGCGGCGAGGGGGACACGCTCGCGGTGATACCGGACTCGTCGTACGCCGGCGTCTTCCAGGCCGTCATCGAGGACGTCAAGGCCAACGGCCCGCTCGACCCCGCGACCATCGGCAGCGTTCCTAACGTCGGCCTGATGGCGCAGGCGGCCGAGGAGTACGGCTCGCACGACAAGACTTTCGAGATCCCCACCGCCGGCACCGTCAAGGTCGTCAACAGCGCGGGGGAGACCCTGATCGAGCACACGGTCGACGCCGGCGACGTCTGGCGCGCCTGCCAGACCAAGGACATCCCCGTGCAGGACTGGGTCAAGCTCGCCGTCACCCGGGCCCGCGCGTCCGGCTCGCCTGCCGTCTTCTGGTTGAACGAGGAGCGTGCGCACGACCGGCAGATCATCGAGAAGATCAACGCCTACCTGCCCGACCACGACACCGACGGGCTCGACATCCGGATCCTCGCGCCGGCCGAGGCCGCCGCGCTCTCCGTCGAGCGGATGCGTAAGGGCGAGGACACCATCTCGGTGACCGGCAACGTGCTGCGTGACTACAACACCGACCTGTTCCCGATCCTCGAGCTCGGCACCTCGGCCAAGATGCTGTCGGTCGTGCCGCTCATCGCGGGCGGTGGCCTGTTCGAGACGGGCGCCGGTGGATCGGCACCGAAGCACGTGCAGCAGCTGGTCGAGGAGAACTACCTCCGCTGGGACAGCCTCGGTGAGTTCTTCGCCCTGGTGCCGTCGTTGGAGAAGTACGCCGAGCAGGCCGGTGAGCCGGCCGCGCAGGTGCTCGCCGACACCCTCGACCGGGCCACCGGCACGTTCCTCGACGAGAACCGGTCGCCCGGTCGCAAGCTCGGCACGACCGACAACCGAGGCTCGCACTTCTATCTCGCCCTCTACTGGGCCGAGGAGCTCGCCGCACAGACCGACGACGCCGCGCTCGCGGAGGCGTTCGCCCCGCTGGCGAAGACGCTGCGCGAGAACGAGACGGTCATCGCCGACGAGCTGCTCGCCGTCCAGGGGAAGCCCGCCGACATCGGTGGCTACTACCTGCCCGACCCGGAGAAGGCGGCCGCGGTGATGCGTCCGAGCGCGACCCTCAACGAGGCGATCTCCACCTTCTAGCCCGACCTGTGGCTCGGCGACCTGAAGGCCGCGGTCCGCGATGCGTTGCAGCCCGCTCAGCAGGCGCGAGGCTCTCAAGCACCTCTAGCCCGGAGATGGCAGCGCGGGCACCGGCCAGGCTGGGGTCCGGCCGGAAGGTCTCCCACCGTCGCGGAACGGCGATCCCCAGGCGCGGATGACGTCCTCGATCTCCTCGGCGATCGCATAAAGCTCGTCGGCCTCCGCGGGGGTGAACCGTCCTTGTTCGACGCCGAGGACCACCTCGTCCTCGTCCTTGCGCTCCCAGGTGCGGTCCGGCTCGACCCAGACGTCGAGCACCTCGTCCCGGCTCCAGGTGGTCCGGCCGGACCGGCGGTGCACTTCCTCGATGTTGCAGTACCAGCCCCGGAAGGCGCCGGTCTCGCCGTCGAAGAAGAGCCAGGTGGACCAGCGGCGCCCGGGCTCGAGGACCCGCAGGATGCCGGAGCCCCACCACACGCCGGGCCGCGACCGTCGCGGCGCGGTGAACATGGTGGCCGGGTCGGCGCGCACCTTCCGTCCGTCCGCCCGCTCCAGGTCGAGGATCGGCGTGCCCATCGGCATCCAGGCGACGAGTCGGTCGGCGTTGTCCTCGACCACCGTCATCGGATGGACGACGTACTCGCCGTACCTCCACAGGATCTGGTCGCCCGATTGCCAGAAGTCACCCACGCCCACTTCCTACCAGGGTTCCTCAGCGATCGGCGATCGCGACGATCGCGTCGGTCAGCTCGTCGGGGGCGTCGAGCGCCAGCAGGGTGCGGGCTCCGGGGATCTCGATGAGCTCCGCGCTGTCGAAGGCGGCATGGAGGCGCCGGCCGAGCGCGGGCTTGAAGGCGGTGTCGGCCATGCCCCAGATGATCGTGACCGGGGCCTTCACGTCCCGGAGCCGGGTGGACACATCCAGCAGGTCCGCCGGATGGATGTTCTTGAACAGGCGTACGGCGTCGCGCCGTACCCCTGCGTCGGTGCGCGCGGGCTCGATCCAGGCGCGGGTCAGCTCGGGTGGCAGGTTCTTCGCGAGCAGCCCGTAGCCGAGCCGGGAGTGGCGCAGCGGCCGGAACCGCAGCTGACCGGCCACCATCTTCAATCGCCACTCGTTGCTGAGGAGCGGGAAGAGGCCGCTGAAGGGTGGCGGCGGGAACTGGTCGAACGCGTCGCAGTTCGCGAGCACGAGCCGGGTGACCCGGGAGGCGTCCGCATCGAGCCCGGGATCGACGATGAACTGGCAGATGGCGCCGCCGGTGTCGTTGCCGACGAGCGTGACATCGGTGAGGTCGAGCGCGGCCATGAAGTCGAGCACCAGGCGCGCGACGCCTCGCGGCGACTGGTCGGCATCGCGGGGGAGCGGGATCCGGTGGGAGCCGAGCGGCCAGTCGGGGGCGTAGGACCTGATGCCGCGGGCCGCGAGCCGCTCCATGACCGGGATCCAGAGCGAACCATCGGCCAGGACGGGGTGGACGAAGACGACGGGCGGCAGAGCGGAGTCGGTCGGACCGGCGACGTGGTAGTTCAGGGTGGCGTTGGGCAGTTCGATCGTGGGCATCCGGTCCTCCGCGGTGGGTGTGCGAGACTTACCGACAACGTGTACGTAAGTTACGAACAGACTGTAGGTAAATGACGAGACGAAAGCAAGCCGACCGATCCGCCGCGACCCGCTCCGCGCTGATCGCTGCCGGTCGCCGGCTGTTCGCCGAGCACGGGTTCGCCGGCGTCGGAACGGAGACGATCGTCGCCGAGGCGGCAGTGAGCAGGGGTGCTCTCTACCACCACTTCGCGGACAAGACCGCGCTGTTCGCCGGTGTCATCGAAGCGGTCGAGGCCGACGTCACCGACGAGATCGCTGCGGGCGCGCTGGCCGGCGACGACCTCACCTTCCCGGTGGTGATGATGCGCGCCATGGATGCCTGGCTGGACGCGTGCGAGGCGCCGGACGTGCAGCGGATCCTGCTGACCGACGGACCGTCCGTGCTCGGATGGGCGCGATGGCGCGAGCTCCTCCAGCCCTACGCCCTCTCGCTCATCGAGTCCACCCTCGTCCAGGGCATCGCCGACGGCGTCGTGGCCGACCTGCCGCCCCGCCCCCTCGCCCACGCCCTCGTCGCCGTCGCGGAGGAGGCCGCGATGTACATCGCCGTTGCCGAGGATCGGGAGGCGGCGCGGCGAGACATGACCCTGGTGATCGAGCGCATGCTGGCTGCGCTCACGGCTTGAGAACCGGGCCGCCGCCGCTGGCGCGGCCGCCGGTAGTTGCCCCTGGGTGAGGTGCGATCGAGGAAGAATTGCCCGTACTTTCCGGCAATTCGCGTCAGATTGCCCCTTGAGCGCGCGACCGAACAGATGTACGATTAATACAGCTTGAAGGCGGGACGCGACGAGAGGTCCCGAGGACCGGAGAGCCAGCGACGACGGACCAGGCGCTCGATTTGTCGAGTGTTCGTTGATCTGGGATCAGATCCTCCGGCGGGTGCGACAGCCACTGTCCACTGCCCGCATTTTTGGAGGATCCCGGTGACCGTCCACCGTCTCCCGACCCCGCACCCGATCACCGGTGCGCTGGCCTCGGCGGGGGAAGCGCTCACAGCGGTGCGCGAGGTGCAGCCGATGTTCATGACCCCGGCCCAGCAGCAGGACGCGTTGATCGACATCGCCCGGCTGGAGGCGAAGACCGCCGAACTGAAGCTCCGCATCCTCGCCGCCGCTGGGGATGCCGCCGAGCAGGCCGGCGCGAGGGATGTCGGTGCGTGGCTCGCCCTCCTCAACCGTCTCGATACTCCGGTGGCTCGGGGCGAGGCCAGGTTGGCTGACGCGGTGGACCGCACCTGGACCAAAGTTGCGGCCGGGATGGCCGACGGAGTCGTCGCACCGGCGCAGGCCCAGGTCATCGTGCACGCCCTCGACGCATTGCCTGACGACCTGGACCCCGACCTGTTGGCCAAGGCCGAGGCACAGCTGGTGGCCTATTGCGCGGACTTCGCGCCCGCGGCACTGCGCCGCCTGGGTCGCCACATCCTCGATGTGGTGGCACCCGAGATCGCCGAGGCTGAGGAGGCCAAGCGGCTCGAGGACGAGGAAAAGCGGGCGCGCGAGAAGTGCCGGCTCACCCTCAAGACCATCGGCGACGGCACCACCCGCCTGTCCGGGCTGCTGCCCGACCTCGACGCCGACCGACTCCGCACCTACCTCGAAGCCTTCACGAACCCCCGCAAGCACCACGACGCGATCGGCGGCGAGGAGGACCGGATCCCCTACCGCCGCAAGCTCGGCCAGGCATTCTGCGCCCTCCTCGAACACCTCGATCCGGCCAAGCTCCCGCAGCACGGCGGCGACACCACCACGGTCATGGTCACCATCGGCCTCGAGTCGTTGCAGAGCCAGCTCGGCACCGGTGCGATCGTCGGCGGTGAGCCGCTCTCGGCCACCGCCATCCGCCGGCTGGCGTGTGAGGCCCACATCATCCCCGTCGTCCTGGGCGGCAAGGGCGAGATCCTCGACCTCGGCCGCAGCCGCCGCCTCTTCTCCCCCGCCCAGCGCAAAGCCATGCGGCTACGCGACCAGCACTGCCGCGCCGAGGGCTGCTCGGTCCCGGCCCGCTGGTGCGAGGCCCATCATCGGGTCCCCTGGTCCAAAGGCGGCAAGACCAACCTCGACGACGGCGTCCTCGGCTGCAGCTGGCACCACCACCTGCTCCACGACCCACGCTTCACCCACGAAATCCTCCCCAACGGCGACATCAGATTCCACCGACGCAGCTAGACCGACCGATCCGAACGCGCTGTCGATTCCTCCAACGCGGATCTCCTCTGGGAGATTGGCGTCGTGGCCCTTCGACCGCCCCTGCTCGCTGTAGCCTTCGCGCTCGGCCTGGCCGCCGCGGCCTGCGACTCGAGTAACGATGACGGGCGCGGCGCATCGGACGCCACCCCGCGGGTCGTCTCCTTCGACAGGACCGGAATACCGAGCTGGTTACGGACGTTGCGACTCCACGTGGCTCCCGCTCCGATGACCTCTGGCCGATGACCTCCACCGAGGTCGCGACGGCGACCGGCGACCACCCCACGGTGCGCACCGCCCGGCCGGCGCTGGCAATCCTGGCGCTCGCGGTCGGCGGCTTCACGATCGGCACCACCGAGTTCATGACCATGGGCGTGCTGCCCGAGATCGCGGACGGTGTCGACGTCTCGGTGCCGACCGCCGGTCACGTGATCTCGGCCTATGCCCTCGGCGTCGTCGTAGGCGTGCCCATCCTCGCCTTCTTCGGTGCCAAGCTCCCGCGGCGGGCGGCGCTGGTCGGCCTGATGGCGGCGTACGGCGTCTTCAACCTGATCAGCGCGGTCGCGCCCGACTACCGGGTGCTGACCGCAGCGCGGTTCCTGGACGGCTTGCCGCACGGCGCCTTCTTCGGCGTCGCCAGCCTGGTGGCTGCGAGCCTGGTCGCACCCGCGCGGCGGGGCCGGGCGGTCGCCAGCGTGATGCTCGGGCTGTCGGTGGCCAACGTGGTGGGGGTCCCGCTCGCGACCTGGCTCGGGCAGCAGGCGGGCTGGCGGGCGACGTACCTCTTGGCTGCTGCTCTCGCCCTCGTCACCGCGGCCGGGGTGCTCGCGGCGGTGCCGTCGGTGCCGGGCGACTCGGAGACCAGCGGCCGCAAGGAGGCGCGGGAGTTCTTCGGCAGCCTCCAGGTCTGGCTCACCATGGCCGCCGGCGCGATCGGCTTCGGCGGCATGTTCGCCGTGTACTCCTACATCGCCAAGACGGTCACCGTGGTCGGTGGGCTCGAGCGGGGCACGGTCCCGTTCTTCGTGCTGGCGCTCGGGCTCGGCATGGTGGTCGGCACCTGGCTCGCCGGGGAGCTCGCTGCCTGGTCCGTCTTCCGCAGCCTGCTGCTGTCTGCCGGCTTCGGCTCGCTCATCCTGCTGGCCTACTACGCCGCCGCGCCGGGCGGCTGGGCGCTGCTCCCCGTCGCGTTCCTGGTGACCGCCACCGGTTCGGTGCTCGTGGTCAACCTCCAGCTCCGGTTGATGGACGTCGCGGGCGGCGCCGTCACCCTCGGCGCTGCGATGAACCACGCCGCTCTCAACGTCGCCAACGCGCTGGGTGCGTGGCTCGGCGGTCTCGTGATCGCGGCGGGGTACGGATACCGGGCGCCTGCGGTGCTCGGTGCCGGCCTCAGCGCGCTCGGTGTGGTGATCCTGCTGTGGTCGGCCTTCGCGCACCGCAGAGACCGCGTGGCTGCGGCACTCTGACCGCGGGCCGCGTGCCGTCCCGGTCGGGAGTCCTGCGACAATCCCAGCCATGTCCGCGACGACCGAACAGCAGCCGCTGCCGGAGACGGCGCAGCCGACGACGCCCGAAGGCGGGGCCCGACCCCGCGTCCTGTCGGGGATCCAGCCGACCGCGGACTCCTTCCACTTCGGCAACTACCTGGGCGCTCTGCGGCAATGGGTCGACCTCCAGCGCGACCACCAGCCGTTCTTCTTCATCGCCGACCTGCACGCGATCACCGTCGAGCAGGATCCGAAGGTGCTCCGCGAGCGCACCCTGCGGGCGGCCGCGCAGCTGCTGGCGATGGGCATCGACCCGGCTCGCTCGGCGATCTTCGTGCAGAGCCAGATCCCCGAGCACGCGCAGCTCGCCTGGGTGCTCAACTGCCTCACCGGGTTCGGCGAGGCGCGGCGGATGACCCAGTTCAAGGACAAGTCGGCCAAGCAGGGGGAGGGCGCGGCCTCGGTCGGCCTGTTCACCTACCCGGTGCTGCAGGCCGCCGACATCCTGCTCTACCGCCCGCACTTCGTGCCGGTCGGCGAGGACCAGCGCCAGCACCTCGAGCTCACCCGCGACCTGGCGCAGCGCTTCAACAGTCGCTACAAGAAGACGTTCCGGCTGCCGGAGCCCTACATCCTCAAGGCAACCGCCAAGATCGGCGACCTGCAGGAGCCGACCGCGAAGATGTCGAAGTCGGCCTCGTCGCCCAACGGGATCATCGAGATGCTCGACGACCCCAGGGCGAGCGCCAAGAAGATCCGGTCCGCCGTCACCGACTCGGGCTCGGAGATCCGGTTCGACGTCGCTGAGAAACCCGGCATCAGCAACCTGCTCACCATCTACTCCGCGCTGACCGGCGAGCCGATCACCGCGCTCGAGGAGCAGTACGCCGGCCAGGGGTACGGCGCGCTCAAGGGCGACCTCGCTGACCTGGTCGTCACGTTCGTGACCCCGTTCCGCGAGCGGACCCTGGAGCTGCTCGACGACCAGGCCTACCTGACCGCGGTGCTCCAGCAGGGTGCCGCCACCGCGGGTGCCGTGGCCGAGGCAACGCTGCGTGACGTCTACCAGCGGGTGGGTTTCGTGGCGCCGCGTCGCGGCCCGGCCGGGGCCTGACGGCGTGCCCACGATCGGCGTCGCGATCGCGATCCCAGAGCCCTGGGCGACCGAGCTGCAGGACTACCGGCAGGCCATCGGTGACCCGACCGCCGACGGCGTGCCCAGCCACATCACCCTGATCCCGCCGCTCGACGTCGCCGACGACCTCGCCGAGATCGAGGCGCACCTCGAGTCGGCCGCCGAGAGGCACCGCGCCTTTCGGGTACATCTGCGTGGAACGGGTACCTTCCGGCCCGTGTCACCGGTCGTGTTCATCGGGCTTGCCGAGGGGATCTCCCAGTGCGAGCAGCTCGCCGAGCAGGTTCGGGGCGGCCCGCTCGACCTCGCGCTGCACTTCCCCTACCACCCGCACGTGACCGTGGCGCACCATCTCGGCGATGACGAGCTGGACCGGGCCTTCGACGACCTGGCCGCGTTCGAGTGCTCCTTCGATGTCGCCGACTTCCACCTGTACGTTCACGAGGGAGAGCGGGGCTGGCAGTCGAGCCGGTCGTTCTCCCTCAACCGTGACCACTGACTCGGCAGGAGATCCCGGTGCCGTCGATGCTCGGCAGGATCAAGCAGCGGATCGCTGACGCTCGCGAGCGACGGCCGTTGCTCGACCAGGTGCTGCGCACCGTCGAGCACTACGGCGCCGTCAAGGGCAACATCCAGGCGGGCGCGGTCACCTACTTCGCCTTCATCTCGTTCTTCCCGATCCTCGCCCTGGCGTTCGCGGTCATCGGCTTCGTCGCCCGGGTCTACGACGGCGCGGAGTCCGATCTCGTCGACGCGATCAACTCGGTGCTGCCGGGTCTCGTCGGTGAGGGCGACGGCAAGATCTCCCTGAGCGACATCCGTGACTCCGCGCCCGGCATCTTGTCGGTCGGCATCGTGTTCGTGCTCTACTCCGGCCTGGGCTGGCTGTCGAGCATGCGCGATGCCCTGATCGTCATGTTCGAGCTCCCCGAGCGCCAGCAGCCGAACTTCATCGTCGGCAAGGTCCGGGACCTCACCGCACTCGCCCTCCTCGGAGTGGTGCTGATCGTGAGCGTCGGTGTGTCCGGTGTCGTCCGCGGGCTCTCCGAGGAGATCCTCGACTGGGTGGGTCTCGGGTCCGACCTGGGTTGGCTGCTCGGACTGATCGCCGTCGTCATAGGTCTGGCCGCCAACGCCCTGCTCTTCTTCGCCCTGTTCAAGGTGCTCGCCGATCCCGACCTGCCGCGGGTGGCGCTCTGGAGGGGCGCGATGGTCGGCGCCGTCGGGTTCGAGATGCTCAAGCAGGTCTCGCAGCTGCTGCTCCAGTCAACGGCGAACTCGCCGGCCTTCCAGGCCTTCGGCATCGCGCTGATCCTCGTGGTCTGGATCTACTACTTCTCACGGGTGGTGATGTACGCCGCGTCCTGGGCCTATGTGCATCCCGCGTCGCGCGCGCTGCGGCCCGAGGGCGCGGCGCCCGTCGAAGGACCGCAGTCGCCGCCGCTCCCGTGGCGGGACCGGCTCGCGGCCGACCGCGAGGACGAGTCTCCGGCGGCGCGTTGGGCCGCCCCGTTCGCGGCCGGCAGTGCCGCCACGCTCGCCCTGGTCGCCGTGCTCCGTCGGACCGGTTCCAAGAAGGTCGGTGGTTGAAGCAACCGATCTGGTTCGCCGTGCGTCATAACCGTGCATACTCAAGCCCGCAGACACTGCACCCATGACCAGCCGGGGAGGTCGGAAGATGAGTCGACGACAGCGTTCCGCGAGGGACCAGGCCCAGCGAGCGCGCGTCGCGCGGGAGAAGACGCTGCGGCGCCGGGCTCGCACCCGACGAGCGACGACCGCCGTCGCGGCGGCGGTGACGCTGGCCGGCACCGGGACCGCTGGGGTGTCGCTCTCCACGGCCGCAGTGGCGGCGACGAGCGCGCGGTCCTCGCTGCCGGACTGCACCGGGGCAACCACGCCGGGGAGCTCGCCGAGCAACCTGACCAACGTCGACGGAGTGCTGTTCTTCACCGCCTACGACAGCAAGGTCGGCAGCTCCCTGTGGCGCTCGAACGGCACCGCGAGCGGCACGATCCGCCTCAAGGATCTCGGATCGGGCGATGACGACTACTACGACTACGACTACAGCGACACCAGCCTGGCCGGCGTCGGCGGCGTGTTGTTCTTCACCGTCGACGGCGACGACAAGGACGAGCTGTGGCGCTCGGACGGCACCAAGGCAGGCACCGTGCTGGTCAGGCGCTTCGCCTCCATCAGCGACGGGTACGACGACGACGACAGTGGGCCCACCAACCTGACGGCGGTCGGCGACCGGTTGTTCTTCACCGCCGACGACGGCACCCACGGCGAGGAGCTGTGGCGGTCGGACGGCACCAAGAGCGGCACCGTCCTGGTCAAGGACATCGGGTCGGGCGGCGGCGGCGATGATGACGACTACTACGACTACGGGCCCCGGCAGCTGACGGCGGTCGGCGACCGGTTGTTCTTCACCGTCGACGACGGCATCCACGGTGAGGAGCTGTGGCGGTCGGACGGCAGCAGGAGCGGCACAGTCCTGGTCAAGGACGTCCGCCCGGGCTCCTACGACAGCAGCACCAGCAGGCTGACCGGCGTCGGCGACGTCCTGTTCTTCCGGGCCAGGGACGGCGTCCACGGCCGGGAGCTGTGGCGCTCCACCGGCACCGGTTCCGGGACGAAGCTGGTCAAGGACATCATTCCCGGCGCACGTGCAGCCAACCCCGACTACCTCGCGGGAGTCGGCGACCGGTTGTTCTTCTCGGCCGACGACGACGTCCACGGTCGCGACCTCTGGACCTCCGACGGCACCGGAAAGGGAACGGTCCTGGTCAAGGACCTCGGATCCGATGGCGACTACTACTACGGCGCCAACGACCTGACGGCCGTCGACGACACCCTGTTCTTCGCTGCCGACGACGGCAGCCACGGGCAGGAGCTGTGGACCTCGGACGGCACGGAGGCGGGCACCGTCCTGGTCAAGGACGTCCAGCCCGGCGAGTACGACGGCTATCCCTCCAGCCTGACCGCGTCCGGTGGCGCGTTGTTCTTCACCGCCAGGGACGGGATCCACGGTCAGGAGCTGTGGACCTCGGACGGCACCGAGGCCGGCACCTCCCTGGTCAAGGACATCGACCCTGGCACCAGCGGCCGCCGTCCGAGCTCACTGACCGACGTCGACGGAGTGCTGTACTTCACCGCCGATGACCAAACGCACGGCGAGGAGCTGTGGCGTTCGGACGGCACGGAGGCCGGCACGTCCCTGGTCAAGGACATCAACACCGGCGGTGCCTTCGACGTGTCCTCCTCGGGGGACCCCGACACCACGACCGGATCGTTGCGGGTGCGGATCGTCGTCGACGGGGCCGGCACGATCGCGGTCGCCCCGGCCGGCGAGCGCTGGATCAAGCGGGCGAAGCGGGATGTGATCGGTTCGGACAGCATCAGGACCTCCCTCACCCTGGAGCCCACCCGGGCCGCCAAGCGAATCCTTCGACAGAACGGGAAGCTCCGCGTCGGCGCGCGGTTCACCTTCACCTCGTGCGGCGGGAGCGTCAACAGCGAGACCCGGCACTACACCCTGAAGTTGCGGTGACCGAACCGGACGAAGCGGCAGTCACCAGCACAGAGGCACCCGGGCCGACCGAGGTCCGGTTCCACCACAGCGACGGCCTCCCGGGGCTGCTCGACGGGGCTCAGTGCGCGCTGCTCATCTCCACCTACCAAGCGGGCCAGGTCGTCGCGGTCGGGACAGCCGACGACCAGCTGACCTTCTCCTTCCGCAGGTTCGACCACGCCATGGGCCTCGCCCTGGGGGCCGACCGGCTCGCGGTCGCCGGCAAGGGGCAGGTGTGGATGCTGCGCGACCACTCCGAGCTCGCGCCCGCGATGGCTCCGGCCGGCCGGCACGACCGGTGCTGGCTGCCGCGCTCGTCGATGGTCACGGGCGGGATCCAGTGCCACGAGATCGCGTGGGGAACCACACCGGCCGGCGAGCCGGACCTGTGGATGGTCAACACCCGGTTCTCCTGCCTCGCGGGGCTCGATCAGCGGTTCAGCTTCGTGCCACGCTGGCGCCCTCCGTTCGTCTCCCGCCTGGCGCCGCAGGACCGCTGCCACCTCAACGGCCTGGCCATGCGCGACGGGTCACCGGCGTTCGTGACGGTGATGGCCCAGTCCGACGAGCCGGGCGGGTGGCGCAAGCAGCGCAACGACAGCGGCACCGTGCTCGACGTGGCGTCGGGCGAGCCGGTGACCACCGGACTGTCGATGCCGCACTCGCCGCGGTGGTATGACGACCAGCTGTTCGTCCTGAACTCCGGCATGGGACGGCTCGAGCGCGTCGACGTCGCCACCGGCCGGCGCGACGTGGTCGCCGCGCTGCCGGGTTATGCCCGGGGCCTGGCGATCCACGGCGGCCTTGCGTTCGTCGGGCTGTCCAGGATCCGCGAGACGACCACCTTCGGTGGCGCCCCGATCGCGGCCTACCACGATCAGCTCAAGTGCGGCGTCGGCGTCATCGAGCTCGGCACCGGCACCACGGTCGGCACGCTGGAGTTCGCCTCCCGGGTCGAGGAGATCTTCGACATCCAGGTGGTCGCGGGAGCGCGCAGTCCCACGTTCGGCGAATCGGCCGAGGACGGTGCCGACGTCTGGGTGCTGCCGGCGCCAGGGTAGGTCAGTGACCGTGGCGCATGGCCGTCCGGAGGTCCTTGTTGAGCTGGCTGATGACGTCCAGCGGGATCTCCTTGGGACAGGCCGCCGTGCACTCGCCGATGTTGGTGCAGCCGCCGAAGCCTTCGTAGTCGTGCTGGGCGGTCATGTCGACGACCCGGCTCCAGCGCTCGGGCTGACCCTGCGGCAGCTCGCCGAGGTGGGTGATCTTCGCGCCGAGGAACAGCGAGGCGGAACCGTTGGGACACGCGGCGACGCATGCGCCGCAGCCGATGCAGGTCGCGACGTTGAACGCGCGGACGGCGTTGTCACGGGGGACCGGCACCGAGTTCGCCTCCGGCGCGGAGCCGGTGTTGGCGGAGATGTAGCCGCCGGACTGGATGATCCGGTCGAACGCCGAGCGATCGACGCAAAGGTCCTTGAGCACCGGGAACGCACTCGAGCGCCACGGCTCGATGGTGATCGTGTCGCCGTCGTGGAACGAGCGCATGTGCAGCTGGCAGGTCGTGGTGACCTCGGGTCCGTGCGGCTCGCCGTTGATCATCAGCGCGCACATGCCGCAGATGCCCTCGCGGCAGTCGGAGTCGAACGCGATCGGCTCCTCGCCGAGCTCGTTGAGCTGCTCGTTGAGGACGTCGAGCATCTCCAGGAAGCTCATGTCCTCGGAGATCTCGGCCACCTCGTAGGTGTGGATCCGGCCCTTGTCCTGGGCATCGGTCTGCCGCCAGATCTTCAGCGTCAGATTCACTTGTACGACCTCTGCTTCATCTCGATGGCGGTGTAGACCAGGTCTTCCTTGTGCAGGATCGGCGTCTCGTCCTCGCCCGCCCACTCCCATGCTGCGACGTACGCGAACTCGTCGTCGTGCCGCAGCGCCTCGCCGTCCTCGGTCTGCGACTCGGCGCGGAAGTGGCCTCCGCACGACTCGCGCCGGTTGAGCGCGTCGATGCACATCAGCTCGCCGAGCTCGATGAAGTCAGCCACCCGGCCGGCCTTCTCGAGGCTCTGGTTGAGGGTGTCGGCGGTGCCGAGCACCTTGAGGTCGGTCCAGAACTCGCGCTTGAGCTCGCGGATCATGTCGATCGCCTTCCGCAGGCCCTCTGCGTTGCGCTCCATGCCGCAGTACTCCCACATGATGTGGCCGAGCTCGCGGTGGAAGCTGTCGACGGAGCGGTTGCCGTTGATCGAGAGGAACTTCTCGATCCGCCCCTGGACCGACGCCCGCGCCTCGACGACGGCCGGGTGGTCCTCGCCGATCTCCTCGAACGGCCCCTCGCTGAGATAGTCGCGGAGGGTGTGGGGGAGGACGAAGTAGCCGTCGGCCAGGCCCTGCATCAGCGCCGACGCCCCGAGCCGGTTGGCGCCGTGGTCGGAGAAGTTCGCCTCGCCCGTCACGAACAGGCCGGTGATGGAGGACTGGAGGTCGTAGTCGACCCAGAGGCCGCCCATCACGTAGTGCACGGCGGGGTAGATCCGCATGGGGACCTGGTAGGGGTTCTCGCCCGTGATCCGCTCGTACATGTCGAAGAGGTTGTCGTACTTCTCGCGGACCGTGTCCTCGCCGAGCCGCTCGATGGCGTCCGCGAAGTCGAGGTAGACCCCTCGGCGGAAGTCGCCCACCATCGGGCCGACGCCCCGGCCCTCGTCGCACATGTTCTTCGCCTGCCGCGACGCGATGTCGCGAGGCACCAGGTTGCCGAAGGACGGGTAGATCCGCTCCAGGTAGTAGTCGCGGTCCTCCTCCGGGATCTCCCGCGGGTCCTTGGTGCAGTCCTCGGCCTTCTTGGGCACCCAGATCCGGCCGTCGTTGCGCAACGACTCCGACATCAGGGTCAGCTTCGACTGGTGGTCGCCGGAGACCGGGATGCAGGTCGGGTGGATCTGCGTGTAGCAGGGGTTGGCCATGTAGGCGCCCTTGCGGTGGGCACGCCACGCGGCCGTGACATTGGAGCCCATCGCGTTGGTCGACAGGTAGAAGACGTTGCCGTAGCCGCCGGACGCGAGGACGACGACATCGGCCAGGTGGGTCTCGATCTCACCGGTCACCATGTTGCGCGCGATGATGCCGCGGGCCCGTGCCTGTCCGTCGGCCCCCTCGACAACGACGACCTCGAGCATCTCGTGCCGGGTGTACTCGGTGACCGTTCCGAGCTTCACCTGGCGCTCCATCGCCTGGTAGGCGCCGATCAGCAGCTGCTGGCCTGTCTGGCCGCGGGCGTAGAAGGTGCGCGACACCTGGACTCCACCGAACGAGCGGTTGTCGAGCAGGCCGCCGTACTCACGGGCGAACGGGACGCCCTGCGCGACGCACTGGTCGATGATGTTGGTCGAAACCTCGGCCAGGCGGTAGACGTTGGACTCGCGCGAGCGGTAGTCACCGCCCTTGACCGTGTCGTAGAAGAGCCGGTGGACGGAGTCGCCGTCCTCCTTGTAGTTCTTCGCCGCGTTGATGCCGCCCTGCGCGGCGATCGAGTGGGCGCGGCGTGGCGAGTCCTGGTAGCAGAAGGACTTCACGTTGTAGCCGGCCTCGCCGAGGGTGGCGGCCGCGGCGCCACCGGCGAGGCCGGTGCCCACGATGATGATCGAGAGCTTGCGGCGGTTGGCCGGGTTGACCAGGCGGGCCTCGAACTTGCGGGTCTGCCAGCGCTCGTCGATCGGGCCGGCCGGTGCCTTGGTGTCGGCGATGGGTTCGCCGGCGTCGTAGTAGCCCGACGCGTCGTCATACTGCGCCGGGGAAGGAACGTTGTGGCTCGTGCCGCCCGTGAGCGTGGTGTCCGGCATGTCGGTCATGTCAGTCTCCGTCGAATCATTTGGGTCTGCATGGGGCGGTCAGTCGATGACGCCGGCGACGACGAAGATCGGGACGAGTGAGAATCCGCCGGCGATCAGGATCGCGATGGCGAACGAGATCGTCTTGACCCGGGCGCGGCTCTCTGCGGTCCCGGTGAGACCCAGGGTCTGCATCGAGCTCCACACCCCGTGGTGGAGATGAGCGCCGAGCATCGCCATCGCGGCCAGGTAGATCAGCGTCATCCACCAGACGTCGAACGTGTCGACGAGGAGGTTGTAGGGGTCGTCCGTCTCGCCGCCCTGCACGTTGACCTTGCCGAAGGTGAAGTTGACCAGGTGCCACACGATGAAGAGGAAGAGCGTGAGCCCGCCCCAGCGCATCAGCCGGCTGGCCGGGATGGCGCCGGTGTGCTTCTTGACGACGTACTGGATCGGGCGGGCCCTCCGGGCGCGGCGGGTCAGCTCGATCGCGGCCGCCACGTGGATGACCAGCGCGAGCAGCAGCCCGGCGCGCATGATCCAGACGAAGCCCTGGTGGGGGAGGATCGGCTCGCCGAACTCGCGCAGGTGGTGCGCGTACTCGTTGAAGGTGTCGTGGCCGGAGAAGGCCTTGAGGTTGCCGTACATGTGCCCGAGCACGAAGCCGACGAAGACGAGGCCGCTGGCGGCCATCAGGAGCTTGAGTGCGATCGAGGTGCGCGAAGCGCGCGCTCCCTCGACGAGGGTGGGCCTGGTCACCACTGGTTCTACCACGGCTGGTCACGCTACCGCGCGCGCCGCGTGGCCGCATAAATGGACCCGTGTGACATATCTCCACCTGGCTGGCCTAACCTTCGACGCAGGCAATGCGGACGGACCCCCGGAGGTGCAGGTGTCGACAGGCGTACACGGCCCAGGTCGAGCGCAGATCGAGGAGCGAACGCTCCGCAACGACCGATGGTGGCTGACGCCGCTGGCGACGTTCCTGGTGTTCAGCGCGTTCGTGGTCTACGCGACGATCCGGGCGTTCATGGGCAGTGACTACTTCGCCGAGCCGTACCTCTCGCCGTTCTACTCACCGTGCCTCGGAGACTGCGTCAAGGGGGCGTCCGACTTCGGCCAGCCGTTCCAGTGGTGGCCGCTCTCCGCGGCGCTGATCGTGCTGATCTTCCCGCTGGGCTTCCGGATGACCTGCTACTACTACCGCAAGGCCTACTACCGGGCGTTCTGGCTGTCGCCCCCGGCGTGCGCCGTGGCCGAGCCGCACACCGCCTACAGCGGCGAGACCAGGTTCCCCCTGCTCATGCAGAACGTCCACCGCTACTTCTGGTACGCCGCCGTGGCGGTCGGCGCGATCCTCACCTACGACGTGTTCCTGGCCTTCCGGCCGGCGCCGGGCGAGAGCGACGGGATCCACATGGGCCTCGGCACGGTGCTGATGGCGATCAACGTCGTGCTCATCTGGCTCTACACCCTGTCGTGCCACTCCTGCCGCCACATCGTCGGCGGGCGGCTGCGGCACTTCTCGAAGCACCCGGTGCGCTACCGGCTCTGGACCTGGGTGTCGAAGCTCAACGCCCACCACCCCAAGTACGCCTGGTACTCCCTGTTCTCCGTGGCCCTGGTCGACCTCTACATCTTCCTGCTCGCCACCAACGTGTTCGACGACCCGAGGTTCTTCTAGATGACCGCCACATCGCCGCACGGCAGCCGGCACCCCATGACCGGCAACGAGATGTCCGGCGACGCCCGGGGCGGCATCGAACGGCATCAGTACGACGTGATCGTGATCGGCGCCGGCGGCTCCGGGCTGCGGGCGGCGATCGCGGCCCACGACGCGGGCGCGCGGGTCGCGGTGGTCTGCAAGTCGCTGCTCGGGAAGGCGCACACGGTGATGGCCGAGGGCGGTGCCGCCGCGGCCATGGGCAACCTCTACCCCGAGGACAACTGGCAGGTGCACTTCCGCGACACCATGCGCGGCGGGAAGATGCTCAACAACTGGCGCATGGCCCAGCTCCACGCCCAGGAGGCACCCGAGCGGGTGATGGAGCTCGAGGACTGGGGCGCGCTGTTCGACCGTACGGCGGACGGCCTGATCAGCCAGCGCGACTTCGGTGGCCACCGCTACGCCCGGCTCGCCCACATCGGGGACCGCACCGGCCTGGAGATGATCCGGACCCTCCAGCAGCGGCTGGTCGCGCTCGGCATCGACGTGTTCATGGAGTGCACGGTCACGGACCTCCTCAAGGCACCGTCTGATTCTGGGGCGGGTGCCATCGCCGGCGCCTTCGCCTACTGGCGCGAGTCCGGCCGCTTCATCGTGTTCGACGCACCGTCGGTCGTGCTCGCGACCGGCGGCTTCGGCAAGGCCTGGAAGGTCACCTCGAACTCCTGGGAGTACACCGGCGACGGTCATGCTCTGGCGCTGCGCGCCGGCGCGACCCTGATCAACATGGAGTTCGTCCAGTTCCACCCGACCGGGATGGTCTGGCCGCCGTCGGTCAAGGGTCTGCTCGTCACCGAGTCGGTGCGCGGTGACGGCGGCATTCTGAAGAACTCCGAGGGCACACGGTTCATGTTCGACCACATCCCGGAGTACTTCCGGGCGGAGACGGCCGACTCCATCGAGGAGGCCGACCGGTGGTACGACGACAAGAAGAACAACCGGCGACCTCCTGAGCTGCTGCCGCGGGACGAGGTGGCCCGGGCCATCAACGCCGAGATCAAGGCCGGCAGAGGATCACCGCACGGCGGCGTCTACCTCGACATCGCCTCGCGTCGTACGCCGGAGTTCATCCGCAAGCGGCTGCCGTCGATGTACCACCAGTTCAAGGAGCTGGCCGACGTCGACATCACCGCCGAGCCGATGGAGATCGGCCCGACCTGCCACTACGCGATGGGCGGCATCGAGGTCGACCCCGAGACCGAGCTCTCGGTGGTGCCGGGCCTCTACGCCGTCGGCGAGTGCTCCGGCGGCATGCACGGGTCCAACCGGCTCGGCGGCAACTCGCTGTCGGACCTGATCGTGTTCGGGCGCCGTGCCGGCGACGCGGCTGCGTCCTACGCCGCTGGCCTGGGATCTCGACCCCAGATCTCCGACGACGACGTCACGGCGGCGCAGGCCAGCGCGGTCGCGCCGTTCGCTGAGCAGGACTTGGGGGCGGAGGGGCGCGAGAACCCCTACACGATCCAGCAGGACCTCCAGCAGACGATGAACGACCTGGTCGGCATCATCCGCGAGGGCTCCGAGCTGGAGGAGGCGTTGGCGGAGGTCGAGCGGCTCAAGGTGCGCGCCACCCAGATGCACGTCGAGGGCAACCGGCAGTACAACCCCGGCTGGCACCTGGCGATCGACCTGCGCAACATGCTGCTCGTGGGGGAGTGCGTTGCCAAGGCCGCGCTCGCGCGTGAGGAGTCGCGCGGTGGCCACACCCGCAACGACCACCCGGGCCCGAACCCGGA
Source organism: uncultured Actinomycetota bacterium (assembly GCA_963766035.1). Classification (GTDB taxonomy): domain Bacteria; phylum Actinomycetota; class Actinomycetes; order Propionibacteriales; family Nocardioidaceae; genus Nocardioides. The sequence continues at coordinate 252,035 of CAVXYP010000010.1, read as the reverse complement.
GTGGGGCGGCAAGAACCTCGTGCTCCGGCTCAATGCCGCCGGCACCGGTGTCGACATGACCGAGCAGGCCATTCCGGCGATGCCCGACGAGTTGAAGAAGTTCTTCGAGGAGTGACCGGACCCATGACCAAGGCGAGCACGAGCACTGGCTACGAGCTGAAGATGCGGGTCTGGCGTGGCGACGCGGACGGCGGTGAGCTCGGCGACTACTCCGTCGAGGTGTCCGAGGGCGAGGTCGTCCTCGACGCCCTCCATCGGCTCCAGGCGACGCAGGCCGGCGACCTGGCGATCCGGTGGAACTGCAAGGCCGGCAAGTGCGGGTCCTGCAGCGCGGAGATCAACGGCAGGCCGCGGTTGCTGTGCATGACCCGGCTCTCCGACTTCGACCCCGCGGAGACCATCACCGTGACGCCGATGCGTGCCTATCCCGTCATCCGCGACCTCGTCACCGACGTCTCCTACAACTACGAGAAGGCGCGGGAACTGCCGGGCATCGAGCTCGGGCCGCGCGACGCCGACGGCAAGCGCCGCATGATGCAGGTCGACGTGGAGCGCGGGCAGGAGTTCCGCAAGTGCATCGAGTGCTTCCTCTGCCAGAACACCTGCCACGTGACGCGTGACCACGACGAGAACAAGCCGGCGTTCGCCGGGCCGCGGTTCTTCCTGCGCTATGCCGAGCTCGACATGCATCCGCTCGACACCCGTGATCGGCGCGACGCCGTGCGCGAGAACGCCGGCATCGGCCTGTGCAACATCACCAAGTGCTGCACCGAGGTCTGCCCCGAGCACATCAAGATCACCGACAACGCGATCATTCCGATGAAGGAGCGGGTGGCGGACAAGAAGTACGACCCGCTGGTCTGGCTCGGCAACAAGATCGGCCTGCGCAACAAGGACAACGACGGCCGTTCCTGAGTCCCGGCCGGGGGCCAACCGGTATCGTGCGCCCCGGCGTAGTCCTCTATGGGGTGGAGCATCTGCATGAAACCGGCTACCCGCCGTCTGCTGGCAGGGATCACTGTCGTTGCTGTGCTCACGGGGCTTCTCACCGGCTGCAACGCCGGAGACCTGCTGTCGTCGGACGACGACTCCGGACCCGACCTGGTCGCGGAGCCTTCGGACACCACTCTCGACAACGCCCTGGCCGTCGGCGAGACCTTCGAAGGAGCGACGTCGACCACCCTGCAGGCGGTGACCCGCGGCCCCGGCAACGAGTCCTGGGTGCCGGCTCGCGACGACTACGAGTGGCTGTCGCTGTTGGTCCGCACGTGCGTCCCGGCCGGCGGCTCGCCCACCGAGGTGGGCTGGTACCAGTGGGCGGCCACCGGGTCCGACGGCGGCTGGTACTCCGCGGACCTCGACTACGACGGCGACCTGCCGACCGGGCAGTACCCACGCCTCACCGACCTGACTCCGGGCGATTGCGCCGTGGGCCGGATCCTGATGTCCGTCCCTCGAGGCGCCGAGCTCATCACGCTGGTCAACGCGGACAGGAGCGGCGCTCCGCAGGGCACCTGGCTGCTCGGCGACGCGGGCGCCCCGACAGCCGCCAGTGGTGAGTGACGCGGCCGGACCGGAGTCGCCGCGGGTCGCGTTCGTCATCGGGACCGGCCGCTGCGGGTCCACCCTGGTCCACGAGGTCCTGGTCCGCCATCCCGAGAACGGCTTCGTGACCAACCTCGACGACAGGGGCGTGCGCACCAGCTCCCGGGTGCAGAACCAGGCCTGGCGTCAGCTGCCCGCGGCGGTGACCGCCAAGGGGCGCGTCCGATTCGCGCCGTCCGAGGCCTACCGGGTGCTCGCGAAGGAGGTGAGCCCGGCCCTGGTCGACCCGGTGCGGGACCTGGTCGCGGCGGACGCGACGCCGTGGCTGACGGACCGGATGCAGGGGTTCGTCGCCCGCCGCGCCGCGCGGCTGCGGTCGGAGGTGTTCCTGCACAAGTTCACCGGGTGGCCGCGGGCGGCGTTCCTCCAGGCTTGCTTCCCCGACAGCGCGGTCATCGAGGTGGTGCGCGACCCGCGGGCGGTCGCCAACTCCTGGCTCCAGATGCCCTGGTGGCACGGTCACCGCGGGCCCGGCGAGTGGCACTTCGGGCCACTGTCGCCCCAGCACGAGGCCGCGTGGGAGGCGCACGGGCGCTCGTTCCCGGTCCTGGCCGCACTGGCGTGGCGGATCCTGCTGGACGCCTCCGACCGGGCCCGGGCGGAGTTCCCCGCACACCGGTGGCTCACCGTTCGCTACGAGGACATCGTCGCCGCACCCCGCGACAGCTTCGCCGCGCAGCTCGAGCACCTCGGGCTGGCGTGGACGCCCGCCTTCGAGAAGGGCTTCGACCGCTACACGTTCGCGGCCGGCCGGACGGATGCGTATCGGGCAGACCTCGCGCCGAGCGATCTCGCGGCGATGGAGGACGTGCTGTCCGGCGCGCGCGCCTTCGTCGATCTCTATGCCTGATCCGACAACGAAAGTGTGGTGACGGCCGGGGCTGCCGCATATGCTCGCGCACTCGGAGGTGACTGTGAGCGGGCGAGTACTGGTGTCAGCCATCGCAGCCGGCGTCGTCGTACTCGGACTCCTGGGCGTGGCTCCGCCCGCCCCGGCCGACCAGGACGTGGTCGTCTCGCCGACGCCGGAGACCAAGCATCCGCGAGTCCTGGACGGGCGGATCTACAGCATCGCCAGCTCCGGACCCGACGTCCTGGTGGGCGGCACGTTCACCCGCGAACGCAACGGAAGGCCCGGGTCCCCGGACTTCGCGCAGTCGCGGCTGTTCCGGTTCGACTCCACGACCGGCCAGATCGACCAGTCGTTCCGGCCTGCGATCGATGGCGACGTGGAGGCGGTGACCTACACCGCCGACGGCACGTCGATCCTGATCGCCGGTGACTTCACCACCGTCAACGGGCAGCCGGCGCAGCGGATCGCCAGGCTGCACGTGGACGGGTCACTGGACACGAGCTTCGCCGCGAGTGCCGGGGCGCGGGTCAAGGACTTCGCGCTGAGCGGCGACCGGCTGATCCTGGGCGGCGAGTTCGGCCGGATCAACGGCCAGCAGGTCCGCGGGCTGGCCGCGATCGATCCGGACACCGGTGTGCTCGACCGGACGTTCCACCTGCCGGTCAGTGAGTCGCGGGACCAGTACTCGCCGTACGTGCAGGAGCTCGACGTCGCGGCCGACGGGACGTGGCTGGTGATCGGCGGCAACTTCGGGCGGGTAGGCAAGGCGGCGCGGCACCAGGTCGCGGTGATCAACCTCTCGGGCAGCAGCCCGAAGGTCGCCCCGTGGTCGACCGACCGCTACCGGGGCTACTGCGCCAAGTCCTATCGCGACACCTACATCCGCGGCATCGACATCTCTCCCGACAGCTCGTTCTTCGTCGTCAACACCACCGGCGCCTACGTCGGCTACGACCTGATGTGCGACTCCACCTCGCGCTGGGAGCTGCCGCCGACGGCAACCGGCACCGGGCTGCGGCCGACCTGGGTCGACCACTCCGGTGGCGACACCTTCTGGGCGGTGGAGGTCACCGAGTCGGCGGTCTACGTCGGGGGCCACATGCGTTGGCTGAACAACCCCCGGCCGTCGCCCCGCGGCGACAACGACGGCCCGGGGTCGGTGTCGCGCCCCGGCATCGCGGCGCTCGATCCCTACTCCGGCGTACCGCTGTCGTGGAACCCGGGCCGGGACCGGGGTCGTGGCGTGGAGGCGCTGCACGCGACCGACGACTACCTCATGGTCGGCAGCGACACCACCTACTTCGCCGGGCAGCTGCGGCAGCGACTGGCGATGCTCCCGGTGGACGGCGGCACCCCGAACCCGGCTCCGCAGGACGTCGTGCTGCCGGTCCGGCTCTACGTCGCGAAGGGAAACGTCCTGAGAACGATGACGTACGACGGGCAGACGTTCGGCGCGTTGACCACGATCAGCGGTCCGGCGATCGACGGCATCAGCTGGAACCGCAGCCGTGACGGATTCGTCCAGCGCGGCCGGCTGAGCTACTTCGGCCCGTCCCAGGCCTTCTACTCCCGACCGTTCACCGGGAGCACCATCGGGACCTCGGTGACGAACCTGTCCACGTCGGTCGGCTACGTCGACACCAGCGCGAGCCTGACTCCCCACGACCAGCCCTACGGCGTGGCCGAGACCCGCACCGCTGCCTTCAAGGGTGGCCGGCTGGTCTACACGAAGACCGGCGACCACCGGCTCCTCTTCCGCGGGCACTCGCTGCAGAGCGGGATCCTCGGCGGCTTCGAGTCGGTGGCGTCCTCCGAGGACTGGAGCGGTGCGCGAGCGCTGGAGTTCATCGGCGACTGGCTCTACGCCGCCTGGAGCAACAACCGGCTCTACCGGTTCCACGCACCCGACGGCGTGCCGCGGTGGGACACCCGCAAGGTCGTCAACAACGGCAACAAGTCGGGCATCCGCTGGTCCGTTTTCACGGGGTTGTGGGCGATTGGCGTCGGTGGCACCGTCCATGTCCCCGTTTTGTAATCAGATCTGCTAATTCCGTCGCAAAGGGTGATCAGATCTGCGAATTTGCTAGGTCACACGGCGGTCAACCTTCTGTTTGAATCCTTGAAGACCTTTTGTGTGCAACTTAGCTCCGTGCGCTCGGGACGAAGGTCTAACGGGTCGGCTCCAAATTTAACGACCCGCAATCGGCCTGAGTTGGGGAACGCAGGCCACGGGGAAAGGTTCGGCGCGTGGCGTGGGGGACGCTTGATGCGGTAATTGTGTGCCCGTTGGGCACCGTGGACCTGGTAGGTCCGCCGGCAGTTCAGACGAGCGAGGTCGACACCTCGCCGATGAGCTTGGCTTCGCCTCGGGCGAACCGGGCGAGCAGGCTGGTCAAGGCGACGCTCGACGTCGTGCTCGCGACGGTCCTGCTGGTCCTGGTGAGCCCACTGCTGCTGGCACTCATGGTCGGAATCCGGCTCGACTCGCCGGGCTCCCCGATCTTCCGTCAGGTGCGGGTCGGCAAGGACGGGCGCCTGTTCCGGGTCCTCAAGCTGCGCACGATGGTGGCCGACGCCGAGGACCTGAAGGCCGGGCTGCTCGCCGACAACGAGTGCGACGGCGTGCTCTTCAAGATCAAGCACGACCCGCGGGTGACCCGGTTGGGCTACCTGCTCCGCCGCTCGTCGCTCGATGAGCTGCCCCAGCTGATCAACGTCCTCCGCGGCGAGATGTCGCTGGTGGGTCCGCGGCCCTCACTGCCGGACGAGGTCGAGGAGATGGACGACGAGTCGCTACGTCGCTTCGCCGTGCGTCCTGGCCTGACCGGGCTCTGGCAGGTCAGCGGCCGCTCGAACCTCGGGTGGGACGTGGCCAAGGCCCTCGACACCTACTACGCCGACAACTGGACCGTGGTCGGAGACCTCTCGATCCTGTTGCGCACCGCCAGGGCCGTGGTCACGGCCGAAGGCGCTTGCTGATCACCATGCGCATCCTCCACGTCAACAAGTTCCTCTACCGCCGCGGCGGTGCGGAGGGCTACATGCTCGACCTCGCCGAGCTCCAGCGCGGCCGCGGGCACGACGTGTCGTTCTTCGCGATGGAGCACCCGGACAACCAGCCTGACGTCAACGCGGACCTGTTCCCGCCCCGCATGGAGCTCAACCCGGCGCCCAGCGGCATCGCTGCTCGCGTGGCCACGTCGGTGGACATCCTCTACCGCCGCAGCGCGCGGATCGGCATGGACGCGATCCTCGACCGGGTCCGTCCCGACGTCGTGCACCTCCACAACATCTACCACCAGCTGTCCCCGTCGATCCTCCGGCCGGTGGCGCGGCGCCGGATCCCGACGGTGATGACGCTGCACGACTACAAGCTCGCCTGCCCGACCTACCAGTTCCTCGACAACGGCAAGATCTGCGAGGCCTGCATCCCGCGTCGCTTCCACAACGCGGCTGTGCGCCGCTGCAACCGCGGCTCGCTCAGCGCGAGCGTGCTCTCGTCGGTCGAGCTCGCGGCGCACACGTTCCTCGGCGCCTACGACCCGGTCGACGTCCTGGTCTGCCCGAGCGAGTTCATGCTCGCGAAGATGGGTGAGGCCAAGGTCTACCCGGATCGGCTTCGTCACGTCCCGCACTTCTGCGACCTGTCCCGGATCCAGCCCGCGACGGCTCCCGGCGCGGGAGTCCTGTACGCCGGCCGGCTGTCCTCCGAGAAGGGCGTCGACGTCCTCATCGACGCGGCCGCGCTGCTGCCGTCCGGCATCGACATCACCATCGCCGGCGACGGCCCGGACGCGGCGGCACTGCGCACCCGCGCCGAAGCGGCCGGGGTGGCCGACCGGGTGCGGTTCGCGGGACGGCTGCCGTCCGGCGAGCTCCACGAGCTGATGCGCCAGAGCGCCGTCGTCGTCGCACCTTCGCGCTGGTACGAGAACCAGCCGATGGTGGTCCTCGAGGCGTTCGGTTGCGCACGGCCGGTGGTCGCCAGCGATCTCGGTGGGATGCCGGAGCTGATCACCGACGGCGTGACCGGGCGGCTGGTCAGGCACGACGACCCGGCCGCGCTCGCCACCGCACTGACCGAGCTCGCCACCGACCCGGTGCGCGCTCACGAGATGGGGGTCGCGGCTCACTCCAGCGCCGTCGACCGTTTCGCAATCGATCGTCACCTGGAGCGCCTCGATCAGGCGTACGCCAGCGCGGCGTCCGACAAGGGGAAGGTCCTCCACCATGGGGCTTAAGATCGCGATGCTGGGCACCAGGGGCGTCCCGGCGACGTACGGAGGAATCGAGCACCACGTCGAGCAGATCGGCCACCGCCTGGTGGCCCGCGGCCACGACGTCACCGTCTTCTCGCAGAGCAAGTACCTCGGTGGGGACCGGGTGCGTGAGCACCTCGGCATGCGGGTGGTGCGGGTGCCCACGCTCCCGACGAAGAGCTTCGAGGCGATCGCCCACTCGGGCATGTCGACCCTCGCGGCGATGGCCGGCGGCTACGACGTCCTGCACTACCACGCGGTCGGGCCGGGCCTGGTCGCCCCGCTGCCGCGCTACCTCGGCCGCGCGCGCGTCGTGCAGACGATCCACGGCCTGGACGGCGAGCGCGCCAAGTGGGGCAAGACCGCCCAGGCCATCCTCAACCTCGCGACCTGGATGAGCGCCCGGGTGCCGCACAACACGGTCACCGTGTCCGCGGCGCTGGCGGACCACTACCGCGAGCGCTACGGCCGCGCGTGCGCCACCATCCTCAACGGGGTGACGCCGCGCGCGGCGCGGCCCGCCGACATCATCCGCTCGAAGTACGGTCTCGGCCGCGGTGACTACGCCCTGTTCGTCGGCCGGCTGGTTCCCGAGAAGCGGCCAGACCTGCTGATCAAGGCGTTCGCCGAGCTCGACACCGCGTCCCGGCTGGTGATCGTCGGTGGCTCCAGCTACACCGACGACTACGTCGAGGAGCTGCGGCGCCTAGCGGCGCGCGACGACCGGGTGCTGATGCCGGGCTACGTCTATGGCGACGAGCTCGACGAGTTCTTCACCAACGCCAGCACCTTCGTCCAGCCGTCCGCCCTCGAGGGGCTCCCCCTCACGCTCCTGGAGGCGATGGGCAGCGGCACCCCGGTGATCGCCAGCGACATCGCTCCGCACCTGGAGATGGTCGGCCACAGCCGCACCGGCGCCCGCCTGTTCCGCGAGGGCGACGTGCACAGCCTGGTCGAGGCGCTCCAGTGGGCAGCCAAGGATCCCGCCGCAGAGCGGCGTGCGGCGGCGTACGACGCCCGGCACGTCGCCCGCAGCTTCGACTGGAACGCCTGCGTGGACCGGCTGGAAGCCGTCTACGCCGGACAGCCTCTCAACGCCCCGCAGCTCGAGGTTCACCGGGCAACCCGTCTCGGCTACTCAATGATGGACAAGGAAAGTGCAGCATGAGATTTCTCAGGCATCGAAGCGGGCGATGGCTCGTCCCGAGTGTGGTCGCCCTGGCCATTGCTTCCGGTCTCGTGGTGGGGACCGGAGCGCCGGCTCCGGCGGGTCAGAGTGTGGTGGTGTCCCCGACACCGGAGGCGAAGCATCCCCGGGTCCTGGACGGGCGGATCTACAGCATCGCGAACTCGGGATCGAAGGTCCTGGTGGGCGGCACGTTCACGAGGGAACGCAACGGCAAGGCCGGGTCTCCGGACTTCCTGCAGCCGAGGCTGTTCCGCTTCGACTCCGGCACCGGACAGATCGACCAGGCGTTCCGGCCCGTGATCAACGGTGACGTGGAGGCCGTGACCTACACCGCCGACGGCACCTCGATCCTGATCGCCGGCGACTTCACCACGGTCAACGGGCAGAAGGCCGCCCGCATCGCGAAGCTCCGCCTCGACGGATCGCTGGACACCAGCTTCAAGGCGACCGCCGGCGCGCGGGTCAAGGACTTCGCGCTGCTCGGCAACCGGCTGATCCTGGGCGGGGAGTTCGGCAAGATCAACGGCACGCCGATGCGAGGGCTGGCTGCGATCAACCCGGCCACGGGAGCGCTCGACACCTCGTTCAACCTTCCGATCAGTGCGTCGCGCGACCAGTACTCGCCGTACGTTCAGGAGCTCGACGTCGCACCCAACGGCAAGTGGCTCGTGATCGGCGGGAACTTCGGGCAGGTGGGCTCCTCGGAGCGGCACCAGGTCGCCGTCATCGACCTGTCGGGCAGCAGCCCGACGGTCGCCCCCTGGGCGACCGATCGCTACGAAGGCCAGTGCTCACCGTCCTACAACGACACCTACATCCGCGGCGTCGACATCTCCCCGGACAGCACGTTCTTCGTGGTCAACACGACCGGCGCCTACCACGGCTACGAGACGCTGTGCGACACCACGTCGCGCTGGGAGATGCCGCCGGTCTTGACCGGCAGCGGGCTCCAGCCGACCTGGGTGAACCAGACCGGCGGCGACACCTACTGGGCGGTGGAGATCACCGAGTCGGTCGTCTACGTCGGCGGCCACATGCGCTGGTCCAACAACCCGAGGCCGTCGCCGCGGGGCGACAACGACGGGCCGGGCTCGGTCTCGCGGGCCGGCATCGCGGCGCTCGACCCCTACTCGGGTGTCCCGCTGTCCTGGAACCCCGGCCGCGACCGCGGTCGTGGCGTGGAAGCGCTGCACGCGACCGACGACTACCTGATGGTCGGCAGCGACACCGCCTACTTCGCCGGAGTGCTGCGGCAGCGACTCGCGATGCTGCCCGTCGCCGGTGGCTGGGTGAACCCGGTCCCGAAGGACATCCCGTTGCCGGTGAAGCTCTTCTACACCACGGGCAGCACCCTGATGGCGACCGCGTTCAACGGGCAGTCGTTCGGGCCCGTGTCGACCGTCAGCGGCCCGTCCGTCGACGGCATCAGCTGGACCGGCAACCGAGACGGGTTCGTCCAGAACGGCCGCTTGAACTACTTCGGCCCGTCCCAGGCGTTCTACTGGCGGCCGTTCACGAGCACCACCATCGGCTCCACGGTCACGAACCTGTCGACCTCGGTCGGCTATGTCGACACCGACTACAACCTGACGCCCTACGACCAGCCGTACGGCGTGGCCGAGACTCGCACCGCCGCTTTCAAGCGCGGCCGGGTGCTCTACACCAAGACCGGCGACCGCAACCTCTACTACCGCGGCCACTCGCTGGAGAGCGGGATCCTCGAGGGGTTCGAGTGGGTCGCGTCGACCCAGGACTGGAGCGGCGCTCGCGCGCTGGAGTTCATCGGCGACTACCTCTACGCCGCGTGGAGCGACAACCGGCTCTACCGGTTCTCTGCACCGAGCGGCATTCCGGACTGGAACTCCCGCACTCTCATCAACAGCGGAAGCTCTTCCGGCATACCGTGGTCGACGATGACCGGCATGTGGGCCACCAACTAGCCGGATGACGGGGGAGAAGTGAGCAAGAACGAGGGCACCGGCAGCCTCGCCGTCGACGGACGGCGGAGCATCCTCGGTGCAGTGGTCAGCAACGTCGCGACCTTCCTCGTGGCGCTGCTGATCGCACGGCTGTCCGGCGAGGCACTGCTCGGCGCCTTCGCCGTGCTGTTCGCGCTCCGCGCGATCCTCGTCCTGGTGTGCGGGCTCGGCATGCGGGTCGCGATGACCAAGTTCGTCGCGGCCAGCCGGGCCCGCGCCGACTACGCCGGCCTCCGCGGCGCGGTCCGGATCGGCGTCGGCGCACCCGTGTGCGCCGCGGTGGTCGCGGGTGTCGCGCTGGCTCTCCTCGCGCCGGTGCTCGCCGAGCAGGTCTTCCACCAGTCCGCGATGACGGACCCGCTGCGGGTCGTGGCGCTCAGCCTGCCGTTCGCGGTGCTGATGGACGTCACCCTGGCTGCCACCCAGGGCTTCCAGTCGATGCGGGCGTTCGCCAGGATCGGCATGATCCTCGAGCCGCTCTGCCGGCTCGGCCTGGCAACGGTCTCACTGCTCGCGGGCTGGGACCTGATGGGCCTGGCGGGCGGTCTCCTCGTGGCCAGCATCATCGGTGGGATCGCCGGGTCGGTGGCGCTGGTTCGGCGCGTCCGGAGCCTGCCGGCCGCCGAGCCCTTCCACGCCTGGCACAGCCTCTTCCAGTTCGCCGGCGTCAGCTGGGTCGCCTCGATGGCCACCCAGGGCATCTTGTGGATCGACGTGGTGCTGCTCGGCGCGCTGGTCGCCGCCGACGAGGTGGGCGTCTACCAGGTGGCGACGCGCGCGGTCGTCGCGGCGATGATCGTGATCTCCCCGTTGACCGCGTCGATGGCCCCCCGGATCGCCCACCACTGGGAGCAGCAGGACCTCGGTCGGCTGACCGCGAACTACTCCGACGTGGTCCGATGGACCTGGCGACTGACGATCGTCCCGCTGGTGGTGCTGTTCGCCGCGCCTGGCGCGGTCCTCGCGTGCTTCGGTCCCGGCTTCTCCGACGGGACCGCCGTGGTGCTGATCCTGGGTGGCGGTGCGCTGGTCGAGGCGCTCGCCGCACCGTCCGCGGTGCTGCTCAACCAGGTCGGCCGCAACCGGCTCAACATGGTGATCAACGTCGGCGCGCTCGTGGGCAACATCGCGCTCAACCTCGCGCTGATCCCGGCGATGGGGATCACGGGCGCCGCCATCGCCTGGGTGCTCACGCTCCTGGTTCCGGGCGTCATCCGGGTCGCGGTGGTGCGGCACCTGGTGACCCACCGGTGGCCGGTGCGGCGTACCCATCTGGTCTCGGCTGCGGCCGCGCTGCTCGCCTTCCTCCTGATCCGCGGGTTCGTCGTGACGACGACGACGGGTGCGCTCGTGACGCTGGTGGTGGCGACGGGGATCGTGCTCGCTGTCTATCCGGTCGTGGTCATGAAGTTCGGCCTGGACGGCGCGGAGGCCAAGCTGGGGCACTCGATCATCGTCCGCGCGCGACGCGAGGTCAGTGTGCAGCTGCCCGTCGTCCGGCGCTGGGTGAACCGGTGGCGGGTGCGCCGGCTCCGCCCCGGATCAGAACCGTTGTCGGTCGACCGGCTGATCAGCCCGCACCGGTCCGACATCCTCGCCCGGATCGCCCTCTTCGACCTTGCCGACGCGCATCGCGACATCATCGAGACCGACGCCTTCCACGAGCTCGCGAGCCAGAGCCTCTATGGCCTGTGGTTCCGGACGATCGTCGTGCCGGGCCTCGGGCTCGCGGGTGTTCCCGAGCAGGACCAGCGCACGATGTTCCGGCAGGCCGTGTCGCGGGCGGTGCACCTGCTGTCGAGCTTCGAGGCGATGGGTTTCGACGTCCAGCACCCGATCACGGTGGCCCGGATCCCGGCGGGCACGACGGTCGCGGGCCGGTCGCTCGCCGAGGACCGCTGGGTGCCGGTCGACGGCTGCCACCGGCTTGCCCTGCTGGTCCGGTCCGGCCGCAAGCAGATCGGGATCGGCGAGTACGTCATCGACCCGGACGGCGACCGGCGCCACAACACGGCGCTGATGAACGAGGTCCAGGGACTGACGGAGAGCGATGCCGTCGGCTTCCTGGCGCGCGGCCTGTGCGGCCCCCACCCTCCCGGCAGCGTCACGACGTGGGCGGAGCTCCTCGACGCGCTCGAGCTGCCCGCCAACCGGGAGCACCTGGAGCAGTGGCCGGAGGCCGAGCAGTACAGCCGGGCGGTCTCAACCCACCCATGACGGCGGCTGCTCGAGCAGACCCTTGAGCTGCGCGACGTCGTCAGCGACCGCGGCACGGACCAGCTCCGCGGTCTCGGCAGGGACCTCGCTGGCGCTCTGTCCCTTGAAGGTGGAGTACGACGACAGCGGGACCGGGTCCAGCGCGAGGTGGGCGAAGACCGTCTCCATGGTGGCGCGCGGCTCGGCGAACAGCCGCTCGCTCTCGATCACCAGGACCTGCTCGGGATCGAAGTGGGAGCGCAGTCGGAGCAGCTGCTCGGCGTACCGGCTCCGATCGGCATAGCTGTGGTGCCGGTGGTGGTGCAGTCGGGTGCGATCGTCGGGCTCGGCCAGGCGTGCCGGCTCCGCCGCGAACGCTTCGGCGGCGTCGAGGTGCTCGAAGCCGCGGGCCACCTCGTAGCGGTAGTGCGACCAGGCTCGCTCGACCGGATCGCGGAGCACGAAGATCAGCCGCGCGTCGGGAACGTCCGCTGCGATCCGCGCCGCCGCGGTGGGGTGGTAGGCGTAGTAGGGACTCGACTCACCCATGATCGGACGCTGCCCGAGCTTGCGCTCGAGGCGATCGACCTCGGCCACCGGCAGCAGCTGGTTGTGGAACCACGCCGGGCCCGCGGAAGTAGTTGACGTCGTAGTAGCGGCAGCCCTTCTCGACGAGACCGCGCAGCACCAGCGGGTGCGCGTTGATGTACTCGTCGAGCGACGTGGTGCCGGCGCGCTTGGCGCCCACGATGAAGTACGTCGGCAGCTCGCGGGGACCGGGCCGCAGCCGGTAACCGGCCCGCCGCACGAGGTGGAGGGCCCGTCGGTGACGGGGAGCGAGGAGCTGGCTGCTCACGTGCTGGTCCAGATGCCTGACAGCCGGGCGCGGAGCGCGCCGGGGGTCCGTCGTGCCCGGACCAGCCCGACGCGCGGCGCGTGCGCGACCCACGAGACCGCGGCCAGCGCGGGCAGGACGACCCAGAGCGTGGTGACGTTCTCCAGCAGGTTCTCGCCCGCCGACGCGACGATGTAGGCCACGGCGTAGCCGAACAGGGCGACCGTGGTGCCGTGGACGAGGGGCTCGACGCGCAGCTGAGGCTCGATGACCCGCCGGGTGGCTCTCAGGCCGGTGAGGACGGCCGCGCCCAGGAACCACAGGAACACTGCCAGCCCGGTGATCCCCATCTCGACGAGGACGAGCAGGAAGTCGTTGTGCGGCTCCTTGCCGGTGCGCCGGGTGGTCTCGTCGAGCCCGACGCCGGTGATCGGAGACTCCTCGACCATCGGCAGCACCTCGGTCCAGTGCTCGAACCGCCAGGTCAGCGAGCTCTCGCTCCGGGCTTCGGCCGGGTCGGGGAGCACCGACGCCACCCGCTCGGTCACCGGCGGCACGAGCGCGACCATCAGCAGGGGCACGACGATCACGGCGGCGAGCAGCCGGCGGCTGAGCACCGCGCCGACCACGACCAGCCCGACCATCGCCGCGATCCAGGCGCCGCGCGTCTCGGTCATGATCAGCTCCGCGCCCAGGACCACCGCCAGGCCGTAGAGGGCGAGCTGTGCCCTTCCCTTGGCCTGCGTCGCCATCGCGACCGTCACCAGCAGGAACGGCACCAGGAAGTGACCGAAGTTGTTGGACAGGAAGAACACCGACTTGAGGGCCTGGATGCCGTCCTTCTCGTGCGAGACGGTCACCCCCAGCGCGCCGAGCACCGGGTAGACCACGGGCACCACGGCGGACGCGGCGAGGGTGCCGATGAGGTGGACGACCGACATCCGGCCCGTGGTGAGGAGGACGACCAGCACCAGGTAGACCGCGGCGCCGGCCGCGATCCCCGTCGCGATCGGGATCGACTCCATCGGCAGCGGGCTGCTGAGCGCCGACAGCATGGCGACGAGCACCAGGCCGACCACCGGCAGGGTCAGCGGCTCCCGCAGCCTGGGGACCAGCTCCGCCCGGTGGATCGTGAGCCAGACGACGCAGATGAGCAGCACGCTCACGCCCATGACCTCGGGGATCCCGACCCCCGAGGTGGCGGTGAGGTCGACGATCGGGCGCAGCACGAGGGCGGCCGAGATGAACCACCCGAAGGATCGCCGTGCGACGGCCGCCGCGGCGATCAGGAGGAGGATGCCGACCATCGCGACGGTCGCGATCTTCAGCTGCCCGAGCCCGGCGACGACGCCGGCGATCACGGCCGCGCCGGCCGTCACCGCAGCGACGATCGCGCCGACCTTGGTCGGGGACAGCGTGGACTGACGGGTGTCGCTAGTAGTCATAGGCGCGCCGATGACTGGCCGTGAGCGCGGAGACGACCGCGCGGTCGCGTGCGGTCAGGTCGGACTGCCACGCGGTGTCCGCGCGGAGCGAGACCCGGCCCGACCGCATCCGGCTGGGGTTGCCGGCGACGGCGTGCGACCGACGGACGTCCAGCACGTCGTCGTGGACGAAGTCGATCTCGGGGGAGATCCCCGCGAAGGCGGCGATCCGTCGCAGTGCCTCCGCCGGGTGGGTGACCAGGTCCTCGTAGCGGACGTCGATGACATCGATCCCGCGCCGGGTGAACGTCGTACGGACGCTGATGGTGGAGTGGAGCCACATCGCGGCCGCCTTGCCCGGCCGGATCCGCTCCATCTCGCCGGCGTCGCCGGGGACGGCCTGCGAGGCGAACTCGCGCTGCCACGAGTACGCCACGGCACGCGGATCGCGCACCAGGTGGACGGGTCTGACGTCGAGGAGCGGGCTTCGACCGAGAAGCGCCCCGAACGCCGCGATCTTCGACGAGTCGACCACGGTCGTGGCGCCGCTCGTCTCGGCCAGGTTGGCGATCAGCCGCCCGTGGAGGTCGACCATCTCGTCGGCCTCGGGGCTGGTGCGACCGTTCGCCCACCACCGAACCCGGCGGCGGCGGACCAGGTCGGTCAGGCTGGCGTCGATGCGCAACGCCTCGTCGCGATCGGGGAGGCTCCCGAACGTCTTCTCGAACGCGGGGCGCCAGACGGGGCAGTCGACGACGAGCTCACCGCAACCACAGCGGCCGCCTTCGGCGATCCCACGTCGCAGCGCGAACCGGACCTCGCCGGCGCTGAGCGCGCCGGGGAGACTGCCGATCGCGTTGCCGAGCAGGGTGGAACCGCTGCGGCCGGTGCCGGTGACGAAGACGACCCGGACCCGCTGGCGAACCCCCTCGCCGTCGCTGGCCATCGTGCCCCCTCGGTTGCGTTTCAGGCAGTTCGGAATTCGCCCGGCCCGGCCGGCGGTACTCTGATCCGCGCGCCGACACCTGAAGTATTGTCGGTCCACCACGAGCGCGTCAGCCAATCGCGCTGTCCGCGAATGGCAGGGGGCCCCATGGCGAAGGCACAGTCGGCAGGAGTCGGTGCGGGAATCCTGCGTCTGTGGTGGGTGATCCTGCTCGCCGCGCTCATCGGAGGGGCAGTGGCTTTCGCCGCCGCCGATCGCAGCACCACCGAGCAGATCTACGGGGTCGTCAACGTCCGTCCGGTCGCTGCTCTCGCCAACGACCGGATCGACCTGGTCGAGGACCTCAACGCCGCCCTCACCCTGCCCTCGGTCCTCAGCGCTCCCGCGAAGGACGCCGGCATGAGCGTCTCCGACCTGCGCCGGGACCTGACGGTCCAAACGGTCGGCGAGACCAGCTTCGTCCGCGTGGGTGTCGCCGTGCACGACGGTGACGACGCGGCGGCCGAAGCGGTGCTCCGGGCCGTGGTCGCCTCGGCCGCGGGGTTCCTGTCGGGTGACGCCGCCGCGACGGCCGACGACCCGCTGGCCCAGGAGGTGCAGTTCACGATCCAGCGGGTGAACGCGCTGGTGCACGAGCTGGAGACGCTGCCCGCGGACTCGCCCACTCGCGCCGACCTGGAGTCGGAGCGTGACCTCGCGAAGGAGCACCGGAAGGTGCTCGAGCAGCGGCAGGCACTCGCCGAGGACGAGCGTGAGGACCGCAGGGTCGATCTGCCCCTGACCATGCAGGGCGAGGACCTGACCCGCGGGGGGTCGGCCACCCAGCTCCGTCGCGCGGCGGCCGGCGCGGCAGTCGGCGGCCTGATCGCGGCGCTCGTCATCGCCGGGTTCTCGCTGGGCGGCCGGAGGCGACGTACGTCGTAGCGGATGCCGGCTCAGACGGCCGTCGGGCAGTTGCTCACGAGCTCGTCATGGGTCGTCCGGCGCTCGTCCGAGGAGAGCTGCTGGAACGCGGCGTACTCGAGGTAGCAGGCGCCCATCTCGATGCCTGCCTCTGCCGCGGTGCTCATGGAGCCGTCGTTGAGAGTCAGCTGCCAGCCATGGGGTGTCACGTCCGGGGGCAGGCCGGCGAGGTAGCAGTGCCAGGTGGCGGCACTCGACGACTCCTCGCCCGGGGACGGACACACCTCGTCGTCCGGACCCAGCCCGTGGTCCTCGAGGACGAGGCGACCCGGGTAGCGCTCCACCAGCTCGTTGAGGAGATTGCGCTCGAGGATCCACGACCTGCCGTCGACGAACTCCCACGACCCGTGCCCGGCGAGGGAGACCCTGGTGCGGGTGAAGGCCGTCATCATCGCCTTGGTGGATGC
This sequence comes from uncultured Actinomycetota bacterium, assembly GCA_963766035.1. GTDB lineage: Bacteria > Actinomycetota > Actinomycetes > Propionibacteriales > Nocardioidaceae > Nocardioides. Next base: position 235,379 of record CAVXYP010000010.1, on the reverse strand, counting down.
CACGATGCAGTCCTCCTGCAGCTCCCTGGTCAGCCCGGCATCGGCCAGCGCGGCCAGGGACTGGTCGTCGACACCCAGGATGAACGGCTCGGCGTACGCCGTCGAACAGGCGCCGTTGGCGACGTCGACGAGCTGCCAGTCCTCCTCGTAGCGCTCGGCGACCGCCTGCATCAGCAGGTCGTAGCGTTCGAGGAACGGCGGACGCCAGTAGCGGGCCGGACAGCTCTCCCGGCCGTTCTCCGTGGCCGGGTAGAGCACGATGCACCCACCTGTTTCCTGCTTCAGCCAGGTCGGCGCTCCCTTGCCGGTCTGGATCCGCAGCCGGAACCTGATGTCGGAGTGACTGTCGAGGACGGCGTCGATCGACGAGAAGTCGTAGCTGCCCTGCTCTGGCTCGACCTCGGCCCAGGTCGTGTTGATCGTGCCGAACCTCGCGTACGGCACGGTGGTCAGCGCGGACGGTTCGGTCACGACCAGGCCGGCGAGGGCCGGCTTCAACCCCGCGTCGTCGGGAGGGCTGGTGGCGTCGACCGGCGGGTGGTCGTCGGCGGGCGACTGCGAGCAGGCGACGCACGGCACGAGGACGGCCAGAAGCCCGGCGATGCCGGCGATCGAGCGCTTGAACGTCCTCACGTGACGATCCTGCCCCACGACCCCGCACCGCGAGCGCATTGCCTGATCCGATGACGTCGTCAGGCGCAGGTTGTCTCGTTCACCGTTCGCGCTCGCTGCGGTCCTGATAGAAAGGCGTTGCCTGTCACATCGGGGGGTCGACAGATGAGGCGAGTCCGTTCAGCGTGCGCGGTCGCCTTCGCCTGCGCGTTCGCAGCCGCGACGATCCCGGTCGGACAGGCCGCGGGGCCGGTCTCGGCGCGCTTCTGCGTCGACCGAGACCGATGATCCGTGTGCGTTCGCCGGCCACCCCGGCGTCCGGATGGACTGCGGGCGGGACCCGCTGCTGTGGCCCTACCCGGCGACGTCGATCTGGAACAGGCCGGTCGGTCAGGAAGCCGTCCTGGTGCCCGTGCGCCTCGGCGCCCCCGCCACGGACACCGAGCCGGCCGGGCCTCCGCTGCCCCAGCGCACGATCCGGATCGAGGAGGGCGTGATCATCGCCAGCCCCGGTGCCGCCGACGTCACCATTGCCAAGAGCAGCGCCGGTTGGGGCAGCGGCAACCGCTGCACGGCGGACGCGCCCGAGGTGGCGGTCGGGACGGTTCCGATCCCGCGTGGCTGGGACACCACCGGCATCCGCACGAAACAGAACCGGCCGACAGCGATCGTCCGTCCCGACCTGACGCTCTTCGAGACGCAGCCGGTCGAGGTGTGCGGGGCCGGTGCCGACTGGCACGTGACCAGCCTGGTGAACAAGCCGTCCTGGCAGGGCGAGTCACTGATCACGGGCGGCAACGGGCCGTACCCGGACGGGGCGCCCGTGAAGCAGCAGCACGGTGGCGGCGCACACGGCGGCAGCTTCATGTCGGCGTACGGCGGAACGATCAGGCTCGGCGAATGGGTCGCCGGCGGCGTCATTCCCCACGCGACCAAGATCGTCGTGCCGCCGCGGCTGCTCAGCGCCTGCGACCTGCTCGCGGCCTGCGACGGCTTCCGCTGGCCGGCGCTCGCCGCGGATGCGGCGTTCAAGACCCCGGGCGCTGCCAACGCCTACTCCGGCACCAACCCGTACCTCCAGATGGGCGCGCTGCTGACGCTGCCGGGCGACCTCGACGTCGAGAGCCTGCTCACCAGCGAGCCGGCCAAGATCCTCGCGCGCAGTCTCCAGCGGTACGGCAGCTATGTCGTCGACGTGACGGGAAGCGCCGACAACATCTCGTTCGCGGCCGAGCGGGGACCGCGGGGGAGCGTCGAGGGCCAGTTCGCCAGCAGCTTCGGCTACGCCGTCGACACTCCGAAGAACCGGACCGGCATCTCCCCGGAACAGCAGGCGTTCTTCGACGACATGGACCAGATCTATCGCTACCTCGAGGTCGTCGACGACAACGCTCCCGGTGCGGCGGGTGCGGGCGAGCCGAGGTGGAGCGCCGCACCCGAGCTCACCGACTACCCGGTGGGGACCGTGGCGACGCCCTATCCCGGCGAGGTGTTCAGCACCGCGACCCCCACGATGCGTGGGTTCGCCTACGACTACGGACCGGGGCTCGACAAGATCAGGTGGGAGGTCGTCGGCCTGCGGCGGCTGGCGGACCGGCTGTGGCTGACCAAGGCAGGGACCTGGGTCCCGGAGAAGTCGATCCGGGTGGCCTTGTCGGCGCCCGAGCCCGGGGCGTCCGCGATGCTGTGGACCTGGACCCCGCCCGTGGCGCTCGAGGACGGCGACTACCAGCTGACGGCTCGAGCGCGCGCGTTCGGTGAGAAGTGGACGGAGATCGCGGTCCGCTTCGCCATCGACGCCATCGACGCCGTCGACGCTGTCGAGTAGTGCGAGCCGACCAGCTCGTCGACGGCATCCACCCAGGTGCGACCGGTGGCCAGCTCGCGCGCGGCCTCGCCGAGGAGCCGGCGGTGGTTGTCGGCCGCGACGGCAGCGACCGCACGGCGCAGGTCGCGCGGGTCGGTCGGGTCGTAGAGCAAGCCGGTCTCGAGGTGGCGCACCACGCCGGCGGCGCCGCCCGATCGCGGCACGACCGCGGGCACTCCCGAGGCGGCTGCCTCGCGCAGTGCGTGGCAGTCGGTCTCGTGCTCGCCGGGGTGCACCAGCAGGTCGAGGGTCGGCAGCGCGACCGTCAGGTCACCGGTCTGCAGCGTCCCGGTGAACCGGGCGGCGGGCAGCCGCTTCGCGAGCCACTCGCGCTCGGGGCCGTCGCCGATCACCACGAGCCGGATGCCGGGGACGTCGGCGAGCTCGGTGAGGCGTCGTACGCCGTTGCGCTTGTGGAGGCCGCCGACGTAGCCGACCACGACCTGGGCGCCTTCCTTGGAGCGCGCCCGCGACCACGAGTCGTGGAGCCACGGGTCGCGCAGGGACGAAGCGAAGGCGCGAGAGTCCACGCCGGGCAGCCAGAGGCCGGCCTCCGCCCCGAGCTCGGCCACGCGGCCGACCATCCAGGGCGCGGTGACCAGCAGGGTGTCGGCACGGTCGGCGACCTTGGCCCGCCAGTAGTCCGCAGCGAGGTCGTGGATCGGTGACTGCTCGACGACCAGCGTGGGAACGCCGGCCCGGCGCGCGTGCTTGAGGGCCTTGCGGCCGACGAACCGCGGCGAGGCTGCCTGCACGAGGTCGGGGGCGAAGTCGTCGATGGCGGTGCGGATCTGGGCGCCGGTCGGCTCCAGCGGGCGGACCCGGACCACGTCGCAGCCGCGGTACGACGCCAGACCAGGCCCCGGCGCGATGATCCGGACGGTGTGCCCGAGGTCGACCAGGCGGTCGGCCGTGGCCTTCAGCGTGGTCGTGGTGCTGTCGACGGCGGGATAGAACGTCTCCGTCACCAGTGCGATCCTCATGGGGTCACTGTGGGCGGCCGATCTTGCGGCCGACCCATCTGCCGGTGGATGCCGGGTGAACGCTGGCCGCTGGTTGAGGTGCAGCGCAGCGAGCCCGCCGCTGGTTGAGGTGCGAGCGCAGCGAGCCTCGAAACCAAGGCGCTGTAGGTGGCCCCGCCTAAGTTGAGGCGCATGGACATCAAGCTCGAGTTGGTAGCCGTGCCCGTGACCGATGTGGACCGGGCGAGGGACTTCTACGTGCAGGCGGGGTTCGTGCTCGATCACGACCACACCGTCAGCGACGACGTGCGGTTCGTGCAGCTGACCCCGCCCGGGTCGGCCTGCTCGATCGCGATCGGGAAGGGCCTGACCACGATGGCGCCGGGCTCGCTCGACAACCTGCAGGCCGTGATCGCCGACGCCGACGCGTCGCACGCCGACCTGACCGAGCGGGGGATCGAGGTCAGCCCGGTCGACGACCAGCAGTGGGGCCGGTTCGTCTACTTCGCCGACCCCGACGGCAACCGGTGGTCGCTCCAGCAGCTGCCCGACTGGTCAGCCTCGGCCTCGGGCTAGCCGCAAGGGCTGCGGAACAGGCCTGCCCGGTCGCCAAGGCGTGCTGTAACACGCTGTTCGCCCATCTAGGCGGCCCATCACGGCTCTCGGAGACCGTTGCAACGTGGCCGGAGAGACGTGGACGTCCTGTCAGTACGGCGGACGGCGTACCTGTGCGGCGGACGTCCTGCCAGCGACGCCGTTCGCCGCCCAGTACGCCGAACAACGTGTTACAGGAGCGCCGCGCGGACAGCCGACGAGCCGCGATCCGTGGAAATCAGCGCGCCGGAAGCCCACATGCCGGACGTCTCAAACCTCACACCTGGTAGCGACTGCGACACGCCGGTTCGTAGGGTGCGCACTATGACTGACGTCGACGCCACCGCCGACGCCGCGAACTCACTCGCCCTGGCGCAGCCGGAGGACCAGCACGGCCGGGACGAGTGGGAGGCGGCTGCGGCCGCCGTCCTCCGCAAGGCCCGCAGGCTGACCGACGAGGACCCCGACGCGGCGGTCTGGGACAAGCTGACCCACACCACGCTCGACGGCATCACCATCACGCCGCTCGGCACGCCGGACCTGCTCGACGGCCTGCAGACCTCCGGCCGGCCGACGCGGGCCGGCGCCTGGGACATCCGCGCCCGCCTCGCCGGAGCCGACGCCAAGCTCCTCAACGAGCACGCGCTCGTCGACCTCGACGGCGGCGTGACCTCCCTCTGGGTCGAGGTCACCCCCGACACCGACCTGGACGCACTTCTCGCCAAGGTGCTCCTCGATCTCGCCCCGGTCGTGCTCGAACCCCGCGGCGACGCCCTCGCGGCCGCGAAGGCGTTCCTCGACCACGCGACCTACGCCGACCTCCACCCCGCCACCAACCTCGGTGCCGACGCGGCCACGGCCGAGCCGGCCGACCTGGTCGCCGTGGCCGAGCTGGCCCGCTCGACGAGCATCCTCGGGGTCGTCGTCGACGCACTCGTCGTGCACGACCAGGGCGCATCCGACGTCCAGGAGCTCGCGCACTCGATGGCCGTCGGCGCGGCGGCGCTGCGGACCCTCACCGACGCCGGCATCCCGGTCGAGGAGGCGGCGCGGCTCATCGAGTTCCGTTACGCCGCCACCGACGAGCAGTTCCCCACCATCGCCAAGCTGCGGGCCGCGCGCCGACTGTGGGCGCGGGTGCTCGAGCTGTCCGGTGTGACGGGGGTCGACCAGCGTCAGCACGCCGTCACCAGCCGGCCGATGATGAGCAAGTACGACCCCTACGTGAACATGCTGCGCGCCACCGTCGCCACCTTCGCCGCGGGTGTCGGCGGCGCCGACGCGGTGACCGCGCTGCCGTTCGACGCGCCGCTCGGCCAGCCCGACGCGTTCGGCCGTCGGATCGCACGCAATGTCTCGCACCTGCTGATGGACGAGTCGCACGTCCACGAGGTCGCCGACCCCGCCGGAGGCGCGTTCGCCGTGGAGAAGCTCACCGACGACCTGGCCGTCGCCGCGTGGCAGCTGTTCGGCAGGCTCGACGAGGGCGAGGACCTGGCGCCACTGATCGCCGACGCGGTCGCGCGTCGTGAGGCCGAAGTCGCCCGGCGCCAGCGCCCGATCACCGGGCTCTCGGAGTTCCCCAACCTCGCGGAGGTGCTGCCCGAGCGCGCGCCGATCGACGGCGAGGCGGACGTACGCCGCTACGGGGCGTCGTTCGAGGAGCTTCGCGACGACCCGGCTGCCGGAACCGTCTTCCTGGCCACGCTCGGCACCATCGCCCAGCACACCGCGCGGGCGACGTTCGCCACCAACCTCTTCGCGGCCGGCGGCGTCGCCGTCGAGGTCGCGGGCGCGACCAGCGGCGTCGACGAGCTCGTCGCCGCGTACGGCGGCCAGCCGGTCGTCTGTCTCGCCGGCACCGACGCCGCCTATGCCGAGTGGGGCGAGGCGGCCGCGGCCGCCCTTCGCGAGCGCGGCGCCCGGCACGTGGTCATCGCCGGCAAGGCCATCCGCCCCGAAGTCGAGCAGAGCGCCGACGCGTCCTGCTCGATGGGCGTGGACGCACTCGCGTTCCTCCACCAGACCCGGGAGGCGCTGGCATGAGTGTTCCGAAGAGCTTTGCGGGCCTGGCGCTGACGGGGTCTCGTGACGGTCGCCAGAGCGACCTCCTCGACCAACGGGAGCTGCATGGGGATCTGGAGTCGTGGCACAGCCCCGAGGGGATCGAGATCAAGCCGTCGTACGACGCCGCCGACCTCGCCGGTCTCGACGCGCTCGACACCTGGCCCGGCCTGAGCCCGTTCCTCCGCGGGCCCTACCCGACGATGTACACGACCCAGCCCTGGACGATCCGGCAGTACGCCGGCTTCTCCACCGCCGAGGAGTCCAACGCGTTCTACCGCCGCAACCTGGCGGCCGGCCAGAAGGGCCTCAGCGTCGCGTTCGACCTGGCCACCCACCGCGGCTACGACTCCGACCACCCGCGGGTGCGCGGCGACGTCGGCATGGCGGGCGTGGCGATCGACTCGATCTACGACACCCGCACGCTCTTCGACGGCATCCCGCTGGACCAGATGAGCGTCTCGATGACGATGAACGGCGCGGTGCTCCCGGTGCTGGCGCTCTACATCGCCGCCGGCGAGGAGCAGGGGGTGAAGCCGGAGCTGCTCTCGGGGACCATCCAGAACGACATCCTCAAGGAGTTCATGGTCCGCAACACCTACATCTACCCGCCGGCGCCGTCGATGCGGATCATCTCCGACATCTTCGCGTTCACCAGCCAGCGGATGCCGCGGTTCAACTCGATCTCGATCTCCGGCTACCACATGCAGGAGGCCGGGGCGACCGCCGACCTCGAGCTCGCGTACACGCTCGCCGACGGTGTCGAGTACATCCGCGCCGGTCTCGACAGCGGCCTCACCATCGACCAGTTCGCGCCGCGGCTGTCCTTCTTCTGGGCGATCGGCATGAACTTCTACATGGAGGTCGCCAAGATGCGCGCGGCCCGCGCGATCTGGAGCCGGCTGGTCCGCCAGTTCGACCCGCAGAACCCGAAGTCGCTCTCTCTGCGGACCCACAGCCAGACCAGCGGCTGGAGCCTCACCGCCCAGGACGTCTTCAACAACGTCGGCCGCACCTGCATCGAGGCGATGGCCGCGACCCAGGGCCACACCCAGTCGCTGCACACCAACGCCCTCGACGAGGCGATCGCGCTGCCGACCGACTTCTCGGCACGGATCGCGCGCAACACCCAGCTCCTGCTGCAGCAGGAGAGCGGCACGACCCACACGATCGACCCGTGGGGCGGCTCCTACTACGTGGAGAAGCTGACCCATGACCTCGCGGAGCGCGCCTGGGCCCACATCGAGGAGGCCGAGGCGGCTGGCGGCATGGCCGCCGCGATCGAGCAGGGCATCCCGAAGATGCGCATCGAGGAGGCCGCGGCCCGCACCCAGGCCCGGATCGACTCCGGCGCACAGAAGGTGATCGGCGTCAACACGTTCCGGCTGCCCGTCGAGGACAAGCTCGACGTGCTGCGCGTCGACAACGACGACGTCTACCGCCAGCAGATCGCCAAGCTCGAGCGGCTGCGTGCGGAGCGCGACCAGGCCGACGTGGACGCCGCGCTCGAGGCACTCACGAAGAGCGCCGACACGGGCGACGGCAACCTGCTCGAGCTCGCGGTCAACGCCGGTCGGCACAAGGCCACCGTCGGAGAGATCTCGGACGCGCTCGAGAAGGTCTACGGCCGGCACCAGGCCGTGATCCGTACGATCAGCGGCGTGTACAGATCGGAAGCGGAGGACTCGAGCGACGTCCTGGTCGCGGAGGTCTTGAAAGCGACCGACGAGTTCGCGGAGGCCGAGGGCCGCCGGCCGCGGATCCTGGTCGCGAAGATGGGCCAGGACGGCCACGACCGTGGCCAGAAGGTCGTCGTCTCGGCGTTCGCCGACATGGGCTTCGACGTCGATGTCGGCCCGCTGTTCTCCACGCCCGAGGAGGTCGCGACCCAGGCGATCGACGCCGACGTGCACATCGTCGGAGTCTCGTCCCTCGCGGCCGGCCACCTCGCCCTGCTCCCGGCACTCAAGAAGGCGCTCGCCGAGCACGGTCGCGAGGACATCATGGTCGTCATCGGCGGCGTCATCCCGCCCGACGACGTGCCCACCCTCAAGGAGATGGGCGCGGCCGCGGTGTTCCTGCCCGGCACGGTCATCGCCGAGTCGGCACTCGACCTGCTCGCCAAGCTCCGCGACCAGCTCGACCACTGAGGCCCTGATGGACGTCGACCGGCTGGTCGAAGGCATCCGCGAGGGCAGGCGAGCCCAGGTCTCGCGGGCGATCACGCTGGTCGAGTCCACCAGCGCGAAGCACAGAGAACAGGCACGGGACCTGCTCGCGGAGCTGGGGTCTCGTGACGGTCGCCAGGGAGACCTCCTCGACCAACGACCCGCGGTCCGGGTCGGCATCTCCGGCGTGCCGGGGGTCGGGAAGTCGACGTTCATCGAGGCGCTCGGCAGTCGGCTGACGGCCGAGGGGCACCAGGTCGGCGTCCTTGCCGTGGATCCCTCCAGCGTCCGCACCGGCGGCTCGGTCCTGGGCGACAAGACCCGGATGGCCCGGCTGTCGGTCGACCCCCACGCGTTCATCCGCCCCAGTCCGTCGGCCGGCACCCTCGGCGGGGTCGCCCGGGCGACGACCCAGGCGATGGCGGTCCTCGAGGCGGCGGGCTACGACGTGATCCTCGTCGAGACGGTCGGCGTCGGTCAGTCCGAGATCACGGTCGCCGGCATGGTCGACACCTTCCTCTTCCTCACGCTCGCCCGCACCGGTGACCAGCTCCAGGGCATCAAGAAGGGCATCCTCGAGATCGCCGACGTCATCGCGGTCAACAAGGCAGACGGCGACCGCGAGCAGGAGGCCAGGGGAGCTGCGCGGGAGCTCGCCGGGGCGCTGCGGCTGGTCCGCGGCCACGGCGAGTGGGCGCCGCCGGTCGTCACGTGCTCGGGCCTCAACGACGTCGGCGTGGACGACGTGTGGCAGCGGGTGCTCGACCACCGCGGGCACCTCGGCGACGACGGCCTGGCGACCAAGCGTGCCGGGCAGCAGCTGGACTTCACGTGGGCTCTGGTGCGTGACGAGCTCGACCAGCGGCTCCGGCACTCGCCCGGGGTGAAGGCGGTCCAGGCCGAGGTGCGCGCCGCCGTGCTCGCCGGTGAGCTGACGGCGCCGCTGGCAGCGGACCGGCTGCTGGCGGCGTACGACAAGGCCCCGCCGCCCCCGTAGCCCCGCGGACGGAGCCGGTCCCTCGGTTTGCGCGACAGCCTGGCCGGGAAGAGCGGGTCATGGGCTTCTCGGACCCGGACCAGCTGGACGCGCTGGCCGGTCAGATCGAAGGCAAGGCGTCCGACGTCCGGGAAGAGTGCGGCCGGTTCGCCGATCTCGTCACCAACGTGACCTGGCAGTCCGCCGGGGCCGAGGACTACCGCGGCGAGTGCGACGGTCTGCGGGCCGACCTGCTGGCCGACGCCGACGGGCTCGACGCGGCGGCGGCAGCGCTGCGCCGGCATGCCGCGGCGGTGCGCGACCGGATCGAGTGGATCCAGGACCGGATCGCCGACCTCAGGAACCTCGCCGAGGAGGGGGTCGAGATCACCGAGGACATGATCGACGGGATCACGGACACCGCGGGCGACGTGATCAAGGGGATCGGGGGCCTGCTCTCGTGATCCGGATCGGGGAGCGAACGCCGCTCGCGAAGCCGCGCCGGCTCGCGCTCGGCGTGGACAAGTGGATGGCGCTCCAGCGCGCGGCGGAGGAGTCCGGGCTGCGGCTGCCGGCGGACGCCCGGCTGCAGATCGAGCCGGTCGACGCCATGCTCGCCGATGTCGACCTCGAGGCGGGTCTCGCCGACGCGACGACCCTGCTCCGCGAGCACGGGGTGATCGACGACGACGGGCCCGTGCCCGCCGTGGCCGCTAACCTCGCGGCACTCGGGTCTGCCGACCGCCGGGTCCGGGTCTCGCTCGCCGGCCGGGGCGTCTCCCGGCTCGGCTACTACTGGGTCGACGCGCACCTCGGCGGCTCGCTGGTGCGCGACCGGCTCATCCACACGCTGTCGCTCTTCGACGCCCGCGCCCTCGGGACCGAGCTGCTCGACCCGGTCCCGGAGCCGCAGAGCCCGGTCGAGGGACGCGAACCCTTCACGGTCCCGCTGGCGGCGGTCGGCCCGGTCGCGGCGGTGGGTCCCGACGTCCCGGGCGACGTGCTCGCCGCGATGGGCGAGTTCGTCGACCTGCATCCGCGCGAGGTCACCCGGCTCCACGAATGGACCCGGCGGACCCGAGCGGTCCTGCACGCGACGGTGGCGGGCCGCGAGCGGCCGCCGTACGCCCTGGTCTGGTTCCTCGACCGCGACGGCTGGTGGTCCGGCCGCACCAGCAACGACGCGCCCCGGACGCTCACCCTGGAGCCGCGGCGCCGCGCCGACCTGCCCAGCGACCTGGGCAGCCTGATGTCGGGAGCCTGGCTGTGACGGGGGAGTACGACGTCCACGGCGGCGCCCACGACCTCGAAGCGGACATGGACGACATGGACGCGACCGGCGGCATCATCCGCAGCACCGGCACCGAGGTGGTCGGCCTTTCCGCCGAGAGCCACGGGTTCCTGCTCGACGGCAACCTGCTGTCCAGCGCGCTGCTGTCGCCCGGCACGTTCGCGACCTTCGAGGCCGAGCTGGTCTCGGCACTGGACGGTCCGCACGCGCTCTCGGCCCATGGCGTGAAGATGACGGCGGCCGGCTTCTTCATGCAGGCCCAGGCCAACGCCTACCTCGCCGTCGACCAGGCCCTGGAGATCGCCGACGACGTGGGCGACTGGGCCCAGGGCTACACGCTCCCGCTGCAGCTCGCGGGGAAGCTCTCGCCGGCCGGCCTGCCCGTCACCGTCCTCGACGTCGCGGGGCTCGCCGACGACGGCCTGTTCACCGACCCCGAGCAGTGGCTGGTCGAGCATCCCGACGAGCTCGAGGAGCTGGTCGCGAGCGCTCCCGGCTTCGTCGCCCTGCTGAGCACCCTGGCGCCACCCTGGGCCCAGCCGCTCATCGGTTTCCCGTTGAACGTCGAGCAGAGCTCGTCGACCCTCGCCGGGCTCTACAGCCAGGAGCTCGAGAGCCTGACCTCGGTCGAGACCTATTCTTCGCAGGCGCCCACCGACATCCAGGGCGCGCTGCAGCGTCTCAACGACGTCGCCGCGCACGAGGACCAGTTCCAGATCGAGGAGGTCGACGGCGTCTACAACGTCTACCTGCCGGGCACGAAGGCCTTCGACGCGCCGGGGTTCGAGTCGGGGCTGGTGCAGAACATGGGCACCAACTTCGCTGCGGTGGCCGGCGACGACAACGCCTACCAGCAGGCTGTGCTCGCGGCGCTGGCGGACGTCCCACCCGGGGCCGCGATCAACTTCATCGGCCACAGCCAGGGCGGCATCGTCGCCGCCCGCCTGGCCGAGGCGATCGCCAACGGCGACACTGACGTCCAGGGTCACGTCAACGCGGTGCTGACCGCCGGCTCGCCGGTCGACAACATCGAGCTGCCTCCCGACGTCCCCATGGTGTCGCTCGTCAACGAGTACGACATCGTGCCCCGTCTCGATGGCGAGTCGTACGGCGACAAGAGCAACCACACGACGATCGTGTTCGAGGAGCAGAATGGCGGCGCTACGCCCAACCACGGTCTCGGGGAGGTCTACGTGCCGGAAGCAGGCAACATCGTGAGCTCGCACGACGCCGCGGTCGTGGACGCGCTCGCCGGGCTGGGCAACCTCGGCGGCGGGAGCGACAGCACCGTCACGACGTACCAGATGGAGCGCGGGTGAGGCGGCCGGGACACGCCCTCGCCGTCGGTGCGCTGGTCGGCGCTCTCGCGTTCGTGTGCGGCTGCGACCCGGAGTCAGGAAAGGACCAGGAGGAGACGGTGCAGAACCAGGAGGTCGTCGACGCGATCGCGGCCGACATCGATCGTCCTGACGGCGGCTACACCTTGGTCGACGGCACCTACCGGGACGACGCCTCCACCGCGCAGGAGGTCACCTTCACGATCCGGTGCGACAGCTGCGACTCCCAGGCGGTGATCGACCAGGTCGTCGAGGCGGTGTGGAGGTCCGAGGTCGATCCGCTGCGCACCATCTCTGTCTCGGTGAACGGCCCCGACGGCTACCAGGCCGACACCGTCGTGCTCGCCGACCGCGAGGCCGAGCTGACGGAGAAGTACGGTGAGCGCCCGAGCGGCTAGGGACTAGCATCATTTCGATGCCCACTACACCGGATCCGAGTGCCGACCCCGTCGAGCGCGTGATCAACCACGTCGTCGAGAAGCACGCCGACGACCTGGTCGACCTGCGCCGCGACCTGCACCGGCACCCCGAGCTCTCCTGGGAGGAGCGGCGTACGACGGACCGCGTGGTCGAGGTCCTCGAGCTGGCCGGCTGGCGGGTCGCCCGGGCCCAGCGCAGCGGCGCGATCGCCGAGATCGGCGAGGGCGACCGGGTGGTCGCGCTCCGGGCCGACCTCGACGCGCTGCCCGTCCACGACGTCACCGAGGATCCCTGGAGCAGCACCGTGCCCGGCGTCGCCCACGCCTGTGGCCACGACGTGCACACCGCCGCACTCGTGGGTGCCGCGCACGCACTCGCGGAGGTGCACGAGCGCGGGCAGCTGCGCGGCCGGGTCCGGCTGCTCTTCCAGCCCGCGGAGGAGGTCATGCCCGGCGGCGCCGTGCACCTGGTCAACCACGGAGCGCTGGAGGACGTCGAGCGGATCTTCGCCCTCCACGCCGAGCCGGCGGTGGATGTCGGCACGATCGGGGTCCGCACCGGCCCGATCACCAGCGCCGCCGACCGCATCGAGGTCCGGCTCGAGGGCACCGGCGGCCACACCTCGCGGCCCCACCTGACCGGCGACCTGACCTTCGCCCTCGCCAAGATCACCAGCGAGCTGCCCGCGGTCCTGAGCCGCCGGATGGATCCACGCTCCGGTGTCAGCGTCGTCTGGGGCGTGCTGCGCGCGGGCGCCGCCCCCAACGTGATCCCCGACCAGGGCATCGCCGCGGGCACGGTCCGGATCCTCGACTCCGTCGCGTGGGCCGGAGTCGAAGCCGTGGTGCGCGAGGCGGTGCTCGACATCGTCCGGCCGTACGGCGTCACCGCCGTCGTCGACTACCTCCAGGGCGTGCCGCCCGTGTTCAACGACCCGACCAGCGCCCGGATCATCAACCACGCGGTCGACGCCGTGCTCGGCAGCCGGCACCGCACCGAGGTCCCGCAGAGCCTCGGCGGCGAGGACTTCGGCTGGTACCTCTCGACGGTTCCCGGTGCCATGTTCCGGCTCGGCACCCGCACGCCCGGTGGCGCGACGTACGACCTCCACCAGGGCGACCTACGGATCGACGAGCAGTCGGTCGGCGTCGGCGCCCGGGTCCTGTCGGCGGTCGCCGTGGGGACCCTGGCCACCGAAACCTGATCACCGGTCGGTAACAACCTCAGAAATTTCCGTTGCAACGCCCCCCTCGCCCGAAACACGCCGTTAGGGTGCACGGGATGCCCCGCCGTGGGGCGTGACGAGCACGAATCCAGGAGGACGCCGTGAAAAGAACGGCTCGAATCGCTGCAGTGGGTGTCATTGCGGCCCTCGCCCTGACGGGTTGCGGCAAGAACGAGGGCGACGACGACAACGACGCCAAGACCAAGGGCAGCCAGGACCTCTGCGAGTCCGACGGCGACGGCCCCAAGGTGGGCCTTGCCTACGACGTGGGCGGTCGCGGCGACCAGTCGTTCAACGACTCGGCGTACGCCGGCCTGGAGAAGGCCGTCGAGGAGCTCGGCGCCACCTGCACCGAGGGTGAAGCCTCCGAGGGTGAGGCGGAGTCCGACCGCGAGGAGCGGCTCCGCACCATGGCCGACGCCGGCTACAGCCCGATCATCGGGGTGGGCTTCGCCTACTCCGAGTCGGTCGACGCGGTAGCACCCGACTACCCCGAGATCGCGTTCGCGGTGATCGACGGCTTCGACCCGACGAGTGACGAGGCGAACGACAACGTCGCCTACCTGGGGTTCGCCGAGGAGCAGGGCTCGTTCCTGGTCGGTGTCGCCGCGGCGACGAAGTCCGAGTCGGGCACGATCGGCTTCGTCGGAGGCGTCCACAACGACCTGATCAAGAAGTTCGAGGCGGGCTACGTCGCGGGCGCCAAGGCGGTCAACCCCGGCATCAAGGTCGAGGTCAGCTACATCGAGGAGAGCGACCTCGCCGGCTTCGGCGACCCGGCCGGTGGCAAGGAGGCCGCGGCGGCCGAGTTCGACGCCGGCGCCGACATCGTCTACCACGCGTCCGGTGCGTCGGGCTCGGGCGTCTTCGAGGCCGCGACCGAGGCTGACGCCTGGGCGATCGGTGTCGACTCCGACCAGTACCTCACCGCCCCGGCCGAGCAGCAGGAGCACATCCTGACGTCGATGCTCAAGCGGGTCGACGTCGCGACGTTCAACATGATCCAGTCGGTCGCCGACGGCACCCCGTTGACCAGCTACCAGGTCTACGACCTCGCGGCAGACGGTGTCGGCTACTCGACGTCGGGTGGCTACATCGACGACATCACCACGGTGATCGACGGCTTCGGCGACCAGATCAAGGACGGCACGATCACGGTGCCCACCGCGCCGTGAGTTGATCAACCTGCTCCTCGGGTCGAGTGATTCCGCCGAGGAGCAACGCGGGCCCGGGGTCAGGCGCTAGCGTCAGACCCCGGGCCTTCGCGACGGAGGGAAACAGTGGGATGACAGAGGTCGCAGCACCAGCGACCGGCACGCCGGCCGGTAGCGGGATCGACGTCCGGGGGGTCACCAAAAGGTTCCCCGGCGTGGTCGCCAACCATGACGTCAACCTCACGATCAGACCGGGCACGGTCCACGCGCTGATCGGCGAGAACGGTGCCGGCAAGTCGACGCTGATGAAGATCCTCTACGGCGTCCAGAAGCCGGACGAGGGCACGATCGTCGTCGGCGGCACTCCTGTCCAGTTCCACTCGCCGACGGACGCCATCAAGGTCGGCATCGGCATGGTCTTCCAGCACTTCATGCTCGCCGACAACCTGACCGTGCTCGAGAACGTCGTGCTCGGCGCCGAAGGACTCCACGGCATCGGTGCGGCGGCGCGCGCCGAGGTCATCCGGATCTCTGATGCCTATGGATTCGAGCTCGACCCCGATCAGCTCCTGGAGGAGCTCGGCGTCGGTCAGCGCCAGCGGGTGGAGATCCTCAAGGTGCTGTATCGCGGCGCCAGCACGATCATCCTCGACGAGCCGACTGCCGTGCTCGTGCCGCAGGAGGTCGACGCACTGTTCGGCAACCTGCGCGAGCTGCGGGCCTCGGGCCACACGATCCTCTTCATCTCGCACAAGCTCGACGAGGTCCTCAGCATCGCCGACGACATCACCGTGATGCGACGTGGTGAGACCGTCGGCGAGGCGGACCCGAAGACCGCGACGAAGAAGCAGCTCGCCGAGCTCATGGTCGGGTCCGAGCTGCCGTCCCCGGCGACCGAGGAGTCGACGGTCACCGACACCACGCTGCTCCAGCTCGCCGGCGTGAGCCTCGTCGACACCTCGGGCCGCCACCTCCTCCATGAGATCGACCTGGCCATCCACAAGGGCGAGGTGCTCGGCATCGCCGGCGTCGAGGGCAACGGACAGGCCGAGCTGGTCGAGACGATCATGGGGATCCGCCACGCGACCGACGGCCGGATCACTCTGTCCGGGGAGGACGTCACCGGATGGGTCACTCGCCGCCGCCGCGAGGCCGGTATCGGCTTCATCCCGGAGGACCGGCA
This sequence comes from uncultured Actinomycetota bacterium, assembly GCA_963766035.1. Taxonomy (GTDB): domain Bacteria; phylum Actinomycetota; class Actinomycetes; order Propionibacteriales; family Nocardioidaceae; genus Nocardioides. The sequence continues at coordinate 219,526 of CAVXYP010000010.1, read as the reverse complement.
CCGGCACGGCCTGCTGCTCGACGCGCCGCTGTGGGAGAACAGGATCCTGGGCCATCAGACCAGCAGCCAGGTGAACAGCCGAGGGTTCCTCCGCCGGCGTGCCGCGCGGATCGAGACCCAAGACATCGTCGATCGCTACGACGTACGAACCCCGTCCATCACCACCAGCGCCCGGGCGCTGTCGGGCGGCAACCAGCAGAAGCTGATCGTCGGCCGCGAGATGAGCGGCAACCCGGTGCTCCTGATCGCGGCCCATCCGACCCGCGGCGTCGACGTCGGCGCGCAAGCAGCGATCTGGGGCCACATCAAGGACGCGCGACGGGAGGGCTTGGCCGTGCTGCTGATCTCTGCCGACCTCGACGAGCTGATCGGCCTCTCCGACCGGATCGAGGTCATCCTCCGCGGTGAGCTGGTCGGGGAGTTCGACCCCGACGACGTGACCCCCCAGGATCTCGGCGCGGCGATGACCGGTGGCAAGGGAGGCGAGTCATGACCAGTGCGGTGCTCCTCCGCAAGATCGGCCAGGCGGTGCTCGCACCGTTGATCGCACTGATCGCTGCGATGGTCGTGACCAGCCTGGTCCTCGCGGTCGCCGGGAGCTCGGTCAGCGACTTCTGGGACGTGATGCTCAGCGCCCCGACCAAGCGCGCGTGGGTCAACATCGCCAACCAGTCGTCCATGCTCTTCCTCGCCGGCATGGCCGCGGCGATCGCGTTCCGTATGAACCTGTTCAACATCGGCGTCGAGGGTCAGTACACGATGGCGTCGTACACCGCAGCGCTGGTCGCCGGCGCCGCGCTCCTCCCGGGTGTCCTCAACATCGGACTCGCGCTGGTCGTCGCGGTCACGGTCGGAGCGCTCTGGGCCGGCATCGCAGGTCTGCTCAAGGTGACGCGCGGCGTCAGCGAGGTGATCTCGACGATCATGCTGAACTCGATAGCGCTGACGCTGGTGGGCTGGCTCCTCAACCAGTACGGCGACCAGGCGGGTCAGGGTCGGCGAACCACGCCGATCCCGGAGTCGAGCCAGCTGGACGGGCTCCAGCTCGGCTACTACGAGGATCGCGACGGCGCGATCTGGACGCTCGCGATCCTGGCGGTGATCATCGGCGTCCTGGTGTCGGTCGTGATCAACCGCACCCGCTTCGGGTTCGATCTCCGGGCGACCGGGGCCAACGAGGAGGCGGCGGTGGCGTCGGGTGTCGGGATCAAGCGGATGGTGGTCATCTCGATGTTGATGTCGGGTGGGGTCGCCGGCCTGATCTGGATGCCGGCCCTGTTCGGCGGCGCCAACTACTACGGCACACCGTTCCAGTCCGCGCTCGGCTTCACGGGTCTGGCCGTCGCGCTGCTCGGGCAGAACCGACCGATCGGCATCGCGCTGGGCGCGTTGCTCTTCGCCTGGCTGAGCGTGCAGGCCAACCCGCTGCAGCTCACGGCCAACATCTCTCCGTCGATCGTGCAGATCACGCAGGGCGTCGTCGTGCTCGCAGTGGTCATCGCCTTCGAGGTGGTCCGGCGGTTCGGCGCCGCGCAGGAGCAACGCGCTCTTCGAGCGGCGCTTGCCAGTCCGGGCACGACTGAGGAAGGGGCGCGGGCATGACGACGACACTCTCGATCCCTGACGCCACACCGGCTGCTCCTCCGCGGCGCAACGGCGGGTCGCCGTGGATGCGGGCGCTCCTGATCGGCACCGCGGTGCTGGTCGTGCTCTCGTTGGTGCGGGTGGTCACCGGCACCCACGAGATCGACTCGCCGGGCAGTCTCCGAGCGGCGCTCACGGCGACCTGTCCGATCCTGCTCGCCGCTCTCGGGGGCCTCTGGAGCGAACGCGCGGGCGTCGTCAACATCGGACTCGAGGGGCAGATGCTCCTCGGCACCTGGGGCGCGGCGTACTTCACCTATTGGTACGATCCCTACGTCGGCCTGCTCGGCGGCATCCTCTTCGGGGTTGTCGGCGGGCTGATCCACGCCGTCGCGACGGTGACCTTCGGGGTCGACCACATCGTCTCGGGTGTCGCACTCAACGTCATCGCGCTCGGACTGACGACCTTCCTCGCCGAGGCCTACTTCGCCGATCTCGACTCGGAGTTCGGGCACGGCGGCGCTCAACAGCTGACCGGTCTGGTGAAACCGGCGAACGTCACGGTGCCCGGCCTGTCGGACGCCGCCGGCGACCTTGCCGACAAGCATTGGTTCTTCGTCTCCGACGTGGCGAGCGTCGTGGCGACGCTGACCACCAACATCTCGGTCGTCACGATCGCGGTGTTCGTCCTTCTGGTGCTCACGGCCTACCTCCTGTGGCGCACGCGGTTCGGGCTCCGGCTGCGGTCCTGTGGCGAGAACCCCCAGGCCGCGGAGAGCCTCGGGGTCTCGGTGCGGCTGCACAAGTACGCCGCCGTGCTGATCTCGGGCGGGTTCGCCGGTCTGGGCGGTGCCTATCTCGCGCTGGTGTCGTCTCCGGGCTTCCACACCAACCAGACCAACGGCCGCGGATACATCGGCCTCGCGGCGATGATCTTCGGCAACTGGCGCCCCGGCGGCATCCTGGTCGGATCAGGCATGTTCGGCTACACCGACAGCCTGCGGTTGCGCAGCGGGGACACGATCCACGCCCTCCTGCTGGTGGTGGCGATCGGCCTGCTGGTGATCGGCGGGTTGGTCCTCATCCGCGCGTGGCGCAAGGGTGGCCCGCTCTCGGCCCGCGAGCTCCGCCGGCCGGTGGGGCTGCTCGTCGGTGGCCTGGCGTTCCTCGCCTGGTACCTCCTCACCGACGGGGTGCCTCGTGAGTTCACGAGCATGACGCCGTACGTCGCGACGTTGCTGGTGCTGGCGTTCGCCGCGCAACGACTACGAATGCCGAAGGCCGACGGCCAGATCTACCGCAAGGGCAGCGCGGGGTAGCGCGTGCCTGCCGATCTCACGCCGTTCGACTGGGAGTCGCTCCGGGCGGCCGCCGTCTCCGCGATGGGTCACGCCTATGCGCCGTACTCCCGGTTCCCGGTCGGGGCGGCGGCCCTCGTCGACGACGGCCGGGTCGTCGTGGGCTGCAACGTCGAGAACGCGGCGTACGGCGTCGGCCTGTGCGCCGAGTGCGGCATGGTCAGCCAGCTGCACATCACGGGCGGTGGGCGGCTCACCCACGCGGTGTGCGTCAACGGCGCCGGCGAGGTGCTGATGCCCTGCGGCCGCTGCCGCCAGCTGCTGTACGAGAACGGTGGCCCCGACCTGCTGCTCATGACGGTGTCCGGGGTGAGAGCGATGGCGGAGGTGCTGCCTGATGCGTTCGGTCCCGACGACCTCACTTGACCTGACGGCGCCGGAGTTCGTCGCCGATCCCTATGCCTTCCTCGCCGAGGAGCGGTCGCGCCATCCGATCGCCTGGCACCCATCGACCGGGATGTGGCTGACCTTCGCGCATGCAAGTGTCGGCGCCGTCCTCCGCAACCGCAGTCTGGGACGGATCTGGCGTGACCGGGAGCCGACCGGCTATCTGGAGCCGTTCAACCTCCTCCATCGCAACCAGATGATGGAGAACGAGCCGCCCGAGCACACGCGGATGCGTCGCCTGGTCACGGCGGCGTTCAACCGGGGCCACGTCGAACGACTGCGACCCCGCGTCCGCGACGTCGCCGGAGGGTTGCTCGACCGGGTGGATCCGGCCGGGTTCGACGTCATCGCCGACTATGCCGAACCGCTCCCGGTGCTCGTGATCGCCGAGCTGCTCGGGGTGCCGGCCGATCGTGTCGATGACCTGCGCGCGTGGTCGCAAGCCATCGTCCGGATGTACGAGCTGCGCCCGGGCGCCGACGTGGTCGACGCCGCGGTGGCGGCGGCCGAGGAGTTCGCCGGCTATGTCCGCGTGCTGGTCGCCGAACGACGGCTCGCTCCGGGCGACGACCTCACCAGCGATCTCGCGGCGACCGGCCTCACCGACGACGAGGTGATCGCTACCGTCGTGCTGCTCCTCAATGCCGGTCACGAAGCGTCGGTCAACGTGTTCGGCAACGGGCTGGTGGCGATGCTCAGCCGGGGGCTGGTACCCGCGGCCGACGTGGCTCTTTCGGTGGAGGAGATGCTCCGGTTCGACTCGGCCCTGCAGCTGTTCGAGCGAACCGCCACCGCCGACGTCGAGGTGGCCGGGGTCACCGTGCGCGAGGGTGAGAAGGTGGCGGCGCTGCTCGGCGCTGCCAATCGCGATCCCGCTGCCTTCGAGGATCCCGACGCGATGCTGCCCGATCGGACGCCGAACCCGCACCTGGCTTTCGGGGCCGGCGTCCACTTCTGCCTCGGCGCGCCGCTCGCACGGATGGAGCTGGTCGAGTCGGTGGGCCTCCTCTTCGCACGCTTCCCGGACCTCGCCCTGCGCGGCGAGCCGGACGGTCGTGGCACGTTCGTGCTGCGGGGCTTCTCGTCGGTGCCCGTAGGGTGCGCCCCATGACGCACGCAGCCCACGACGCCGTCGAGGTCATCGCCACCAAGCGTGACGCCGGCGCCCTCAGTCAGAGCCAGATCGCATGGGTCCTCGACGCCTACACCAAGGGCGCGGTCGCCGACGAGCAGATGTCGGCGCTCGCGATGGCGATCCTCCTCAACGGCATGGACCGTCGCGAGATCGCAGACTGGACGGCGGCGATGATCGCGTCGGGGGAGCGGATGGACTTCTCCATGCTCTCCCGCGCCACGGCCGACAAGCACTCCACCGGTGGCGTGGGCGACAAGATCACCCTTCCGCTGGCGCCGCTCGTCGCGGCGTGCGGCGTCGCGGTGCCGCAGCTGTCCGGCCGCGGCCTCGGCCACACCGGCGGCACCCTTGACAAGCTCGAGTCGATCCCCGGTTGGCGCGCGACCCTCTCCAACGACGAGATGCTCGAGCAGCTCGAGTCGGTCGGTGCCGTGATCTGTGCGGCCGGTGACGGCCTCGCGCCCGCCGACCGCAAGCTCTACGCGCTGCGGGACGTGACCGGCACGGTCGAGGCGATCCCGCTGATCGCGTCGTCGATCATGAGCAAGAAGATCGCCGAGGGCACCGGCGCGCTGGTGCTCGACGTGAAGGTCGGCAGCGGGGCCTTCATGAAGGACGCCGCGCGAGCGCGCGAGCTGGCCGAGGTGATGGTCGCGCTCGGCACCGACGCCGGCGTGCACACCGTCGCCCTGCTGACCGACATGGACGTGCCGCTGGGCCTGACCGCCGGCAACGCGATCGAGGTCACCGAGTCGGTCGAGGTGCTCGCCGGCGGCGGACCCGCCGACGTGGTCGAGCTGACCCTCGCGCTGGCCCGGGAGATGCTCACGTGCGCCGGCGTCACCGACGTCGACCCGGCCGACCGGCTCGCCGACGGCTCGGCGATGGATGCCTGGAAGGCGATGATCCGCGCCCAGGGCGGCGACCCCGACGCGACGCTGCCGGTCGCCAAGGAGTCCCAGGTCGTGACCGCCGACACCAGCGGGGTGCTGACCCGGCTGGACGCGCTCGCCGTCGGTGTCGCCGCCTGGCGACTCGGCGCGGGACGCGAGCGCAAGGAGGACCCGGTCCAGGCCGGTGCCGGCGTGGTCTGGCACGCCCGGCCCGGCGACTCGGTCACCGCGGGCCAGCCGCTGCTCACCTTGCTGACCGACACTCCCGAGCGCTTCGACCGCGCGTTGGCCGCGCTCGACGGCGCCTACCGCATCGATCCGCCCGGCACGTCGTACGACGCGCGGCCGCTGATCATCGACCGCGTGGGCTGAGGGTTGGTGCGAGCCACTAGCCGCCGCCCTGCTGCGTGAGCCAGCCGAGCTGGTACTGCTCGGCCAGGTCGATCTCGGCGAGCCAGGCGCCGCCCTCGCTCTGGTAGTAGCGGAGGAAGTCGGTCCACTGCTGCTTGGTCTGCGGGCTGTCGTTGCGGTGCTGGTAGAGGTGGTCGAGCGACGGGATCGAGCCGTCGCCGTTGACGAACGACGAGGTGGTGGGGTTCGCCGCCGCCCAGGCCTCGGGCGAGTGCTCCTGAGGCAGGGCACCCGCCTCGTCCAGCCAGGTGACGAGCTTGAGGCTGGTGAGCCGGCGCCGGTAGTCCTCGGTGCTGACGTCCTCCGCAGCGGCGCCCTCGTAGTCGGTCTCGGGGATCAGCGTGTCGACGAGGATGCTCTCGACCTGGTCGAGGCCGAGCGAGCCGGCCTCGCCGAGGGGTCCCAGCTTGTCGACCGGCACCTTGTCCTTCACCAGGCCGGTGACGAACTGCAGCGCGGCGCGGGCGTCCTCGTTGGCCTGGTCGCGTTCGGCTCCGGCGCCGACCAGCGCGTCGGTGAACGCCTGCATCGCCAGCTCCTGGTTGTGCGAGAGCTGGTTGACGGCGACCTCGAGCTGTCCGGCGTCGCCGTTCTTGGCCAGGGTCTGGACGTCGTTGCGGAACGCGACCTCCATGGCCAGGGAGAGCTGGGTGAAGTTCGGGAAGCTGTGGGCGTTCTCGTCGTCGTCCTGGGCCACCTCGTTGGACCAGTAGTCCATCTGGAAGGTGAGCTGCAGGAACGTCTGCAGGTCCTCGTGCGACAGGTTGGCGAGCGCGATCGCCTGGTAGGGCAGGTCCGGGTTGTCGTTGGGAGTGATGGCGAGCGAGTCGACGTCGTACGTCCCGGCGTGGTTCACCGCCTGCACGTGGGTGGTGAGGATGTCGGTGAACGCGTCCTCGAGCCCCATCACGCGGTTGGCGGCGTCCTCGTCGGTCGCGAAGTAGTGCACGAGGTCGCCGACGATCTCGGCCGAGGCGTACTCCGGTGAGCCCGGCCCACCCGCGCCGACCGTGGTCGTCGCCGCCTTCAGGAGCTCGCCGAGCGAGATCCGCCCCGACACGTCGCCCGGACGCTCGTAGAGGTAGTGCAGCCGGTCGGTGTTGGCGCCGTCGCTGTCACTGAGGAACGCCAGCGCGGCGTCGGAGTCCTTCGCCATCGCGTCCATGTAGATCTCGATGGCGTCCGCGCGCCCGGCGAACTCCTCGCCGTAGCGGCCCTGGCCGTAGTCCGTCGGCAGGACCAGGTTGCTGAGCGGGTCCATCCAGCTCCAGTACTCGTCGTCCTTGCGCTGCTCCTGCTCGTAGTCGAGCGCCTTGTCGGCCATCGTCGTGAGCAGTCCGCTGTCCCAGGTCGCGCCGTTGCCCTGGCCCGCGGCGACGAGCTCGGCGAGGAGGAGGTGGCCCTCGGCGGTGGACTTGCCGGGCGTCTCGGTGGTGTACGTCGTGATCAGGCGGTCGTACACGTCGCTGCTGACCTCGTACGGCGCCTGGGTCTCGGTGTTCGAGCCCTTGGCCAGGATGGTGGCGATGCCGGTGATGAGATCGCCGTAGTCACCCTGCCCCTGCACCCCCTGCTGGGCGGCCAGAGCGTGCAGGTTCGCGAGCTCCTGCGGGTCGAGGCTCTCCAGGAAGCCCTGCCGGAAGGCGGCGCTGTCGATGTTCAGCGACGCCAGGAGCGTCCGCGCCTCCTCGGGCGAGGGCATCGGCTCCAGCTTGTCCGCTGCCTCGCGGCCGGCCTCGTGGTCGGCTTCCGCCTGGAGGTACTGCTGGGTCAGGCCGAGCTGGCCGAGGAGGCCGGACGAGTCGAGCGGCGTCCTCGGGTAGGACCCGTTCTCCTGGTAGTCGTGCAATGCCGAGGGCGGCACGTCGACGGGGGTGTGCTCGACGAGCGCGGTGCCCAGGTCCGCGGTCTTGTTGCGCAGCAGGGTCTTCATCGCTTCGTAGTCCTCGTCGATCCCCGCGCGGGTGGCGTCGCGGGTGCCCGACGCGGAGGACACGGCGGTCGACCGGATGCTCTGGAACTCCTCGCGGATCGCCCGGTTCATCGGGGGCTGGCCGGGCTCGGTCCGGGTGTCGCGTTCGTACGCCGTCCCCGCCGCGTCGACGGCGCTCTGATAGGTCGCGTCGGCCTCCCGCCAGCGCCGGTTCAGCTCCGGAAGCGTCTCGTCGAGCGCGGTGCGGTAGTGCCCTTCGAGCGTGCCGACCGCGGTGGCCATCGCGTCGAGGTCGGTGGCGAGCGGACTCTTCATCAGTCCGCCGAGCCCCGACATCTCGCCCATGATCGAGTCGGCCGCCTCGCCCGTCCACTGGTCGCCGATCTCTGCCGGCGTGCCGACGATGGTGCCGCCCTTGTCGTGCAGGTGGTTGCTGAGCGACCCGAGCCACTCCTTGCCGGACTTGAGGCCGTCGGGGTCGACGTCGAGCGTGTAGTGATCGGTCATCAGATCGGCCCTCGCCCGCCGCGGGGTACCGCAGTCGAGCTGCCGGTCAGGTCGAACTTCCACGAGTAGTCCTGGTCGACAGCGGTCAGATCGACGTGCAGCGCATTGGTGTTGCCGGCGATCAGCCCGGAGGTCGTCGTACTGACCTCGAGCAGGTGCGCCATCCCAGCCGGGCCGTGTCGCAGCCGTCGGTCACCACGTCTGCGAACTCGCCGCACGCCGACTCGATGATGCTCAACCGGCCTGCCAGCCGGGCATCGGACTGATCGAACTCGTTGCTGAGGTTGTCGAACCGGTCCTTGACCCGAGACGGCAACGTCGGCGTTCATCCTGATTGACCATGAGGTGTGGTCGTGCCCCATTCGGCCGGCAGTGAAACGTGTCTCGTGCAGCATCGTGGCAGGCATAGCATCTGCCGGGCCCGCTCGGGCGGACGGAAGGACGTCTCGGTGCGATTCAGCCTCAGCGTCGTGAACGGCGCGACCGGCGTGCGGCGCGACGTCCTCGTCGACGCCGACCCGGAGACCGAGGTCGCGGAGCTGCTGCCGCCGCTGCTCGACGCCACCGAACGGGCAGATGCACCCGGGCTTCGCCCGCCAGGTGGGCGTGTGGGTCGACGGCCAGCCGGTCGAGAAGGAGCGATCGCTCCGCGACGCGCGGGTGCGGTCCGGGCTCCGTGGTCGCGCTCCACGAGCCCGACGGGTACGACGCCGCGCTGCCGCGCGGGGTCGTGGAGGTGCGGGTCGTGTCCGGGCCCGGTGCGGGCCGGATCCACCGGTTCGGGATCGGTGAGCACCAGATCGGCAACGGCGCGTCCGGGCATGTCGCCTGCCCGACCTGTTCCTGCCGACCGATGCCCTCGTCATCCGGGTGACCGCCGATGCCGAGGTCGAGATCGTCGAGCGCACCCGCGCCGTACGCCTCGACGGGCGCGACCCGTACGAGCCAGACCCGGAGCACGACGAGGAGGACGCGACCGCCGTCGATCTCCTCCCGGTCGAGGCGCTGACCCGGCGCGAGCGGAAACGTCGTCGGCGCACCGAGCAGCGCGGATCGCAAGGCCGAGCGGAAGGCCGTGAAGCGAGCGCAGCGAACGGGCGTCCCCGCCGAGGACGAGGAGGTGTTCGGCGACGTCGCATGGCCCGAGGGCGCCGACCTGCGGATCGGCGAGTCGCTGCTCCAGTGGCACCGGGTGTGGGTGCCCGACGCCGATGCCGGCCCGAGCGACGAGGTGCTCGGCGTCGACTTCAACCGGCCGCCGCGGCTGCTGCGGCCCGAGCGCGAGAGCTCGTTCGTGCTGCCGGGCGAGCCGATCGCGCCGCGCCGGCAGACCATCCCGTGGCCGGTCGTGTTCGCGCCGATGATGATGGCGGTGCCGATGTGCCTGCTGTTCGGGAGCTGGCGGTTCCTGCTGTTCGGCCTGATGTCGCCGGTCCTCGCGCTCTTCAACGTGATCGCCCAGCGCAAGGGCGCGGCGGTCGAGTACCGCCAGCAGCTGATCGAGTTCCGCGAGGACACGATCTCGGTGCGGCGCCGGCTGGCGCGCGCGCAGCGGCTGTTCCGCGAGGACCTCCGTCGCGACCGACCCGACCCGGCCCGGGTGCTGCTCGACGCGGTCGGGCCCGGCCAGCAGCTCTGGATGCGGCGGCGTGCCGGACCCGGACTACCTCGAGCTCCGGCTCGGCGTCGCCGACCGACCCTCGCCGATCCAGGTCGCCGACCGGTCGCGGAAGGAGACCGACGAGCCGCCGGAGCCCGAGATCCTCGGCGACGTCCCGGTCTCGATCTCGATGCGCGACCTCGGGGTGATCGGCGTCTGCGGCGAGGGCGGCGGCGTCGACGCGCTCGCGCGCTGGCTGGTGGGCCAGGCCGCGGTGCTGCACGCGCCCGGCGACCTGGATGTCGTGGTCCTCACCAACGCCGAGCGCGAGCAGCAGTGGGGCTGGACCCGCTGGCTCCCGCACTGCCGGCGCCCGGGCGAGCCGGTCGCGGCCGTGCTCGGCACCGAGCAGCAGTCGGTGTCGCGGCGGCTCGCCGAGCTCGGCCAGCTGATCGCCGACCGGTCGCCGGAGGACCGCCGGGTCGGGCTCCCCGGCGACGCCACGCCGCGCCCGGACGTGCTGGTCGTGGTCGACGGCGCCCGTCGGCTGCGGGCGCTGCCCGGGCTGGTCACCCTGCTGCGCGAGGGGCCCGGCGTCGGCATCACGGTGATCTGCCTCGACGAGGACGTGCGGCTGCTGCCGGAGGAGTGCCGCGCCGTCCTCGACGTGCACGAGGGCCTCGTGGAGCTGCGCCGCACCGGGTCCGAGGCGGTCGCCCGGATCCGCCCCGACCTGGTCGAGGCGAGCTGGGCGACCCGGATCGGGCGGGCGCTCGCCCCGGTGCGCGACACCACGCCGACGGTCGAGGTGTCCGGACTGCCGTCCTCGGCGCGGCTGCTGGAGTGCATCGCGCTCGAGGACCCGACCCCGGAGGGCGTCGCGCGGCGCTGGGGTCCGGAGGCGCGCACCGACGTCGTCATCGGCGAGGGCTTCGACGGCCCGTTCCGCCTCGACATCCGCAAGGACGGACCGCACGCGCTGATCGCCGGTACGACGGGCTCCGGCAAGTCCGAGCTCCTGCAGACGATCGTGGCCTCGCTCGCCGTCGCCAACAGCCCGGAGCAGCTGACGTTCGTGCTCGTCGACTACAAGGGCGGCTCGGCCTTCAAGGACTGCGCCCGGCTGCCGCACACGGTCGGCATGGTCACCGACCTCGACACCCACCTGGTCGGGCCGGGCACTGACCTCGCTCGGCGCCGAGCTCAAGCGCCGCGAGCACCTGCTCGCCGTACCCGGCGCCAAGGACCTCGAGGACTACTGGGCGCTGCAGCGGCGCGACCCCATCCGCTGCCGACGATCCCGCGGCTGGCGATCGTGATCGACGAGTTCGCCAGCCTCAAGGCGGAGCTGCCCGACTTCGTGACCGGGCTGGTGACGATCGCCCAGCGCGGCCGGTCGCTCGGCATCCACCTGGTGCTCGCCACCCAGCGGCCGTCCGGCGTCATCTCCAACGACATCCGGGCCAACACCAACCTGCGGATCGCGCTCCGGGTGACCGACGCGAACGAGTCGAAGGACGTCATCGACGCCGCCGAGTCCGCGACGATCGGCCCGGACCAGCCGGGCCGCGGCTATGCCCGGCTCGGCCACTCGTCGCTGCTGCCGTTCCAGGCCGGCCGGGTCGGCGGCGCCCGTCCGGAGTCGACGCCGGTCGAGGACGTCGTGCGCGAGCCACCGCTGGTCTGGCCGGTCGGCTGGGAGGTCGTCGGCCACCCGGCGCCGGGCCGGCCGAAGGAGGAGGGCAAGCAGACCGACGAGGGCGAGACCGACCTGTCGGTGCTGGTCGAGGCGATCGCCGGTGCGACCGAGCTGCGCGGGATCGGCGCCCAGCACTCGCCGTGGCTCCCGGAGCTGCCGGCGCCGGTCACCCTGGCGACGCTGCGCGACCTCGTCGACGCCAAGCCCGACGAGGCCGCGGGTGACCGGCTGGTCCGCGCCGTGGGTGCTCGAGGACCATCCGGCCGACCAGGCGCAGCGGCCGCGCGAGTTCACGCTCGGCAGGTCCGGCCACCTCTACATCGCCGGCGGGGCCAGGTCCGGGCCGCTCGACCGCGCTGCGCACGATCGCCGTGGGCCTGGCCGAGGTCACCCGGTCACGTGACCTCCACCTCTACGGCCTCGACTGCGGCAACGGCGCGCTGCTGCCGCTCACCGCGCTGCCGCAGACCGGGGCCGTCGTCCAGCGCACCGAGGTCGAGCGGGCGAGCCGGCTGCTCGAACGGCTCGGCGACGAGGTCAAGCGGCGCCAGGACGTGCTCGGGCAGTCCGGCTACGCCGACATCGACGAGCAGCGGCAGGCGGTGGCGCCGCGGACGAGCGACTGCCGTACGTCGTACTCCTGCTGGACCGGTGGGAGGGCTTCGTCTCGGACCTGGCCGAGGTCGATGTCGGGCGGCTCAACGACCGGATGCTCGGCCTGCTGCGGGAGGGTGCCAGCGTCGGCATCCAGGTCGTGGTCGCGGGCGACCGGTCGCTCCTGTCGGGCCGGGTCGCGTCGCTGGTGGAGAGCAAGCTGCTGCTGCGGCTGCCCGACCGCAGCGACTACACGAGCGGCGGCCTGAAGGCGAAGGACGTGCCGGACGACCTCGCAGACGGGCGCGGGCTCTGGGCCGAGTCCGGCATCGAGGCGCAGGTCGCCGTCCTCGGTGACGACGTCGTCGGGTGCCGCGCAGAGTGCGCTGGTCCGTGAGCTCGGCGCCCGGCTCACGGCCGAGGAACGCGCCGAGGGACCGGTGCCGGAGGCGCTGCGCCCGTTCGGCCTGGCCGCCCTGCCGAGCGAGATCGACGCCGCGACGGTTCTCGGATCGCCGCTGGTCGTGCCGCGCGGGCACCTCCCCGTCGCGATCGGCGGCGATCGGCTGGAGCTGGTCACGGTCGATGCCGCGAACACCCCGATGCTGGTCGTCGGTCCACCGTCCAGCGGCCGCACGAACGCGCTCCGGTTCATCTGTCGCTGGGCGCGTGCCGACGGCCGCCAGGTCCTCGGGTTCACGCCGAGCGCCAACCTGCTCAGCCACCGACCTCGGCGACGACGGACTGGTCGGGACCGACCACGACCAGGAGCAGGTCGTGGAGCGGCTGCGCGCCCTGAGCGACGGCTCCGTCGTTGCTCATCGACGACGGTGAACGCCTCAAGGAGGGCCCGCTCGCGCCGGTGATGGGGGCACTGGTGCGGCAGGCCCGCGACCGCGGCTTCCACGTGGTGCTCGGCGGCGGCGTGAGCGAGCTCAGCTCCGGCTTCTCCGGCTGGGTGGTCGAAGCGCGGTCCGGGCGCAAGGGCCTGCTGCTGTCGCCCCAGGAGGCCCTGCAGGGCGACGTCTTCGGCGGCCGGGTCTCCCGTACGTCGCTGGTGCCGCGGGTGCAGCCCGGCCGGGGAGTGGTCTTCCCCGGCACCGGGGACCAGATCGGCGTCCAGGTGCCGCTCGTGTCGTTAGGCCGGCGCGATGTTCTGGTTGTGCCGGAACAGGTTGGCGCGGGTCGTAGCGCCCCTTGAGCGCAGCGAGCCGGTCGTAGTTGCCCTGGTAGTTGGCCCGGATGCGCTCCTGGTCGTCGCCGGCCATGAAGTTGATGTAGCCACCCTCCTCCGAGTGCGGAGCCGTGGCGTCGTAGTAGTCCTTGACCCAGCCGATGTTCTTCTCGTCGTCCTTCTCGTCGGGCCACATCCCGGCGATGACCGTCGCGAAGTTCGCGTCGCGGTAGGCGAACGCGGTCGAGTCGGGCGTCGCGTCGTGACAGGCGCCGTTGATGGGGTAAATGTGCATCGTCGACTCGAGTGCGGGCACCTGGGAGCCGTGCTCGACGTGGGCAGCGATCGCATCGTCGGTGAGCTCCTTGACGAAGTTCGCCTTCCAGTAGTGACGCAGCCCCGACGGGTACAGATCGTCGAACGCGCTGTTGAGGGCGGGGTAGGGCATCGGACCGACCGCCTCCGCGACCACCGGTGCGAGGTCGCGGAAGGGCTTGAGCATCTTCTCGCCCTGGTCCAGGTCGCCTGCCCAGCACGCCACCAGGAGCGCCAATCGCTTGCCGTGCCGGTCCTCCGGGATGAACGCCAGCGGGGGCGCGATCTGGTAGGCCGGGAAGCCGCCGAACTCCTCGGGGGCGTCCGCGATGTACTCGCGGAAGACGCCGGAACAGGTCTCCCGCCCGGTCCAGCTCGAAGAACATCGGCCCGCCGTAGATGTCCTTGACCGGGCTGAGCCGGAACTCGAACGACGTCACGACTCCGAAGTTGCCGCCTCCTCCGCGGATCGCCCAGAACAGGTCCGGCTCCTCCTTCTCACTGGTCACGTGGAAGGTGCCGTCGCCGGTGACCACGTCCGCGGACACCAGGTTGTCGAGGGCCAGTCCGAGACTCCGGGCGAGGTAGCCGATGCCGCCGCCGACGGTCAGCCCGCCGACGCCGGTGGTCGAGATGATGCCTCCCGTGGTGGCGAGGCCGAACGGGTAGGCCGCGGCGTTGAGGTCGCCCCAGGTCGCCCCACCCGCCACCCGCGCCGTGCGGGTGAGCGGGTCGACGCGGACGCCGCGCATCGCCGACAGGTCGATCACCACCCCGCCGTCGCAGGTGCCGAAGCCGGGGACGCTGTGGCCACCGCCGCGCACGGCGACGGTCAGCCCGTGGTCGGCGGCGAACCGCACCGCCGTCATCACGTCGCCGGCGTTGGCCGGCTGCACGATGAGGGCGGGCCGCTTGTCGACCATGCCGTTGCGGACCTGACGGGCGACGTCGTACTCATCGTCGGCCGACGTGATCAGGCGTCCCCTGACCCCTTCGCGCAGTGCCGTGACCGCAGCGTTGTCCATGGTGTGCTCCTCGTCCCCGACCCCGTCGTCAGACGGGGAGCCCCATGGCGCCGGCCTCGTTCAGCGCGAAGAACTCGTTGCTGCTGATCGCTCCGGTCGCACCGTCGACGAGCGTCCCGCACGGTGTCGATGGAGTCGGACTTGAAGATGCACACGCCGCGGGCGCCGTCGGCACTCGGCGCGACGACCGGCAGCTCGGTGCCCGTCGGCAGGTCGAGCTGCCCGCTCCAGAACGCCTCCGGGTCGGTGACCGAGTGGATCGAGAGGACGTACATGGCATTTCCCTTCGTTCTGCCCCGGCCGGTGCCGGGTGGCTGTCCTCCAAGGGCACCGGCAACGGCGTCGGCGATCAACGACAGGATCTGAAGCCGCGTTCACTGCAGGATCTGCAGTGGACCGTCCCCGCCGGTCGGTTCGCGCATACGCTGAAGGAATGCCGGGTTACGGGCAGTTCTGTCCCATCGCACAAGCAGCCGAAGTGCTCACGGAGCGCTGGACGCCGTTGGTGATCCGTGAGCTGGCGCTCTGCGGCAGCCATCGCTTCAACGACATCCAGCGGGGGGTCCCGCTCATGTCCTCGTCGTTGCTCACGAAGCGGCTGCGCGACCTCGAGCGCGCCGGGATCGTGGAGCGCCGACCGCGCCCGGAGGGCGCCGGCAGCGAGTACCACCTGACTCCCGCCGGCGAGGAGCTCGGACCCGTGATCGCTCAGATGGGCATCTGGAGCGAGCGCTGGCTGCGGCGGCCGATCTTCGAGGAGACGCCCGACACCGGGCTCCTCATGTGGTGGATGCGCGGCACCGTCAGGAGCGACGTCCTGCCCGCTGGGCGCACCGTCCTCCACTTCCGGTTCCAGGGCGCTCCCGAGAAGCTGCGCTTCTTCTGGCTGGTCTTCCCCGAGGCGGACCTGTGCTTGAGCGATCCGGGCTTCGGCGTCGACCTCACGGTTCGCAGCGATGCGAAGACGCTCACGGCGGTCTGGATGGGGGACCTAGGCCTGGTTCCTGCGCTCCGGAGCCGCCGGATCGAGCTCGAGGGCCCGCGGCACCTGGTGCGCTCGTTCCCTCAGTGGTTCGGCCTGCACCCGTTGTCGGCCGACGTCGAACATCCGGCGAGCCGGCCGAGGGTCACCGCCTGAGGCTCATGGCGGCCGAATGAGGGTGGTCGTCAGACCATCTCGGGGACGTGGAGGTGGGCGTAGGCGAGCTCGAACTCGTGCACGTCGGCGATCTCGCCGCCCGCGTCGCTCGCGGCCCGGCTGCGCATGTCGTCGGCTGCCGAGCGACTGGCTGCCATCGCTCCGCGCGTCTCCCAGGCCGTGGTGGCGCAGCCCAGGCCGGTCGACCTGTTCACCAGCAGGCTGGCGCTGCAGAATCCAAGGGTCTTCTCGAGCTCGGGAAGGATCCCGACCCGGAACGTCTCCGTCATCGCGTCGAGGTCACCCTGCAGCCAGCTGACCCGGCAGCACTCGCCGTGATGGGTGCGGTGCATGACGGCGATCTCCCAGTCGTCGACCTGCATCGAGCCGCCGAGGATCTCCCGCCCGCGATCGCGGATCGGGCGCAGCTGCTCGTTGCTGGCGAGCATGGTCGCCTCGTCCCGCCACGAGCTGGTGGCGATGCACTGGCCGGTCTCGCGGTCGACCAGCAGCGAAAGGCCGCGACAGCCGTCGACCCTGTCGAGCATGGGCCCGGCCTCGTCCTTGACGAACCTGATGCCCGCGTCGATGTTGGCGGGCCTCCCGTGGAACGTGCTGGAGCGTGCGTACACGGCCCACTCCTCTCAGGACAGGGCAGCACCCGTCGGCGCCGCCGGTGATCCCTGCTTACTCCTCCGGGCGCCAGTGCGCCAGAGGCACCTGGTGATGGCCCGGGCGGCGTGCCAGGGTGAGCCGGTGCAGAGTGTCTACGAAGCCGCCGGTGGGAGCGCCGGAATGCTCCGCCTGGCCGAGGCGTGGCACCACCGGGTGCTGGCCGACGAGGTGGTCTCCCACGCGTTCAGTCACGGCTACAAGGAGGACCACACGCCGCGCCTTGCGGCGTACCTCGAGGAAGCGCTCGGCGGCCCACCCACCTACACCGAGCGGTACGGCGACGAGAGCTACGTCGTGCGGCTCCACAGCGGCAACGGCGAGCACACCGACATGGACAACCGTGCGATCCGCTGCTTCGACGAGGCGCTGACCGACCTCCGACTCGACGCCGACGAGTCCCTGCGCCGCACCCTGCACGACTACTTCGCCTGGGCCACCCGGAGCACGATGGGGCGCTACCACGACTCGCCCAGCGAGGTCCCCGACGGACTACGGCTACGGCACTGGTCCTGGGACGGTCTCGTTCCCTAGCCCGGGCGTCAGGATGGGCGAGATGGATCCAAGGCGAGGCCGGCTCGAAGCGGAGCGCGATCAGACTCTCGGGCGGCTGGCGAGTCTGACCGAAGACTTCGACGCAGTGGTCGCGGCCTCGCGCGACACCAATGCTGATGACGAGCACGATCCTGAGGGGGCCACGATCGCCTTCGAGCGGTCTCAGGTCGCCGCCCTCGTCGCGCAGGCGAAGCAGCATCTTCGCGAGATCGATGGCGCCATGCGGCGGTTGGACGAGCAGACGTACGGGCTGTGTGAGTCGTGTGGAACGTCGATCAGCGAGGCCCGACTCGAGGCGAGGCCGGTGGCACGCTGGTGCATTCAGTGCGCGCGGCAGCATCGGGGCTGACGTGCCAGGCGGGTGAACCGCCTAGTGTCGTTTGCGTGCGAGCCGCCGTCCGGCGCAACTCCTCGCTTCATCCCGGAGCGCTACCCGCGCCGCCTTCTCGTCCACGCCGAACCACGTCTTGCGAAGGTGACCGATGAGTTCTCACCTCAGCCGGAGTCGATCAGGCGTCAACGTCGAGTGACGGCGGCCACGAGAAACTGCCCGGAGACGGCCACGTAGCTGCCCGCTGGCGGCCATGAGAACTGCCCACTGGCGGTCATGGGATCTGCCCGACACGACGTCGTCTGCCTCGCCGCGTCGCGCGGTTGAGGCCCCTTCCTCGGGTGCGATGGCGGTGCTGAAGCGCCCGCCGACCCGAGGAAGGGACACCGTGAAGTCTGCCGAGGAGATCATGGAAATGTCTGGAAGCGTTCGACCTGACCGGGTCGTTGCGTGACGCCGCGGAGCTGGCGGGCTGCTCGCACCACACCGTCGCGCAGGTACGTCGCCGCCCGCGAGCGGGCGGGCTGGTCGACCGGCCGGCGGCGCGGCCGCAGCTGATCGATGAGTTCCTGCCCAAGATCGAGGAGTGGGTGGAGCGGTCGAAGGGCAAGATCCGCGCCGACAAGGCCCACGAGAAGCTGCTCGCGCTGGGGTACACCGGGTTCGGAGCGGACGACCCGCCGGGCGGTCGCGGCAGGTGAAGGCGGCGTACCGGCTGGGCGGGTCCGGGTGCACCGGCCGTGGGTGACCGAGCCGGGGATGTGGCTGCAGTACGACTTCGGCGACGGCCCGGTCATCGACGGGGTCAAGACGATCCTGTTCGTGCGCCTGGCTGGCGTGGTCGCGGTTCCGGGTCGTGCTGCGCGCTCCGGGACAAGACGATGCCGAGCGGTGTTCGCCGCCCTGGACGTCACGCTGCGCCGGATCGGGCGGGGCGCCGACGTATGTGCTGACCGACAACGAGAAGACCGTCACGGTCGAGCATGTCGCCGGGATGCCGGTGCGTAACCCGCAGATCGTCGCCTTCGCCCGGCACTACGGGGTGACGGTGCTGACCTGCCAGCCGGCGGACCCGGCCTCCAAGGGCGGGGCGGAGGCGTCGGTGAAGCTCGCCAAGGCCGACCTGGTGCCCGAAGGACACGAACCTGCGCGACGGAGTACGCCTCGTTCGCCGAGCTCGAGGCGGCCTGCGAGGCGTTCATGCGACGAGGTCAACGCCCGGGTGCACCGGGTGACCCGCCGGGCACCGGTCGAGCATGCTCGCCGAGGAACGCGCCCGGCTGCACCCGGTCCCGGCGACGCCGCACACGGTCGCGTTCGGGCGTGACCCGGACGGTCCCGGCGAACACGCCGATGGTGACCTTCGAGGGCGGCCAGTACTCGGTCCCGCACCACCTGCTCGGGCAGACCGGTGTGGGTCCGCGCCCACGGGCCGGGCGCGGACGAGCAGGTCATCATCGTCCACGTCGGCGCGACCGGGCCCGGTCGAGGTCGCCCGCCACGCGCCGGGCCACGCCCGGGCAGCCCCGCAGATCGACGACGACGCACTTCCCGCCCGCCCCGGCCGGGGCGCTCGCCCGGGCAACCGAGGCGCAGGAACCGCAGCGCGGAGGCGGAGTTCCTGGCCCTCGGTGACGGCGCCCGGCTCTGGCTGGTCGAGGCCGCCGCGGCCGGGACGGCACGAAGATGCGGGTCAAGATGGCCGACGCCGTCACGCTGGCCAAGCTCGCCGGCACCGACCGAGGTCGACTGGGCCCTCGGGCCACGCCGCGGTGCACGGCCGGTTCGCGCGAGGCCGACCTCGCCTCGATCCTGAACCACCACGCCCGCACGCACGACCGGCCCGAGCACCGGGCCGGCGAAGACGCAGCTCGCTGACCCAAGGCACCAGCGGCTGGGCCGCGCTCGGCGACCAGCCCGACCAGCCGCAAGCGACAGCCACCGACCGAGATCACGTCGAGGAGGCCCGATGACGCCGCCGTGCACCACGGCCGACATCCCGGCCGCCGCCGCCGCTGCCCGCAGGACCTCGAGGCGCTGCTGCGGCGGCTGCGGCTGCCCCACGTCCGCGCCACGCCCCGCGAGGTGATCGCGACCGCGAAAGCCCAACGCTGGGAACCGGCCGAGGTGCTGCAAGGCCCTGTTCGCCGAGGAAGCCGCCGGCCGGGACCGGTCCGCGCTCGCCACCCGCCGCGCCGCGGCCGGCGTTCCCGACCGGGAAGACCTTCGATGCCTGGGACCCGCAGGCCTCCTCCATCCCCGCCCCGACCCAGCAGGCGCTGCGGACCCTGGAATGGGTGCACCGGCGGGAGAACCTGGTCGTCTGCGGGCCCGTCCGGGCACCGGGAAGACGTTCCTGCTCGAAGCCCTCGGCCAGCAAGCCGTCGAAGCCGGGCTGCAAGGTCGCCTGGTTCACCCTCGAAGACCTCGGCGTCCTGCTCCGCGCGCCACCGCGCCGACGACACCGTCACCAAGGCCATCGCCCGGATCCTGCGCGCCGACCTCGTCGTCGTCGACGACATCGGCCTGCTGCCGGTCGCCGCACGACGCCGCCGAGGGCCTCTACCGCCTCGTCGACGCCGCCTACGAGAAACGCTCCGTCGCGATCAGCTCGAACCTGCACCCCGCCGCGTTCGACGAGCTCATGCCCAAAACCCTCGCCACCGCCACCGTCGACCGGCTCCTGCACCACGAGTCGAGGAGGCGCAATGCGAAGCGAGGCCAGGGAGCAGCTGGACGTCCTGGTCGGGTCGTGGCGGACGACCATGAAGAACGCGTGGTTTCTGGAACCAGGACTTGACGGGTCACTTGCATTTTACAAGTATTGGCTCCATGAGCCTTTTCATCACCTGCCCGGTCGAGAGCGTCGAGCGCGCGACGGCCTTCTACACCGCCCTCGGCTGGACCCTCAACGCCGAGATGTCCGATCACAATGTGTCGTGCTTCGCGATCGCGCCCGAGCAGTACGTCATGCTCGGTAGCCGCGAGATGTACGCGAGCGTAGGCGGCGCCGAGGAGCTGGTCGGCGGACCCCGCACCCCCTCGAAGGTCACGGTCTCGTTCGACCTTGGCAGCCGTGAGGCCGTCGACGAACTCACCGAGCGCGCTGGCGCTGCCGGCGGGCGGATCGGTGACACGGACGACTACCCGTTCATGTACCAGCGCCAGTTCGACGACACCGACGGCTACCACTACTCGCCATTTTGGATGAAGCCGGACGTCGATCCGACCGCGTGAGCGATCTAGCCGCAGCTCTCGACATCGTCGGAGCCCGATGGGCCCTTCTCATCGTGGAGCGGCTGCTCGACGGGCCGCAGCGCTACGGCGATCTCCAGCGCGCCCTCGGAGTGCCGACGAACATGCTCGCGACCCGCCTGCGGGAGCTCGAAGCCGCGGGCGTCCTGTCCCGTCTGCCTCTCCACCACAACACCCGTGCGTACACGCTGACCGACCGCGGGCTTGCCTTGCGCGACGCGATCATCGCGCTCGGACGCTGGGGTGCCGAGAAGACCTGAAGTGTGGCCCGAGATCCCCGCGCTCGACGACAGAACCGCGCACGAGCAGCGGCAATAGGGGACGGGCACTGACGGTGCACAGGTTCACCATGGGATGTCGACGAACCCGCACTTCCCACGGCGTATGACTTGTGGGAAGTGCATGCTCGGCTGCATACCGTGGTGAACCTGCGGGCATGCGCACTCGGCGCGGCAAGAGCGCGCACGAGGAGTGGCATTCGCGGGCCGGCTTCGATGCGAGCCAAGCTGCGTGTTGGGCGTGCCGTCCGGCGCGACCGCGCGAGCCGTGCGGCAATGCCAGGCGTCACGAATACGCACGTCAATACCCCCCGGCGGCACGCCGTCGTCGTGCGGTCGACGTATGAAAAGCCGTCCTGACGGGAATTGGACCGGTGGACCGTTGACGAAGTCGGCGTCTCCCAGCGGTTGCCGATCGTCTGTCACCGGAGAGCCACACCATCTAGCGGACGGAGTTTCACCATGTTGTGGACCATTCTCGTCATCTTGGTCATCGTCGCGTTGGCCCTCTTCATCTTCAGCCGCGTCCGGGGAGGCCGGGGAGGCATCTGAGCGCGGCCGGCGGCCCCGGCTCGGCTTCGGCTCGGCTCGGCTCGTCCTACATTCGGCCCTTGTGGCGGTGTGACGCCGGCGTTCCGCGGACTCGCTCCTGACGAAGGAGAGCGCAGCACGGCCCGGCACCCTCGAGATGCCGGGCCGTGCTGCGTTGGGGGTCCTGCGGGGGTTGCGGCGTCCTGAGCGCGCCGCTCTGGTCATTCCCGGTCAGAGCTTGATCGTGAAGGCCTGGTCGACCTCGGCGAATGCGGAGGAGGCCTTGCCGAGGTAGGTCACGAACTCGTCGATGACCGCGAAGAGGTCCTGGCCCTCCTTGTTCCAGCGGGCGAAGATCTCCTGGAAGGACGAGCCGGAGAGACCCTTGAAGGCGCCGGATTCGTAGAGGCTCTGGATCTGGCCGCTGGTGGTCTGCACCGCGTTCTCCAGCTCGTTCTTGAGGTCTCCGAGGTTCCGGGCCTGCGCCTCGATGGAACCATGATCGATGGAGATACTGCCGTCGGGTCCTGCCATGTCGAACTCCTGGTGATAGTCGAAACGCTGACGGCCTCCGGGTTACCCGGGCTGTGACCCGGCAAACATCCCGCCCCTGGAAATGCCCCTCGACGTGCCTAAGATGCTGGTCGGCCCAGCGGCCCCGCGACCCTCGAAGCGACGTGGAGGGTTCAGGGTGCGTCTGAGGGGGTAGGCGGGCTCGCAGGACATGCGGGCCCGTTGACGTGGGCCGGCTCGGGAATCTCAGAACATCTCGGAGGGACGACAGTGGCATCTCGGGGCCAGGACACCGTGAGCACCGATATCGGCGGGAGCGTCGCCGACCGCCAGCGCAGCCGGGCCGGCCGCCGGGCCGCCAGCCCCAACCCGGCCGGTCAGATCGCCCCGCCGCGCCAGCGGCGCCCCGCGCTCGCCGCCCTCGCGCTGCTGCTCATCGTGGGTGGCGCGCTGGTGGCCGGCCTCCTCGCCGTACGGATGGACAGCCGGGTGCCGGTGTTGGCCGCCGCGCGGGACATCGAGCCGGGCGCCATGATCACCGAGGACGACCTCCAAGTGACCCGGGTCGCGAGCGAGGGACTCGGCCTGATCCCCGAGGACTACGCCGACGAGGTGATCGGCTCCTATGCCACCACCCGGATCGGCGCCAACACGCTCCTCGACGAGAACATCGTGTCGTCGGAGGACCCGATCCCCGACGGTCGCGCAGTCGTCTCCGTGCCGCTCGACCCCAAGCTCGCTCCGGCCTCGACGGTCCAGTCCGGCGACCTGGTGCAGGTCGTGCGCGCCACCAGCGCCACCAGCAGCGGCGACAAGGCCGAGGTGCTGGGCACGGCCTACGTCCTGGAAGTCACCGAGCCGAAGACCGACGAGCTCGGCGGCGGCACCGAGGCAGCCACCGCGAGCCTGCTGGTGCTGGCCGAGGCCGCACTCGCCGTGATCGACGCTGCCAGCGCCGACGAGGCCGGGCTCGCGATCCTCGACTCGGGCCAGGAGCCCGACGTCGAGCTCGAGGGCGCCCCGTGACCGTCTTCGCCTTCGCTACCGCCAAGGGCTCCCCGGGCGCCTCGACCGCGGCCGCCGCGCTCGCCCTCGCGTGGCCGGCACCCGTCGTGCTCGCCGACGTGGATCCCGCCGGCGGCGACGTGATGTGGCGCAACCGCACGGCGGCCGGCGGGCCGCTGGACCCGGACCGGGGTCTGCTCTCGCTCGGCGCGGCCGTACGCCGTGGGGCCGCCGAGGCAGACCTGACCGAGCACCTCCAGCAGACCGCGATGGGTGTCGACGTCCTCGTCGGTCTCGCCTCGCCGGACCAGCTCGCCGGGCTCGGCGCGGCCTGGGGACAGCTGCCGGCCGTCTTCGCACAGCACCGGACCGACGTTCTCGTCGACTGCGGCCGGGCCGTCCCCGGCAGTGCCGCGCTGCCGGTCCTCACCGGCGCCGACGTCGTGGTGCTCGTCACCCGACCCGATCTTGCCGGCACCGCTCACCTCCGCGAGCGGCTCCGCTCGATGCGGTCCACGCTGGGGATCGGCGGGCCCGGCGGCAAGCCCGTGGGCATCGTGGTCCGGACCGACTATCGCGACACCCGCACGACGTCCGATCTCCAGCAGCTGCTCGACCACGAACAGATGGGCGTGACCGTCCTCGGCATCGTCGCCGAGGACCCGAAGGCCGCCCGCATCGTGTCCGGTGAGCGGGTCGGCCAGATCCGCAGGTCCCTGCTCGGGCGATCGGCGACCCAGCTCGCCCAGCGGCTGGCCGGTTCGGACCGGGCCGCTGACCTCGCCAGCGGGACGGGGCACTGATGGACCAGCAGCTGGTGCGCGACCTGCGCGAGGAGGTCGCCGACATCGTCTCCCGGCAACGACGGGAGGACGCGGACAACCACCTGCCGCCGATGACGGCGGAGGACGAGCGGCAGTTCGCGCGGGCAGTGATCGGGCGGGTCCTCGACCAGTACGCCCGCGAGGAGGTCAGGGCGGGCCGGACGCCGCCGACGCCGGACGAGGAGCAGAGCCTCGCCGACGGCATCCACGCGGCGCTGTTCGGCGTCGGGCGGCTGCAGCCGCTGCTCGACGACCCCGAGGTCGAGAACATCGACATCAACGGCTTCGACCAGGTCTTCGTCGGCTACGCCGACGGACGCGAGGAGCGGGCGGCCCCGATCGCGGAGTCCGACGACGAGCTGATCGAGCTGGTCCAGACCCTCGGTGCCTACTCCGGTCTGACCAGCCGGCCCTTCGACACGGCCAACCCGCAGCTCGACATCCGGCTCCCCGACGGATCGCGGCTCTCCGCCGTCATGGGGGTGTGCCCGCGGCCCTCGGTGTCGATCCGCCGCGCTCGGCTGTCCCGCGTCTCGCTCGACACCCTCGTCGACTACGGCACCATGTCGCCCGACCTGGCGGCGTTCCTGTCCGCGGCGGTCCGCGCCCGCAAGAACATCATGATCGCCGGCGCGACCAACGCCGGGAAGACGACGCTGCTGCGTGCCCTCGCCAACGAGATCGAGCCGGCGGAACGGCTCATCACCGTCGAGCGCGCGCTCGAGCTCGGTCTCGGCGAGTTCCCCGACCTGCACCCCAACGTGGTCGCGTTCGAGGAACGGCTGTCCAACTCCGAGGGCGCGGGCGCGATCGCGATGGCCGAGCTGGTGCGCCGCTCGCTGCGGATGAACCCGAGCCGGGTCATCGTCGGAGAGGTGCTCGGCGACGAGATCGTCACCATGCTCAACGCGATGAGCCAGGGCAACGACGGGTCCCTCTCCACGATCCACGCGAACTCGTCGGCCGAGGTGTTCAACCGGATCTGCACCTACGCGATCCAGAGTGCGGAGCGACTGCCGTCGGACGCGACGATGATGCTGATCGGTGGCGCGATCGACTTCGTGATCTTCATCGAGCGGGTCAACGAGTTCGCGGAGGGCGGCACGCTGCGCCGGATGGTGACGTCGGTCCGCGAGGTCAACGGCGTGGACGGGCGGGTGCTGTCCAGCGAGGTCTTCGCCCGCGGCCAGGAGGGCTACGCCGCGCCGGCCGCGGCCGTGTCGTGCATCGCCGAGCTCGAAGCCGCCGGCTACCGCGCCGGCGCCGCCGCGACCTGGGTGGAGCGGGCCGGATGACGCTCACGCCCACCACCCTGCTCATCGTCCTGCTCGGCGCCGCCGTGGGTGGGGCGGTCGTGCTGCTGGTCCGATCCCTGGTGGGCTTCCCGCTCGACGACCGGGTCGCGGACAGTGGGATGTCGCTGGCGGAGCGGATCAACGCCGCCGGTCGCCGGGTGCCGTTCGCCATCCTGGCGTTCCTGCTCGTCCTGCTGCTGACCCGCTGGCTGGTCGTCGCGATCGCGTGCGGACTGCTGGTGCTCTTCTGGCACCGCCTGTTCGGCGGCGCCCGGGAAGCGCGGCAGGGCCTGGCCCGGCTCGAGGGGCTCGCGGCCTGGACCGAGTCGCTGCGCGACACCGTCGCCGGTGCCGTCGGCCTCGAGCAGGCGATCCCGGCCACGGCGTACGCCGCCTCGCCGGCGATCCGCGCCGACCTCACCACGCTGTCGGACCGGCTCCGGGTCCGGATGCCGCTGCCGGAGGCCCTCAAGCGGTTCGCCGAGGAGGTCGACGACGCCGGGGCCGACCTCATCATCGCGGCACTGATCCTCAACTCCCGACTCCGTGGCCCCGGCCTGCGCGACGTGCTCACCTCGTTGGCGCGGTCGGCCCGGTTGGAGCTGGAGATGCGACAGCGCATCTACGCCAGCCGCGCATCGACCCGCCGCAGCGTCACCATCGTGGTCGGCATCACCGTGCTGTTCGTCGTGGGGCTCCGGGTCTTCAACCCGGCCTACGTCGCCCCCTACGGGACGCCCACCGGCCAGGTCGTCCTGGTCGGCATCATGGCGATCTTCGCGGCCGGGGTGATGTGGCTCCGCACGCTGGCCAAGGACGACACACCGGGACGGTTCCTCCACTTCCGTCGGACGGAGACCGCGCGATGACCCTCACGCTCGTCATGCTCGCTGGTGCCGTCGCCGGTGCCGGCGTCCTGCTGGCCACGTGGCTGGTTGCCCAGCCGTCGACGTCGGGCCCGGTCGCGCTCGCCCTGCTCGACGCCCGGCTGGCGCGGGTCCGGCGCCAGGCGTCGTTGACCGCCGACCGCCGACACTCCGAGGAGTCACCGCGGATGCGCCGGCTCGGCGCACGGATCGGCGACACCCTGGAGACCCAGGGCTACCGGCTCCCGCGCTCCCTCGAGGTCGACCTCGGCATGGTCGGGCAGTCTCCCGAGATGTTCCTCGCTCGCACGGTCGCGGCCGCGCTGCTGGGCGCCGTGCTGCCCAACACGGTGCTGGTCCCGTGGGCACTGCTCGGCCTGGTGAGCTTCGCCGTCCCCTTCTGGCTGGTCCTGATCGGAGCGGCCGTGGGCGCGCTGGTCCCCTACACCCGGCTTCGTGCCGAGGCGGAGGAGAAGCGGCGCGCCTTCCGGCACATGGTGAGCGCGTTCCTCGACCTGGTGTCGATGAACCTGGCCGGCGGCCGCGGCGTGCCGGAAGCGCTCCAGGCCGCGTCGAACATCAGCGACAGCTGGGGCATGGTGCGGATCCGCGACACGCTCGAGGCCGCGAGGCTCCAGGGCACGACGCCGTGGGCCGCGCTCGGTCAGCTCGGCGAGGAGGTCGATGTCGACGAGCTCCGCGACCTGTCGGCCGCGTTGGCCCTGGTCGCGGAGGACGGTGCCAAGGTGCGGGAGTCGCTGACTGCCCGGGCCAGCTCGATGAGGCACCGCGAGCTCGCCGACGCCGAGGCCAAGGCCGAGGCCCGGTCGCAATCGATGCTCGTCGCCCAGCTGCTGCTGTGTGCCGGCTTCCTCGTCTTCCTCGTCTACCCAGCTATCGCCCGGATCCTTGGTTAGAGCCAGGTCTTCTGGGAACGCTCGAACCCATCGAAAGGAAAGGACGAAACTCGGATGAGTCCCGAAATTCAGTACCTGTGGATCCTGGTTCGCAGTCACATCGCCCGCGCGCGTGAGGACGAGCGGGGTGTCTCGGCGGTGGAGTGGGTGATCATCACCGGCGTGCTGATCCTGCTCGCCGTCGGGGTCGGCGCGATCATTCGCAGCAAGATCACCCAGGCAGCCAAGGGCATCGACATCTGATCATGGTCTCTCGGCTGCGCTCGCGCCGCCGCGACGACTCGGGCGTCAGCAGCGTGGAGCTCGTGCTCTACATGCCCTTGCTGCTGTTCGTCATGTTCCTCGCGGTGCAGTTCGCGCTCGTCTGGTTCGGCAACCAGACGGCGAGTGCCGTCGCGCGTGAAACAGCCCGGTCCGCCCGGGTCTACGAGGACGCGGGCCGCGCGCGGCAGGCCGGCTACCACTACGCCGAGACCGTCGCCGACGGCGCTCTCCAGGACGTCCACATCACGGTGACCCGGGTCGGCGACAACCGGATCCGGGTGACGGTCACCGGGCACGCACAGGAGCTCGTGCCGATCGGCGTGCCGACGGTCACCCAGACCGTCGAGGGCCCGATCGAGGAGTTCGAGGACGGCGCGCCATGAGACGCGGCCACCGAGACGAACGTGGATCGATGGCGGTCGAGGTCGTGATCCTCGCTCCGCTGCTGCTCTCGTTCGCGCTGCTCGTCGTCGCCGGCGGGCGCTATGTGAGCGTCGAGGGTGACGTCCAGTCCGCCGCGCGCGACGCCGCCCGCGCCGCCGCGTTCAAGACCGACTACGGCGACGCCGTACGAGCGGCGAGCTCGACGATCGCCGCGTCCCTCGACAGCGACAGCTGCCAGCACTCGATCAGTGCTGACTGGCGAGCCGACGGCACCGTCACGGTGCGGGTCCGCTGCGACGTGCCGTACGACGACCTGGGGCTGCTCGGGCTCCCGGGCCACGTGACGATCGAGGCCGAGTCCCACGTCCGGCTCGATCCCTACCGGAGGTTCGTCCGATGATCCGGCACAGAGTCCGCGACGAGCGCGGGTCGGCCACGGCGTTCGTGGTCGGAATAACGGTCACCATGGTCGTCGTCGCCGGACTCGTCGTCGACGGCGGTGGGGCGCTCAACGCCCGGATGACCCTCGCCGACGACGTCGAAGCCGCCGCGGTCGCCGGCGCCCAGGCCACCGACGAGCTGCGACTCCGGCGTGACCACGTCCTGGTGATCGACCGCTCCGCCGCGGAGCAGCGCGCCCGCGAGGTGCTCGCCGGGCGCGGCTACCGAGGCATCGTGGTGACCGCCACCGACGACTCCGTGACCGTCACCGCGCACGACACCGTCGCCACCAAGATGCTCAACCTGATCGGCATCAACCAGTTCGACATCGACGCCACTGCCACCTCGGAAGCCGAGATCCTGCCATGAACACCCCACGAGCATGAACGCCACCGACCGGTCGGATGCCGCCCGTCGCGGGCCCGAGCGCTTCGCCTCGCCGGCCGCCGCGGCCAGGAAGTCGTCACCGTTCGCCGTCCTCGGCGCGCTGGTCGCGCTGGCTGTGCTGCTGGTCGGTGTCCCGGTCGGACTGTGGCTGTGGCAGGGGGCTCCGCCGCTCCCCACCGGCGTGCCGTCGCGCGACGACCTCACCCAGCCGCTGACGTTCGACGCACTGGTCGTGGTGCTCCTCGTCGTCGTGTGGCTCGCCTGGTTGCAGTTCGCCGTGTGCGTCGTCGTCGAGGCAGCGTCGCTGGTCCGCGGTGGCGGCCTGCCCCGACCGGTCCCGCTCTCGGGACGCTCTCAGGCGCTGGCCCGGGCTCTCGTCGGCACCGTGCTGGTGGGTGCCTCACTGATCGGCAGCGCCGGCGCGGCGTCTGCCGACGACGGCGGACCGCACGCCCACCGTGAGGCGGTCACCGCCGTCCACGAGACATCGGTCGACCAGCAGGGCCGCCCGATGCAGCAGCCGGCCCCCCACGACTTCGTCGCGCCGTCCCTCTACACCGAGACCAAGCAGGAGCTCGCCGAAGCTGCCACCAGTGCCCTCGGGCGCAAGATCGTGGTCGTCAAGGCCCCCGAGGGCCGCTACCACCACAACCTGTGGGACATCGCCGAGGAGCACCTCGGCGACGGACGTCGGTGGAAGGAGATCTTCGAGCTCAACAAGGGTCTGCCCCAGCCCGACGGCGGCGAGCTGGTCATCGGCCGCCTGATCCAGCCCGGCTGGGTGCTGCTGCTCCCCGACGACGCGGTCGGTGCGGATCGGGTCGACAACGCGCAGCACGGGAGCGCAGATCGGGGCGGGCACCACCGGGATCGGGTTCCGGCCGTCGACCACCACCGTGACAGCGACGCGGATGTCGACGCTGTCGAGGCGAGGAACGACGGACTCGCCGGCGACCTGCTCGCCGGCGGACTCCTCTCGGCGACCCTGATCGGCGCGATCGCCGGCGAGCGACGTCGCCGCCGAGGCGCTGACCTGACCGCGGCCGACATCGAGACCGAGGTCGCCCTCCTCGTCGGCGCCGATCTCGCCCGGGCCGAGCGGGTCGACCGGGCCCTGCGGCGGCTGGTCGTGACCGCCGGGGCCGAGGGCATCGCGCTGCCGCCGGTCTACGCGGTCACCGTCGACGACGACGAGATCGAGCTCCGGATCGCGCCCGCCGCCCCGAACCCGCCCGCTCCGTGGATCCCGCTCAAGGACGGTCGCCGGTGGCGGCTCGACCGGGAGTCCGCCGAGGCCGACCAGGGACCGCTCGGCAGCGCGCCGTACCCCGGCCTGGTGTGCATCGGCCGCGACGACGACGGTGCCGACGTCCTCGTCGACCTCGAGGCCGTCGGCGGCCCGGCGTCGGTCAGCGGCGCGGACGCCGTCGCCCGTGAGGTGGTCGCCGCGCTGGCCGTGCAGCTGGTGACGTCGCCCTGGTCCGACGACCAGCTGGTGCACTCCTACCAGCTGTCGCCGGTGCTGGCCGACGTCGCCGACGGGAGCTTCGCCGTGGTCGACGACCTGGCCGCGCTGGTCTCCAGCCTCGAGACCGACCGGCCCGATCGCAGCGGTCACGACGTGCTGTCCGGGCGGGTCGGCCGGCGGCCGGACCTGACGCCGCAGTACCTCCTGCTCGGGGCCGTCCCGGACGACGAGCTGGTCGAGCGGCTGCAGCCGATGATCCGCACCGGCGACCGCGGACTCGGCGTGATCGCCGTCGGAAAGCTTCCCGGCACCCGCTGGCACCTCACCGTCGACGAGTCCGGCCACCTGTCGCTGCCGCTGCTCGACATCGCGGTGACCGCCGTCCGCCTCACCGAACGCACGGCGTCGCAGCTCGCCGCGCTGTTCGCCAAGGCACGCGAGCAGCGGTCGCCGGTCACCGACGGCGGCCTCCTGATCCCGCGCGCGCCGCGGCCGGGCGACGACGCGCACTGGGCCTCCGCCGCTGTCCGCATCGGCGTGCTGGGGCCGCTCGAGGTCCGGGTGCCGGGTCAGATGGACGAGGTCCGGCTGGGCCTCGCGACCGAGGTCGCGACCTTCCTGGCGCTCCAGACCGCGCCGGTGCACCCGAGCGTGCTGGCCGCGTCGGTGTGGCCGCGCGGCGTCACCCCCGAGGTGCGGGACGCGACCATCGAGCGGGTCCGCGAGTGGCTCGGCAACGCGACCGACGGCAGCTACCTGCTCCGCGAGAACGACGAGGGCCGGCTCTTCCTCGCCGACGAGGCGGCTGTCGACTGGCACGCGTTCTGCACGCTCCTCCAGCGGTCGCGCGGCGCCGCGGTCAAGACCGAGATGGAGCTGATCCGCCGGTCGCTCCAGCTGGTCCGCGGGCCGTTCCTCGACCGCCGCGAGCGCGGTCGCTACGCCTGGCTCGCGCGCACCCGGCTGGACACCACGATCGCCGATGCAGTCGAGTCCGCCGCCCACCGGTTGGCCGAGCTGTCGACCGACGACCCGGACGGTGCCGCCGGTGCCGCGCGCGCCGGGCTGCGGCTGGTGCCGCACTCGCAGCTGCTGTGGCGCGACCTGCTCCGCGCCGAGTACGACGGCCCTGGCGGGCCGGGCATCGCCGCTGCCGTCAAGGAGATGTCGCTCGTGCTGCTGGAGCGCGGTGCCGACCTGGAGGCCGAGACCGAGGCGCTGGTCGAGGAGCTGGTGCCGGGCTCGACGGGCGCGCTGGTCAGTTGAGCGGCCGGCACGGCCGATTCAACCGATTCGGCTAATTCGGCAACAAGAGGACCACCGTCTCGGCGACGCAGGCCGGCTTCTCCTGGCCCTCGATCTCGATGGTGTGCTGCACCGTCAGCTGCTTGCCGGCGGGGAGGTCGGTCATGCTCGTGATCGTCAGGTGGGCGCGGATGCGGGACCCGACCAGGAGGGGGGCTGGGAAGCGCACCTTGTTGATGCCGTAGTTGAGCTTGGCGCCCGGCGTCGCGAGCTTGAAGACCTGGCTGCCGAGCCACGGGATGAGGGCCAGGGTCATGTAGCCGTGCGCGATGGTGCCCCCGAACGGGCCCGCCTTCGCGCGCTCGACGTCGACATGGATCCACTGGTGGTCGCCGGTCGCGTCGGCGAACAGGTTGACCCGACGCTGGTCGATCGTGACCCACTCGCTGGTCCCGAGCTCGTCGCCGGCGGCCGCCTCGAGCTCCTCGAACGTCGTGAAGACCCGCATCCCCTGTCTCCTTCATGCCATCGATGACCGGTGCTTGACCCAGTGGAACAATGCTCGGCATGGAACCTACACGCGTGCCACCGGTCGAGGACCTGAGGTCCGCACCCAAGGTCCTGCTGCACGACCACCTCGACGGCGGGCTCCGGCCGGCGACCATCGTGGAGCTCGCCGCGGAGGGCGGACACGAGCTCCCGACCACCGATGCCGACGCGCTCGGCACCTGGTTCGCCGAGGCCGCGGACTCCGGCTCGCTGGTGCGCTACCTCGAGACGTTCGAGCACACGGTCGGCGTGATGCAGAGCGCGGCTGCGCTCACCCGGGTCGCCCGCGAGTGCGCCGAGGACCTGGCCGCCGACGGGGTCGTCTACGCGGAGATCCGCTACGCACCCGAGCTGCACGTCCAGCAGGGGCTGTCGCTCGACCAGGTCGTCGCGGCCGTGGACGAGGGCTTCCGCCAGGGCGTCGAGGCGAGCGGCGGACGGATCGTCGTGCGCCAGCTGCTGACGGCGATGCGGCAGGCCGCGCCGTCGCTGGAGATCGCCGAGCTCGCGATCCGCTACCGCGACCAGGGCGTCGCCGGGTTCGACATCGCCGGGCCCGAGGCGGGCTACCCGCCGACCCGGTTCCTCGACGCGTTCGACTACGTCCGCCAGGAGAACGGCCACGCGACCTGCCACGCGGGCGAGGCGTTCGGGCTGCCGTCGATCTGGGAGGCCGTCCAGTGGTGCGGCGCCGACCGGCTCGGCCACGGCGTCCGGATCATCGACGACATCCACGTCAAGGAGGTGGCGGATGACGGCACGACTGTGCAAGCCGAGCTCGGCCTGCTCGCGTCGTACGTCCGCGACAAGCGGATCCCGCTCGAGATGTGCCCGTCGTCCAACCTGCAGACCGGCGCCGCCGCCTCGATCGCCGACCATCCGATCGGGCTGCTGGCAGACCTCCGGTTCCGGGTGACGGTCAACACCGACAACCGGCTGATGAGCAGCACGTCGATGACCGAGGAGCACCGGCTCCTGTGCGAGGCGTTCGGGTGGGGACTCGACAAGGTCGAGTGGCTGACCGTCAACGCGATGAAGTCCGCCTTCCTGCCCTACGACGAGCGCTACCGGCTGATCATGGACGTCATCAAGCCGTGGTACGCCGACCGCCGCTGACGGCCTGCTGACGCTCAGACGACGAACCAGAAGTAGGACCAGCCGGCGACGCCGACGCGGTGCTGCTCCCAGCGCTCGCGTTCGACCGTGACGAGCGCCCCGCGGGACGGGTCGAACACCCGCATGCCGGTGCCGTTCTGCACCGACCCGATGGCGAGGACGACGTGGCGCGGGAGCCATCTGTTCCCGATGTAGACGGCTGCCGGCCGATTGCGGACCTGCTCCACGAGCACGTCGTAGCCGATGGCGGGACGGGGTCGGGCGATCACCGTCGCGATCCGCTCGCCGGTGAGTGCGGACAACGCGTTCGCGGCCGCCCACGGCGGGGTGCCGAACCGTCGGGGCCACGGCATCTGCATCCGGTCGCGGCGGCTGTGCAGGGACGTGAGGAGGCGGTGCTCCGCGTGGATCTCGGCCGCCGGATCGGCCGGGCGCCACCGGTCCACCACGGCGCGGGCCGCGATGATGCTGGCGGCGCCGCAGCTGACCTGGTCCGGTTGCCGCAACGACCGGGGATCGAGGTCAGCGGGCCAGTCCACGCTGGTCTGTCCGCCCCTGGCGCGTGTGACCGGCCAGGATCTCGTCGTAGGCCTTGTCGCCGGTGGCGACCCGGCACCCCACCTCGACCGCACGCCGGACGACGTCGCGCTGCGACCGCGCCAGCGCGAGCCCCCGGCGGGCGAGCACCAACGGTGGCTTGCGGTGCTCCCGCAGGTCGCGGGTGAGCCGGCGCCAGAACGTCACGGCCCGGTGCTGGGTGATGCAGTACGCCGCGTCGAGCACCCCCGCCTCGCGACAGGCGACCACGACGTCGGGGGCGAAGATGCCCTCGGCGCAGAAGACCGTGGCGCCGCCGAGGTCGAGCCGCTGGGCGCCGGTCCGGCGGCTCTCCGAGATCGAGTAGATCGGCACGTCGGTCGCGCCGGTGCCGCAGAGCTCGAGCAGAGCGGCGACGGCGTCGTCGCGGTGCCAGGTGCCGGGGTCGTCCCAGTCGACCAGGCCCGCATTTGCGCCGTCCTCGATCCGCGGCAGGTCGGGCTCGTCACCGTCGCGGTAGAAGTCGTCGAGACGCAGGGTCGGCCAGCCGAAGCGGTGCCCGAGCCGCTCGGCGAGCCGGGACTTCCCGGCACCGGACGGTCCGGCGAGCACGATCACACGGGCGGGCACCGGCCCAGGGTAATCGGGTCGGCAATCGGCCGCTCAGCGCTTGATGAACACCCGCACGGCATGGGACCGCGACTTGCGCATCCCGGGCCCGCCCTTGTAGTGCGCGACCAGCCGGTGGTGACCCCGGTGCAGCTTGTGCACGTGGAGACGGACCCAGCCGTTGTGCAGCCTGGCCGAACCGACCCGGTGCCCGTGGCGGGTGATCACCACCCGGCCGTGCGGGGTGCCGCCGACCGACATCACGTTGACGACGATGGCGGGTCGCCGGGAGTGGGTCCGGTGCTTCGGCATGCGCGCCTTGGTGCGCGTGTCGAACTTCCCGACCTTCATCGGATCGCTGGTCCACTCGCCCGGCAGGTAGGCGTCATGGCTCGAGGTCACCCGCACGGTCAGCCGGTGGCCGGCGTCGCCAGGACGCACGGTGTAGGTCGGCCCGGTCTCGATGTAGAGCAGCTTGTTGTTGCTGAACCACTGGTACTCGACCGACTCGGGCTCGGGCGCCCAGGTGCCCGACGTCACGGCCAGCGTCTGTCCGATCTGTGGCGTGCCGGTGACCTCCGGAGCGCTCTCGTTGGACACCGTCGGTGTCGAGGGCGGCGGCTCACCGGTGTCCTGGCAGTTGGCCAGCAGCTCGTCGTGGATGTCGCGGCGCTTCGTCTCGTCCAGCCCCTGGAAGGCGGCGAACTCCAAGAAGCACGCCCCCATGCCGACGCCGGCGTCCGCGGCCTCGGACATCGACCCGCCGTTCAGGGTGAACTGCCATCCGTACGCCGCGGATGAGTTGTGGAGCCCGGACATGTAGCAGTACCAGCTGGTGGCGGTGAACCGGGACTGGCCAGGGGTCGGGCACACCGTGTCGTCCGGCCCGAGCCCATGGTCATCGAGGACCAGCTGGCTGCCGTAGTTGCCGGAAAGCTCGTTGAGCATCGCGCGCTCGTCCTCCCACGACGCGTCGAACTTGCCGTCGTCGGGGCCGCCGGGGCCCTGGCTGACGAACTGCCAGCGGGTGTGCCCGGCGAGCGAGATCCGGGTGGTCGGGAACAAGGTCATCATCATGCCGGTCGAGCGGCGCAGGCAGGCTGCGTGCCCTTCCTTGGTGTAGCCGGCCCGCCACAGCCGGTCGACCGAGTCGGTGTCGCCGCCGAGGATGAAGGGCTCGGAGTAGATGGTCGTGCACTCGCTGTTGGTGACCTCGACGACCTGGTCGTCGGTCTCGTACTGCGCCGCCAGCGCTTCCATCAGGTTCTTGTAGCGGTAGTGGAACGCGTCGGTCCAGAACCGCGGCGTGCAGCCTGAGTTGCCGTTGACCGAGTCCGGGTCGATCTGCACGCAGCCGCCGGACGCGTTCTTCACCCACGTCGGGGCGTTGATGCCCGCCATGATCCGCAGCCGGAACTGGACGTCGGGATGGTCGACCAGGACTCGATCGATCGGCCCGAAGTCGAAGTTGCCGGGGCTGGTCTCGAGCGTGGCCCACGGGATCCGGAGGGAGCCGTACTCGGCGTACGGGACCGTCTTGAGTGAGGTCGGCTGGGTCACCACCAGGCCACGAAGGGCCGGCTTCAGTCCGCTCGTCTCGTCGCCCGCGTGGTCTCCGTCGTCTGCTACGGCGGGGAGGGCTCCCGCGCCGACGACGGCGAACAACGAGGCGACGAGCGCCAGCACAACGATCAGCGAGAGGCGCAGCGGCCGCGCAACCCGCACTTTCTGTCGCAAGTAAGGCACCATGGACCCCCGTCATTGGCCGGCCGAATTTGGCCGAGAAAACTTCTTCTCTTCACCGGTCGGGCGACAGGAGCAGCGCCCGGTATCAGTTCCGATACCGTCTCATATGCAATCACATGTGACAACGGTTCGATCCACAGTGTGTTACGCCACGCCGGGGTAATCCACGACCTAAAGGCCCTGGATGTGCTAGTCAGAACGTGCGTGCTCAGACGCCGATCGGGTGCCAGACGGTCTTGATCTCGAGGAAGTCGGTCATCGTCGACAGCGCTGGCGCGATGGTGAAGTCCGGCTCCGCCGAGGGCGCCCGACGGACCCGCTTGAGGTTGTCGGCCGCCGCTACCTCGAGCGCCGTGGTGGCGTCGTCGTCGCCGGCGAGACCGACGATGTCGATGGCGTTGACGTCCATGTGCGCCGCCAGCCAGGGGCCGAGCGACGCCGCGTCGCCGGTCAGGAGGTTGACCACCCCGCCCGGCACGTCGGAGGTCGCCAGCACCTCGGCGAAGGTCACCGCCGGCAGCGGCCGGGAGTATGACGACACGACGACCGCCGTGTTGCCCGTGACGATCACCGGCGCGACCACGCTCACCAGCCCGAGCAGCGACGACGACTGGGGGGCAAGGACCCCGACCACTCCGGTCGCCTCGGGAGCGGAGTGGTTGAAGAACGGCCCCGCGACCGGGTTGGCGTTGCCGACGACCTGGGCGATCTTGTCCGCCCAGCCCGCGTACCAGACCAGGCGGTCGATGGCCTCGTCGACCTGGCGACCGGCCTGGTTGGCGGTGCCGCCCTCGGACTGCTGCACGGCCTGGACGAACTGCGGCCGGCGGTCCTCCATGACCTCGGCGATCCGGTAGAGGACCTGCCCGCGGTTGTAGGCCGTGCGCCCGCTCCAGCCGTGGAATGCCGCGCGGGCGGCGACGACCGCATCCCGGATGTCCTTGCGCGACGCCTTGGCGGCGTTGGCCACGAACTTCCCCTTGCTGTCGGCGACCTCGTAGGAGTGGCCGGACTCCGAGCGCGGGAACGCCCCGCCGATGTAGAGCTTGTAGGTCTTGCGGACCTCGACCCTTGATGACGCAGCCATCAGGCACCAGCCTTCAGGTAGGCAGCCAGGCCCTGGCGGCCGCCCTCGCGGCCGTAGCCGGACTCCTTGTAGCCGCCGAACGGGCTGGCCGGGTCGAACTTGTTGAACGTGTTGGCCCACACCACGCCGGCGCGCAGATTCGCCGCCATGAACAGGATCCGGGAGCCCTTGTCGGTCCAGACGCCGGCGGAGAGGCCGAACGGCGTGTTGTTGGCCTTCTCGACGGCCTCGGCCGGCGTGCGGAAGGTCAGCACCGACAGCACCGGTCCGAAGATCTCCTCGCGCGCGATCCGGTGCGCCTGCGACACGCCGGTGAAGACGGTCGGCGGGAACCAGTAGCCCGCCGACGGGAGCTCGCACGGTGGCGACCAGCGCTCGGCGCCCTCGTCCTCGCCGATCTCGGCGAGCGCGCGGATCCGGGCCAGCTGCTCGGCGGAGTTGATGGCGCCGATGTCGGTGTTCTTGTCGAGCGGGTCGCCGACCCGCAGCGTGCCCATCCGACGCTTCAGCTTGCCCATCACCTCGTCGGCGACCGACTCCTGCAGGAGCAGCCGCGAGCCGGCGCAGCAGACATGGCCCTGGTTGAAGAAGATGCCGCTGACGATGCCCTCGACCGCCTGGTCGATCGGCGCGTCGTCGAAGACCACGTTGGCGGCCTTGCCACCCAGCTCGAGGGTGGCCTTCTTGCCGGTGCCGGCGATCGACCGGGCGATCGCCTTGCCGACGTCGGTCGAGCCGGTGAAGGCGACCTTGTCGACGTCGGGGTGGCCCACCAGGGCCTGGCCGGTGCCACCGGCGCCGGTGACGATGTTGACGACGCCCGGCGGCAGGTCGGCCTGCTGGCAGATCTCGGCGAAGAGGAGGGCGGTGAGCGACGTGGTCTCGGCCGGCTTGAGGACCACCGTGTTGCCGCAGGCGAGCGCAGGAGCGATCTTCCACGCCAGCATCAGGAGGGGGAAGTTCCACGGGATCACCTGTGCGGCGACGCCGAGCGGCCGCGGGTCCGACCCGTAGCCCGCATACTCCAGCTTGTCGGCCCAGCCGGCGTGGTAGAAGAAGTGCGCGGCAACGATCGGTACGTCGACGTCGCGGCTCTCCTTGATCGGCTTGCCGTTGTCGATCGACTCCAGGACCGCGAGCTCGCGGCTGCGCTCCTGGATGATCCGCGCGATCCGGTAGAGGTACTTGGCCCGCTCCCGTCCCGGCATCCGGGACCAGGTGCGGAACGCCCGGCGCGCGGCCTTGACGGCCTGATCCACGTCGGCCTCGTCGGCCTCGGCGATCTCGGCGAGGGTCTCCTCGGTGGCGGGGTTGACCGACTTGAAGGCGTGCCCGTGGCCGTCGACGAAGTCGCCGTCGATGAAGAGCCCGTAGGACGGTTTGATGTCGACGATGGCCCGGGACTCCGGGGCCGGTGCGTACTCGAAGGTCGTCATGAAGATCAGTCCAAGGTGAAGTAGTCGGGACCGCTGTAGCGGCCGGTGGCGAGCTTGGTGCGCTGCATCAGGAGCTCGTTGAGCAAGGTGGACGCTCCGAACCGGAACCAGTCGGGGGTGAGCCAGTCCGGTCCGGCCACCTCGTTCACCATCACGAGGTACTTGATGGCGTCCTTCGACGTACGGATGCCGCCGGCCGGCTTGACGCCGATCTGGACGCCGGTGGCCTCGCGGAAGTCGCGCACGGCCTCGAGCATGACCAGGGTCACCGGCAGCGTCGCCGCCGGCTGCACCTTGCCCGTCGAGGTCTTGATGAAGTCGCTGCCGGCCAGCATGGCGAGCCACGACGCGCGGCGGACGTTGTCGTAGGTCTGCAGCTCCCCGGTCTCGAAGATCACCTTCAGGTGGGCGCTGCCACACGCCTCCTTGACCGCCACGATCTCGTCGAAGACCTGCAGGTAGTGACCGGCGAGGAACGCGCCGCGGTCGATCACCATGTCGATCTCGTCGGCACCGGCGGCGACCGCGTCGCGGGTGTCGGCGAGCTTGATCTCCATCGAGGCGCGACCGCTAGGGAACGCCGTCGCGACCGCGGCGACGTTGACCCGATCGCCGACGACCTCCTTCACCGACGCGACCATGTCACCGTAGACGCAGACGGCGGCGACGGACGGACAGGACGGATCGGCGGGGTCGGGCCGCAGTGCCTTGTTGGCGAGGGCCCGCACCTTGCCGGGGGTGTCCTGGCCCTCCAGCGTGGTGAGGTCGACCATGGTGATGGCCAGGTCCAGGGCGTGCGCCTTCGCCGTGGTCTTGATCGAGCGGGTCCCGAGCGACGCGGCCCGCGCCTCCGCTCCGACCTGGTCGACGCCCGGGAGGCCGTGGAGGAAGCGACGCAGCGAAGCTTCGCTCGACGTGACGTCGGCGTACGCCGCGAGCCCCTGGGACGACCGCGGAGAATGCTCCGTGGAGACGGTGGCTGGCATCCCCCCAGCATAGGGTTGCGAGGTTGCCCGCGGACAATGGTCGACAACGATTGACGAGCGGGAGGCAGGCCCAGGTGGTCGATGAGCAGGTCGAGCGGTTCCCGGCGTGGGGCGGCCGGATCATGGGCGGCATCGGACTGGCGGTCGTGGCCGTCGCACTGGTGCTCGGAGTGGTCGGGTCCAGTGCGCCGTACCACCCGGCGGCCTACCCGATCATCGCGCTGATGGGCGTCCTCTTCTGGGCGATGCTGGTCCGGCCCGCGGTGGCGGTCGAGGGGGACCGGCTGATGCTCCGCAACCCGTTCACCACGGTGCGGGTGCCCCTCGCCGCGATCGAGCAGCTCGCGATCGGGCAGTACCTCGCGCTGCGCGTCGACGACCGGCGTTACACCTGCACCGGCATCGGCCGCAGCCACCGGCAGAGCCGCCGCGACGACCGGTCCGGCGACGCGACCGGCCTGGACATCGCCAACCTGTCCTACGGTGCCATCGTCGAGCGCCGGATCCACAAGCTGGCCGAGGACGCCCGGACCCAGCAGGGGATCAAGCTCTACTCCGAGGAGCAGGCAGCCCTCGCGGCCGACGTACGGCGCGAGCCCGCCTTCATCGAGATCGGCCTGGTGGCCGCGCTCGCGGTGGCGAGCGTCGTCACCCTGGTGGTCTGACCGATCCCGGCCTAGGTTGCCTCGCCCAATGCTTTCGTCACCTCTTCGAGCACGACGTCCGGCACGTCCTGGTGCATGACATGGCCCGACTCGACCACGCGTCGGGTTGCGGTGGGACTGAGCTGGAGCCACTGCTCCTGCAGCTCGACCGACGCGTCGATGATCCGGGTGCACTCCTCGGGCGGGAAGGGGCAGTCCGGCAGCAGGCTGGCGGTCAGGATCCTGATGGGGATGCCGGGCAACGGGTGCACGGCGCTCTCGGTCTCGCGTCCGATGTCGGCGAATGCCATGTGCTCGACATTGCTGGCCGAGTCCCAGGCGTCCTCGGCCTCGAATTCCTGACGCTGGCTCTTGGTCAGCTCACGGAACGGGTTGCGCGCAAGGTCGCCCGTCGGCCAGTCAGCATCCAGGAGGACCAGGCCCGCGGTGCGCTCCGGGTGGTGCAGTGCCCAGTCGAGCACGACCTGACCGCCGAACGAGCTGCCGACGAGGAGCAGGTCATCCGTGATCCCCGCCGCATCGAGGAGCGCATCCAGGTCGCTATTGATGTCCTTCATCGTCCGCGGCCGGTTCGGAGGCGGCGAGCTGGCCCCGGTTCCAGCCCGGTCGTACGCGCAGGTGCGGGTCTGCTGCTGCAACGGCTCGAGGAGCGCCTCGAAGGGCCAAGTGCCCGAGTTGTCCCCTCCGCCTGCCTCGAACAGGATCGTGGGGCTGCCCGATCCGTAGCACTCGAGATAGAGGTGTCGGTCGTCCCCGACATCGAACGTCCCGCCGATGCTGTCCGTCGGGGCGGTCGTCGTCTCCACCACCGCCGAGCCCGGCGTGGCGGGCTCCGACTTGTCGGACGCGTGGTCCTGGTCGTCGCTGCACGACGACAGGAGGAGTGCCAGAAGACCAAGACCAATCGTGGTGCGGATGGCGGGCATGGGTGCTCCTGCAGGTTGCGGTCGCCCGAGGTGGTGCGCGCGAACCTACGCATCCGGTGTCCCTAGCCGACAGGGGCGGGCGTCCCGACTGGGCCGGGAACCTTCCTGGGATTCGGCCTAGATCCCTGCTGCCGCGGCGATGTCGGCCTTCATCGTGGCCAGCGTCGCGGCCGCTGCCGTCCGGGCAGCGGTGACGTCGCCGCCCGCCACCGGGACCACGACCTCGAGGTAGCACTTGATCTTCGGCTCGGTGCCGCTCGGCCGGACGATCACGCGCGCGCCGTCGGCCAGGTAGTAGCGGAGACCGTCGGTCGGCGGCAGGTCGGCGACGCCGGCGCTCAGGTCCTCGGCCCGCTCGACCGCCAGCCCGCCGAGGCTGGCCGGCGGCGCCTCCCGGAGCCGGGCCATCGCGGCGCCGATCTCGGCGAGGTCGGTGACCCGCACCGAGATCTGGTCGGTGGCGTGCAGGCCGTGCTCGACGGCGATGTCGTCGAGCAGGTCGTCGAGGTGGCGGCCGTCGGCCTTGGCCTCCGCGGCCAGCTCGCAGAGCAGCAGCAGGGCGGAGACGCCGTCCTTGTCGGCCACGTGCTCAGGGTCGACGCAGTAGCCGAGCGCCTCCTCGTAGCCGAACGCGAGCCCGGGCAGCCGGCCGATCCACTTGAAGCCGGTGAGGGTCTCGACGTACGCCTGGCCGGCGGCTGCGGCCTGCTTGCCGAGCAGCGAGGACGACACGATGGACGTCGCGTAGGTGCCCTTCTTGCCGCGCCGCAGCAGGTGCGCCGCCAGCAGCGCC
Organism: uncultured Actinomycetota bacterium; assembly: GCA_963766035.1. Classification (GTDB taxonomy): domain Bacteria; phylum Actinomycetota; class Actinomycetes; order Propionibacteriales; family Nocardioidaceae; genus Nocardioides. The sequence continues at coordinate 178,092 of CAVXYP010000010.1, read as the reverse complement.
CCGACCTCGTCACCGCGCAGCATCCGCCAGCCGTCCCGGCCCGGGACGGCGGCGGCGCAGCGGTCGGCGTCGGGGTCGTTGGCGACCACGATGTCGGCACCGGACCGCTCTGCGAGCGCGAGCGCGAGGTCCATCGCGCCCGGCTCCTCCGGGTTGGGGAAGGAGACCGTCGGGAAGTCCGCGTCGGGGTGTTCCTGCGCCTCGACCACCTGCGGCGTGGAGAAGCCCGCGGTCTCGAGCACCTGCGCCACCGACGTGCCGCCGACGCCGTGCAGCGGCGTGTAGACGACGTCGAGGTCCCGGGGACCGTCGGCGGCAAGACCGGCCACCGTGTCGAGGTAGGAGTCGATGATCCCCTCGTCGAGCACGCGGCCGCCGGCGGAGCCGATCGGGTCGCGCGGCACCGAGGCCAGGCTGCCGATGGCCGCGATCCGGGCCGCGATCTCGGCATCGGCCGGCGGCACGATCTGGCTCCCGTCGCCGAGGTAGACCTTGTAGCCGTTGTCCTGCGGTGGGTTGTGGCTGGCGGTGACCATGATGCCGGCGACGCAACCGAGCTCGCGGATCGCGAAGGCGAGCAGCGGCGTCGGCAGTGGCCGGGGGAGCAGCAACGGGGTCATCCCTGCCCCGCTCATCACCTCGGCGGTGTCCTGCGCGAACACGTCGGAGTTGTGGCGGGCGTCGTAGCCGATCACCACCGGGCTGCCGGCGGTGGCACCGTTGTCGCGGAGGTACGCCGCGAGGCCGGCCGCGGCCCGGATCACCACGATCCGGTTCATGCGGTTCGGCCCGGCGCCGAGCGCCCCGCGCAGTCCGGCGGTGCCGAACTCGAGCGTGCCGCGGAACCGGTCGGCGAGATCGGAGACGGCGTCCGCCGGCGCGCCGTTCTCGATCTCCGCAACGAGCCCGCCGAGCTCCGCCCGGGTGTGCTCGTCGGGGTCCTCGGCCATCCAGGCGCGTGCGCGGGTGAGGAGGACGTCGATGTCGGGCGTGGTCATGGACGGCACCGTAGCGCCGTCCCCTCCGACGAGGTGGTCAAGTTTTCAGTGGAAGGGCTGCGGGATCCAGGATCGCGACCTAGATTGTTGACGTGGTGAGAATGATGTCGGGACGTGGGGTTCTGGCCACGGTCGCTTGTTGGCTGCCGGTGGCCGCTGTGGTCGTGGCATTGTTCGTCCTGCCGAGCACCACGGAAGCCGCGGGTCCCCACCCGCTGACGGTGCGGCCGGGTGCCAACACCTTCGGCGGTCAGCAGATCACCTTCTCCGGTGACATGGGCAGCGGCGTCCAGCGGATCCACCTCGAGCGGCGAGACCGGCCCGGCGCGGCCTGGGGCACGGTGACCGACCCCCGCACCGGCAGGAACTTCACCATGCTGACCAAGGCCAACGGCACGTTCGAGTTCGTGTTCCCCGCGCCGGCGATGAACGGGTGCTACTACCGCGTCGCCAGCGCGAAGGGTGCGACCGAGATCCATCAGTTCAAGACCGTGCACCAAGACGTCGATGTCTCCCTGATCGAGCAGAGCCCGGCCGACGTGCCGCTGCCGCGCGGGTTCGCCGTGGCGGGTGAGAGTTTCCGGATCGCCGCCGACACGGCAGACCACGACCGGTTCGGCAAGCCGTCGAAGCCGGTCCTGGAGGGACGCCTGGTGACGCTGCAGGTCCGCAGCGGCGACGCGTGGACCGACGTCAGGACGGCGACAGTCCGTGATAGCGGCTGGCTCGACTTCGGCAGCGACGTCCGCCGCACGCCCGGGTCGACACCGGAGGTCTACCGGGTGCGGATGGAGAACTGGACCAAGGGCGGCGACCAGGTCGGGTGGATGCCGTCCCTGCCGTTCTACCTGAACGTGGTCCGCCGGCCGGACCCCGTCCGGAACGCCAGCTGGACCTCGACGTCGAGCTCGGTGACGCTCAACTGGGACCTCGCCCCGGTGGACCCCGAGCGGCACCGGATCGTCATCGCGCGCACCGCGGGCGCGGGAGCACCCCCGCCGAGCGCGGGCAACCCGGGCCAGATCCTCGCCACCATCCCCGGCGGTTCCACGTCCTACACCGACAGCACGGTGACGTCCTTGACCTACAAGTACGCCATCTACACGGTGAGCAAGGACGGCGTCTACACCGCCGCGCCGGAGCGACTGACGACCACGACGGCCAAGCAGCGAGGCGACGGCTGATGCCTACGACCGGATTCGCACTCCGCCTGGCCGCGCTGGCGAGCGCACTCGTCGTCGGCCCGGCCACCCTCGCGCCGGGCACCGCCGAGGCGCCGTCGGGCACCGCCCGCGCGACCCAGAGCGCCACGGCCGCCCAGCAGTACGGCTGGGGCGGCCCGCAGTGGGACTTCGCGTGGGAGTACGGCGAGTCGCTCGACAGCCGGCCCTACCGTGGCGCCGACATCCGAGGCGGCGGCTGGACCGACCACAGCGACGGCACCGGGCGTGCCGTGAAGACCGGCGGCGGCGTGGAGTTCCACAGCGGCGAGCGGTATGAAGGGGCCCACGACTTCGGCACCACCACGCTGACGCTGCACGACAAGCCGTTGCAGCGCGGCCGGTGGGAGCTCAAGGAGCGGATCCGCCTGAAGCAGTACGCCCCCTTCGACGAACCCGGCGGCAAGCACTACGCCTTCGTCGTCGAGCTCGTGCCGGACGACCCGTCGATCGACCCGTGCACCGCTCCCGTGATCACCGTGGCCCGCGCCGACGTCGGCGGCTCCAGCATCCAGATCGGCGTCGACGCCGGTCCGTCGCGTTGGCGCAGGACCTACAACGTCCCCCGCACCGAGAACGACGCGCGGCTCTACGCCGTCCAGGTCAACGCCACCCGGATCACCTGGTTCATCAACGGGCGGGCGGTGGCGTCGCTCGCGGCCGCGGCGGCGATTCCCAAGGTGCCGATGACACTGCGGATGCGGATGGCCGGCCCGCCTGACACCGAGATGAAGAAGTCGTTCGTCCTCATCGACTGGGTGCGTGGCTACGACCTGAAGCGGGGCAAGCGGCCCCCCATCGGGAACGCGCTCACCAAGAGCGTCAACCCTGCCTGCTGAGGGCCTTGGTTTCGAGGCTCGCTGCGCCCCACCTCAACCAGCGGCGCTGCGACATCATGGGCCCGTGCGGGCGTCGTACTCCTTCTCCGCGTCGTGGGTGACCGCGGCGCCGGTCGCGGACGTCGCCGAGACGGTCCTCGATCTGGAGCGCTACCCCGAGTGGTGGCCGCAGGTGCGGGCTGTGGCCCGGCTCGGCCCGGACACCGCCCGGGTGCTGTGTCGCTCGGCGCTGCCCTACACCCTCGACCTGGTGCTCGAGGCGGTCTCGCGGGAGGCGCCGGTGCTCGAGGTCGCGGTCAGCGGTGACCTCGACGGCTGGGTGCGCTGGACGTTGGCACCGGTCGACGGCGGCACCCGCACCGACTTCGCCCAGGACGTCGCGGTGACCGGCGCGCTCGCCGTGTCGTCGTACGTCGTCCGCCCGCTGCTGCGGTGGAACCACCATCGGATGATGCGCGGCTGCGAGCGGGGGCTGCGCGACCGGCTGGCGGCCGGCTCGGTGCAGTGATGCAGCGATTCCCGTGAACGCACCGGGCCTGGTGGGGGCGTCGGCTAACTTTCTACGCGTGAGACGGACACGCGTGGGGCGCACTCGGGGTGTGGTCATCGCGGCGACCCTCGTGGTCGTCGCGGTCGTCACCAGCGCGCTCGCCGGCGCGCGGGTCCCCAGCTCGTCGGCGCCCGGCGACGCCGTGGAGGCGGCGGCTGCTCCTCGCCGACCGAACGTCGTGCTGATCCTCACCGACGACATGCGCCGGGACGAGCTGCGCTACCTTCCCAAGACGCGCCGGTTGCTCGTCAACCAGGGCGTCACGTTCACCAACGCGATCTCGCCGCACCCGATGTGCTGTCCCGCGCGGGCGGAGCTGGTGTCCGGGCAGTACGCCCAGAGCAACGGCGTCCGGAACAACAACGGCCGCTGGGGCGGCGCCAAGCGACTGCGCCACATGGACGTGAACGTCGGTCGCTGGCTGCAGGCGGCGGGCTATCGGACGTCGTACCACGGCAAGTTCCTGAACGGCTACGAGCGCCTGCGACCACGGCACGAGCCCGCCGGGTGGACCTTCTGGGACGCCCAGATGAGCGGCATCTACTCCTACCACCGGGCGCGATTCTTCAACGGTGACCGGGTCCACAACCAGTACGTCACGCGGACCATGACCGAACGGACCAACGACACGTTCGACAGGTTCGCGGACGGGGCGGCACCGTTCTTCACGATCATCAACCACGTGGCACCGCACGTGACGATCAATCGTCCGTGGGTGCCGGACTGGGAGAAGAAGTACGACGGCACCTACCGCCACGCGCGACCGCCGTCGTTCGACTCCCCGGCTTTCAACGAGAAGCGGGTCGCCGACCTGCCGCGCGACCTGCGGGGCCCGATGGTGCGGCCGGCCCGGATGGCGACGCTCTTCCGGGCGCGGATCCGGTCGCTGCGGTCGGTGGACGACGCGGTGGCCGCGACGGTCGCGAAGCTGGACCGGCTCGGCGAGCTCGACCACACCTACCTCGTCTTCACCTCCGACAACGGCTACGGACTCGGAGAGCACCGGCTGAAGTCGAAGAACTACCTCTTCGACGAGGTCCTCGGCGTGCCGCTCGTGATCCGCGGCCCGGGCTTCGAGCGCGGCACCGTCGACGACACCCCGGTCACCCTGCTCGACCTCGTGGCGAGCTTCGTGGACTGGTCCGGCGCGACGCCCGGCCACCCGATCGACGGCCTCAGCATCGACCGGCTCCGCGACGACGGCCGACCGGCGGCCCGCGACACGATCCTCGTCCAGACCGGCGATGGGATCGCCGACGCGACGCCGGGGTGGCGCTACCGCGGCGTGACCACGTCCCGCTACCTGTTCGCCTATCGGGCGGGCCACACCGGCATCGGGATCCTGTTCGACCGGGAACGCGACCCGGATGCGCTGCGCAACCTGTTCCGGGATCCCGGCTACCGTGCCGTCCGGCGCGCGCTGACCCACCGCACGAAGGTGCTGTCGCACTGCGCCGGGGCTGGGTGCAACCGGCTCTTCGGCCCGTTGCCCCAGCCCCGATAGCCAGCCCCGATAGCCAGCCCCGATGAGCCAGCCCCGTTAGCCACAGGGGTGGATCAGCTGGCGCGGTTCATCGCCCGGACGCCGACCCACAGCCCCAGCGCACCGACGACCAGCGACCCGGCGCAGCCCGCCGCGATCGTGTCCATCGGCCACTCGCCGGCGAAGAGGACGCGCTCGGCCTCGACGATGTAGCGCAGCGGGTTGAGGTCGGCCGCGGTCTGCAGCCAGCCCGGGGCACCGTCGAGCGGCAGCAGGACGCCGGCCAGCAGGAGGAGCGGGAAGATCGCCGTCTGCTGCACGGTCCAGAACACCCACGCCTGATCCTTCGCGGCCACGGCGAGCGCCAGGCTCAGCGCGCCGAGCCCGACGCTGAACGGCACCAGCACGACGATTCCGCTGAGGATCCCGGCGAGGTGGACGTCGAACGCGAACGGCGCCACCGCGACCACGATCACCACGGTCTGCAGGACCAGCGGCACCATCTCCCGCAGCGACTTCCCGATGAGCAGCGCCGAGCGGCGGACCGGCGACACGAGCAGCCGCTCGAAGGAGCCGCTCACGATCTCCTCGCTGAGGTTGGCGCCGGTGAACGAGGCGCTCATCAGCGCGGTCATCGACACGATCCCCGGCACGAACCACTGCAAGGCCGAACCCGTGGTGGTCTCGGGAAGCAGCGGCGCGAACAGCGCGAGGAACACCAAGGGCTGGACCATGGCGAACAGGACGGAGGCCGGGTTGCGGAGCACCGGCATCAGCTCGCGGACGAACACGTTGCCGATGTCGGCCACGATCCCGACCGGTGCGACCGCGACGGGCGAGCGACGGACCGCCTCGGCAGGCACGGCGACGTCCCGGAACTGGGTGATCTCGATGGTCATGCTGCTGCTCCTTCGCTCTTGTCGGACGACTCACGCAGGCTGCGGCCGGTGAGGTTGAGGAAGACGTCGTCGAGGGTCGGTCCGACGACCTCCAGCCGGGTCGCGGGGGTTCCCGCGGCGGCCAGACCCGCGACCAGCCCCGGAGCCGCGTCGCGGCCGAAGGCGGCGCGGACGCTGACCGTCGCGCCGCTGACCGTGACCTGCGCGCCGGGGATCCGGTCGGCGTGCTGGGCACCGGCCATGGCGGCGGCGGGGGTTGCGAACTCCAGCGAGACCAGGTCGCCGAGCGCCGACTTCAGGGCGGCCGCGGTGTCGTCGGCGATCACTCGGCCGTGGTCGATGACGATCACGCGACCTGCGAGGGCGTCGGCCTCCTCCAGGTAGTGGGTCGTGAGCACGATCGTGGTTCCGAGCTCGGCGTTGAGCCGGCGTACCTGCTCCTGCAGGTTGACCCGGTTCTGCGGGTCGAGCCCGGTCGAGGGCTCGTCGAGGAAGAGGATCGCCGGCTCCTGGACCAGCCCGATCGCCACGTCGAGGCGCCGCCGCTGGCCGCCCGAGAGCTGGGAGACCGGCCGGTCCGCGTGCTCGGCGAGGCCGAACGCGTCGAGCAGCTCCTCGGTGCGCGCCCGCGCGTCGCGGCGGGAGAGGCCGTGCGAACGGGCCTGGCTGACCAGCTCGTCGCGGCCGCGGTACTGGTGGCCGGCGGCGTCGCCCTGCCCCACGTAGCCGATCGAGCGCCGGACCGCGGCCCGGTCGCGGGTGACGTCGAAGCCGGCGACCTCGGCGGTGCCCGCCGTCGGTGAGATCAGCGTGGTGAGCATCCGCAGGGTCGTGGACTTCCCGGCGCCGTTGGGACCGAGGAAGGCGACCAGCTCCCCGGGCGCGATCTCCAGGTCGAGCCCGCGGACGGCCTCGATCGTCTGCTTGTTGCGCGTGTAGTGGCGGGTGAGCCCGACGGTGCGGATCACCGGCTGCTTCTTCTGGTTGTGGTGGGTCATGACCACTACGCTAGGGAGTAATGCGGTCAGGTTCTGACCGCTTTAGAAATCAAGGTGGCCGACATGAGCACGAGTGCGCGGATGCTGCGGCTGCTGTCCCTGTTGCAGACCCATCGCTACTGGTCCGGCGGGGAGCTGGCCGAGCGGCTCGAGGTGAGCGCCCGCACGCTGCGCCGCGACGTGGACCGGCTCCGCGATCTCGGCTACGACGTCGACGCGGTCCGCGGGGTCGCCGGCGGCTACCAGCTCCGAGCAGGGTCGAACCTCCCGCCGCTCCTGCTCGAGGACGAGGAGGCGGTGGCGATCGCGGTCGGGCTGCGATCGGCGGCCGGCGGCAACGTGGGAGGCATGGAAGAGACGTCCGTCCAGGCGTTGACCAAGGTGATCGCGCTGATGCCGCCGCGGCTGCGCCGCCGGATGGACGCGCTCAAGACGCAGACCGACGCGACGCCGTGGTCGGGCGGCCCCGTCCTCGACGCCGCCGTCCTGACGACCATCGCCCAGGCGTGTCGCGACGACGAGGCAGTGACCTTCGACTACACCGCCGCCGACGGCACCGCGACCGGCCGGCGGGTGGAGCCGCACCGGCTGGTCAACCTCGGCCGGCGGTGGTACCTCGTCGCCTACGACCGCTCCCGGCAGGACTGGCGGACGTTCCGGATCGACCGGGTCGGCGGGACCCCGCAGCTCACCGGGCAGCGGTTCCGTCCGCGAGAGCTGCCCGGAGGGGACGCCGTCGAGTTCGTGCGCGCCGGACTGCGGTCGCAGCCACAGCGACACCAGGTGCGGGTCCGGATGGAGGCTCCCGCGGGCGAGGTCGAGGCGCTGATGGGTCACTGGGGATCGGTCGAGCCGATCACCGACGGCGAGTGCCGGATGACGCTCAACACCGACACCCTCGACTGGCCGGTCATGGTGCTCGCGAACCTCGACTGCGCCTTCACGGTCGAAGGCCCACCCGAGCTGTCCGATCTCCTCGAGCGGGTCGGCCGTCGGTTCGTCAGATCCGGGGCACGATCCGACTGAGCAGCTCGCCCATCCGGGAGGCCGCGTCGCGGCCGGCCTCCAGCACCTCGGCATGGTCGAGGGGCTGGCCGGACATGCCGGCCGCCAGGTTGGTCACCAGGCTGATGCCGAGGATCTCCATCCCGGCCTCGCGGGCCGCGATCGCCTCGAGCGTGGTGCTCATGCCGGCGAGGTGTCCGCCGATCGCGCGCACCATGCCGATCTCGGCCGGCGTCTCGTAGTGGGGGCCGGGGAACTGGCAGTAGACGCCCTCGTCGAGGCTCGGGTCGACCTCGCGGCACATCTCCCGGAGCCGGGACGAGTAGAGGTCGGTGAGGTCGACGAAGTTCGCCCCGACGATCGGCGACGTGCCGGTCAGGTTGATGTGGTCGCTGATCAGCACCGGGGTGCCGGGCGTCCAGGTCTCCTTGAGGCCCCCGCACCCGTTGGTGAGCACGATCGCGCGGCAGCCGGCCGCGGCCGCCGTACGGACACCGTGGACGACGGCGGCCACACCGCGCCCCTCGTAGTAGTGCGTCCGGCTGAGGAAGACGAGCAGGCGCCGGTCGCCCTCGGTGCTGGACGAGACGACCGACCGGATCTTCCCGGAGTGGCCCGCCACGGCCGCCGCACTGAAGCCGGGCAGCTCGGTGACGTCGATCTCGGCCGCGGTCTCGCCGAGCATCTCGGCGGCGGGCAGCCAGCCGGAGCCGAGCACCAGCGCGATGTCGTGCCGGGCGGTGCCGGTGAGTTCGGCGAGGCGGGAAGCCGCCTGCTGGGCGAGGTCGTACGGCGAAGGCTGGTCGGTCACGAGACGAGAGCGTAATGGGCCGGTGGTTTCGAGGCTCGCTTCGCTCGCACCTCAACCAGCGGCCGTCACCACTGGCCGACCAGCGACTCCTCGACGTAACCGTGCCGGACCCGCTGCGGATGGTTGCCGACGGCGCGGAAGGCGAGCTCCTTGCCGGTCTGGGTGTCCAGCACGGCCACCGAGTCGCTGCCGCTCAGCGAGATCCAGCAGGTGTTGCGGAGGCCCTCGGTGGTCCAGTACGGCTTCTCGTAGGGATGGCCGGTCGAGGCCTCGTCGAAGTACTTCGCGTCTCCGCTGGCGGCGTCGACGAGCGCGGCGTAGTCGTCCATCGTGCCCGCCACGCACAGGGTCTCGCCGGTCCGGTCGATCGACAGGCCGTGGTGGGCGGAGTCGTTGACGTAGAGGTCGCGGGGCATGTCCGGCACCCGGTTCTGCAGCCGGACGACGCCGAGCACCCGGCCGGTGGCCGGCTCGGGCTCGCCCGCGAGCGTGTAGTCGGTCGTCTCGTTGATGTCGCGGGCCAGGGTGTCGAACTTGACGTAGCCGTGGAGGAAGGAGACCTGGAAGTAGAGGTAGCGGGCGCCGGGCACGATCGCCATCGGGCGCACCGCGCTGCTCATGTGGGGGAAGCCGGCTTCCTCGAGCTCGTGGCCGATGTCCCAACGCTGGAGGATCTCGAAGTCGGAGACGCGCACGATCTGGAACCACCGGTCGCCCTTGACCGGATCGGTCAGCTGGTCGAGCAGCGCGTCCAGCGCCTCGGTGCCGTCACCGGGCGTGTAGACCTTGCCGATCGAGGCGTGGAAGATCCGCTTGCCGCCGCGGGTGTAGTTGCTCTCGTGCGGGGTCTCCCCGGTCGGGAAGGTGCGCAGCCGGTCGCCCATCTTGACCGACGTCCCGTCGGCCAGCGGCTGGTCGACCATGGCGTACTCGATGACCTGCTTCGCGGTGGAGTCGGAGACCAGCAGGCGCAGGCCGTCGCGGGAGATCGCCATGTGGTCGGTGCGGAAGCCGTCCATCTGCTGCTCGCGCACGATCGCACCGGGCAGGCCCAGGGTGGCCCGCCGGATGTCGATCCAGACCACGTCGGCAAAGCTGGGCCGCGACACCGCGAGGTAGCGGCCGTCGCGGGTGGTGAACATGTCGTCGACGAACTGGTCGTGGCCCTCGCCCGGGCCGACGCGGATCGCGAGGAAGAGCGCCAGCTTGACCGGGTTCAGCTGGATGTCCCCGAGCTCCTGGGCCTGGTCGGGGATCAGGTTGACGCCGCGCTTGAGCACCTGGAACGAGCGGGCGTCCACGATGCTGGCGGTGCCGTCCCAGTTGTTGCCGACCCACATCACGTCCCGCAGCCCGGGAGGGGCGGCGGCCCGCGCGCCCGGCGCCGGGGCGAGGTCGACCGTCGTGGTGGCGGCGGAGGGTGCAGCGGGGGCGCTGGAGGTCGGTTCGACGAACGCGGTGACCGCGACGGCAGCGCAGGCGGACGCGACGAGCAGGCGGGTGAGTGGGGGCACGTAGGGAGCAACGAGCCCGAGGGGGAGCGGGTTACAAGCCGGTGGAGCGGCAGGGTCGGCGCCGGAGCGCGGCGACGTAGTCGTCCGGAGCGTCGGCGGCCTCGGCGGCGTTGGCGAGCACGCCGAGGTACGACGCCGAGGGCAGCCCGCCCTCGTAGGCGTCGAGGACGTAGGTCCAGGCGACGATCGAGCCGGCCAGGGTGGCGACCCGCACCTTGGTCTTCCGGTAGAGACCGGAGTCGGCGGACTCCCACTCGTCGAGCAGCGGCTCGTCCTGCGGGCTCACGTCGTAGAGCGCGACGAAGACCTGCTCGAGCGGGTCCTGGACGATCGTCGCGAGCGCGCCGTCCCACCCGTGCTCCTCGCCCCCGAAGGTCAGCCGCCAGCCGGTGAGCCATCCGGTCGTCTGGAGCGGGGAGTGCGGGCACCGCTCGCTCATGCGGCCCGGGTCGAGGTTCGTCCCGTAGGCGGCATAAGTCGGCACGGGCTCAGGTTAGTAGGCTCGGCCCCGTGACCCACTTCGATGTCCTCGTCCTCGGCGCCGGCCCCGGTGGCTACGTCGCTGCCATCCGCGCCGCCCAGCTCGGCAAGTCCGTCGCCGTGGTGGAGGAGAAGTACTGGGGAGGTGTCTGCCTCAACGTCGGCTGCATCCCGTCGAAGGCGCTGCTGCGCAACGCCGAGATCGCGCACATCATCACCAAGGAGAAGGACACCTTCGGCATCTCCGGTGACGCGACGATGGACTTCGGGGTGACGCACAAGCGCAGCCGGAGCGTCGCCGAGGCCAGCGCCAAGGGCGTGCACTACTTGATGAAGAAGAACAAGATCACCGAGATCGACGGCTGGGGCACGCTCACCGGGCCGAAGGCGATCGACGTGGAGAAGGACGGCCAGACGACGTCCTACGACTTCGACAACCTGATCATCGCCACCGGTGCCGCCGTGCGGCTGGTGCCGGGCGTCGAGCTCAGCGACAACGTCGTGACCTACGAGGAGCAGATCCTCACCGACCAGCTGCCGTCCTCGATCATCATCGGCGGCTCCGGCGCGATCGGAGTCGAGTTCGCCTACGTGCTGAAGAACTTCGGCGTCGAGGTCACCATCGTGGAGTACCTCGACCGGATGGTCCCCACGGAGGACGCCGACGTCTCCAAGGAGCTCGCGCGCCAGTACAAGAAGCTCGGCGTCGACGTGCACCTGTCGACCGCGGTCAAGAACGTCGAGGACACCGGTTCCGGTGTGAAGGTCACCGTGGGACCCGCCGACGGCGGCGACGAGAACGTGCTCGAGGCCGACAGGTTCCTGGCCGCGTTCGGCTTCGCGCCGCGGGTCGAGGGCTTCGGCCTGGACGCCGCCGGCGTCGAGCTGACCGACCGTGGCGCGATCGCGGTCGACGCCCGCGGCCGGACCAACGTCGACGGCGTCTACGCCATCGGTGACTGCACCGGCAAGCTGATGCTCGCCCACACGGCCGAGGCGATGGGCGTGGTCGCGGCGGAGACGATCGCCGACGCGGAGACCATGGAGATCAACTTCGACATGATCCCGCGGGCGACGTTCTGCCAGCCGCAGATCGCCTCGTTCGGCTACTCCGAGCAGCAGGCCAAGGACAAGGGCTACGACGTCAAGACCTCGTCGTTCCCGTTCTCGGCCAACGGCAAGGCCCGCGGCATGGCCGAGGGCGTCGGCTTCGTGAAGATCGTCGCCGACGCCGAGCACAACGAGATCCTCGGCGCGCACATGATCGGCCCCGAGGTCACCGAGCTGCTCCCGGCGCTCACGCTCGCGCAGCAGTGGGACCTCACGGCCGACGAGGTCGCCCGCAACGTCTTCGCGCACCCGACCCTGTCGGAGGCGATGAAGGAAGCCATCGAGGGCATCGCCGGTCACATGATCAACCTCTGAGCAACTGATCGTGGTCGTCGTGGCCGCCCCTGTTTGATCTGCGCGCATCCGGGCACCGACCACGGAAAGAAGGGGTCGAAAGATGTCGAAGCTCTCATTCATCGCCGGTGTCGGTGTCGGCTACGTGCTCGGTGCCAGGGCCGGTCGTCACCGGTACGAGCAGATCAAGTCGGGCGCGCAGGGCGTCTGGAACAACCCGAAGGTGCAGGACGCCGTCTCGCACGCCCAGGACGTCGCGGCCCAGAAGGCTCCCGAGGTGAGTCACCGGATCGCAGAGACCGCGACGGCTGCGGCTCACAAGGTCGGCGAGAAGGTCGGCGGTTCGAGCAACCAGAACGGGTCTGCCTCGGGCGAAGACATTCCGCCCGGATTCGTCGACAACCCGGCGAAGGGTCCGCAGTGATCGAAGACCGCTGATCGGGACGCCCCCGTTCGGCCGGTGCTACCTCGCGAGGTCGATGGTCCTGACCCGGCATTCGGACTGCAACAATGGCGCGCATGTCTCGCGTGGTGATCATCGGAGGCGGTCCGGGCGGCTACGAGTCGGCACTCGTCGCCGCGCAGCTCGGCGCCGAGGTGACCGTCGTCGACAGCGACGGCCTGGGCGGCTCCGCCGTGCTCACCGACTGCGTGCCGAGCAAGACCCTGATCGCGACCGCCGAGGTGATGACCGACTTCGCCGGCGCGGGCGAGCTGGGGATCCTCAGCGACGCGCCCTCGGTCGACCTCCGCCGGGTCAACGAGCGGGTGAAGAGCCTCGCACTTGCCCAGTCCGCCGACATCGAGAAGCGGCTGGCGCGCGAGGGGGTCCGCGTCATCCGCGGCCGAGGCCGCCTCGACGGGCCGGGCAGCGTGATCGCGACCGATGCCGACGGCGCCGGAGAGACCTGCCCGGCCGACGCGGTCCTGATCGCGACCGGTGCCGCCCCGCGGACGGTCCCCAGCGCGGTGCCCGACGGGGAGCGGATCCTGACCTGGGAGCAGGTCTACGACCTCGCAGAAACCCCCGACTCGATGATCGTCGTCGGTTCCGGTGTGACCGGGGCCGAGTTCGCCAGCGCCTACCTCGCCCTCGGCATCCCGGTGACCCTGGTGTCCTCGCGCGACCGCGTCCTCCCCGGCGAGGACGCCGAGGCCGCCGAGGTGCTCGAGGACGTGCTCAAGCGCCGCGGCATGAACGTGCTCTCCCGGTCGCGAATGGCTTCGGTCAGCCGATCGGGAGATGTCGTCACGGTGACCCTGTCCGACGGCAGGGAGGTGCAGGGCTCGCACTGCATCCTGGCGCTCGGGTCGGTCCCCAACACGGAGGGCCTCGGCCTCGACACGGCGGGCGTCACCACCGACGACGGTGGCTTCGTGGAGGTCGACCGGGTGTCGCGTACGTCGGCGCGCGGCGTGTACTCCGCCGGCGACTGCACCGGCGTCCTCATGCTCGCCTCGGTCGCGGCCATGCAGGGCCGGATCGCGATGTGGCACTTCCTCGGCGACGCGGTCGCGCCGCTCGACCTCAAGCGGGTGTCGTCGAACGTCTTCACCGCACCCGAGATCGCGACCGTCGGCTGGTCCCAGCGCGCCATCGACGCCGGCGAGATCCAGGCCGAGACGGTGATGCTGCCGCTGAGCGGCAACCCGCGCGCGAAGATGCAGGGCGTCCAGGACGGTTTCGTGAAGCTGTTCTGCCGCCCGGGCACGGGCATCGTCGTGGGCGGAGTCGTGGTGGGTCCGCGCGCCAGCGAGCTGATCCATCCCGTCTCGTTGGCGGTGGCCGAGTCGATCACCGCCGACCAGCTCGCCCAGGCGTTCACCGTCTATCCCTCGATGAGCGGCTCGGTCGCCGAGGCAGCGCGCCGCCTGCATCACTTCTGAAAGGCTCTACTGAGAGGATGGCGGCCATGAGGGTGCATCTCGGTTGTGATCACGCCGGCCTCGAGCTCAAGGGCCACCTGATCGGATGGCTCACCGGGCACGGCTACGAGCCGGTCGACCACGGCCCGTTCGTCTACGACGAGGTCGACGACTACCCGGTCTTCTGCCTGCGGGCGGCCGAGGGCGTGGCCGCGGACCGCGCGGCCGGCCTCGACAGCCTCGGTGTGGTGATCGGCGGCTCGGGCAACGGAGAGCAGATCGCTGCCAACAAGGTGAGGGGGATCCGAGCGGCCCTCGCGTGGTCGGAGGAGACCGCGACGCTGGCCCGCGAGCACAACGACGCGTGGGTGGTCGCGGTGGGCGGCCGGATGCACTCCCTCGAGACCATGACCCGCCTGGTGGAGGTCTTCCTCACGACGCCGTTCCCCGGCGACGCGCGCCACGTGCGACGGATCGGCCAGATGTCGTCGTACGAGTCGACCGGCGAGCTCCCTCCGCTCCCCGCCTCGGCCCAGCCGGCCCCCTCCGGGCCGGCCCGCGATGCCTGAGGGGCACACCCTCCACCGGCTGGCCCGGGAGCTGACTGACGTGTTCGGCGACCAGCAGGTGCGGGTCGGCAGCCCCCAGGGCAGGTTCGCGCACGCGGCGACCCAGCTCGACGGGGCCGAGGTGCGCGATGCCGAGGCCTGGGGCAAGCATCTGTTCATCGGCTTCGGCGAGGACCGCTACGTGCACGTCCACCTGGGCCTCTACGGCATGTTCGACGTCCACGCCCCGGTGGCCGACGTGCCGGCACCGGTCGGCGAGGTCCGGCTGCGGCTGGTCCGCGCGGACGGCAAGGCTTACGCCGATCTCCGCGGCGCGACGACCTGCGCGCTCGTCACGACTGCCGAGCGCGACGCAGTCGTCGCCCGCATCGGCCCGGACCCGCTCCGCAGGGACTCCGACCCGGCTGTGGCCTGGGCCCGGATCCGCCGCAGCTCCGCCCCGATCGGGACGCTGCTGATGGACCAGACCGTGCTGGCGGGGGTCGGCAACGTCTACCGCGCGGAGCTGCTGTTCCGGCACCGGATCCACCCACTGCGGCCAGGTCGGACGCTGCGCGCCGGACAGTGGCAGGAGATGTGGGACGACCTGGTCGAGCTGATGGCCGACGGCGTCCGCACGGGCACGATCGACACCGTGCGACCCGAGCACACGCCCGAGGCGATGGCCCGGGCGCCGCGGGAGGACGACCACGGCGGAGAGGTCTACGTCTACCGCCGCAACGGCCAGCCCTGTCACGTCTGCGGTCGCGCGGTCCGCACCGCCGTGCTCGGCGGTCGCAACCTGTTCTGGTGCAGCCGGTGCCAGCCGGTCTTCCGGTCGCGAGCGGCGCCATGACCAACCGCCCCCGACTCCGACTGGTGAGCGCCGAGGTGTGGGTCGCCCTGCTGCTCGCCGTCGTCGCACTGGGCATCGTGGTCGGCATCGCGGTGTGGCCCATGCGGGTCCCGTTCACCGCACTCAGCGTGCCGCTCGTGCTGGGCGCGTTCCTGCTCGGCCCGCGGCTGGTCGTGTGGCTCCTCGTCTACCTGATCGTGATGCTGCTGGTCGCCCAGACCCTGGAGCCGACGCCGACCCCGAGGTTCGTGACCGCCGTCGTGATCCTGGTCCTGTTGTGCGTCGTGTCACTGGTCATCAACGTGCGCCGGCGCACCCTCGGCATCGGCCTGCGCCGCGGCGAGTCGATGCTGGTCGACCTCCGCGACCGGATCCTGACGCAGGGCACGATCCCGACCTTGCCGCACGGCTGGCTCGTCGAGTCGGCGTTGTCCTCAGCCGGGGGCTCGCCCTTCGCGGGCGACTTCGTCGTCGCGACCAAGCGCGCCGACGGCCGGCGCCTCGAGGTCGCCGTCGTCGACGTGTCCGGCAAGGGTGAGGCGGCCGGCACCCGCGCCCTCCAGCTGTCCGGTGCGATGGGCGGGCTCCTCGGCGCGCTGCCGCCGCACCAGTTCCTGCCGGCGGCCAACGACTATCTCCTCCAGCGCGACTGGGAGGAGGGCTTCGCCACCGCCGTCCACCTCTCCCTCGACCTGGTCACCGGCGACTACGAGCTGCGCACCGCCGGCCACCCGCCACCGGTCCAGCGGTCCGCGGGGTCCGGACGCTGGCAGGTGATCCGGACCGAGGGCCCGGTGCTCGGGCTCATCGACGGCGTCTCCTACGACCCGATGCGTGGCCGGCTGAGCTCGGGGGACGTGCTCCTGCTCTACACCGACGGCATGGTCGAGGAGCCGCGCCGCGACATCGAGCTCGGCATCGACGAGATGCTGGGCGTCGCCGAGCACCTGTTCCGTCGCTCGTTCGACGGGCTCGCCGAGCGACTGGCCGCCAAGGTCGGCTCGCGGGACGACGATCGCGCGCTCCTGCTGGTGCACCGACGGTGACGAGCGCTGGTTGGGGCCGGGGGACCACCCTGTGGCACCATTGCGCGGTGACTTCCCGGGAAGCTTTCGGGGGTCCACGGGGGCGGAGTCCCCGTGTGTGCGGATGTAGCTCAATGGTAGAGCCCCAGTCTTCCAAACTGGCTACGCGGGTTCGATTCCCGTCATCCGCTCCAAGGAGCCTCCGACTGCGATGTTGGAGGCGTCTTGCCGGGGCGTAGCGTAGTGGCTAGCGCGCCTGCTTTGGGAGCAGGAGACCGCAGGTTCGAGTCCTGTCGCCCCGACGAACCATTGATATTTGACGAAGGAGAACAAGCCTGTGAAGAGCGCCGTCGAGACCTTGAGCCCGACCAGGGCCAAGCTGACCGTCGAGGTGCCCTTCGAGGAGCTCAAGCCGAGCCTCGACGCGGCGTACCAGAAGATCGCGCAGCAGATCAACATCCCCGGGTTCCGCAAGGGGAAGGTGCCGCCGCAGATCATCGAGCGCCAGTTCCCCGGCGCCGCCCGTGAGGAGGCGCTCAACGACATCCTCGGCACCAAGTACGTCGAGGCGCTGCAGGCCAACGACCTGACGCCGCTGGCGCAGCCCGAGGTGGAGGTCGTCAAGTACGACGACGACGGCCCCCTCGAGTTCACCGCCGAGGTCGACATCAAGCCCGAGATCACGCTGCCCAGCACCGAGGGTCTCGAGGCGTCGGTCGAGGACCTCGAGGTCACCGACGACGACGTGACCGAGCAGGTCGCCGCGCTGCGCGGCCGGTTCGGCACCCTGATCGACGTCGAGCGTCCCGCACAGGACGGCGACTTCGTGGTCATCGACCTCAAGGCGACCAAGGACGGCGAGGTCGTCGAGGGCGCCGAGATCGCCGGCTTCTCCTACGAGGTCGGCCGCGGCGGCATGATCGACGGCCTCGACGAGGCGCTGACCGGCGTCTCGGCCGGCGAGGACAAGATCTTCACCTCCCAGCTCGTCAACGGCGACCTGGTGGGCGAGGACGTCGAGGTGGCCGTGAGCGTCAGCCAGGTCCAGGAGCAGGAGCTGCCCGAGCTCGACGACGACTTCGCGCAGATGGCCTCGGAGTTCGACACCTTCGCCGAGCTCCAGGACGACGTTCGTGAGCGACTGACCCGCGGCAAGCGGCTCGAGCAGGCCGCGGCCGCCCGCGACGCGGTGCTCGAGGCGCTGCTGGAGAAGGTCGAGATCCCGCTCCCCGAGTCCCTGGTGACCGAGGAGCTCAACTCCCGGCGCCAGAGCGTCGAGCAGCAGCTCGCCTACGCCGGGATGAGCCTGGACGCCTACCTCGAGGAGGAGGGCCAGACCCAGGAGGAGTTCGAGGCCGACCTCGAGCGCCGGGTCCGCGACTCCGTCGCAGCCCAGTTCCTCCTCGACGAGATCGCCGACAAGAGCGAGATCGGCGTCGACCAGGACGAGCTCACCCAGCACATGGTGCGCCGCGCGCAGCAGTCCGGCCAGGACCCGCAGGAGTTCGTCAACCACATGCTGGAGCACAACCACGTGCCCGACATGGTGCAGGAGATCCGCCGCGGCAAGGCGCTGGCAGTGCTGGTCGAGGGCGCCGTCGTCAAGGACGCCTCCGGCAACACCGTCGAGCTGAAGAACCTGCGTCCCGACGGCACGATCGTCGACCCCGAGGCGGAGGCCGCGGAGGCCGGCGGAGGCCGCCGAGGGCGCCACCGACGAGGCTCCGACCGAGGCCTGACACGCCGACGACGCCTCAGTGCACATCTGTGCACTGAGGCGTTATGGTGACCGTATGGACACCGCGCCTCCGCCGGCACCCGGCGCCTCCGTCGTCGATGCGCTCTCGCTCCTCGCCTCCGTCACCGACGAGCTGGTCGTCGGCAGTGCTCGGGACACGCACGACGCCGTCACGCGACGCGTGCACAGCGTTCTCCGCCGCGGCTTGGGCTCGGCTGCGAACCCGATCGAGACCGTCCACCGCGGCGTCGCGGGGGCGGTGTACGGCGGGCTCGGGATGGCGCTGCGCAAGAGCGGCGCAGGCCTCGACAAGCTGGCCGCGACCGGCGTCGGACCGCGCCTCGAGGACGACGCGCGCGGCCGCTTCGTCTCCTCCGCGGTCAACGGACTGATCGGCGACGAGCTGCTGCGGGAGCGGCCCCAGCTGGCGATCCCGATGGCGGTCAGGGCCGACGGCCGCGACGTCCGACCCGCCGGCGACGACCTCGCGAGGGCCTTTCCCGACGCGACCGGCCGACTGGTGGTGTTTCTGCACGGACTCTGCGAGAACGAGTCCTACTGGCGGCTCCACCGCGAGCGCACCGGCACGACGTACGGCGAGGCGCTCGCCGAGCTCGGTTGGACCCCGGTCTTCCTCCGCGCCAACACCGGCCTCCCCATCCGTGAGAACGGCGTCATCCTGGCGGCGCTGCTGCGCGACGTCGTCGGGTCCTGGCCGGTCGAGGTCGAGCGGATCGCTCTCGTCGGTCACTCGATGGGCGGCCTGATCATGCGGGCCGCGCTCAACGTGCTCGCGCTCGACGGACAGACGGAGGGACGGTGGGCCGACCGCGTCACCGACGTGGTGACGCTCGGCTCCCCACACCGAGGCGCACCGATCGCCTGGGGCATCGGTCACGGGAGCCGGCTGCTCGCCCTGCTGCCGGAGACGTCGGCGTTCGGCCGGATCCTCGAGAAGCGCTCCGAGGGCGTGCGCGACCTGGTCGACGGGTACGTCGACGCGCTGCCGCCCTTGAAAGAGGCCAGGTACCGGCTCGTCGCCGCCACGGTGACCCAGTCCGCCCGGCACCCGGTCGGGTCCTACGTCGGGGACTACCTGGTCCGCCCCCACTCGGCGGTGGGACGCGACAAGCGGGGGTCCGAGCTCTTCCCCGACGCCGAGACCCTCCACGTCGGCCGCACCGACCACTTCGGCATCCTCAACCACCCCGAGGTGCTCGCCGGCCTCAAGCGCTGGCTCGCCTGACCTCCGCTGGTTCTGCCACCATCAGCGGATGACTGAAGCAAGTGCTGACCGCGAGCTGCGGACGGAAGCGATCGTCGCCGCGCCGCCGGAGCGGGTCTGGGACCTGCTGACCGACCTCAAGCTGATGGCGGAGTGGAGTCCGGAGCTGGTCACGATGGTCCCCCTCAAGCGGGGCGGCCTCCGCCCCGGCCAGTGGTACCTCGGGATCAACCGCCGCAAGGCGGTCGTCTGGCCCACCCGGTCGGTCGTCGCCGCACTCGAGCCCGGCCGGCGCCTGGTGTGGGACACCAAGTCCAGCGGCGCCGAGTGGATCTGGGAGCTCGAACCCGTCGACGGCGGCACCCGGGTCGTCCACCGCCGGCCGGTTCCGACGAAGCTCACCCTCCTGAGCCGGGTCTTCGCCCCCACCTTCCTCGGCGGCAACGCCGGGCACGCCGACGAGCTCGAGAAGGGGATGGCGCGCACGGTCGCCGGCCTCAAGGACGCCGCCGAACGGTAATCCGTTGAGCGCGGCCTTGCTGGTCGAGCTTGTCCACACCCACGTCTCTGGTCGCCGCCTGTGGTCGCCGCCTGTGGTCGCCGCCTGTGGTCACCGCCTGCGGTCGGCTCACCGGGTCTCGATACGCGCCGTCGCGAGCTCGTCCCTCGCTCGCGGGCGCTACTCGACCTGCTCGCCCGACGCCGGCCGCTCGTCCCTCGCGGCCGGCTGGGCTCGCAAATCTGCTGTCGGCGAACAGGGCACGAGATCCCGTGGCTCCGGCGCTCCGGACGGCTAGTGTCGCCCACGTGACTCAGATTCCCAGCGGCCCCGCGATGAACGGCGCGCCCGGACTCAACCTGCTCGAGGACAACATCTACGGTCGGCTGCTCCGCGAGCGGATCGTGTTCCTCGGTTCGGAGGTCCGCGACCAGAACGCCAACGCGATCTGCGCGCAGCTGTTGCTGCTTTCTGCGGAGGATCCCGAGGCCGACATCTTCCTGCACATCAACTCGCCCGGCGGCTCGGTCGACGCGGGGATGGCGATCTACGACACGATGAACTACATCCCCAACGACGTCGCCACCGTCGGCATGGGGCTCGCGGCGTCGATGGGACAGTTCCTGCTCTGCGCAGGCACCAAGGGCAAGCGCTACGCGCTGCCGCACGCGCGGATCATGATGCACCAGCCGTCGTCCGGCATGGGCGGCTCGGCCTCGGACATCAAGATCCAGGCCCAGCAGTCGCTGCACATCAAGAAGGTGCTGCTGGAGCTGATCTCGCAGCACACCGGCCAGTCCGTCGAGCAGGTGACCACGGATGCCGACCGCGACCGGTGGTTCACCGCCGACGAGGCGCTCGACTACGGGCTCGTCGACAAGGTGGTCAAGAGCGCTCGCGAGGCCGCCGACCAGGGACGCCCGGCCCACGGGAAGAAGGACTGAGACATGAGCGAGCAGCAGATGAACTACTACATCCCGCAGTGGGAGGAGCGGACGTCCTACGGCTTCCGGCGGATCGACCCCTACGCGAAGCTGTTCGAGGACCGCATCATCTACCTCGGCACGCCGATCTCGGACGACGTCGCCAACGCGGTCATCGCGCAGCTGCTGTGCCTGCAGTCGATGAACCCCGACCAGGACATCAGCATCTACATCAACAGCCCCGGCGGATCGTTCACCGCGCTGACCGCGGTCTACGACACGATCCAGTTCATCAAGCCGGACGTGCAGACGGTGTGCATCGGTCAGGCGGCCTCGGCGGCGGCGATCCTGCTCGCGGCAGGCACCCGCGGCAAGCGTCTTGCGCTCCCGAACAGCCGGATCCTGATCCACCAGCCCTACACCGAGGGCACGTTCGGCCAGACCTCCGACATCGAGATCCAGGCCAACGAGATCCTCCGGATGCGTGAGCTGCTGGAGAAGATGATCAGCGACCACAGCGACAAGTCCATCGAGGAGGTGAGCCACGACATCGAACGCGACAAGATCCTCACTGCGGAGCAGGCGATCGAGTACGGTCTCATCGACTCGGTGCTCGCTTCACTCAAGGGCACGCCCGCGCTCACCTGACCACCATGACCTCTCCGGCCCCCTCCACGTGTCCACTCCCCTCCGGGGGGTACCAGGGAGTACGGTCGGGGAGTCCGCATTACGTGAGGAGTACCGCCCGTGGCACGCATCGGTGATGGAGGCGACCTGCTCAAGTGCTCTTTCTGCGGGAAGAGCCAGAAGCAGGTCAAGAAGCTGATCGCGGGTCCGGGCGTCTACATCTGCGACGAGTGCATCGACCTCTGCAACGAGATCATCGAGGAGGAGCTCAACGAGGGCACCGAGGTGGGCCTCGACGAGCTGCCGAAGCCGAAGGAGATCTTCGACTTCCTCAACTCCTACGTGATCGGCCAGGAGCAGGCGAAGAAGTCGCTCGCGGTCGCGGTCTACAACCACTACAAGCGGGTCCAGGCGGGCGTGCAGCCAGGCATCGGTGACGGCAAGGGCAAGCACGCCAAGGACGAGCTGGTCGAGGTGGCGAAGTCCAACATCCTCGTCATCGGCCCGACCGGCTGCGGCAAGACCTACCTCGCGCAGACGTTGGCACGGATGCTCAACGTGCCGTTCGCGATCGCCGACGCGACCGCCCTGACCGAGGCGGGCTACGTCGGCGAGGACGTCGAGAACATCCTGCTCAAGCTGATCCAGGCCGCCGACTACGACGTCAAGAAGGCCGAGACCGGCATCATCTACATCGACGAGATCGACAAGGTCGCCCGCAAGGCCGAGAACCCGTCGATCACCCGGGACGTCTCGGGTGAGGGTGTCCAGCAGGCGCTGCTGAAGATCATCGAGGGCACCACCGCCTCGGTGCCGCCGCAGGGCGGCCGCAAGCACCCGCACCAGGAGTTCATCCAGATCGACACCACGAACATCCTGTTCGTCGTCGGCGGTGCGTTCTCGGGGCTCGAGCACATCATCGAGCAGCGGGTCGGCAAGAAGACCCTCGGCTTCACCGCCGAGGTCCGCGGCAAGGAGGAGCGCGACGCGGAGGACCTGCTCTCGCTGGTTCGCCCGGAGGACCTCACCAAGTTCGGCCTGATCCCCGAGTTCATCGGCCGGCTGCCGCTGATCGCGAGCGTCACCAAGCTCGACCGCGATGCGCTGGTGCAGATCCTGACCGAGCCGCGCAACGCGCTGGTCAAGCAGTACCACAAGCTCTTCGAGCTCGACGGCGTCGACCTCGAGTTCACCGAGGACGCCATCGCGGGCATCGCCGACAAGGCGATGGAGCGTGGCACCGGTGCCCGCGGCCTGCGGTCGATCATCGAGGAGGTCCTTCTCCACGTGATGTACGACGTGCCCTCCCGCGGCGACGTCGAGAAGGTCATCGTCACCCGTGAGGTCGTCGACGACGACGTTCCGCCGACCCTGGTCCTCCGCGAGGCGAAGAAGAAGAAGTCTGCGTGACCCTGCAGGCCTGACCCGCGGCGAGGAGCAGACATGGGGGCCCTGCGCACCGACGAGGTCGACCGGCTGCTCCACGAGCTGACCCAGCCTGAGGGACGCGACGATCCCTACCCGCGCTACGAGGCCGTCCGTCGTACGGCGCCGGTCGCGCTCGCCGAGGACGGTGCCATCGTCCTCACCCGCTACGCCGACTGCCACGCCGTGCTGCACGACCACGGCCTCGGCCGGCCCGACAGCGACGAGTTCTTCACGTCGGTGGGACTGCCGGACTGGAGGGACCTCCCCGCCGTCTACTCGCTCAACAGCAGCATGTTGCTGGCGAACCCGCCGCGTCACACCCGGCTCCGCCGGTTGGTGAGCCGGGCCTTCACCGCGCGCACGGTCCAGCAGCTGGGCCCGGCCGTCGCTGGACTGGTCGACAGCCTGATCGAGGGCCTCGAGGGCGGCGGCGACTTCGTCGACGCCTTCGCCTTCCCGCTGCCCGTCGCCGTGATCGGCGAGCTGCTCGGTGTGCCGGAGTCGGACCGGGCGGCGTTCCAGCCACTCGTCAGGGACTGGACCATGGTCCTCGACGTCTTCGATCTCGACGTCCTGGCCAAGGCGAACGACGCCGCCGCCGAGATCCGCACCTATCTCGCCACGCTGGCGGGAGAACGCCGGCGCAACCCGCAGGACGACCTGATCAGCTCGTTGGTCGCGGTCCGGGACGAGGACGGCGCGACCCTGGACGACGACGAGGTCGTCACGATGGCCGCCCTGCTCTTCTCGGCCGGCTTCGAGACGACGACCCACCTGCTCGGCAACGGACTGGTGGCGCTGCTCGACCATCCCGACCAGGCCGACCTGCTGCGCACCGATCCGACCGTGGTCCAGACGGCGATCGAGGAGCTCGTCCGCTACGACAGCTCGGTGCAGATCACCAGCCGCGTGGCGCTCGACGACACCGAGGTGGCCGGCGTCCCGGTCCCGGAGGGCTCACGACTGATCTGCTACCTCGGGGCCGCCAACCGCGACCCGGGAAGGTTCAGCGACCCCGACCGGCTGGACCTCACCAGGCAGGAGGGCGGACCGCTCTCCTTCGGCGGCGGCATCCACTACTGCCTCGGCGCACCGCTCGCCAGGCTCGAGGCTCAGCTCGCCTTCCCGGCTCTGCTCACCCGTTACCCGGACCTGCAGCTCGCCGACGGCTCGGAACGCCGCGCCAGCCTGACCTTGCGCGGCTACCTCGAGCTGCCCGTCAGCTGCTGAGCGTCACCGCGCAGCGGGGCTACTCCTGCTCGGCGATCTCGGCGATCTCGGCGGCGACCGACAGCTCGGTGGCGTCGGCGTCGATCGTGAAGACGAGGTCGCCGGTCACCTTGCCGGCGGACCGGAGGTCGGCGGCGGCGATCTCCGCATGCCGGACCAGCCGCTCGGGACCGGTGATCTCGACCCGGCCCAGCTCGGGTGCGCATCGAGACCTTCGCCGTGGACTTGGCGCCGCGGATCCCGGCCAACGCGGCGGCGATGGCGTCGACGGCCGCGCCGTCGGCGGCACCGGCCGAGCCGAGCTCGTTGACGGTCGGCCACGCGGACCGGTGGACCGAGCCCTCCTGCCACCACGACCAGACCTCCTCGGTCACGTAGGGCAGGAACGGCGCGAGCAGCCGGAGCTGGATGTGCAGCGCGAAGGCCAGCGTCGCCTTGGCGGACTCCGACGCATGGCCGCTGCCGGCGTAGGCCCGCTCCTTGACCAGCTCGAGGTAGTCGTCGCAGAACTCCCAGAAGAACTTCTCGGTCACCTCGAGCGCGGTGGTGTAGTCGTAGGCGTCGAAGGCTTCGGTCGCCTTGGTGATGATGCTGGCGAGCCGGCCGAGCAGCGCCGCGTCCACCTGCTCACCGACGAGCGACGGACTGAAGCGGGTCGCGCCGACGCTGCCGAGCACGAAGTTGGACGCGTTGAGCACCTTCATCGCCAACCGGCGACCGACCTTCATCTGGGTCTCGTCGAACGGCGAGTCCAGCCCGGGACGGGCCAACGCGGCGCGCCAGCGCACGGCGTCCGTGCCGAACTTCTTGAGGATCTCGTCAGGGACGACCGCGTTGCCCTTGGACTTGCTGAACTTCTTGCGGTCGGGGTCGAGGATGAACCCGGAGATCATCGCGTGGCGCCAGGGCGCGGCGTCGTTCTCGAAGTGCGCGCGCACGACGCGGGAGAACAACCAGGTGCGGATGATGTCGTGGGCGTGGGTGCACAGGTCCATCGGGAAGACCCGCTGCCACAGGTCCTCGTCGTCGAGCCAGCCGCCGGCGATGTGGGGCGTCAGCGAGGACGTCGCCCAGGTGTCCATCACGTCGGGGTCGCCGATGAAGCCGTTCGGCTTGCCGCGCTGGTCCTCGGCATAGCCGGCCGGCACCTGCGTCGACGGGTCGACGGGGAGCTCGGCCTCGGTCGGCAGCAGCATCCGGGTGTGGTCGGGCTCGCCCTCGCCGTCGAGCGGGTACCACACGGGGAACGGGATCCCGAAGAACCGCTGCCGGGAGATCAGCCAGTCGCCGTTGAGCCCGCCCACCCAGTTGTCGTAGCGGTGCCGCATGTGCTGGGGCAGCCAGTCGATCTCGGTGCCGCGGGCGATCATCTGCTCGCGAAGGTGGGCGTCGCGGCCGCCGTTGCGGAGGTACCACTGCCGGGTCGAGACGATCTCGAGCGGCTTCTCGCCCCGCTCGTAGAAGTTCGCCATGCGCTGGGTCGGGGTCGGCTCGCCGTCGAGGTCGCCGGACTCCCGCAGCTTGGCGACCATCGCCTCGCGGGCGGAGAAGACGGTCTTGCCGGCGAGGTCGGCGTACGCCGTCGAGGCCCGCTCGCTCGCCAGCCACTCCGGCGTCTCCCGGTGGAGCCGGCCGTCGCGGCCGATGACGGTGCGGACGGGCAGCTGGAACTCCCGCCACCACTGGACGTCGGTGAGGTCACCGAACGTGCAGCACATCGCGATGCCCGCGCCCTTGTCCATCTCGGCAGCGACGTTGGCCAGGACAGGGATCTCGACGCCGAAGACGGGGGAGCTGACCGTGGTGCCGAACAGCGGCTGGTAGCGCTCGTCGTCGGGGTGCGCGATCAGCGCGACCACGGACGCGATCAGCTCGGGACGCGTGGTCTCGATGTGCACGGGTGAACCGTCGGGCTTGTGGAACGCCACCCGGTGGTAGTGGCCGGGGTAGTCGCGGGCCTCGAGCTCGGCCTGCGCGACGGCGGTCTGGAACGTCACGTCCCAGAGCGTCGGCGCCTCCTGCAGATAAGCCTCGCCGCGAGCGAGATTGCGGAGGAACGCGGTCTGGCTGACCTTCTGTGACTTGGCTCCGATGGTGGTGTAGTGCTCGTTCCAGTCCACCGACAGGCCGAGCGTCCGCCAGATCTGCTCGAAGACCTGCTCGTCCATCTCGACGAGCTCCTCGCAGAGTGCGATGAAGTTCGGCCGGCTGACCGGGATCTGGCGCTTGGGGTCCGGCTTCTCCGGCGGCGTGAAGTCAGGGTCGTACGGCAGCGACGGGTCGCAGCGGACGCCGTAGTAGTTCTGGACCCGACGCTCGGTGGGCAGGCCGTTGTCGTCCCAGCCCATCGGGTAGAAGACGGACTTCCCAGTCATCCGCTGGTAGCGGGCGATCAGGTCGGTGTGCGTGTAGGAGAACACGTGCCCGACGTGGAGCTTGCCGCTGACGGTGGGCGGCGGGGTGTCGATCGAGTAGACGTTCTCCCGCGGCTGGGTACGGTCGAAGGCGTACGTCGAGTCCGCCTTCCACTGCGCCGCCCACTTCTCCTCGAGACCCTCGAGCGCAGGCTTGGCCGGTACCACGACGGCACCGGAGTCGGTGCTGGTCGGGTCGGGGGCCTGCGGGTTCTCGGTCATAGCCATCAAGCCTATTGCGCCGATGCCACCGGATTGAATTCAGCGCACTACCCTCGGGCGGATGGTCAAGGCGATCGGGCTCCTCCTCACTGTCTCACTCCTCCTCGTCGGGGCACCGGCCGCCGCTCGCGCCCACCAGGCCCCGATGCGACTGACCAGGCCCAGCGGGGACCGGCGTCGGTCCTCTTGGAGGGGCGCGGCTACGGACACGGCCGCGGCATGTCGCAGTACGGCGCCCAGTCGGCCGCCACCGACCACGGCAGGAACTATCGGCAGATCCTGGCCTTCTACTACCCGGGCCTCGAGATCGGAGCGGCCCGCGGCACCATCCGGGTGCTGATCTCCTCCGACACCGGTGACGACGTCATCGTCCGGCAGGCGGCCGGCCTGACGGTGCGCCAGGTGTCCAACGGCAGGTCGTGGCGGCTCGGCAACGCCGCGCCGAGGGCGGCGAAGTGGAAGCTGACCGCCGCCCGGCGGGGGACCGCGACCCAGGTGTCCTACCTCACCGCCCGGTGGCACCCCTACCGGATCATCCCCGGCGAGGCCGAGTTCCGCAGCGGCTCCCGCGCGCTCTCGCTGGTCACCCCGGCCGGCACCGGCCGCTACCAGGGCGGCCTGCGCTCGGTCACCTCGCCCGAGGGCGACCGGGACACCGTCAACGTCGTGTCGCTCGAGGACTACCTGCGCGGCGTCGTACCCCGCGAGATGCCGGCCCAGTGGGACCCGCAGGCCGTGCGCGCCCAGGCCGTCGCGGCGCGGACCTACGCCGACTACGCCCGCGACCACCCGAAGGCCTACTACGACATCTGCAGCTCCACGTCGTGTCAGGTCTACGGCGGCGTGGGGGACAGCGAGCCCGAGAGCGACGCCGCGATCCGGGCGACCGCGGGCGAGGTGCTGGTGTCCGACGGCGCCGCGGCGTTCACGGAGTTCTCCTCGAGCAACGGCGGCTGGACGGTCGCCGGTTCGGTGCCCTACCTGGTGGCGAAGCAGGACAACTGGGACCCGGTGAACAGGTGGACCTACCGGCTGCCGGCGACGAAGATCGAGGCGGCGTACGACATCGGCGACTTCCGGCGGCTCCAGGTGCTGGAGCGCGACGGTCACGGCACGTGGAACGGCCGGGTGCTGAGCATCAGGGTCGTCGGCAGCAGCGGCCAGGTGGACACGTCCGGTGAGGCACTCCGGACGGCGCTGAGCCTGCGGTCGTCCTGGTTCCGCCAGCGCTGATCCCGCTACGCCAGGACGAGCACCAGGTCCCCGCCCTCGACCGGACGGGTGCCGGTGAACCCGAGGCGGGCGACCTTCCCGGCCCGCGGCGCGGTGATCGACGCCTCCATCTTCATCGCCTCGATGGTGGCCACGGTGACGCCGGCCTCGACCGCGTCACCCTCGGCGACGACGACGGTCACCGCGCCCTGGTACGGCGCCGCGACGTGATCGGGGTTCGCCGGGTCGGCCTTCTCCGCGCCCTCCGCATCGGAGGTGATGCTGACGTCGCGGACCGGGATCGCGCGCAGCTGGCCGTTCAACGTGCACAGCACGGTGCGGTAGCCCTTCTCGTCCGGCTCACCGATCGCCTCCAGGCCGAGCAGCAGCCGCTTGCCCTCCTCGAGGTCGATCGCGTGCTCCTCGCCGACCCGGAGCCCGTAGAGGTACTCGAGCGTCGGCAGCAACGAGACGTCGCCGTACGTCGTGTGCGAGGCCTCGTACTCCTTGGTCGGGCCGGGGAAGAGCAGCCGGTTGAGCGTGGTGCGGCGGTTCGTCGAGGTCGGGCCGAGGCTGTCCAGGTCCGCTGCCGAGAGCTCGGCGGCCGGAGGCGTCCAGTCGCGACCGTCGAGCGCCTTGGTGCGGAACGGCTCGGGCCAGCCGCCCGGCGGGTCACCCAGCTCGCCGTGCAGGAAGCCGATGACCGATGCCGGGATGTCGTAGTTGCCGGGGTTCTCGGCGAAGTCGGCAGGGTCGGCGCCGAGGCCGACCAGCGCCAGCGCGAGGTCGCCGATCACCTTGGAGGACGGGGTCACCTTGGGAACGTTGCCGAGGATGTCGTTGGCGGCGGCGTACATGTCCTCGACCTGCTCGAAGCGCTCGCCGAGCCCGAGCGCGATCGCCTGCTGCCGCAGGTTGGAGAGCTGGCCGCCCGGGATCTCGTGCCGGTAGACGCGGCCGGTGGGCGAGGCGAGGCCGGACTCGAACGGCGCGTAGACCCGGCGGACCGCCTCCCAGTAGGGCTCCAGCGCGCTGACCGAGGCCAGGTCGAGGCCGGTCTCCCGGTCGGAGTGGTCGGTCGCCGCGACCAGCGCCGTCAGTGAGGGCTGCGAGGTGGTGCCGGACATCGAGGCGGCAGCGGCATCGACGGCGTCGACACCCGCGTCGATCGCGGCCAGCAGGGTCGCGAGCTGACCGCCCGGGGTGTCGTGGGTGTGCAGGTGGACGGGCAGGTCGAACCGCTCGCGCAGCGCGGTGACGAGTCGCCGCGCCGCCGGGGCCCGCAGCAGGCCCGCCATGTCCTTGATCGCCAGCACGTGGGCCCCGGCGTCGACGATCTGCTCGGCCAGCCGCAGGTAGTAGTCGAGCGTGTAGAGCTTCTCGCCCGGGTCGGAGAGGTCGCCGGTGTAGCAGAGCGCCACCTCGGCGATCGCGGTGGTGGTCGAGCGGACCGCCCCGATCGCCGGTCGCATCTGCTCCACGTCGTTGAGGGCGTCGAAGATCCGGAACACGTCGATCCCGGTCGCGGCCGCCTCGTCGACGAAGGCCGTGGTCACCTCGGTGGGGTAGGGCGTGTAGCCGACGGTGTTGCGCCCGCGCAGCAGCATCTGCAGGCAGACGTTGGGCATCGCCTGACGCAGCGCGGCGAGCCGCTCCCACGGGTCCTCGGACAGGAACCGCAGCGCGACGTCGTAGGTCGCACCGCCCCAGCACTCCACCGACCACAGCTGCGGCGTCATCCGGGCGACATGGCCGGCGGCGCCGAGCAGGTCGATCGTGCGGACCCGGGTCGCGAGCAGGCTCTGGTGGGCGTCGCGGAACGTCGTGTCGGTGACGGCGACCTGGTTCTGCGCCCGGAGCTGGCGGGCGAACTCCTCGGGGCCGAGCCTGAGCAGCTGCTGGCGGGTGCCGTCCGGTGCCGGCACCTCCAGTGACAGCGGCGGGAGCTTGGTCGCCGGGTCGAGGGTGACGGGCGGTTCGCCGTACGGCTTGTTGACGGTGGTCTCCGCCAGGTAGCGCAGCAGCTGACCACCCTGGTCGACGCTCTTGCGCGCGACCAGCAGCTGGGGATGGGACTCGATGAACGAGGTCGTGACGCCGCCGGCCGTGAAGTCGGGGTCGGTGAGCACCGCCTGGAGGAACCCCAGGTTGGTGCGCACGCCGCGGATCCGGAACTCCGCGACGGCGCGCTGCGCCTTCTGCACGGCCTCGTCGAAGGTGCGGCCCCGGCAGGTGAGCTTGGCCAGCATCGAGTCGAAGTGCGGGCTGACCTCGGCGCCGTTGTACGTCGTGCCGCCGTCGAGGCGGACGCCCGGGCCGCCGGGGGAGCGGTACGTCGTGATCTTGCCCGTGTCGGGACGGAAGTCGTTGGCGGGGTCCTCGGTCGTGATCCGGCACTGCAGGGCCGCGCCACGGAGGCGGACCGAGTCCTGCGACAGGCCGAGGTCGGCGAGCGTCTCACCGGCGGCGATGCGCAGCTGGGACTGGACCAGGTCGACGTCGGTGACCTCCTCGGTCACCGTGTGCTCGACCTGGATCCGCGGGTTCATCTCGATGAACACAAAGTTGCCGTGCGGGTCGAGGAGGAACTCGACGGTCCCGGCGTTGCAGTAGCCGATGGCGCGGGCGAACTTCACCGCGTCGGCGCAGATCCGGTCCCGCAGGTCGGGGTCGAGGCGTGGGGCCGGGGCGATCTCGACGACCTTCTGGTGCCGGCGCTGGACCGAGCAGTCGCGCTCGAAGAGGTGGATCACCCCATCGTCACCGCCGGTGCCGTCGGCGAGGATCTGCACCTCGATGTGCCGCGGGTCCACCACGGCCTGCTCGACGAACACGGTCGCGTCGCCGAACGCCGCCTCGCCCTCGCGCATGCACGCCTCGACCGCCTCCCGCAGCTTCGCGGGGTCGTCGACTCGCCGCATGCCGCGGCCACCGCCTCCCGCGACCGCCTTGACGAACACCGGGAAGGGCAATGCGCCCGCCGCCTCGACCAGCGCGTCGACATCGGTCGACGGGTCGACTCCGGCGAGGGTCGGCACGCCCGCCTCCCTGGCCGCGGCGATCGCCCGTGCCTTGTTGCCGGTCAGCTCCAGGACCGTCGCCGGCGGGCCGACGAACGTGATGCCGCGGTTGACGCAGGCCTCGGCGAGGGTGGGGTTCTCCGACAGGAAGCCGTAGCCGGGGTAGACGGCGTCCGCTCCCGCACGCACCGCGACCTCGACGATCGCCTCGGGGTCGAGATAGCTGCGGACCGGATGGCCGCGCTCGCCGATCTCGTGGGCCTCGTCGGCGCGCAGCCGGTGCTCGGACCAGCGGTCCTCGTACGGGAAGACGGCGACGGTGCGCGCGCCCATCTCGTAGGCGGCCCGGAAGGCCCGGATCGCGATCTCGCCGCGATTGGCGACCAGCACTTTCGAGAACATGCGGGCAACCCTAGGCGGGACCGATGTTGCTACCGGGGGGTAGTGACGGCGTGGGACACCCGGTCGGCGCGATGCCCGCCGTACCCTCGGTTGCCGAGGAGGGCGGATGCGCGGACGCGCGATACTCGCGGCGCTGGTGGCACTGCTGGGACTGGCGGTGCTGGCAGCGCTCTTCGGCGTCGTCCCGGGCGGGACCGGGCCGGAAGCCGAGCTGTCCGCCGGTGGCCCGACCTGCGAGGGCCTCCCGGCGACGATCGTCGGCACCGACCGCAACGACACCCTCGACGGGACCCCGGGACCCGACGTGATCGTCGCGAAGAGCGGCAACGACCTGGTGCGGGCCTACGGCGACGACGACGTCGTGTGCGGTGGCCCCGGCAACGACAAGATCATGACGGGCGACGGCGACGACGTCTCGTTCGGCGGTCTCGGCAACGACTGGGTGACCAGCGCCGCCGGTGCCGAGCGCGTCGTCGGCGGCGACGGCGACGAGACCGTGGACATCCACACGTCGTCGGACGCCCCGGCCACGCTGTTCGGCGATGCCGGCCTCGACCTGCTGACCCTCACCGTCACCGGCACCGAGCCGGTGCTGGTGGACCAGGCCGAGCAGCTCCTCATCCTCGGGCCGGAGCCCGAGCACGAGCCCGGCGGGATCGGCGGCTGGGAGCTGGTCTGGCTCGAGGGCGACCACCCCTGGACCTACGTCGGCACCGACCAGAGCGACAGCGTGATCGCCATCGACGGCAGCCTGAGCGCTTCGACCTACGGCGGCAACGACGTGGTGTCCGCCGGCGACGGGGACGACATCGTCAACGGCGGGGGCGGCCGCCGCGACGCGGCCGCCGTGCTCGGCGGGCTCAACAGCTGCGCCGAGACCGAGCTCGGCGACTGCGACCGCACCGTCCCGCCGCCCGGCCTCGCGCCCGTCGTGGGTCAGCCGAGGAGGGCCGCGCGGGCGGCGAGCACCTCGGCGTAGATCGTACGATCGAGCGCGGCGCCCTCGCGTCGTACGTCCGACGCGCGCAGGACGACGAGCCGGTCGAGCCGCACCTCGCTCGGACGGTGCTCGCGGTCCCAGCCGCCGGCCCCGACGTCCATCCAGTGACGGCCGACCGCGGCCTCCTGGGCCTCGTCGCGATCGTGGTCCTTGCTCGTCATCACCAGGCACTCGACCTCGGTGTCACCGTCGTCGCCGGCGCTGGCCGCGATCACGAGAACCGGCCGGTCCTTGCCCTGGGCCGGGTCGTCCTCGTAGGGCACCCAGGCCCAGCAGACCTCGCCGGGATCGGGTCGGCCGTCGGGTTCGGGGGAGTAGTCCGCCACACCAGCACGGTAGCCCGGTCTCAGCCTCGGTGGCTCAGCCCGGATCAAGCGGGCTGGTCCCGCCACCAGTCGACGGTCTCCCGGATCGCGACGTCGAACGGCGTCGGATTCGAGGTGTTCGGCCAGTACGGCCCGGACTTCCCGTCGGAGTCCGGCGCGCTCTTCGAGCGACACCTGGAG
Organism: uncultured Actinomycetota bacterium; assembly: GCA_963766035.1. Lineage (GTDB taxonomy): Bacteria > Actinomycetota > Actinomycetes > Propionibacteriales > Nocardioidaceae > Nocardioides. The sequence goes on along the minus strand of CAVXYP010000010.1, from coordinate 145,150 downwards.
GTGCTGGCCGAGGACCTGGGGTTGCCCTCCGGGTGACGGATTGCCACCATTCCGGTCATGAAGACGACCATCGCCACCCCGATCGCCGCGCTGTCCGCCGGAGTCCTCACCTTCGGGCTCGCGGGGACCGCCCATGCCCAGCGCTACGGGATCGACGACCCGAGCGACACGCCGCACGGGTCCGACCTGCTCGCCGTCGACATCCAGAACCGGGCGCACAAGGTCGTGGTCGTCACCACCCACGACAACCTGCGCCGCGCCCCGAAGAGCGGGTCCAGCGCGGCGATCTTCTTCGACACCGACCCCGAGGACCGCGGCCCCGAGTACGTCTTCGTGGCCGGCCTGTTCGCGGGCACCGACTACACGCTGGCGAAGACGGAGGGTTTCGCGGCGAGCCAGTGGCAGGACCCGGTCGAGGACGGCGAGTACTCGCTGTCGGTCAACTACCGCGGCGACCGGGCTCGGTTCGTGATCACGCAGCCCGCTCTCGGTGACGTCGACGCGATCCGCGTCGCGATCCGGGTCAGCGGCACCCGCAACGACGGCACCAGCCACGGCCTGACCGACTGGCTGGGCACCCGGCGCGCGTTCACCCCGACGATCGCCCGCGGCTGAACTGACCGACGAGGGCCGGCGTCGTCGACCGGGCGAGCTCGGTGGCGGCACTCAGCGGTAGGTCGAGGACGGTCACCCGGCCGCGGCCACCCGCGGTCGTGGCGTCCAGGGTGGTCAGGCCCACCCGGCGCTGGAACCAGGTGTCGCGGAAGGTCCAGCCGATCACATGATCGACGGCGAGCGCGTCGCGTTGCCGAAGGAGCGACCCCGAGCGGGCGACGAGGTGGTCGGCGACCACCGCGTGGCCGAGCGCGCGCACCCGGTCGACGGCGATGCCGACGGCCGCCGCAAGCACCGCGGCCGGCAGCGCGAGCACCCAGGCCGGGAGCCCGGCGACGACGAGCGCGACGGTCGCGGCCGCCAGGGCCGCCGCCGGGCCGACCGCCCGCACCCATCGGCGACGTACGGCGGCCGGGCCGTGCCCCGTCAGCGGCGCGATCAGCGGCTCGTCCGACCCCAGGACCGCCCCGCCCGCGCGCCGCACGACCCCGTCCGGCGCCGGTGGCACCAGGACGCGTGAGCCGCGCTGCGATCGGCCGAGCCCGGTCACGATCGCGGTCAGCTTCGAGCCGCGGGCCAGCCGGAGGCCGGGTGGCTCCGCCACCGAGACGCCCGCCATCCGGTCGACATCGATCGAGATCTCCCTGGTCGTGAGGAGGCCGCGACGGACGTGCCAGGTGTCCGCGTCGCGGCGCAGCGTGAAGTTCCAGTTGGTCACCAGGTAGCCGAGGACGGTGAGGAGCAGAACCAGCGTGCCGATCCCGGCCACCGCCGCGACGAGCACGGCCGACGTCCGGCCGGCAACGTCCTCGGCGAGCACGTCGACCCGGATCTCCAGCTCGCTGAGCACCTGCAACCCGCCGCCGACGAGACCGCCGAGGATGGCCAGCCCGGCGCTGGTGAACGGCGCGAAGCGCAGCCAGCCCGGCTCGAACCTGGCGATGGGTGGAGCGGTGTCGGCCGGCTGGCCCGAGGTGGCCGGCGGCTCGGCGAGGAGGAGTCCGCGGAGCGCGCGGCCCTCCTCGGCGGTCAGCCCGTCGAGCTTCAGCGCGTCACCGCCACCGGTCGCGGTGCCGCCGGTGCCGATGGTCACGGTCGTCAGTCCGACCACGCGGTGGATCAGCGACGAGGTGACGTCGACGGTGCGGACCCGATCGATCGCGGTCGAGAGCAGCTGGCGATTGAGCAGCCCTCGTCTCAGCTCGACCCTGCCCTCGGTGATCCGGTAGCTGGTCGTCAGATACCTGACGACGCCGAGGCCGACCGGGACGAGCACGGCCACGACGGCAACCAACGGGCCGCCGCCCTGGGTCGCCCCGAAGAGGGCGGTCGCGATGAGCGGAACGACGTACTTGCGCAGCTCGTCGATCGGGTGCACCAGCAGCATCCGCGGATCCAGCCGGAGCCACGCCCCGTCGTTGGTTCCTGAGGAGCCGAGGGACGAGGCGTCTGGCAGGGTCACGTCGCGTCGCCCCCGGCGTCCTCCGCGCTCCGGGTGAGACGCTCGGACAGCTGGAGGGCCAGGTCGCGATCGAGTCCCTCGACCCGGAGCTCTCCGGCGGCGGACGCGGTGGTCACGGTCAGGGTGGACAGGCCGAACAGACGGTCGATGGGCCCCTGGGCGAGGTCGACGGTCTGCACCCGCGACATCGGCGCGATCCGTCGCTCGCGCGCCCACCACCCGCGCTGCGTGTAGACGGCGGTGTCGGTGATCTCCCACCGGTGGACCGCGTAGCGCCACTGAGGGACGACGACGACGTAGGTCGTGGCCAGCACCACCGCCGCTCCCAGGACCCACCAGCGGGCGTCGTACTCGCGCCAGAGCAGGGCGACGACGAACAGTCCGATCACCACGGGCGCGCTGCCGGCGAGGCACTCGAGCCGCCACAGCGTCCGAGCTTTCGGGCTGACCCGGTTCGCCGGGTCGCGGAGCTCGGTCACACGAACGAATCTAACGGGAGCGTGGGCAGCCCCCGGCTGAGGCTTAGCTCAGTCCTTGAGCTCGCAGAGGACCTCGCCGTTGCCGACGGTGGCGCCGACCTCGGCCTTGAGCCCGGTGACGGTGCCGGCCTTGTGGGCCTTGAGAGGTTGCTCCATCTTCATGGCCTCGATGACGACGACGACGTCACCCTCGGCGACCTCTTGGCCTTCCTCGACCGCGATCTTGACGACGGTGCCCTGCATCGGGCTGGCCACGGCGTCGCCGGACGCGGCGGCACCGGCCTTCTTCCCTGCGGCGCGCTTGGGCTTCTTCGCGCCACCGCCACCCCCGGCAGCGAGGCCGCCGAGGCCGGCCGGGATCACGACCTCGAGCCGCTTGCCGCCGACCTCGACCACGACCTTCTGCCGCTCGCCAGATTCAACGGACTCGCCGGCAGTGCCGATGGGGCCGCCGTACGGCGTGATCTGGTTGTCGAAGTCGGTCTCGATCCAGGTCGTGTAGACGTCGAAGGAGCCCTCGCCGGTCGGGTTGGAGGACGCGACCCACGCCGGGTCACGGGTGATGACCTCGTGGAAGGTGATGGCGGTCGGCATGCCGTCGACCTCGAACTCCGACAGCGCGCGACGCGAGCGCTCGATGGCCTGCGTGCGGTCCTTGCCGGTGATGATCAGCTTGGCGATGAGGGAGTCGAACGAGCCGGGGACGGTCTCGCCGTTCTCGTAGCCGCCGTCGAGCCGGACGCCGGGGCCGGACGGCGGGCTCCAGGCGGTCAGGGTGCCCGGCGCGGGCATGAAGTTGTTGCCGCCGTCCTCGGCGTTGATCCGGTACTCGATCGAGTGGCCGCGGATCTCCGGGTCGTCGTAGCCGAGCTCCTCGCCCGCCGCGATGCGGAACATCTCGCGGACCAGGTCGATGCCGGTGACCTCCTCGGAGACACAGTGCTCGACCTGGAGCCGGGTGTTGACCTCGAGGAAGGAGATGGTGCCGTCGGCGGCGACCAGGAACTCACACGTCCCCGCGCCGACGTAGCCGGCCTCGCGCAGGATCGCCTTGGACGAGTCGTAGAGGCGCTGGGTCTGCTCGTCGGTGAGGAACGGCGCGGGCGCCTCTTCGACCAGCTTCTGGTGACGCCGCTGCAGCGAGCAGTCGCGGGTGGAGACGACGACGACGTTGCCGTGCTGGTCGGCGAGGCACTGGGTCTCGACGTGGCGCGGCTTGTCGAGGAACTTCTCGACGAGGCACTCGCCGCGACCGAAGGCGCTGACGGCCTCACGGACCGCCGACTCGTAGAGCTCGGGGATCTCCTCGAGCGTGCGGGCGACCTTCAGGCCACGGCCTCCGCCACCGAAGACCGCCTTGATCGCAACCGGGAGGCCGTGCTCCTCGGCGAAGCCGATGATCTCGTCGGCGTCCTTGACCGCGTCCTTGAGACCGGGGGCGAGCGGGGCGCCGGCCGAGAGGGCGATCTGCTTGGCCTTGGCCTTGTCGCCCAGGCCCTCGATCGCATCGGGGGAGGGGCCGATCCAGATCAACCCGGCGTCGATGACGGCCTGGGCGAACTCGGCGTTCTCGGCGAGGAAGCCGTAGCCGGGGTGGACCGAGTCCGCGCCGGACTCCTTGGCGGCGGCCAGGATCTTGTCGATGACCAGGTAGGAGTCGCCCGGTGTCGCGCCGTTGAGCGAGTAGGCCTCGTCGGCGAGCCGGACGAACAGCGCGTTGCGGTCGGGCTCGGCGTAGACGGCCACGGACCCGATCCCGGCGTCCTTGCAAGCACGGATCACCCGCACCGCGATCTCACCACGGTTGGCGATCAGGACCTTCTGCAACGGTGTGGACTCGGGCACGCGACTCTCCTCGTCTTGGAACGTCCGGCAGTCTAGGGCGCTCCGGGACCGCCCTCGTACCGGGGATTCAGATCTGGGCATCGTGTGGATCGGCCCGCGTTCCTTGTGGCTTCGCGCACCGGCCAGTAGACACGAGGCATGAAGATCGCAGTCCTCGGCACCGGCGTCGTCGGCCGGACTCTTGCCCCACGGTTCACCGAGCTCGGTCACACCGCCGTCATCGGCACCCGTGACCCCGCCGCCACCAGCGCCAAGGAGGAGTACGCCGCATGGGCGGTCGAGCACCCCGAGGTGGGACTGGCGTCGTTCGCCGACGCGGCGGCGCCGGCGTCGATCGTCGTCAACGCGACCAACGGAGACGCCAGCCTCGCCGTACTCGCCCAAGCGGGGGACCTCGACGGCAAGGTCGTGCTCGACATCTCCAACGGGTTGGACTTCTCCGGCGGCTTCCCGCCGCGCATCACCTTCCCGCAGGACGACTCGATGGCCGAGCAGCTGCAACGGGCCTTTCCTGCAGCCAAGGTGGTGAAGTCGCTCAACACGATGACCGCCGACGTCATGGCGCACCCTGATCAGCTCCCCGACCCAGGCACCGTCTTCATGTCCGGCGACGACGTTGCCGCCAAGGAGACCGTCGCGGCGTTGCTGCGCGAGCTCGGGCACACCGACATCGTGGACCTCGGTGACGTGACCACCGCGCGGGGCCCTGAGTGGCTGATGCCTGCCTGGTTGCGCGTGATGGGAGCCGTGGGCTCACCGATCTTCAACTGGAAGGTCGTGCGCCAGGTTAACAATCGTTAACCTCGCGGGTTACGATCGGCGCATGACGTCGTTCGAGCTGACCCGCGAGCACGAGGAGTTCCGCCGCACCGTCCGCGACTTCGCGGAGGCCACGATCGCGCCCCACGTCGCGCAGTGGGACCGGGACCACTACTTCCCGACCGACGTCGTGCAGCAGATGGGAAAGCTCGGCCTCTTCGGCCTCGTCGCGCCGGAGGAGTACGGCGGCGCCGGACTCGCGCCCGAGGACGGTCCGTTCACCTCGCTCTGCCTGGCCATCGAGGAGCTCGGCCGGGTCGACCAGTCGATGGGCATCACCCTCGAGGCCGGTGTCGGGCTCGGGATCAACCCGATCCTCACCTACGGCACCGACGAGCAGCGGAAGACCTGGCTGCCCGACCTGGTCGCGGGGCGCCGGCTCGCGGCGTTCGGCCTGACCGAGCCGGGTGCGGGATCGGATGCCGGTGCCACGAGGACCAAGGCCGTCCTCGACAACGACGAGTGGGTCGTCAACGGCAGCAAGCAGTTCATCACCAACTCCGGCTCGGACATCACCTCGCTCTGCACGGTGACCGCGCGCACGGGCACCCGCGACGACGGCAGCGCCGAGATCTCAGCGATCGTCATCCCTGCCGGGACGCCCGGCTTCACCGCGGAGCCGGCGTACGACAAGCTCGGCTGGCACATCTCCGACACCCACCCGCTGTCGTTCGAGGACTGCCGGGTGCCTGCCGACAACCTGCTCGGTGAGCGGGGCCGCGGCTTCGCACAGTTCCTCGCGATCCTCGACGACGGCCGGGTCGCCATCGCGGCGCTCGCGGTCGGCCTGATCCAGGCGTGCGTCGACCTCTGCGTCGCCTACGCCGGCGAACGCCAGACCTTCGGCGGGCCGATCGGCCGCAAGCAGGGCGTGGCGTTCCAGATCGCCGACCTCGAGGTCATGCTGCAGGCATCCCGCCTGCTGACCTACAAGGCGGCCGCGATGAGGGACGCGATGGACGCCCCGGGCGGCCCGAGCGTGAAGGAGTTCAAGCACGCCGCGTCGATCGCCAAGCTCTACTCCTCGGAGGCGGCCGTCACCGCCACCCGGATCGCCACCCAGGTCTTCGGCGGCTACGGGTTCATGGAGGAGTACGCCGTGGCGCGCTTCTACCGCGACGCCAAGATCCTCGAGATCGGCGAGGGCACCTCCGAGGTCCAGCGGATGCTCATCGCCCGGGGGCTCGGCCTGCCGGTCGAGTAGCACGGATCGTCGGTCGAGGAGGTCGCCCTGGCGACCGTCACGAGACCCAGAGGTCGGTCCAGGTGTGGCCGAGCTCGATGACCAGGTCACGGAGCAGGGGGAGGCTGACGCCCACCACGTTGTGGTGGTCGCCGTCGATGCCGGTGACGAACGCGCCGCCGCGGCCGTCGACGGTGAACGCGCCGGCTACGTGGAGAGGCTCGCCGGTCGCGACGTAGGCATCGATCTCGTCATCGGTGAGATCGGCGAAGTGGACCGTGGTCGACGCGGTCGCGGCGGCGACGCGCCCGGACGCGGTGTCGCGCAGGCAGTGTCCGGTGTAGAGGACGCCGGAACGCCCGCGCATCGACTGCCAGCGACGGACGGCGTCCGCGGCGTCGACGGGTTTCCCGAGCGCCTGGTCGTCGAGCTCGAGGACCGAGTCGCAGCCGAGGACCAACGCGCCGTCGGGCACACCGTCCCGGTCGGCGACCGCGGCGCACTTGAGCTCGGCCAGCTGGAGCGCCATCTCGAACGGCGGCAGCCCGTCGGCCTGCGACTCGTCGACGCCGGAGACGATCACCGTCGGATCGAGGCCGGCGCTGCGAAGGGTGGCGAGCCGGGCGGGGGAGGCGGACGCGAGCACGAGATGCGGCACGCCCGAACCTTGCCACGGATCGCGTGCAACCTGGCAGGTCACTCGCGGGTCGTACGAGATGAGGAACACTGCGAAGGAGGTGACCGATGAGCGGTGACACGATGGATCCGATCCAGCGCTGCTTCGACGCGTCGTACCGGCGCCTCGTCGGCCAGCTGTACGGCGTCTGCGGTGATCTGTCGGAGGCCGAGGACGTCGTGGCCGAGGCCTTCGCCCGGGCGGTGAGCCGGCGCCGCAGCTTCGAGCGGCTCGACAACCCGGAGGCCTGGCTGCGCACGGTCGCAGTCAACGTGGCTCGCTCCCGCTTTCGCCGGCGCAAGGTCGGCGAGCATCTGCTCGGACGTGTGCCGTCGCCGGATCCGTCCCACCGTCCGGACCTGAGTGAGGACCGGATCGTTCTCCTGGCCGCGCTCCGCACGCTGCCGGACCACCAGCGCGAGACGCTCGCGCTGCACTACCTGGCCGACCTTCCGGTCAACGAGGTCGCGGACACGCTCGGCGTGCCGGTCGGCACCGTCAAGGCGCGGCTCAGCCGCGGCCGCGCGGCTCTCGCCGCCGCGCTCGGGACCGAAGTCTCAGAAGCCTTCGGAGGTTCTCATGCATGACATCGCACACGCGGCCGCTGACGCCGCCCGGGTGCCGGACTTCGCCGACGTGCTGGCCCGCGGCCGGCGGCGCAGCAGGGTCCGCAACGGCGTCGTCGCCGGCGTCGCGGCCGTCGCGGTCGCGGCCATCGTCGGCGGCGCCCAGCTCCTCGGCCCCGGCGAGAGCAGCGCACCGGAGCCCGCGCCCAGCCCGCCGACGACGGTGATCGACGACGAGCCGCCGACGAAGCACGCGCTGGACCTGTTCATCGACGACCCGAACGCCTTCATCGGCGATGCGGCGGTCACCGAGGACGGAGCGACCGCGGTGTTCTGGCAGACAGCCGACCGCGAGCAGTCGGGACTGGCGGTCAGTGCCGACGGCTACGACACCCGCCACCTGGCGCGCCTGCCCATCCCTGGCGAGGTCTTCACCGCGGGGGATCGGTTCCTCGTCCGCGACCAGGCAAAGACCAAGGTGTGGGTTGCCGGCGCGGACGGTGAGTGGACCCGGGTCGAGGTATCCGGACCACAGGCTCCGGTCGCCGACGCCGAGCTCCCGGTCGCCATGAGCGACGGACTCGTCGCGGTCGACCCGGCGACCGCCACCGCGCACCCGGTGTCCACACCCGGTGGGCTCTTCGACATCGGGGTCTATGGCGGCCGCCTCAGTGCCATCTCGACCGACGTGCCAGGTGGCGAGGTCACCGAGGTGACCTACCACTGGTCCGACGACGGCGGAGCCAACTGGGGGTCGGCGACGTTCGAGATGCCCTGGGACAGCGTCGAACAGATCGTCCCGACCGAGGCCGACGCGGATCACGTTGTCGCGATCTCGACAAGCGAGGAATCGATCAAGCCGCTCGGGTCGGTGCTGACCCTCCCGGCCGACGGCGGCAGCTTCACCGAGACGCCGTACGACGGCGAGCTCGCCACGTTCGCCGCGGCCTGGACGGTCGACGGAGAGGTCCGCTTCCTCGGCGACATCTGGGGCAACGATTCGCCGCGGGAGTCCGGTGTCTATCGCTGGGTCGACGGTCGCTGGGAGCTGATCCCGTCGTCCGCGCCGGACGTGACCGACGTGGGCGACTCGACAATGCTGGACGTGGTCGCCACTGACGAAGGGCCGACCGTGTTGATCGCCGTGGACGACCGGCTGTTCCAGTCCACCGACGGCGGCGCGACGTGGCAGGAGATCGCTGCCCGCTGATCTGGTCGACCTAGCTACGCGCGTACGACCTCGACGCCGAGCCACGCGGCGAGCGCGCCGATCTCGGCCTCGACGGCGTCGCCGATGTCGGGCTCCCACGGGAAGTCCTCGTGCACGGCGAACACCCGCAGCACGCCGGCCTTGCGATCGACCTTGGCATCGAGCTTCCCGACCAGCCGGTCGCCGTGCAGGATCGGCAGCGCGAAGTATCCCCAGCGCCGCTTGGCCGCCGGCTTGTACATCTCGAGGACGTACTCGAAGCCGAGCAGCTCGAGCGCCCGGTCGCGGTCGTAGACCAGCCGGTCGTACGGCGACAGCAGCGCGGTCCGCGGCTCGAACGGCTCGTCGACCGTGGCCATCGCGTCCGCGTCGACCCGCCACGCGCCGTCGAGCCCGTCGACGACACACGGCTCACCCAACCCGGCGGCACCGATCTCCTCGCCCTGCACCTTCGACGTGGGGCGCGCGATCCCGAGCGACGTCAGCCGGCGCGCGTCGAGGAGCGCCCGTGCGTCGTCGTAGGAAGGGACGTCGAAGTCGGGCGGGTAGACCCGGTCGGGCATGTCCCACGTGCGGAGCTTGCCGCGCCGGCCGCTGATCGCGACCTCGCCCGTGCGGCAGAGCAGCTCGAGCATCCGGTCGACGTTCTTGTCGTTGGTCCAGCCCGACGACTGCCACGGCACCTGCGAGGTGTCGGGGATCTCGGCGGCCGTCAGCGGCCCTTCGGCAGCGAGCCGGCCGACCACATCGCGGCGGAAGCCCGCGTTGGCGTCGAGCCACGCGAACGAGCTGGAGTGCATCCGGTCAGCGGCGGTGGCCAGGACCAGGCCGATGTCGTCCATCGGCCGGACGTACGACGAGTGCTCGACCAGCGACCGCTCCTGCTCCAGCGCGAACCGGAGGTCGGAGTGGTCGTAGCCGTCGCCCAATCGCGACCACGCCACCAGGTCGACGTTGGGCGCGATCGCCGCGGTGGGATCGATCTGGAGCAGGGTCAGGTGGTCGACGGTCGCCACCAGCGACTCGGGCCGGTAGCCGTCGAGGAGCTGCGCGCGGACCGCGATCCGGCGGGCCTGCGCGCGGCCGAGGCTGATCACCCGCGATCCTCAGAGTCGGCCCAGGGCCGCCTTGAGCGGATCGAGCCCGATCGACCCGAGGTTGAGAGCGGCGGTGTGGAACTCCTTGAGGTCGAACGCCGCTCCCTTGCGAGCCTTGACCTCGTCGCGCGCCTGCATCCAGATCCGCTCGCCGACCTTGTAGGACGGCGCCTGGCCCGGCCAGCCGAGATAGCGGTTGACCTCGAACCCGAGCTGGCCGTCCTCGATGCGCGAGTGGGCCCGCATGAACTCGAAGACCAGCTCTCCGTCCCAGACCTCGCCCGGCCGCCAGCCGAACGGGTTGTCGGCAGGGACGGTCAGCCCGAGGTGGACGCCGATGTCGACGATCACCCGCGCTGCCCGGAGGCCCTGCATGTCGAGGAAGCCCAGCCGGTCGCCCGGGTCGCCGAAGTAGCCGAGCTCGTCCATCAGTCGCTCGGAGTAGAGAGCCCAGCCCTCGCCGTGGCCGCTGACCCAGCACATCAGTCGCTGCCAGCGGTTGAGGAGGTCGGCGCGGTGCACGACCTGGGCGCACTGGAGGTGGTGGCCGGGGACGCCCTCGTGGAAGACGGTCGTCGTCTCCTGCCAGGTGGAGTAGCGCTCGTGGTCGTCGGTGAAGGAGAACCACATCGTGCCCGGGCGCGAGAAGTCCTCGGAGGGCGGTGTGTACCAGGCCCCGCCGTCGTTGGTCGGCGCCACCTTGCACGCGATGGTGCGGATCGGCTCGGCGATGTCGAAGTGCACGCCGTCGAAGCTCGCCAGGATCGTGTCGGCCTTCTCCTGCATCCAGGCCTCGAACGCCTCGCGGCTCCCGCAGTCGCGCGCCGGGTCGGCCTCGAGCACCTTGACCGCGTCGTCGACGGAGCCACCGGCGACGATCCGCTGCGCGGTCGCCGCCATGTCGTCGTCGATCCGCTTGAGCTCCTCCCAGCCCCACAGGTAGGTCTCCTCCAGGTCGACCTCGGCACCGAGGAAGTAGCGAGACTCGAGCGCGTAGTAGTCGCGGCCGACCCCGTCCTTCTCCCGGCCCCGCGGCGCCAGCTCGGTCTCGGCGTAGCGCCCGAAGTCGGCGTACGACGCCGAGGCCGCCGCCGCGACCGACGCCAGCCGGTCGCGCAGCTCGTCGGGCGCGGCCGCGACCAGGTTGCCGAAGTAGTCGCCGGACGCGCCTTCCTGGCCGGTCCAGCCACGGATCTGGCTGGCCACCTCGACGTACTGCCGGCGCGCGGAGACCCGCCCGGCCGAAGCCTCGGCGGCGAGCGTCTCGCGGTAGCCCGCGACCGCATCGGGGACCGCGGCCAACCGGTCGCCGATCGTCTGCCAGTCCTCGATGGTCGCGGTCGGCATCAGGTCGAACACCTCGCGAACCGCGTGGAGGGCGCTGCTGATCACCGAGACCGCGGCCCGGTCGAAACCGGCGTCAGCCTTCTCGACCTCGATGCCGACACGCTCCAGGAACGCTTCCTTGGCCACCCGCTCCCGCTCGTCGACCGGCTCGATCGCCGTCACGTCGGCCAGCGAGCGGCGTTGCAGCTCGTCACGGGCGTCGTAGCCGGCCGGTGAGAGGTCGGGCAGCCGGTCGTCGTGGCCGGCGATGCCCGCCAGGGTCGCGAAGAGTGGGTCGAGGGCGACGGTGTCCTCGACGTACTGGTCAGTCCGGGCGTCGACGGGTCGAGAGGTCATGTCGCGACCCTAGATCGCGGCGCCGACGGTCCGCATCCCCGATGAGCCGGCCCGGTGTGCCCGGGCGCCCATCAGCAGTGCGCCGGCGATGACGACCTCCAGCGCGATGAAGCCCGCCATCTTCGGACTGGGTGGCCGGCCCTCGAACGCCGAGGACGCGACCCGGCCCGCGGCCATACCGGCCGTCGCGACACCGATCGCCGTGCCCGACGACGGCGCGACGACCAGGCTCGCGGCGAACGCGAGCGGAAGACCGCCGTAGACGGCACGGATCTCGGTCCGCGCGTCCTGCGTCGGCGCCGTGATGTCGACGACGGCGGGCACCACGGCGGGCTTGAGCAGGGAGACGACCCCGAGGCCGGCGTACGACGCGGCGCCGAACGCGATGAGACGGTTCATGCCACGATCCTGCCCGCTCGGTGGGCGGGTGGCATCCGACCGGGGTCGGATCATGCCCGCGAGCCGGCCACCGCCCCGCCGTACCTCTCGGCCAGGACCCGCAGGTGCTCGACGAGTGTCGCCGGGGACTCGACGGCGAAGTCGAGGCCGAGCATCCCGATCCAGACCGCCACCACCTCGAGGCTGTCGCCGCCGGTGACCAGCACGCTCCTGCCATCCGGCAGCGGCTCGACGGTGCCGACCGCCGGGTTGATCCGGTCGATGACCTCGGCCGCCGGTGCGTCGATGACGATCCGGGCGTGGACGGCCCAGCCGGTGCGGGCGACCTCGCGGACGACGAACTCGGTCAGGTCTCCCGGGAAGGGGGTCGGAGTGAAGCGACGGCCGCCCGGAGTGCGGAGCGCCAGCCAGTCGACGCGGTAGGGCGCCCACCGGCCCGAAGCCGGATCCCGGCCGACGACGTACCACCGCCGCTGCCAGGCAACGAGCCGGTAGGGCTCCAGCTCGACCCGCTCGTCGTCGCGGTAGAACGCCCGCAGACCGTCGTGGTCGCGGATCGCGGCGGCGATCGCGGTGAGCACAGCCGGGTCGACCTCCGGATCCTCGACGTTGGAGTCGGTGTTGACCGGGCCCGCAGTCGTGGCGTCGCGGATCGCGACCAGCTGCCGGCGCAACCGGTCGGGCAGCACGTGCTCGAGCTTGGCCAGCGCCCGGCCGCCGCTCTCCTCGAACCCGGCCACGCCCGTGACCGTGCGCAGGCCGACGGCCACCGCGACCGCCTCTTCGTCGTCGAGCAGCAGCGGCGGCAGCTTGGCGCCGACGCCGAGCCGGTAGTGCCCGTCGCGGCCCCGCGTCGCGTCGACCGGGTAGCCGAGCTCGCGCAGCCGCGCGACGTCGTTGCGGACCGTGCGGCCGGTGACGCCGAGCCGCTCGGCGAGCTCGGGGCCGGTCCAGTCGACCCGTGCCTGCATCAGTCCCAGCAACTCGAGCACCCGCCCGGACGTAGTCTTCACGACTTGGTTATAACAGGAAGCAACTGTTCCTGAATAGGTCATAACGTCGTACTCACCAACCAGGGAACAAACCGAAAGGCACACTCCAATGACCGAGCAGACCACCGGGCAGACCACCGGGCAGACCACCGGGCAGATCACCGGGCAGATCACCGGGCAGATCACCGGGCAGATCACCGGGCAGATCACCGGGCAGATCACCCCCTTCGCCGTCAACGTCCCGCAGGCCGACCTCGACGACCTGCAGGCGCGGCTGGAGCGCACCCGGTTCGCGCCGGCCGTGCCGGGCGACTCCTGGGAGTACGGCACGCCGGAGTCCTACCTGCGCGACATGGTCGAGCGGTGGAAGTCGTTCGACTGGCGCGAGGTCGAGGCGCGGATCAACGCGCACCCCGGCTTCGTCACCGAGGTCGACGGCCAGCGGATCCACTTCCTCCACATCCGGTCGGAGGTCGAGGACGCCACCCCGCTGCTGCTGGCCCACACCTACCCGGGCTCGCTGCTCGACTTCGTCGACATGGTCGACCCGCTGGTCAACCCCGAGGCGCACGGCGGCAGCGCCGAGGACGCCTTCCACGTCGTCGTCCCGTCGATGCCCGGCTTCGGCTGGTCCACCCCGGTCGTCGACACCGGCTGGACGATGGCCCGGGTGGCGGCGGCGTACGACGTGCTGATGCGGCGGCTCGGCTACGCGTCGTACGGCATCCACGGCAGCGACGGGGGTGCGATGGTCGGCCGCGAGCTGGCGATCCTGAACCCCGAGGGCTTCCTCGGCGCGCACGTGCTGCACCTGTTCTCGTTCCCGTCCGGTGACCCGAGCGAGTTCGAGGGCTTCGGGCCGAAGGAGTACGCCGCGCTCGAGCACATGCAGTGGTTCCAGTCGGTCGGCGGCTACAACCAGATGAACGGCACCCGCCCGCAGACCGTGGCCGCCGGCCTGGCGGACTCCCCGGTCGCGGTGCTCGCCTACAGCGAGCTGTTCGAGAACTTCGGCAACGGCACCAGCCTGGTCCGGCCCGAGCAGGTCATCGCCCAGGCGACGCTCTACTGGCTGACGAACACCTACGGCTCGGCCGCCCGCTACCACTACGCGGAGGGCCACTCCGGCGCCGAGCCCGTGGTCAGCAAGGGCCGGCTCGGGGTCGCGGTCTTCAAGGACGACTTCCAGACCATCCGCTCGCTCGCCGAGCGCGACAACGCCAACATCCAGCACTGGTCGGAGTTCCCCCGCGGCGGCCACTTCGCCGCGATGGAGGTCCCGGAGGACGTCGTCTCGGACCTGCGGACGTTCTTCGTCTGAGCCTGCTGTGCCTGCTCCTCTTTCGCCGAGTCGGCGCATCTTAAGATGCGCCGACTCGGCGTCGTGCGGTCGCCGGGCGGATGCCGGCTCGGCGGGCCGATCCGACGTGCGATGCAACACGCTGTTCGCCGATCTGGCAGGACGTTGACGTCTCTTCGGCCCCGATGCAACGGTCTCCCAGAGACGTCATGGGTCGCCCAGATCCGCGAACAGCGTGTTGCAGCCGTCGTCGGCCGGCCAGATCGGCGAACAGCGTGTGACAGCCGCCGTCGGCCGGCCAGATCCACGAACGGCGTGTTACATCAGCGGCCGGTGCGGGCGCTGGCCTGCCAGGCGCCGCGCCCGTGCGGCAGGGGAAGCCGCATCCGGCGGGCGGGGGCGGCCCATTCGGAGCGCGGCTTCTCAGGAGCGGGAGCACCGCCGCCCATCGCGGCGAACACCGCGACGATGGCCGCGACCTGCTCGGGCGTCGCGTCGGGCGTGATGACCTTGAGCAGCGGGGGTTCGGGGCTGGTGTTGTCTGTCACCTGGATCCTCTGGTTTCGACGCGGCCGTCGCGGCTGCTCGCTTCGCTTCGCACCCGCGGGCCTTGCTCAACCTGGCCTGTACCTCGGACGTTCCGCTCCTTCGTCGCGGCACATCCGAGCGAGCACATCACAGCGGGATATTGCCATGCTTCTTCGGCGGGAGGACTTCCCGCTTGGTCTTCAGCAGCCGGAGCGCGCGCACGACCTCGACCCGGGTCTCGTGCGGCATGATCACGGCGTCGACGTAGCCCCGCTCGGCGGCGATGTAGGGGTTGGCGAGGGTGGTCTCGTACTCGTCGATCAGCTCCGCACGCCGGGCCTCCACATCATCAGCAGAGCCGCCCTCGTCCTTGATTGCCTGGAGGGTCTTGCGGTGCACGATGTTGGCGGCACCCTGGGCGCCCATGACCGCGATCTGGCCGGTGGGCCAGGACAGGTTGAGGTCGGCGCCGAGGTGCTTGGAGCCCATCACGTCGTAGGCGCCGCCGTAGGCCTTGCGGGTGATGATCGTGACCAGCGGGACGGTGGCCTCGGCGTAGGCGTAGATCAGCTTCGCGCCGCGGCGGATGATGCCGTTCCACTCCTGGTCGGTGCCCGGCAGGAAGCCGGGCACGTCCACGAACGTGAGCACCGGGACGTTGAACGCGTCGCAGGTGCGCACGAACCGGGCGGCCTTCTCCGAGGCGTCGATGTCCAAGGTGCCGGCGAACTGCATCGGCTGGTTGGCCACGATCCCGACCGAGCGACCCTCGACCCGGCCGAACCCCACGATGATGTTGGGCGCGAACAGGGGATGCACCTCGAGGAACTCGTCGTCGTCGAGCACGGTGGTGATCACGTCGTGCATGTCGTACGGCTGGTTCGGGCTGTCCGGGATCAGCGTGTCGAGCTCGCGGTCCTCGTCGGTGAACGACATCTCGGCCGGTTCGTCGTACGACGGCGCCTCGTCCATGTTGTTCTGTGGCAGGTAGCTCAGCAGCGCCTTGACGTACTCGAGGGCGTCCTCCTCGTCGGACCCCATGTAGTGGGCGTTGCCCGACTTGGTGTTGTGGGTCCGGGCGCCACCGAGCTCCTCCATCGAGACGTCCTCGCCCGTGACCGTCTTGATCACGTCCGGACCGGTGATGAACATCGCGGAGGTCTGGTCGACCATGACCGTGAAGTCGGTGACCGCGGGGGAGTAGACGTGCCCACCGGCGCAGTTGCCCATGATCAGGCTGATCTGCGGGATCACCCCGGAGGCATGCACGTTGCGGCGGAAGATCTCGCCGTAGAGGCCGAGGGAGACCACGCCCTCCTGGATCCGCGCCCCGGCACCCTCGTTGATCCCGACGATCGGGCAGCCGGTCTTGATGGCGAGGTCCATCACCTTGGTGATCTTCTCGCCGTAGACCTCGCCCAACGAGCCGCCGAAGATGGTGAAGTCCTGGCTGAACACGCACACCTGACGGCCGTCGATGGTCCCGTAGCCGGTGATCACGCCGTCGCCGTACGGTCGGTTCTTCTCCAGGCCGAACGCGACCGACCGGTGCCTGGCCAGCTCGTCGAGCTCGACGAACGAACCCTCGTCGAACAGCATCTCGATCCGCTCGCGCGCGGTCTGACGACCCTTCGCGTGCTGCTTCTCGACCGCCTTCTCCGAGGCGGCATGGACCGCCTCGTCGAGCCGCAGCTCGAGATCGGCGAGCTTGCCGGCCGTCGTGTGGATGTCCGGCAGCCCGGCGTCGTCGTTCGGGGTGTCGGTCGCTTCGGCAGTCACGGTTCTTGGCCTCCTTGGACTTGTAGGGAAGGGTAGTGGCCGTGACCGGTGACTCGGACCAGCGCCCACCCCTCGACGAGCACGTGCTGTCCCTCGAGCTCGCGCTGACACCCGACCTGACCTTGGAGCT
Source organism: uncultured Actinomycetota bacterium (assembly GCA_963766035.1). Classification (GTDB taxonomy): domain Bacteria; phylum Actinomycetota; class Actinomycetes; order Propionibacteriales; family Nocardioidaceae; genus Nocardioides. Next base: position 128,387 of record CAVXYP010000010.1, on the reverse strand, counting down.
CCTCGACGAGAGCCCCTCGACCAACCAGGTCGCCGCCGCCCGCGCCCGCGCCGGTGCTCCCGACGGCCTGCTCGTCGTCGCCGATCACCAGACAGCCGGGCGCGGCCGCCTCGACCGCACCTGGGAGACGCCGCCCGGCGCTGCCATCACGTTCTCGCTCGTGCTCCGGCCGACGGTGCCGGCGGCGTCGTGGCCATGGCTGCCGCTCCTGACCGGTCACACGGTCGTCGAAGGCGCTCGCTGCGTTCGGCTACGACACCCGCGTGAAGTGGCCCAACGACGTGCTCATCGACGGCCGCAAGGTCGCCGGCATCCTGGTCGAGCGGATCGAGACCGAGACCGGCCCGGCCGCGGTCGTCGGCGTCGGCATCAACGTGTCGACGACGGCCGACGAGCTGCCCGTGCCGACCGCGACCTCGCTCGCGGTCGCCCACCCCGACCTGACCCCGACCCGTGAGGGCGTGCTGCTCGGCGTAGCGGCGGCGGTCCGGGAGGGCTACGACGCGTGGCAGGCCGGCGGCTCCGGGGCGGCGGCGCGGCTGGCGTCGTCGTACGCCGCCCACTGCGCGACGGTCGGACAGGACGTCCGCGTCGACCTCCCCGGCGGTACGGCGATCACGGGTCGCGCCGTGGACGTCGACGCCGACGGCCGGCTGGTCGTGGAGACCGCGGGCGGCGTCGAGAAGGTCGGCGCCGGCGACGTGGTGCACGTCGTTCCCGAATGACCGCCCCGGGTGGGATGATCCTCCCGTGGCCATCTCAGAGAAGCTGCTCAACCCCGGCGAGAAGCTGATCATCTCCTGCCGTCAGCACCCCAAGGCGCTGTTCGCGCCGATCCTCGCGCTGGTGTTCTTCCTTGCCGTCGGTGTCGCCGTCCAGGTGACGCTCGACGACGGTGACACCGCGACCTGGATCTCGCGCATCGTGTGGGTGCTGTGTGCGGTCGCGATCCTCTGGTTCACGGTCCGGCCGTTCTTCGGCTGGCTCACGACGGTCCATGGCGTGACCGACCGGCGGCTGATCACCCGTCGCGGCATCCTCACCCGCAAGGGTCATGACATCCCGCTGGCCCGGATCAGCGACGTCCAGATGGAGATCAACCTGATCGACCGGCCGTTCGGATGCGGCTCCCTCGTCATCTCCGACGCCTCGACGTTCGGCGAGGTGCGGCTCAACGACATCCCGCACGTCGAGGCCACCCAGCGCCAGATCAACGAGCTCCTCCACTCCCTCCACGGCGGCGGTGCCCCTCGGCGCGCCGACGAAGGTGTCTGACGAGCCGCTCCCTGGCGGCAGCGAGGCCGAGCGCCCGCTCCTCGGGCAGGACCTGACCCTCACCGCGGCCGAGGTGGCCGCGCGGGCCGGGCTCACCGTTCGCCAGGCCCAGCGGCTGTGGCGCACCCTCGGCTTCCCCGAGCGCGGCGACGCGCGGGCCTACAGCGAGGACGACGTCGCGGCGATCTCCGCCGTTGCCGATGTCATCGCCGACGGTGTCATCGACTTCGACCTCGCACTCAATGTCGTGCGCGGCGCCGGGCTGAGCATGGCGCGCCTCGCCGACTGGGAGGTCGGTGCGCTCCTCCAGCGGATCGAGGAGATGTACGCCGACACCGCCGGACTCGGGGCCTCGCCCACCGAGGCGGCGGGCTGGGCCCTGGAGAAGTACGGCGACCGCTTCGAGGCGGTGCTGCTCTACGCCTGGCGCAGCCACCTCGCCGCCGCGGTCGCCAGGCTCGAGTCGATCCGCGCGATCGACTCCAGTCCGCACGCCACAGACCTGACGGTCGGTTTCGCCGACATCGTGAGCTTCACCGCACTCTCGAACGAGCTGACCCGCGAGAAGATCGGCGACCTGGTCGAGCTGTTCGAGGCCCGGTGCGGTGACGTCATCGCCGCCAACGGCGGTCGGCTGATCAAGAGCATGGGCGACGCGGTCCTGTTCGTGAACGAGGACGCCCTCGGCGGTTTCACGACCGCCGAGGGCATCATCAAGGTGGTCGGTCGTGACAAGCGGATGCCCGACGTACGGCATCGGTCTCGCGACCGGCTCGGTCGTCATGCGGCTCGGTGACGTCTTCGGACCGCCGGTCAACCTCGCCGCCCGGCTGACCCAGGTCGCCCGCCGCAACCGGATCATCATCGACCACGACACTGCCGACCTGCTGCCCGCCGACCAGGTCGAGACCCGGCCACTGCCGGCACGGCCGATGCGGGGGTTCGGCGTGATGGAGCCGCTGACTGCGCGCCGAATATGATCGATACCCCCGTTCGGGATCTGATCCGGTAGGAAAACTCCAAGACCGAATTGCAAAATTTGTCGCGAAAGACCCACGGGCAGGGTGCGCTGATTCCTACCTTGAGCCTGTGTTCGAGGTGCAGGACGTGCGGCTCGACCCGGCGAGCCGCCGCGCATGGCGGGGGGACCGGGAGGTCCGTCTGTCGCGCAAGGAGTTCGATCTCGTCCACGCCCTGATCGCCCGGGCCGGTTCCGTCGTGACGCGCGACGAGCTGATGCGGGACGTCTGGAACGCCACCTTCTGGACCTCGTCGAAGACCATCGACGTGCACCTCGGCTGGGTGCGCCGCAAGCTCGGTGACGACACCCGGCATCCCACCCTGATCACGACCGTCCGCGGCCAGGGCCTGCGGTTCGAGACCATCGCCGCCGTCAAGGCAGAGGGCCCGCCGATCGCTCTGTAGGGTGCGGGCGTGCCCGACTCCGCTCCTCGCGTCGCCGTCATCGGCGGCGGCCAGCTGGCCCGGATGATGGCTCAGCCCGCGATCGCGCTCGGCGTACCGCTGCGGCTCCTGGCCGAGGCCGAGGGCGGGTCCGCGGCTCAGGTGATCCCCGACCAGCTGGTCGGCGACTACCGCGACCTCGCCACCCTGCGGCAGGTCACCGACGACTGCGTCGTGGTCACCTTCGACCACGAGCACGTGCCGACCGAGCACCTGCACGCGCTCGAGGACGCGGGCGTCGCCTGTCGCCCCGGGCCCGAGGCACTGGTGCACGCGCAGGACAAGATCGTGATGCGAGAGGCGATGGCGCGCCTCGGCGCGCCCCAGCCGCGTTGGGCAGTGGTCGCGTCCGCCGGCGAGGTGGCGAGCGTTCGGGTTCCCCTGCGTCCTCAAGGTCAGCCGAGGCGGCTACGACGGCAAGGGCGTCTGGGTCGTCCGATCGGCCGACGACCTCGCCGAGCCGCTCGAGGCGGCCGAGCGGGCCGGCGTACGGCTGCTCGTCGAGGAGCTGGTCGACTTCCGGCGCGAGCTGGCCGCGCTGGTCGCCCGCGCACCGAGCGGCCAGGCGGCGGCGTACCCCGTCGTCGCCTCGACCCAGCTCGACGGCATCTGCCACGAGGTGATCGCTCCGGCACCCGACCTCGACCCGGTCCGCGCGGGTGAGGCCCAGCAGCTCGCGCTCCGGATCGCCGGCGAGCTCGGCGTCACCGGGATCCTCGCGGTCGAGCTGTTCGAAGCGGTCGGCACGGACGGCCGGCTGGGGATCCTCGTCAACGAGCTCGCGATGCGGCCGCACAACACCGGCCACTGGTCGCAGGACGGCGCCGTCACGTCGCAGTTCGAGAACCACCTGCGCGCCGTCCTCGACCTCCCGCTCGGCTCCCCGGCGCCGCGCGCGCGGTGGACGGTCATGGTCAACATCCTGGGATCTCCCCGCCCCGACGTCGGCCACCTCTACGACGGCTATCCCCACGCGCTCGCCCGCGATCCTCAGCTCCGCGTGCACCTCTACGGCAAGGAGCTGCGCCCCGGCCGCAAGGTCGGCCACGTCAACGCGTACGGCGACGACCTGGACGAGGTACTCGAACGGGCCCGCCATGCGGCAGCATGGTTCCGCGGTGACCTAGGTGACGAGAGTGAGTGAGATGGCACGCGTCGGCATAGTGATGGGGTCCGACTCGGACTGGCCGGTCATGCAGGCCGCAGCCGAGGCGCTGACCGAGTTCGACGTCGCCTACGAGGCCGACGTGGTCTCCGCGCACCGGATGCCCGAGGAGATGCTCGACTACGGCAAGACCGCCGCCGCCCGCGGCCTCTCGGTGATCATCGCCGGCGCCGGGGGAGCCGCCCACCTCCCCGGCATGCTGGCCTCCGTCACGCCGCTGCCGGTGATCGGTGTGCCCGTGCCGCTGAAGTACCTCGACGGCATGGACTCCCTGCTGTCGATCGTGCAGATGCCGGCCGGAGTTCCGGTCGCCGCCGTCGCGGTCGGCGGCGCCCGCAACGCCGGCCTGCTCGCCGTCCGCATCCTCGCCGCGTGCGATCCCGCCCTCCAGGAGCGGATGACCGCCTTCCAGTCCGAGCTCAAGGCCTCCGCTGTCGCGAAGGGGGCCGCGGTGCGCGGCAGCGGGCTGCCGCCCGTCATCGAGTAGGGACGACCGCCGGCACGAGGGAAGGACCGAGCAACATCGTGTGTTCCCCATCAGTGACTGCACCCTGGAAGGACCCGGCCACGATCGACCGGATGCTCGACGAGTCCGAGACCTGGGCGGTCGTGGGTCTCGGGGGCAACCCGTGGCGGACGGCGTACTCGATCGCCCAGGAGCTCCAGCAGCGCGGCAAGCGGATCGTGCCGATCCACCCGAAGGCCGACGGCGAGCTGACGGTCCTCGGGGAGCTGGTCTACGCGTCGCTCGCCGACGTGCCGTTCCCGATCGACGTGGTCGACGTCTTCCGTCGGTCCGACGCGGCCGGTGCGTTCGCCGACCAGGCGGTGGCGGTCGGCGCGAACGGCGTCTGGTTCCAGATGGGGGTGGTCGACGAGGCCGCCTACGAGCGCACCACGGCGGCCGGGGTTGCCATGGTGATGGACATCTGCCCGTCGCAGCAGTGGTTCTACCGGGAGCATGCCGCTCGTTGATCGGGCATACTGCGCTCGCCGGCGCGGGTCGCGGCGCAGTCTCGGGAGGAGCGGGTTGTGGCGGTCACGGTCGACCTTGGGTCGTTGCGGCGTGCCTGGCGGAAGGCCGGCGACGGCGAGTTCGTGTGGGAGTTCGTGCCGGAACCGGTGGGCGACGTGCTCGACGAGGTGTCGTCGGCCGTTGTCGCTGCCAACGACGCGGTGGAGTACGGGCAGGGCGCATTCGCCGAGGCGCCGTCCGACACGGGGCGCGGCGTGGCGGCGCTGCTGCTCGGCGAGGGCGACGTGGAGAACGCACGGTGGTTCGACCTGTTGAGGCTGGAGCTCGAGGGGCGCGGACTGTCGGGGACGGTCGCCGCGGCTCGCGAGGCCAGTTACCCGCGGTGGGCGCACGACTTCACGCCTGCGGGGCGTGTGCTCACGGCCTGTGTCGGCTTTCCGCTGGATCCGGCCGCGAAGGCGGCTCTGATCCGCGATGGCATCAGTCGGCTGCCGTTGGGCATCGCGCCCGAGGTGACCCGCGACATCTCCGGGATCGCGACCGACTGGGCGCGTCTCGACATAGCGGAGCTGCCCTACATCCGACGTGACCTGTTTCTCGCGCGCACGTCCGACGAACACGCAGCCGCGGATCTCGCCGCCGCGGCGCAGCGGAGTGCGGCGGCCTCGGTTGCGTGGGTGAGCAAGCGCCCGCAGACGATGCGGTTCGTGAGCTTCGACGCGATGGGTGGACTTCTCGTGCAGATCGTTGACCACAGCGCGACGTGGCAACAGTCGTTGGAGGTGATTCTCGAGCTCGTCCGCGATCTTGCCGATCGCGCGGATCTCGCCTACATCAAGCTCGAAGCCCCCCTCATGCCGAGTTGGAGCGCCGATCCCTTTCCCCCGTCGCCGGCACCGCACGCCGAGGCCGCGGTCGCACACGGGCCACGGCTGCGCAGCTATCTGGTGCCCGATGCACACGGTGTCCAGGTGCTGACCGATCGACACCTGGAGCGAGCTCGCGAGCTGGCTGAGTGGCAGATCGAAGGCCTGGGCGCAGGGAAGTACCTGGTCACGCATCGCGACCTGGCCGCGTGGTATTCCTCGGCCGAGCCCGACGCCGATGTGCTGGCTCGTGCTCGCGCAGACTTCGGGTCGATGATCGCGACCGTCGACGACATCTCGGGGGACGCCCGCGGGCACATGTTCTGACGGGCCGGCCGTCCGGATCCATCACGAAGGGACGGCGGTGTCGAGGTCGTTGACTTCCAGGGCACCAGCGGGTTCTATTTCGCCGTCGGTCGCGCGGTGGCGACCAATCTCGGGGGACGGCGATGGCTCGGATTCGGTTGTGGATGCTTGCGGTCGGCGTTGCGCTGACGCTGGTCGTGGTGGACGGCCGCGTCGGCGCGGTTCCTGCGAAGGCGGCCTCACCGGCGAGGGCGGCACTCGCTCCGTGTTCGAACTCGAACGACACCACACCGGCTGGCGGTGTCCGGTGCGTCGCGGAGGTCCAGCGCTCGACTCGGCGCCATGTCAACCCGTCGTGCGTTGTCGACCCGAAGGCCCGCAGCAAGGCGAACCCGCTCTACGATCGCGACGAGTGCAAGGGCGGGCCCGCCGTCCAGGCTGAGGCGATCGCGCAGGCGCGGGCGATCGCGCAGTGGAACGCCAAGGGTCTCAACGGAAAGGCTGTGCCACCAGCGGGCATCAGCGCCGACCTCCAGTGGGAGGTCTCTTACCCGGGTGGCCGACCGGACATGGTCGTCTATGACCGCAGCAACCCAACCGGCGCCCTCGAGTTCGTCGAGGTGAAGAAGAGGTCGGCTGCTGCCAGTGCCGCCGGTCAGGTGGCGAGGTACGTCCGGGACTTCCCGATTGCGACCGGGCGGACCCGTCGGCAGAGGGCGATCGGGAGCTATCACGATGCCTTCAGGGTGCTGGTGTCGGACTGTGCCAGGGCCGGCGCGCGCAACCAGGTCGTCGACTGGTACGAGGTGGACCCCGGCGTCGCCGGCGTCCTGCTGTTCGAGAAGGTCGACCAGACCGTGAAGACCTGCTCGCAGAATCCGCCGCCACCTCCTCCGGAGGAAGAGGAGTCGGACGAGCATGAGAGCGACGACATCTGTGAGCAGATCCCGATCTGCCATGTGCCAGCACCCGGACAGGACCAGGACGACGACGGCAAGGACGACTTCTTCGAGGACCTCCTCGAGAACATCCCGGAGTTGTTCGCGCCGACGGATTGGCCCGTTGTCCCTGATCTGGTTCCCGAGGGCACAACGGTTGCCATCGAAGCCGCGGCCGTGCTGGTCGTCCTCGCTGTCGCGGCCCTCTGCCTCGCCTCCACGGTCGGATTCTGCGGGATCGCCCTGACTGGTCTGGTCGCCGAGTCAGGAGTCATCACGGCAGGGACCGCCATCGCCGCATTGCTTGCCGGACTCGCCGCGATCGCAGGGTGGAGCATTTTCGGGGATCCGCACATCGCCACCCTCGACCGGCTTCCCTACGACCTCCAGTCGGTCGGTGAGTTCCGCTTCGTCGAGGTTCCCGAGCAGGACCTCTCCGTCCAAGCACGGTTCGTGCCGCTGGCCGAGAACGTGTCCGGTCTGGGGCCGGTTGCGACAGAGCTCGGCGACGAGCGCATCGAGCTGAGCCCCGGGGCGGCACTCCTCAACGGCCAGCCCGCAGGACTCCCCAACGGTTCAGCGATCAGGCTGAGCGAGACCGCCATCCTCATCCGGAAACCCGGCGGCGACTACCTGGCCGTGAGTCTCGACCCGACCGGACCGGTCGTGATCGAGCGCGACGGTCGAGGTCTTCGCACGTTCGTTGCCGAAGGCGTGCAAACCCAAGGGCTGCTGGGCGACAACGACGGCAACCCTGACGATGACCTTGCGTTGCCCGACGGCACTCAGGCTCCGGCAACGGGACGAGAATCCTGGCTGCACGGCACCTATGCCGACGCGTGGCGGATCGACGACGAGTCGTCGCTCTTCAGCTACGGACCAGGGGAGTCAACCGCGACCTTCACCGACCGCAGCTTCCCCTCGGACATCTTGACCCTCGGGGATTTGTCCGACCAGGTGATTGCCGCGGCCTCGGCTCGATGCACCGAGGCCGGGGTGCCACCCGGCCCGCAGTTCGACGCCTGCGTGTTCGACATCGGCGTGACCGGTGACAACACCTACGCACAGGACGCCGCCCTGGTCGACGACGTGCTGGTCGATTGGAGCCAACGGCCGTTCGATGCCAGCGGCCAGGTTCATGAGAGCTTCGAGGGGACGATCGGGGCCAACTTCGACGCGCCCGCGTACTCGCAGGAACCGGCCACCACTCGCGTGGCGGGGCCCCTCTTCGACACTCCCGGCTACCGCTTCCACAGCACGAACGTCCCCCGCTACGACGCCGTGGACGTCGGCTTCGACCTCTACGTGCACGGACCGGTCACCACCGACAGCGCGGAGCAGACGATCGCGCTGAGGTGGGCCGATGACGTCCGCACCGTCCTCGACCTCGACACGGTGACGCCGACGGTCACGGGCCGTTCGGTCAACGTGGCGCTGAAGGACTCCGGCACGTTGCAGAGTGGACAAGCGTTTCGCAAGTACCGCATCACCAAGCGGCTACCGGGCACCTCGTCGAGCTTCTCGCTCGAGTTCCTGCCGACCAACTTCAGGGGCGTGATCAACACTGCCTTCTCGGTCGACAACATCGACCTTGCGCTCGTCGTACCACCGGGACAGACCATGGCCATGGCCTTGCCGGCGACCGTCCCGAACCCCGCGGGAGGGCCGCTCGGTCGAGCCAGTGGAGCAGGCCGGCTCGAGAGCAACGGCGCCCTCGACTCCTACTCCTTCAGCCTTGCCTCCGAGCAGTCCCTCGTCTTCACCCCCAAGAACTGCGCCGTCAGTCCGCGTTTCCAGCTGTTCAAGAGCCCTGACGACGACCCGGTGTGGACCCAGAGCGGATGCTGGTCGGGGCAGGCGATCTCCGATCTGCCCCCCGGTGACTACACGCTGCAGGTCACTGCGGCCGACAACGCGAGCAGTGGCGACTACGACTTCCGCCTCGAAGCAGTCCCGGCTGCTCAGGTCTTTCCGTACACCCTCGGCTCGACGGTCGCGGACGGCCAGCCGGCGGCGGGAGCGGGCAACGTCGAAACGGTGGCGTCTGTCGACCGCTACCCGTTCAGCGTGGGAACGGCCGGCACCTATCAGTTCCAACGGCTGGCGGGATATCTCGGCTACCGGATCGTCGACTCCGCGGGCACCGAAGTCCACGAGAGCTGGAGTGACAGCCAGATCGACCTGGCTGCAGGTAGCTACGCGCTGGAGTTCGGTGACGGCTTCTCGACGGGCACCTACTCGTTCAAGTTCTACCGCGTTCCTGCGCCCCAGACGTTCGCCTACAGCGTCGGCACGGAGGTCAGCGACGGGGTGCCGGCGTCCGGAGCCGGCAACCTCGAGACGACGGCCTCGGTCGATCGCTACACCTTCTCGGTACCCGCCGCGGGAGGGCTTTACCGCCTCGACACACCCCTCAGCACGCTGATCAATTTCCGCATCCTGCGGTCGGACACCGGCGTCGAGGTGGACTCTTCGATCGGCGGGTTCAGTGACCCGATCGACCTGACGCAGGGCCCGTACGTGCTCGAGGCCAGCTATTTCCACAGGACCGGGCCCTACGAGTTCCGGTTGTGGAAGGTGCCGGTGCCCCAGACGTTCGCCTACCAGCTCGGCAGCGTCGTGTCCCGCGGGGTGCCTGCCGCAGGTGCCGGCAATCTCGAGACGGCCGAGTCAACGGACCGTTACACGTTCACCATCGCCGCCGACGCGGGCGGGTCCTACCAGTTCCAGCCGTTGGAGGACTATCCGAGCTACCAGCTCATCGACGTCGACTCTGGCGCGGTGATCGAGGGGGACGGGTTCGCCGCGCGGCACTCGCTCACACCTGGGAAGTACGTCCTGGAGTTCTACGCCGGCGGCTGGGAATTCAACGTCGGCACCTACTCGTTCAAGCTCTTCAAGGTGCCACCGCCTCAGAGCTTCAGCTATCACCTCGGGAACCTCGTCGAGCCGAACGTGCCGGCTTCGGGCGCGGGTCGGATCGAGACGATCGCCTCGGTGGATCGCTACACGTTCACGATCCAGAGCGGGCAGGGCGGCCGGCACCGGTATGTCTGGGTTTCCGGCCTCATTCCTTTCACGATCGTCGACGTCGCCACCGGCGACGTCGTCGGAGAAGGCGACGGCTTCGTGGACAAGGGGTTCACGCTGTCGGCTCGCAAGTACCGACTCGTCTTCGCCGGCAGTGATGGACGCACGGGCCAGTACTCGTTCCGGTTCAAGAAGGTCGACTGACCGCCGCTGACGGGTGAGGTCGCTCACACGCTCCGCCCGCCCGACTGAGACGGAATCGTGCCGAGACCGTAGGACTTCCTACTATTCGTCCTTGTGAGCGACTCCGCCCAAGATCCAGCTGTGCCGTCCTACGGCCTCTCCGAAGAGCACCAGACGATCCGAGAGGCCGTGCGCGCGATCTGCGACGCCAAGGTGGCGCCGTACGCCACCGAGGTCGACGAGAACGCCCGCTACCCGCAGGAGGCCCACGACGCGCTGGTGGCCGCGGACTTCCACGCGCCCCACGTCCCTGAGCAGTACGGCGGGGCCGGGGCCGATGCGCTGGCGACGGTGATCGTGATCGAGGAGATCGCGCGCGCGTGTGTGTCGTCCTCGTTGATCCCGGCGGTCAACAAGCTGGGCTCGCTGCCGGTGATGATCGCCGGTTCGGAGGACCTCAAGGCCAAGTACCTCGGTGCGCTCGCCCGTGGAGAGGGCGGATTCTCCTACTGCCTCTCGGAGCCGGATGCCGGCTCCGACGCCGCTAACCAGAAGACCCGCGCGGTCCGCGACGGCGACGACTGGGTGCTCAACGGCGTGAAGCGGTGGATCTCCAACGCCGGCATCTCGGAGTACTACACGGTGCTCGCCCAGACCGACCCCGAGAGGCGGTCGAAGGGCATCACGGCGTTCGTGGTCGAGAAGTCCGACGAGGGTGTCTCGTTCGGCGCGCCCGAGAAGAAGCTCGGCATCAAGGGCTCCCCGACGCTCGAGGTCTACCTCGACAACGTCCGGATCCCCGGCGACCGGGTCATCGGCGAGGTCGGCGGGGGCTTCGAGATCGCGATGCAGACGCTGGACCACACCCGGGTGACGATCGCCGCCCAGGCGGTCGGCGTCGCGCAGGGTGCGCTCGACTACGCGCTCGGCTACGCCAAGGAGCGTGAGCAGTTCGGCCGTCCGATCGCCGACAACCAGGGCCTGCAGTTCCTGCTCGCCGACATGGGCATGAAGGTCGAGGCCGCGCGCCAGCTGACCTATGCCGCCGCCGGCCGGTCCGAGCGCGGCGCCAAGGACCTGACCTTCTTCGGGGCCGCGGCCAAGTGCTTCGCGTCGGACGCCGCCATGCAGGTCACCACCGACGCCGTCCAGGTGCTCGGCGGCTACGGCTACACCCGCGACTACCCGGTCGAGCGGATGATGCGCGACGCCAAGATCACCCAGATCTACGAGGGCACCAACCAGGTGCAGCGGATCGTCATGGCCCGCCAGCTGCTCGCGGGAATCCAGTCGGACCTGTGAGCATCAAGGGCCGGCTGGCCAGGCTGTCGCTCGACCCGATCCCGGGGCCGTCCGCCCTTCGGCAGGGGGAGCCGATCGCGGGCAAGAGGATCCTCATCACGGGCGCATCGTCCGGGGTCGGTCGAGCCGCCGCGATCATGCTCGCCGCCGAGGGGGCGACGGTGCTCACGGTCGCTCGCCGGGCCGACGAGCTCGAGGCGCTCGAGACCGAGATAACGGACAGGGGCGGGTCGGCGCACCCATTGCCGTGCGACCTCACCGACAACGACGCGATCGATGCGCTCACCGACGACGTGCTGGCGCGGTTCGGCGGCGTCGACGTGCTGGTCAACAACGCCGGCCACTCGATCCGGCGGTCGGCTGCCGACACGGTCGAACGCCCCTCCGACCACGACCGGCTGATGCGGCTCAACTACCACGCACCGGTGCGGCTCACGCTCAACCTGCTGGAGTCGATGCGCGAGCAGGGCCGTGGCCAGGTCATCAACTCCTCGACCTGGGGCGTGCCCGGCGGGCTGATGCCGATGTTCACCGCCTACCACGCGTCGAAGGCCGCCCTCGCCGCGTTCTCCCGCAGCCTCCAGGCCGAGGAGCGCCGGCACGGCATCGTGATCACCTCCCTGCACTTCCCGCTGATGCGGACGCCGATGATCGCGCCGACCGAGGGGTACGCCGGCCGCGCCGCGCTCGAGCCCGAGGACGCGGCCCGGTGGGTGGTGCACGCCGTACGCCATCGGCCGACGCAGCTGACGCCGGCGTACGCGACCATGCTCGATGCCCTCGGACTGGTGTCGCCGCGGCTGGCCGAGCGGCTGGTGACGGCGGCGCGGCCTTAGTCGAGGCTTAGCCTCGGGCTAGGCTGAGTCAGGCAGGGAGGGGCCCGTGACCCGCGCCCGTCCTGCCCCGTTTGCTCGGAGACGCACCCACAGGAGGGCCGCATCATCACTCAGATCGACGACGCCGCGTGGTCGGACCCCGACCTCGAGCGCCAGCGGGTCCGGCGCCGCCGTCCGCAGAAGAAGCGGAGCCGCTGGCTCGCGTTCACCGGCCTGGGCCTGATCGTCGCCGGCCTGGCGGTGCTGGCATGGGTCGCCTGGCAGTTCTGGGGCACCAACTGGGTCTCTGAGCGGCGTCAGGAGAAGGTCACCGAGCAGCTCCAGGAAGGGTGGGCCGACGGCAGCGACACCGTGACCACCGACTTCGGCCGCGCGAGTGCGATCCTGCACGTGCCGCGGTGGGGTGAGGACTACGCCATTCCCGTGCTGGAGGGCTCCTCGGACGAGGTGCTCGCCGCCGGCATCGGTCACATGGAGCACACGGCCGACCCGGGCGAGGTCGGCAACTACGCGCTGGCCGCGCACCGGGTCACCCACGGTGAGCCCTTCGCCGACTTCCCCGAGCTGGAGGACGGGGACGTCGTCTACGTCGAGACCCGCGCGGCGACCTACACCTACGAGCTGGACTTCGGCGGCACCGACCTCGAGGTGCCGTTCGACGAGGACTGGGTCCTCCAGCCGTTCCCGCAGAACCCGGACGGCGGCGTGCAGCCGCCCAGCGGCGTGGACCACCGGCTGATCACGCTGCTCACCTGCGCCGAGATCTTCCACACCGAGCAGCGGTCGGTCGTGTTCGGGCACCTCGTCTCGACCGCGCGGAGCAACCGATGACAGCGCTCACGCCACCATGGGGACCCGGAATCGTGTCCGGCCAGACATCCAGGAGACATTGTCGCTAGAGTCAGCATGATTCGTCCCTCGAACCGGGAGCATTCACCCATGCGTATCTTTGGTCGCGTCACGGCAGCGCTCGTGACCACCGTTGCAGTGATGTCCGCGTCCGTCGGAGCCGTCGCCGCTGCGCCGTCCGCATCGGACCCGTATTCAACGAAGATCACGACCAAGACCGTCGTCACCACGCCGACGCCGATCCGCACCGACACCAGGGTCAACATCTCGGTCAAGGTCACGGCCAACAGCCCCGCAACGCCGACGGGCTCGGTCAAGCTGACCCTCCACAGCGACACCGGTGGTGCCGGCCAGGCGCGGAGCGCCGCGGCCAGCCCCGACGGCTGGACCCGCACGATCTCCTACAGCGGCGGCACGGAGCACGTGACCGGACCGGCGTTCCCGAAGGTCGGCGACTGGCTGGTCACGGCCGTCTTCACGCCGGGCGACAACAACTTCCGCGGCTCGCGCGACGGGTGGGTCTTCAAGGTCATCAGCGGTTCCGGTGACAACAACGGCGACAACGACGACGACAACGGCCTGCTGCCGGACACGGGCGGTCCGGCTCTTCTGTGGCTGCTGCTCGGCCTCGTGCTGGTCGGCGGCGGAGCGGCCGCGGTCGTCCTCGCCCGGCGTCGTCGCGAGGCCGGTCCCTCGACGACCTGAGCCGCGTGCTAAAACTTGCTCAGCCCCCCGCAGTGACCTGCCGCCCCTTGGCACGTTGAGCGGGGTGAACAAAGGGGCCTTATATGCGCAGATCCGTCGTCGTACTCGCCGGTGCCATCCTCGGGGCGATGTCCTTCATCGGCGTGCCCGCTCACGCGGCGACCGGGGTCCTTGATCCTTACTCACCGTCGGTCGACACCGACTGTGTCCTCGTGGTCCCCAACGTGGTGGAGCCGGGGCACCGGGTCGTGTTCCGGGTCTCGGTCGAGGCGAACAGCACGACCTCCCCCGAGGGGAAGGTCGACCTGACGATCACGACCAGTGACGGCGGCAGCATCGCGCAGCGGTCGACCCTCGCGACCCAGGTCCTGTGGACCAAGACGATCAACTACCACGGTGGTGTCCGGACGGTGGTCGGCCCGCGGGTGACGAAGGGCCACGACTACACCGCGACCCAGCACTTCCGGCCGTTCGACTCGGCCTTCAAGCAGTGCCGCGCTGCCCAGCGGTTCGCCGTCGCGCCGATCGACGACCACAACGGTCCCGACGACAACGGGCCGGACGGGCTGCTGCCCGACACCGGTGGCCCGGCGCTGCTGTGGCTGGTGCTCGGACTCGCTCTCGTCGGTGGTGGCTCGGCGACCGTTGTCTACGCGCGTCGGCGCACCGCGCCCGGGACCGTCTGACGGCCAGGCCGATGCCCTCCTTGCGCTGCCCGTGCGACGTGACGATCCGCGGCGAGGACGACGACGAGCTGGTCGAGAAGGTGCAGGAGCACCTCGCGGCCGAGCACCCGGGGCGGATGTACACCCGCGACGAGATCCTCTTCATGGCGATGTGAGTGTCGGCAGGCGACCACCAAGCCTTCCTCACACCGGATAGATCCGGGGTAGGTCGGACGCCTTGGCGGTGAACTCCGGCGCCCGCTTCTCGAGGAACGCGGCGACGCCTTCCTTGCCGTCGGCGAGCGAGGTGTAGAACATCGCCAGCGAGTCGGACAGGTGCGCCTCGAGCGGATGCGCGGCGGCGCTGTTGCGATACAGGAGCTGTTTGGCGAGCCCCAGCGCAGCCGGCGACCGGTCGACCACGAACGACCGGGCGAGATCAAGCGCGGCGGGCAGCAGGTCGTCGGGCTCGTGCAGGCTGCGGACCAGGCGCCCGGCGTGGGCCTGCTCGGCGGTGAGGATCTCGGCGGAGTAGACCCATTCCAGGGCTTGCTGGATGCCGACGATCCGGGGCAGGAACCAGGTCGAGCACGCCTCGGGGACGATGCCCAGCCGACCGAACACGAAGCCGATCCGTGCCTTCGCCGACGCGAGCCGGATGTCCATCGCCAGTGTCATGGTGGCGCCGATGCCGACGGCGGCGCCGTTGATCGCGCCGATCACCGGCTTGGGCAGGGCGTGGATCGCCAGGGTGACCCTGCCGCCGGTGTCGCGGATGCCGTCGGCATAGGGCGGCTCGTCGTACCGCTGGCGGAAGTCCTCCGGCGTCGGGGCCAGCGACTCGTCGAGCCCGAACACGTTGCCGTCGGCCGACAGGTCCATCCCCGCGCAGAACGCGCGGCCGGCACCGGTCACGACGACCGCGCGGACGGCGTCGTCGCGTGCCTCGGTGACGAAGACCTGCTCGAGCTCGCGCGCCATGGTGAGGTCGAACGCGTTGAGGGCGTCCGGCCGGTTGAGGGTGAGTACGGCGACGCCGTCGCCATCGACGCTCCAGTCGAGGGTCTGGTAGCTCAACTTCCTGCCACTCCTGTCTTCGTGCACTGCTGCTTGGTGATGTCGTCGGTGCGGTCCTCGACGATCGCGTCGAACAACGGGCGCCCGCGGTCCTCGTCGAGGGTGTTGGCCGATCCGTCGGTCACCGGCATCGTGCAGGTGAGGCCGTCGCTGCCGACGCTGCTGATCGCGAGCGCCCACCGGCCGATGTCGATCGGGCCGGTGCCCTCGCCGAACGCGAAGAAGTCGGGAACAGCACTGTTGAGGCGCCACCACCGCACCGGGTTGATCACCGACCAGGGCGAGAGGACCTTCTTCCCGATGTTGGCGACGACCTCGCGCTGCCGGCCGACCCGGTCGAGGTCGCCGAGCGTCGTGGCGCGGGTCCTTGCGTAGGCGAGCGCGACCTCGCCGTCCGCCTCCTGGCAGCCCTTCTTCACGTCGAGGCCGGCCTTGGGGTCCTTGATCCGCTCCTTCGGGCAGATCTCGATCCCGCCGACGGCGTCGACCACGCCGGCGACGCCGCCGAGCCCGATCTCGACGTACTCGTCGATCCGGATGCCGGTCTGCTCCTCGAGCGCCTGCACCAGGCCGGTCGGGTCGCCGGGGTCCCACAGGCCGTTGATCTTGTGACCGTCGATCAGCCAGTCCCGGGGGAACGAGAGCAGCACGTCCGGCCCCGAACCCGTGTGCAGCATCAAGATGGTGTCCGCCAGGGAGCTCGACGGGTTGCCGGTGTTGTACTTCTCGCGCTCCTCCTCGCTCAGCCCGGCCCGCGAGTCGTTGCCGACCATGAGGTAGGTCGTGCCCGGCTGGTCGCCCGGGCGGTCACCCTTGGGCTCGAACGCGATCTTGTCGACCTTCGTCCAGGCGAAGAACGGCACCGCGACGACGTAGACCACCCACAGCAGGACCAGGGCGAGCACGAGGACGATCCAGGTGCGCGGCCGCGACCACACGCCACGTGATCCCTTGCCGGTCGATCCGGTCGAGGCTCCCGGCGGCTGGTAGGGCGGCGGTTGGCCCGGCGGTGGCTGGTTCACGGGCGGCTGGACGGGCCGCTGGACGGGCTGCTGGACGGGCCGCTGGACGGGCAGCACCTGGGTTGGTTCCGGGCGGTCAGCCGCGGGCACGGGCGGCCGCGGGGTCGGTTGGGTGGACCCTGCGGTCGGGTTGCCGTACATCCAGTCGAAGTCACGGTTGTCACCACCGGACCCTGCGGGTGGGCCGCCTGGGCGCTCTGCCATGCTGCCCGACGCTACCGTCCTGGTGTGCAGACATCGTTCGAGGGCCGTACGCCCAGCTATTCGCGGATCGAGCTCGCCGAGGTGACCGCCCGGTCGCAGGCCAACCTGCTGGGCAACATCCACGGCGGGGAGATCGTCAAGCTGGCCGACTCGGCGGCGGGCATCGTCGCCCAGCGCCACAGTGGCGGTCCGGCCGTCACCGCCGCCCTGGACGAGATGGCATTCCTGGAGCCGGTGCGGGTCGGCGACATCGTGCGCACGTTCGCCCAGATCAACTGGGCCGGCCGCTCGTCGATGGAGATCGGGGTGCGGGTCGAGACCCAGCCCTGGAACGACGCCACCAGTGCCAGCCTGCACGTGGCGTCGGCGTACTTCGTGTTCGTGGCCATCGACGGGGCAGGCGCATCGCGTCCGGTGCCGGCTCTGCTGCCCGAGACGCCCGACGACGAGCGGCGGCTGCGGGAGGCCCAGATCCGCCGCGCCCACCGGCTGGCCAGCCGGACCGCGATCGAGGAGGGTCGCTCAGGTGGCGACGTCTGACACCTCCGCGAGCACGCTCGCGACCGCGTCGACGGCCGCGGGGTGCGGGGGAGCGCCGTAGGTCGTGACCTGGATCCGCCGCGACGCCCCCACGACCGGCCGTCGTACGACGTCGGGGTTGCGGTGGGCGCGCAGCGCGAGGCCGGGCAGCACCGAGACACCGAGGCCGCTGGCGACCAGCGACTGCACGGCGACGTAGTCGTCGCTGGCGAAGGCGATCTCGGGCGTGAAGCCGGCGTCCGAGCACAGCGCGAGCAGCTCGCTGCGGCAGCGTTCGCAGCCGGTCACCCAGCGGGTCTCCGCGAACCGCGCCAGGTCGACCGGCTCGGTGCCGGGGTCGAGACCGGCGGGCGCGATCAGGTAGAGCGGATCCTCGTGGACGGTGACCGCCGCGACGCCGTCCGGTTCGGACTGGCCCGGATAGGCAAAGGTCAGGGCGATGTCGGCAGTGCCGGCGCGCAGCATCGCGGCCGCCTCCGGTGGCTCCGCCTCGACCAGGTCGAGGGCGAGGCCGGGGTGCCGCCGTCCGAGCAGGGTCACCGCATCCGGGACCAGGGTCGCCGCGGCCGACGGGAACGCCGCCAGCCGGACCCGTCCCGCCTGCAGGCTGGTGGACGCCGTCAGCTCGGCCTCGGCGCGGGCGAGCAGGGCCAGGACCTCCTCGCCGCGCCGGGCGAGCCGTTCACCGTCGGGGGTGAGCCGCAGGCCGCGCCCGACCCGCTGGAGCAGGACACTGCCGGTCTCCACCTCGAGCCTTCGTAGGTGGTGGGAGATCGTCGGCTGGCCGAAGTGGAGCTGTGCGGCGGCGGCCGAGACGGTGCCGGTGCGGTGCAGCGCCACGAGCGCCTCGAGGCGGCGTACATCGATCATGTCGATCATTATGCGCCAAAAGATCCATTGGACCGATCTATGGTGCAGGGTGGAAGGTAGATCCATGCTGAGCTACCCCGCGATCGCCGCTGCCGGGGAGGTCGTCGCGCGCGACCTCACCGCGACCCCCCTGGTCGGACACCCTCTCCTCGACCGGGTGGTCGGCACCGAGGTCCTCGTCAAGCACGAGCACGTGTTGCCGACCGGGTCGTTCAAGGTGCGCGGCGGCGTCTACCTCGCCGCCCGGCTGACCGAGGACGAGCGGGCCCGCGGGCTGGTGACCTGCTCGACAGGCAACCATGCGCAGTCGGTGGCCTACGCCGCCCGGCTCGCCGGGTGCCATGCGACGGTCGTGATGCCGATCAGCGCGCCGCAGGTCAAGCGGGACGCGGTCGCCGCACTGGGCGCCTCGGTCGTGATCCACGGCGCCGGCCTGGGCGACGCCGCGGCGCACGCGCGGTCGCTCGCGGACGGCGCCGGCACGCCGTCGTACGTCGACACGACGGACCCGCGGATCATCCTCGGTCACGCGACCGCCTACCTCGAGCTGTTCCGGCAGGCGCCCGGCCTCGACGCCGTCTTCGTCCCGATCGGCAGCGGCACCGGCGCGGTGGGCGCGTGCCTGGTGCGGGACGCGTTGGCGCCGTCGTGCCGCGTGATCGGGGTCCAGTCGGACGCCGCTCCCGCCGGCTGGCGGTCCTGGCGCTCGGGCGACATCGAGTGCGCGCCCGCGACGACCAGGGCCTCGGGCCTGGCGACGTCGAACGGCTACCCGGCCACCCTCCAGCACCTGCGGACCGGACTCCAGGACTTCGTGCTGGTCTCCGACGACGCCATCGATCACGCGGCCCGGTTGCTCGCCTCGCACGCGCACACGCTCGCCGAGGGTGCCGGCGCTGCCGCGTTGGCCGGCCTGCTCGCGATGGACGCCCCGCCGCGACGGGTCGCCGTGATGTGCACCGGCGGCAACGCCTCCGCCGACGAGATCGCCCGGCTCGCGGCCGCCTGACTCCGCACGCACCTGACATTTTCGGGGCGATCTCGACCCCGACGCGCCCGCACGTCGGGTGCGAGGAGCGCGGCGCGTCGCGCGGCCTGTGACGCGTGTGACTGGTGATACTGAGCGGGTCACTGCTCACTTCCCCAGCAGGAGAGACGCCCCGCATGGCCGAGTTGTCCGCGCCGTTCCGCCTCGATGGTCCGACGAGCGTTGCCGAGCGGGCTGCGCGGGTCCGGTTCCGCCGGGCGCTCGCGTTGATGGCGATGACCCTCGTCGTGCCCGGCTCCGCCCAGCT
Organism: uncultured Actinomycetota bacterium; assembly: GCA_963766035.1. GTDB lineage: Bacteria > Actinomycetota > Actinomycetes > Propionibacteriales > Nocardioidaceae > Nocardioides. Next base: position 108,819 of record CAVXYP010000010.1, on the reverse strand, counting down.
GGTCGCCGGTAACCCGAAGGTCGGACGGATCGCGCTGCGGATCTGGCTCGGGTCGATCGTCCTCGGAACGGTCGTCCTCGTTGCCGTGATGCTCGACCGCCGGATCGCGTTCCGGCTGGCGACCAACGCCGACCTGCTGCTGGTGCTCTGGTTGGCGCTGCTCGCGGGAGCCGTCGGCTGGGCCGCCCTCTTCGTGGACGCGTGGCGGATCGGCCGGCCGCTCAGCCTCAGGATCCAGCACCGCCGTGCGGTCGTCGGCCTCAACGGCCTGATGTGCCTGTCTGTTGCCGGCACGATGCTCTTCGGCGCGCATCTGGTCAGCGTCCACCGTGACTGGGTGATCGCGTTCTTCGGTGACGGTGACGTGACCGAGGCCCACAACGGGCGCTACAACGTCCTTCTCCTCGGCGGCGACTCCGGCGCCGGGCGCTGGGGCCTGCGTCCCGACTCGATGACGGTGGCGTCGATCGACGAGAGGACCGGCCGGACCGTGCTGATCGGCCTGCCGCGCAACATGGCGAACTTCCCGTTCGAGGAAGGCTCCGTCATGGCCGACGAGTTCCCCGACGGGTTCGACTGCGACGGCTGCTACCTCAACGGGGTGAGCACCTGGGCCGGGGACCACACGGACCTCTTCGGTGACTCCGAGACGCCCGGCGTCGACGCGACGGTGATGGCGATCGAGGGCATCACCGGACTGCAGATCAACTACTGGGCGATGGTCAACCTGGCCGGGTTCAAGCAGCTGGTCGACGCGGTCGGCGGGGTGAGCGTGAACGTCCGCCAGCCGATCCCGATCGGAGGCCTCGGTGACGACGTGACCGGCTACATCGATCCCGGTCAGCAGAGGCTCAACGGGTTCGAGGCGCTGTGGTTCGCGCGGGCTCGCGAAGGCTCCGACGACTACTCCCGGATGGCCCGCCAGAAGTGCGTCATGAACGCGATGCTCAAGCAGATCAGTCCCGAGGCGGTGCTGACGCACTTCGAGGACCTCGCCAAGGCCTCCACCGAGATGTTCTCGACGAACCTGCCCGCGTCAGAGGCCGGTCGGTTCATCGACCTCGCGCTCAAGGCGCGCGACCAGAAGATGTCCACGCTCTCCCTCGTGCCGCCGCTGATCAACACCGGCGACCCCGACATCGACCTGATCCACGACGAGGTCGCCGACGCCATCGACAAGGCCGAGGGCGACTCCCCGCCGGCGAGGAAGCACAAGAAGAACCCCGACGCCGTCACCGGCGGCTCGATCGGCTCGCTCAGCGACGGCTACGCCGCCAACCAGGCCGACGACCTCGGCGCTGTCTGCTGACCGTGTCGAGATCTCGCCGAGTCGGCTCATCTTAAGACGCGCCGACTCGGCACGAAACAAGGGGTAAGACGCGCCGACTCGGCACGAAGCCGGGGGTAAGACGCGCCGACTCGGCGATGTATCAGGTGCGGAGGGCGGCGACCACGGCGTCGTACGTCGTCCGGTCCGGAGCGACGACGAGGCCGGTGCCGAGCGCCTGCGGCGCGAACGGGCGGCCGTCGTTGCCGCCGATCCAGCCGCCTGCCTCCTGCACGAGCAGGGAGCCGGCGAGGTGGTCCCACGGCTTGCTGTGGTTGTAGACGAGCGCCCGGGCGTCGCCCGCGACCAGGTGCGGGTAGTCGACGCCACAGCAGGCCCAGGTGAGCTCCAGCACCCCGAGGCCGGGCAGCTCGCGGCCGACCCACGCCCTCCGGGCGGTGCGGTACGGCGGAGCCGGGTCGCCGTCGGCGGTGGGCACGGCCATGGTGAGCCGCCGGCCGTTGAGGTAGGCGCCGGCCCCTCGCTCGGCGACGTACGCCGCCTGGTGCTGCGGCTGCCAGATCCAGCCGCGCACGACCTCGCCCGCCCGCACCTCGCCGATCATGACCGCGTGGTCAGGGGACCCGTGGACGAAGTTCTTGGTGCCGTCGACGGGGTCGACCGCGAAGGCGTGATCGGCCGTGTTGAAACGGTCGAGCAGCGCGGGGTCCTTCGCGTGCGCCTCCTCGCCGAGCACCACGGCGTCGGGGTAGGCCTCGGTCAGGGCTGCGGTGAGCAGGACCTCGGACTCGTGGTCGGCGACGGTGACCAGGTCTCCCGGGTTCTTCTCCGAGATCTGGTGGTCCTGCAACGCACGGAAGCGTGGATTGATCACCTGCTCCGCGACCTCCTGCATCAGGCTGAGCACGGCATCGGTCTCCACGCTGCCACGCTAGCGGCAGCCGTGCCCGATCCAGCATTCGCCAACCCGTAGGGTTGCCGCCGTGCGGATCGTGGCGGTGGTGGTGACCTACAACCGCCTGGCGCTGCTGCAGCGCCTGGTCGGCCGCCTCCAGGACGTCGCCGCGCTCCACGGCATCCTCGTCGTCGACAACGCCTCGACGGACGGCACCGGGGAGTGGCTGGCTGGTTTCGAGGCTCGCTCCGCTCGCACCTCAACCAGCGGAGCTGTCGAGCATCGGACGCTCGACCACAACGTCGGCGGCGCGGGCGGCTTCCACGAGGGCCTGCGCTGGGCGGTCGAGGACCGCGACGCCGACCTGGTCTGGCTGATGGATGACGACGGCCTGCCCGAGCCCGGGTGCCTCGACCGCCTCCTCGCCGAGGAGGATCTCGACTTCTGGGGACCGCTGGTCCTCGACGAGCAGGACCCCGACCGACTGGTGTTCCCGATCCGGCTGCCCGGCGGCACCCGCGTGGTGCACGACCGGGCGTCCGCGCGGGCAGCCGCGGTCGACGGGCGGCTCGACGGCATCGTCATCCCGTTCAACGGAGTGTTGGTCACCCGCGCGCTGGTCGAGCGGATCGGCTTCCCGCGAGCGGAGTTCTTCATCTGGGGGGACGACCACGAGTACCGGCTCCGGGCCGAGTCCGCCGGCGCCCGGATCGCGACCGTGGTCGACGCGGTCGTGCGGCATCCGTCCGTCGGCGATCTCGGGACGCCGATGATGTTCGGGCGGACGACGTACAACCACACGCCGAGCGACCTCAAGCACTACTGCATGGCCCGCAACAACACCCTCAACCTCCGCGCCTACCGGGGCTGGCCGCACGTGCTGCTGTTCTGGCTCAAGACGGTCTGGTTCTACCTCCTGACCAAGCCGCGACCGGGTCGGATACCGATGAGCGCGCGGGCGGCGTACGCCGGCCTCCGCGGCGACTTCACCGGGCACGAGAGGTACCTGCGGTGAGCGCCGAGACCGTTGCCGTCGTCGTCGTGACCTACAACCGGGCCGCGCTGCTCGAGCCGATGCTCGCCGGTCTGGCGTGCCTCGACCCGGCGCCGGACGCGGTCATCGTCGTCGACAACGCCAGCACCGACGAGACCGGCGACGTGCTGGCGCGGGCGGCCGCCCCGGGCCTGCAGGTCATCCGGAGCGAGGAGAACCTCGGCGGCGCCGGAGGGTTCCGGCGCGGTGTGGAGGCCGCGCACGAGCAGGGGTTCGACCGGATCTGGCTGATGGACGACGACGTCGTCCCGTCGGCCGACTGCCTCGGCGTGCTGCTGTCCTACGACGAGGACTGCCTGATGGCGGTGCGGGAGGACTCGCGCGGCAACCTCGCCGAGTACGCCGCCACCCGGTTCGACCTCGACCACCCGTGGTTCAGCAAGCCGAAGCGGGCCAGCATCGTCACGACGTACCCCGACCGCGCCTCGATGCCGGCGACGGTCCCGCTGGAGAACGTCGCGTTCGAGGGGTTCCTGATCCGGCGTCGGGTCGTCGACACCATCGGTCTCCCGGACGACAGCTTCTTCATCTTCTACGACGACTGCGACTACGCGATCCGCGCCCGCCGCGCGGGCTTCCGGATCCTCGCCGTCCGCGATGCCGTCCTCGTGCGCCAGCTCGACTTCGACCAGCAGCACGACCTGGCGGGCTGGAAGGGCTACTACATGTACCGCAACCTGTTCGCGGTGCACTTCCGGTACGGCGGCAACGTCGCCGTCCGGCTCAAGCCGTGGTTGATCGCGCTCGCGGTGGTGCTGCTCAGTCCGCTGCGGGGTGGTCGGGCCGAGGCGCGGAACGTGACAAGAGCGCTCCGGGATGCTCGGGGGATGGCGACGCCGCCGACTCGGACCTGAGCCGCAGCTGCCACCCCACCCGGTTGCCGGTCGCCATCCCGGCCAGCCACACCGCCACGGTGCCCATCACGAGACCGCCGAGGACGTCGGCGGCGAAGTGCCAGCCGAGGTAGACCGTCGACAGGATGGTCAGGGCCAGGAACAGCCAGCTGGTCGTGCGGACCCAGCGGGGGAGGGCGATCAGCTGGGCGATCACGCAGATCGTCATCATGATGCCGACGTGGAGGGAGGCGAACGCCGCAACCGTCTGGAGGGTGTCCGCACCGCGGGGGTCGGCGAGCACGGCCATCCGGTCGGTCCACAGGGTGTCCTGCAGGTCGCTGACGTAGGTGTGCGGCAGGCCGGCGAAGCTCCCCGGGTCGGAGTAGATCGGGCCGACGGTCGGCACCAGCACGTAGAGCGCCGCGCCCAGGCACCAGTCGAGCGCGATGGCGGTCACGTACCACGCACCCGCCTGGGTGTGCCGGGTCCAGACCAGCGCGATCGCGATCGAGACCGGCACCAACCCGATCCACAGGATGTAGACCCCGGACAGCAGGTGGGCCGCGAAGCCCTCCCCGAGCCACGCGTGGAGGACCCGGGCCGGGTCGTGCCCTGCGAACAGGAACTGGTCGATCGCGGCGAGGTCGTCGTCCCACAGCCGGTGGTTGACCAACGGCGCCATGCTCTTGACGTTGCGGAACGCGGCGTAGCTCAGGTACCACGCGGCGAGGCCGGTCAGCGCGAACCACCAGTGCGAGGCCGGCCAGCGTTCGGCCATCACCTCGCGGCCGACGGTCCGCAGCCCGTGCGGCGACCAGGAGCCGCGCCGGCCCGCTCGGTGGACCACCCGGGGCACCACGTCGATGAGGATCGCCAGCAACAGGACCGCAGGGAACGTGACATAGCTGGGCAGGACGCCGTCGGGCTCCCGGATCGGCAGGTCCTCGGTCACCGACATCACGACGGCGGCGAGCGCCAGCGTGATGCCCGCGAGCCACGCGAGGCCGAAGTGCCTGACGGCCCCGCGCGCGCCGTACCTGGTAGTCACCACCACAGGATAATTCCATGGAGCCGGTGAATTCGGCACCAGGGCACGCCACGGTAGGATCCGCGAGCGTGTCTACCCCCGATCTCCTCCCAGACCTCGTTGTCGTCGGCTCCGGATTCTTCGGCCTCACCATCGCCGAGCGATGCGCCGCGGAGCTCGACCTGAAGGTCCTCGTCCTGGAGCGCCGCTACCACCTCGGAGGCAACGCCTACAGCGAGTTCGAGCCCGAGACGGGCATCGAGGTCCACAAGTACGGCACCCACCTGTTCCACACCTCCAACGAGCGGGTGTGGGAGTACGTCAACCGGTTCACCGACTTCACGAACTACCAGCACCGGGTCTTCGGCAAGTACCAGGGGCAGGTCTACTCGCTCCCGATGAACCTGTCGCTCATCAACAGCTTCTTCGGCAAGAGCCACACCCCCGACGAGGCGCGCGCCCTCATCGCCGAGCAGGCCAGCGAGATCGACACCAAGGACGCCAAGAACCTCGAGGAGAAGGCGGTCAGCCTGATCGGGCGTCCGCTCTACGAGGCGTTCATCAAGGGCTACACCGCCAAGCAGTGGCAGACCGACCCCAAGGAGCTGAGCGCGGACATCATCACCCGCCTCCCGGTCCGCTACAACTTCGACAACCGCTACTTCAACGACAAGTACGAAGGCCTCCCGGTCGACGGCTACACCGCGTGGCTCACCCGGATGGCCGACCACCCCAACATCGAGGTCCGCGTCGACACCGACTTCTTCGATGTCGCCGACGATTACAAGGGCAAGGTCCCGATCGTCTACACCGGCCCCGTCGACGAGTACTTCCACAACTCCGAAGGCCGGCTGTCCTGGCGGACGGTCGACCTCGAGGCCGAGGTCGTCGACACCGACGACTACCAGGGCACGGGCGTCGTCAACGCCAACGACGCCGACGTCCCGTTCACCCGGGTGCTGGAGTTCAAGCACCTCCACCCCGAGCGCACCTACCTCCCGGGGAAGTCGGTCGTCGTCCACGAGTACAGCCGGTTCGCCGAGGACGACGACGAGCCCTACTACCCGATCAACACCGCCGAGGACCGCGAGAAGCTGCTGAAGTACCGCGACCTCGCCAAGAAGGAGCCCATGGTCCTGTTCGGCGGTCGCCTCGGGACCTACAAGTACCTCGACATGCACATGGCCATCGGCTCGGCGTTGTCGATGTACGACAACAAGATCAAGCCCCACTTCGCCGACGGTGCCGACTTCGCCAGCGGCGGGGTCGACGGAGACTGACCGACTGCTCCTGCGCGGCAGCGCTACTCGTCGACGAACGGGGCCTCGCCGCTCAGGGTGACGTCGGCAAAGACCATGGGGTGGTCGGAGATCCGGTTGACCAGGCCGCCGTCGAGGCGGACGTAGTTGGCGAAGGCGACGCCGGGGGTGGAGCCGAAGATCCAGTCGATGCCGTGGTTGGACGGCAGTCGGCAGGGGGAGGCGGTGCCGCCGTTGGCGGCCTGCGCGTTCGCGCCTGCGGTGACCCGGCAGAATGCCTCGGCCTTCTCGTTGAAGTCGCCCGTGAGGAAGGTCGGGATGCCGAGCTGGTTGGAGCTCTGCGGCGCCTGGAGCTCGTTCATCAACGCGATCTCCTTCTGGGTGGCAATGTCGCGCCAGTGCTGCGCCGGACCGCGGACGCTCGCCGGGTTGTGGATGTTGATGAACCAGGCGAGGCGGCCCGTCCCCTTGTGCTTCAACAGCACGTAGGGCATCGGGACCAGGTTGCCGTGGAAGTAGGGGATCGGGATGGTGTGGGCCTCGACCAGCTCCCAGACGGCGGTGTTCCACCCGATGGAGTTGCGGACGCCTTTGCTGCCGATCTGCATGCCGGGGTAGACGCCCCAGCCGCCGCCGGTGATCCGGGCGAACGTGCCGTGCTGGGTCGACTCGTACTCCTGCAGGCCGACCACGCTGATGTCGCTGCCGCGGATCAGCTGGATGGCCCAGCCGATGCGCGAGGTGCCGCCGGCGTAGCCGCGCTTGTTGCCGCCCGGGCCGGTGTGGGACGCGCCGAGCACGTTGAAGCTGGCCATCCGGAAGGTGGCCGGGTCGGCCGCGAGGCCATCGGCGGCGAGCTGGACCCTGTTGCGCAGGTTCGCCGACCGGCGGTCGCGCGACTTGTCGGGCTTGCGGTGCTCGCCCTTGTCGCCCTTGTCGCCCTTGCCGCCATTGCCGGTCTTGTCGTCGTTGGTGTCGTTCTCGACGGGGGGCGTGCTGGGGTCCGTGCCCGCGTCGGTGTCGTCGGACGCGGTGGACGTCGGGGCCGAGGGCGAGGTGTCGTCGGTCGCCGTCGTCTGGCCGTTGGCCATGGCGAACCGTGCGACAGCGAGCAGCGCTGCGACCAGCACGATGATGCCGAGGACAGGGAGAAAGCGTGCGCGACGCGGCTGTTGGTGCTTGCCCACTTCTCCCGGCTTCCCTCCCGTGACACCGACATGGCCCGACAAGGCCGGGTGTAGTGACCAACCTTACTCGACCCTCGGGGCTACGGCCGGACGGCACGCAAACCCGGAAAATTCGTCGTCACGCCACGTCCCACTGACCCCAGGAGTCCCAAGGTAAAGGATATTCTGCTGGCGTTCGGGGTTCCGAACCCGACCTGCCGTCTAGTCCGGGGAGATCCGTGCGCCGCGTATCAGTGCCGCTGCTCATCACCGTTCTGTGCGTCTCCTGCTGGCTGGTCCCCGCGTCCGCGATGGGTCCGAACGGCGGAGCAGCGTTCAACACGCCCCGGCCGTACGGCGACGACGCGGCCAACTACAAGATCGTGAAGACCGTCAAGCGCGCGATCCGCAACACGACCCGGACCCGGAAGCACCCGCACCCGGTCATCCACGTGTCGACGTTCCTCCTCGACTGGACCCCGGCCGTGACCGCACTCATCGACGCGTGCCGTCGTGGGGTCCAGGTGCGGGTGCTCCTCGACGAGGACATCGAGAGCTGGAACGCACGGCGACTGATCACGGCGCTCAACGCCGACAACGTGCGGGATCGCAACGGGGACGGCAGGCGCGACCGCGACCCGCGGGCCGGCCGGTGCAACCGCCGGCTGCGGTCCGACAGCGGTGGCCTTCGGGTGAAGCCCGGCGTGAAGCCGGCCTCCCGGGACAGCCAGCTCGAGGTGTTCACACCGCGCGAGGCGCTCCGGAGCATCGCGGCGCCGGCGCGGGACTCGGTGACGTGGGGGCGGGACGGGAGCTACGTCAAGGTCTGCGAGGGCAGCTGCCGCGGCAAGGGCGGCAACATGCACAGCAAGTTCTACCTGTTCAGCAACACCAAGAACGCCGACCACGTGGTGATGGTGAGCTCGTCGAACCTCAACCGGGGTGGCGCCGAGCTGGGCTGGAACGACATGTACGTCGTCAAGGACCGCAAGGCTCTCTACCGGGGCTTCAAGGCGATGCACCGGCTGATGACCGACGACGTGCGGGCCACGGCCGACAAGGTGCAGGTCAAGGACGGTCCGTTCACCGCCCGGTTCTTCCCGATGCGCAACGCCAGCAAGGCCACCGACCCGACGTTGCGCGACCTGAACAAGATCAGGTGCCGGAGCGCGTTCGGTCGCACGCGGATCAACATCGCGATGTTCTACTGGAAGGGCAAGCGCGGCTCCTACCTCCTCGACAAGGTCGGGGACCTGGCTCGGGCGGGCTGCAAGGTGCGGATCATCTACGGCGCCCCGTCGCGCCTGCTGGCCACGCGGATGCGCGAGCTGGCCCGCCGGCACAAGATCGGCCTGTGGGACAGCCGCTGGGACTACAACCTCGACGGCTGGAACGAGGTCCGCACGCACGCCAAGTACGTCCTCGTGAGGGGCACGGTCGGCCGCGACCGCCGCGCCTACCAGGTGTGGACCGGGTCCCAGAACTGGGTGACCGGTTCGCTGTCGCTCAGTGACGAGACGACGCTCAACATCGGCCTGCGGTCGGCGTACGAGAGCTACCTCAAGGACTGGACGGCGATCCGCGACCACTCCCGGCGGCTGCCGTACGACGTCTACGGCCGGTGACCGGGCGCTCGTCCGGCCGCGCCGCCCGACTAGAGTCTGCCCGGACATGAGCACGACCGATTCCCCTGGTTCGACGCAGCGAGTGGTGCTGCACGTCGGCACTCCGAAGAGCGGCACGACCTTCCTGCAGCGCGCGCTGTGGCGGCACCGCGAGGAGCTCGACTCGGTCGGCGTCACCTGCGCCGGCCGCCGGCACTTCGAGATGTTCCACGCGGCGATCGAGCTGCGGGGTTCCTACCGGTTCTGGGGCAGGAGCGCCGAGGAGCTCGAGGGCACCTGGCAGCGGCTCTGCGACGAGGCCCGCGACTACCCCGGCATCACGATCATGAGCCACGAGCTGCTCGGGGCGGCCAAGCGCGAGCAGGTCGACGTCGGGCTGGCCGCACTCGAGGGCCTCGACGTGCATCTGGTGGTCACCGCGCGCGACCTGGCGCGGCAGGTCGCGTCGGACTGGCAGGAGCGCGTCAAGAACGGCAATCCCGTGACGTTCGAGGCGTTCTGCACGAACGTCGGGCTGGAGCGGCAGAACGGCTTCTGGCGCAACCAGCACCTGATCGGGATCTTCGACCGCTGGGCGCGCGACCTGCCGCCCGAGAACGTGCACCTGGTGGTCGGCCCGCCGTCCGGGTCGTCGGCCGACCTGCTGTGGCGGCGGTTCGGGGAGGCTGCCGGATTCGACGCGGGCGCGTTCGATCCGACGACCGAGGAGCCCACGGCCAACCAGACACTCGGCTCGGTCCAGGTGGCGGTGCTGCGCCGCGTCAACGAGGTTCTCGGCGGCCGCATCCAGCAGCCCGCCTACGGCAAGGTCGTGAAGCGGGACTTCGCGCAGACGATCCTGGCCGCACAGTCCTCCGCGCCGGCCCAGTGCCCGCCGGAGCTCGTCGACCGACTGGCAGAGATCGCGACCCGCCAGAACAACCGGATGACCGAGCGCGGCTACCGCGTCCACGGCGACCTCGACGAGCTGGTGCCGGTGCCCGGCTCCGGTCCGTGGACGAACCCCGACGCGGTGGACGCCGAGCTGGAGACCGCGGCCGCGGTCGCGGCCATCGCCGAGCTGCTCGTCGATCGCGCCGAGCCGACGCCCGAACCCGACCCCGGCCTGGTGCCGACCGCGCGCCGCATCGGCGGCCGGATCCGCCGTCGGCTCGGCCGGCTGTCCGACCAATGAGCGAATGAGGGTTGGGTGACGGCTATCATGCGCGGCATGCCGCCCCGGGTGTTCCTGCACGTCGGAAGCCCGAAGACCGGCACCACGTTCCTCCAGGACGTGCTGTGGTCGCAGCGCGCGACGGCGCGGGAGCAGGGGCTGCTGCTGCCGGGCGAGCGTTTCCACGACCACTTCCTCGCGACCCTTGACGTCCGCGGTCTGGCCGACGACCCGATCTACCCGGAGCGCGCCCGGGGGATGTGGGACCTGCTGGTCGCCGAGGCCGTCGCCTCCGGCGACACGGCGCTGATATCGCACGAGCTGTTCGCCGGGGCGACGGCGGAGCAGGCTCGGCGGGCGGTCGCCGCGCTCGCCGACCGGGCCGAGGTGCACGTCGTCGTCACCGCCCGCGACCACGTCCGGCAGATCAGCGCGGAGTGGCAGGAGCATGTCAAGCATCGCTCGGCCGCGACGTTCGGCACCTTCGTCAGCGACGTTCGCGAGGACCGTACGCGACAGAGCTGGTTCTGGCAGGTGCAGGACTATGCCGGCGTCCTGGAGCGATGGGGAGCCGACCTGCCCCCCGGGCAGCGGCACGTCGTGACGATCCCCCCGTCGGGGGCGGATCCGACGATCCTGTGGGAGCGGTTCGCGCGCCTGCTCGGCCTCGACCCGGGCGCCTTCGACACCGCGCTCGAACGCTCGAACTCGTCGCTCGGCGTCGAGCAGGCCGAGCTGTTGCGGCGGGTCAACGTCGAGCTCGGTGACCGGCTGCCGCTCCCGGGCCCCTATCCGCTGGTCGTCAAGAACGTGCTCGCCCACCGGATCCTCGAGGCCCGGCAGGGGACCCGGCTGACCCTGAGCCCCGACGACCAGGCGTACGCCGCCGGCCAGTCGCGTGCGATTGCCGACCGGCTCGCCGCGATGGGTGTCGACGTGGTGGGGGACCTGGAAGACCTGGTGCCGGTGGCCGGGGACGAGGAGCAGACGCCCGACGCCGACCCCTACGCCGTACCGGCCGACGCCACGCTGCTGGACGAGAGCGTGGCGACGATCGCGGACCTGCTCGTCGTCCTCAACGAGCGCCGGGCCGCTGTGCAGCGCGCCGACGACCTGGCGACGACTGCTCAGGAGAAGCCGGTGCGGTTCGCGCTGGTGCAGGCCGCCGAGAACCGTCCCGTGCTGCGCAAGCTGCGCGGCGCCTACCGCGCCGCCCGGGCCCGCCGCGACCCGTAGCCGCGACCGGCAGTCGTCCCTCCGCGACCTCGTCAGCACGGGGTCCGACGGGGGTCGCGTGCGTGCACCAACGGGGCCCCTGGGACGTCAGGGGCTTGCGTGATTGGAGTCACTGGTGTGAAACTCACATCCTGACATCCGTTGCGCCGCCGACCCGGTAGCGACACGCCGAGCAGGAGGAAATCTCCCGTGTGGAACCCACGACGTCTGCAGTCCGCGCGATGCGGAGCGCTCTTGCTGATCGGCGCGCTCGCCCTCGGCATCGGCCCGTCGGCCGACGCCCACCCCGGCCGGATGGCCGCCCGCGGCTCCGAACCGGTCGCCGACACCGTGCGGATCGCGACCTTCAACACGGCCGCGACGTCGTCGACCCGGCAGGGCTTCAACGACGTCAAGCGGCTGCTCGCCGAGGGCCCCGACATCGTCGCGCTCCAGGAGATGTCGAGCTGGGCCCGCCGCGAGCGGGTCCGCATCCGGCTGCTCGACTGCGAGACGTGCACGTGGGACGGCTGGATGCCGATCCCGGCGGTCCAGGGCGGCCAGCCGATCCTGTGGCGCTCCGACAAGTTCACGTTCCTCGGCCGTGACTGGATCGAGGTGGCGCCGGAGACGTTCGTCGGCGATCGCGGGGCCGGCCCGTCGACGATGCACGCGAAGTACGTCGTCCGCGTGCGGCTGCTCGACAACCTCACCGGGCGCACCATCTGGATCCTGAACAACCACTTCGTGCCGACCGTCCAGCGGTCCGAGGGGGGCCGCAACGACATGCGGCGGCGGGTCCGCCTCTACGCACGCCACATGGCCGGGCTCCAGGCGGTGGTCGACCGGATCCGCGGCGAGGAGGGTGGTGGCCTGGTGTTCGTGACGGGCGACTTCAACGTCAACTACCGCAACGACAAGGACGTCCAGGACCCGATCTTCCCGTACGCCGCGATGGGTGCGCGTCGTCTGCGGTCGAGCTACTACACGTTGGGCGAGCCGGCCACGGGCACCCACGTGCTCGACAACGGGTTCGACAAGCGGCTCATCGACTACGTGACCTTCCGGCCGTCCCGCCGCGTGATCCCCACCGGTCAGCGGATCGTCACCGGGATGAACTCCGACCACCGTCCGTTGATCGTCGATCTCAAGATCGCGGGCCGCGGCTGCTGGGTCGGCGGAGAGCTGATCTGCTGATCGGAGCGGCTACCCGCCCCTGCTAGGTTTGCCGACGTGTCTCAGGGGAGCGAGAACGATCAGCAGACCATCCATCTGGTGTCCACGGCGGGGCATCCGAACTTCGGGGACGAGTTCATCGCGGCGTCCTGGCTCCGGTTCCTCGCCGAGAGGCAGCCGGACGCCGACGTGGTGCTCGACTGTCCGGACCCCGGGATGGCGTCCTTCCTGTTCGAGGGCCTTCATCCGCGGGTGAAGTTCACCAACCTGCTGTGGCGGGTGAGCTGGATGACGATGGACGCCGACCCCGACGAGGGAGACGCGATCGTCGACCGGCTGGTCACCGAGCTGGGCAGTCCGCTGTTCGACTACGGGCTGATCGAGCTGCGGCGCGCGACCACGGTGCACCTGGTCGGCGGCGGCCACATCACCGCCAACTGGCTGCACCACGGCCGCCTGGTTCGGGCCGCCCGACGGCTTGCCGAGGTCAGCGACGCCCGCTTCGTCGCGACCGGCCTGGGCCTGATGCCGCCGATCGACCCCGAGCGGATCCGTGACGACCTGGCCGCCTGCGATCATGCGTCCGTCAGGGACAGCGCCAGCGCGGAGATGGCAGGGGTCGAGCTCGGCGTCAACGACGCGTTCCTGGGTCTGCCTTCGATCCCCGGCCACGGTGCGCGGCCGGACCCGACCGGGCAGCCGGGGGACGTATGGATCAGCATCCAGTGCGACCTGGCGGAGCCGGAGATCTTCGAGGCCAACGTGGCCGCGGTGCGGGCGCTCATCGAGAGCGGCCGGTTCGACGGACGGACCCTCCGCTACCTCGAGGCGATCCCCGGCACCGAACGCGACCGCCGCGCCTACGACCTGCTCGCGGACCTGATCCCCGAAGAGAACTTCATGTCGTTCGTGCGGCTGTGGCACGAGGGCTTCCCGGCCCTGCCGCTGCAGACCTGGATCACCACCCGCTTCCACTTCCACCAGCTGGCGGCCGCGATGGGTGCCGACGGCATCGCGATCGAGATCGACGACGACTACTACCGCACCAAGCACCAGTCGCTGGCCGAGCTCGGCACCGGCTTCGCCATCGCGCCGGTCGGCTCCGAGAAGCTGCCCGACCCGGCGAGCGACCCGGAGTTCCGGGTCAAGGCGGGCCGGCTGCACCGGGCCAAGCTGGACGAGGCCGAGGCGATCTACCCGCGCCGGCGCAAGTCGCTGCCCGTGCGGGAGCCGGTCACTCGGGCCAGGTAGCCACGATTCGGCACACGTGCGGGTCCTCGGACCTGAACGGCGCCAGTCCGGTGCCCGCCTCCTGGTGCACCACCCGCCCACCGATCGCCTCGATCTCGGCCACCACGAGATCCGGATCGAGGTAGCGACGGAAGTGGGTGCCGAAGACGTGGCTGTTGCGCCGGTCGCGCTCGGTGCGGAACTCCACGAACAACCTGCCGCCCCCGCGCAGCGCCATCGATGCCATGCGCCAGAAATTCGCGCGGCCGCGGTCCTCCAAGGCGTGGAGCACGAAGCGTGCGTAGAGGTCGAGCGGGTGGTCGTGGCGGCTGAGCCGTGCTCCCATCGCCAGCGCGGCCCGGGTGTCGTAGAAGTTGAGCAGCTCGAAGCTGGCGTTCGGCGCCCTCCGGGCCGCCCAGCGGTTCGCGCGGAGGACCGCTCCGAGGCTGTAGTCGACGCCGATCACAGGCCGACCCGTGCGCGCAAAGAGCCGGGTGTCGCGCCCGCCGCCACATCCGGCGTCGACCAGCGTCGACGCCGAGGCGAACTCGCTGTTGACCCAGCGCGCGAAGGGCGAGGGATTCTTGAGCAGCCGCTTGCCCCGGGAGGCGTTGAAGGCGTCCCAGCGCTTGCGGTGGGTGATCAGGCCACCGAAGAATCCGCTGAACCTGCGCTTGAGCCAGGTCGGGCTGTCGTACTGGAACGCGGGATCGGGCACCCGCCAGTTCTCGCCGTAGGCCGCCGCCAGGATCGCCGCCGGGTTCGCCGGCGCCGCCATCGGGTGCCCGCACAGCTCGATGGTGGAGACGGGCAGCACGTCGGCGCGGGTCATCCGACAGCCGATGTCCACGGCCGTGTGGAACGTCTCGCCGATCCAGAAGGCGGTGAAGATGTCGATGTGGCGGGTCGATCCGTCGGCCGTCGTGACCCGGACGTTGAGGCGGGAGCCGGACCCCCGGCGCACCAACCAGCCGTGCTCGGTCAGGGTCCGCTGGATCCTGAAGCTCTCGCGCGCGATGTCGACCGGGGCCTCGAACGAGGAGACGTACGCCAGATCGACGTCGTTGTCGTAGCCGATGAGCTGACCGTTGCGAACGGCGCCGAGCAGCGTTCCGTAGGCGATGTAGGCAGGCACCCCACACGTGCTCCGCAAAGCGTCCAGGAGGTCGGACACGTAGTCCATCAGCTCGTCGACCTGCTGGGATCCTTCGCCGTCGAGCCGGACGATCATCCGTCCCCACTTGTCGAGGATCAGTGGCCGCCCGTCCTTGTTGCGGATCGAGATGGGATCCGTGCCGCCACCCAGGCTGACCGAGGTCGATCCGAGGACGTCCTGCGTGACGTGGTCGCGCAGCTCGATGTCGGCGGCACCGTTGAGGTAGGAGCGCAGTGCCTTCGGCCACGGGCTGGCGAAACCCGCCGGGCGACGCTTCATGTCCCGTGCGGGTTGGAGGGACCACGCGTGCAGGCCGTTGATCATGACGTCGTAGGTGCGTTCGGCATCGAGCTCGCCGCGGAACGTGATGCCGCGATCCGTTGCCGACAGCTCGGCGGTGGGAGTCAAGGACATCTGATCAGGAGCCCCCTCGGGACAGCGCCCGAGTCAGCCGCCGGCGTACGCGCGGCGCCAGTCTCTTCGCCGCGCGAGCCCGCACCCTGTCCCGCTGCAGGGTGAGGGTGCGCACGTCGGTCAGCATCCGCTCGATCGCGACCAGGGCAGAGGCCAGCACCTCGGTGTCCGAGACGTCCGAGGGATGGCGCAGCTCCGGGTCGAGGGGCCCGGGCAGCAGCTCGTCGAGGTCGCCGACGATGTCGTAGCCGGCCGCGCGCAGCGCGTCGATGGCGTCGTGTGCTCGACCGGTCAGCACCTCAGCCTGGTCCGGTCGCAGGGTGAACCGATCGCCGCCCTGGGCCAGCAGCACCTCGTGGGCGAAGTAGGCGCGCAGCCAACGGTGCCGCTCCGGCGGGTCGTCGAGTGGCGTCGAGAGGTGCGGCTTCAGGCGGCGCAGCAGCTCGGCCTGGACGACGCCGAGCGACTCGTTGCTGAACGCAGCCCCGAGATCGAGCGCGTCGGGATCGACCTGCACGACCGAGCAGAAGCGACGCAGGAGCAGGTCGCGGGGTGCACCGGCCTGCGGGACCGTCACGACGTGGACCCGCTCGGCCGGGAGGGAGGAGCCCCAGCGTTCCAACGTCGCGACGATGTCGTGGGCGTTCCAGCCCCAGGGCCGGGGGAGCCGGTTGCGGTGGGCGCGGCGCAGGAAGTCCTCGAGCGTCAGGTCCAGGCCCATCTTCAGCGATTCCTGCCAGTCCGCGGCGAACTGGCGGACGTAGTCACGCGCCGTCAGGACGACGTGGACCTCGGCCGGCGCGAGCTGCTCGATCGCGGTGCGGGCCTGTTCCTCGGTCGCCATGCCGAAGAACTCGTGGCTGATGATCCCGACGCCCTGCCAGTCGGCCAGCTCCGCCACCAGTCGGTCCCATGCCTCGACCCGGTCACCACGCCGCGGCTGCTTGGTGACCTCGCGCACCACCTGCGAGGCATGCAGGTGGTCGCGCGCCGTCGTGCCCGGGTAGAGCACGCCCTGGTCCCGGAGAGCCTCCCGGTTGTGGCGCATGACTCCTTGCAGGAAGGTGGTGCCCGTCTTGGGCGCGCCGACGTGGAAGTAGACCTGAGTTGCCATGCCGTCCCTGATGTCACTTTCCCGCGCGTACGTCGACGTCGATGGCTGCCGCTCGCCGGCCCGACCTCACAAGGACGCCGAGTAGCGCTTCAGGCGGTCAGCCAGCAGCTCCTGATCCTGCTGGACCATGGGAACGAGCAGTTCCTGGACGATGTCGGTCAGCTCGGCGAGCCGCATGTTGAGGCGTCTGCTCTCCTGCAGCTCGGCCTCCACCTCGGCCAGCCGCTGCTCGATCGCTCCACCCCGGCGCGACGCCCGGCCGAGCCGGCCGGTGCGAGCAGGTGAGGTGGTTGTCTCGACCGCTGCCCCGAGCTCGACGAGGGCTTCTTCGACGGCGCGCAACCGGTCTTCGACGCCGGGTGGACCAGGCTCGTCGGATCGCTTGCTCACTGCTACCTCACTCGTCGTGTCGCGGCGGCTGCATCGGACACGTGGCAACCAGCGCCAGACTATATCGGCCGGATCGACGCCCGTCGTCGCGCGGTGCCGGTGCGGTGTCGGTGTGGCCGGCCGCCCGCGCTGGGTGAAGTTGAGTTTCGGGTCAGCCGGGTGGAAGGATCCCCTCCCGTGCCCAGGACCGTGCTCACCTTCGGAACCTTCGACGTCTTCCACGTCGGACACCTCAACGTGATCGAGCGCTCCGCGGCACTGGGTGACCGACTCGTGGTGGGCGTGTCGTCCGATGCCCTCAACGAGAGCAAGAAGGGCCGGGCGCCGGTGTTCCCCGAGCACGAGCGGATGGCGATCGTGCGCGCCCTCGCCGTCGTGGACGACGTCTTCCTCGAGGAGTCCCTCGAGGCCAAGCGCGACTACCTCACCGACAACAAGGCCGACGTCCTCGTGATGGGTGACGACTGGGAAGGCAAGTTCGACGAGTTCCGCGACATCTGCGACGTCGTCTACCTGCCCCGCACGCCCGCGATCTCCACGACCGCGGTCATCGAGCGCATCTCCGCGCTCTGACGATTGTCGCTCACGGGACCGGCGGGCGCGCTCCCGAGCGTGCTCTGAGCGACGCGACCTCGGCACCGAGCGGCATCGCCTGCCGCACCAGCCCGACGATCTCGGTCAGCGCCAGGCCGACCTCCGGGGCCCGGTCACGCAGCTGCCGCTCGAGAAACGCCTGTCGGTCGAGCCCGCCGTCCTCGGGGTCGTCGTCGGGCCCGTCGTCGCGCCCGTCGTCCTCGGGGTCGTCCGGATCGTCGGCGCCGGAGTCGTCGTGCTCCGGCAGCGGCGTGCTTTCGTCGTACCCCAGCTCCGCGCGGAGCGCCGCGACCTTGCCCTCGAGCTGGGCGATCGCCGCGCGGAGGCCCGTGCGCGCCGAGGCGGCGGCGAACAGCAGCTCCTCGTCGGTCGGGGTGTCGAGCTCGGACGACACCTCCTTGCCCGACCCGGTCGTCGGGAGGTCGTCGAGGCTGCCGACGAGATCGACCCCGCTGGTCTCGATCGCCGTCCGGAGTCGTGCGTTCCACCGGCCCGACAGGTTGCGGCCGGCGCGGTTGAGGGTGACCTTGCGCTCCTCGGGCGCACGCTCGCCGAGGATGTCGCGGGCGAGCAGCGCCTTCATCGTGCGGAGGTACGCCGTCCGCGGGACCGGTCCGAGCTCGATGTTGAGCAGGCGCATCAGCTCGCTCGACGGGAGCCCGAGCGAGGTGTTGCTCTCGACCGACCGCTCGCGGCACTTCGCCGGATTGACGCCGATCACCCCCGCGAACCGCTTCCAGAGCAGGTCAGGGTCGGAGCTGTGCAACGGCACGGTCACCACGTGGAAGTGCTCGGCGCCGACGAGCGGCACCCAGGTGTCGATCATCCGCGGGATCCCCATCGCGCGATGGATCATGCGCTCCGGTCGGCTCGACGGCTGGTCGTCCTTCTCGACGATCTGCCGCAGGCCCCAGATCAGCCGGCGCAGCGGGACCTCGGCGCCGTTGCGGCAGTTGGTCTGCCACTGGGATCGCAGGACGGCGTTGGTGTCGCGCACGGTGAGGATGACGTGCACCTCCGCACCTCCGAGCGAGTCGACGATGCGCCGCGCGGCCTCGGGCTTCGCCCAGCAGAGGAACTCCATCGAGAGCACCGTGGCCCTCCCGCGATACGCCACCATCTCCGCGGCCAGCCGGCCCCATCGGCCGTCGGCGGCACGGACGAGGTCGGTCGTCGGCTTCGTGCTCAACACGTCATGGGTGGCGAGCACGACGTCACGCCAGCTGTGGCCGGGCAGCAGGTAGCCCTGCTTCGCGAGCGCATCGCGATTGGCGGACAGCACTCGCTGGAGGTAGGTCGTCCCCGTGCTCGGTCCGCCGATGTGGAGGTAGACGGGTGCGGGCTCGTCGCGCCGATCGCGGTCCAGCCGTCGCAGGGCCATGGCGCGGACCATAGTCGGTGTGCCCGCGCGGCCGCCAAACGGTGTCGGTCAGCCCCGTCCGCGCCCGCGCGCCCGGCGGGCCGCGGTGAGGTCGGTGGGAGCCAGCTGCCGGATCATCGACGCCAGCTCTCCGACGGCTGCGTCGACGTCGGCCGGGGCCTCCGCGCCCGGCGTCGCGCCGAGGCCGACCAGGCCCGCCCGAGCGGTCTCGGCGGCAGCCAGCAGCTCCGCGGGCCGGGGTCGGCGGGCGGCCGGTGCGTCGGTGGGCGGATCGACCGGCAGGTCGTCGAGATCCCCGATCACGGTGACCCCGCGATCCCTGGCGGCGTCCCGCACCAAGCGGTTCCAGGCCGCAGCCACGTCCCGCCCGCGAGGGTCGAGGCGGACCGGTGGCTCGATCCCGGCGCGGGTCTCGAGATCGGGAGCGACGACCGCCCGGATCACCTTCTCGCTCCTGTCGGGAGCCTCGTGGGCGAGGACCTCGTTGATCCGTCGCAACAGCTCGCAGGACGGGTGGCCGAGCGAGGGGTTGCTGCGGACGGCGGGATCGACCGGCAGCCGCGGATCGATGCCGCTCGCCTCGGCGAACCGCCGCCACAGCAGGAGCGGGTCGTCACCGGAAGCGGGCACGGTCACCACCCGCACGCGGTCGGTGCCGACGACGTCGGTCCACACGTCGAGCATCCGCGGGATGCCCTGGGTGCGGCGGAACAGGCGGGCCGGCCGGGTGTCCCGGCCGTGGTCGAGCCAGGCGCCGATGCCCCGCGCGAACCGGGGCCACGGCAGCGTGGTGCCGTTGCGGCAGGTGGTCTGCCACTGCGCCGGCATCGTGCGCGCGGCGTCGCGGACGGTGAGGACCACCTCCACGTCGACTCCGGGGAGCTCGTCGAGCAGGTGCTGCGCCTGCCTCCGGTCCCAGAAGCTGAGGAACTCCCAGGACACGACGGACCCCCGGCCGTCGTACTCCTGGATATCGCGGAGGAACCGATGTGCGAGCCGGTCGCGACGGATGCTCGCATCGGCGGCCGGCGCGCCGTTCATGACCCCGCGCAGCGCTCGGGCCTGGTCGCGAGGAACCCGGAATCCGTGCTGGGCGAGGAGGTCCCTGTGGTCGGCCAGCAGCTGCTGCAGGAAGGTGGTCCCGGTCTTCATCGCACCGATGTGCAGCACGATCCGGGGGGCACCCGAGCCGGAATGTGACGCATTCGGCACCGGCGCAGGCTAGCAGGGGATTCACGGTCAACGACCCCCCCGCTGATACCTTGATCCACGTCCATATCTGTGTCTGTCGAAGGAACTCTGCCGCCGTGAGCGAAGCTGCCAGCGCCACCGCCCCCACCTCCTCGTCGTCCGCCGACGAGGGATTCCGGGTCGTGCAGCGGCTCGTCCTCCCGGCTGACCAGGAGCTCGACGTCCAGTCGCTCTACGTCAGCGGCGTCACCAGCATCTCCTCCGGCAACGACTCGATGTCGCGCCAGTCCGGCGGCGACTTCGAGAGTGCCCCCGAGGCCGTCGACGCCGACGACGCCGAGGGCGGCGCCGAGGGCGGTGCCGGCATGTCCGGCTTCGGCCGGATCACCGATGGTGCCGGCGTCGCGGTCGACCCGGCCCGCCGGGTGACGCTCGGCACCTACTTCAACGCCTTCCCGGCCAGCTACTGGCGGCGGTGGACCGAGTTCACCTCGGTCCGGTTGGTGATCCGGCTGCGCGGCCACGGCTCGGTCATCGTCTACCGCTCGACCGCCAAGGGCCACGTCGTCCGCGCCGACTCCTACCGGATCGACAGCGACGAGACGGAGACCGTCACGTTCGAGCTGCCGCTGAAGCCGTTCATCGACGGCGGCTGGTACTGGTTCGACCTCGAGGGTGGCCACGGCGAGCTGGTCCTCGAGGACGCCAGCTGGGGCTTCGAGACCGAGCGGCTCCGCACCGGTCGGGTCACCATCGGCATCACCACCTTCAACCGGCCCGACTTCTGCGTCCCGCAGCTGGTCAACCTCGCCTCGAACCCAGCCGTCCTCGACATCATCGACGAGGTCGTGGTCGTCGACCAGGGCACCAACAAGGTCGTCGACGATCCCGGCTACGAGGCAGCGGCTGCCGGCCTCGGCAGCAAGCTGCGGGTCATCGAGCAGCCCAACCTCGGAGGGTCCGGCGGGTTCTCCCGGTCCATGAACGAAGCGACCTCGATGGGCGCGTCCGACTACGTCCTGCTCCTCGACGACGACGTCGTCTGCGAGATGGAGGGCATCCTGCGGGCTGTCGCGTTCGCCGACCTGGTGAAGACGCCGTCGTTGGTCGGTGGCCAGATGTTCAGCCTCTACGACCGCTCGGTCATGCATGCCTACGGTGAGGCGATCGCGAAGTACACCTGGTTCTGGGGGCCGGTCGCGCCCAGCGTGCACGGCCACGACTTCTCCAAGAAGTCGCTGCGCGCCACGTCCTGGATGCACCGCCGCATCGACGTCGACTACAACGGCTGGTGGATGTGCCTCATCCCCACCCAGGTGATCCGCGAGATCGGCCTGTCGCTCCCGATGTTCATCAAGTGGGACGACGCCGAGTTCGGCCTCCGCGCCGGCGCGGCGGGCTATCCGACGGTGACCCTCCCGGGTGTCGCCGTCTGGCACGTGCCGTGGACCGAGAAGGACGACACGCTCGACTGGCAGGCCTACTTCCACGAGCGCAACCGGCTCGTGTCCGGGCTGCTGCACTCGCCCTACCCGCACGGCGGCAAGCTGGTCCGCGAGAGCCTCGAGAACCACGTCAAGCGGTTGATGTCGATGCAGTACGGCACCGGCGAGACCATCCTGCTGGCGCTCCAGGACGTCCTGGACGGCCCCGACCGGATGCACCACGACATCCTGCACCGGCTCGGCGAGGTCCGGGCGCTGCGTGACGAGTACGACGACGGGCAGTCCGAGGCCGAGCTCGACGCCTTCCCGGCCCCGCGGCGCAAGAAGCTGGAGAAGCGGGGCAAGGGCATCCCGGTGCCGTCGACGACCGTCGGCAAGGCGAAGATGGCCGCGATGGGCCTGGTCCGCCAGGCGCTGCCGCCGCGCGAGCTCTCGGGGGAGCACCCCGAGGGCATCGTTCCCCACGTCGACCAGCGGTGGTACCGCCTGGCGCACTTCGACTCCGCGATCGTGTCGTCCGCCGACGGCGTCGCGGCCTCGTGGTACCGCCGTGACCCTGCCCAGTTCCGCGACCAGATGTCGCGCTCCCTCAAGATGCACGCCAAGCTCTACCGCGAGTGGGACGAGCTGGCCGAGCGGTGGCGCTCCGCGCTGCCCGAGCTCACCTCGCCGGAGCGCTGGAAGCTGACCTTCGAAGGCATCGACGACGAATGAGATTCGGCGCTCGGCGTCGAGCGGTGGGCAAGCACGCGGGGGAGCGATCCAGCCGACGTCGCCGGGCTCCGCAAAGCACGCCGCAGGTAGCGAGGCCGCCGTACGGCGACCCCGCCGCACCGCCGTTCCCCGCGGACGTCCTGGTCCTGGACCGGCCGGCTGGTCGAGTCCTCGACCGGCCGGCCGGACGCGACCTGTCGGCCGTGCCCCTCGCGCCGCCGACGGCCGGCAACGGGCTGCTGGCCGTCTTCAAGAAGCGCTACCTGCTCAAGCTGTTGGTCAAGCGTGAGATCAGCGCGCGCTACCAGGGCTCGTTCCTCGGGCTGCTGTGGTCCTACATCGGGCCGGCCTGCCAGTTCTTCATCTACTGGTTCGTGATAGGCACCATCCTCAACCTCCACAAGGACGTGCCGAACTTCGGCATCCACATCTTCTGCGGGCTCGTCGTGGTGCACTTCTTCACCGAGACCTTCGCGGCCGGCACCCGTTCCATCGTCGGCAACAAGTCGATCGTGGTGAAGCTCGCCATGCCCCGGGAGATGTTCCCGGTCGCGTCCATGCTGGTGACGCTGTTCCACGTCGTCCCTCAGATGATCATCCTGGTCGTCGCCTGCCTGGCCTACGGCTGGACACCCGACCTGTTCGGCATGGCCGCGATCGCGCTCGGGATGCTCACCGCGATGCTGCTGGGCACCGGCGGCGCGCTCCTCTTCAGCGCTGCCAACGTCTACTTCCGCGACTTCGGCAAGATCGTGAGCATCTTCCAGATGTTCATCCGGTTCAGCGTGCCGATGATCTACCCCTACTCCATCGTCGACGAGCGGTTCGGCGAGGCGGCGCGCTACTACCTCTACAACCCGCTGGCCGACTGCGTGCTGCTGTTGCAGCGCGGGATGTGGGTCGGCACGACCGGTGACGAGGCTGCCACCCGCGAGCACACCGACTTCCCGCCGGACCTCCTGCTCTGGGGGCTCGCGATGGCCGGCGTCGGCGTGGCCGTGCTCGCGATCGGGCAGCTGGTGTTCAGCCGGCTCGAGAGCCGGATCCCGGAACGACTGTGATGCGATGACCACCTCGATCGTTCTCGACGACGTCACCAAGACGTTCAAGCTGCGCTACCACCGCACCATCAAGCAGATGTCGGTGGCGAAGATCCGCGGCCAGGAGACCAGCACCCAGTTCAAGGCCATCGACCGGGTCTCGTTCACCGTCGAGCAGGGTGAGGCGATCGGCCTGATGGGACTCAACGGCTCCGGCAAGAGCACCCTGCTCAAGATGATCAGCGGCGTGATGAAGCCGGACGGCGGCCAGGTGCTCACCCGCGGCCGGATCGCCGGCCTGATCGCGACCGGCGCCGGCTTCCACAACCAGCTCACCGGACGCGAGAACCTCTACCTCAATGCGGCCATCCTCGGCATGAGCGAGAAGGAGACCGCGCGGAAGTTCGACGACATCGTCGAGTTCGCCGGCCTCGGCGACCGGCTCGACACCCAGGTCGGCCACTACTCCTCGGGCCAGAACGCCCGACTGGGCTTCGCGATCGCCGTTCACGTCGACTCGGACATCTTCCTCGCCGACGAGGCGCTCTCCGTCGGCGACAAGCCCTTCAAGCGCAAGTGCCTGGCCAAGATGGCCGAGATCCGCGAGAGCGGCCGCACCATCTTCTACGTCAGCCACGCCGCAGGCCAGGTCCGCCGGATGTGCAACCGGGTGGTCGTGCTCGAGAACGGCCGGCTGGTGTTCGACGGAGGTGTCGAGGAAGGGATCCACTTCCTCCACTACGACGGCGACGACGAGGAAGAGCTCGCGGACGAAGCCACCGGCGACGATATTTGAGCCCTTGGCTCATGGGCTGATCCGGGCGGCCGCATTGCGGAAAGACGGGCGGCTGCGCGGTAGCCGACCGTCTCCCACCCTCCTGATGACGCAAACCGGCATCCTTAGCGCCTCAAGCGCCGACACTCTGATCGGACTTGACAAATCTCGGATTGTTCGGCGTGTCGACTGGTAATTACAGGTTTGTAGTTACTCAGAAACTCTTCCCAGTGCCTGTGACGCATGTGAAAGTTGCTACCCGTGTGACTCCTTCCCCGCACACGACTGGAGCAGACCCACCATGCTTGCGAGCCAGACCCCTCGACGTAACCGGTTCGTCTCCGGGTGCCAGCAGCTGCTGGCGCTCGGCCTCGTGCTGGCCGCGCTGACGCCGGCCGCGCGCACGATCACGATGGATGTGCGACCGCCGTCCGCGGCCGACGCCCGCGGCGCCGGAGCGGCCTACCTCCGTGCTGCGTCGGCACCCGCAAAGGTGCCGACCGCCCCGGTCGACCCGGACGTGAAGGAGTACAGCCTGACCGCGCCGGCGGGCGCGCGACTGGCGCCAGGTCTGCTCCGCGCGACCAGCCGTCGTACGGCGACGGGTGGTCAGCAGCTGACCAGCGACGCCGTTCCCGTCCGTGGCTACGGCGCCGTCGGGGTCACCTGGCAGCACGGCCTGCAGGTCGCCGACGGCGCGCTCGCCGTGGAGGCCCGCACCCTCCGGGACGGTGCCTGGTCGGACTGGACGTCCGTGCCCTACCACGACGACCACGCGCCGGACCCCGGCAGCCGGGAGGCCCAGCACGCCCGTCCCGGCACCGAGCCGTTGCTGGTCGGCGAGGTCGACGAGGTGCAGGTCCGGATCGCGACCGACGCCGTTGCGCCGGCGGACATGAAGCTCGCCGTCATCGACCCGGGCGAGGAGACATCGACCGGGCGCGAGAAGCCGGCGATCGACACCGACACGCTCGCCGGAGACGCGACCACGTCGACGACCTCCGGGACCAGCGAGGGCGAGCTCGGCCTGCGGGCCGCGATCACCGCTCCGAAGCCCAAGATCTTCTCCCGCGCGCAATGGGGAGCGGACGAGAGCATCCGGGACGCCCCGTCGCTGCACTACTACGAGGTGCACGCCGGGTTCGTCCACCACACGGTCAACGCCAACGACTACACGCGCGGCCAGGTCCCGTCCATCATCCGCGGCATCTACGCCTACCACGTGCAGTCGCGCGGCTGGAGCGACATCGGCTACAACTTCCTGATCGACCGGTTCGGCCGGATCTGGGAGGGGCGCTACGGCGGCGTCGACCGGCCGGTCGTCGGTGCCCACACCCTCGGCTACAACGACGACGCGTTCGCGGCCTCAGCCATCGGCAACTACGAGACCGCGCGCCCGTCCCGCGCGACGATCCGGGCGTACGCCGCTCTGTTCGCGTGGAAGCTCTCCCTCCACGGCGTGAACGCCGCCGACAAGCGCCAGTACGTCACCTCGCGCTACTTCCAGGCGATCAACGGGCACCGCGATGCCGACGCCACCGCCTGCCCGGGCATCAACCTCTACAACCGGATCCCGCGGATCCGGACGCTCGCGACCCAGGCACAGCTGGGCTGGGACGGCCGCGAGCTCGAGTCGACGCTGGTCGGCAGCGCCCGGCCGGACCTGGTGCTGCGCCGGGCGAGCGACGGCAAGGTCTTCGTCCGCCAGATCGTCCCGACCGCGACCGGCTACCGCCTCGGCGCGAAGGTGGCGACGAACCTGCTCCTTCCCGCCGCGCACGCGATCCTCAAGGCCGGCGACTGGGACCTCGACGGTTACCCCGATCTCATCGTCAAGAGCCAGGGCGCGCTGTCCTTGTACCCCGGGCTCGGCAAGGGTCAGTTCGCCGAGCCGACCCAGCTCGCGACCGGCTTCGCCAGGGTCACGAAGCTCGCGGCCGTCGGAGACTTCACCGGCGACGGCCTGCCCGACCTGATGGGTCAGCCCGCCCGTGGGTCGATGCAGATCTATCCGGGCAACGGGCTGGCGGGCCTGCGGAGGTCGTACGCGGCGTACTCGGCGATCCAGGGCCGCAGGCAGATCCCGATCGGGCGCTGGGACGGCGACGGTGCGCCCGACAGCCTGATCCGCACGAGGTCCGGACTGGTCGTCTACTACGGCAACGGCCCCGGCGGCTTCACGGCGGACAAGGCCCTGGCCCTACCGGTGGGCGGCTACGACTGGCTGATCGGCGTCGACGACGTGGACATGACCGGCCACAGCGACCTGATCGCGCGCACGGCGACCACGGGGCAGCTCTGGGTCGTCCCCGGCAGCGCGAAGGGGTTCGGGACGCCGGTGGCGGTCACCGGCGGCACCGAGGAGTACGACCTGGCGGGGTGATGGGCCCTCGGCCTGGACGACGTGCCTGGTCCTCAGGCGGGGAAGCGGGCGGTGGCGTGCTCGGCGGCGGAGATCGCCTCGAGTCGCCCCGGACCGCCCCGGGTGACCAGGACGAGAGAGCCGCCCTTCACGAGCGGCTCGGTGAAGGTCGCGAGATCCAGTGGGGAAGCCGGACTCGCGGCCACCAGGAGGCGGCCGCCGTCGGTGACGAGAGTCCCGGCGGCGGCCGCTTCCCACAGCTCGCGCTGGTTGACGTGCGAGCGAACCGAGCCGTGGAGCTGCTCCACGGCCGGATCGTCGGGGCCAGGTGGGTCCCAGGGCGTGAACGCGTCGGGCTGAGACCAGATCTCGATGCCGACGTCGTGCACACCGGGCGGCACCGGGGCGGCGAACCGGACGCCGAGCGGCAGCAGCGAGCAGGCCAGCACCACCCGGTCGGCCGCGTCGCCCGCCCATCGGTCGAGCAGGTCCGGTCCACACACGACCGCGGTCGGGCTGCTCTGGTCGGTCACCACCAGGCCCGCGCTCCACGCAGCGCCGAGGAAGACCGGGGTGAGCCAGTGCGGCTGCAGGTCGACCCGCAACGTGTCCCCGCGCTCGAGGCCGAGCTCGTCGACGAGGAGGGAGCCCGTCTTGGCGACCCAGTTGGCGTAGGTCGTCACCGACAGCTCGACCCGCTCGCCGGTCTCGTCGTCGTAGAACGTCACGAGCGGCCGGCCCGGGTCGCGGCGCAAGCGGTCGGCGAGCACAGCGGCGAAGGTGGACACGGGGCCGAGGATAGGTGGAGGAGCCACTCGCCCCGTGGCCGGTCCGGACGCACTACTGTGTCGGGGGCCTGCGACACGACGACTTGGGGGTTATCACGTGGTTGACGGCGCACTGGACGGGTTCTGGGCGGTTGTCCCGGCCGGCGGGGCCGGCACCCGGCTCTGGCCGCTGTCGCGCTCCTCCTCGCCGAAGTTCCTCCACGACCTGACCGGCCAGGGCCGCACCCTGCTCGAGCAGACGCACGACCGGCTCGCCTCCCTCGTGGACGACCGGTTCCTCGTGGTCACCGGCCGCCCGCACGAGTCGGCCGTCCGCGCCCAGCTGCCGATGCTCGGTCCGGATGCGGTGATCGCCGAGCCGTCGCCGAGGGACTCGATGGCAGCGATCGGCCTCGCGGCCGCGGTGCTCGAGCGGCGGTCGTCCGAGACCGGCGAGGACGTCGTGATGGGGTCGTTCGCCGCCGACCACGTGATCACCGACCCGGCCGGGTTCCGCCGTGCCGTCGCGCAGGCGGTGGCAGCAGCGCGCGAGGACTGGCTGGTGACGATCGGCATCGAACCGACATTCCCGAGCTCGGCCTTCGGCTACATCCGGCAGGGCGACAACCTGCCGGGGCACGAGCAGGCCAGGGTCGTCGAGGCGTTCGTCGAGAAGCCGTCGGTGACCGTCGCCGAGGACTATGTCGCCGACGGTCGCTACCGATGGAACGCAGGCATGTTCGTCGTCCGCCCCGGAGTGCTGCTCGACCTGCTCGGTGCGCAGAATCCCGGGTTCGCCGCGGCCCTCCGCGAGATCGCCCAGGCGCCGGACCGACTGGACGAGCTCTGGCCCGGCCTGCCGAAGATCGCGATCGACCACGCCGTCGCCGAGCCCACCGCGGCCGCGGGGCGGGTGGCGACCGTGCCCGGGAGCTTCGGCTGGGACGACGTCGGCGACTTCGACTCGCTTGCCGGGCTGCTGGGGGACCCCGAGAAGTGCAACGTGCTCGGCGACCGCAGCCTGGTGATGTCGCAGCAGGCGACCGGGCTGGTGGTGCCGGCGTCAGGCCGGGTGATCGCCGTGATCGGCCTCGACGACATCATCGTCGTCGACACCCCCGACGGGCTCCTGGTCACCTCCCGCGAGTGCGCCCAGGACGTGAAGGCCGTCGTCGCCGAGCTCAAGGAGCAGGGCCGAGCCGAGCTGACCTGACCCGCGCTGCGCTCTCGTGACGGTCGCCAGAGCGACCTCCTCGACCAACGTCGCTGCGCTCTCGTGACGGTCGCCAGAGCGACCTCCTCGACCAACGTCGCTGCGCTCTCGTGACGGTCGCCAGAGCGACCTCCTCGACCAACGTCTAGGACGTGGGACCGGTGTAACCGCCGATGGGCTCGGGGGCGTCGTAGTAGGGGTAGTCCTTCATGAACTGCTCGAGCGCGGCTCCGCTGGGCTTGGAGCAGTACTGCCAGACACCCTCAGACGTGCCTTTCGCCTGGTCGGCCGACCAGTGCGTGAACGCGATGTGCATGCCGTCGGGGAAGGCCTTGCCGTCGTCCTTGGTCCACGGCACGGCCTTGAAGGAGAGCCGGTTGTTGGTGTCGCTGATGCTCAGCTTCTCGGCGATCGCCTTGATCGCGCCGAGCTCGCCCGCGTCGTCGGCAGCCGTCTCGTCGTACCAGAGAATGGTGTAGCCGTGCTCGAGGTTGTGGACCAGCGCCTCGAGCTCGGGGCGGCTGTCCTTGGTGTAGAACCGATCCTCCAGCGGGACAGGAGCCAGACCGTTGACGTTCCAGTGCGGGCCGAAGGCCGGTGGAGCGTCGTCGTAGGTGATCTGCTCGCTCTCATCCCGGTGGTCCTGCTGACCGGTCGCGTCCTTCGTCGTGACGTCGCCGCACACCGACGCGGGGCTGCCGATGTCGGCGAGCGCCTTGTCGTTGTACTTCCGCTGCTCGAACCAGGTGCGGAGCGGGTTGAAGGCCGCCGCGATCACGATCACGAGGGCGATGACGATGCAGACGCCCAGGATGAGAAAGCCCTGACGCTTCTCGGCGCTCTTCTGCTTGCGCCGGATGTCGTCGATGACCTTCTGGCGATCCGATTTCTCGGACTTGGTGGTCTTGGCCACGGTGCGGCTTACCTCGATGTCGTGGGGCGGGTCGCGGTGAGTCTACGTACCCGACCGGCGTAACCGGAGATCGGTGCCGTCGGCGAGCGGTTCGACGCTCCAGCCGTGCGCGAATGCGACGACGCCGACCAGGTCCGGACGGGCACCGGCAGCGCGGACGACCTCGCCGTCGACGGCGGGGTCGATGGTGGTGTCGATGGTGGCGTCGATGCCGGCCCGGCCGAGCGCCTCGACCAGGTCCGCGCCGGACGCGGCCGCACCGAACGGCGGTCGATCGGCCCCGTGCCCGCCGGCCGCGTGCACGACGGCCTCCCGGGCGCCGTAGCCGAACAGGTCCGCGCCGTCCTCCCTGACCAGCGCCCGCGCTCCCGGGCCGTCGTCGCCCTGCGGCAGCACCAGGTCGGCGCGGCCGCGGACGAGGGCGAAGGGGCGGCCGCCGAGCTTGCCCTGCGCCAGCTCGGCGGCCGCCGCGATCTCGTCGGCCACCGCCGGGGCGGTGACGGCCAGCTCGTTGCCGTGCTCGTCGACCCGGCCGACGAAGGACTCGAGGACGACGACGCCGGCGGCACCGATCGCGATGTCGGTCTGCCCCTCCCGCCAGGCCCGCCCGGCCGTGTCGGTGACGATCACGCCGACGTTGCGGCCGGTGCGGGCGGCGATCGCGGACCGGAGCCGGCTGGCAGAGGCATCCGGGTCGAGCGGCAGCAGCACGACGGCGCCGCGGGCGATGTTCGAGGCATCGACGCCGGCCGCGGCCATGGTCAGGCCGAGCCGGTTGCGCACGATCCGTGTGTCTCCACGCCGGGCGACCAGGCGCACCGTCTCGGCGGTGATCCAGTCCTCACGGTCGCCCTCGACGACCCGGCCCTCGGCCTTGCTGACGACCTTGCTGGTGACGACGACGATGTCGCCGTCGGCGAGGTCGACCAGGGGAAGCAGGAGGTCGGCCAGGTCGTCGCCGGCCCGCACCTCGGGCGCCCCCTCCGGAGCGGTGACGGAGAGCATCAGCCCGCGGCCAGCGCGATCGCGGCGGCGGCCATGGCCGCCGTGGCGTCGTGGTCGGTCATCATGAGAGGCACGGCGACGCACCGGATCCCCGACTCCTCGACCCCGGCGACCTCGCCGGCGTCGCGCTCGTCGACCAGCCACCCGTCGAGGACGCCGTCGGCGGTGCGCGCTCCGTAGTGGCGACCGACCGCACCGGCGCTCACCTGGACGCCGATGGTCGGCAGCAGCTGCTCCGCCATGCCGCGCACGTGGCTCCCGCCGACGATCGGGGAGAGGCCGACGACCGGCGCCGCCGTCGCCCGCAGGGCGTCCCGGACACCAGGGACGCCGAGGATGGTGCCGACGGAGACCACCGGGTTGGACGGCGGCAGCAGCACCAGGTCGGCGCCGGTGATGGCGTCGAGCACACCGGGCGCGGGGGACGCGTCGTCGAGGCCGACCACGACGATCGTCTCCGCGGCGACCTCGGCGCGGAGCCGCACCCAGTACTCCTGGAAGTGGACGACCCGCTTGCCGCTCGGCGACTCGGAGTCGGCGACGGCGACGTGGGTCTCGGTCCGGTCGTCGGTCATCGGCAGCAGTCGCACCCGCTCGCCCCAGACCGGTGTGAGCCAGCGCCTGCACAGGGCGTCGGTGACCTGCGACAGCGGGTAGCCGGCGTCGATCAGCTGGGTCCGCACCAGGTGCGTGGCGATGTCCCGGTCGCCGAGTCCGAACCAGGTCGGCTCGACGCCGTACGCCGCCAGCTCCTCCTTCGTGCTCCACGTCTCGTCGCGTCGTCCCCAGCCGCGTTCCGGGTCGATGCCGTCGCCGAGCGTGTACATCACCGTGTCGAGATCGGGACAGACCTTGAGGCCGTGGATCCACCAGTCGTCGGCGGTGTTGGCCACCACCGTGACCTCCGCGTCGGCGTCCACGCCCGGGAGCGTGCCGACCGTGATCCCGTGCAGCAGGCCCTGGAGGAACCGGGCCCCGCCCATGCCCCCGGACAGCACCGTCAGCTTCTTCATGGGGCCAACTCTGCCCGGTCGGGCCGGTCCGCTGCGGGGCCCTCCCGTGCACGGGGACGTCAGGGGGTCGTGGTAACGGGCTGCCTATAGCAGATTCGGGCTTGACTACTGCGCAATGAC
The DNA here is from genome assembly GCA_963766035.1 of uncultured Actinomycetota bacterium. GTDB lineage: Bacteria > Actinomycetota > Actinomycetes > Propionibacteriales > Nocardioidaceae > Nocardioides. The sequence goes on along the minus strand of CAVXYP010000010.1, from coordinate 77,288 downwards.
ATGCGTGTAATTCCACTAGTGTCGTTAAAGGCACATAGTGGGGTCGCAGCATCAAATGGGGTAAGGGGCGGAACGGTGAGAGAACTATTCCTGGTCGAGGATGTGGACACCGAGGACCTGGGGTGGCAGGAACGCGCGCTGTGCGCGCAGACCGACCCCGAGGCATTCTTTCCGGAGAAGGGCGGGTCGACCCGCGAGGCCAAGAAGGTCTGCCAGACCTGTGAGGTCCGGGTCGAGTGCCTGGAGGCCGCGCTCATGCAGGACGAGCGCTTCGGCATCTGGGGCGGCCTGTCCGAGCGCGAGCGCCGCAAGCTGAAAAAGCGCGCGGTCTAGCCTGAATTTGCGCGAGCGTGTCGCAGATCGTGCGGCACCGCCCGGGCCATCGCTTCGCTCGGCCCGCGGGCGCCTCACGATGCGGCTTCGCCGCCGTGCGACACGCTGCCGCGCCGCAGTTGACGTGGGCGCCACGAGAGGTTGCTTGGCGGCGAGCGGTTACGAGGTCGCGTCCGCGCGTCGGCCCGGAAGGTTGAGCAAGCGCGTGTCCGAGCTTGCGAGGTCGCGACCGCGCGTCGAAACCAGAAGATCCGATTCGGCGCCTGATCCGGCCGAGACTAGGCTCGCTCCTCGTGTCCGATGTCGCCGTGGTGCTCGTCAGCCACGACGGGGCGTCGTGGCTGCCTGCGGTCCTCGAGGGGATCCGGGCCCAGACGACGCCGGTCGCCGGCGTGGTCGCGGTCGACACCGGCAGCAAGGACGGCAGCGCCGACCTGATCGAGTCCGGTCTCCGTGCGGCTCCGCCGGTCCCCGTCGGGGTGGTGCGCGAGAGCGGGCGCACGTCGTACCCCCAGGCGGTCGCGATCGCGACGACCGCGCTGGAGGAGCACGGCCTCGCCACCGAGTGGATCTGGCTCCTCCACGACGACAGCCGGCCGGCGCCCGACGCGCTCGAGGAGCTGCTCGCGGCGGCATCCGCGCACCCGGAGGCCAGCTTCCTGGGACCCAAGCTGCGCGAGTGGCCGTCGCTCAAGCGGCTGCTCGAGGTCGGCGTGACGATCAGCGGCACCGGGCGCCGCGAGACCGGCCTCGAGCGCGGCGAGTACGACCAGGGCCAGCACGACGAGGTCCGCGAGGTGCTCGCCGTCAACAGCGCTGGTCTCCTGGTCCGGCGCGCGGCGCTCGAGGAGCTGGGCGGGTTCGACGAGCACCTGCCGATGTTCGGCAACGACGTCGACCTCGGCTGGCGCGCCGCTGCCGCCGGCCACACCACCCTGGTCGTGCCGCAGGCAGTGGTCTTCCACGCCGAGGCCGCCCATCGCGGCATCCGCCGGACGCCGCTGACCGGCCGCCACACCCACTACCAGGAGCGCCGCGCGGCGCTGTTCACGCTGCTCGCCAACTGCCGCGGCACGGCACTGCCGTTCCAGGCGGTCCGGCTGGCCCTCGGCTCACTGCTGCGGATGCTGGGGTTCCTCCTCGTCCGATCCGTCGGCGAGGCCCTCGACGAGCTCGCCGCCGTCGTCTCGGTCTACGGCCGGCCGGGCCCGCTGCTCGACGCCCGCAAGGACCGCAAGGCGCGGGGTCTCGACAGGCGCGACGACCGACCGTGGCCGGACGAGGAGCGGGTACGCCGCCTGCTCGCGCCCTGGTGGCTGCCCTACCGCCACGGCCTCGACTTCGTCAGCGACCTGGCCGCGGCCGCCACCAACCAGGCGGCCGACGTCGCCGAAAGGCGCCGTGCGGCGGCTGCCGAGCGCGACCCGTCGCCACCGGTCGCCCGCCACAAGACCGACGACGACGAGGACTTCGAGGACACCGGGCTGGTCGCCCGGTTCCTCACCGACCCGGCAGCCGTGGCGCTCGCGGTCGCCGCGCTCGCGTTCGTGATCGGTGCCCGCGACGGGTTCGGCGCGGTCAGCGGCGGTGGGCTGTCGCCGGTGCCCGGCGGGGCCGGCGACTGGTGGCGCCTGAACTACGAGAGCTGGCACCCGATCGGCTTCGGGAGCGCGGTCCCCGCGCCGCCGTACGTCCTGCCGCTGGCCCTCCTCGCCGCCGTCCTCGGCACCGTCACCACGATGACCGTGCTGCTGGTCGCCGCCGCCCCGCTGGCGTTGTGGGGCGCGTGGCGGTTCCTGCGGGTGGTCGGGCGCCTGATCAGCCGGTACGGCGCTCCGCGGTGGCTGCTGCTCTGGGGCGCGGTCAGCTATGCCCTGGTCCCGCTCGTCGCGGGTGCGTGGGGCGGCGGACGATGGGGCGTGGTGGTCGCTGCCGCGGTGCTGCCGTGGCTCGCGCACGCCGCGCTCGGGTTCGCGGAGCCGGAGGGCTCCCGCCGGTGGCGGGCCGGGTGGCGCAGCGGCCTGCTGCTCGCGCTGGTCACCGCCGTCGCACCCGGCATGTGGTGGCTCTTCGCGGTGCTCGGCGTGGTCGTCGTGGCGACGTCGGCGGTGGTCGTGCGCGGGGCCGTGCGCGACCCTTCGGTCTGGGGTCCGCCGGCGACCGCGCTCGCCGTCCCGGCGGTGCTCCTCGCGCCCTGGTGGCTCCCGGCCGTGCGCGAGGGTGCCGCTGCGGCGCTGTTCCTCGACGTCGGCCGCTGGCCGATGCCGTCGACCGACGGACTCGACGTGCTGGTCGGACGGTTCGGCGAGCTCGGTGCACCGTGGTGGCTCGGCCTCGCGCTCCCGGTGCTCGCGCTGCTCGCGCTGCTGCCGCGGCCCACCCGGATCGGCGTCGTGCTGTGCTGGCTGGTCGCGGCGGTCGCGGCGCTGGTGGCCGTGCCGTTGGGCCGGGCCACGGTCGACCTCGCCGGGTCCGCGACCCAGCAACCTGGCCTGGGCCCGGTCGTCCTGGTCGTTCACGGCGCGTGGGTGACGGCCGCGGTGCTCGGCGCCCTCGCCCTGACCGAGCGGTCGCCGTCGCCGGTCGTGCTGCCCCGTATCGCGCAGGCCGTGACGGCGGTCGTCGGCGTGGCTGCCGCGCTGGTGCCGGTCGCGGGCCTGGTCTGGTTCGCCGGGTGGGGCGGTGACGAGCGGGAGCCGCCTCCCGACAGCGGGATCCCCGTCTACATGTCGCAGAAGGCCCAGACCGCGCCTGAGCTCGGCATTCTCGTCGTCCGCGGCACCGTCGCCGACGGCCTGACCTACCAGGTCGAGCGGGGGGACGGCCCGACCGTCGGCGAGGACGAGATCGCGTCGCTGACCGGCGAGGACCGGGACGCGACGGCTCTCGTCGCCGAGCTGGCGACCGCTCCGTCTCCCGAGGCCGTCGACGCACTCGTCGAGCGGGGCATCCGCTACATCGTGCAGCCGGCGCCGGCCGACGGCGCGGTCGCCACCCGGCTCGATGCCACCGCCGGTCTGGCCCGCGCCAGCGCCGAGAACCGCTCCACCCGGGCGTGGGAGGTGCTGGACGAGCCGGAGCCGGCCTCCGTCGAGGGCCCGCGCTCGCGGCTGCGGATCGCGCTGCTGGCGCTCCAGGCAGTCGCGATACCGCTGGTCGCGATGCTGAGCCTGCCGACGATGCGCAGGAGCAGGCGATGAGCGACCAGCAGCACGGCACCGGTCGCCGGGCCGATCGCGTCGGAGCGACGGCACCGGGCCGGCGCGGGATCGTGCGCCGACACGGGGTCGACGCCCTGGTCGTGCTCGGCATCCTGCTGCCGACCGCCGTCGCCGGTGCGTTCGCCGCGATCGACGGGACCGATCCGCAGCCCTACCCTCCGGCGTCGCCCTCGGCCGCGCGGCTGACCAACGCCTCCGTGGTCTGTCCTGCCGCGGCCAGCAGCACAGCGGGCGACGTGGTGCTCTCCCGCGTCCCGCAGATGAAGGGCGGCGACGTGGAGGTGCGGGTCGCCCAGGGTGACGCGCTCCGGCTCACCGAGCGCGACCGCGTCGCCGTCGAGTCAGGCGGGCTGACGGCGGTGGCGACGGCCGGCGACGTGGTCGTGACGGGCAAGGACGCCGCCGCACCGGGGCTGGTCGCCGGCCGCACCGGCCCGGCGCGCGCGGCCGCGGAGTGCCGACCGCCGACCTTCGACGAGTGGTACGTCGGGATCGGCGCGGGCGCCAAGGAGTCCTCGACGATCGAGCTGGCCAACCCCGACGGCGGCCCCGCGGTGGTGGAGATCGACCTCTACGGGCGCTCCGACCTGATCCCGGTGCAGGAGCTGCACGGCATCCAGGTGCCCGGGCACCAGGTGCTGCGGCTCAACGTGTCGGAGGTCATCCCTCGTCGCGGCACGCTCGCTGCCCACCTCACGGTCGTCCGCGGGCGGGTGGCCACGACGGTCCGGCACACCTTCGACCCGCTCGGCCGCGCGACATCGCGGATCGACTTCCTGCCCGCCCAGGCCGTGCCGGCGACGGACAACCTGCTCCTCGGCGTGCCGCCGGACGCGTCGGGCGAGGTGTTCCTCTTCAATCCGGGTGAGGACGAGGCACGGGCAACGATCCGGGTGGTCTCCGACAAGACGGTCTTCACGCCGGCCGGGCTCGACGACGTCGTGATCCCTCCGCGCGCGGTGCGGCAGGTGGCGTTGGCGCGGGTCCTGACGAAGGCCGCCGCCGACGGTGCGCTGGGGCTGGAGGTGGTGTCGGCCCAGCCGCTGGTGGCGTCCGTCCGCCTGCTGGGCGACGACCTGGGGCTGGTGGCGCCGTCGACGACGGTCGACCAGAACCAGCCCGTCACCTCGGTCGTGCCGGAGGGTCCCAAGTCGCTGGTCCTCGCCGGCGCGATCAGGGCCGGCGTCGTGCGGGTCACGGCCGTCGACGCAGACGGAAGGGTGCTGCTGGACGAGGAGCCGGTCGAGGTCGGCGCCGACCGCGGACACGAGCTGAAGCTCCCGGCCGGAGCCGTGCTGGTGACCGTCGAGGCCAAGAACACCCCGATCGCAGGCACGGTCATGCTCACCGGCGACCGGATCGGCGAGCTGCGGCTGCGGCCCGCCGAGCTCAACGCCGAGATCCCGGTGGTCAGGCCCGAGTAGCGGCGGGTCGAAAGTCGGAGCTCAGTCGAGGTCGTCGGGGTAGCGCGGGTCGACGTCGGAGGGTGGGATGCCGAGCAGCTCGGCCACCTGCTCGACCACCACGGTGAGCACCATCGCCTCGAGCTCGGCCCGGTCCGCGGAGCGGTGCTCGAGCGGCCGGCGGAACACCACCAGCCGGGTCGGGGCGGCGCCGGTCCCGCGAACCAGCGAGGACAGCGGCACCGACCCGGACTCCCAGTCGTCGGGCAGCTGAGGGGCGTCCTCGACGGCGTACTCCACCAGGCCCAGGCGGTCGGACCACCGCTCGTCGATGTCGGTGACGATGTCGAGAACCAGCCGGTCGAAGAACTCGCGGCGGCTGTGCGGGAGGGGCGGCCGGCCGGCCGCGGGGTGCCCCAGGGCGGCCGGTCCGCGGAGGCCACGCCCACGGCGGTCGCGCCGGGCGTGCGGTGCCGGCCGGGAGTCCTCCACGAGCCGCGAGCCTATCGGGGACGGGACCCGCCACGGGGTACCGTCTGCGGCGTGAGTCTCGCCCGGCGCTGTTCGCGCACCGCCTGCTCCCGCCCCGCGGTCGCGACGCTCACCTACGTCTACGCCGACCAGACCGCCGTCCTCGGCCCGCTGGCGACCTACGCCGAACCGCACGCCTACGACCTGTGCGTCACCCACAGCGAGCGGCTGTCGGCGCCGCGGGGGTGGGAGGTGCTCCGGCTCGCCCTCGACCAGGGCCTCCCCGGCCCGACCGAGGACGACCTGCTCGCTCTCGCCGACGCAGTGCGTGAGGCCGGCCGCCCGTTGACAGCGCAGACGCCGATGCCCGCGGCGATGCCGACCTCCACGCGCGAGACCGGTCGCGAGGTCGGGCGGCGTGGTCATCTGCGAGTCCTGACCAACGACTGAGTGAGCCGACCGACTAGGGTCGCCGTCATGTCGACGACCTCGCCCGACAACGTCAACGCGGTCTTCAAGGCCTACGACGTCCGCGGGACCGTCCCCGAGCAGCTCGACGAGGACCTCGCCCGGACCACCGGCCAGGCCTATGTCCAGGTCCTGGGCGTGACGTCGATGGTGATCGGCTACGACATGCGGCCCAGCTCGCCCGGGCTGGCCGGCGCGTTCGCCGACGGCGCGACCAGCGCCGGTGCCGACGTCACCATGATCGGCCTGGCGTCCACCGACCAGCTCTACTTCGCGTCGGGCCACCTCGGCCTGCCCGGGGCGATGTTCACGGCGAGCCACAACCCCGCGCAGTACAACGGCATCAAGCTCTGCCGCGCGCACGCGCAGCCGGTCGGGCTCGAGAGCGGGCTCGCCGAGATCCGCGACCTCGTGGTCGCCGGCCCGAGCCCGGCGTCGACGCGCACCGGGTCGATCTCGAGCCACGACGTGCTCCAGGCGTACGCCGCGCACCTGCTGTCCCTCGCGCCGGTCACCGGCCGCACGCTGAAGGTCGTGGTCGACGCCGGCAACGGCATGGCCGGGCACACCGCCCCTGCCGTGTTCGACCGGCTGGCCGACCAGGTCGACCTGGTCCCGATGTACTTCGAGCTGGACGGCACGTTCCCCAACCACGAGGCCAACCCGATCGACGAGGCCAACCTGGTCGACCTGCAGCAGCGGGTGCTCGCCGAGAAGGCCGACATCGGCCTGGCGTTCGACGGCGACGCCGACCGCTGCTTCCTCGTCGACGAGCGCGGGCGGGCGGTGTCCCCCTCGACGCTGACCGCCCTGATCGCCGCTCGCGAGCTCGCCAAGGAGCCGGGCGCGACGATCATCCACAACCTGATCACCAGCCGGGCCGTGCCCGAGATCGTCGCCGAGCTCGGTGGCAAGCCGGTGCGCACCCGGGTCGGTCACTCGTTCATCAAGGCGACGATGGCCGAGACCGGCGCGATGTTCGGCGGCGAGCACAGCGGCCACTTCTACTTCCGCGACTTCTGGCGCGCCGACTCCGGGATGCTGGCCGCCCTGCACGCGCTGGCCGCCCTCGCCGAGACGGACCAGCCGCTCTCGGTCCTGCTCGCGGACTACGAGCGCTACCCGATGAGCGGGGAGATCAACTCCGAGGTCGCCGACCAGGCGGCGGTGCTCGCCGCGCTGGAGGCGATGTACGGCGGCCGGGAGGACCTCGAGGTCGACCATCTCGACGGGCTCAGCGTGGCCGGCGCAGACTGGGCGTTCAACGTGCGCGCATCCAACACCGAGCCGCTCCTGCGGCTCAACGCCGAGGGGAAGGACACCACGACCATGGCCGCCATCCGCGACGAGGTCCTCTCGATCATCCGGAGCGAGCGATGAGCGACGCTGGCAGCGGCCTGGCGCCCGAGCTGCTCGCGATCATCGTCTGCCCGGCCTGCCACGGCGACCTGGCGCTGTCCGACGGCGCACAGAACGGCGAGGCCGAGCTGGTCTGCCAGGGCTGTGGCCTCGCCTACCCCGTCCGCGACGGCATCCCGGTGCTCCTCGTCGACGAGGCCCGGTCCACCCGCTAGCCGCCGCGAGCGATACCGACATGACCTGGTTCGACGAGTCCCGCCTCGACGATGAGATCGCGCTCGGGAGCGCGGATCTCCGGCTGCGGACCCTGGCCGAGTCGGGTGCCCGGATCCGCCGCGAGGCGGGCGCCGCCATGACCGCGATCGCCGAGGCGGTCGAGCGCGCGTCGGACGCGCGACCCCGCGCGGTGATCGCGGCCGGCCCCGACTCCCGCCTGCTCCGCGCGGTGCTCGAGCCGTGGTGCCCGGTCCCGTTCGTCGCCTGGCCGTCGGCGGGCCTGCCCGGCTGGGCCGGCAGCCTCGACCTGGTCGTCGTGCTGGCGCCCGACGGTTCGGACACCGGCACCGCGTCCGCGGTCGCGGAGGCCGCCCGGCGGGGCTGTCAGGTCGTGGTGGCATGTCCCGCCGAGTCGATGGTCGCCCAGCACGCCGCCGGCCGCTGGAGCACGATCCTGCCGACGAGCACGGGGGACCAGCTCGCGACCGCGGTCGCGATGCTGTCGTTCCTGCACCAGGTCGCGCTCGGGCCGTCGTCCGACCCGGCTGCGGTCGCCGAGGCGCTCGACGAGGTGGCCATCGCCTGCTCGCCGCAGCGGGACATCTCGATCAACCCCGCCAAGATGCTGGCGATCTCGCTCGCCGACGCGGCACCGGTCGTGTGGGGCGGGTCGGTGCTCGCGGCCCGGGCCGCGCGCCGGGTCGCCGAGGGCATCCGTCGTACGTCGGGGCGGGCGGCCGTCGCCGGCGACGCCGAGCACCTGCTCCCGGTCATCGAGGCCGCCCGGCAGCGGGACGTCTTCGACGACCCCTACGCCGACGGGAGCCGACGGGGAGCTGAGCGGCGCCCGGTCCTGCTGATCCTCGACGACGGCGCCGAGGACCCGGTGGTGCGGGAGGTGCGCGGCCGGCTCGTGGATGCTGCGCGCGCCCGCGACGTACGCGTCGAGACGGTGACGACCGAAGCCGACGGCGAGGTTGCCCGCTACGCCTCGCTGCTGCTCAACGGCACGTACGCCGCGGAGTACCTCCGGCTCGGGATCGTCGAGGATTGATCTGTAGCCTTTCGGGCATGCGGACCCAGGCGGTGAGCCAGTGAGCGCGGGGCTCTTCGGTCTTCTCGACGATGTCGCCGCGATCGCCAAGCTGGCGGCGGCGTCGGTCGACGACGTCGGTGCCGCGGCCGGGCGGGCTACGACGAAGGCTGCCGGCGTGGTGGTGGACGACACGGCCGTGACGCCGCAGTACGTCCAGGGCATCGCCGCCGAGCGGGAGCTGCCCATCGTCAAGAAGATCGCGTTCGGCTCGATCCGCAACAAGCTGTTGATCATCCTGCCGGTCGCGCTGCTGCTCAGCCAGTTCCTGCCCGATGCGCTGCCGGTCATCCTGATCCTCGGCGGCACCTATCTCGCGTTCGAGGGTGCCGAGAAGGCGTGGGAGCGGATCTCGCACCACGACGACCATGTGGGTGACCTGCCGACACCCAGCGTCGAGCACGGGCCGGACGCGGAGAAGCGGATGGTCGCCGGCGCGGTCCGCACGGACCTGATCCTCTCCGCCGAGATCATGGTGATCGCCCTCGACGAGGTCGCCGACGAGAGCTTCTGGGCCAGGCTCGCGATCCTGGTGGTCGTCGCGTTCGTGATCACCATCGCCGTCTACGGCGTGGTCGCGCTCATCGTGAAGATGGACGACGTCGGCCTGGCGCTCGCCCAGCGGTCGTCGGCGATCGCACAACGGATCGGTCGCGGGCTGGTCGCGGCGATGCCCGGGCTGCTCGCCGTGATCTCCCTCGTCGGCACCGTCGCGATGTTGTGGGTGGGCGGCCACATCATCCTGGTCAACGTGCACGAGGTCGGCCTGTGGGACGCGCCGTACGAGCTCGTCCACGACCTCGAGCACGACGTCGCCGACGCGGTCGGCGCTCTCGGCGGCTTCCTCGGGTGGTGCGTCAACACGGCGATCTCGGCCGTCATCGGCCTGGTGATCGGGGCGGTCGTCGTCGTGATCGTGCACCTGCTGCCCATCGGACGTGACCGGGATGCAGCGGGTGACGCGGCCCACTTGTAAGGTGGTCCCCAGTCCTGTGCGGGAGATCCCGACGTAGCGCAGATGCGCCGCAGAGACAGCCTCCGGAAGTCATCGAGGAAGAATCATTCATGGACTACAAGGTTGCTGACCTGAGCCTGGCCGACTACGGCCGCAAGGAGCTCACCCTCGCCGAGCACGAGATGCCCGGCCTGATGGAGATGCGCGCACGCTACGGCGACTCCAAGCCGCTCAGCGGCGCGCGGATCGCCGGCTCGCTGCACATGACCATCCAGACCGGCGTGCTCATCGAGACGCTGGTCGCGCTCGGCGCCGACGTGCGCTGGGCCACCTGCAACATCTTCTCGACGCAGGACCACGCCGCGGCCGCCGTCGTCGTCGGCCCTCCTGCCCGTGGAGGCACCGTCGACGCACCGGCCGGGACGCCGGTGTTCGCGTGGAAGGGCGAGACCCTCGGCGAGTACTGGGACGAGGCCGAGAAGGTCTTCGACTTCAAGGACGAGGCTGGCAACGTCATCGGCCCGAACATGCTGCTCGACGACGGCGGCGACATCACCATGCTCCTCCACAAGGGCGTCGAGTTCGAGAAGGCCGGCGCGGTTCCCGGTCAGGACTCGACCGACAACGAGGAGTACAAGGAGGTGCTGCGCGTGCTGGCCCGGTCGCTCGAGAACAATCCGACGTACTGGACCAACATCGCCAACTCCATCTTGGGCGTCACCGAGGAGACCACCACCGGCGTGCTGCGGCTCTACGACCGGTTCAAGGAGGGCTCGCTGCTCTTCCCGGCGATCAACGTCAACGACTCGGTCACCAAGTCGAAGTTCGACAACAAGTACGGCTGCCGCCACTCGCTCATCGACGGCATCAACCGGGCGACCGACGTGATGATCGGCGGCAAGGTCGCGGTCGTCTGCGGCTACGGCGACGTCGGCAAGGGCTCGGCGGAGTCGCTCCGCGGCCAGGGCGCGCGCGTCATCATCACCGAGATCGACCCGATCTGCGCACTGCAGGCGGCGATGGACGGATACGAGGTCAAGCGCCTCGACTCCGTCGTCGAGACCGCCGACATCTTCATCACCACGACGGGCAACTTCGACATCATCCGGGTCGAGCACTTCGAGAAGATGAAGCACCAGGCGATCGTCGGCAACATCGGCCACTTCGACAACGAGATCGACATGGCCGGCCTCGCCAAGATCCCGGGCATCGTCAAGGACGAGATCAAGCCGCAGGTCCACCAGTGGATCTTCGAGGATGGCAAGAAGATCATCGTGCTGTCCGAGGGTCGGCTGCTCAACCTCGGCAACGCGACCGGTCACCCGTCGTTCGTCATGTCGAACTCCTTCACCAACCAGGTGCTGGCGCAGATCGAGCTCTTCAGCAAGACCGACGACTACCCGACCGGCGTCTACGTCCTCCCGAAGCAGCTCGACGAGGAGGTCGCCCGACTGCACCTCGACGCCCTCGGCGTCGAGCTCACCGAGCTGACCAAGGAGCAGGCCGACTACCTCGGCGTCGACGTGGCCGGCCCCTACAAGAGCGACCACTACCGCTACTGAGTTATTACGCGTGCGGTCACGGAGCGGCTCCCCGGCCTCACTCGCTCGGTCTCGATACGCGGCGCCTCGCGAGCTTCGCTCGCTGCGCCCGCGGCCGCGCCACGTCGACCTCGCCTCGGCCGACACCCGGGCGCGAGCAAGCTCGCGTCCGGGTGCGGGGCCGAGTCGCCGCCTACCATTGCCCGTATGAGCCAGATTGCCGGTGCGTCGTCGTACGCGACGAAAGGACGCGTGCTCGTCGTCGACGACGACGCCCCGCTCGCGGAGATGCTCAGCATCGTGCTGCGCCAGGAGGGGTTCGACAGCCAGATCTGCGGTCGCGGCGACGCTGCCCTGATGGCGTTCCGCGACTACCGCCCCGACGTGGTGCTGCTGGACGTGATGCTGCCCGGCCGCGACGGCATCGACGTCTGCAAGGAGATCCGCGCCGAGTCCGGTGTTCCGATCGTCATGCTGACCGCGAAGGGCGACACCGTCGATGTCGTCGTCGGGCTCGAGTCGGGTGCCGACGACTACGTCGTCAAGCCGTTCAAGCCCAAGGAGCTCATCGCCCGGATCCGGGCCCGGGTGCGCCGCACGGACAGCGTGGCCTCCGAGACGCTCACCCTCAAGGACCTCACCATCGACGTCGCCGGTCACAGCGTCACCCGCGACGGCGCCGAGATCCCGTTGACCCCGCTGGAGTTCGACCTGTTGCTGTGCCTCGCGCGCCGGCCGTGGCAGGTGTTCACCCGGCAGGTCCTGCTCGAGGAGGTGTGGGGCTACCACCACGCCGCCGACACCCGGCTGGTCAACGTGCACGTCCAACGCCTGCGGTCCAAGGTCGAGCACGACCCGGAGCACCCCGAGATCGTGCTGACCGTGCGCGGAGTCGGCTACAAAGCCGGAAGCTAGTGCGCCGGATCGCGCTGCCCCTGGGGCTTCGGCGGGCGCTCACCTTCTGGCGGCGCTCGATCCAGGCGCGGGTGGTCGTCAGCACCCTGTTGCTGTCGGCGATCGTGATCAGCGGGGTCGGCTGGTTCCTCCTCCAGCAGACCAGGGACGGTCTGCTCCGGCACCGCGTCGACGTCGTGGTCGGCGAGGTCGAGGCCGAGATGGCCGACACCAGCGACAGCCTGTCGGCAGCGGCCGGCACCGAGGACAACGCCAGCGTGCAGCTGTCCGAGCTCATCGACCCGATCATCAAGGCCGGGGACAGTCGCGGCTACGGCGTGGTGCTCGGTGGCCCGGAGGACGGCGAGGCGGGCCTCGCCGACGGCGGGGCCCACCGCACCAGCGGCCTCGAGCTCTCCAGCGTGCCGGCGACGCTCGAGGCGCACTTCGACGAGGAAAACCCTTCGACGGCTTGGACCTACACCGAGATCGTGACCACACTCCCCGACGGCACCACCAAGAGCGAGCCCGGCATCGTCGTCGGCGCCCAGGTGCTGCTCCCGGCCGACACCCAGTACTACACGATCTACTTCCTGTTCCCGCTGGACGAGGAGCAGGAGACCCTCGGCCTGGTCACCCGGGCGCTCCTCACCGCGGCCGGCCTGCTCCTGGTGTTGGTGGCGGGGATCACCTGGCTGGTGACCCGGCAGGTCGTCAAGCCGGTCCGGATGGCGCGGCGGGTGGCCGAGCGGCTGGCGGCCGGCCGCCTCCAGGAACGGCTACGGGTCACCGGCGAGGACGACCTCGCCCGGCTCGCCCACTCCTTCAACCAGATGGCGTCCAACCTGCAGCGCCAGATCCGCCAGCTCGAGGAGCTGAGCTGGGTGCAGCGGCGGTTCGTGTCCGACGTGTCGCACGAGCTCCGCACCCCGCTGACCACCGTGCGGATGGCCGGCGACGTGCTCCACGACGCCCGCCGCGACTTCGACCCGGCCACCGCCCGGGCGGCCGAGCTGCTGCAGGCCGAGCTCGACCGGTTCGAGACACTCCTGGTCGACCTGCTCGAGATCAGCCGGTTCGATGCGGGTGCCGCACTCCTCGACGTCGAGGACATCAACCTGCTCGACCTGGCTCATCGCGTCGTCGATGCCGCCCGGCCCCTCGCCGACCAGCGTGGTGTGCTCGTCGTCGTCGAGCAGCCGTCGCAGCCGGTGCGGGCCCAGGTCGATGCGCGCCGGGTCGAGCGGATCCTGCGCAACCTGGTGACGAACGCCATCGACCACGCGTTCCCCGACGACCCGGACCGGCCGATCGTCGTACGCATGGCCTCCGACGACCACGCCGCCGCGGTCACCGTCCGCGACCGCGGTGTCGGACTCGCGCCCGGCGAGTCGGCGATGGTCTTCAACCGGTTCTGGCGCTCCGACCCTGCCCGCGCGCGTAGCAGCGGCGGCACCGGCCTCGGGCTGGCGATCTCGCTGGAGGACGCCCACCTCCACGGTGGCTGGCTCCAGGCCTGGGGACGGCCGGGGGAGGGAGCACAATTCCGGCTCACCCTGCCGCGCCGGGTCGGCATCGTGCTCCGCCACAGCCCGTTGCCGCTCGCGCCGCCCGACGAGTTCACGGTCGCTGCCGAGCACGACGACGACGCACCCGCGGCCGAGCCCGGCCGCGAGGCGAGCTGGGGGTGACGTCGTGAAAGCGTCCCGCTGCGCGATCGCGAGTGTTCTCGTCCTGACGGCTCTCCTGAGCGGTTGCGTCACCCTGCCCCAGGACGGGCCGGTCGTCGACGCCGACGTCTCCGGCGAGCGCAACGCCGAGCGCGCGCCCGCCTACGACGCGCGGCCCCCACAACCCGGTGACTCTCGGGGTGAGGTGGTCACCGGCTTCCTCGAGGCAATGATGGCGTGGCCGATCTCGACCAGCGTCGCGAAGCAGTACCTCACCGACGACGCGGCCGAGCAGTGGCGCCCGGACCAGCGGATCGTCTACAACGACCTGGGCCAGACGCGGGAGGACGGCAGCTCGGTCACCATCAAGCTGAAGAACGCCTCGGTGCTCGACGAGTCTGGCGGCTGGCGCGGTGCCCTCCCTGCCGACCGCAGCATGTTGCAGTTCCAGCTGACCATCCAGGACGGCGAATACCGGATCATCGACCCGGTCGACGCCCTGGTGGTGCGAACCGAGTGGTTCCGGCAGCGGTACAGCCAGGCTTCTCTCTACTACTTCGACCCGACCGCCCAGGTCCTGGTTCCCGAGCCGGTCTTCGTGCCGGAGGGGGAGACGTTCGCGACCAACCTGGTCAACGCCTTGCTCGCCGGACTGCCGCCGCGGCTGCGCGGCGTCGTCCAGACCTTCGTGCCCTCGCACCTCACCGTCGGACTCTCGGTGCCGGTCGCCGACGGAGTCGCCACGCTCGACCTGCACGGCGGCGCGCCCCAGCCGACGGCCGCGCAGGCCAAGCGACTGCTGGCCCAGCTCGCGGCGACGTTGCGGCAGGAGTCCACCATCACCGCGGTGCGGGTCAGCATCGACGGCCAGGAGGTCCATCCACCGGGCGCGTCTGCGGAGTACGACGTCAGCTCCGCGGATGAGTTCGATCCCGCCGACACCGCGTCCACCGGCATTCTCTACGGGTTGCAGCGGGGCCGCGTCGTCGTCGGCTCCGTCGACGACCTGCGAGCCGTCGAAGGGCCACTCGGCCGCGAGCCGCACGCCCTCGCCTCGATCTCGGTGGCACCGGTCGGCGACCGGGTCGCGGCCGTCAGTGCCGACGGCCGGCAGGTCGTCGTGGCCCGGCTGCGGTCGCTCGTCGGCGCCGGTGCGAGCGCGACCCCGGTCGCCGACGGCACTGCCTTCAGCCAGCCGTCCTGGGACGCGTCAGGGCGACTCTGGCTGCTCGACCGCGGTCCGGGTGGGGCTCGGGTCCTGGTCGCCGACCAAGTGGCCGAGGCCCGGGCGGTCGACGTGCCGCTCGTCACCGGGGCCGACGCCCGCCGGATTCTCGTGTCCCGTGACGGAACGCTCCTCATCGCGCTGGTGACCGGGCCGAACGGCGACCAGCTCGTGGCCGCGCGGATCGTGCTCGACAGCAGCGGTCGGGTCGCCCAGGTCGTCGGATCGGCGGTGATCCGGACGTTGACGGGGCGCACGGCGATCGACATCGCCTGGACGAACGCCGCCGAGATCGCGGTCCTCACGCCGGCCCGTCCCGGCGAGCTCTACGAGGTCGAGACGGTCGCGACCGATGGGGCGACGATCGGTGTGGACACCCTTTCGACCTACGTCTCGGGCCGCGTGATCGGGCTCGCCGGCGAGCCGTACGACGCAACGCCGGTCTACGCCGTCGCGCGTGGCGCCCTCGTCGACATCCGGACCAGCGACCACCTCCCCATCGCCAAGGTCCGCGGGCTCGACTACGCGGGCTGACTCTCCACAGGCCGTGACCGGCCGGTTGTCCACTGCGGGGGATCGTGGTCGCATCGGCAGGATGACCCTCGTGCCCGCGTTGCTCGACGCCGGTGCCGATCTGCTGCTCGGCTCGGCCTGCGTCGGCTGTGGCGAGCCCGGCCGGGTGCTCTGCCCTACGTGCCGGAGCGGGCTGCCGGTCTCCGCGGCCGTGGCGTGGCCCACCCCGACGCCGTTCGGCCTGGTCGCTCCCTTCGCCACCGGTCCCTACGAGGGGACGCTGCGAGGAGTGGTCCTCGGTCACAAGGAGCGCCGGCTGCTCGGCCTGACCGGTCCCCTCGGCGGACTGCTGGGGACCGCTGTCCTCGCCGCGACCGCCGCGACCGGCGTCCGTCCCGAGGTGCCGTTGCTGCTCGTCCCCGTGCCGTCCCGCCCGGCGGCGGTCCGGGCCCGGGGGCACGATCCGACCCTGGCGATCACGCGCCGTGCCGCCCGTGCTCTTCGCGCCGCCGGCCGACCGGTCTCGGTCGCCCGACTGCTGCGCACCCGGCCCGGTGTGGCCGACCAGGCCGGGCTCGATGCGGGTGAGCGTCACGACAACCTCGCCGGGTCGATGGCAACCCCCGCGCGCGCCGTACGACGCCAGGCGGGCCGCCGTGCCCACGTCGTGGTGTGCGATGACGTGATCACGACGGGCGCCACCGCGCGGGAGGCTCAGCGCGCGCTGGAAGCCGTCGGCGTGCCCGTGCTCGCCATCGCCGCCGTCGCGGCGACCGCCCGACGGCTCCGCGTCGAGGACCAGGATTCGGAATAGTCGGCTAACCCTTTCGAGGCTTCCGATGACCAAGTAACGTCTCATCATGGAGTCCGCCCGGGTCCGTGGTTGCGTCGTTCGGACGTGGAGCCCGCCGGTCGGCAGGCCGCTCAGCAGCCCTCCTCTCGTCGATCGCTGAAGAGTCGATCGGTCGAACAGCTGAATACATGTCCTATCCACCAAATATTGGAGGTACCTCATGGACGTCGTGGTCACCGGACGGCACTGCGAGATCTCGGATCGTTTCCGCGAACACGCAGCCGAAAAGCTGGCGAGGTTGGAGAAGCACGATCATCGGATAATTCGGGTCCACGTCGAGGTCGACAGTGAGCCGAACCCGCGCCAGCACGACCAGTCAGTCCATGTAGAGCTCACGGCGTTCTCCAAGGGACCGGTGATCCGCGCCGAAGCCGCGGCAGACGACAAGATGGCGGCCCTCGACATGGCGCTCGACAAGATGGCCGCCCAGATGCGACGCGCCGCCGACCGCCGGCGAGTCCATCGCGGCCGCCGGTCGCCGGTATCGGTCGGGCAGGCGCTCGCAGGGCTTCCCGTTGACGGACTGGGCTCTGCCAACGGCGTGGTCGGGACGACCGACACCGTGGAGGAGCGGCAGGTCGGACCGATCGCCATGACCGGCGACGGCCCGCTCGTCGTCCGGGAGAAGACCCATCCGGCCAGCCCGATGACGCTCGACCAGGCGCTCTACGAGATGGAGCTCGTCGGCCACGACTTCTACCTCTACGTCGACAAGGAGAGCGAACGGCCCGCCGTCGTCTACCGCCGCAAGGGCTACGACTACGGCGTGATCTCCCTCGACCTGGGCGCCTAGCGCCCGCCGCTCCGACCCGCGAGCCGACCCGCGAGCCGACCCCTTCATCACGTCACGGCGCGGCTTGGTACCGGTGCGTGCCATGATGCTCGGGTGGCGAGTGGGGACGAGCCGGTCCGAGTACTAGTGGTCGATGACCATGAGCTCTTTCGGCGTGGGCTGACCATGCTGCTGGGAGTGGAGTCCGGCATCGACGTCGTGGGCGAGGCGAGTGACGGCGCGGAAGGCACCGAGCTGGCGGTGAGCACCGCCCCGGACGTGGTGCTCCTCGACATCCGGATGCCCAAGCAGTCCGGCATCGAGGCCTGCGTGGCGATCAAGGAGGCATCCCCGACCACGAAGATCATCATGCTCACGGTGTCCGACGAGGAGGCCGACCTCTACGAGGCGGTCAAGAACGGCGCCTCGGGCTACCTGCTCAAGGACTCCTCGATCGAGGAGGTTGCCCAGGGCATCCGGGTGGTGGCCGAGGGGCAGTCGCTGATCAGCCCGTCGATGGCGGCCAAGCTCATCGACGAGTTCAAGACCATGTCGCGGCCGGACCGCTCCCAAGGGCCGTCGCTCAAGCTCACCGAGCGCGAGCTCGACGTGCTCCGGCTGGTCGCGAAGGGCCTCAGCAACCGCGACGTCGCGCACCGGCTCGCGATCAGCGAGAACACCGTCAAGAACCACGTCCGCAACATGCTGGAGAAGCTGCAGCTGCACTCGCGGATGGAGGCGGTCATGTACGCCGTCCGCGAGAAGCTGGTCGAGCTCGAGTAGCGGTGTCGGTGGGGCCGCCTAGGCTCGCACCCGTGCAGTCGCTCAGCCTCGCCCAGGCCCGCCGCATCGCGCTCGCCGCCCAGGGCTTCGCCGACACCCGGCACGCCGTGCCGACCATGCGCACCTTCCAGCGCACCCTCGCGCGCACCGGGGTGCTCCAGGTCGACTCGGTCAACGTCTTGCAACGCGCGCACTACATGCCGCTCTACTCCCGGATGGGGCCCTACGACGTCGACCTGCTCCGGCGCGCGGCCGAGGGCCGGCCGCGACGGGTGGTCGAGTACTGGGCGCACGTCCAGGCGTTCATGCCGGTGGAGCTGTGGCCGGTGATGCGGTTCCGGATGGAGCACTACGCCGACCGCGAGTTCAAGTGGTGGCCGGGCATCGACCCCCTGCAGCGCGAGCTGGTGCTCAAGGAGGTCGCCAGCCGCGGGCCGGTGACCGCCCGCGACCTCGACGACGATGCCCCTCGCGACAAGGGCAACTGGGGGTGGAACTGGTCGGCGGCGCGGAAGGCGCTCGACCTGCTCTTCATGACGGGCCAGCTCGCGATCGCCGGTCGCAACGGGCAGTTCGAGGTCCGCTACGACCTGCCCGAGCGGGTTCTGCCGCCCGAGGTGCTGGCCGCACCGCCGCTCACCGAGGACCAGGCGGTGCTCGAGCTGGTCCGCCGTGCGGCGCGCTCGCACGGCGTGGCCAGCGCCAACTGCCTCGCCGACTACTACCGGATCCGGGTCGGCCCCGCCCGCGCCGCGGCCGAGGAGCTGGTGGCCGCCGGCGAGCTCGAGCGGGTGAGCGTCCAGGGGTGGCGACGGCCGGCCTACCTCCACCGCGATGCGCGCCTGCCGCGCCGGATCAACGCCCGCGCGCTGCTCAGCCCGTTCGACCCGGTGGTCTGGGAGCGCGATCGCAGCGAAGCGCTCTTCGACTTCCTTTACCGCATCGAGATCTACACCCCGGCCGCGAAGCGGGTGCACGGCTACTACGTGCTGCCCTTCCTGCTCGGCGACCGGATCGTGGCCCGGGTCGACCTCAAGGCCGACCGCGCGACCCGCGTCCTGATGGTCCAGGGCGCCTACGCCGAACCCTCCGCTCCGGCCGAGACCGCGACCGAGCTCGCCGCCGAGCTGTGGCAGCTCGCGGGGTGGCTCGGACTCGACGACGTCGTCGTCGCTCCCCGCGGCGACCTCGCGTCCGGACTGGCCGCCGAAGTGGCGTGAGGGGTTTCGAGGCTCGCTTCGCTCGCACCTCAACCACCGGCAGGGCTCGCTTCGCTCGCACCTCAACCACCGATAGGGTCGCCGCGTGAGCCAACGCACCCTGGTCCTGATCAAGCCCGACGCGGTCCGCCGTGGCCTCGTGGGCAACGTGCTCTCGCGGTTCGAGGCGAAGGGCCTCACCGTCGTCGCGATGGAGCAGCGCCTGATCGACGCCGCCCAGGCCGACGCGCACTACGCCGAGCACGTCGAGCGAGACTTCTACCCGCCGCTCCGCGAGTTCGTCACCAGCGGCCCGCTGGTCGCGCTCGTGCTCGAGGGTGACGAGGCGATCGAGGTCGTCCGCGCGATCAACGGCGCCACCGACGGCCGCAAGGCCGCCCCGGGCACCATCCGCGGCGACCTCTCGCTCTCCAACCGCGAGAACCTCGTCCACGGGTCCGACTCCCCGGAGTCCGCCGCCCGCGAGATCGCCCTCTGGTTCCCCGCGCTCTGACCCACCGCGAGTCGGCGCGTCGTACCCCGCAACCATCGCCGAGTCGGCGCGTCTTACCCCACAACTCTCGCCGAGTCGGCGCGTCTTACCCCGCAACCATCGCCGAGTCGGCGCATCTTAAGACCAGCCGACTCGGCGAAGTTCAGATCACACGGGTCACACAAGCCCCATTCGTCTCGGCGTGCCTCCATGGTGACGGGCTGACCTTTACCTACGCTCGCAAGCGGAGGCTCCCGGATCGTGCGCCCGGGGTCCGCCCCGGCGTACCGCCTGTGCGGGGTGCACCGGCTTCCCCGTAGCGCACGGCAGGGTCTGGTCGACGACGGTCGGACCCAGGACGTGAGCGAGGGCACGCGTTGAGGGCGAACAGCATCATCGGCCGGGACCTGGCCGTTGACCTCGGCACCGCCAACACGCTGGTCTACGTCCGGCGCCGCGGGGTGCTGCTCGACGAACCGAGTGTGGTCGCGCTCAACGACTCGACCGGAGACGTGATCGCCGTCGGGCACGAGGCGAAGGCGATGATGGGCCGCACCCCCGACAACATCACCGCGCTCCGCCCGCTCCGCGACGGCGTCATCGCCGACTTCGAGGCGACCGAGCAGATGCTCCGCCACTTCATCGCGCGGGTGCACAAGCGCCGCTACTTCGCGAAGCCGCGGATGGTGATCTGCGTGCCGAGTGCGATCACGCCGGTCGAGCAGCGCGCGGTCAAGGAGGCCGGCTACCAGGCCGGCGCCCGCCGGGTCTACGTCGTCGAGGAGCCCATGGCGGCCGCGATCGGCGCCGGGCTCCCGGTCCACCAGCCGACCGGCAACATGGTCGTCGACGTCGGTGGCGGTACGACGGAGGTCGCCGTGATCTCGCTCGGCGGCATCGTCACCAGCCTCAGCATCCGGACCGCCGGCGACCAGCTCGACGCGGCGATCGTGGCATGGATGAAGAAGGAGCACGGCCTGATGCTCGGCGAGCGCACCGCCGAGGAGGTCAAGATCAGCCTCGGCTCTGCCTTCCCCTCTCCCGGTGAGCCCGAGGGCGAGGTCCGCGGCCGCGACCTGGTCACCGGACTGCCCCGCACCGTCACCGTGACCACGGCCGACGTCCGGCACGCGCTCGAGGAGCCGCTCCATCAGATCGTCGACGCCGTCCGGGTGACGCTCGACCAGACTCCGCCCGAGCTGGCCGGCGACATCATGGACCGCGGCATCGTGCTCACCGGGGGCGGCGCCCTCCTCAAGGGGCTGGACGAGCGGATCCGCCATGAGACCGGCATGCCCGTGCATGTCGCCGAAGACCCGCTGGTGTCGGTCGCGCTCGGCGCCGGCCGCTGCGTCGAGGAGTTCGAGGCGCTCCAGCAGGTGCTCGTCACCAACCCGAGGCGGTTCTAGTGTCCCTCGACACCCGGCCGCCGCGGCAGACTCCGGTCCGTCAGGTCGCGACGCCGCGGGAGCGCCAGGAGGAGCGCGGGATGCCGTCCCGCTCGCTGCTGGTCGCCCTGGTGCTGGCCTGCGTCGCGCTGATGGTCGTCGACCGCACCAGTGGCGAGGAGTCGCCCGTTGCGCCGGTCCGGCGGGTCGTCGGCGAGGTCCTCGGACCGGCCCAGGCCGGCGTGAGCACGGTGCTCGACCCGCTGGTCCGGATCCCTGACGCGCTGCACACCAACAGCGACCTGCGCGACCAGATCGGCGACCTCGAGGCCGCGAACACGGCGAACGAGGCGAAGGACCACCAGGCCGACTACAACGCCCACCGGCTCGCCGAGATCGAAGGCCTGATCGCGACGGGAGGCGAGCTGGGCTACCCGCTCGTGCCGGCCAGGGTGATCGGCTACGAGTCGGCACAGTCCTTCTCCAGCACGGTCACCATCGACGCCGGCACCGACGCCGGGCTGCGCCCGGACCTGACGGTGCTCAACGCGGACGGACTGGTCGGCCGGATCATCGAGGTCACCAGTCACACCGCCACCGTGCTCCTCATCGTCGACGCCGGCTCCACGGTCGGCGGCAAGGTCGGCACCACCCTGGAGAACGGCTTCGTCGACGGCACCGGCGGGCTCGCCGACGGCGACCCGCTCGACCTGCGGCTGCTCGACAACTCCGTCATGCCGCAGCGCGGTGAGGCCGTCGTGACCTGGGGCAGCGACGGCGGCGCCGGGCCCTACGTCGCCGGTGTCCCGATCGGTGAAGTGTCCAGGGTGTTCGAGGACCTCCGCGCCGGCACCTACCGGGCAGTCCTCGAGCCGTACGTCGACTTCACCGCGCTCGACCAGGTCGGAGTCGTGGTCGGATCCGGCGGCGACGGTGTGATCGAGCCGGGGGAGCTCGAATGAGGGGCACCCCGCCGCTGGTCGCCGCTCTCCTGACCGTTGTCACTGCCCTGCTGCTGCAGGTCACGGTGTTCCCGCACCTCGCCTGGCACGGCGTGGCGCCGGACCTGGTCCTGCTCGCGGTCGTCGGTGCCGCGCTGGTGACCGATCCGCGGTTCGCCACCCTGCTGGGCTTCGCGGCCGGACTGCTGCTCGACCTCGCACCACCGGCCGACCACACCGCCGGTCGGTGGGCGCTCGCGCTGCTGGTGGTCGGATACGTCGTGGGCCGACTCGCTGACGACCATTCATCCGGGTCATCCGGGTCATCCGGGTCATCCGGGTCATCCGGGCAGGCCGGCAGCGGCCGGTCGTCGTACCCCTTGATGCTCGCGGCCGGTGCCGGCGGCGCGTTCGTCGGGACCTCGGTGTTCGCCCTCTCCGGGATGTTGCTGCGCGACCCCGTGGTCGGCGTCGGCGACATGCTCGAGGTGGTGCTCACCGCCGTGGCCTACGACGCCCTCGCAGCCGTTGTCGCCGTGCCCCTGACCGTGGGGATCTTCACGCGCGAGCCCGGCCCGCGGCCGGCTCAAGTGACCCCCCGCACTCCTCGGCGGACGCCTGCCTGATGTCCGCTCCGACCAGCAGCTCCTCGCACCGCAGCCGGCTGCGGCTGATCGTGATCCAGGCGCTCGCCTTCTCGCTGCTCGCGACCCTCGGCGCGCGGCTCTACTACCTCCAGGTGGTGACGGGGGAGGAGTACCAGGGCAAGGCCGCTTCCCAGTCGGTGCGTGACATCGTCGTGCAGCCGCAGCGTGGCCTGATCGTCGACGCGCTGGGGCGGCCGCTCGTCACCAACCGGCTGACCTGGGTGGCCGCGATCGACCGCACCCTGATCGGCCGGATGGAGCCGCGGGTGCGGCGCGCGCTGCTGAAGCGGGTCGGTCGGGTCATCGACATCGAGCCCCGCGAGATCGCGCGCAAGCTGGTGCTGTGCGGCACCGAGGGCGCCAAGGAGGGCGTGTGCTGGAACGGGTCGCCCTACCAGCCCGTCCCGGTCGCCCACGACCTGGACGACGCCACGGCCCTGCGGATCAACGAGCAGCCCGAGGACTTCCCCGGTGTCGTCGTGACCCAGCAGAGCGTCCGCGACTATCCGCAGCCCTACGGCATCAACGCCGCCCACCTGCTCGGCTACCTCAGCCCGATCACCGAGGACGAGCTGGACGCGGCCGAGGTCGGCGGTGACACGTCGGTCAACGGGGCGTCGGTGGTCGGCCGGGCCGGCGTCGAGAAGGAGTACGACGCGTGGTTGCGCGGGCAGCCCGGCTACGAGCGGGTCAAGGTCAACGCCAACGGCGAGGTGATCGGCGAGGAGGCCGACATCCAGGCCCAGCCCGGCGACACCCTGGTCACCTCGATCGACGCGAAGGTGCAGGGCATCGTCGAGCGACAGCTGCACCGGATGATCGGCATCGCCCGGGCGACCGTCGACCCGGTGACCGGTCGGAAGTTCGCGGCCGACTCCGGCGCCGCAGTCGTGATGGACGTCAACACCGGCCGGATCATCGCGATGGCCAGCCAGCCGACGTACGACCCCGAGGTCTGGGCCGACGGCATCACCCAGAAGCAGCTCAAGCAGCTCTACTCAGAGGCCGCCGGCACCCCGCTGCTCGGGCGGGCGCTGCAGGGACAGTTCGCCCCCGGCTCGACCTGGAAGCCGTTCATGACCGCCGCCGCGCTCACCCACGGCTTCTCGAAGGACACCGTCCTCAACTGCTCGTCAGCCGTCCGGATCGGCAACCGCGACTTCCACAACCACGAGTCGGCGGCCTACGGGCCGATCACCTTCGCCCGGGCGCTCGAGGTCTCCTGCAACACCTTCTTCTTCCAGATCGGCATGCACTACTGGTTGAAGTACGGCTCCGACCCCGCCGACGTCCACGCCAAGGACCCGCTGGTCGAGGAGGCCAAGGAGTTCGGCTTCGGCAGCCCCACCGGGATCGACGTCCCCGGCGAGGCCTCCGGTCGGATCGCCGACCGCAAGTGGAAGCGCGACTACTACCACTCGATGAAGGACTTCTACTGCGGCATCGCGGACAAGCCGCAGGACGCCCCGGAGAACAAGGGGACCAGCGACTTCGTCTACAAGTTCGCCCGCGAGTTCTGCATCGAGGGCTACGCCTACCGGGAGGGCGACGCCGCCAACTTCGCCATCGGCCAGGGCGACACGATCGTGACTCCGCTGCAGCTGGCCCGGGCCTACGCCGCGATCGCCAACGGCGGCACCCTGTGGGAGCCGCGGGTCGGCAAGGCCGTCGTGTCGCCGGACGGGGAGGTGATCCGGAGGATCCCGCCGTCGAAGGACCGTGAGATCGACGTGCCGGACTCGGTGCTCGACTACATCAACGAAGCGCTCCGGGGCGTCACGAGCGTCGGCACGCTGGCCTGGAAGCTCGGCGGGTTCCCGCTCGACCAGGTCGACCTGCGGGGCAAGACCGGCTCGGCGGAGGTCTACGGCAAGCAGTCGACGGGCTGGACGGCGACCTTCACCGACGACTACGTCGTCGTGATGATGATCAGCCAGGCGGGCACCGGATCCGGCTCGACCGGTGACGGGGTGCGCAAGATCTGGGAGGCGTTGTACGGCATCGACGGCGAGACCGTTCGCCCCGGCAGGTCCGCCATCCCCGGCACCGTGCCACCCGAGAAGCTCCCCATCTTCGCCCGGGACGGCTCGATCCTGCCGCCTGCGCGTGAGGAGGACTGACATGGCAACCGTGGTCGGGACCAGGACCTCGACGCGATCGCGCCGGGTCGGCAGCGCCAGCCGGCTCCGGTGGCACGAGCTCGACCTGGCGCTCCTCGGTGCCGTCGTGCTGCTCGGCATGATCGGCTGCGTGCTGGTGTGGTCGGCGACGATCCACCGCGACGACCTCACCGGCGGCGACCCCAAGGCGTTCCTGGCCAAGCAGATCGTCAACCTTGGCATCGGCATCGGGCTGATGGTCCTCGTGGCCGCGACCGACCACCGGTGGGTGCGGATCCTCGCGCCCGTCGCCTACGGCGCTTCGGTCCTCGGGCTGGTGCTGGTGCTGGTGATGGGTACGACGATCAACGGCTCGAGGTCCTGGCTGATGATCGGGGGCCTCTCCCTCCAGCCCGCCGAGCTCGCCAAGCTGGCCGTCATCGTCGGCATGGCCCTCGTCGTCGCCGAGCGGAGCGAGGGGCGGTGGCGTGATCGGGTCGGCACCGTCGACGTGCTCCTCATGCTCACGGTCGCCGCGGTCCCGGCGACCCTGATCCTCGCGCAGCCCGACCTCGGCACCATGCTGGTGCTCAGCGCCACCGTTTTCGGCGTGATCGCCGCTTCCGGAGCGCACCGGCGCTGGCTCGTCCTGCTCTCCGGGTCCGGCGTGCTGGTGGCGGTCTTCGCGGTCGGCACCGGCTTCCTCGAGCAGTACCAGGTCGACCGCTTCCTGGCCTTCACCGACCCCGGCCGCGACCCGCGCGGCGCCGGCTACAACGTCGAGCAGGCCAGGATCGCGGTCGGCAACGGCGGCCTCTTCGGCCAAGGGCTGTTCGACGGCTCGCAGACCAACTCCGGGTTCGTCCCCGAGCAGCACACCGACTTCGTCTTCACCGTCGCCGGCGAGGAGCTCGGCCTGGTCGGCGCCGCCCTGCTGATCGCACTGCTCGGCATCATCATCTGGCGCGCGCTGGCGATCGCCGCCCGCAGCGACGACGTCTTCGGCCGGATCGCCGCCGCCGGCATCGCCTGCTGGTTCGGCTTCCAGGCCTTCCAGAACATCGGGATGTGCGTCGGCATCATGCCGGTCACCGGCGTACCCCTTCCCTTCGTGTCGTACGGCGGCTCCTCCATGTTCGCCGGCATGCTCGCGATCGGGCTGCTGCAGAACATCCACCTGCGCACCCTCTCCGCGCCGTCCTCCCGGATGCAGCCGGCCAAGCGGGTGCTGGTCCGGGGTTGAAACCTGTCCATCAGGCGTACTGTTGAAGGGCACGCCAGGCCAGCACGCTGCCCCATCGGGTTCCGATCGACCTGTTGATCGAGAGGAACGCCATGCAGGCCATCGCTCGGAGGGCCGTCCCTGCCATCGCGCTCGCAGCCCTGCTCAGCACCGCTGCGCCGGCGGCCCACCCAGCCGCCGCAGCGCCGGCCACGCCGGCGCAGGCCGCAATCACGGCTCGAGCGGGGTCGCTCGAGCTCGGCGCCGGCTCGAGGCCCGGTCTCGCGGTGGACGCGGCCGGCACCGGCTACATCGCCTGGATCGGGCCGGAGGCCTCCGCGACGTCGCTCCAGTTCTGCCGGCTGCCGCGGGGTGCGAGTGCCTGTGCGAGCCAGCATGCGATCGTGGTGCCCACCGGCACGACGAGCGGCCGTCGTCCCTTTGTCATCGTGTCCGGTAGCCGGGTCGTCGTCGTCCAGTACCGGAACCAGATCAGCGGCACCAGCAACCCGTCCGGTGTCTACAAGTTCACGTCCACCAACAACGGCACGAGCTTCGCGGCGGGTGTGAGAATCGGGACCGTCGGGTTCGAGGAGGGCGTCCCAGGTCCGGGCGACAGCTTCTCGGGGGTGCCGGCCGACACAGTGATGGCTTTCCAGAACGTCCGTCTCGACTCGGGCGTAACCGCCGACGAGGCGGTCCTCTCCACCGACCACCAGAACCAGGCCTCCGTCGGACTGATCGATGCCGCGACCCCGCTGGCCGTCTTCACCCATGTCGACGACGCCCAGTGGCGCCGCTACGACGGCAGCGGGAGCATCAACAACATCGCGAACTGGACGTCGGCCGTGAACATCGGGGTCGCGACGTACCCCAGGCTGGCCGGGGGACCGAGCGGCCTGTTCCTCCTCGCCGGCAACGGCAACTTCGGCCTGAACGTGCGCAAGTACACCGGCAGCGGGTTTGGCGCACCGGTCTCGATCGGGCCGGGGCTCAGCCCCAGCAAGCACCTCTTCCAGGACGCGGCCGGTCGGCTGCACGCGGTGTACGTACGCGACAACGCTGACCCCGTGCGGCTGATGCATGCGGTCTCCGACGACGGCGTGCACTGGAGCGTGGGACCGCTGATCATCCAGCGCATCGCCACCGACGGCGGCATCTCCGATGTCCGGGTGGCGGTCGCCCCCGATCACCTCGGCTTCACCGTGTGGCACGCCGGACTGGGCGCGGGCGACATCCGGATCACGGAGCTCGGCCCCAACGCGCCCATCGGCGTCGTGTCCTTCGCGGCCTCGCCGAAGAGCCTGAAGGTCTCGCGCGTGGGCAAGTTCGCCTATCACTTCGCCGTCACCTCGTCGGGGAGCGGCACGATCAGCATGAAGAGCACCACGAAGGTCAAGGTCGGCGCTACCCGTCGCTACCTCACGATCCCCGGCAAGGCCTACAAGGCGGCTCTGCCAGGCCGGGTGAACGTGAGGTTCGACCTCTCGGCCCCGAACCTGAGCGCACTCAAGCGCGTCGGGCACCTGGTCTTCCGGGTGACGGTGAGACTCGGCAAGCGCTACACGACCACGCTGAAGCTGAGAGCACCGTAGCCAGCTCGCCGCCGAGCATGCCGCCGGCGCGCTAGCTGGCCTTCTTCGCCGCAGCCTTCTTCGTCGCGGTCTTCTTCTTCGCCGCGGTCTTCTTGGCCGGCTTCTTCGCGGCCTTCTTGGCAGGAGCCTTCTTCTTGGCAGGCTCCGCCTTCTCCTCCGGCTCCTCGCCGCGCGCCGTCTTGGCGGCATCCACCGAGCGCTGGAGAGCGGCGAGCAGGTCGACGACCTCGCCGCCGGTCTTCGTCGAGGTGGGGGTGCGCTGCACCTCGCCGCCTTCGATCTTGGCCTTGACGACCGCGTCGACGGCGGCCGCGTAGTCGTCCTCGAACTCCTCGGGCTCGAAGTCGCCGGCGAGGGTCTCGACGAGCATGTGCGCCATCTTGACCTCGGCGTCCTTGATCTCGCCGGTCTCGATGGTGAAGTCGGGCTGGCGGATCTCGTCGGGCCACATCATCGTCTGCATGACGATCACGTCGTCGCGCACCCGAAGCACCGCCGTGGTCGTCCGCTGCCGGAGGGCGACCGTGACGACCGCCATCCGGTCGGCGTCGAGGAGCGCCTGCCGCAGGAGGGCATAGGGCTTGGCGCCGGTCGACTCGGGCTCGAGGTAGTAGGACTTCTCGAAGAGCATCGGGTCGATCTGGTCGCTCGGGACGAACTTCTCGACCGCGATCTCCCGTGACGACGCCGACGGCAGCTCGGCGAGGTCGTCGTCGGTGAGGATCACCATCTCACCGTCCTCGGTCTCGTAGCCCTTCGCGATGTCGGCGTAGGCAACCTCCTCGCCGTCGATCGAGCAGATCCGTTGGTACTTGATCCGACCGCCGTCCTTGGCGTGGACCTGCCGGAACGACACGTCGTGACTCTCGGTCGCGGAATAGAGCTTCA
The DNA here is from genome assembly GCA_963766035.1 of uncultured Actinomycetota bacterium. GTDB lineage: Bacteria > Actinomycetota > Actinomycetes > Propionibacteriales > Nocardioidaceae > Nocardioides. The sequence goes on along the minus strand of CAVXYP010000010.1, from coordinate 49,046 downwards.
CGGGCACGCTCACCAAGCCGAACGAGACGGCACCCTTCCAGATCGCACGCATGGAACAAGCCTACGCGGCAGCACCGACCTGGGACCATGATCGAGTGCCCGAGCCCACCGAAGCGCAGACCGTGGGCGTCGTCGGCGGCGGCATCGTCGGCCTGGCCGTGGCCCGCGAGCTCACCGGCCGCCGGCCCGGCACGAAGGTCGTCGTCCTCGAGAAGGAGGACCGGCTCGCGGCGCACCAGACGGGCCACAACTCAGGCGTCGTGCATGCCGGCATCTACTACCGCCCCGGCAGTCTCAAGGCCGAGCTCTGTGCGCGCGGCCGGGTCCTGATCCGCGACTACTGCCTCGAGCACGACCTGCCGTACGTCGAGTGCGGCAAGCTGGTCGTCGCCGTCGACCCCGCCGAGATGGCAAGGTTCGATGCCCTCGAGCGCACGGCCACGGAGAACCGGGTCCCCGGCCTCCGCCGGATCGGCCCCCACGAGATCGCGGAGATCGAGCCGCATGCGACCGGCCTGGCCGCACTGCACTCGCCCCACACCGCGATCACCGACTTCGTCGCCGTCGCCCGGCAGCTGGCGCAGGACGTCGAGCACGCCGGCGGCGCCGTACTCCTCTCGACCACGGTCACCAACGTCTTCCGTTCCGGTCGCGGCAGTCGGCTCCAGGTGGTCACCTCCGGCGAGGTGCACCATGTCGACCACCTCGTGCTCTGTGCCGGCCTGCAGTCCGACCGCCTCGGTCGATCCGTCGACGGCAACGACGAGCCCCGGATCGTGCCCTTCCGCGGCGAGTACCTCGAGGTCGTCGGTTCGAAGCGCGACCTCGTGCGCGGCATGGTCTACCCGGTGCCCGACCCGCGCTACCCGTTCCTCGGCGTGCACTTCACCCGACGGGTCGGCGGCGGGTTGGAGATCGGCCCGAACGCGGTGCTGGCTCTCGACCGGGAGGGGTACGGCGTCCGCCCCGGACTGAGCGTTGCCGACGTGGCCGCCACGCTGGCCCATCCCGGGTTCTGGCGGATGGCGCGCACGCACTGGCGCACCGGTGCTCGCGAGGTCCGCGGCTCACTGTCCAAGCGCGCCTACCTCCGGACGGCCCAGCGCTACGTCCCCGAGATCGCCTCTGGTGACGTGGTCCGTGCCGGCGCCGGCGTGCGGGCACAAGCCGTCGCCCGCGACGGCTCGCTCCTCGACGACTTCGTGATCGTCAGCGGCAACGGGGTGACCAGCGTGCGGAACGCCCCGTCCCCGGCCGCGACATCGAGCCTCGCCATCGCGGAGTACGTCGTGGACCGGCTCGCGTGGTGAAGACTGGGCCCGTGCTGCTGCCCATGCTCGCCACCGCGGGCGCCCACGTGCCGACGGGCGAAGAGTGGACGCACGAGGTGAAGTGGGACGGTGTGCGCGCCCTCGCGACGGTGAGCGATGCCAGGGTCCGGCTCACCAGTCGCAACGGCAACGACATCACCGGCGGCTGGCCCGAGCTCGCCACGCCCCCGAGCGGCAGCGATCTCGTCGTCGACGGCGAGATCATCGCGCTCAACGCGCGCGGTCTCCCCGACTTCCGGGTGCTCGCCGAGCGGATCCACGTGCGCAAGGCGACGTCGGTCGCCCGCCTCGCCGAGCGGATCCCCGCGACCTACATGGCCTTCGACCTGCTGCGTGCCCACGGCGACGACCTCACCGCACTGCCCCTGACCGAGCGCCGCGCCCGGCTCGCGGCGCTGGATCTCAGTGGTTCCGGCTGGCAGGTCCCCAACACGTACGACGACGGCGGGATGCTGTTCGACGCCACCCGCTCCCAGGGCCTCGAGGGCATCGTCAGCAAGCGGATCGACTCGCGCTACCGCCCGGGGGAACGCACGCAGCACTGGCTGAAGTTCGCGCATCGCCACCGCGCGTCGTACGTCGTCGGTGGCTGGCGACCGCAGACGGGCGGCACCCACCTGGCGGCGCTGCTCGTCGGCGAGCCCACCGCCGACGGCCTGCTCTATCGCGGGCGGGTCGGGAGCGGGATCGGGCCCAAGCAGTCGAAGGTGCTGACCGAGCTGGTGGCGTCCCTGACCAGGACCGGGAGCCCGTTCGCCGACGAGGTGCCGAGGCTGGACGCCCAGGGCACCACCTGGATCGAACCGGTGCTCGTCGTGGACGTCGACACCCATGGCGCCGGCTATGAGCGGCTCCGGCAGCCGTCGTACCAAGGACTGCGCAACGACCTCACACCGGACGACCTGGCTGTGCCCGATACGGGGGAGAGATGAGCGAGGTGCACGTCGACGTCGAGGGTCGGACGATCAAGCTGACCAACCTGGAGAAGGTGCTCTACCCGGCGACGGGCACGACCAAGGGGGAGGTGCTCGACTACTACGCGCGGATCGCGCCGGTGCTGTTGCCGCACCTCGCGGGCCGGCCGGTCACCCGGATCCGCTGGCCGCACGGCGTGCAGACGATGAGCTTCTTCGAGAAGAACGTGCCCGCCGGCACTCCGTCGTGGGTACGCACGGCCGAGGTCCCGACGACGGGATCTCGCGGCACCAGCCGCCACGGCGACACCCTGGTCTTCCCGATCGTCGAGGACCTCGCCACCCTGATGTGGATGGTCAACCTGGCAGCCCTGGAGCTGCACGTGCACCAGTGGACGGTCGACTCGTCGGGAGAGCCGCTCGGCGCCGACCGGCTGGTGGTCGACCTCGACCCGGGCGAGCCGGCGGGTCTGCACGAGTGCTGCCAGGTCGCGCTGCTCGCCCGTGACGCGCTCGGCGCCCGCGGCCTCGACGCGCGACCCGTGACCAGCGGCAGCAAGGGGTTGCACCTGTACGCGGACCTGTCCTCCTACCTGCCGTCGGACGAGGTCACCGGCGTCGCCAAGGAGGTCGCCGAGGAGCTCGCCGCGGCCCACGGATCGTCGATCACGGCGACGATGACCAAGGCCCGACGACGGGGCAAGGTCTTCATCGACTGGTCCCAGAACGCGGGATCGAAGACGACCATCTCGCCGTACTCCCTGCGCGGACGGGACCGGCCCACCGTCGCCACCCCGCTGACCTGGGACGAGGTCGAGGCCGGCGCGGAGGACGAGCTCGGCCTCGATCAGTTCTCGATGACGGAAGCGCTGCGCCGCGCCGAGGAGCACGGCGACCTCTTCGCCGCGCTCGACGGGCAGCGCTCTCGATCGCGCGTCGACCGACGGTCAGTCAGCAATCCAGCTGCGGATGTCCAGTTCGTCGTCGAGTGAGATCGCGGGCGGTTCGGGTAGCCACGGCGGCGGTTCGAGAGTCCACCCGCGCGCACGTGCCGGCCGGGCGAGGACACGCGACCGGGCGGCCTCCATCCTCTCGACCTGCTGCTCAGAGGTGTCGCCGGCGACCATGACGAACGGCTCGAGCCCGCTCCTACGGAACCGCTCAGCCCGGTCGACGTCGGAGCGATGGCGGGTGCGATCGCGATGGAGAGACCCGTCGTACTCACCGGCCACCCCGGTGTCCGGGTCGAGCAGATCCGGCCGACCCAGCACGTCGCCGTTCGTGGAGTAGACCACGCGGTTGCACAACGGCGGGGGCCACCCCGCATCGAGCACCCAGACCAGCCGCATCCGGGTTTCTCGCGGAGACAGACTGTGTTCGTCCGCGAGCGCCAACGCATCTAGCACACGCTTGTTGCCGGCACGCGGGTGGCGATCGACGTACGACGCGATGCGGCGCAGCGACGTGATCCGGGCGGCGCAGGCCATGTCGATCACGACCACCGCCTCGCGCAGGTCGTTCCCGCGCAGGATCTCGTCCACCACTGCTCGCTCCACCCCGACGCAGCGGACCCCTTGCACGATCCAGAGCCGGTGGCCGGCCAGGCTGACCCGCGACGTGACGCTGTCGGGGGTGTCGCTCAGCTTGCGCGGAACCACGAGGGGCACCGGGAGCATCGTCCGCCCGTCTGGTCCGAGGCCGTCGAAGAAGGCGGCGCCGTAGAGCCGAAGGGCGGCCCACCCCGTGACCGCCCCGTCGCTGCCCGCGCGCATGGACTGCTCGAGGATGCGCTGCTCGACGACCGCGCTGTCGGTCGAGCTGGGCACGTGGAACCCGTAGGTCGTCTGGCGCCACAACCCGCGTCGGGCCTGGTGGCGGGTGGGGCCGTTGACACCTGTGGGGTCGAGCCGGACCGGCCGCACCAGGGCGCGGGCCGGCGGGCAGCGTGGTCGCCACTTGTCCTGGGTCATGCAACCCCGTGTGCCCGGACGACGTTTGGTCCCAAACCGCAGTCCGAAGGCCTGTGGATGGACGCAGATGCGCCTCTCGATCGCGGATCGGGGCGTATCTGCGACCAACGACGATCAGCTCAGCTGGCGGCGCATCCCGTAGACGTCGAACTCGTTGACGGCGCCGGAGTCGGCCTCGCTCAGCGACCCGCCGTCGACCTCGTCGAGGGTGGCGTCGATGAGGAGCTGGAACTCCGGGGACGGCGCGGTGACCCGGATCGGCGTGGTGTCGATGCGCCAGCCGTCACGGCCGAACTCGTTGAGCACACCGATGAGCGTCGTGTTCTTCTCCGCGACGATGCCTTCGAAGCCGTCGGCCGCCTCGATCAGGAAGACCGGTCGCGCGACAGAGAGCGTGGTGCTGTCGTACAGCGGCACCCAGAGGCGCGCGTACTCGTACGACGATCTGCTCATACAGCCATACTAGGACTGCCGACCGTCATCGGCGCCTTGGTTTCGAGGCTCGCTTCGCTCGCACCTCAACCAGCGGCGGCGGCTCGCTTCGCTCGCACCTCAACCAGCGGCGGCGGCTCGCTTCGCTCGCACCTCTACCAGCGGCGGCGGCTCGCTTCGCTCGCACCTCAACCAGCGGCGGGGGACTAGGCCGAGCGCAGGCCGCGGACCGAGGTCGGGTCGACCACGTTGTTGTGCATGTCGACCGCGGCACCGAGGACGCTGCCCGTGCCGACGATCGCAGGTCCGTCGACGACATCCGCCACGATCGCGGTGACGTTGTCGCGGCTGCCGGCGTCGAGCGCTGCCTGGACCAGGTGCGTGGCTGCCAGCCGCGCCGACGGCACGGTGAGGATCATCGCGAGCGCGGCCTCGTGGAGCACGTCGCTCAGCCCGTCGCTGCACAACAGCAGCCGGTCGCCGGGACGCAGGTCGAGCCAGAGCAGGTCCGGGTGGGCGTGCTCAGCGCGTCGACCGCCTGGAGCACGACGTGACGGTACGGCGCCGCCGCCGCCTCGGCCGCGGTGAGCCGCCCGGTGTCGACCATCGCCTGCACCATCGTGTGGTCGTGGCTGAGCTGGGTGAAGCCGCCGTCCCGCAGCAGGTAGGCGCGTGAGTCGCCGAGATGGGCGAGAGCGGTGCGGACGCCGTCGGTCAGGATCGCGGTGAGCGTCGTCGCCATGCCCAGCCGCTGCGGGTCCGCGTCGACGCCGCGCACCAGCTGCTGGTGCGCCTCCTCGGCCGCGGCCTCGAGCAGGCGCAGGGGGTCGTAGCCAGGATTCGCGAGCGCGCGAGCGCTCACGACGTACGCCGTCGTGGCCGACGCCACCTCACCGGCGGCGGCACCCCCGACCCCGTCGGCGACGCACAGCAGGTAGGGACCCGCGAAACCGGCGTCCTCGTTGTGCTCGCGGACCCGACCGGTGTCGCTCTCAGCAGCGAAGCGGAACTGCAGCATGACCCTCACCTCTCACGGGAACACTTCCCGTGTTGCCTGAGGAACGCCTGGGAACAGGCGATGAGTTCCCAGGGGAGCTGATCAGCTCCTGAGTTTCGAGGCGACCCCGCGCTGGCGCGCGGTGTCGGCACCTCAACCACCGGACTTCTTCCGGTCGTGCGCTCCACTTACGACCGGAAGCCCACCTGTCCGACCGAGCTGCGGCCGATGTGCACGTAGGCGAGCTTGTCGGCCGGCACCACCGTGCGCTGGCCCTTCGTGTCGGTGAGGACCAGGACCCCGGAGCTGCCGATCGCCTCGGTCACGAGCTTCTCGATCGCGTCCGACGTCTCGTCGGTGTCGACGACCAGTTCGCGGGCGGCGTTCTGCACGCCGATCTTGACCTCCACGGCCAGCTCCTAGAATTGAGATTGCGTTGAGGCGGCGTCGAAGGACGCCGCCATCACCCAGATTAGTCGGTGAGCGGATAGCCCCTGATGCCGCGCCAGGCCAGGCCCGACACGAGCTCGACCGCCTGCTCCCGGGAGAGGCCGCCGGAGTCGGTGAGCCAGAAGCGCGCGCTCACCTGGCTGATGCCGACGAGGGAGACGGCGAGCAACCGGGACGCCGCCTCCGGGAGGCCGGTGTCCTCCTGGATCACCTCGGTGATCATGCCTGCGCACTCGATCGTGACCCGGTCGACGTGCTCGCGGACGGCGGGCTCGCTGGTCAGGTCGGACTCGAAGACCAGGCGGAAGGCGCCGGCGTGGTGGCCGACGTAGCCGTAGAACGCGTCCATCGCCGCGGCGACCCGCTGCTTGTTGTCGGTGGTCGCGTCCAGGGCCGCGCGGCAGTTGGCGATGATCGTGTCGCAGGCGTCGTCGAGCAGCGCGAGGTAGAGCTCGAGCTTGCTCGGGAAGTGCTGGTAGAGCACCGGCTTCGACACGCCCGCGCGCTCGGCGATGTCATCCATCGCAGCGGCGTGATAGCCCTGCGCGACGAAGACCTCGAGCGCGGACGACAGCAACTGGGCGCGCCGCTCACGGCGCGGCAACCTGATCCCGCGCGGGCGGCGCGGGTCCTCGACGTCGTACGACCTGCTGACCACGCGCCGAGCCTACTCCCGAGTAGGTCGGTCCTGCGGGACGGCCCGCGGGTCCGGATGACGGGACGTGTCAGGGCCGGTTGGACGCGGGAGGAACGATGGAGCCCGGGAACACCGAGGACGGGTGAGGCGTTGTGCCCTGACGTCCCCAATCCATCGAGGAGCACACCGTGAGCTTTCCGCCGCTGGTCGAGCCGGCAGCCGAGCTGACCATCGACGAGGTACGCCGCTACAGCCGCCACCTGATCATCCCCGACGTCGGGATGGCCGGACAGAAACGGCTGAAGAACGCCAAGGTGCTGGTCATCGGTGCCGGCGGTCTGGGCAGCCCCGCACTCCTCTACCTGGCCGCGGCGGGCGTCGGCACGCTCGGCATCGCGGAGTTCGACACGGTCGACGAGTCCAACCTGCAGCGGCAGGTCATCCACGGCGTCAGCGACATCGACAAGCCGAAGGGCCTCTCGGCCAAGGAGTCGATCGCCGAGATCAACCCCTACGTCACCGTGGTCCTGCACGAGGACCGCCTCGACAACGACAACGTCTTCGAGGTCTTCCGCGGCTACGACCTGATCGTCGACGGCACCGACAACTTCGCGACGCGCTACATGGTGAACGACGCGGCCTACTTCCTCGGCATCCCCTACGTCTGGGGCTCCATCTACCGCTTCGACGGCCAGGCGTCCGTCTTCGCCCCCACCCTGGCCGAGGACGCTCCCTGCTACCGCTGCCTCTACCCCGAGCCGCCCCCGCCGGGCATGGTCCCGAGCTGCGCCGAGGGCGGTGTGCTCGGTGTGCTCTGCGCCAGCATCGGCTCGATCCAGGTCAACGAGGCGATCAAGCTGCTGGCCGGCATCGGTGAGCCCCTGGTCGGCCGGCTGATGATCTACGACGCCCTGGAGATGGAGTACCGCAAGCTGAAGGTCCGCAAGGACCCCAACTGCGCGCTCTGTGGTGTGAACCCGACGGTCACCGAGCTGATCGACTACGACGTCTTCTGCGGGGCGATCTCCGAGGAGGCCGCGGACGCGGCTGCCGGCTCGACGATCTCGGTCGTGCAGCTCGAGCACATGCTGAAGGAGCGCGAGGAGGGCAGCCGCGACTTCGTCCTGGTCGACGTCCGCGAGCCGGTGGAGTACGAGATCAACCAGGTCCCGGGGTCGATCCTCATCCCGAAGGGCGACTTCCTCAACGGCTCGGCGCTCGAGAAGCTGCCGCCGGTCGATGAGGGCAAGCAGGTCGTCATGTACTGCAAGACCGGTGTGCGCTCGGCGGAGACGCTCGCGATCGTCAAGGGAGCCGGCTACGCCGACGCCGTCCACGTCGGTGGCGGCGTGGTGGCCTGGGTCAACCAGATCGACCCGAGCCAGCCCGCGTACTGATCCCGTCCGGGCGGCGACCGCATCGCCGTACCTGATAACGGAACCCCGTAACCGGGACCGGTGATCGGTCGTTGTGCGTGGTAGCCGCGGCTCCAGCGTCATCCGGGTCGCACTGCAGATTTCTGGAGCGTTTGCCGCACCGAGGGAGCACCTGAGGGCCCCGTCGCCCAGCGACGGGGTCCTCGGCGCTTGTGCAGGTCAGCCGAGGGTTAGCGAGGGTCAGCGGATCGCCCGCCGGATCGTCCGCGTGATCTCGGCGGCGATCAGCTGCGGGTCGTCGTAGGTCGGCACGTGACCGACGGCCGAGCGCCGCGGGTCGCTGTAGTGCGGCGGTGGAAGGCGGCCGGCGGCATCCGGTCGCCGTGCAGGTTCGTGCCGCGGAGGACCAGCTTGCGGATCCAGCCGGGGTATGTCGCCCACGGCACGAACGGCCGGCCGAGCTGGACCTGGATGCGCGCCACCCCTGAACTGCGGTGTATGGCGTGGGCGGGCCATGGTCGATCATGGCACGCGTGGATCCTGCCAAGGAGGCGTACGTCGAGCAGGTGCTGTCGTGGGTCGAGCGGATCCCGGCCGGCCGGGTCACGACGTACGGCGCGATCGCTGCTGTCGTCGGCGGCGGTCCTCGGCAGGTCGGATCGGTGATGTCGCACCACGGGGGCCCGGTGCCGTGGTGGCGGGTGGTGCGGGCCGACGGTTCGCTGCCGCCGAGCCACGGCGGTGAGGCCCAGGAGCGCTACGCGGACGAGGGCACCCCGTGCCTGGCCGGCCGGGTCCTGATGCGCGACGCGTTCTGGGACCCGGCCGTGCCGGAGGACTAGCCGTCAGTCCAACGCCTTGACGGCGCCGTCGAAGTCGGGGTCGATCCCGATCTCGGGGACCAGCTCGGTGTAGACGACGGTGCCGTCCTCGTCGAGCACGACGATCGAGCGGGCCAGCAGTCCGGCCCACTTGCCGTCGGTCATCAGCACGCCGTAGTCGGTGCCGAAGCTCGACCGGAACGCCGACGCGGTCGTGACGTTCTCGATGCCCTCGGCGCCGCAGAACGACGCGAGGGCGAACGGCAGGTCGTTGGAGATGCAGAGGACGGTCGTGTTCTCGAGCCCGGCCGCGAGCTCGTTGAACTTCCGCACGCTCCCGGAGCAGATGCCGGTCGCGATGCTCGGGAAGATGTTGAGGACCGTGCGGGTGCCGGTCGGCAGGGTCACGGGAGCGAAGTCGTTGCCGACCAGCTCGAACGCCGGAGCGGGGGAGCCGACGGCGGGAAGGTCGCCGACGGTGGAGACGGGGTTGCCCCCGAGTGCAGTGGTAGCCATGCGCACATTCCTAGCAGCAGGTCAGCGGAGCCGGCCGAGCAGCCCGACCGCCTGACGGATCTCCAGCAGCCGCCGCTCCCAGGTGATGCCGATCGTCGTCAGCAGGGCGCCGGCGAGACCGATCCACACCCACTGCGGGATGTCGCCGGCATACGGCCCGATCTCGCGGAGCACGACGACGGTGCCGATGACCGAGCCGACCATGAGCGGCGCGCTCCAGCGGAGGACGGAGCCGGCGATGGTGAGTGCCAGGCAGGCGGCGCCGAGGATCAGCGCGCGGAGGGAGAGCGGGTCGCCGAGCACCCAGACCAGCGACGGGACGGTGCCGAGCAGCAGGCCCGGCAGCAGCGCCGCCTCGGTCTCCAGGTCCGGCTTGCGGCGCAGCTGCACCAGGCCGATGACCGTCAGCGCAGCGGCGATCGGCAGGGTGTAGGGCTCGGGGTCGGTGACGCCCCTGTCGCCGAACCAGACCCACGACGAGAGGGCGAAGACGGGCACCGCCGCCCAGACCAGGTTGCGGCGCGACTCGTGGATCAGGGCGGACGCCGAGAGCAGGGCACCGAGCACGACCAGGTGCAGGGCCAGCGAGCCGCCGGTGTCGTCGGCCGCGTCGATCGCCGGTGGCACCGCGAGCAGGGCGACCACGACCGCCGGGATCTCCACCTCGAGCCTCGGCCGCGCGATCGCCAGCACCCCCAGCAGGGCGAGGATCGGCACGCCGAGCCACGTCGCGTCGATGTCGTTGGCCAGTCCGGTGGTCCAGATGAGGACTGCCAGCGCAGGGGAGAGCGCGAGGGCGGCGACCGCGCTCAGGCCGTCCGTGCGGGCGAGGAAGTGCGCGATCAGCGCGATCCCCAGCAGGATCCCGGACGCCGCGGCGAGGATCGGCAGGCTCGGCAGTGCCAGCGCCACGCCGCCGGCGCCGATCGCGAGCGCGACCACGCCGAACGACGTCTGTCGGTTGCCGACCGCGACCAGGCCGATGACCAGGCTGCCGACCGCGACCAGACCCACGACGCAGACGACCAGGGCCAGCGCGACGTCGTACGACGCCAGCGTCGCGGCCGCTGCCAGGCCCCCTGTCACGGCACCGGCCTGCCACCACGGCGGGGCCGGCCGGTCGGCGCGGTCCGGGACGAGGAAGGCGAGGAACGCCAGCGGCACCAGCGCGGAGGGGACCATGAGCAGCGGCTCGGTGACCGCGTCGGGCATGTCGAGGACGACGGCGAAGGACCGGTCGGAGCCGAGCTCGGCGATCCGGGCGAGCACCACCGTGCCGGCGACCGCGTCGAACACGAGCAGCACGAGCGAACCGATGGCCGCCGGTGCCGTCGCCACGAGGCGGACGGACGAGGGGAGCAGGCGGTAGGCAGCGACCCACGCGGCGGTCACGGCGAGCGTGACCGCGCCCGCGATCCGGGCGGACTCGTCGATGCTCGGGGTCACCAGCGCGATCGTGACCAGGAGGGCTCCGACCGATGCTCCGGCGATGACGAGGCCGCGCCGTTTCAGGACCAGGCCGGGGGCCAGCAGGGTTGCGGCCGAGGCGAGGAGGGACCAGCCTGCTCCGTCGATCCAGAGGCCGTGGAGGGTCGGGTCGCTGATCGCGTAGAGCACGCCCAGCAGGGTGGTCAGGCTCCAGACGAACGCCGTGGCGAGGCCGACGCTCCACGCCCGGACCGGCAGCGCGGTCCGCGACAACCAGGTGACGCTCGCGCCGAGCACCACCAGCGCGTGGCCGACGACGAGCTCGTGGTCCATCGCGGCGAGCAGACCTCCCCAGCCGACCAGGTAGCCGACGCCGACGAAGACCTGCGGAGCGACCAGCCGGGGTCCGTCCCCGAATCGAGGCAGCGCCAGGCCGGTGCCGCCGAGCGCCATCACGGCGCCGCCGGCCGCCACGGCCCACCCGGTCGACGAGTCGCCGAACCAGCCGGCGGCGTTCGCGCCGAGCACGTCGAGGCCGAGCATGCCCAGTGCGACGACGCTCATCGACTCGGCCGCGATCCGCAGCCGGAACCGGTTGAGGAGCAGCGAGCCGCCGGTCGCGGCCGCCGTGAGGGTGAGCAGCACGGCGGTGCGGCCGCCGACCCCGAGGATCGACCAGGACACGGCGAGGAACACGATCGCGGCGACGAGGAGGCACATCGCGCCGAGGCCGAGCAGGATCTTCGGCACCGCCGCCACGCCGACTCCCGTGCGCGCACGAGTCGGGTACGCCGACGCGGGGGCGGCCGGCATCGGCCCGGCCGGCATCGGCGCACCGGGCGGGGGAGGCGGAGGCGGGCGGGGTGGTTTCGAGCCTCGGCGCCGGGGCGCCTCGCACCTCAACCACCGGGGGCACCGTCGCGAGCGGCTGGGCGGCGATGGCCCGCAGCTGCGCCACCAGTGCGTCGGCGCGCCGCAGCGTGCTGAACAGCTCCATCGCGATCGGGTGGCGAACGGGGAGCGTGCAGGTGGGGCAGGTGGAGGACCCGTGCGGGAGATCGGAGCGGCAGTCGGGGCACAGGTCCGGGTCGGCATAGCGCATGTCATCCATCTCCCCACGAATCACGCGAGCCGCACATCGCGGCGCTACTCGACCGGCCTGAGTATCCGTGCTCAACACGCCCCTGGCCCCGGCGGACCTGCCGGGTCCATCATCCACAGGCGTACCCACAGTTTGTGGATGAAGCGCCGGTGGCCTGTGGACACGATCGGGGGTCCTGTGGACGACACGCCGGAACCAGGAAACTACTCGAAATACCTGGAGCGAACCCCTTGCGCATGCCTGTCATCGCGGCATAGAACTGCTCTCACGCCCTCCTCCGGGAGAGCGGGATCAGCCGGAAGGCGAGGATCCACACGGCAGACAATCCCTCACGGGAACGCGCGCCGCACGGACCGGGTGACGAGGTCTGTGGGAGCCTGGCAGATCGGCCGGATCGATCGGGAGCGTCACCAGTACCGATCACCCGAAGGGCCCCTTGCGACTCATACTCACAAGGGGCTCTTCACCTATTTCACGCCCCTTCGACCGAGCTTGCGAGGTCGAAGATCAGGGCGGGAGGTCGAGTAGCCGCGCCGGGGCGCGAGGAACGAGGCACCGGCGTCCGGCGTATCGAGACCTGGTGACCAACCTTCGAGGCTCACCGTGGGTGGGCACGTCACCGGGTCTCGATACGCGCGTCACGGCTTCGCGAGCTCAGCCGTGGCGCTACTCGACCTTCGCGCCTGATCGGGAACCGTCCTCGTTCCTCGGACGGCTCCCGGGCTCTCGATTCGGCGGACCGGCGGGTAACCCCTAGCGTCCTAGCCGTGCTCTACCACGTGCTGCACACCATCATCCCGCCGGCCGCGAAGGTCGTGTGGCGGCCGACCGTGCGTGGCCTCGACCGGGTGCCGGCCAGTGGGCCGGTCATCCTTGCGAGCAACCACCTGAGCTTCGCCGACTCGATGGTGATCCCGATCGTGATGCCGCGGAAGGTGGTCTTCCTGGCGAAGTCCGACTACTTCACCGGCACCGGCGTGAAAGGCGCGCTGTCGAGGGCGTACTTCGAGGGCATCGGCATGCTGCCCGTCGACCGCACGGACAGCGCGGCGGCCATGAGCTCGCTCCAGACCGCCCTCGAGGTGCTCGGCCGCGGTGAGGCCTTCGGGATCTATCCCGAAGGCACCCGCTCGCGCGACGGCCGGCTCTACCGTGGCCGCACCGGCGTCGCCCACCTGGCACTCACCTCCGGTGCACCCGTCGTCCCGGTCGGTCTCACCGGCACCGACCAGCTGCAGCCGATCGGGTCTCGGTTGCCGCGGCTGGCGAAGGTGACGGTCGCCTTCGGCGAGCCGATCACCGTCGCCGGCGAGTACGACGGGATCGCGCTGGGCAAGGCCCGCCGTGAGCTCACCGATCGGATCATGACGGCGATCAGCGGTCTGACCGGACAGGTCGAGGCCGGGGTCTACAACGACCACCCGGTCCTCGACGACTGACCGGACACGCGACCGACCTCGCCAGGAGGGCTCCTGGCGAGGTCGGTCGGCGGCCGTGGCCGGTGCGGGTCAGCTCAACGCCGGATCCGCCACGTCCTCGTGGCCGGGGTCGGGTCGGTGTTGCCCGCGGCGTCGGTCGCCCGAACGCCCACGGTGTGCAGGCCCCGTGCCAGATCGCGGTAGACCTTCGGCGAGGAGCAGGCTCGCCAGGCACGGCTGTCGAGCCGGCACTCGAACGTCGACCCTGACTCGCTCGAGCTGAAGCCGAACGTCGCCTGCCGTGCTCGCGTCACCGACGCGGGACCTGCCGTGATGGTGGTGTCGGGTGCGGTCACGTCCGCGGGGCCGAGGTCGAAGGAGATCTGGACGTCGCGCAGGTATCCCGAGTGACCGCTGTAGTCGTCCCAGATGTAGACCAGCCAGTCGCCGTTCGGGTTCGTGCCGTTGAGCACGCTGAGCGAGCTGGCGTACGGCCCGCCGGGCGCCGGTGCGGGCAGGACGTCACCGGGCTCGTAGGAGGTCGGCCGGAAGTTGTAGCCGGCGCCCCCTGCCCCGCCGAGGTTGCAGTTGCCGTTGTCGGAGAAGGCCGGGTCGGCGTCGTTGATCCGCCAGGTCCTGGAGTTGGCGGTCGGGTACTGGCCGCACGCATCGGACACGAGCAGCACCTTCTGGCCGCCCGGGGCGACGAGCAGGATGTCGAGGTCGTCAGGTCGGGTGTGGCTGATGTTGTGCAGGTACACCCACGTGTCCTCGATCTGCCCGGCCTGACCAGACACCGGGATCACGAAGGGGTACTTCGACGCCGGGCCTTCGCCGTCCGCCTCCGCGGGGATCACGATCGAGCGCGACTCGGTCGTGATGATCAACCGGAAGCCACCGAGGATCACCCCGTGGTCCCGGCCGTCACCGACCCGGTTGTTGCTGTCGAAGGCGAACAGCTGCCAGTACCCGTTCGGGTTCTCGCCGTCGACCGCGGACAGCGTCCGGTAGTAGCCCTCGGTCGTGGGCCGCGGCCGGGGCGCCGGGGCCGGGAGCTGGACCGAGCTGTTCCACGAGTCGGAGCTCGGCTTCCAGGAGCCGCTGCCGCACGGGCCGGCGGCGGGGAACTTGGCCGGAGCTTCGTCGTCGATGGTCCAGTACGCCCTGTCGACGGCGTTGGTCGTCCCGCAGACCCCGGACGTGAGGAGGAGGGCGGTGCCCTCGGGAGAGCGCAGCAGCAGGGTGAGGTCCTGGGGACGTCCGAGCGTCACGTTGTTGAGGTCGACGTTGACGTCGGTGATCGGGCCGTCGAGGCCCCACACGGTCAGTCCGGACGGGTAGGGGTCGACGACCTGGTGCGTCTGCGCAGACGTGCTCTGGTTGATGATGATGGGTGTGCTTGCAATCGGCGCTGCGACGCCGGCGTCGGCACTGGGGGCCACGGCTGTGGCAAGGCCGGCCGTGAGCACTGCTGCTGCAGCACTGGCGAGGAGGGAGGTTCGCATGGTGGGTCCTTTTCGAGGTGGCGGTTTCGTCCCTCGAAGGTAGGAATCACGGGCACCCCCGGGCATCCCGGAAACCCTGAATGTTTGCCGGAACACCTCGAGGATCGAGGGTTTACGCGCCCCGGTGCTCCTCGGCCGCGAGCCGGCCGGCCAGCTGTGCGCGGCGGGTGATGCCCAGCTTGACGAACGCGTGGGAGAGGTGGGCCTCCACGGTGTGCACGCTCACCGTCAGGGTCGCGGCGATCTCCTTGTTCGACGCACCCCCGGCCGCGAGGTCGACCACCCGCCGCTCGCTCGGCGTCAGGTCGCCCTTCGACGCGGCCCGCCCACCGATCCGCGCGAGCTCCTCGCGTGCTCGTTCGGCCCAGGTCCGGCACTCCATCCGCTCGAACGCGGCGAGCGCCTCCTCCAGGGTGCGCCGGGCGTCCGCACGCCGTCGGACCCTGCGCAGCGCGACGCCGAGGACCAGCAGGGTGCGCGCCCGCTCGAAGGGCAGGCCGGCCGACCGGCTGTGGTGCTCGAGCGCCTCCTCGCCCGCGTCGACCGCCGCAGGGTGATCGTCCGCCGCAGCGTGCAGGACCGCGCGGCAGCGAGCGCCGACGGCGAGCACCCACGGATAGTCCAGCGCCCGGCCGCGCTCCTCCCACAGCTCGGTGAGGGCGGCTGCGGCGACATGGTCGCCGCGGGTCGAGAGGACTTCGATGGCGTCCGGGACCCAGTCGTCGATGGCGGGCTCCAGGAGGCCATAGCGCTGTACGCCGGCGATCCGTTCCCGGCACAGCTCCCATGCCAGGTCGGGCTCGACTCCGGCCAGGGAGCTGAGGAGAGCGACCCGCATCGTCCGGTTGGAGCCGTGCCTGCCCATCGGCGGCGGCGCGGACATGCGCCGCAGGTCCGCAGTGCTGGCATCGCGGACGACGTTGACGAGGTCCCTGCTGGTGGCGAGGATCTCGACCAGCGAGGTGTGGCCGGTCAGCTCGGCGATGGCGATGCCCTCGTCGAAGACGGCCCCGGCCGCGTGGAGGTCGCCGCTGAGGAATTCGACCCGTCCCAGCCACTCGTGGACGAACCCGTCCTCCAGACCCCGCGCGACCAGGTCGTCCCTCACTGCCTGGAGGAGTGTCCGGGCTTCGTCGAACCGGTGCGCATAGACGGCCAGGTAGGCGGCGACCGCACTCGGGGGGTCCGTGTCGATAGGTACGGCGTCGCGGTCCTCCAGCTCGAGCGCCCTCTCGACGCGCGTCCAGTCGAGGCCCTGACCTGCGCGGAAGTCGGCCATCGCCGTGTTGACCAGCGCTTCGGCGTACAGCGGTCCGTCGGCGGCCTCGTCGAGGCGTCCGAGCAGGGCGCTGCCGACCTGCTGCGCCTTGCTGTGGTTGCGGCTCAGCGATGCGAGGTGGATCAGGTTCAGGGCGCAGCGATGCGCGTCGGGGTTGCGGTCCAGTGCCTCGGTGAGCGCAGCATCGGCGACGGCCCAGTCGTCCTGGGCGTACTTGATCCCGGCCCGCAACCGGAGTGCGTCGGCCGCGTCCTCGTCGCCCAGCTCACCCTCGCCGAGCCGGTCCAGGATGCGCTCGGCGGTCGCGTACTCGCCCAGGTGGCTGTAGTACTCCACAGCGGTCAGCGCCCGGCGGATCGCAGCGGGCGTCCCTGGGTGCGGCGTCAGTCGCCAGGCCCGCTCGAAGAGGACGGCCGCGTCGAGCAGGGCTCCCCGCCCGAACGCCGCTTCCGCTCCCGCGTGGATCGCTTCTGCGACCTCGGCGTCGGCATCGTCCACCGCCCGGGCGAGGTGTCCGGCCCGCTCCTCGACCGACGTCGAGTCCGCTGCCCATTCGAGGTGCACCGTGCGCCGCTCCCGTTCCGAGGCGTTCGCGAGGATCGCCTCCGCGTAGAACGGATGGGCGAAACGTACGACGCCGCCGTCGAGCCGGACCATCCCGGCCCGTTCCGCGTCGGCCAGTGCGCTGAGGCTGTCGAGACCGAGCGCACCCGGACCCAGGCCGGTCCGGACACCGACGTTCAGGGCTGCGCGCAGCAGCACCTGCCCGGTTGCGCCCGGCAGGTCCGCGACCCGGCGCCGGATCAGCTCCTGCACGTCGTCGGGCACCGGCAGCGGTTGCTCGACCCCGGAGGTGCCGACCTGCTCGAGCGTCCGCGCGATCTCCAGGGCGAACAACGGGTTGCCCTGTGCGGCGTCGTGGATGCGGACCAGGGTCGCCCGCGTGACCGGAGTAGCGATCCGCTGCGCGAGCAGGGTTCTGAGGGCCCCGAGGCTGAGCGGGTCCAGCTGCAGCCGGCTCGACCTGCCCTCGGGGAGCATCGCGCCGAGATCGAGCCGTGCCGGTTCGGGCAGCCGACGGGTCGCCACCACCGCAACCCGCTCGTCGGTGAGTCGCCGCAGGACGTAGCCGAGGACGCCCGCCGACGCGTCGTCGAGCCACTGGAGGTCGTCGAGCAGGAGCAGGACCGGTTGCTCGGACGCGAGCGCGGCGACGACCGCACGCAGCCCGGCACCGATGGTGGCGTTCTCCACGGGGCGCCCGTCGGGCTCGGCACGCCGCATGACCACATCGACCGCGCGACGTTGCGGCGCCGGGAGCGGGTCGACCAGCTCAGCCGGGACGGTGTCCAGCAGGTCGCCGACCGCGAGCAGCGACCAGGACGACTCGGCCTCCGCGGCCCGGCTGGCCAGCACCCGGAACCCGCGCTCGGCGGCGGTCGCCACAGCCGCTTCCAGGAGCATCGACTTTCCGATCCCGGCTTCGCCCTCGATCAGCAGGCCCACCGGACCGCCGGCCGCGGCCAGGTCGAGCGCGCCGCGGATCGCTTCGAGCTCGTCGTCGCGCCCGATCAGGTGCGACGTAGCGGTCGCCATCGTCGTACTCCCCACGCTCGCCGCAGGGACCGGTCCCCGCGTGCTGGTGGAGAGTCTCCCCCGGATCGCGGCCGGCGACCAGCCGCGACCTCCGGCCCTCCTAGGGCCGGATGAAGGGCTGGAGGAACGACCTCAGGTCGTCCTCGCTGGGGGAGGCGTACAGGTCGATCTCGGTCTCGCCGTCGTCGAACGTCGCGAGCGACGGGCACACGTCGTCACCGGCCTCGAGCGTCGTCGACCCGAGCTCCTCGCCGGACTGTGCGGCGTAGACGGTCAGCTCGTAGGTCGCGGTGTGCCACCGCACCGTCCCGCTGGTGCCGGTCTCCTCGTCCTCGTAGCCCTCGCAGGTCTGCGCCAGCTCGTCGGCGGTCCGGACCGCGCAGGCGACGACGTCGACCTGCGCGTAGGCGTCGGCGTTCTCGTCGAAGGCGACGGTCCAGTCGGGGGGCAGGGTCGAGCTCTGGTCGAGCAGGTCGTCCTCGTAGGTCGCGAAGTACAGCGCCCGGTGTGTCTCCGTCGCCGTGTAGTCGGCAGCACGGGGCTGGGTCTCCCCGGAGCACACCGGCTGGAAGTCGGTGGGGAACAGCTTGGTCGGTGCCGGAGTCCCACCGCCGTCCGCCCCGGAGTCGTCGGAGCCGCAGGCGGACAGGGCGAGCAGTCCGGAGGCGAACAGGATGGCGGGAAGGGAGCGTCCGAGCATCGTTCTGGTCCTTTCGTCGTGGATCGGTTCAAAAGATCGGGATGTCGCAGTCGGTGGCGCTGTTCGAGCCGGCTCCACCGTCGCAGAGGTCCTTGCCGGGCCCGCCGAACATGGCGTCGTCTCCGGCAGTCCCGTAGAGGCGATCGTTGCCCTCGCGCCCGTAGAGCCGGTCGTTGCCGGGTCCCCCACGGAGGGTGTTGGGTCCGGCGTCGCCGTGGATGGTGTCGGCGTAGCCGGAGCCGTCGACCTGCTCGAACCCGCCGAGTGTGTCACTGCCCTCGCCCGAAGCCGTGCCGCCGGCGAGATTCACGAGCACGCCGGTGGCAGCAGTGACGAAGTCGACGGCGTCCTCGCCGGGGCCTCCGTCGAGCGTGTCGTTGCCGGCCCCGCCGCGCACGAGATCGCGCCCCCCGCTGCCGAGGACGACGTCGTTTCCGCCGACGCCGTCGAGCTTGTCGTCGCCGAGCCCTCCCGACAGCCGGTCATTCCCGGAACCTTGGTAGTCGAGGTAGGCCTCGTCTCCGGTCAGCGTGTCGTTGCCGCCGCCGCCGACGACGATGTCGTTGCCTCCCCAACCGTTGAGGTACTCGCTGTCCCCGTCGCCGGTCAGGCGGTCGTCGAAGGCCGAGCCCCAGACGATGGTGATGCCGCGGAGGTCATCGGCACCTTCGCCGATGGCCTGGTCGGAGCTGCGGGTCAGGTCGACTCGCACGGGTCCCGGCGCGTCCGTGTAGGAGACGCGACCCACGCCGGGGCCCGCATCCACCTCGTCATCGCCGGCACCTGGCACGAACGTCTTCTGGCCCATGCCGCCGAACAGCCGGTCGTCGCCCGCGCCACCGCAGATGTAGTCCTGTCCGTCGAGTCCGTAGACCACGTCGTCACCCGCACCGGCGTCGACCACGTCGAACCCGTTGGTGGCGACGATGACGTCGTCTCCGGCCGTGCCGGTGATCGTGACGTCGAAGCCGAAGCAGAGTCCGTCAGGAGTCGAGCTGGCTGGTGCTGCCGTTGCCACTGCGCCGCACGCGGCGAGCGTGCCGGCGGCGATGATGCGTCCGATCATCACACTTTTCCTTTGCCTGGAGAGCTGGAGGGAGTTCGTCGTCGACGGTAGGAGGCGCGCAGCGCGGCGGCATCACGGAAATCCGTTATCTATGCCGGACCCTTCCCCAGCCGCCACCCCGGCCCCTGGGATCCGGCAGGATCGGGCCATGCGCCCGCCGCTCGCCGACGCCCTCGATCTCGCACCGCATCCCGAAGGCGGCTGGTTCCGGCAGACCTGGGTCTCGCCGGAGACGGTGATCCTGCCCGACGGGCGGGTCCGCCCTACGGCGACGCTGATCTACTTCCTGCTGCCCGCCGGCGAGGCGTCGGCCTGGCACCGGGTCGCCTCCGACGAGGTGTGGCTCGCGCACACGGGCACGGTGACCGTCGAGCTCGGCGGGTCGGGTGCGGTCCCCGCGGTCGACCTGACCAGGGTCGTGGTCGACGCGGAGAGGCCGCAGGGGCTGGTGCCGGCCGGTGTCTGGCAGCGCACCGTGCCGGCGACCGCGGACGCGCTCGTCAGCTGCCTGGTGTCGCCGGGCTTCGACTTCGCCGACTTCGAGCTGGTCTCGTGACGGTCGCCAGGGCAACCTCCTCGACCGACGGGGGCGATCTGTCGGGAGGGGATGGTTGAGTGATCGGGAGATGAGAGCGACCCCCGCCCGTGCGACGTACCACCTCGCGCCACCGCGCGCCGCCGCGCCGCCACCGCGGCTCGACGCCGACCAGCAGCGCGTCGTCGACCATCGCGGCGGACCGCTGCTGGTGCTGGCCGGCCCCGGCACCGGCAAGACGACGACGATGGTCGAGGCCATCGTCGACCGCATCGAACGGCGCGGCACGGATCCCGACGCCGTGCTGGCGCTGACCTTCTCGCGCAAGGCGGCCGAGCAGCTGCGCGACCGGGTGACCGGCCGGCTCGGGCGCACCTTGTCCAGCAACCTGTCCTCGACCTTCCACTCCTTTGCCTACGGGTTGGTGCGCCGCTATGCGCCGGCCGAGCTCTATGCCGCCCCGTTGCGGCTGCTGTCCGCTCCCGAGCAGGACGTCGTGCTGCAGGAGCTGCTGACCACCGCGCCCGAGTCGATCCGCTGGCCCGCGCCGCTGCGAGCCGCGGTCGGCACCCGCGGCTTCGCCCGTGAGGTCCAGGCTGTCATCGCTCGTGCGCGCGAGCGGGGGCTCGACCCTGGTCAGCTCGTCGATCTCGGGCGGACCGAGGGTGTGCCGGAGTTCGAGGCGGCCGGGCTGTTCCTGGAGCAGTACCTCGACGTGCTCGGTGGCCAGTCCGCGATCGACTACCCCGACCTCATCGCCCGCGGTGTGATCGAGGCGCGGATCCACCAGACCGAGCTGCGGGCGTCCTACTCCTGCGTGTTCGTGGACGAGTACCAAGACACCGACCCCAGTCAGGTGGCGCTGCTCCGGGCGCTCGCCGGCGACGGGCGTGACCTGGTCGCCGTGGGTGATCCGGACCAGTCGATCTACGGCTTCCGGGGCGCGGATGTGCGCGGGATCCTCGAGTTCCCCCGGCAGTTCCCGACCGCGACGGGAGAGCCGGCGCCGGTCACGGCCCTCGGCACGACCCGGCGGTTCGGCTCCCGGCTGCTGCGCGCGTCGCGGTCCATCGCGGCCGGGATCGCGATCCGGGGCGCGATCCCGTCGGAGGCGTTCGACGCGTTCCGCAATCCGGCGCCGGCGGCGTCCGACCACGGTCCCGGCACCATCGAGGTGCTCACCTTCGACACGGCCCGGGCAGAGGTCGAGCACGTCGCCGACCTGCTCCGGCGCGCGCACCTCGAGGACGGCATCGGGTGGAGCGAGATGGCGGTGCTGGTGCGCTCCGGACGCGCGTCGATCCCGGGGCTGCGGCGAGCGCTGACCGCGGCCGGCGTGCCGGTCGAGGTCGCCGGCGACGAGACGCCGCTGGTGCGCGAGCCGGCGGTGGCCGTGCTGCTCTCCGCGCTCGAGCTGCTGGTCACCGACGACGTGCCGCGGGACCGGATCGAGGAGCTCCTCATCTCCCCGCTGGGCGGCCTCGACGCGACCGAGGTGCGCGCGCTGACACGAGCCCTCCGCGCCGTGCATCCCGAAGTCGGCCCCCGCGAGCTGGTCCGCCGGGCCGTGCTCGACCCGAGCCTCCTCGACGGGGTGGACGGTCGGCCCGCTGCCCGTGCGCGGGCGCTGGCGCGGGTGCTGGACGACGCCCGCGCCGCCTTGGCCGAGGGTGCGTCGGCCGAGCAGGTGCTCTGGACGCTCTGGAGCGGCACGGCGTGGGGCGACCGGCTGCGGGCCTACAGCCTGGGCGGCGGTCAGGCCGCCCGGCTGGCCCATCGCGACCTGGACGCCCTCTGCGCGCTGTTCGAGACCGCTGCCCGTTTGGAGGAGCAGCGCGACCACACCAGCGTGGCGACCTTCCTCGCCACCCTGACCGCTCAGGAGATCCCGGCCGACACCCTCGCCGAGCGTGGGCTGCGCGGCGAGTCGGTGCGGCTGCTGACCGCCCATCGCGCGAAGGGGCTGGAGTGGCGGCTGGTCGTCGTCGCCCACGTCCAGGAGGGCAGCTGGCCCGACCTGCGGCGACGCGACTCGTTGCTCGGCGCCGACCGGATCGGCCCGGTCGGCCAGGCCGGCCTGCTCCCGCCGCTGACCCGGGCCGCGATGCTCGCCGAGGAGCGGCGGCTCTTCTACGTGGCTTCGACCCGGCCTCGGCAGCGGCTCGTCGTGACCGCGGTGCAGTCACCCGACGACGACGGCGAGCAGCCGTCACGGTTCCTCTCCGAGCTCGGTCACGACCCGCAGCACCGGATCGGCCGGCCGCGGCGGCCGTTGTCGGTCCAGGGACTGGTGGCCGAGCTGCGCCGCACGGTCGCCGACCCCGGGCAGCCGCAGCCGCTGCGCGAAGCGGCCGCGGCCCGGGTGCGGCTGCTCGCGACCACCGAGGTGCACGGCCGGCCCGTGGCGCCGTACGCCGACCCGGCGACCTGGTGGGGACTCCGCACCCCGTCGCAGTCGTTGCGCCCGGTGCGGCCCGGCGATCGACCGGTGACCCTGTCGGCGAGCGCGCTCGAGGGGCTGCTGACCTGTCCGGCGCAGTGGTTCCTGACCCGAGAGGCCGGCGGCAACGTCGTATCCACGGCCAGCCAGGGCTTCGGCAGGGTCGTCCACGCCCTCGCCGAGCGGGTCGCGAAGGGCGAGCTGGACGCGACCACGGTCGACGACCTGATGCCCTACGTCGACGAGGTGTGGGACCGGATGGAGTTCCGGACACCGTGGTCGCGGGCACGCGAGCGGGAGGCGGTCCAGGCCGTGCTGGCCCGTTTCCTGGCGTGGCACCACCGCCCCGGGGCCCGCACCGTCGTCGCGCTCGAGCCGCGGCTGCGCGCCGAGGTCACCCTCCCCGGCGGCCAGACCGTCGGCCTGCACGGCTTCGCCGACCGGCTGGAGCTCGATGAGCACGGCCAGGTCGTGGTGGTCGACCTCAAGACCGGCAAGTACCTCCCCACCGACAAGTCGCTGCCCGACAACCCGCAGCTCGGGCTCTACCAGCTCGCGGTCGACCACGGCGCCGCCGACGAGCTGGTCGGACGGCCGGCCACCGCGGGCGGCGCGGAGCTCGTCCAGCTGCGCCACGGTGACACCCAGCCGAAGGTCCAGCCCCAGCCGCCGTCGCCACCGCGGATCGAGGCGCAGCTGCAGCAGGCCGTCGCAGCCGTCCGCAGCGAGGCGTTCGTCGCGCGACCGGGCGACCACTGCAAGCGCTGCGAGTTCCAGCCGATCTGTCCGGTCTACGCGTCCGGGTCGGTGCTCTCGTGAACGTCGACACCCCCGAGCAGCTCGCCGCGCTGATGGGCCACGACTGGCTCTACAGCGATGAGCAGTTCGCGGCCATCACCGCCGATCTCGAGCCCGCCGTGGTGATCGCGGGCGCGGGCTCGGGCAAGACCGCGGTGATGGCGGCCCGGGTGGTGTGGCTGGTCGCGACCGGCCAGGTCGAGCCGGCAGAGGTGCTCGGGCTCACCTTCACCACCAAGGCCACCGCCGAGCTGCAGACCCGGATCCGCACCAGCCTGCTCCACGCCGGGCTGCTCCCCGA
Source organism: uncultured Actinomycetota bacterium (assembly GCA_963766035.1). Taxonomy (GTDB): domain Bacteria; phylum Actinomycetota; class Actinomycetes; order Propionibacteriales; family Nocardioidaceae; genus Nocardioides. The sequence goes on along the minus strand of CAVXYP010000010.1, from coordinate 25,434 downwards.
ACGAGGTCCGCGGCGGGACGGCCCCGACGGCCCGGACGGCACCGAGGCCGAGGAAGAGACGGAGGAGCCGACCGTCGCGACCTATCATGCCTACGCCGCGGCGCTGCTCACCGAGCACGGGCTGCGGATCGGGCACGAGCCGGACACCCGGCTGATCGCGGACGCCTCCCGCTACCAGCTCGCGGCCCGAGCGATCCAGCGGCACCGCGGTCGGGTCAGCCTGCTGACCGACAGCCCGGCCCACGCGGTGCGCTACCTGCTCGCCCTCGACGCGGAGATGGCCGAGCACCTGGTCACCCCTGACCAGGTCAGGGCCTACGACGCCGCCGAGCGGCCGCGCTTCGCCTCGGAGCTCGGTGCGTTGCTGGACCAGCTGGCCGAGGGGAAGAAGGTCAAGGGCAAGGCCGAGGTGGTCGGCGACGCGGTGGCGGCGATCGACAAGCGTGCCGAGCTGCTCGGCCTGGTCGAGGACTACCGCGCGCTCAAGGGCCGGCTCGGGCTGATGGACTTCTCGGACCAGATCGCACTCGCTGCGCAGCTGGCGAACGACTGCCCCGAGGTCGGCGAGATCGAGCGCGGCAAGTTCAAGGTGGTGCTGCTCGACGAATACCAGGACACCTCGGTGGCCCAGGCCACGATGCTGTCGCGGATCTTCGGCGGTGGGCACCCGGTGACGGCCGTCGGTGATCCCAACCAGGCCATCTACGGCTGGCGCGGCGCGTCGGTGTCCAACATCGTCGAGTTCGGCCGGGACTTCCCGACGGCCGGGGGCGGGCGCCCGTCCTACTCCCTGACCGTCAACCGACGGTCGGACGCGCGGATCCTGGCGACGGCCAACCACCTGGCGCGCGCACTCTACGCCGGTCGTGAGCACGACCGGCTGCGGCCCGAGGAGGGTGCCCCGGACGGCGAGGTGCGGGTGGTCGTGCACGAGACGTCCGAGGATGAGCTGGTGTGGCTGGGCGACCAGGTGATCGCGGCCCACGAGCAGGCACCGTGGAAGGAGATCGGCGTCCTGACCCGAGACAACGCGTCGGCCGCGTTGGTCTTCGACGCGCTGACCGATCGCGAGATCCCGGTCGAGATCGTCGGTCTCAAGGGCCTGCTGCGGCTGCCCGAGGTCGCCGAGGTGGTCGCGACGCTCGAGCTCGTGCAGGACGTCACCGCCAACCCCGCGTTGCTGACCCTGCTCGCCGGGCCGCGCTGGGCGATCGGCATCCGCGACCTCGCCCTGCTCGGCGCCCGCAGCGGCGAGCTGGCCGGGCAGCAGGGCCAGCAGAGCTTCGCCGACCTCGAGACCCAGCTGGCGGCGGCCGTCGAGGGCGCTGACCCGCTGGAGATCCCGTCGCTGTGCGATGCGCTGGAGGATCCCGGCGACGTGGACTACTCACCCGAGGCGCGCGAGCGGTTCGCATTGCTGGCCGACGAGCTGCGGTTGCTGCGCCGGTCGATCGGGGAGCCGATCCTCGACCTGGTCCGGCGGATCATCGACGTCAACGGCATCGACGTCGAGCTCGCGTCGTCGGTGTCGCCGGCCGCCGCTGCCCGGCGTGACAACCTCGACCTCTTCGTCCAGGCGGTCGCCGACTTCCAGGCGATCGACGGCCAGGTGACGCTCCCCGCGCTGCTCGCCTGGCTCGACGCCGAGGACGAGTTCGGGCAGGGCCTCGACGTCGCGACGCCGTCCGAGGCCGACTCCGTCAAGCTCCTCACCGTGCACCGCGCCAAGGGCCTCGAGTGGGACGCCGTCTTCCTCGCCGGTGTCGTCAAGGACAAGTTCCCGGCCAACCGCGGCCGGTCGTCGTGGTTGAAGAGCGCGGAGGTGATGCCGGCGGCGCTCCGCGGCGACCGTGCCGACCTGCCGCAGCTCGCGGGCCACGACGCCGACGCGATCCTGGACCTCAAGGAGCGCCGGAAGCGTCACGAGCAGGTCGAGGAGCTGCGGTTGGCCTATGTCGCCTGGACCCGCGCCCGGCATCGCCACGCGGTGTCGTGCTGGCGCTGGGCGCCGCACCTCAAGGGTGGGCTGGGCCCGTCGCCGTACGTCGTCGACACCCGCGACGCGATCGCCGGATGGGGCGGGGTTCCGGAGCGGTGGGCCGACGTCGTCGAGCGCGGCGAGCCCAACCCCTATGCGGAGCGCTCCGCCGACCAGCCGTGGCCGATGTCCCACCACACCCAGGAGGTCGAGCGACGGCTGGTCGCAGCCGACCTGGTCCGCACCGCTGAGGACCCGATGCTCGACGACGTGCTGCTGCTCCAGCAGGTCCAGCAGTGGGACGACGAGATCGCCCGGTTGCTGGAGGAGGCGGCGCGCGAGCGGTCGCCTGAGACCGTGGTCCCGATGCCGGCCAGCCTCTCCGCCACCGCGATAGCGCGGCTGCGCGACGACCCGGCCGGGTTCGCCGCCGACCTGGCCCGGCCGATGCCGCGCCAGCCGTCTGCGGCCGCGCGGTTCGGCACCCGGTTCCATGCGTGGGTCGAGGCGAGGTTCGGCCAGCAGGAGCTGTTCGACCCCGACGACCTGCCCGGACGCGCCGACGCCGGCATCGAGGACGACGCCGAGCTCAAGGAGGTCATCGCGGCGTTCGAGGCCGGGCCGTTCGCGACCCGGCCGCCGCACCAGGTCGAGGCGCCGTTCGCCCTGTTGCTCGCCGGCCAGGTGGTCCGCGGTCGCATCGACGCCGTCTACGACGACACCGACGCCGGTCCCGGCCACTACCTGGTCGTCGACTGGAAGACCAACCAGGCGCAGACCGCCGACCCCCTGCAGCTCGCGATCTACCGGCTCGCCTGGGCCGAGCTGCACGGCGTCCCGGTCGCCCAGGTCCGGGCCGCGTTCTACTACGTCCGCACCGGTGAGCTGGTCGAGCACCACGACCTGCCGGGCCGGGCCGAGGTCGAGCTGTTCATCACGTCCTAGGCTCGACCCCGTGGACTTCGCGCACCTCGCCCTCGCCCGCGACCCGCACGACCGGCACGGCCTGCACCGCTCCGACGACGCCTGGCTCGCCGAACGGTGGGGAGATCCGGCCGGTCGGGTCCTCGTCATCTCGGGCACCCGGGTGCGGCCGCGGGACGGCGGGCTCGAGTGGGTGTCGACGGCGGACGCGCCGGACGGCGTACGCATCCTGCTCGGCGACCGCGACGGCACCACCTGGTGGGCGGTGATCATCGACGCCGCGGCGGCCAAGGCGGAGCCGGACCAGTGGTTCCCGCTGCGGGGGTTGTTGCCGTTCTTGAGCGGTGACGAGATCAGCACGGCGCCGCTCGTCTTCCACGCGCTCGGTCTGGCGGAGTGGCACTGGGTGACCCGTCACTGCCCGCGCTGCGGCGGCGGTCTGTCGTCGCGGGCCGCGGGGCACGAGCTGGTCTGCGAGCAGTGCGGCAAGCCGCAGTTCCCTCGCACCGACCCGGCCGTGATCATGTTGATCGCCGCGGGCGAGCCCGGCAGCGACGACGAGCGGTGCCTGCTCGGGCGCGGGCCGCAGTGGCCCGAGGGCCGGTTCTCGACGCTGGCCGGCTTCTGCGAGCCGGGCGAGACCCTCGAGGACGCGGTCCGGCGCGAGGTCGCCGAGGAGACCGGAGTGGTCGTCGGGGAGGTGAGCTACTTCGGCAACCAGCCCTGGCCGCTGCCCAGCAGCCTCATGCTCGGCTTCCTCGGCCGGGCGCTGACCGAGCAGATCGACCCCGACACCGCCGAGGTCGAGGAGGCGCGTTGGTTCACCCGTGCGGACATGCGTGAGGAAGCCGCGGCGGGCACCCTGGTGCTGCCCGGCGGGGTCTCGATCAGCCGGTCACTCGTCGAGCACTGGTACGGCGGCCCGCTCCCGGGCAGCTGGTAGGCGTATCGAACTCAGTTCGAGCGCTCGGACAACGACGCGAGGTGCGCCTTGACCTGGGCGACGGAGGGGTTGGTCATCGCCGTACCGTCGGGGTAGACCAGGGTCGGCACCGTCTGGTTGCCGTTGTTGGCGGACTCCACGACCGCGACGGCCTCCGGGCGCTGCGCGATGTCGACGATCTCGTAGGCGATGCCCTCTCGATCGAGCTGCCCCTTGAGGCGGTGGCAGTAGCCGCACCACGGGGTTGTGTACATCGTGAACGAGCTCATCGGGAAGTGTCGCCTCCGCGGTCTAGTGTCTCGGAACGTCGGGGTACCTTCCCGCACGCTTTGCTTCGCAATATCCGCAACCTGGACCCTCGAGGAGTTGTTCCCGATCGTGGCGAGGCACGAGTCACAGGCCGACGACCTGCTGCGCGCGCTCGACCCTGAGCAACGGCAGGTGGCCGAGGCGCTGCGGGGACCGGTGCGCGTGCTCGCCGGCGCCGGCACCGGCAAGACCCGGGCGATCACCCACCGGATCGCCCATGGCGTGCTCACCGGTGTCTACGCGCCGACCGAGGTGCTGGCGGTCACGTTCACGACCCGCGCGGCCGGTGAGCTGCGGCACCGGCTCCGGCAGCTCGGGGCGCCGGCGGTCCAGGCCCGCACCTTCCACAGCGCGGCGCTCCGGCAGCTGCGCTACTTCTGGCCCCACGTGCACGGCACCGAGCTGCCGACGCTCACCGAGTCGAAGCTGGCGATGCTCGCGGCCGCGACCCGCCGGCTCGGGCTGCGGACCGACCAGGCGCTGCTCCGCGACCTCGCGTCCGAGATCGAGTGGGCCAAGGTGAGCAACGTCGGCCCCGACGACTACGCCACGATCGCCGCGAGGCACGGCCGCGGCGTCTCCGACCAGCCGCCCGAGACCGTCGGCAAGGCCTTCGCCGCCTACGAGGACGTCAAGCGCGAGCAGGTGCGGATGGACATGGAGGACGTGCTGCTGTTCACGGCCGGCGTGCTGGCCTCCGACGAGCGGGTGGCGGCCCAGGTGCGGCGGCAGTACAAGTGGTTCGTCGTCGACGAGTTCCAAGACGTCTCGCCGCTGCAGTCGGCGCTGCTCGACCTGTGGCTCGGAGGTCGCGACGAGCTGTGCGTGGTGGGCGACCCGGCGCAGACGATCTACTCCTTCGCCGGCGCGGACGCGTCCTACCTCCTGGACTTCCCGAAGCGCTACGAGGGCACCACCTCGATCGAGCTGGTCCGCAACTACCGGTCGACCCCGCAGGTCGTCGCCGCAGCCAACACGCTGCTGTCGGGAAGTCCCAGCGCCGGTGTCGAGCTCCGCTCGCAGCAGCCGGCCGGCTCCCCCGTGAAGCTCGTCGGCCACCCCGACGAGGTCGCCGAGGCCTCGCACGTCGCCGACCAGATCGCTGCCCTGCAGCGTCGCGGCACCGCGCCGGGGCAGATGGCCGTGCTGTTCCGGATCAACGCCCAGTCCGAGCACTTCGAGGACGCGCTGAGCGACCGCGGCATCCCCTACCTCGTCCGCGGCGCGGCTCGGTTCTTCGAGCGTCCGGAGGTGCGGGAGGCCGTCGTCCGGCTGCGTGGCTCGGCCCGGTCCGGCGAGACGGCCGACCTGCCCTGGGTGGAGGCGGTGCGCGGCGTCCTCGGCGGCATGGGCTGGACCGCCGACCCGCCGACCGGACGCGGCCAGGTGCGTGACCGGTGGGAGTCGTGGCAGGCGCTGGTCAACCAGGCCGAGGAGTTCCAGGCCGAGAACGACGCGGCGGACCTGTCTGCCTTCGTCGAGGACCTCGACCGACGCGCCGCCGAGCAGCACGCACCGGCAGCCGACGGCGTCACGCTCGCGACCTTCCACGCCGCCAAGGGGCTGGAGTGGGACGCCGTGTTCTGCGCCGGCGTCCAGGACGGCACGGTGCCGATCACCTATGCCGACCGGGACTCCACCGTGGAGGAGGAGCGGCGGCTGCTCTACGTCGGCATGACCCGCGCGCGGCACGACCTCTCGGTCACCTGGTCCGCCGCCCGCAACCCGGGCCAGGCTGCCCGCCGCCAGCCGTCCCGCTTCCTCACGCCCCTGCTGCCCGAGCGGGACCGGGCGCCGGCCGGTGGCCGGGCGCGCAGCAAGGTCGCCCGCTGCCGCGAGTGCAGCCAGCCGCTCGGCACCGCCGCCGAGAAGAAGCGGGGGAGGTGCGCGCACCACCCGGTGCGCTACGACGAGGGACTGTTCGAGCGCCTCAAGGCGTGGCGGCTCGAGCGGGCCCGCGACGACGAGGTGCCGGCGTACGTCGTCTTCACCGACGCCACCCTCGAGCTGATCGCCGAGCACAAGCCCGGCAACGAGAATGCGCTGCGGGCCATCAACGGGGTGGGGCCGAGCAAGATCGAGAAGTACGCCGAAGCGGTACTCGCGGTCGTCACCGACGCGTCGTGACGTCGGCCCGGCGTCGATTTCCGGCCACGCAGAAACAAAATCCGGAAATAGTCATAAAATGGTTTGCTCATTACATCGGACCCCGGCTAGCGTGTCCTTTACGTACTGACCGACCCGCGCATCGGGCACTGACAAAGCCCGCGCCCAACACACCTGAGGAGGTGGCCACAGTGGAGAACATGACGAACTTCAGCAACGCAGTAGCGCCGAAGTCTGCCCTCGCGCTCCTGTGCGCCACCCCGGCCACCGATCTCCGGACGGCCATTCAGGGCCAGCGCATGCGCGTGACCGCAACGACCACCGGCATGGGACACATCGGCTTCGGACACACCGTCTTTGGCGCCGACTACGTCCCGGGTTCACCGACCTGGAGCCCACCGATCTGATCTCACCAGACTCAGCTCGGCAGCCTCCAGGCCGCGGAACCCGAAACCGGGATCCGCGGCCTTCGTGTTTCTCAAGGGAAATCCGAAAGCCGTTGACCCGGATCCGATGAAACGACCAACGCGATCAGGTCAGAAACGAGGAGGTGAAAGATGACGACCAGTGTTCTCGAGCCGACGTTGAGCAACTTGCATGACGAGGCAGAGCTTGTCGCAGAGCTGGACGCCGACCGGCTGCCGTGCCGGGTCAACGACCCGGAGCTGTGGTTCGCGGAGTCTCCCAGCGATGTGGAGTGGGCCAAGGCCCTGTGCAAGGACTGTCCTGTCCAGGCGATGTGCCTGACCGGAGCGCTCGAGCGGCGTGAGCCCTGGGGTGTCTGGGGTGGCGAACTGTTCCTGCAGGGAGTGGTGATCCCCCGCAAGCGCCCCCGCGGCCGGCCCCGTAAGGACGCCGCGGCGTAAGCCACGCAGTCCAGGCATCCATCCTCCGAACCCGAAAACCATCACAAAGTGACCACAAACTTGAACTGGAGCAATCAGATGAACCTCATGAACGAAGAACTCGCACGCGCGCACATGTCCGCGCGCCTGGGAGAGGCGCACCAGCTGCGCGAGGCCAAGATGGCCCGCGCCCGTCGCTTGAGCCTGAAGGCCGAGCGCGCAGCGCAGCAGGCACGCCTCGCCCTTGCTCGCGCTCTCTAAGGAGAGGCAGACCTCGGAGGGCCTCCTCCGAGCACCTGATCGCGGGTGAACAAGAAGGGGCCGGAGTACGACGCAACCCGTCGTCTCCGGCCCCTTCGCCGTTTTCGTCGCCTAGCCTGAACGGGTGCCGGTGACCTGTGACTTCTGCGGCCGGACGGCTCCTGGCGAGGACCCGCCGTTGACCTGGACCACGTCGGTCGAGCGCGGCCGGACCCGCCGCTTCTGCGACGCCTGCTCGCGCGAGCACCTCCGGGCCATGGAGAGCAAGCTCGAGAGCGAGTGGTGGTAGACCGCTAAGGCAGGTCGAACAGCAGGTCCCACGCGCAGCCGCAGTGCGGGTGGCGCAGCCAGCGCACCAGCTGCGGCGGGTCGGTCGGGCCGAGGTCGACGGTGGTCGACCAGGTGCTGGGTTCGTCGCCTTCGAGGTAGCGGCAGAGGTCGCGGACCGCCCATGCCAGCGCGAGCCTGTCGAGCACCGGGTCGACCGGCTCTCCTCCGTCCGACGCCATCGCCGCCTGCTCGACCAGGAACGGCCGGCGGGGGTCGACCTCGGCCTCATGGGCGTCGACGCAGCGCAAGCAGGCGGTGCGTCCAGGCTCCACGAACGGGCCGATCCGGCGGCTGCCGGCGTTTCCGCTCACCAGCAGGTGCGGGGCGCCGGCCCGGACCAGCGGATCGATGCTCTCCCGGGCGACCGGGCCCGCTGTGACGACCAGCCACACCGCCGGCGCGGTCTCGTCGGCCGCCAGCCCGGCGAGGGCAAGCAGGTCGGCGACGACGGCTCGTGACGGGTCGGCGGCACGGATCCCGATCCGGTGACGAGCGCGGCCCACGACGCGACGTACGCCGTCGGCACCGAACTGCGCCTGCGCGGTCGTGATCTCCGGCGGATCCGGTCCAGGGACGGCCGAGTACGCCAGTCCCGCCGCGAGCAGCGTGTCGAGCGACCGCGCGGCGACCGGAGGCAGCTCACCCGGCGGACGGCCGCCGCGGAGGGCATCCAGCAGCGCGCGCACCTCGGGTGCGTCCGGCACCAGCGCGGCGAGCGGCGGGTGCAGGCCCACCTGGAGCGTGTCGGCGTCGCGCCGTACCACCGGGATGCCCGGCCGCAGCACGAGCTCGGCGGTCGCGGCGGTCACGGGCATGGGTGCAGGCTGGCACGTGGTGGCCTGGTCGCGTGCGCGTCATCCACAGGGGAGTCGCACAGCGGCCGCGGGCGGCGCCACCGGTGAAGGTGGGCCGCCCGCTGCGGTAAGTCTTTCGGGGTGTGCTCAGGCCTTGCCGAGAATTCGGTTGAGGTTGGTGCTGCACACGGGGCACACGGCCTTGGCCATGCGGGTGCCCTTGTCGTTGACCCTGACCTCGCCGCTCGCTTCGCGCTTAGCCTTGCACTTGACGCAGTAGAACTCACCGCTCCAGGTCTCCGCCATGACGGCCTCCTAGCTCATCTTCAACTTCGGTCGTCGCGACGGGAGGGTCAGGGGAAGCCCGCCGGGGTTCTCGGCACGCGACCGCGAACCTCCCTGAGGCTACGACACGCTCAGCCGCAGGCGCAGTACCGTGCCCGGTATGTCGGAAATCAGTCTGAACGCCGCAGATCGCGAGTCGGCCGCGATTGAGTCGCCGTCGCTGACCCATCTGCGGCTCGAGCGGCCCGCGCCGGGAGTCGCGATGGTGGTCCTGGACCTCCCCGAGATGCGCAACGCGATGAGCGACGAGATGACCGATTCGTGGGTGCGCGCGGTGGACCTGCTCGCTGCTGATCGGGACGTGCGGGCGGTCGTGGTCACGGGGGAGGGCAGCGCCTTCTGCTCCGGCGGGAACACGTCGTGGATCGCCGGTGAGCCGGATGCCACCGTCGATCGGCTGCGGTCGCGGATGCTGCCCTTCTATCGCGCCTGGCTGTCGATCCGGCGGCTCGAGGTGCCGACGATCGCCGCCATCAACGGGCCGGCGATCGGGGCCGGGCTGGCGTTGGCGCTCGCGTGCGACATCAGGTACGCCGCCCGCGGGGCGCGGATGGGCGTGCCCTTCACCCGCCTCGGGATGCATCCGGGCATGGCGACGACGTACCTGCTCCCGGACGTGGTGGGGCCGGCCGTCGCGCGTGACCTGCTGCTGACCGGGCGGCTGGTCGACGCCGACGAGGCACTCGGGCTCGGACTGGTGTCGCGGGTGATCGATCCGGACGGCTTCCGCGACCGGGTCCTGGCGTCCGCGGTGGAGATCGCGGCGACCGCGCCGATCGCGAGTCGGCTGACCAAGATCGCCCTCGCCCGCGGGCACGCGAGCCTCGACGCGTGCCTGGACTGGGAGGCGCTCGCGCAGCCGGTCACGCTGGCGACCGCGGACCTGCAAGAGGGCATCCGGGCGGCCCAGGAGAAGCGGGCGCCGGCGTTCGAGGGTCGCTGATGGAGACCCGCTCGGCCCGTTCAAAAAGCGGTGAGACCCCCGGTCCGTTTCGCGCCGCTTGCCTTCCCCTTGCGAACGGCGGTGGCGACCCCGGGGGCCCCATCTGACGCCACGCTAGGGACCAGCGGGAACCGCGGTCAATCCAGGGGGCCACACGCCTGTGGACAACCTTGTGGATAAGGATGTGGACGATGCGGAATGGTCGTGGAGAGAGGTGGGAAAGGGGGGTCCGGGCTGTGGAGGACCTGGGGAAATCCTGGTCTCGCCGGTCGTCGTACGGCCCGGTGACCTGCCACTACTCCGCCCACCGGTCATCCACCGGCTGTGGACAAAACTTTCTCGCGCCGATTCCGGCTGAAAGGGTGGCCCGATGACCGCGGCAGGCGATCCGTACGACGGGAGTCCGGTCGCCGCGCTGCGCCGGATCGCGTTCCTGCTCGAGCGGGGCCGTGCCGACACCTTCAAGGTGCAGGCCTATCGCAAGGCCGCTGCCGCGATCCTGCCGTTGCCCGCCGACGAGATCGCGCGGCGAGTGGCCGACGGCTCGCTGACCGACCTGGCGGGCATCGGCAGCAGCACGGCGCGGGTGATCGGTGACGCGGTGGCCGGCCGGACTCCGGAGCGGCTCGCCGAGGCCGAGGAGCAGTACGGCGTGCTGCCGGTCTCGGGTGGCGACGGCCTCAGGCGTGCCCTGCGGGGCGACCTCCACTCGCACTCCGACTGGTCCGACGGCGGGTCGCCCATCGAGGAGATGGCGATGACCGCGATGGAGGTCGGCCACGACTACCTGGTCCTCACCGACCACTCGCCCCGGCTCCGGATCGCCCGCGGGCTCAGCGCCGAGCGGCTGGCGCGCCAGCTCGAGGTGGTCGACGCCGTCAACCGCCACCTCACGGCGCTCCCGGGGGAGTTCCGGCTCCTCAAGGGGATCGAGGTCGACATCCTCGACGACGGCGGCCTCGACCAGACCGAGGAGATGCTGGGCCGGCTCGAGGTCCGGGTCGCCAGCGTGCACTCGAAGCTGGCGATGGACCCCGCACCGATGACCAAGCGGATGATCGGCGCGATCCGCAACCCGTGGATGAACGTCCTCGGTCACTGCACCGGCCGGTTGGTCACCGGCAACCGCGGCATCCGGGCGCAGTCGCGGTTCGATGCCCGGGCGGTGTTCGAGGCGTGTGCGGAGCACGGGGTGGCGGTCGAGATCAACTCCCGGCCGGAGCGTCGGGACCCCCCGACCGAGCTGTTGGAGCTGGCCCGCGACATCGGCTGCCTCTTCTCGATCGACAGCGACGCCCACGCCCCCGGACAGCTCGACTTCGTCGGCTACGGCTGCGAGCGTGCCGAGACAGCGGGGATCGACCCGGAGCGGATCGTCAACACCTGGCCGGTCGGGAAGCTGCTCGACTGGGCCCAACCCTGAGCATTTTCGCCGAGTCGGCTCATCTTCGGTCCCATCTCGCCCCGAGTCGGCTCATCTTCGGTCCCATCTCGCCCCGAGTCGGCTGGTCTTAAGATGCGCCGACTCGGCGTGCCTCGGGGGGTAAGACGCGCCGACTCGGCGTGCCTCGGGGGGTAAGACGCGCCGACTCGGCACTCATCGCTGCGCTCGAGCCCTGGGGCACGAGTAGTTTCTAGACATGCGCGACCCGACGACGCCGGAGGTCGAGGTGCGCCGCTCCGGGCGGCGACGCCGGACCGTGTCGGCGTACGTCGAGGACGACCGGATCGTCGTCCTGATGCCCGACAACCTGTCGAAGGCCGAGGAGCGCGACTGGGTCCGCACGATGGTGGCCAGGGTCCAGCGGCGCGAGCAGCGCGGGCGGCGCACCGATGACGACCTGCTGCGACGGGCGGGCGAGCTCAACGATCGCTACCTCGGCGGCATGGCACGGCCGCAGTCGGTCACGTGGGTCGCCAACCAGCGTTCGCGCTGGGGGTCGTGCTCGCCAGGGGACCGGACGATCCGGCTCAGCGAGCGACTGCAGAAGATGCCCGACTGGGTCGTCGACTACGTGCTGGTGCACGAGCTCGCGCACCTGCTCGAGCCCGCGCACAACGAGGCGTTCTGGAGCTGGGTCGGGCACTACCCCCAGACCGAGAAGGCCAAGGGCTACCTGCTCGGCTGGTCGGAGGCGGCCAAGCTGGAGCCGCCGCCGGGCACCGACGTGGCGATGTCCGACGACGCCGACTGACAGGTCACGGGGCCGGGCTCACGCCAGGGAGCGCGCGATCGCCACCAGGTCGACCATCCCCGGTTCCAGGTCGGGCAGCGCGTCGACCGGCCACCAGCGCACCTCGAGCGACTCGTCGCTGAGGCTCTCGCGCGCGGCCGGCGGGGCGATCGCGACGTAGCGGACGTCGAGGTGCACCACCTCGCCGCGCGGGTCGCAGAACGGGACCGGGTGGACGTCGAGCTGGACCGGCGCCGGCACCAGCCGCAGGTCCGGGATCCCCGACTCCTCGCGGGCTTCCCGCGCCGCCACCCCCGCCAGCGTCGTGTCCTCCGGCTCGGCGTGCCCGCCGAAGTGGAACCACCGTCGCGCCTTGCCGTGCAGGTTGAGCAGCACCCGCTCACCCGCGGTGTCGATCACCAGCGCGCCGGCCGTGATGTGCTCGGGGTACGACGAGCGCCACATGCCGTCCGCGGCGCCCTCGAGGTGCGCGACGAACCGCGCCCGCAGCGCGTCCTGGGCCGGATCCGGTGCGCTCCAACCGCGCAGCGTCGCCAGCGCGTCGGCTTGCAGCGTCACTCGGCGTCGGCTCCTGTCGTCGCCGGTGTCCTCGTCGCTCCCCAGCAGCTTGCGCAGCTCCTGGTCGAACTCGTCCTCGCTGAGGTCCTCGGGAGCGGTCGCCTCGGCGCGGAACGACAGCGGGTCGTCGAGATCGGTCGCGGTCGGCAGCAGGTCAGGGTGCATCCAGACGCCGTCGCGCGCCTCGGGGCCCGACCGGGTCCGGAGCCCGCCCCACAGGGTGGAGGCGTCCCGCAGCCGGCGCGGCCGCAGCTCCAGACCCACTAGCGCCGCGAACGTCTGCTCGGCCGGGCCGCCGGCGGCGCGGCGCCGGCGTACGGCCTCACGCAGCTTGGTCGCGGCGGGCATCCGCTCGGCCGTCGCCTGCCCGACGACCTCGTCGACCCAGCCCTCGACCAGTGCGAGCGCGATCTCGAGCCGCGACAGCGCGGCCTCCTGCTGCGGGGAGACGGGCGGCTCGAACATGCCGCCCTCGAGGAGCCCCTGCATCGACTCCGGGTCCATGGGGTTGATGCTGCCCATCTGCTCCTGGATGCGCTCCTGCATCTGCTGGACGTTGAGCTCGAGACCCTGCGCATAGTCGGTCACCGCGCCGAGCAGGTGGTCCCGCAGCCACGGCACGTGCGCGAACAGACGCTGGTGCGCGGCCTCGCGGAGCGAGAGATAGAGGAGCACGTCGTCCTCGGACACGTCCAGGCCCTCGGCGAACTCGCGGACGTTGCTCATGACCAGGGCGGCCTTGCCCGGTGCGCCGAGCGGGAGGCCGATGTCGGACGCGGTGAGCACCTCGCCGGCCAGGCCGCCGAGGCCCTGCCCGATCTGCGAGGCGAGCATCCCGCCGACCGCCTGGCCGATGATGCCGAGCAGCGGCCCGGCCGTTGCCTGCAGCTCCTGGGGCAGTGCGTTGCCGATGCCGCTGACGGACTTGGCGGCGACCGGCTCGACCAGCACCCGCCACACCGGGCGGGTCTCGACGACCCACTCCGCGCGGCTCCAGGCCGCGGTCGACGTGACGCCCGACGGGAACTCGGTGGCCACGTCGAGCCAGTGGTCCGCGAGCTGCAGCGTGTCGGCGACCCGGTCGTGGTCGCGCCGGCTGGGGGAGGGATCCGGCCGCTGGGCCACCGCCGACCGGGCCAGGTCGTCGACGACCTTCCAGTTCAGCGGCCCTTCGTGCGGCTCCATCATCGCCTTGAACTGGCCCATGATCTGGTTGAGGTCGAAACCACCGGGGCCGCCGGCGCCACCGAGGCCGGCCATCCCGCTGAGCGGGCCGCCCGCGGTGAAGAACTGCTCGAACGGGGTGCCCTTGAACGGGTTGGGCTCCTCGGGATCGGGGCTGGGCTCGGGGTCGTTCGCCATGTCTCCAAAGTACTCTGCGGCTGTGAGCAGCAATCCCGTCGTTCGCCTGGTCGGCATCCAGGACACGCCCCTCTCGGTCGACGACGTGCTGAAGAGCCTCGACGACGAGGCGTCGGGCGGACTGGTCGTCTTCGTCGGCCGGGTCCGCGACCACGACCACGGCAAGGGTGTGACGGGCCTGTCCTACTCGGCCCACCCGACGGCGCTCGACCGGCTGCAGGAGGTGTGCGCCCGCATCGCCGACGAGTACGACGTCACCGGGCTCGCCGCCGTCCACCGGGTCGGGGACCTGGCGATCGGCGACCTGGCCGTCGTGGTCGCGACCACCGCCGGCCACCGCGGCAGCTCCTTCGAGGCGAGCCGCGCGCTCATCGACACCCTCAAGGCCGAGGTCCCGATCTGGAAGCACCAGCTGTTCACCGACGGCACCGACGAGTGGGTCGGCGCGCCGTAGCCGACCGGCCCGCAGGTCGCCGTACCTTTGCCAGGTGGAGATCCTCTACTGGCTGGTGCCGGCCGGCGTCGTCACGCTGGTGACGATGCTGTGGGTGGGCTGGTGGGGCCGCGAAGGGCGCGGAGAGGTCGATCGCGAGACCGCCGCGCGCCGGCTGGGTGAGGCGCTGGGCCGGGAGCGGAAGAACCGTCCCGGCTACGCCGTGGACCGCCGGACGCCGGACCGCAGCACCGGTGTCGCCCTCCGTCCCTCGAAGATGCGTCCGGCCGCCGTCCCTCCCTTGGTCGAGCCGACCGAGGCTCCAGGGGGCTCGACCGCCGACAAGCCGCAGTCCGGCGACCGTCGCGCCTCCTGAGATGCGGTCCCGGCCGCCTTGGCGGCGGGTGAGAAGGTATCGCCATGACCCAGCGGTGGATCGCCTTCGCGTTCGCGCTCCCGCTGACCCTCCTGCTCCTGGTGCTGGCGGCCTTCGTGCCGCTGCCCTACTCCGTCTACAGCCCGGGGCCGACGTTCGACATCTTGGCCAAGGACGCCAACGAGGCCGAGATCATCCAGGTGGCCGGTCACCAGGTCTACCGCGACGACGGCGAGATCCGGTTCACGACCGTCCGGTCCACCGCCCGCGACGACCAGCAGTCGCTGTTCCAGGCGCTCGGCGCCTGGTTCGACAGCGACCGGGCCGTGATCCCCTACGACATCGCGCACCCGCCCGACCAGACGGCCGAGGACGAGGAGCGCGAGGGCGCGGTGTCGATGATCACCTCGCAGGACACAGCGATCGCGGTCGCGATGCGAGAGCTCGGCTACGAGGTGCCGTCCGACGCGGTCCAGGTCGCCCATGTCGACGAGAACGGCGCCGCCTTCGGAAAGCTCCGGGTGCGCGACAAGTTCCTCGAGGTGGACGGTGTGCCCGTCAAGACCGGTGAGGAGATCGTCGAGGCGGTCGAGCAGCACGGCGCGGGCGACCCTGTCGAGCTCATGATCGAGCGCGACCGCCGCAAGCTCACTGTCGAGATCGAGCCGCGCCTGGTCGAGGTCCAGGGTGAGGACCAGAAGCAGCCGCGCATCGGCATCAGCCTCGGCACCGGCTACGACTTCCCCTTCGAGGTCTCCATCAAGGTCGACCCCTCCATCGGCGGCCCGAGCGCCGGCCTGATGTTCTCGCTCGCGATCTACGACACACTGACGCCCGGCTCGCTCACCGACGGCGAGATCATCGCCGGCACCGGTGAGCTCGCCGAGGACGGCAAGGTCGGCCCGATCGGTGGCATCGAGCAGAAGATCGCGGCAGCCGAGGACGCCGGCGCCGAGCTGTTCTTCGTGCCGAAGGACAACTGCGACGACGTGAAGGATCTCGACCCCGACCTGACGATGGTCAGGGCGACGTCGATGCACGAGGCACTCCAGGCGCTCGAGTCCTGGGACAAGGACCGCGACGCCGAGCTGCCGAGCTGCTGAGCGGGGCGACATGGACTTCGAGCTCGCGACCGACCCGGCGCTCGCCGCCGCCGTGCTGGAGATCGAGCAGCACCAGGCAGGCGTCGGCTGGGACCAGCCGGCCCGCCTCTATGCCCTCGTCGACACCGCCGACCTGGTCACGCACGAGCCGGCTCTCGCGGCGGCGCTCGGTCTCGACGAGTCGCGGGAGCGCGGCTCGCTGACCCCGGTCGAGCAGGAGGAGCTGACCGGCGACCAGGAGCTCGAGGAACTGTTGCCGACGATCACCTGGCCGGCCTCGGTCGCCGGGTGCGCGGCGGTCGTCGAGCGGCTGGTGCTGCCGCCGGCTGCCGACGCGCAGATCCCGGACGACCCGGCGGAGGCGGCGGAGTTCGCCCGTGAGCACCCCGACCGGCAGGAGGTCCGGATCGTGGCGGGCGTGACCCGGCACGGTGCGACGTACTGCGCCGTACGACTGCGCGCCCACGACGAGGACCCGTCGGTGATGGGGGGCGCCGAGCTGGTTCCGAGCCTGCTCGCCCTGCTCCGCGCCACACTTGAGGACGAGACCGACGAAATGGACGACATGGACGAAACAGGCGAGACAGGCGAGACAGGCCAACCAGGCCAACCAGGCCAAACCAGGGGAGACACCGTGAGCGAGCTGTTCGACGACGAGCCAGGCGACGTCGACACCCGGCGACCGGGTGGGCGCGCCCGCGCGCTGGTGATCACCGGCGTCGTCCTCGTGGTCGCGTTCTTCGCGCTGACGACCTTCGCGTCGATCTACACCGACCGGCTCTGGTACGACGAGGTCGGCTACGGCCAGGTCTTCAGCACCATGCTGTGGACCCGCATCGGCCTGTTCCTCGTGTTCGGCGTGTTCATGGGTGCCGCGGTCGCGGTCAACATGTACCTCGCCTACCGGTTCCGGCCCCTGTTCCGGATCCCCGGCGGTGACAACAGCGTCGACCGTTATCGCGATGCCGTCACCCCGATCCGCACCTGGCTGCTCGGCGGCGTCGCCATCGTGGTCGGCCTGTTCGCCGGCACCTCCGCCATCGGTCACTGGCGCACCTACCTGCTCTGGCGGCACGCCCAGCCGTTCGGCGAGGAGGACAAGTACTTCAACAAGGACATCGGGTTCTACGTCTTCAGCCTGCCGTGGTGGCACTACGTCGTCGACTTCATGATGGCCGCCTCGATCGTCGCGGTCATCGCGACCGCGGTCGTCCACTACCTGTACGGCGGCATCCGGCTGCAGGTGCCGCACGACCGCTTGTCGGGCGCGGCGCAGGTGCAGTTCTCCGCGCTGCTCGGCATCTTCGTGCTGGCCAAGGGCGTCGACTACTACCTCGACCGGTTCGACCTGGTGACCAACGAGAACAGCCTCTTCACCGGCATGAACTACACCGGAGAGAACGCACTGCTGCCTGCCCGCAACATCTTGATGGGTGTCGCGCTGATCTGCGCCGTGCTCTTCTTCCTCAACATCTGGCGGCGCACCTGGCAGCTGCCCTCCGTCGGGCTCGCGCTGCTGGTGCTCTCCGCGATCCTGCTCGGCATGATCTGGCCGGCGATCGTCCAGAATTTCCAGGTCAAGCCGACGGAGGCGGACAAGGAGGAGTCCTACATCCAGCGGAACATCGACGCCACGAGGACGGCGTATGACATCGCGGACGTGGAGCCGACGGACATCTCGGGCGTCCCGCCCGACGACCCGAACGCCGGCGTGCTGAACCGCCAGCTGCTCGAGGTCCCGGTCGTCGACCCGAAGCAGGTCTTCCAGACCTTCGAGCAGCGTCAGCAGCCGCGGCTCTACTACTCGGTGTCCCCGGTCCTCGATGTCGACCGCTACGACGTCGCGGATCCGAACACGGGTGAGATGAAGGAGACGCCGCTGGTTCTCGGCGTGCGGGAGATGGACCAGTCCGGCATCGACGACTCCGACCAGAACTGGTCCAACCTGCACACGGTCTACACCCACGGCGAAGGCCTCATCGCGGCGTACGGCAACGGCGTCTCGAGCGACGAGGCCGACGACCGGATCGTGTGGGCCGAGGGCATCCAGGACTCCGTGAACGTGTTGTCCGAGAACGAGTTCGAGGACCGGATCTACTACGGCGAGCAGAGCCCGGAGTACTCGGTCGTGGGCAAGGCGTCGGACGACTCGGACGACGTCGAGCTCAGCCTGGAGCTCGACGATGCGGACACCGCCGACGACGCCTCGGACGTCGTGGAGTCGGAGACGACGTACGACGGCAAGGGCGGTGTCGACATCGGCAGCACGTTCCGCCAGCTGATGTATGCCGTGAAGTTCGGCGAGACCAACTTCCTGCTGTCGGGTCGGGTCAACAGCAACTCGCGGGTGCTCTACAACCGCGATCCGGCGACCCGCGTCGAGATGGTCGCACCGTGGCTGACCCTGGACACCGACCCCTACCCGGCGATCGTGGACGGCCGGATCCAGTGGATCCTGGACGGCTACACGACGACCGACCGCTACCCGAACTCCGAGCGCGAGTCGTTCGAGTCGATGATCGAGGACTCGCTGCAGACCAACACGGGACTGCAGACGATCCCGACCGACGAGATCAACTACGTGCGGTCGGCGGTGAAGGCAACCGTCGACGCCTACGACGGCACGGTCAACCTCTACGCGTGGGACGAGGAGGACCCCATCCTCAAGACCTGGATGCAGGCCTTCCCCGACACCGTCCAGCCGAAGTCGGCGATCCCGGAGTCGTTGCTCGAGCACCTGCGCTACCCCGAGGACCTGTTCAAGGTGCAGCGCTACCAGCTCGCCCGCTACCACGTGACCGAGGCCGACCAGTTCTACCAGGGTGACGAGCGCTGGGAGGTGCCGACCGACCCCGAGGTGGACACCAGCCAGCAGCCGCCGTACCGGCTGTTCACGCGCAACGACGAAGGCGGCAGCGACTGGTCACTGACGTCGGTCTTCGTGCCCCGCGGGCGCGGCAACCTGGCGTCCTACATCTCGGTCAACTCCGACGCCAGGTCCGGCGAGTTCGGACAGATCGACCTGCTCGAGATGACCGACGAGGGAGCCCCCGGCCCTGGCATCGCGGCCAACGACATGCAGAACGACGACGGCGTGCGCGCCAAGCTGCAACCCTTCGTCGTCGCGGACACCCCGCCGGTGTTCGGCAACCTGCTGACCGTGCCCGTCGACGACGGCCTGATCTACATCCAGCCGGTCTACGCCCTGCGGTTGAACGCCGACTCGAGCTTCCCGATCCTGCAGTACGTCATCGTCCGCTACGGCTCCGACGTCGGCATCGACCGCGACATCCCGAGTGCCCTTGCTGACGCGCTCGGCGTCGACATCGACGACGAGCCGCCGGGCGACGGCCCCGGCGACGGGGACCCACCCGGCCAAGGACCTGGCGGTGAGGGGAACCTCAACCAGCAGATCGCCGACGCCCTGCGCGATGCGCAGGACTTCTTCGACAGGTCCGACGAGGCGTACGCCAACGGCGACTTCGAGGAGTGGGGCCGCCTCCAGAAGGAGGCCCGTGACGCCCTCGGCCATGCACTCGATCTCGCTGACCAGCGCGACGGCGAGGCTCCGGCGGAGGGCGACGCGACCGAAGAATCGACGGACGCGCCGACCGACGACGCGACCCCCGAGGGATGACCCGGATCGCGCGGTATCGATTTGGAGCCGCTTCACCCCATCCAGTAACGTTGGGTTCACCGACGCGGGGTGGAGCAGTTCGGTAGCTCGCTGGGCTCATAACCCAGAGGTCGCAGGTTCAAATCCTGCCCCCGCTACAAAGAGAAACGCCAGGTCAGAGGCCGTTTTCCGGAGAATTCCGGAAGCGGCCTTTGCCGTGTCGGCAGACCACTTGTCCGCAACGTGTCCGCAGACATTGCCGTGGCGAGCGTCGTTCGACATGCCTGTACTTGGGCGGACATCGGTGGCTTGGGGTGGAATCAGAAGCCACTGATCGATGCCGACTGGAGCGGCCAGCACCAGGTTGGGGCTCTTCTTCGTCCGCCCAGAGGTGTCCGAATTGGTCCACGCCGGGTTGCTTTTCGCTGTGAGCGGCCACGTTCGTCGCGAACCCAGGAGGAGCCATGGAGGCACTGTTGATCAAGATCCCCGAGGTTGCCGCGCGATTGGGCGTGAGCCGAGCGAAGGTCTACGAGCTGATCGCATCTGGCGCCCTGCCGGCGGTCAAGGTCGACGGATGCCGCAGGGTCCGGACCTGTGATCTCGAAGACTTCGTCAGCGGGCTTGCCACGGTTCGCTGAGGTCGGTTACGAGCACGGCAGGACGGAGGGGTTCGACCACGTACAGGGTCGGCAGCGCCTCAACTACGCCCGACAGTGCCACGAGGCCGGCGAGCTCGTCGGCTCCGACAACGACGACACCTACGCCGGAATGCTGGCCGTGTCGCGCTACGTCCTGGCGGGAACCTTGGCTGCGCGCGCGATCGGGGCAGGGGCAGTCGGCGAGCGGTGGCGTCGTGAGGACCATGGCAGCGCGATCGGGTTGCTTCGCAGCCCCATTGCCGACGACAAGCCGAGCAAGCACCTCAGCACGCTGCTCGACCTCAAGGACGCCGCCCACTACTCGACCGTCTCGATCAACACCAGCGCAGAAGAAGGCTGAGCGGGCCAGTGCCGCGCTGATCGAGACGGGACGCAGCCTGCTCGTCTGACTCGGGTCGCGGGGGTTCCGCGACTTCGCGATGTGGGTGGCGGGCCTGTTCTGGTGCACCTCCACGGACCGGGGCACATCACTCGGACGGCTCTACACGGCTACCTACCTCGAGGCGGTCGACACCTTCGAGGACGCCGCTGGCGCCCGCGTCAGCCCCTCGGACGCTCCTGCTGCTTCGCCCAAGCGATGACCGTGGCGGGATGCCAGCGCAGATGTTTCCCGACCTTGATCGCGGGCGGCCCGTAGCTCTTGTGCCGCCAACCGTAGACCGTCTGGACGGGAACGCCGAGGTAGTCGGCGACGTCGTCGATGCCCCACAGCTTGCGCTCGTCCATCAAGTCCGACGCCGGCACGGGCGGAGCCGACCCGCGACGCGCGCTCGGCTCCCGGCGGGCGCTCGGCCGCGGGCGTGCTGTCGTCGTAGCGCTCTTCTCGGTTACCGGCATCGACCACAGGCCGAGCTGGCCGTCGTCGCGAGCTGACATGTTCATCTCACTTCATCCTCCTGGACATGGAGGCCGACCACGTTGGCGTTCCGGCCCATGTTTCGGACAGCAACGACGAACGACGCGGATCGGACAGTCAACGACGACCATTTTCAACAAGGGGTGGCCGCCTATACCCGCGGCGCACGTACCTCCTCGACCAATGCGACCACCGCGCCCTGCACATCGACGTACTGAGGGTGGTCCAACCTGCCGTCGTGGAGGGCACGCCGCACCACGTCGAGAACGGCGGCGACAGCATCTGGGGACTCGAGCACGGCCACGATGCAGTCGTCGGTGGAGTGCGCCGGCGCCGGCGCGATCGCTGCCGGCCCGGACGCCTCTACCGACGGCATTGATTCCGCCTTCTTCTTCCGCGCGCGATACGCCCGCTGGCGGCACGCATCGGAGCACCACGTGCGAATGCGGCCGCGCTCGCTGCCCGGGATGGCCGTCGGCAGCGGCTTGCTACATCCTGGCCCGGCGCAGGTGGCCGCTTGGTTGGCCTCCAACCACCGCTGCGCGAGCAGCTCGTCGCGGGCGCGGATCGCCTTCTCGACGCGCCGACTGACGTTCCTCATGGAACCGAATGTACGCCTGATGTGTTACGAAACGTTACAGAAGAACCGACAGTGCATGGGGTGCGAGGCAGGTGAGGGGTCCGCTTCGCGATGGTGAACGACTGAGGCTCTCGCCTTGACGGGGGTCCAAGAGGTCGCGCGCGGAGTGTCCGTTCGACCGGGGGTGGCGTTGCTTCTGGCTGGTGAAGGCGTCGCGGTGATCTTGGCCGCGATCTCGGATCAAGGAAGAGGTGGTTGCCAGTGAGCACGGCTGAACGAGCGCAAGCCGGTCGTGACCGCGCCCGGGAACGCCGGCTTAAGGCGGCGCGGGAGCGCCGGCGCCGGCTGGACCCTGAGCTGTTGGCCAGGGAGCAACGGATCGATGAGGCGATTGTGGACGTCGAGTTGGCGAGGGAGGCCGGAGCCGAAGCTGAGCGGTTGTTGGAGGCGGCGGAGATCGCGGCCGGCACCGCGGTTGAGCGGCTCGTGGGCGAGCGACTCGCGGTGGCGGACGTGGTGCAACTGACCGGGTTGAATCAGCCGACTGTCCGGCGGCTGCGGCGGATCGCGGCTACGCGATAGCAATCCTGCAGTGGGGAGACGGATCCCCGATGAATGCGCGGAACCCGCGGCACATATCCAAACACGCCCCGGCCTACCGCGCGCTCCCTGTCGAGTGCGACTTCCCTGGCTGCGATGGACCCCCACATCCCGGGTCGCCGACGTGCCTAGATCACCCGCTGGTTCGGATCTCCAACAGCGGATCGTGGGTGGATGAATCTTGTGGACGGTCGCCGGTCGCCTGCATGTCCGTCCCGGCTGCGCGATCGATGCTTACGGAGAACTGGTCGGTGATGTCCAGTGCCGCGGCGAGGAGGGTGAGTACGACGAACGACCCGAGGACCGCGAGACGAAAGCCAGGCAAGTCGGGCCAGACCAGGTCGCGACATGGGTGGCGTTGGCGACCCACAGCTGATCGGGGTGAAGTCCCGATCGACCAGATCAGCGGACAAGCGCAGCGTCTCAGGATCCGTCCGATCGCGATACGCAGGCCATCGGAGCAGGTGAAGTCGCGGTCACAGCCCGAGACCTTCCGTGCTGGGAGCCGCCGGTGCAGTCCGGCCGATCGCGGAGCGCGCGACCCGCCGTCCGCTGCGGCTCGCGGCTATGGGGGTACGCCGTCTGCGTCGAAGTACCTCGGACTGGAGATCGGCACCGCGCCGGAATGCCGGCGCCGCGACAGTCGTCGCGAGCTCGCTCGGCCGTACCCAGGCGATCGAACGCCCGCCCCCAACCGACGGCGACTCGGGTCCGACCTTCTCCGGATCCCCCACACGTCTTACCGCGGGATGGGTCCAGCGCTGGTACTCGTAGTCGGTGTTCACAGGCGCACCGCCTCTGCGGCTCCCGCAGAGCGGCGTGGGCCACCACAACCGGGGGAGAGACGGGAGGCGATCCGGTGCGCCGACTGAAATGGTCGTCTCGCTCTCGCGGTCGGGCAGGCCCGCGACGCGCGCCGCGTCACTGAGCACCGAGAGCGTTGCGTCGTACCCATGGCCGACCTCGGCCATTCGGCACGCCGCCCAGAACAGCCCATGGTTCCGGGACCCTTTTGGACGGCCGGCAACCCACGCCGCCAGCTTGTCGGGCCGCGCGCCCAGCGAAGGCACCGACCTTGGGGGCGGGCCGAGCCGTGGCGGATCCAAGAACCGGCGAAGCCGAGCCGCGTCGAGGCGACGCGGCCTGTGCTGGGCGACCGCGATGACCTCGTACCGCCGACTTTCACCGTCGACCGTGATCCACGACGGAGGTGCGATCACGTAGCCGCCGTCGCCGCGGAAGTCGATGTGTGCCCGCGCCACCTGCCAGCAGCGCTGCTCGACACCGCGGACTGCGGGGAAGTAGGCGTGCAGACCACCCGACGGTGTGCGGATCAGCCAGTCCCACGCGTCGACAAGCCCAGCTGATCGAGCGCGGTCTAAGGCGCCGAATCCGCTGTTGGCGCCATGGACGTCGACATCGACTACGAGAACGCTCGAACGCAGTCCAGTCGGAATGCCGATGTTCGCAGCAGGGTTTCGGTCGCCACCACTCGCGTACGCGTTCGAGATCGGTTGACGCGTCATGGAACCCTCGGGCAGTGAGCGGCTGCTTGCCACCGGGTACACACGGAAAGCCGGGATGCTTCGCCGCGCAAGTCGGTCTGCTGCCATTGCCAGGTCGCCGTTTGCCGACGCGTCGAGCATCGCCGTCGGCGACCATTGCGGTGTGTTGTGACCGGCACTCATACGGACGAGGCTGGACGCCAGACATCACCATTTCCGCACCCCCATCGATTACTCGTTGGCAGGGGGTATCGCCTGTTTCCGCAGGTCAGCGGCATCCCTCCCTTCACTTGCGCAATTGCGCAGCGTCGACGTTGGATCAGGTGCGAGCCAGGGTGGAGGAGGCGGCGGAAGTCGCGGCCGGGACCGCGGTCGAGCGGCTCCTGGGCGAGTCTCAGTCGCTGCAAATGCGGGTGTGCTCCTCGCCGATCGACCGGCGTCGGTCGACCAGCAGCCGGAACACCTCGAGCTGCTCGTTTTGGCCAGTGGCCCTAGTCCGCTCGTTCGGGTGTCGACCACCTCAGTGCTCCCGGCACGCGACAATGGTGGGAGGGAGAGAGTGCAGGGCGCTAGCCCTACGTCGAACTCAATAGGGGCGGGCGCCATGCCCAGGCCCTGCGCTACCCAGTTGGCACCGGTGGATCCGCCCGCTACGGCGGTTCTCCCCACATGCGTCCCAGAACGTCGCCTCCGCGAGTTCTGTGAACGCATCGCACCCAACGACCCCTAACGAACATTGACGACTACGCAGACTCCTCGCCACCACGGTGCCCAGGATCATCCAAACGCAGCTGCACGTATGCTGGCGCAGGCTTTGACGACATGAACCTCGGGAGACTGCTACCAATGGCCGTGCCGCCTAGTCTCAGTGACATCCGCGCGACCCTGGATCGGCTGGCAGCAGTTCATCCTGGCGACGAGGAACTAGCCACTGCGCGCCAGTGGATCGCCGACCTGATCGATGCAGAGTCGACGCGGTATAGCCGCCGGAGTGGCGACGACTTCCGGTCGATGATGCGTCGCGATTTGGGACAGCAGTTGCATGACTTGGGCATCAAGTCGGGTCGAATCTGCGAGATCGGGGGGGTGTACAAGTCACTCGTGGCCGAAATCCCCGGCTACGACGTCACGTTCATGTCGCTGTATCCGGACGATGAGGTCGACAACGTGCTCGTGACTGATGCGACACAGGCCGACCACCTTGATGCAGAGCAATTCGATGCGATTTTCTCCACGTCGGTGTCGAGCACATCAATAAGCCCTGGCTCGCGGCTGAGAACCTGGTTCGGCTCCTGAAGCCTGGCGGTCTGATGTACCACGCCGCTCCCTTCAGCTACTTCTACCACGGCGCACCAGCCGACTTCTGGCGTTTCACGCCCGACGCGATGCGGGTGCTTTTCTCGGAGCTCCGGCCGGTCAAGGCCGAGTTCTTTGGCGGCAACCGACGCCGCGACAATCGCGGCTCGAGGCTCAACGCTGTCGACAGAGACGGTGGACCGGAGTTCGCAGTCGATGCTTTCGGCGGCTGGCGAGAAAATTGGTACACGATCTACGCGGGAGTCAAGGACCAACTCTACCTCGATGACCTCTTGGAAACCGCAAAGAAGCAGACCGTGATCAACCTCATCAAGACAATGACCAAGGCCGGATACAACGAGGAAGAGGCCGGGGCCCGGGTCCACGCGCGACTAGGTGGCTTCCGGGTAACCCGCGATCAGGAGTTGTACAAGTGCGCGCCCGCCGACTCCAACTTCGACATGACCCTTGCCGAGATGCTCGCCCTATGGCGACGTCGGGGCAAGCCGGGCAG